>CAVQOO010000043.1:0-48623 GCA_963714395.1 Bryobacteraceae bacterium
CTAGTTCTCGCAAGGGGGTGGAGGTTCAAGCCTCTCATCCGCACCAATAAATCAATCAGTTACAAGCAGCAAGCCGCCCGCGAGGGCGGCGTTTTTGTTTTGGGTAGGCAGAGGGTAGGGCAGGGTAGCGCTATGGCGCCTGAGATCTCGTATGGCCCGAATATGCGATCCTCCGCAGTCCCGGCTCCGGACGAGCGTTACATCTCTCCGAGGAGCTTACTGAATACGGACTTGCGGCCGAAAAGTGTCCGACGGAGTGCCCGGGAGACTCTGCCGTTCACGCAGTAGACATGCCAATCCTGAACGGGGCGCACACCTCCGGTGCCCGAACTTCCATACGGGATGCGATGCCTGACTTCAACCGCCACTCTGCCGGGTCAGGCAGCGGCGCGGTAGTAGTAATTCAGCATGCCGCCCAAGCGTTGGCGCCGTTGGATGGCGCCTGAAGCACCAAGGTGGCCCGCTTCCGGACGAATGATCCGGTTCGACAGACCCTGATGATTCCGCTCGGCGTGATAATGCTCCACGAAGTTCTGCGTGGCCGTCCGCAGCGACGCCTCCCCGAAGAAGATCATCCGGTCCAGGCAGGATTCCTTGATGCTCCGAACGAATCGCTCGGCGTGCGCATTCAGATTGGGCGACCGGGGCGGCAACTTGACCGACTTCACTCCAGCACCCTCCAGTATCTGCAGGAACTCCGCCGTGAACAGTGGATCGCGGTCATGGATCAGGTAACGTTTGCCCGTGAGCACGCCGTCAACAGCATCGGTCAAGTTTCGTCCGATCTGGCTCATCCAAAGGCCATTGGCAACAGAGGCGATGCCTGCAATCTCCACCTTGCGGGTCGCCAGGTCAATAAAGAACAGCACGAGGAAGCGCTGCAGCCCACGCCGCGTCCAGACCTCCACGGTGAAGAAGTCCGCAGCCACAATCAGATCCCAGTGCCGCGTCAGAAACTCCTTCCAGGTCGTCTTTCGTCTCCGCTCCGGTGCCGGCTCGATCCCGTGCCGTTCCAGAATTGCTGCGATCGTGCTGCGGGCGATCTCGTGTCCCAGGTTAGACAATGCCCCCTGGATGCGTCGATACCCCCAATCGAGATTCTCCTCGGCCATTCGCACCACCAGAGCTTCGAGTTCGCAGGCGGTCCGCGGTCGACCCGGTCCGCGGTTGGCTGTCCCGTCGTATTTCTGCGCGATCAGCTTGCGGTGCCAAGCCAGCAAGGTCTCCGGCGTGACGATCGTGGCCACCTCTGCCAGGAGCTGCCGTCCCAGCCTCTTGGCCTTCGCGGCCAAGCGACGGCGTTGGTCGTCGCTGAATCGAAGGCGCTTGTCACCGAGTTGCTCGCGAAGAACCCGATTCTCCTCACGAAGGTAGTCAATCACCTGCAGTTGGTGTTGATTCATCCAGCCGGCGACAGTCACCAAGAGGAATCGGAGTGGATCCAGAAGCTTCGACATCTCGTCGATTCATTATCGACAGTGCGAGAACGCGGAAAATCCCACAAACTCGAACAGATCCAGTTTCCGGGCCATACGCGTAGGCGTTGCTGATGGTCGCCAACGCAGATCCCGGCTTAACGGATGGTAAAGAAAATGCGAGGAATTGTTACGCAAATGGTAGTCGCTGACTTCACCTCTCAGCGTCCTGGCGTATACTCCGCGGCGGGGAGATCCGAATTGACGAGTCGCTGATCGTAGTTCCGTCAGTTACGTGCCCAGCCGCCGGCCGAACCTCTTGGCCGGCCGCGTGGGGCCATGAACCCGAGCAGAATCGGGTCGATGAGGATGTCGAGGAAGGCGCCCGTCACGATCGTGAAACACGTGAAGATGCCGAAGTCCGCGGTCGGCTTGAAGCTCGAAACGGTCATGCACAGAAAACCGCCCGCGAGAATCCCGGTCGTGATCAGAATGCCGTCACCGACTCCGCGAACCGCGGCCTCGATGGCTTCGGTCCACGTCCGGCCCAAGGCGAGTTCGGCCTGAAAGCGGTTGATGAAGAACAGCGTCGAGTCGACCGTTGAGCCTATTGCCACCCCGCCGATGAGGGCGGTGGCCATATTGAGCCGGCTCCCACAAAGGCCCATCAGGCCGAAAGTCATCGCAAGTGGCAGCCCGTTGATCACGATCCCGAGCAGTCCGAGCCGAACCGAGCCGAAAAGGATCGGCAACAGCAGGACGAACACGATCGCCAGCATGATGATCGACCGCACCTGCGTGCTGCCAATCTCGCCGTCCATGTTGGCCCAGAGCACCGTCGTGCCTTGGAGCGAGGCGCGCGCATCCGATGGCAGCACCTCGTCCGCGATCGCCGCGACGGAGTCACGCAGTCCTTGCAGCTCACTCGAGCTCAAGTAGTCGGTCAGCAGGAGGATCCGACGTCGTAACCCGTCGGGGGGCCGAATAGTCGTCGAGTTCCGTGATCTCTGCGGTCCTGGCCGCCGCCCGCAACTGCGCCACAGCAGCATCGGGATAGGCGATCCAGCGCGGGAAGTTGGCGGGGCCGTTGAGAGCCTCGTCCAGGCCCTGCAGGAGCTGTCCCTCCGAGAGCGTGTTCCGAACCCGAGGCAACTTCGCCGCGCGCGATTCCAGTGCCGAAAGTCCGCTGCGGTACGACCCCTGGTCGAGCGATCCTCCCGTTTGCGGGGCAGTGACCACTATCTCCACCACGCTCTGGGCAAACCCCGCTGCCTCCAGTTTCCCGTATGCTCGGCTGACTGGCGTACCTGGCGAAAAGAACCGTGTGTAGTCGGTATCGATTCGCAGGCGATTCAGCCCCGCAACCGGGAGGACCAGGATGCCGACCAGAACGAGCCACACCCAGCGCCAGCGGCCCTCCAATAGCGGCAGCAGGCGGGCGCCGTACTTCCCCGGCACCCAGCTGGCATTTGCGGCACGCGGCTGCCGCCGCCAGAAGAGCACGAGCAGAGCCGGCACTGTGGTCATCGTGCACGCCCACGCGAGCGCGAGACCGGCACTCGTCGCGAGTCCCATCTGGCGGATCGGCGCCACGGAGGAAAGCGCAAGCGACAACATGCCGGCGACCGTCACGATGGAGGTCCACAGGCATGGGGTCCACAGCGACGAGACCGCGGCGCACGCTGCGTCCTCTGCGCTCCGCTCGCGGCGTTCGGCGTGGAACGCGTTGATGACATGGATGACGTCGCACACAGAGAGCGATACGAGGACCAGCGGCAACAGTATCGTCACCATGTTGAACGGAATGCCGAAGAGCGCAATTCCGCCCATCGGCCCCAGAACGGCCACGGCCAGCACGGTCAAAACGATCGACAGGTCGTGCAGATCGCGCAGCGCGAGCCATCCAAACAAGAGCACCATGGCCGTCACCAGTACGTAAAACCGGAGCGCGTCACGACGTGCCGAGCGGTTGAGCTCGGCGTTGATGACCGTCGTGCCTGCGAGAGCATGGCTGCGTACACTCGAGCGGGCCGACGCGAGCCGGTGGACGGCATCCACAAGTTCGAGGCGGTACGGTTCGAGATCGTGGAGGAAGTTGTCGGACTGCACAAGCAGCGCGGTGTGGGTGCCCCAGCCCTTGGGCAGCAGGAGACGCTCCATCGAAGGAAGGCGCGTGAGCCCGACGCGGAGTGCGGCAGCTGGATCTGCCGCTGCCGGGTCGAGCAAGGGCGCGAGGATGGGGCCCCGGCCGGGCGACAGCGTGAGGGCGCGGACACTTGCGAGCGAAAGCACACGCCGGACGTGCGGCACAGCCTCGAGATCGGTCGTCAATTGCGCGAGGTCGCGCAGGAATGCCGGGTCCGACACGGACGCCGTCTCGAGGAGGAGGATCGACCATTCCCGGTTCCCGAAAGCGGCGTTATTGCTCTCGTACTCAGCCAGATTGGGATCGTCTCGGAGGAACCAGACGCCGACAGAATTGTCGATCACGGGGCTGGGACCGACGAACTGGACAACGAGGGCGCCCGCGGCGAGAAAGCACAGGGTCAGCCATCCCGCAACCACGCGCCGCGGATAGCGGAGACTGACCGTCAGCAGGCGGTCCCGGATCGCCGTTCTCATATGACCCTCGCCTCATGAAGCCGGGAGCGCTCCAGGATGTACTTGATCTTATGCGTCGGGGTTCGCTCGAGTTTTCGCGGCAGGATCCAGATGCGACTCGTATCGAGTTCGGCGGGAATTGCTAGGAGCGAGGCCGCATAGCGAATAGCCTCCACGAGGTGGGGCCTGAGCGCCTGGTCCTGGGTGAGCCCCGCCGCGACGTCGCGCCGCCACCGCACGTCCTGGCGGATGCGCGGCCAGTCAGGAAAGACGTAGACCGATAGGCGCGGGTCGGCCGGGTGAGCGTGCACCACCATCTGCATCCTTCACCGCGATGCTTCGCATCACGAGATTCGACAAGTGCTGAGGATCGAGCAGCCAGCCGCAGGCCCACGGGATCAATTCTTCTCCCGCCCCACCAGCCGCACGCTGAGCTTGCTCATCGACCCAGGCGAGGTCGCCAGTGGCGAGCCAGCCGTCGGGTGTGAGGGCCAACGGTTCGGTCGACCCGCCAACGCCGAGGTACCCTGCGGCCACGGTCGGGCCTCTGACCTCAAGCACCCCCACGGGCATTGCCCACCCGGGCAATGAGCGTGGCCGGGCGAGCCGCCACTCCAGCTTCGGGAGAATTCGCCCGGAAGTGCCAGGATGAATCTCGTTGAGGCGGCTCCGCGCGATGATCCCGGTGCACTCGGTCGCACCGTAGATGTCGAGCACGGTGATGCCGAGCTTGCCGAAAATTTCGACCAGGGCTGGGTCAAGTTTGGACGATGAGGAGATGCCGTAACTGAAGTGTCCGCCGAGCTTGTCACGGAGCAGCAGGCGGGTTGCGGTCAGCTTGGCTTTGTCGATCATTCCCAGGTTCTGGAGGTGGCCGTTCTTTTCGATCGCGAGAATCTTCTCACCCAGATCGCGCAGAACCGGCTTGCCCTTGAGCTCCTCCAGAAGTTCCTTCAGGAGATAGATCCAGAACTTCGGCACCGCCATCAGGGCCTTCACTCGGACGCCCCGTGCGCGGAGTTTGTCGATCTCGCCTCGAGCACGTCCGGTTCGTCAGGCTCTCGGGTCAGATAGCTGACCGCGAAGCCCTTCGTCTTGGTGACGAGGAACTCTATCAGGGTGGCGATGTGCGTGTAGGCGCCGATGTTGAGGACATCCTCGGTCGGCCGCAGGTTCACGATGTCGAACCCGGCATCGACCGCGGCCACGATGTTGCCGTGAGAGATCCGCACGATACGAGGGAGACCGGTCGTTCCAGACGTAGCGTAGTGCCCGAGGATGGTGGCGGGATCGTCCAGGAGCGGGCTGGCGGCAGGCGTACCACACTCGCGGTACTGGTCGCGGACCTGTCGGAGGCTGAGCTCACCAGGCAGCTGCTCTGCCTTAGGGACCCCAAGATCTTCGTAGCAGGAATAGAGATCAGCCACGATGATTTCGGCGCGGAAGCCCAGGCGGGCCTGGAGCTCGCGGGCGCGCGCGAGTTGTGCACGGCTGACCAGCATGACATCGGGCGGCCGCAGTGAGAGCAGGCCTTCCAGCTCCGCCTGGTTCATGGTGATGTCCAGCGGGCAGAGGATGTTCGCTGTGTGGAAGGCGGCGAGGGCGGTCATATCCCACTCGGGACGGTTTTTGCATAGTGTGACGACGAGCTGCTGAGGGGCCGGGCGGGCAAGAAACCAGCGAGCCAGCGCGCTGGCATTTAGCAGGACTTCGGCGTAGGTCGTATCGACATAGCGATCGCCTGCGTCGTGCCGCGTGGCGACGGCGTCCCCGTGCCGCTCTAGGAGGCTCCCAAGGAGATCGGCGATGCTTGTGAGACCCCGTGGGGCCGTCGCTCCAGTCTGGTCAGGCGTGCACACGGCTGGTTAATCCTCCTTGCATCAAAGGCCTCCCGCCCAGTCGAAAGGTGCCGAGACAGAACCCGTGGCGGGCCGCCATCGCCCAGGTGCGCTGCACCTTCGCGACGCTGACCCGCCCTTTGCAGAACGAATGGTTGTGGCCGTCAAAGCCGAGCAACAAGGTTTCCGCCAGACAGCCGAAGGTGAGGCCTTCCGCCGGCAAGCCGACGAAGTCGAGACGGGCGTTCTCCGGGAGGCGGGCAAGGCCGCCGTCGAAGGCGACGATACCGTCCAGCGGCCTCCGAAAGGTTTCCGACAGATTCGACGGCAGCGACGTACAGCAGACGATGGTGCCGGGCTTGAGCTGATCGGGAGTCAGTAACTCGCGGTCCGGGCTGCTTGTGGTCACGACGATGACGTCGCAGTCGCGGAGGAAGGCAACGTCGGTTGTGCACGAAATGTCACAGGCGGCCTGACCCGTTCGCCGGGGAAGCGGGCTTTGTCCGTCCAATTCGCCGAGATGCAGACTTTCGAGGCAGGCGTCCCGCGTTGCTTCCAGGCGAGTGCGTGCATCGGAGCGGCTGCTGCCGACGAGGACCAGGGATGCGCAGGAGCCGGCGAGGAACACCGCCAGAATCTGGCCGATATTGCCGCCCCCGCCCACGATCGCCACCCTCGACTTCGTCAGGTCGATGCCCGAGTCCTGGGCGGCGCGCGCCACGCCCTCGAGGGTGAGTGCCGCAGTGTAGGCGTTGCCGGTGGTCACGGCCATCTCATGATCGTTGAGCGTCAGCCCACTCCTCGTGACAACGGAGGTATAGGCCCCGAGGCCGACCATCGTGACTGGAATGTTGTCGTCGCCGAGCTCCTTGGCGATCGTCACAGCATCCTGGATCTTGTCCCGGATTGCCTGCGGCCGCTGACGGAAGCCTCGGCCGGCAAGCACCGCTGGCAGGTACGGCACCATCACGAGGTTTACCTCCAGCGCAAACCCGTGTGACGTCACTACCTCTCGGCGCACATGGGCCGGTTCGAGGTAGCTGGAAATTCGCTCCCACCAGGTCTCGAGCTGCCGGTCGGCTACGGGACGTCCGGCCAGTGACGGGAAGAAATAATCTCGCAAATTGGCCACTGAGATCGGGTGAATGATGAAAGCCGTCCTCCCGTCAATCTCACGGTGCTCGGCCTCGACCGGCCACTGGTCGATCCGGGCACGAGGGGCGCGCCGCTCCTGTGCCGAGGGTACCCAGCCGAGCAGGTGGCCCACGAGCAGGGCCTCATCGTTCGCACGAACGATCGCGAGCGCCTCGTCCAGGGCCGCGACCAGCCGGTCAATCTCGGCTTTGCTGACCACGACCGGAGGCTGAAGCCGAAGGATGGCTCGGCGGATTCGGCCCGGATTGCCGCTCAGCAGGTTCGTCAGCGGTCCCAGAACGCGGACCCGATGGTGACGCAGCAGATAGCTCGCGAGCAGGATCGACAGGAACCCCTGGCGACCGGCGATGCGAAAGAACGGCGACTGGCATGAGAGGTCAGTGAATTCAACTGCCAGCATCAGCCCGCGGCCGCGCACTTCGCTGATGAGTTCCGGGTACCTGGCCTGCAGCCCCTCGAGCCCTTCACGCAGGTACAGCCCCTTGGTTCGCACTTCCTCCATGACCCGCCCGTCGTCGCGGGTCAGGATGTCGAGCACCCGGTGGGCGATGAGGCAGGAGAATTCGTCCTCGCCGAAAGTCGACGTGTGCAGAATGCCGAAGTCCTGGTCCAGGATGTCCGACCGGATGAGCGTTGCAGCAATCTTCACGAGGCCCCCGCCGAGAGCCTTGCTCAACACGACGTATTCCGGTTCGTCCACGGCAAGCGGTGTCTCAGCGAGCGCGAGGAATCGCCCAGTGCGACCGCAGCCGGTCTGGACCTCGTCAACGATTAGGGGGAGGCCGATCGCCCTGTGATGCTCGGCAATCCAACGTAACGTGTCGGTGGGCATCGGGCGGATGCCGCCTTCGCCCTGGATCGGTTCCAGCAGGCATGCAAACACCCGTGTGACCCGCTCAGGCTCCAGCACGACCTCGTCGCCTCGCACGACAGGGCGGAGGAACTCACACGCCCTGGCGTCCACGATCTCCTCCAGTCGCTCCGGCTCGTGCGGGTCGACGAACTCGGTCTCGATGGCCGACATTCCTTCGAATCCGTCTCGGAAGCTGTGGTTGTACGTGACCTTCAGGGCGGACGTTGTCTTGCCGTGGAACGAGCCCAGAAACGCGATCGCCACCGGGTGCTTCTGAAACGACTCGAATTGCTCCAGGTTGTGCTCGTCGAGGTCATTCCGAAAATCGACGGGCCGCTTGCCACCTGGCAGCGCGGCGGTAAGTTCACCGTCCTCAAGCCGGTGGTATAGCTCATTGGTTTGCCGCGCGATCGCCTCATGGTGGCGCCGAACGAGGTCCAGATGAATCTTGTAGGCGTGCTTGAGCGCCGCCTCGATTGCTTCTGTGCCGGAGTTGGAGAGGTGCGCGACATAGCGCGCGTCGCCAGGCATCATGCCGGAGAGGCGCAAGGCAAGTGCACCAGCTGCTTCCCGGTTCGACCCCTGGGCGTGCACTGGGATATCGGCCTCCAGCAGCTCAGCCGCCAACTGCTTCAACTCCGGCGGATTGTGGCCGAGCAGCGCTGCGCCAAAACCGCCTACAAAGTCCGTCACTGCTTCGCCGTTCGCGTCGATCAGCGACGCGCCTCGCGCAGCGCGGTATGGCGTGTCCAGACCGGTCGCGGCAAGGAGGTTGGCCAACTTCGGACGGCAGTAGTCTCGGTAATGCAGCCGGGGATCGGGTGGTGCTCCCGCCCTCGCCTTTGCCGGACCGGCGACGTCGATGGGCGAGGAAGCGCTGAGCAGTTCGCACTCCGGATGGGCTGGGGAGTCCGAAGGCCTGTTCATCAAAACGAGGTTTGGAAGCAGTGTCTCGTTCATGTCGCATCCTCCCGTCACTTTGTCGGCCCGGATCAGCCGCTGGGTTTGGAGGACGCCTCTGACAAGTGCGTCCCTTCCCGTCCCAACCTGAAAGTTAATTCGACAGCCGTCGCGAACCATTGGTCCTTGGTTTCGAAATGAGGCCCCGTGCCCAATGGTTGACCGAAGGTAGTTCCGCGAATGAATCGCCCGCTGAAACCCAGCCAGAGACGGCGACGATTATCCAAAGAGTAGGCTGCGCCGGCGATGCCGTAGTAGCCCCATCCGCTGCGCGACTTACACATGGTGATCGACGATGAGTGAGCACCCTCCATACGGGCCATAGACGGTCGCACCCTCCGCCGCGGCTGCTTCTTCTGCATTCAGAAGGTACGTGCCACCGCCGCCCGCGGTGATTTCGAAGCGATCATGAAACAGCGGAAGAATTGCTCGCGCTCAGAAGGGTACCAAGTACTCGGAATCGTGGAGCTTTCTGTCTCCGACGGCTGAGGCCTGTACCTCATTTACGCCAGCGGCGCCAATCAGGGTGTCGAGTCCGAGTTCGGCCTGAAGGTTGCGGTGAAATCGATAGGCGTAGTTGACTGCGAAGCGAAAAGGAGGATGACATGTACGCGCGCGCCTTGTGATTCAGGTCGTTCTCCTGGGCTACCAATCGGGTGCTGGTAAAACACAAGGCGCCCAGCAAGGAGAGCACCATGGCAAAGAGTGCAGCCGCTTGTCGCAGCACGGCAGTGATCCTCCTTTGTAATTGACAAGCGCCTAGTTTTTGCCGATCGCGTCGGCGAACGCCCGTGCCATGACGCCGTAGCCCGCGCCAGTGGGATGAATCTGATCGGGTTTTGCGCCGTGCTTCTCGATGAGCAGTAGACCGCTGCGGCCCTGGAAGGCAGAGTAGATGTCCACGAGCACGACCCTGCCTGGAAACGCGCTGGTGACTTGGAGAGTAACCTGATTCATCAGCCCGACGATCACCTCAGAGCCAGCGATCGGGAGCTTCGGGTCGTACAAATTGCCCACATAGACCTGGATATCGCCCGACATCGAGGTGAGGCTCCCGAGAATGGCGGCCAGGTTCTGTCCGTAGTTGTTCAACATCACGGGTATGGCGGCCAGGTCCACCGTTCCGTCCGGTTTAACGACCGAGAATGCGTCGTTACCTCCCACAGTGAGAGTGACTACTTTTCGATACGGCAGCCCTGTGTCTTTGAAGAAGAGAGGCACCTGCGGAATCTGATACTTAAGGACATCACTGCTGGTTGTGTTCGGGACGGCCGCGGTGCAAAAGAGCATGTTGTTCAGGTTGTCGATCACACCCATTTGGTAGAGCTGGAAGACGAAGCCCTGGGTGGTCGGTTTTGCGGCATAACCGGCCGAGAGGCTGTCGCCCAGAGCCATATAGCGCGTATTGTCGTCAAAGGTAACCCATGGCTGTGCCGCCGCCGCGTGCGCGAACATGAGTGAAAGCATGAGTTGCAGAGTCGCTCTTTTATAAGCAGGACGCATTTGCGTGAACATGCAATTTTCCCTTTCTGATTTGAAAACTCACATACTTGTGAGCAGATGAGCCCCAGGATGCGAGGATGGTGAGTCTGCGACAAGAGCCGCAAGCGATTTTCAGGTTCGTTTGAGCGGTTCATTGTCTTAACTTCCTATCGATTGGGAGAATACTGTCGGAGGGGAAAGCGCTCAATGGATTGAGGCGCATCGCTGCCTTGAATACACCGCACCGTTCAACTTGCTCAAAAAAAACCACATCCAGGATCACATTTGTGTTAGAGTCTCAACTCAAAGGATGTGTTCGTGAGTTCCTCAGTTGTCCGTTTCGGAGTTTTCGAGGTAGATTTCCGAAATGGCGAGCTTCGCAAATCGGGAGTTCGACTCAAGCTGCCAGCCCAGCCCCTGCAAGTTTTGGAAGCCTTGCTAGAACAGCCTGGTAAGTTGATTGCTCGCGACGAACTGCGCCGCCGTTTGTGGCCCGCGGACACATTCGTCGATTTCGACAACGCCCTCAACACGGCAGTCAACAAACTCCGCGAAGCGCTGTGCGATACGGCGTCAAATCCGCGCTTCGTTGAAACGCTGCCGCGGCGCGGATATCGTTTTGTGGGGAATGTGGATTTTGCTGCGAAGGCCGCGCAACGGGCACAGCACAGCACCATGCCGATGCTCGCGGTCCTGCCTTTCGAGAATCTGGGCGGCGATCCGGAGCAGGAATACTTCTCCGATGGCCTGACCGAGGAGATGATCTCCCAACTGGGGCGGCGGCACTCCGCCCGGTTGGGAGTGATTGCCCGCACCTCGGCAATGCAGTACAAGGGAACGCACAAGAGCATCCACGAGATCGCGCACGAGCTCGGCGTGGATTTCGTACTGGAAGGCACGGTCCGGCGCGGAGGAGATCGTGTGCGCATCTCCGCTCAGCTCATCCGAGCCGCCGATCAAGTACATTTGTGGGCGGATAGCTACGACCGAACGTTAGTGGACATTCTGGCCATCCAAACGGAGGTCGCCAACCACATCGACCGGTCGCTTGCGATGGAACTGCTCCCCGGCGAGCCCGTTGCAGCGATAAACACAGCAGCCTATGAGGCGTACCTGAAGGGCCGCTTTCATTGGAACCGGCGCACAGAAGAGGGCTTCAAGAAGGCGATGGCCTGCTATCAGCAGTCCGTCGAGCTGGACCCCCACTATGCGCAGCCTTACGTCGGGCTGACCGAGATCTACGGCGTGCTCGGGCTGTATGGAGTGCTGGGATGGAGACGATTCACCCCGCCCGTCGACATCGCAGGAAAAGCGAAGGCCGCTGTAGCGAAGGCACTAGAGATTGACGGCAGCTTGCCAGAGGCGCACACCGCCTTGGCTTTTGCACGGTTCGTTCACGACTGGGACTGGCGCGGGGCGGAACTGGGATTTCAGCTCGCCCTAAAGCTCAACTCCAACCAGGCAATGACCCATTGCTGGTATGCCTTATATCTTGCGGCCGTGGCGCGATTCGATGAAGCAATCGCCGAAACAAAGGCCGCTCTGGCGCTCGATCCGCTTTCGCTGGTCGCGAACACTCATCTGGGTTGGATTCTGTATCTCAACCGACAGTATGATGAGGCCTTGCAACAATTGAATCGCGCCTTGGACATGGACCCGGATTTTGCCATGGCGCACGGATATCTGGGCGTCCTTTACTTTCAAAAAATGAGGTATCGCGAGGCCCAGCGGGAATTTGGTAAGGCTTTCAAGTCTTTCGGCAATCCTGCTGTTTACGCGGCCCTTCGCGAATGCTACGCAAAGGCGCGCAAAGGCGAACCCACCCACGCCGTGCCAGGGGATTTGCTGCCTCCGTACCTTCGAGCGATTGTGCAACTCAGCGTAGGATGCAAGGAGCAGGCGATGGATAGTCTTGAGCGAGCCTATGAGGAACGCTCGGGTTGGCTGATCAACCTCGGAGTAGAGCCGACGCTCGACGGTCTGCGCTCCGACCCTCGATTCATGAATTTATTGCAGCGCCTGGGGCTGACTCCGGATCCCTCTCCCCGGTATCGAATTGCGAGTGGGCCGCGGCTGGTGCATGGAAGAGAAATCCGACCATGATTTCACTGTCGTATGGCCCGAATATGCGATCCTCCGCAGTCTCGGCTCCGGACGAGCGTTACTATCTCTCCGAGGAGCTTACTGAATACGGACTTGCGGCCAAAAAGTGTCCGACGGAGTGTCCCGGAGACTCTGCCGCGGATATAAGACAAGGCCCCCCAAAGTTGCACCACCCCTCGATAGGTGAAAGTGCCCCTCCTCGCCCTACCGCCTGGGCACTCGGACGCGGATGACGGTTGCGGATGCCTGTCCATGGCGAATTGCCAATTAGGCCTGAGTGCGCTGGCTTATGAGCTGCTGATACGATTGCCGGAATGCGCGTTTTCGCTATCCTATTCGTTCATCTGATCGTCACCCTGGCGCGATTGGCGAGGCCAGGTGGACTCCGGTCCGTCGTGGCCGAATCTGTGCTGCTCCGGCATCAACTGCTGATCCTCAATCGTGGCCGCAAGCGTGCTCCCAACTTGCGTGCCACGGATCGGATCATCGCCGGCTTGTGCACCCTGTTCGTGCGGCCGACGCGCATCCTCCGTGCGGCCATCGGTTTGCGGCCCTCCACCTTGCTGCACCTGCACAACGTTCTGAAGAAACGAAAGTACCGGATGCTGTTTTCGCATCCTGGTGCGCGTCGACCCGGCCCGAAGGGACCGAACCAAGAACTCATCGACGCCGTCGTCGCCATGAAGCGGCGGAATCCCCGCTGGGGCTGTCCTCGGATTGCCCAGCAGATCTCGTTGGCATTCGGTGTCGAAATCGACAAGGATGTGGTGCGCCGAATTCTGAGCGCTCACTACCGGCCGGAATCGGATTCGGCCGGTCCATCCTGGCTCACTTTCATCGGTCACACCAAGGACAGTTTGTGGAGTTGCGACTTGTTCCGATGCGAATCGGCAATGCTGAAGACGCACTGGGTTCTGGTCGTGATGGACCAGTTCACACGTCGCATCATCGGTTTCGGCGTCCAGCGCGGCATCGTGGATGGAGTGGCCCTGTGCCGGATGTTCGGTCGTGCGATTCGCGGACACAGCCTGCCCAAATATCTCAGCTCGGATCACGATCCGCTGTATCGCTTCCACCAATGGACAGCCAATCTTCGAATCCTCGAGGTGACTGAGATCAAGACCGTCCCCTACGTGCCGCTATCGCATCCCTTCGTCGAGCGGCTGATTGGCACGCTTCGGCGCGAGTACCTCGACCGGACCCTATTCTGGACCACCGTCGATCTGGATGCAAAACTAACCGAGTTTCAACAGTACTATAACGGCCATCGAACGCATGCGGGGTTGGAAGGAGGCCTGCCAGAACCGGGTGCTGACGGATCGGCATCACCCATCGATTTCGAATCCTACCGGTGGCGCAGACATTGTCGAGGGTTGTATCAGACTCCAATCGCCGCATGATTTATGAATTCGCCATGGACACGCCGCTGCGCGCCGCGGACCAATCATCAGCGCAGACCCCTGAACAGGACGATATCGCTGGCCCCGGTGACGCGAGAGAGATCGCGAGACGTTTCCATCGCGGGACCAGGCGAAGTCGTTGATGGTGTGGTTGTCTGTGAAATGTGTGAGTTGCCGCGGCGCCGAACCATCGAGCGGCGGTATCCACAGATTGCCTCCGCGGCCACTTTGGTAGTACGCGATTCCTTTTCCGTCCGGCGTCCAGCGGGAAACTGCGCCCCCGATACCTAGTTCACCCAATGTGTCTGAGGCGCCGAATACCACGGATTTCCCGTCTGGTGACACATCCGCGTAATACGCGTACATGTTCCTGTAGGTCCTCAAAACTCGATCGGTCCGACAGCTCATGACGTTACGCCGTGTTGGAAGGAGCGGCTCGTCAGAGTGAACGGCGATCGTTGGCCTAGTCCGGTGCGGAGTGCTTCATTGGCTCCAGGCAAGCGAGCAATGAACGTCTCTGTCATCCCATTTCCTCTTCGATCTTCAATAGCCGGTTGTACTTTGCCAGTCGCTCGGACCGCGTCAGCGATCCGTTCTTGAAGTAGTCACCCTGCCAGCCTACGGCGAGATCGGCCGCCCAATCGTCCTCGGTTTCCCCACTTCGGACGCTGACCGACACCTTCCAGCCTGCGCCGCGTGCCAGCCGCAGCGCCTCAAGAGCTCCGGTCAAAGTCCCAATCTGGTTCACCTTCAGGAGAAGCGCGTCGCAGGCCCCGCATTCGATCGCACGGGCGATTCGAACCGGATTAGTGACGAGCAAGTCGTCGCCGAGCGTGATTGCATGCTGAGAAAGCACCTGACGGAGGGCTGGCCAAAACGCCCAGTCTTCCTCTGCCAGACCGTCCTCGACACTGATGATCGGATACTCCCGCACCCAGCGAGAAAGCTCTTCGACCATCCCTTGGCTCGAAAGCCGCTTGCCGTCCAGGAGGTAAGCGCCATCGTCGTAGAAGTGACTCGATGCCACATCCACTGCCAGAGCCATCACCCTTCCCGGCTGGAAGCCAGCCCGGTGTATAGCCTCCATGGCCAGGTCCAGCATGGCGCGCGACGAGTCGAAGGGCGGGGCCAAACCGCCCTCGTCAGCGACCAGGAGCCGCATACCATACCGCTCGAGGCACAACTGCGCCGCGCACTGATAGACCTCCGAAGCTGAAACGAGGGCCTCGTCGATGCTCGCCGCCGAATCCGGCACGATCAACACGTCCTGGATGGCTACTTGCTTGCCCGCGTGTTTGCCCCCGCTAAACAGGTTGATAGTCAGCACCGGCATTTTCAGGACTTCGACTCCGGCCAAATCAGCGAAATGCCTGTACAAAGGGAACCCGCGCTCCGCCGCCTGCGCGCGAGCGAACGCAACAGAGACCGCAAGCATGGCATTCGCGCCAAGACAAGCGCAGTTCGGGGAGCCATCCAACTCCTGCAGCAACCTGTCGAGATCGGCCTGCGCGGCGATCTCCACGCCGCACACTCTTCCCCGGATCGATGTGCTGATGTTGCCCGCCGCTTTCCGGCAGCCGAGCCCACGATACCGGCGCGGGTCGTCATCCCTCAGTTCGAGAGCCTCGAACCTGCCCGTTGAAGCTCCGGATGGAACCGACGCGGTTGATGTAGCGCCGCTTTCCAGGCTGCACTCCGCGAGCACCGTCGGCCGACCACGACTGTCCAGAATCTCCCTCCCGTGAAGCTCGCGAATCACAGACATTACTGGATCTCCTTCATGAGCCGCAGCGTGAGTTCACCGACCGTCTCAGGCGGGGCCTCGATTAGGCGAACACATGCGCTGAGCTGCCGCCGCTTTTCTTGGCTGTCAAGGTACTCGAGCTGTGACCTTCCCGCGACCCGAGCCAGCAGGCAGCCCAAGGCGTGCGCGGTGGCGCGTGGCTCCATGAGGAAGTTCCACGTCGCGCAGTCATTGTAACGCTGCCAGAACTCGGCGAGCCCCGCCAGCATTCGCGCCCTTTCTGCGGGCAGATGGTGCGCCTTGCTCAGAAAATGCGCCAGCACGAATCCGGCATCGAACGCGGGATCCCCGAGGTGGATCACTTCGTGGTCAAGGAGCACCATCCGATCACCATCCACCATCAGGTTCTTCGGGCTGAAGTCTCCATGAACCAGGCAAAGCGATTGGGATCGGGTGCTTTCGCAGAGCGCGTTCAAGAAACTCGCGGTTTCCGGCACGCACGTGGCTGTGTACTCGTAGTACGGCTCCAACCGCAGGGACTCAAAGAAGGACGCATCGTTGAAGGACGGGTGAAGTTCGACGCGCCGAGCGGCGCTTTCGCGATGAATGGCCGCCAGTAGTTCTCCCGCGAGACGGAAGTGGTTCAGGCCGATCTCTCCCGCGAGCAGTAGGGATTTCCAGTTTGCGGCTGTTGACACCACGGCGGTCATGCCGAACAGATGATTTCGCCGGTCTTCGAAGACGATGCGGGGAACGGCGCCATCAGGCAGGATCAGGGCCAGCACCCGCGCGCCCTCTGCCTCCCGCGCCGAGCGCTCAGGCGAACTCAACCACTCGACATGCACCCGTAGCGCGGCAAGGGCCTGCTTGATCACCCACCGATCCCCGCATTCCCTTTCCACGAGCATCGTGCGGCTGGAAACGCCACCTGGAAGCTTTGAGATCGTCACCTTCTCGGAAGCCGCGATCAGGCTCTGCTCAATCAAGTAAGCCTGAAGCTGCTCCACGTTCTCGATGTCCAACTCAAGGGACGCCATGATTTCTCCTTCCAGGTCACATTGTCCCCAACCCCTCAGGCGACAGTTCCAGCAGGCCATCGTCGGCAGCTGCTACCGGCCGGCTACCGAGTGGCCAAGACTCCGTTGCTCGGCGGCCTGCATCATGAATACCGCCTGGAGAAAAAGGTGGCATAACCGCAATTATTCCGGACCACAACCGTTCTCATTCGATTGTGACTACAAGAAATGCGAAGCTGCACGACAAGAGTTGGCAGTTAGGAGTATTGTCAACTTGGGCGGGCGATGGTCGATTGGGTTCGTAGTGGTCGGTTGTAGTGGGGGTCGCCTCAGGCTGCTGTCACGGTCTGCCACACTGCAAAGGATCGCGATCGCAAGAGTCGGTGATTCTTCGATCGGAGCAAGTGACGACCTACTCGAAAAGATTCTGGACGGCACCGTGAAGAGAGAGAAACCGTTGAGCTTGACCAGCAGATTTGAATCGGCGCATTTGCCGTTCCCTTTGGCGGGTCGGCTGATGCGAAGCTTCGGCGCGATTGTTGGCGTAACGTGCGGTGATGTGAGCCACGTCGCATAGGATCGTTCGCATTGCGGCCGAGTAGCTTCTCAGTTTGTCGGTAATGACCCGAAACGGCTCTGTTCCCTGGCCGCGCAGCAGTCTTCGAAAGAATCGTTCCGCAGCGCGCCGATCACGGCGCGGCTGGACCAGGATGTCGATCACGTCGCCGTCTTGATCCACGGCACGCCACAGATACTGTTGTTGGCCGTTGATTCGAATGAAGACCTCGTCCAAGTGCCAAATATCGCCGAGGCGGCCCTGACGCCGCTTCAGTTCTCGGGTGTAGTCAGGGCCGAACTTCCGACACCAGAATCGAATCGTTTCATATGAGACGATGATTCCCCGTTCGGCGAGGAGATCCTCAACATCCCGGAAGCTCAGGCAGAAACGATGGTAAACCCACACCGCGTGGCTGATGATTTCTGGAGCGAAACTTTCGTGAACGGCGATTGGACGGACTGTGGGAGATCGCCCCAGGACGCGGCCGCAAACCGAGCTACGACATCGACAAGGTCGCCGCCATCGTGGATGCGACTCTGCAAACCAAACCCGAAGGCATGACCCACTGGAGTTGCCGCACATTGGCCAAGAGTCAGGGAGTGAGCAAGTCCACGATCAACAACATCTGGCAGGCCCACAACCTGAAGCCTCATCGGGTGGAGACCTTCAAACTGTCGCGCGATCCGAAGTTCCTCGACAAGATGACCGACGTGATCGGTCTGTACTTGAATCCGCCCGAGCAGGCGCTTGTGTTGTGTGTGGACGAAAAGAGCCAAATTCAGGCGTTGGACCGGACCCAACCCGGTTTGCCGCTGAAGAAGGGCCGTTGCGGGACTATGACCCACGACTACAAACGCAACGGCACTACGACTCTATTCGCCGCCCTGGAAGTGCTGCAAGGCAAGGTGGTCGGCCAATGCTACCAGCGCCATCGTCGATGACCGTATAGCGAGACCGATCGTGCTTCATGGGACCAGTGTTTCAGTTCGCTGCCCAAGTTGACAATATCCGGTCGGCCAGGTTCCAAATCCATTCGGCGCCCGCTGCGCCGGCCTGATGCAGGGCGGCACGGAAGGCCATCTCCACCGACTCCAGATCCAGGTCGCCGACCTTAGCGTATAGAAACGCTAAGACTGCGCCACCAAAAACCCACCGCAGTCGCACTTTGATGTCGCGCACCCGCGCTGCCCCGGCAACTTGACGGAATCGCCGGATGCTGGCAACATGTACCGCATGGCGTAAATTGCCGGAGGGTTAATAGCATGAAGACAAGACTGTCGATTCTCGTGGTAGTACTATGCTCCGTAGCATACAACTCCTACTCCCAAACCACCGCTGTTTCCGATCAGTTTGGATCCAGCCCGCGTTCGGCAAGCAAGCAACCTCCGCCAAGCGGGATCTTCGATCCCCTTGGTCTTATATCGCCGAGTCAACACGGACAACTAACCACTTTAGGAACAGGTTTCAGTTTTACTGAAGGCCCCGCGGTTGATCGACATGGAAACGTGTTCTTTACTGACCAGCCCAATGACAGGATTTATCGATGGGATGCCGGAACTGGTGAGATAACTCTATTCCTGCAAGGCACCGGCCGCGCCAACGGGATGGCTTTCGACAGAGATGGCAACCTCATCGCTTGTTCTGACATGCATGGAGAAGTATGGAAGATCTATCCGGATGGAAGCCATGTCGTGTTGGTAAACAATTATGGAGGCAAACTGCTCAACGGGCCGAACGATGTATGGATCAATCCGGTTACCGGGGGGATGTATATTACGGATCCAATGTTTCCAAGACCATATTGGGACGATACTGATCCGCGCAAACAGGGTTGGGAACCGACACACTCGGAACAAGCGTCGGTAGGCAAAGGTGGCTACGTCTATTACCTCCCTCCCGGAGGCACGGCATTGGTGAGAGTCACAACAGAGGCCATGGGATGGGAATCCGATTCATGGCCAAACGGTGTTGTTGGGACTCCTGACGGAAAGAAACTCTACGTAAACAAGTGGTATTACGACAACAAAGGTGGAACGTGGGTCTTTGACATCAATCCGGACGGCAGGCTCTCCAACATGCGGAAGTTGACCGAATGGGGAGGCGATGGCATGTCAATGGATGAATTGGGAAATGTCTATATAAGCAATGGACAAGGCGTGATGGCTTTTGACCCCAATGGAAATAACATCCTGAGAATTCCCACTGGCACTGGGGCGACCAACAATACTTTCGCCGGGCGGGATGACAAACTCTTGTTCATTACCGGTCCGGTAGACAGTGTGACCGGGATCAAAATGAAGGTCAAAGGCGCACCCAACTGGTAACGCGCAGCCCCGGGTTCGCGCTAGCGTGAACCCGGGAGCTTATTCGAGCCGGCGGGCCACCGCTCGCCGGTCCGACACAGCTGCGGCCGCCAGTAGTCCGCGACGATCCATCCGATTGCCGACCTAGTAGCGATCAAACTTCCGACTGGCGAAGAACCGTAGGTTTAAATTGAAGGGCGCTGCGGACGGGTTGTCCCACGCGCAAGTGTATTCCGCCTGGATGTCCTTCGGAATGAATTGAGGCTCGACATAGAGCGGTGCCCATTCTGTGAGTGCCTGTTGCCAGAGTCGTTTCACGGCGTCGTACGAGTCTCCGAGGTAAACGCGTTTCATTTGCCCCGATCAGACCTCCAAGTGGCATTTCTGTCAAGCGAGATGAACCGATCCTGAATAGCTCACTTCACCGCCAGTACACCGTACCGCTCTCATGATCCCGTTTAAGTGGTCACATTAAAAAAAGCTGCACGCCGACGACACGCCGGTGCCGGTGCTCGGCTCCAGGCAACGCGGCAAGACCAAGACCGGCACGACTGTGGACCTACGTGCGCGATGACCGTCCGGCCGGCGAGCACTGATCGCGCCGGCGTGCTGGTTCGCATTACTCCGCCGATCGCAAGGGCGAGCATCCGCAGTAACATCTGAAAGCACTTCGCGGCATCCTGCAGGCCGATGCCTACGCCGGCTTCAATCGCTCTCTACGAGGAGCGGTCGGATTCAAGAGAGCCGGCATGCATAGGCGCATGTGCGCCGCAAGTTTTACGATCTGCACGAAGCGCACAAGCTCGCCGATCGCGGCCGAAGCGCTTGAGCGCATCGGCGAGCTCTATGCGATCGAAAAGGCCGAGATTCGCGGCAGGCCGCCTGATGAACGACGGGGTCGCAGCCGCGCCGCCGCGTGATCTGCCGTCGGCCGATACAAGCCCAAACCGCCGAAGCATGGTCAGTCGGAGCAGCGACGCCGACTCCGGTCCTAATCCTGCGGTGCGGCACTTCGATGGCGGGTGGATCACCTGATGCTTGCGCCAGGCGCGTTTCCCGTTTTCTATCTCCATCCTCGCAAAACCGCGCAACCGAAACCCGCCTCAAGGTGCCTGCGATTTGCACTCTGAGGAAATTGTGCGGCAGATTTCCGCGTTCCTCGTTCATGCGCGTGTTCCGGACATGAGCCGATGGATCAATAGGCGGCGTGTTCGAGCGCGGTTTCGACGAAGGCCTTGACGTTCTCCACCGGCGTGCCGTATTCGATGAAATCAGCGGTCTGCAGGATGAAACCGCCGCCGGGCTTGCCGGCGTTCATCGTCTTAATTGTGGCCTGCCGAACGTCCTCCACTGTGCCATGCTGCAACACGTTCACCTGGTCGATTCCGCTGAGTATGACGTAGGCGTTGCCTACCGCGGCCTTGGCGCGGGCGAGGTCGGCATCGCCGAGCGGGTGCGGAGAGAAAGGCTCGACGATGCGAGCACCGAGAGCCTTGTAGCTCTCCACGAGATTCATGATCTGGCCGCAGTTGTGATACATGGCCGGGCGGCCGTTGCGCTGTACGAACTCAACGTAGCGCCGCTCGAAGGGCAGGACGAAGCGATCATAGTTGGCGCGGCCGAGGAAGCCGCCAGGGACGTTCCCGCCGACGCAGTGCACATCCGGCGCGGCCTCGTCGATCGCCGCGGTGTAGTCGAGGATGCGCTCCATGGCGAAGTTCATCAGCTTTTCGTAGAAGGGGTAGTCGACGCGGAAAAGGCTGTAGAGCACGTCGTGGTCGACGAGCAGCGAGGCGTTGTTAAAGGGACCGTGCGGAGTCCACGTGCCGAGGATGCCGTCGCCGCCGAGTGCTTCGCGGATCACCGCAACACGCTGCCGTACTTGCTCCTTCCAACCCGGCGGCATGCGCGGTTCGTAGCGCACGGCGATGTCGAGGTCCACTTCACTCTGAACCGGCTTCTTCGTGCAGGCGAAGACGAAGGTGCCGGGGCGGACTTCGGTGGTCGAGAAGTCCTGCGTCAAGACGCCGCCCGGAGTACGGATGGTCGACCGCGCGATGGATGTATTGCCGTGCGCCAGGCGTTCTGTGTGCACCTCCCACTTCTCGGTCTGCTGAGAGACATCGAGGCCGCCCATGTGGATGTGGAGAGGGTCGTTCACGCCGTAGAGCAGCCGCACGAAGACGTCGGCGCCGAAGCGCTTCTGCACCTCGATGATTTTGAGCTGCAGGGTCTGGTAGTCCCAGGAATCGATCTCGGGGTGGAGCTGATTGATGAAGTGCCCGCCGTCGCAGATGAACAGCGTAACCGGTACGCGATCGGGCATTGCACCGTTCAGCACGGCAAGGAAACGTTCTCGGGAGGTCATGTCGTCAGGAACGATGATATAGTTCGGCTGTTTCGGAGGCAATTGTCTTGACGAGGCGCGCGGCGATTCTGGCGGTGCTCGGAAGCGGGCTGGTGCCTACCGCGACTCCTCCAGGACTTCGATGCCGTTCACACAGGCCATGCCCACGACCGGAACGAACGTCAAGACGATCTTGCCCTGAGCAGTTGGTCGAATTCCGGGAAAGGCCCGATTCACGAGGCGACCCTCACCGCCGGCCTCTTTGAAAATGTCAAAGCTCTTCAGCAGGGCTACGCCATTGCAGTACACGTCAAACATGCGGCTCCCGATCCCACCCCGGCCCGAGTTGCGGCGCCCATAGTGACCTTCACAGAATTTCAGCGTCACCCGATATCTGCCATCGGCCACGGGCACGGCGTAGGAAAAATGCCCCCACCGCTCACTGGCATAGAGTCCTGTGTCGTGGTTGATTGAACTGCCTTCCCGAGCCGGATTCGTGGTGCGAACCAACGCATTGCCTCCCAGGAAATAGGAGTCGGCCCGCCACTGCTGCCCTGCGGAATCCTGCCAGGATGTAGTCCAACCCGCCCGAATTCGGACAGGCCGGACCTTGCCGGCGCTGACTGGCAACAACTCGATGGCACTCACCATCGGTGAGCCTCTCATGGTGGCGAAGCTCAAGTGGAGCAGACCATCTTCTGCCGGGGAGATGTCCCGGAAGACGCGCTCATCGGAGATGTTAGGACCGGCGGCATCGGCTACGACGTCGAAGGCATCGAGAAGGAGTTTCCCGTTTGCGAGGACACGAAAGACGCGCTGGCCCTCGCCACTGGATTCGGCGCTGATGAAATCCGCCAGCCCGGTCTCTGCAAAATGCAGGTGTAATTCGTACGTGCCCTTCGCGAGAGGGATGTCATACCGAAACTCACCAATGCGCGAACGCCGGTAGATATCGGGGTCCAGCGTCCGCAGGATCCGCTCGGAAGTCCGGAAAAGCACGGTGCCGCCGGAGAAGAAGCGATCCGCGCCCCATATCCGTCCGCTCCGATCGAGGTAACTGCTGTCGGCTCCGACGATCATCCGCACCCCCTCGCCCTCCTGCGGTGCAGCCGCGACGGGGTTAGGGGGCGATGCGTGGCTGGCAACCGGCGATGTGGGCTTCAATGGCTGAAACCGCCAGAGAGCCAGAACACAGGCCAGGACGAACAATCCCGCAAAAACGGCCATCGCCTGCCGGAGGCGCCGTCTCGGCGGTGCAGGCACCGGCGGCACCTGAGTCTCCGGTTCCATAGCCGGTGCCGGTGTTTCCCACCGGAACTCGGCCTTGTAGGAGCCCGGCGGTAACTCGATTCTAACTGGATGAGTCGATCCGTTTTCGGTTTGGTAATGCTGGGCGAGTTTCTTTCGGACTTCGTTGGCGGTGACGCGTACAATCGTATGCTGCCCCGCGTCGAAATCCGGCGGTAGTTGGAAAAGCTCCACGCCGAGAGAACGTTCCTTGAGGGAGTCGTTCGGTCCGTTGATCGTGTGCTCAACGACGTACTCGAGGAAGTCCCTGCATCGCTTGCTCGTACGAAAGGTGGCGCTCTCCAGCAGGCCATGGAGTTCCGCCCGCACCGCCCGCTCGCGGGATTCAGTCGGTCGCGTCCCGTCGATTTCGTACATCTTCTGTCCAGCGCGAATATTATCACAGTTTTCCAGCGTCAGCGAGGCGCTCTTAACGCCCCCGGCTAACGGTTAGTGGGGGCCGTATGCCTGGCTCTCACATCACTGCAACTACAACAAATCATTGACGTTGGTTGTTGACACCGTATCGAACCTAGCCCGGCCCCGTCCTTGCGTGCTACGGTGGGCGCAGGCTTGGTGGGAACTTGGCCCCGACCGAAGCCCTTATCTGAAAACGAGATGTTCAATGACATGTTTGCACTCCGATGCCGTCGTGTGTGCGCGTGGACGATGCAAGGGCTTTAGCTGATCTCTTAGGAGTGATTGCAGGCGTGGGCTGATATGGCAACTCAACCAAAAGTAGTAGTGTGGATGGCCTTGTGCTACCGTGTGTCGTTGCTTGGTGCTGACTTCGTCATGAAGGTCACCGAGAGTGGCTACATGGATACACAGGGCTTCAGTGTTCCAGACCCGGTATTCCCGCCGGGCTAACATTCGGCAGATCGAGGTGGGAGGTCAGAAAGAATGCCCGTAACAAAGCAAAGGCAATACAAGGGCGCCGCTTTCAGGAGGGGCATGACCCTCGCTGCGCTTGCAGCAATGGGTTGTCTGTGTTGGGGGCAGACCACCGATGAATGCAAGCCCTCCAGCCTGAACATCCCGGGCTCGAAGCACCCGTGCATCTACCCGGACGGCCGCGCAACGTTCCGATTTGTTGCGCCGGACGCCCAGAAAGTGCAGGTCCGGGTGGGGAAGCCCTTCGACATGACCAAGGACGCCGACGGGGTTTGGACTGTCACGACGTCGCCGCTAGTGGTGGGCTTCCACTATTATTCCGTCGTTGTGGATGGCGCCACAGTGGGGGACCCGGCGACCCGGACCTTCTTCGGTTCCGGCTGGGACAACAGCGCAATCGAAATCCCCGAAGCGGCGGAGGTGGACTATTACCTGCCGAAAGACGTTCCTCACGGACAGGTGAGCCAACGATGGTACTTCTCCAAAGTGACCAACAAGTGGCGGCGTTGCTACGTGTACACCCCACCGGACTATGACTCCGGGAAGACGCGCTATCCGGTCCTTTACCTCATGCATGGCTGGGGAGAGAACGAACAAGGCTGGCACACGCAGGGGCATGCGGATTTCATCCTGGACAACCTGATCGCGGCGAAGAAGGCCAAGCCCATGATTATCGTGATGGACAATCTCAACGCCGTTAAGCCGGGTGAGGATGGCACGATCTTCTCCGCCCGGTGGCTATGGCCGCCGCCCCCACCGGCTGCCGCGCCTGCAGGCGGCGGCCGGCCTGCGGCGCCTCCTGCGCGTCTTGGCCTGGCTGGCTTTACCGGCGCGACATTCACGGCGATGATGCTCACCGATTTGATTCCCATGGTCGAAAAGACCTACCGGGCGCTGCCCGGCCGGGAGAATCGCGCCATGGCCGGGCTGTCGATGGGGGGCATGCAGACGTTCATGACCACGCTGTCCAACCTGGACAAGTTTGCCTACGTGGGCGGTTTCAGCGGCAGCACGGGAGGACGTGGCGGCACATTTGATCCAAAGACCTCCAATAACGGTGTCTTTGCGGATGCGGATGCGTTCAACAAGAAGGTCAAAGTCCTTTTCCTGGGCATCGGCTCCGCCGAGGGAGCCGGCACCAAGACCTTCAGCGAAAACCTGACCAAGGCGGGCATTAAGAACGTCTATTTCGAGTCGCCCGGTACGGCCCACGAATGGCTGACCTGGCGCCGGTGCCTGAACGACTTTGCTCCCCGGCTCTTCCGGTAGGAACTGGAGGCACTCAGACGCCAGCTTTGGCAACATTCGCAGCCAGGGCAACGACCGTCGCCGAATGCCATTTGCTTTGAAACTCTCGTTCCAGGAGTAGACAACAGAATGCACAGAGTCGATAGAAGAAGATTCTTGAGCATGGCCGGCGGCGCCGCCGGCCTGCTCGGCCTGCCGGGCCTCTCGAGGGCCCTTCAACAGACAACATCTCCGTACCGTCGGCCGAAACTGAAGATCACGGACGTCAAAACGGCGCAGATACGGCGCCCACGGGCCACAACTGCACGTCCGCATCTACACCGACCAGGGACTCATCGGCCAGGGCGAGGCGACCGACGCGGTCGTCGGCGGGGCTGCCCTCATGCGGGCTGGCGAACGATTTCTGATGGGCCAGGATCCACTCAACGTCGAAGCCATCTGCGAGCGGATTCGCACGATCGGTATCTTCGCCGGCGCGCAGGGCGGACAGTACATCGACGGCGCTGAGCGGCCGTGGAGATTGCTCTGTGGGACCTTGCCGGGCAAGGCGCTGGGCCTGCCTGTCTATCAACTGCTGGGCGGCAAGGTGCGGGACCGGGTTCGCGTCTACTGCGACTCGGCCAATCACCATCCCGACGATCCCGAAGGCCGAAAGAGAAACTGCAAGAGATCGAGACGATGGGTTCACCGCGCTGAAGATCGATATCGACGAAGCCGGCGACCCCAACCGGTTCGACGCGTGAACTGGACGCGCCAGCAACGCCGAGATCGATCGCATGGTGAAGGAGGTGACGTTCGTGCGGGAGTCGGTCGACGCAAACGGTCGACCTCGCCGTCGACATGCACGGCCGCTATGACGCCACGACGGGCAAGCGCGTGGCGAAGGAACTCGAACCCTTCAGGCTGCTCTTTCTGGAGGAGCCGGTGCCGCCGGAGAATGTCGACGCGATGCGCGACATTCGCGGTTCACGAAGACGCCGATCTGCTGCGGGGAGAATCTGTTCTTGCGGCACGGATTCCGGCGAAGTCCTCGAGAAGCGCGCGGCCGACATCATCATGCCCGACTGCAGAAGTGCGGCGGACTGCTTGAGGGGCGCAAGATCGCCGACATGGCCCACACCTACTACGTGCCGATGGCGCCGCACTGCGTCGTGTCGCCGATCGGCACATGGCTTCGTGCCACGTTTGCGCGGCCGTGCCGAACTTTCTCGTTCTGGAGTGGCACTGGATCTCGCGATTGCAGCTGTGGACGACTTCGTCAAGGAGGGCGAGATCATCGAGAAGGGATTTGTCACGTCTCACTGACCGGCCCGGCATCGGCGTCGAGATGGACGACGCGGCGGCAAGAAAACTTGTTCTGCGCGGCACAAAGTGGTTTGACGAAGCCTAGAGCACAGATCATTGGAGCTGAAATGAGAGCACTACTCCTGGTTGCGCTGGCGGCGAGCCTTTGCCAGGGGCAAGCCGCCGTTGAGGGCAAACCCGCATCGACGAATATCATGGGCGCCGAGTATCCAAAAATCCACGCGGATCTCAGCGTAACGTTTCGCATTAAAGCGCCGGATGCCAAGAAGGTCCAGGTGGATCTCGGAAAGCTTTGGGACATGGAACGGGACAGCGAAGGCGTCTGGAGCGTCACGCTCCCGCCGCAAGTGCCCGGCTTCCACTACTACTACCTGACTATCGACGGCGTGCGAGTGAGCGATCCGGCGAGCGACAGCTTCTATGGATTGAGCCTGCACTCGAGCGGGATCGAGATACCGGAATCCGGCGGCGACTACTACGAGATCAAGAACGTTCCACACGGCCAAATTCGCAATTTCCGTTACTACTCGAAAACGGTCGCCGGCTGGAGGAGAGCGTTCGTCTACACGCCTCCGGACTATGACACCAACCTGAAGGCGCGCTATCCCGTCCTGTACCTGCAGCACGGCGGCGGCGAGGACGAAACGGGCTGGCCCAAACAGGGCCGGGTCGATATCATCCTCGATGATCTGATCGCGGAGAAGAAAGCCCTGCCCATGATCATCGTCATGGACAAGGGCTACGCGCTCAAACCCGGCGAGACGCCGCCACAGCGCCCGGCGCCAGGCCAGCCGCCACGCATGTTTGTCTCGCGCACCTTCGAGGAGGTTGTGATCAACGACCTGATTCCTGCCGTGGACACGAGCTTTCGCACGCTGACCGACCGGAACCACCGCGCCATGGCAGGCCTGTCCATGGGCGGCGGGCAGACCTTTCAGATCACGCTGAACAACCTGGACAAGTTCGCCTACATCGGCGGCTTCAGCGGGGGCGGCGGGATGGGCGGCCAGTTCGACGTCAAGACTTCCTACAACGGAGTCCTGGCCGATGCCGCGTCTTTCAACAAGCGGGTCAAGCTCGTCTGGATCGGCATCGGGACCAAGGAACCGGAGCGCATGTATGCGAGCGTCAACAACTTTCACAAGGCGCTGACGCAAGCCGGCGTCCAGCACGTTTATTACGAATCGTCCGGGACGTCCCATGAATGGCTGACCTGGCGGCACAGTCTGCACGAATTCGCTCCGAGGCTGTTTCGATGAGCGCGCGCAAACTGACGCAAGCCGCAACGCTTCTCCTCGTGATGTCGGGACTGGCCCTGGCCCAGCCGGACGACGGTTCGAAGCCGGCGTCTTCAAACGTGATGAACGCGCAGTATCCCCGCATCCACCCCGATCTCCGCGCGACGTTCCGCCTGAACGCGCCCGACGCCCAGAAGGTGCAGGTCGCGATGGGCCGCTCCAGATACGACATGGCGCGCGCCAGCGACGGTCTGTGGTATGTGACGACGCGTGCGCTCGTGCCCGGCTTCCACTACTACTCGTTCATCATGGACGGCGCCAGTGTTTCGGATCCGTCGAGCCGCACCTACTTCGGCGTCAGCCGCCATTCCAGCGCGATCGAAGTGCCGGAACAGGGTGTCGACTTCTACGAACCGAAGGACGTGCCGCACGGTGAAGTCCGGCTCCGGTGGTATCTATCGAAGGTCACCGGAGCCTGGCGGCGATGTTTCGTATATACACCTCCGGACTACGACACGAATCCGCGGGCGCGGTATCCCGTGCTGTACTTGCAGCACGGCTCCGGTGAGGACGAGACCGGTTGGATCTTCCAGGGGCGGGCGAACTTTGTCCTCGACAACCTCATCGCCGCCGGCAGGGCGAAGCCAATGATCCTGGTCATGGACAACGGATATTCAAGCAAGGCAGGTAAGCCGGCGATGCCAGTCTCGGCGACGGACCTGGATCGTCCCGCGCCGCGCGTCGGCGGGTATCCGGCCGACACAAGTGGCTTCAGTGATGTGATGTTGACCGATGTGATTCCGCTGATCGACAAAGCGTACCGGACCATCCCGGACCGAGAGCACCGCGCCATGGCCGGACTGTCGATGGGCGGAAATCAGACCTGCCAGCTCACGCTGCGCAACCTGGACAAGTTCGCCTGGATCGGCGCATTCAGCGGAACCGGCAACGGCCTCAGCACCGCGCCCATCGATCCGAAGACGTTCATCGGCGGGGTCTTCGCCGATGGCGCAGCGTTCAACGCGAAAGTGAAGCTGCTCTGGATCGGCATGGGCACCGAGGAGCCGGATCCGTTCCCGGGGGCCATCGGCGCATTCCGGAAGATGTTGGATCAAGCCGGCGTGAAGTACGTCTACTTTGAATCGCGAGGTACGGCTCATGAGTGGCAGACGTGGCGGCGGGATCTCAACGACTTCGCCCCGAGGTTGTTCCGCTAGAGCGAGGAATATATGCAGAGACATTGGGTGGACGCCGTTGCGGCGTTCTTAGTGCTATTGCCGGCGACCGGATGGGCGCAACCGGTCGAGGTCGAGGGCGGGCTGGTGCAGGGCGTCGTTGAAGACAGCTTGACCGCGTACAAAGGCATCCCGTTCGCCGCGCCGCCGGTGGGGGATCTTCGATGGCGCGCCCCGCAGCCGGTCTCGAAATGGCAAGGGGTGCGGCCGGCCGACCGGTACGCACCCGGATGCATGCAGTCCATGGGTGGTCCGCCACCTAGCGGCATGAACGAAGACTGCCTGTACCTGAACGTCTGGACGCCGGCGAAGTCAGGGAAGGAACGCATCCCGGTGCTCGTCTGGATCTACGGCGGTGGCTTCAATGGAGGCGCGACCTCGGTCCCGGCATATAGCGGCGAGAAGCTGGCCAGACGAGGTGTCGTGCTGGTCAGCATCGCCTATCGCGTGGGCCTCTTCGGATTCTATGCGCATCCGGAATTGAGCGCCGAGTCGCCGCGCCGAGTCTCCGGCAACTACGGCCTGCTCGACATGATCACGGGTCTTACAGTGGATCCAGCGGAACATCGCCGCGTTCGGAGGCGATCCGAAGACGCGTAACGATTTTCGGCGAATCCGCGGGTGGCATCGCGGTCAGCATGCTCTGCGCGTCTCCCTTGGCTAAAGGACTGTTTCACGGAGCGATTTCGCAAAGCGGGGGCTCGTTCGGCCCGTTCAGCCTTGCCCCGGTCCCTGGCGAGAACATGAGGGTCCTGGCCGACTCTGAGGCTGTCCGGCGCCGAATTCGCCAAGGTCGCAGGTGCGCCTGTCGCTGCGGGAGCTGCGAGCGCTGCCTGCGGAGAAGTTCTTGGAAGCGGCCCGGCGCCAGCGCGGCATGGCCTGGCCGATTGTGGACGGCTGGGTCATTCCAGACGACCAGCACAGACTCTACGAGGCCAGGCGGTTCAACGACACGCCGATCCTGGTGGGCTACAACTCGGATGAAGGCTTGAGCTTCTCGCCAGGTCGCACGCCTGACGAGTACATCGCCGGCGTGCGGAAGCGGTACGGCCCGTTTGCCGATCGCCTGCTGCAGGCATACCCCACTGCAACCGACAAAGTTCCAAAGACCGCCCGCGATCTCATGCGCGATGCGGCATTCGGCTGGCACACCTGGGTCTGGGCGCGACTGCACTCCAAGATGGGCAAGAAGAAGGCGTTCTTTTACTACTTCGACCAGCACCCGGAGTACCCGCCAGATTCTCCCCAAGCCGGATCCGGCTCTCCGCACGGCGCCGAGATTGCCTTTGTGTTCGAGCATCTGGATGGGCACCCGCAGGCCAGTGACCCCGGCGGACCTTCAAATCTCCGATGCCATGGCGGCGTACTGGACCAATTTCGCCAAACAAGGAGATCCTAACGGCAAGGGCGTCCCAGCTTGGCCGGCGTTCAGCGACAAGAACCCTAAGGTCATGCATTTTGGCGGCACTCCGCACGTTGGACCCGTGCCCAGCGAGGAAGCGCTGCGTGTGTTGGACCTCTACTTCGCGTGGCGGCGCAGTCCCGAAGGCGCTGTCACGAAGCCGCCGGAACGGCGGGAATGAGTTCACGATAGCCTGATCTGGCAGACGGGCTTTCGAAGGAAAGGGACATCGAGTTGGGCACACTGCGACTGGTCTACCTCCTGGAATTGGCTGCGCTCGCCTTGGCGCCGCCGGTCCTGGCACAAACCTGGAAGGCCGACAACGGCAATGGAACGTACACGAATCCGCTGTTCTTCGACGAATTCTCCGACCCGGACATGATCCGAGTCGGCCCCGAATTCTATTTAACCGGCACGACGATGCACAGCATGCCCGGCTTGCCTGTCTTGCACTCCCGCGATCTGGTCAATTGGACCTTTCTCGGCTACGCTCTCGACCGGCTCGACTTGGGTCCCTCTTTCCGGTTGGAAGATGGCAAGAACGAGTATGGCCGGGGGATTTGGGCTCCATGTTTCCGCTACCACAAGGGCACGTTCTACATTTTCAGCAACGTGAATGGCCAGACCACGCAGATCTTCCGTGCCACCGATCCCAGAGGCCCATGGACGCGGACGCCGATGAAACGCTCACTGCACGATCTGTCCGTGCTCTTCGATGACGACGGGAAGACGTATGTGGTGTGGGGCTACCGGGGCATTCGCGTGGCGCAACTCACCGAGGATCTCACCGACATCGTGCCAGGCACCGAGCGCGAGATGATTGCACCCTCAGCCGGGATGGGGGAAGGACTTCATCTGTACAAGATCAAGGGGAAGTACATCCTCACGAGCGCCTGGTTCATGGACGAGATGCGCATGCCTGTCGCCCGGGCGGATCGGCTGGAAGGACCCTGGGAAGTCAATCAGAATGTCAGCCGCGGCGAGGACTTCGGTCTGGGTGTGGGCTATCGTGTCAGTTCGCGCCAGGCTCCCTTCCGGATTTCCTCTCCCGATTCCTCACGGCCGGGGCGGTGTGCGATCCATCAGGGCGGCATTGTCGACACACCAGCCGGCGAATGGTGGGGTTTCTCGATGATGGATGCCAACTCGGTTGGCCGCCTGACTGCCCTGTCACCCGTTACCTGGACGGACGGTTGGCCGTACTTCGGCCTGCCCGGCAATCTCGGACGGACTCCGCGAACATGGGTAAAGCCGAACACAGGCGCCTCCGCAACGCCGCATGCACCGTACCAGCGCAACGATGACTTCTCCGGCGCTCGTTTGCAGCCTGTCTGGCAATGGAACCACGTGCCGGTGGACGGGAAGTGGTCGCTGGCGGAGCGAAGAGGCTTCCTGCGACTCCATGCGCTTCCCGCTTCGGACCTTTGGCGTGCGCGGAACACGCTGACACAGCGCGCCATCGGGCCGCGCTCCACCGTGACCGTGATCCTCGATATTGCAGGCCTGAAGTCCGGTGACGTCGCCGGCTTGGCGCTCTTCAACCGGCCATACGCCTGGGTGGGCATCGAGCGCACGGGCGAGGGTTTCAACCTGGCGAAACTCGATGAGGTGAACGGTGAGACGACTCGTGTTCCCCTCGCTGAGACGCGAGTCTGGCTTCGAGCCGAATGCGACTTCATCAGGAACCAGGCCACTTTCCGCTACAGCAAGGACGGAAAGGAGTTCAAGGACATCGGCCAGCCACACTCCATGGCCTATGGGCTGATCACGTTTCAGGGGGTGCGCTACTCGCTGTTCTCTTACAACACACTGACCGGCGCCGAGGCGGGCTATGCCGATTTCGATTCCATCAGAGTGACAGAGGAGGCGGCGCGGCCCATTCCATACGGCAAACAAGTCGAGCTTTCTTTGCACGACGGCGCGGCAGTTCTAAAATTCGGCAAGACCAGTGTCTTTACCGTGGTGGACAGGGGGCTGGGACGGGTCGCGCTCCGGGCGAAGGAAGGCTTCGTCTCAGTCGATGGGAACCAGACCGCATCGCTCCGCGCCGGCGCGCCGGGGCCGTCCGAGACGTTTCAGTCGATGGAGACCTTCGAGGGAGATCTCGTCTTGATGTCGCTCTCGAGCAACCGCTACCTTCGGATCAACCAGACTGAAGGCACGGTGCTCGCAGACAGCCCCGGCCCTCGACCCGATGGCCGGGATGGCGTGCGATTCCGGTGGAGATTGCGATGAGAGAAGCCACGAAATACTCGATTCTCGCCGTTTTGCTTTTTGTGTCCGGGCTGACGGCCGCGGACGAGAAGGCGTTGCGCCTCTGGTACCGGCAGCCTGCCCGAACCTGGACCGAGGCCCTGCCGGTGGGCAATGGACGGTTGGCCGCCATGGTGTTCGGCGATGTCCGGCGCGAGCGCCTCCAACTGAATGAAGACACCGTCTGGTCGGGAGAGAAGCGCGATCGGAGCAATCCCGAAGCGCCAAAGGCCGTGCCGGAGATTCGACGGCTACTCGAGCAAGGACGCGTGGCGGAAGCGCAGCGGATGGCGGACAAGACCATGATCAGCATCCCCCGGGCGCTTCCGGTCTACCAGACCCTCGGCGACCTCTGGCTGGAATTCGACAACGACCCGGACCCGGCGAGTTACAGTCGCGAGCTTGACCTCGACACGGGGATCGCTTCCGTGCGCTACACGGCCAATGGAGTCCGGCACGAACGTCAGGTATTCGTTTCCGCGCCAGGACGGTGCATCATCGTGCGACTGACTGCCGACAAGCCAGGCAGTATCTCATTCCGCGCCACGTATGAGCCGGCCCGCCGATGCGACGGCCGAAATATCGCAGGGGCGCCTGCTGTTGACGGGGCAGGCTTTGCCCAAGCGCGCTCCGGGGGAACGAGAGACCGGCGTTCGATTCCGCGCGGAACTGAAGGCCGCGCTTTCCGGGGGCCGAGTGGCGGCCGAAGGCGATCATCTCGTCGTTGCCGGGGCCGATAGCGTGACACTGTTCATCGTCGCCGCGACGGACTACCGGGAGAAAGACCTGGCCGGCGCCTGTGAGCGCGACTTGACCGTGTCCGCCCGCCCCTTCGAGACTCTGCGGAGCGAGCATGTGGCAGATCACCAGCGTTTCTTCCGACGGGTGAGGCTCGAACTCCCCGTCGATGCCGCCTTGCGCGCCCTGCCCACCGATGAGCGCCTCCAGCGTGTGCAGCAGGGCGGGACCGACGACGACCTGCTGGCGCTCTACTTCCAGTACGGAAGGTACCTCCTGATAGCCAGCAGCCGGCCGGGAAGCCTGGCGGCCAACCTCCAGGGCAAATGGAACGATAGCCTGACTCCGGCCTGGGGCAGCAAATACACGATCAACATCAACACGGAGATGAACTACTGGCCGGCAGAGACCTGCAACCTGTCGGAGCTCCACGAGCCTCTGTTCGACCTGATCGAGACGGCGCGCGAAGACGGCCGGCGCGTAGCGCGTTTCTACTACAACGCAGGAGGTTTCGTCCTGCATCACAATACAGACCTTTGGGGAGACGCTGTTCCGATTGACGGCGCACGCTGGGGCGTGTGGCCCATGGGAGCGGCATGGCTGTCGCTCCACTTGGCCGAACATTATGACTTCACGCGCGACCGCAAGTTCCTCGCCGAACGTGCTTACCCGGTCATGAAGGAGGCGACGCAATTCTTCCTGGACTACCTCGTGCCCGACGGCAAAGGTCACCTTGTGACCGGACCCTCGACCTCGCCGGAAAACGAGTATCAACTGCCCTCTGGCGAGAAGGCCGTTCTATGCATGGGGCCGACGATGGACACACAGATCCTGCGCGCGCTATTCACCCGGGTGATTGAGGCCAGTCAGGTTCTTGACATCGATTCCGAGTTCCGGCAGAAGGCTGCTGATGTGCGCAGCAAGCTGGTGCCGATGCGAGTCGGAGGGTTCGGCCAGATTCAGGAATGGCCTGAAGACTACAAAGAGGTGGAGCCCGGGCACCGCCACATGTCTCATCTCTTCGCTCTGTTCCCGGGCGATGAGATCACGCCGCACGCTTCGCCGGAGTTGGCTCGCGCCGCGCGCAAGACCATCGAGCGGCGGCTGGCCAATGGGGGCGGGCATACGGGCTGGAGCCGCGCCTGGATCATCGCGTTTTGGACCCGGCTGGGCGATGGCGAGACGGCCTACGAAAACCTGCTCGCCCTCCTTCGGAAATCGACGTTGCCGAACCTGTTCGACAACCATCCGCCGTTCCAGATCGATGGCAATTTCGGCGCCACCGCCGGGATCGCTGAGATGTTGCTGCAGAGCCACGCCGGTCAGCTCAGCTTCCTTCCCGCACTGCCCAAGGCCTGGAGTCACGGCCAAGTCACGGGACTGCGTGCTCGCGGGGGTCTGGAAGCCGACCTTCAATGGAGCGGCGGACTCCCCCTCGTCGCCACGCTGAGATCTGTGGCGGATGGAGTCCATCTGCTTCGGCCACCTCCCGGAGTTCGGATCAGTTCAATCCGCGATGGTGGTCAGCTCTTGTCTTCGACCCCCAATGCGGACTCGATCGTGGAGTTGCGCGCCAAGGCAGGGCACGTTTACCGCGTCCAGTTCGCGGGCACTGCGAAAAGGACGCGGTAAAGCCGAGCGCTGTGATCCGACCTTTACATCAGAAGGCGTACTTCAGCCCAAGCTGAAGCTGACGCATGTTGTTGCGCGTTCCGGTGAGACGGCCGAAACTCCCGGAGGACACGTTGGTATCCGGGTTCCCCCAGTTGGGGTGATTGGGGAAGTTGAACCACTCGAAGCGGAGTTGCAGGTTCCGCTTTTCGTCAAAGAGCCTGAAGTTCTTCAGCATGGAGAAGTCCCAGCCGATGATCCCCGGCGAATTGAGCGTGTTGCGCCCGACATTGCCGAACTCGCCGCGGTTGTTGATGACGAAGGCGGCGGTGTTAAAAAACCGGGTGGGGTCCTGCTGGCCGCGGGGCAGATCGGGCGTCTGGCCTGTGGCGTTCGGGCGGTCGAAGAATCCGCCGGTGTTCGAGGTGTCCTGGCCGTTGGTGACTGTGAGCGGGAAGCCCGATTGCAGGGTCACGATTGAACTCACCTGCCAGCCGCCGACAACGGCGTCGAGGAAGGCGTTGTCGACACTGGCCTTCCTGCCCTTGCCGACAGGGATATCCCACAGCGCGGAAGTGACGAAGCGTTGGCGGACATCATGACTCGACCTCGCCCGCTCGCAGCTCCGGCAGTAGCTGTTCTGTGGGAAGAGCGTGTCGCCGCCCAGGTTCCGGATGGCTGTGGCAGTGTCGATGGACTTGGCCCACGTGTAGCTGGCGAGATAGGTCAGTCCGCCCGAGTAGCGCTTGGTGAATTTCGCGCCGAGCGAATGGTAATTGCCGTTGCCGGAGTTGTCGACCAACTGGATGCGGCCGAAGTTGGGGAAGGGGGATCTGTCAGGGACTGAGCGGCTGTCGACTGCCGGGTTGGCCGGAATGGCTTCATTGACTGCGCGCAGCGCTTCAAGCCGCTGGCTGACGCTGCCGAGATAGCCGACTTCGACGACCATGTTCTGGGGCAGCTCCCGCTGGACATTCGCCATGAACTGGTTGGAGTACGGAGTCCGCCGGTCGTACGGGTTTGCGAAAGTGTAGGGCCGGAAGACGTTAGCGACTCCCCCCGCAATTGAAGCCAGGGCGTTACCCCAGTTCAGGTTGGGGAAGTCGGTCTTGGAATTGTCGCGAAGGCGTCCAGCGAGATTCCGGGCCATGTCGAAGCGCGGGTTGCCGGAGTCCTGCGAATAGAAAGTGCCTGCGCCCATGCGGATGACCCACTTCGAGGTCGGTGACCAGGAGATGCCGAAGCGGGGTGCAAAGTCGTTCTTGTCGATGCCAACCAGACGGTTGCCGAGCGATCCGTCGCAACGGACGGCGATGTCGGGCCAGCGCAAGCTGACGCCTTCATAACAGTCTTTGCGGGCGTCGCCCTGGCGCATGAAGTAGGGGTACAGGCTCTTATCAGTCACATTGGCGTTCGAAAGCGTGAGACGCGCATCATAGGGGACGATGCCGTTGAATAGCATTCCAGTCTGGTCCTCCCACGGCGGCGTCATTTCGTAGCGTAGTCCGAAGTTGAGGGTCAGCTTGGGGCTGAGCCGCCAAACGTCGTCAAAGTAAAGTGCGAAGCCAGTTGAGACGAACTTGGCGTTGGCAATAGAGACCGCTGCCTCGGCCTGATAGGTCTCGCCGAGGAGGAAGTCCGCAAAGTTGTCTCCGGTGCGGCCCGTCGTGGCGAGGTTCAGGGTCGCGTTGTTGGTGAAGGTGAATTGGCCGCGAGCAAACTGATTGCCGACCTGGTTGTAGTGGTCGTTGCGCAACTCGCCGCCGAACTTGAAGGAGTGCTTTCCCTTGATCAGCGAGAAGTTGTCGACGATCTGCCAGGCTGAATTATTGTTTTCGTACGGGCCTTCGGAGTCATTGCCGAAACCCGCATAGACACCCTGGAGGGAGACATTCGGGATGCCCCACTGCACAGCAGGTCCGCCGTTGAGGCCGGGGATCTTCAGTTCGCTGACGACGTCGCGAGTGAATGCGAGTTCAGTTCCGTTCGTGTTGTAGAACTGGGTGTAGCCATAACGCGCCTCGTTCACCATGGAAGCGGAGAGCACGCGGGTGTTGGCAACCATGTACTGATTAAAATTGGTGACGAGCTTGGTTCCGTTCAGCTTCAGCGCTTCGCTGCTCTGGTTCTCGTCACCCCAGCTGTAGCGACCATACCACTGTGAATTCGAGCTTTCCACGAAGTCGCCGCGAGTCACAAGCTGGTCGCGATTGATCGGCCGGCCCTGAGCCTGAACGTAGTTGTTGCGGATGTCCGGATTGGCCAGATTCGGAACGGGCAGAAACTCGAGCAGTTGCTTGGACGTGGCGTGAATGCGGGCCGTGGGGATCACGTTCCCGGCAAAGGGTTGCGCCGTGTTCACACCGTTGACGATGGCGCGCGTCCTAGGGTCGTAGATGCCCAACGTGCGGATGCTGGCATTGGGCGTCGTCACCACTTCCATGAAATTGCCGGCCTGCATGTTGGCGGTGGGAACGCTGTTGACGGACTGAACATTCCGGCGCTGGCGGAACCACTCGTAATTAGCCATGAAGAACAAGCGGTTCTTGGCGTCATAGAGCTTGGGTATGGACATTGGTCCGCCAAGAGTGAAGCCGAACTGATTCCACTTGAAGGGATCCTTCGGCGGTCGGGCCGTGGTGAACGCGTAGTTCTTGGCGTCGAGCTTGTCGTTCCGCAGGAAGTAGAACAGTGTGCCGTGGTAGTCGTTAGAGCCGGCCTTCGTAGATATGTTGATCTGCGTGGCCCCGCGGCCGAACTCGGCGGGATAGACGCCGGACTGGACCTTGAACTCCTGAAGTGCGTCGACGGAAGGCAGAACGACGAATGTATTGAAGTTTGGGTCCGTGTTTTCCACGCCGTCGAGGGTGTAGCGGTTGTATTGGGCGCGCTGGCCTCCGACGGAAATCGACTGGTCGGCGCGGATGCCGCCCTGCCGTGAGCCTGCCTGGCCTGCAGATGGAAAACCATAGCTGACGTTCGGCGCCAGCGCGACGAGCGAGAGGGCATTGCGGCCATTCAGGGGCAATTCGATAATCCTCTTGTTATCAATGACCGTTCCCACTGTCGAGTTTTCGCTTTGCAGAAGCGCCGCCTGCGCGGACACCTCCACCGTCTCGGTGATTGAGCCGACCTGCATCTCGATCGTGATTCGGGCGCTCAACTGAACCTGCACCTCGATGTTGGGGCGCGTGAAGGTCTTGAAACCGGATTTTTCGGCCTTGAGGACGTAGAGCCCAGGCTGCAGTGAGGGAAAAGTATACGCCCCGGCACTGTTGGATTCAGTGGTTCGGACGGCGTTTGTCGCTGTATTGGTGAGAGTGATCTTGACCCCGGGGACCACCGCCCCGGAAGGGTCCAGTACTTCTCCGGAGATGTCCCCGTAGGTTTGCGCAAACAACGGCCCGGTCAAGAGAAGACTGAGCGTCGCACACAACAACATGGTCCTCATGTTTTCGCACTCCTTTCCAGATCCATCAGACCGGGAGGAACGGACGCAACCATCGCATCCCGCGCCTTCCTGGCCGCCCACACGGATAGGGCCTCACCTTGAAACAGAGATTTGGAGCCCACAGTGTTCAATAATCCTACGGTTCTAGCCCTTTTCCGAGAGAGGGCGCGCAATGGCGTGTTGCAGCCGTAAGAGTTGCGGACATCGACCGAGCACGTTTGCTTACTCCTGTCGAGAGTGCTTTCCGAGTGGTTTTCCCATCTCGGGATTCCGACGATACTGCCGTGGCAGGAGTCTCCGAAGCAAACCATCAATCTTCCGATCCCTGCTGCATTGTGAGCACCCAAGCCCGCTGCGGCTACGCTACCACGCTCGTCCTATGCTGGCTAGGTTTGATACCGTTCGCCGGAGCTCGCGGCAACAGAATCAGATAGATAAGGGTAGTGAACAACGCTGAGTCCCGTCGAACTAACTGCCCGGGAGAACCGTTAGCAACCCCCATGGTGTGGCTGTGGTTCGCAGAAACGGTCTGGCAGACCATGACAGCACCCTGAGGCAACCCCGCTAAGGTGCCAATGGGCTCGGCCTGGCGCTTGACGGTCTTGGTGGTGACCTCCAATCCGGCCACAATTCCAACTGCTCGCGGCCCCGCTCGAAGCTCGGCGCCCATGGCGGCCATCTGTGTTGACCGGCTCGATGATGGCAAGATCGAAGCGCTGGTGAAGACACCGCGACAGCTGCGCCCGGACAGCGACAAACTCGCCCAGAATGTCGACAACGACGCCGACTACTTTCGAACGCAACGCCGAGCGCATGCGTTACCCGAAGCTCGGTGCACAAGGTCTGTTTGTCGGCTCTGACGTCGTCGAGGCCGGCTGCAGAACCGTCGTCGGTAAGAGGCTCAAAGGCTCTGGCATGTTCTGGACCGTCCGCGGAGCCAACGCAATACTCGACTTACGCTTCTGCCGACTCAGCAGCCGCTTCGAGGATTACTGGGAATCCCGCTCACGGGCCACCTGATTGTCCACTTCTATGTCGCGCACCCCAAAGCAGCAAAGAAGTTTGCGTGATAGGGACGCTTATGATAGCTTCCCTCTAAGAGTCAAGCCCGGCTGGCGGTGAATTGCCAGTGAGCTAAGAAGGGCAGATCCAAGTTTCGGGATGCAGTTGGTAGGTTGACGAGGCATCAATATGAATATCCGGTCCATCGAACCGTTCCACGTTCATGGCACGACGATCCTGAAAGTCGCCACCGATGAGGGAATTATTGGTTGGGGCGAATCGATCGGGCCTTACAACGAAACCTCTCTTCGCACGTTCATCGGAGCGCCTGCGCATCGCTACGCTGTCTATCCGCATGCGGGCTTGAACATGGCTCTACTGGACATCATGGGGAAAGCGGCGAAGGCGCCCGCCTATCAGATCCTCGGCGGGCCTACGAGAAATAAGATTCGCGTGATGACGCGATGGTCCGACAAGGCGGTGGCCGCGGGTTACAGAGCTTTCATCACTCCGCCCCCGCTGAATCCGAAGGACGGGCTCGACTTTGTTGTGGACGGCGGCGGGACTCTGACGCCGGGTCAGGCATCATCGCTGGCAGCGCAACTGGAACGCCAACATCCGCTGTGGCTCGACGAGCCTTGTCCACTGCTCAACCTGGGCGCTCTGCGAAAGATCTCCGATGAGAGCGTAACGCCCCTCGGCTGGGGACGCACGATCATGCAACTGAGCCAGGTGCAGGATCTGTTGCGCGAACAGATGATCGACGTTGTCCGGCTCAACATTGGACAGCATGGAATCTCGGTGATCCGAAAGGCGGCCGCTCTCGCCGAGACATATTACGTAGCCGTCGCGCCCGTTCACCACGGTGGACCGATTGCAACAGCCGCCGCCTTCCAACTTGCGGCCAGCATTCCCAACTTTTTCATTCAGGAGATTCCCTGGGCCGAGGGCGATGATCTGAAGAGGCGCAGTGAGGTCGTCGGTGCGGACATCGAAAAGGCTACCGACGGATTTGCGGCATTGCCGAAGGGTCCGGGACTGGGCATCAATGTGAACGAAGCTGCGCTACGGAGGTTGGCAGCATGATCCGCAGAGATTTTCTGGGAATCGGCGCGTGCGGGTGCAATCTGCTGCCGCAACTCGCGTCACAAGAGGCGCCTTCATTCGCAGAGGTGGGAACGAAGGTGCGCATCACTGGCATGAAGGTGTTCGGGGTAACGCTGCCGATTAAGGAAGCGTTGGACCGGCCCTACGTCTTCGTGAAATTGGAGACCAATCAGGGAGTGGTGGGCTGGGGAGAAGGAACTCTGGAAGGCAAGGCCGCCGCCGTAATGGCGTGTATCGAGGACTTCAGGGAGTTCCTGATCGGCGCGGACCCGATGCAGGTGGAGCACCACTGGCAATCGATGTACGTCCATAGCTTTTACCGCGCGGGGCCCGTGATCGGGTCCGCCATTTCCGGCATCGACCAGGCGCTGTGGGATCTCCGCGGCAAAGCTGCTGGGCATGCCCGTGTACAAACTGCTGGGCGGTCCGTTCGACCCGAAAGGAGTGCGCGGCTATTACCATCTGCGTGCGTCTACTCCGGAACAGATGCGCGAAGTCCGGAGTAAGGCAAAGCAACTGGGTGTCACGGCGATCAAGGGTGGCATTCCGGGCACTTACGAGTGGATCGAAACAGACGCGAAAATTCGCCGGGCCGTCAAAGGCATCGAAACCATGCGTGAAAACCTGGGGCCTGATATAGACATTGGTATCGATTTTCACGCCAAGACTTCTCCCGCGGTGGCTTCAATCATTGTCAAGGAGTGCGAGCCGTTCAATCTACTGTTTATCGAGGAGCCCTGCCCACCGGAAAATGTAGCGGCGATGCGCAAAATCTCCAGACGCTCGACGACTCCGATCGCCACGGGCGAACGCCTGGTCGCGAGCTATTCCTGCCGGGAACTGGTGGAGATGGGCGTGGTCGATATCATTCAGACCGACATCAATCACGTGGGCGGGATTACCGCCATGATGAAGGTGGCGATGATGGCGGAGCCGTCGCGGAATCAAAATTGCTCCGCATGCCTGCGAAGGCCCGATTGGCGGAATCTCGACCGTGCACGCCGACGCTGCCATGCCAAATTTCCTGGTGCAGGAAATCTGCTCTGGTGTCGAGCCGGGAGAGAAGGAGAAGATTTGGGCCGAGTGGTTCGGATTCCCGGCGATGCGAATGGTGGACGGCAAGTTCCCGCTGCCGGACAAGCCAGGTTTGGGATTCGAACTGGATGAAAAGCAGGTGACCAAATACCGCTTCCAGGGCACAAAGCCGATGGCCCGGGTGTTTCATCAGGACGGCAGTGTCGCTGAATGGTAGCCTTGGCGAAAACGAGGTTCAGAAGGCGAACCGCAACGCAAACTGAATCTGCCGGTTCGATCGTTGCGTAGACGTTATGGTGCCGGCGCCTCCGACACCAGCCGTCGAATTGGGCAAACCGAACTGTGGATGGTTCAGGCCGTTGAAGAACTCGGTCCGAAACTGCAACTCCCGAGTTTCGGCAATGACAAATTTGCGCGAAACAGAGAAGTCGAAGTTGTACAGCGCTGGAGCGCGCAGCGTGTTGCGGCCCAGAGTGCCCCACGTGAACGCCGGCGGAGAGGTGAACGCAGCCGGATTGAACCAAAGATTGATGGTTTGATTTGCCGGAATGGGATCCACTCCAGGCACAGGGTTGGCTCGGCTGCCAGCGCCGGTATTGGACGGAGAGCCGGCAACGGTAACCGTGTACGGCAGCCCTCCCTGAAGGACTGCGAGGCCGCCGACTTCCCAGCCGCCGATGATGTGACTCGCCGCTCCGCCGGCATTGGCATAACGCTTGCCCCTTCCGAAAGGAAGTTGATACGTAGCCGCGAGATTCACGCGATGCCGGACATCGGAATTGGAGCTGCGCCCAGTCCGCCCGCCGGTTCGTCGGATCCTGTGGGATCGGCCCATTGGCGCCGCCGTCCCCGCCGACGTTATCCAGTCCGTGAGACCAGGTCCAATTGCCAATAAAGTAGAACGAGTTGCTGAACCGTTTTTCGAAACTCGTCTGGAGTGACGAAAAGAACGAGTTGCCGGAGCTTTCCAGCCACGTGATTCCCGTAACGCCCGGGAGCTTGCTGAAGTATGGCCGGCGAGGATCTACGGCGCCTGCGCCTGGAGGCGGCTGGTTGATATTTCTCGCCCAGTAAAGCTTTGCTCCGGATGACCCGACAAAGCCGACCGTCGCAATCATGTCGCGACCGATTTCTCTTTGAATCGTGGTGTTGAACTGCTGCATTTGTCCGTTCCGGAAATCCGGCGTAACGCCGCGCAGCGCATAAAATGCCGGTCCCTTCGTAAGATCCGGCACCGAAGTAGTCAGCGGGAAGCCCTGCGAAGCCGAAGTAGTCGGTATGTCGTTTCCGGAAAACGGCTGGTTTACCACGAAGTCGAACGGCACTTGCCGGAACTGACGTATGTTGGTTCCCGCATTGCCTTGCGGAAAGAAGAATAGTCCGTATCCCGTGCGAAGCACCGTCTTCTTGTTCAACTGATACGCAAAACCAATTCGAGGTCCAAGCGCGCTGTAGTCCGCCTCGATGCCGCCCGCCCGGTTAACGCCGTTTTGGCCCGCGATGAGTTGTTGGGCCCCAATGGGATCGAAGTTGACCCACTTATTGTCAGCCTCGGTGAATGGCGTGTTGATCTCATAATGAAGCCCGACGTTGACTGTCAGCTTCGAATTGACGCGCCACTCGTCGCGCACGTAGAAGTTCATTTCGTTGGTCCGCAACGTGGCCGTCCCGGCGACGAATACATCGCGGCGAATCGCGCTCGGGAAACCGAGCAGCATGCTGGCGATCGTCTCACCCGTGCCCGTGGGAGACGCCGGATTGCGCGAATACGCGGAATCGAATATCCAGCGGCCAAACGCAGACTCGCCCGGAGGACTCGCGGTCTCTCCCGTCGTGCGGAAGCGCATGTCTACTCCGAATTTGATCGAGTGATTGTTCTTCAGCATCGAGATATTGGCCACCGCGGAGTGCGTTTTCTGATCGCGAATGAGCGGTGTGGATCGAGCATTGCCCAACCCGGCGTAACCCGTAGTGCCCACAATCGGAGCCGATGGCTGGTATGGGTCCGTAGTGTCACGGCCCGGAATTGTCTTCCACAGCGCGTTGCTCAGCGTGGTCGGCAAAAGCGCCATGTTGAACTGTGTGTAACCATACCGGAAGTCGCCGATCACAGCAGGCGAAAAAGTGTGCGTCCAGGCGCCGACCATATTGCGGCCACGCACGGTATCGTCCCCTGCAAAGCTCGCTTCATTCCCACCGATGTCCTTGTTGAACGTGTCCGGAATCACCATGTCAGCCCAGTCGATGGAGTAACGGAAAAAGAGGTAGTCTTTTGCCCGAAGCTGATGATCGAGGCGTCCATCGGCCCTGTGAATGTCGCTCTTCTTAATCGGATTGGAGACGTAGTTGTTCGCGGCTCCCTCTCGCTGGGGCATTGGCCACATATTCACCAGACCGGCGCCGATCGGGTCAAAGCGATTCGACGGGATGGTGTTGTTGGGGAACGGATCACGAATTGCCGCCCCACCCGCGGGATTCGCCCTCGTCGTGAGAGGGTCGTATACTCCGTTCGGGACAACACCCCTGAAATCGCCGCCACGAACCTGGGCGATGGGCACCGTGACTAACTGCGTATCTCCGAACACTTCCCGGTAACCTTCGTAATTGGCGAAGAAGAAGGTCTTGTTGCGAATGATGGGTCCGCCCAGGCTGGCTCCGTACTGATTGAGCTTGAAGGGCGGTTTGGCAGCGTCAGGGCGCGCGAAGAAGTTCCGCGCGTCAAGTGTTTCGTTGCGGAAGAATTCAAACAAAGACCCGCGGAAGTTATTCGTACCGGATTTCGACGTCACCACGACCACCGCGCCAACGCTGCGCCCGTACTCAGCACCGGCGTTGTTGGTAAGCACCTTGAACTCCTGAATGCCCTCAACGGCTGGCCGGACGATGAAGGTCTGCGAGATCATCTCGGTATTGTCGATTCCATCGAGGAGAACCTGGTTCGATTGGCTGAGCGCGCCATTAGCTTGAATCGCGGTGCCGCCAGGCCGCAATTCATCGGGCCGCCTTCCCGTGTTGATGGTGGCGGGCTGAGCGTAGTCTAGCCCCGAGACGCCAGGCGCGAGAATCGCCAACTGAATGAAGTTCCGGCCATTCAGCGGCAGGGCTCTCACCGCTTCCTGCTCGATCACCTGTCCAACCGATGCGTTCTCGGTTTGCAGCAGCGGAAGCGCGCCGGTGACTTCGACGGTCTGCTCAATGGTGCCCACGTCCATGGTGATGTCCAGGCGCGCGGTCTGGCCCACCTGGAGCACAAAGTTGCGGAAGGTCATTGGACGGAACCCGTTTCGTGCCGCCCCAACGGTGTAACTTCCCGGAATCAGGTTGACCGCGGTATAACCGCCGGATTCATCGCTTGCCACGCTGATGGTGGCACTGGTGCCGTCATTTGTGACGCTCACCACCACGCCGGGCATGGGTGCGCCGGACTTGTCGGTGATGTTCCCAACAATCGAAGCCCGCTCCACTTGGGCCAGGAGATGGCCCGCTGTTGAAGTGGCCAGGAGAACAAACATTGTTCCTAACCGCATACGAGACTCCTTCGACTAACTGAATTTCACGGACCGTCAAATCGATGCGATCGCGCCATCCTCGTGAAAGGCCAGGGGAAATGGCCGGGTTCCTTGAAAGGGGTACTTCTTCAGCGCCGCCTCATTGATCTCAAACCCCAGGCCTGGCTTCTGCGGCAGAGGATAGCGGCCTTCCACCATGCGCATGGCGGAAAAGCCAAGCAACTCTTCCCAAATTTGATTGCGCTCACCGGCCTCCACCAAGCCGCAGATTTCCTGCGCCAGGAAATTCGGGCTGGCGGCATCCACGTGCAGGCTGGCAATCCCTCCAATGGGACCTTCACAGGCATGCGGCGCCATGCGAATCCCGGCCGCGTCGGCGGCGGCGGAAACCTTCCACAATGCCGAGATTCCGCCGACATGAGCGATGTCGGGCTGAAGAATATCGGCGATGCCGAGGTCGATAATCTCGCTGCAGCCGTAGGACGCGATCAGGCGCTCGCCCGTGGCGATCGGAGTTGTGGACTTGCGCACCGCCCGCTGCATCGCGCGGATGTTTTCCGGCGGGCAGACTTCCTCGGCAAACAGCAAATTCAGCGGCTCGATCTCGCGTAGGATAATCGCCGCCACCGTAGGACTGGGACGGGCGTGGAAGTCCACGGCGAAATCGATATCCGGCCCCAGTCCTTCCCGATAGATCTCCAGAGCGCGGACGGCGCGCTTGATCTTAGCGTTCGTTTCCACCCACTCCAGCAGATCCGGCAACTGGAATTTGAAGGCGGTAACGCCCGCTTCGCGCGCTTTGTCGCGGAGTTCGCGAACCTGCTGAACAGTCCAGGCTGAAGCATGATAGTAACCCCGGACGCCCCTCGCTTCGACAGGACCGCCCAGAATTTCGTAAACCGGCAGACCGAGAACCTTTCCGCGAATGTCCCACAGAGCCTGATCGATGCCGGATATCGCGGACCCGAGCACCGGGCCTCCACGATAGAAACTTCCGACGTACATCAGTTGATACAGATGCTCAACTTGCATCGGATCGCTGCCGACGATCAGATCCTTCAGATCCATCACGCAGGCCATGGCGGCCGCCGCCTTGCCCTCAAGCGTCGCTTCACCCCACCCGATAACGCCCTGGTTTGTCTCGAGTTTGACGAACACATACGGGCGATCCGCCGCGCCCAGCCGTTCATCGAGTGTCACACCGAACACCTGCATCCCGGTGATTCGCAGCTTCGAGCCAACGTCCCGGAATGCCGCGGCGCCTGCCGGTTTGTCGAGTGCTAACTTGATTTGCGGCGAGCAACCGCAGGCGGCCCCAATGGGGCTACCCAAATCACGGCCAAAAGCACTCCCCGCGGCGATCGCTCCCAACAGTTCGCGGCGTCTCACAGAGTCTCCTCGCTGTATCGATTCAAGGCCTTCTCGTCGGGCCGCACGCCCAGCCCAGGCTGGTTGATCAGCGGTGCAAACCCGCCTTGCGCCCGTTCCACCATGCCACCCAGCACCTCAGCACGCATGGCGCGATCTCGAGCCGATGCGGGTATCGGGACCTCCTGCACGTAAGCATTCGAAATGCTGGCCGCAAGATGAATGCCCATCATCGTCGCCAGCGCGCCCCCATCGTGGTAGGGAGCCACAGCAATGTAGTGCGTTTCCGCAATGGCCGCTATGCGTCGAACCTTATGCGCGCTGTTGATGGCAAGACTGGGACGCATCACATCCCCGCAACCCCATCGCAGGAAATTCTGAAATACGGAAATATCGTGGATTCCGCGGCCTAAGCCCAATGGCAGGACGCTCTCGTCCGTGATGCGGGACAAGGCGTCGGTGGTCAGCACGTTGGCCGGTTCGTCAAACCAGATGGGGTGTTCCTTTTCAAGCGAACGCGCCACCACCGCGGCATCGCCTGGCAGCAGCGCGCCTGCACCGTCGAGGACCACCTCCGCATCGGCTCCGGCGACCTTTTTGAATTCCTCCAGGTTCTTCCGCGCCGCATCCACCCACGCTTGCAGGCGGCTCATGGGCTCGCGGGGCTGCCACGCGCAAAGTGAACGCGGTAAGACCCCGATCCTTGGCTTCGCGAATCACTTCAGGGGTGGACAGGGCATTATCCGGCAGTCGTGCCATCAGCCGCACCTTGAATCGAGTCGGACCCCCAAGGTACAGGTAGACCGGCATCTTCGCCGATCGGGCGGCCAGATCGAGCAGAGCGTTGCTGACGGCGGCTTCAAGTGCAGGCATCGACGCGAAGCGATGCCTCACGAACTCCAGCGCCGTTGCCTTCCGCCCGGTTAGCGCGGCCTTCGCCTCGGCAATCTCAACAGGCTTCGCCGGACCACCCTCCCCGTAACCGGATACGCCGCCCTGCGAGTCGACTCGAACGATCGTATAGCGGCGGCCGGAATCCGGCTCACGAACGCACCACGCCTTCAGGCCAATGATGGCAAGGGGTTCGGATCCCCCCTGTGATGCCCCGAAGGCAAGTCCGATCGCACTGTCGAGTCGCTTGAAACCTGCGTGCCGTGGTTTCACGACGGGACTATAACACGAGACTTCATAATCTAATCAAGATTGTTGTTCAATTTTTGACCCACTTTCTTTTGCGCTTTTTGTTCGCTTATCGTTCGATAGACGCCACGGCGGCCACGCGATAGCTGCCCGGCGAGAATGGAGTCGATCATACTGCCGTCCAGGGCGGTGGATAACCTGAATGGCATCAGACAGATGGGTGCTCGCCTGATTTGTTTCGATTTGACACCCAGGAGCGGTTTGGCCCTGCTGCGGGCAACCTTTTCGACCATCGGCCTCCATCCCAGATCGACGGCGACTTCGGGGCCACTGCCGCCATGGCCGAGATGCACGTCGGCCACGGATAAGGCCTGCGCGTGGCGGGAGTCAAGACGATCGGCCAGGCCAACCAGTATCTGGAGGACGACTACCTGGTGTGGTGGGAGCGGGAGCTGACGGTCGAGGCGGCCAACCCCGACGATGCTCACCGCGGGCTGGACAAGAGCCACAACCTGGCAGCCTCGTTGAGCCATGTAGAAATGCGGCAGGTGCGCAACGACTACACCCTGCGCTTCGAAGGAGGGTTGTATCAGATCCAACGACGGGCGATTGTCAGTGGATTGCGCAAGGCCAACGTACGGGTCGAGAAGCGGCTGGACGGCTCTCTGGCGGTGCGGCACGGCCAGCGATATCTGCCGGTGAGCTTGTGCGAAGAGCCCGAGAAACGGGAAGCGCCGGCGGTGAAGGCCGAGGGTGCGGCCCGCAAGAAACCGCAGCGTGGCAGCGACTGGAACAGGAACTTCGATTTGAAGAAGGCGCCGAAGATCTGGCAGGCGGCGCAGGAGTCGGGCTACCAGCGGAGGACAGGCGAATGATCCTCCAAGTCAATGACTCTCTGAAAAGCCTCCAGCTTCCCGGGGTGCGTTGAGGCAGGCGGAGTCTATCGCTCCGATGATGCGCTCAAACCTGGAGGTGGGGCGCCGCCTCCCGTTGGTCGGCCCCCAAGCTCCAGTCCAGGAACGCG
>CAVQOO010000044.1:0-10900 GCA_963714395.1 Bryobacteraceae bacterium
GGGGCTGTGAGTCCGCAGGACTCGATCGGCATGGCGTCCAAGCTGCTGAAGGACCACATGTCGATCTTCATCAACTTCGAGGAAGCCCCCGAAGTGGTCGGAGGAAGTTGTGGAGCGCGTGGCAGGCCAGATGAACGAAGTTCTGAACCGCTCGGTGGAAGAGCTGGAGCTTACCGTGCGCAGCTACAACTGCCTGAAGAACGCCAACATCCAGACCATCGGCGACCTGGTGCAGAAGACCGAAGCCGAGATGCTCCGCACCAAGAATTTCGGCCGCAAGTCGCTGAACGAGATCAAGGAAATCCTGTCCGGCCTGGGACTCGGCTTCGGTATGAAGATCGACGCCCAGGGCCGTCTGGTTGGGCCGAGCGGCCAGCCCGTCGCCATTGGCGAGGGTGGGGCTGAGGCTGAACTGGGCGAGTGAGCGGACCCACAGCAGGAGCATAAAGAATGAGACACAAGGTAGCCGGATATAAACTCAAGCGGGACCCAAGCGCCCGCCGCGCCCTCCTGCGCGGGCTCGTCACCAGCGTCATCGAGCAGGAACGCATCGTCACTACGGTCACCAAGGCCAAGGCGGCGAAGCCGCTGGTGGAAAAGATGATCACGCTCGGCAAGCAGGACACGCTGCACGCGCGCCGGCAGGCGGCGAGCTACTTGCTGACGCCGGCGTCGGTCAAGAAGCTGTTCGACAAGCTGGGCCCGAGCTTCGGCCAGCGCAATGGCGGCTACACCCGCATCGTCCGGGTCGGATTCCGGCAGGGCGATGGCGCGGAGCCGGCGATGCTCGAACTGGTCGGTACGGAACTGGTCAAGCGCGCGGCCGATCGCGCCAAGCGCCGTGAAGAACGCTTGAAGGCGATGAAGGAAGGCCGCGACGCGGAAGATCAGCCGGACAGCGATACAAAATAGCAGCTCGGCCAAAACAAGCAGTCAAAAGGGAGCCGCCGTGAGGCGGCTCCCTTTTTTGTGCCGAGCTCAAACTGCGCCCATGGCGGTAGCATCGGTGAACATTTCCGCCGCGGGAATGATCTCGAAGCCTGCTTTCCTCCACTCGGGCAGGAGCCGCTCCAGGGCTCCCAACGTGTTCGAAATGCCCGGATTCTGCGCCAGTTGCCGTCCGTCGTGAAAGCACAACACGGCCCCGGGCTTTGCCTGCGGCCGCATTCGAGCCTCGACACCTTCAGCCGTCAGCCGCCAATCTCGCGCGATGCTTGTCCACATCAACCCGGTCAGTCGAAACCGTTGCTGCGCCCTGTCCAACCCGAACCAGCGCGCTCCGAACGGCGCGCGAAAGAACCTCGGCGTCACCTGTGCCGCATCCTCGATTGACTTCTGCGCCCGTTCGATCTGTTGGGTGATGAATTCCTCTGAACGCAGGTACAGCTGAGGATGCGTATCAGTGTGGTTAGCGATCTCGTGTCCTTCCTTCACAGCCCGCGCAACGACTTCCGGCAGCCTGCGGGCGTGAAAGCCGATCACACAGAATGTAGCCCGCGCACCGTTTGCCGCCAAGAGGTCAAGCACCCGACCCGTCGACTCCGAGGGCCCGTCGTCGAAGGTGAGTGCGATAGCCCGTCTCGTGCCCGGCCCCTTCCACACCGACGTCCCGAATACCTGAGCGGAACGCCCACGGACTCCCCAAGCGACATATCCGCCAACACCCAACACTCCGGCAGTTATCGTTTCCGCGACCACGCGGGCCAGCATATCATCTAGCGAAGAACTCATGGGGTTAGCAGAAAACCTTCTGGCGTGACTGCTCAATTCCCAACCTCACGTGGTGCACCTCTATCGGACTGATTAGTTTTTTCGATTGGCAATCGCGATTGGGGAGGCTTAATCTGAATTCGCCAGCCGGGCCATAGGCCCGGCGATTCAAGCGCCCCGTCTCGCGACCCGGGTCCTGATGCCCACCCGCCCCCCGCCGAGGGCCCAAATCCATCGAAGTAAACATTTAATGCGTGGAGGTAAGAATGGGTGCCAATCCCACTCAGGCGCTCGGGCTCCTTCTGTCTCTGACCGCCTTCGCAATGTTCGCGGTGTCGCTATTCGGCGGCGGTTTCATAACCGTCATCGGGGGAGTGGCGCGGACTGGCAATCTCAATGGCCTTGTTTCTCAAGGCGAAACCGCTGGAGCATCTGGAGGACTAAACAATGGTGTTGCTCGGTCTCCTCGTCATTCTCGCGGGATTCGCGCTGTCTCTTGCCAGCCTTGGAATAGCCTCCACCGTGGGCGCACGAATGGGGATGGTGCTCGCCGGCATCGTTCTCAGCCTGGTTGGCATCATCGGCGTCTTGAATCCTGCCTACATCAAAAACGCGGTCTGGAAGAGGTAATTGAACGATGAAGAATCTGATCTTGGCCGTGATTGCCTTGGTGGCTTTCGGCGTTGCCGCGCCGGCTCAGACAGCGGCGCCCGCTCCACTGCTGCTCCTGCGGCGGCTGCTCCACCTGCCGCGCCAATTACTGACGCGGATCTGAAGGGGGTCGAAGCGCCCAAGGCGGAAGCCCGCGCGAAGGGCGACCCGGATGGCGCGCTCACCGGCACGGTCGCCGACGTCGCCGTCGCCGACGCCAAGAAGGGCCTCACCATCGCGGACCTGGTCAACCAGGTCGGCCAGAACAAGATCGCCATCAACTTCGTGTGGACGCTGATCGCGGGCTTCCTGGTCATGTTCATGCAGGCCGGCTTCGCCATCGTGGAGACCGGCCTGTGCCGCGCCAAGAACGCCAACCACACCATGATGATGAACTTCATGGTGTACGGCGTCGGCATGCTCGCCTACTGGCTGATCGGCTTCGCGCATCCAGATGGGCGGCGTCGGCGCGGTGGCCAACCTGGGCGGCACGCCGCCGCTCGAACGCGCGAGTTCGCCGATCAACGCTCTTCGGCAAGACCTTCGGCCTGTTCGGGCAGAACGGCTTCTTCCTGATGCACAACGGCGACCTACGACGTCGGCGTGATGGTGGTGTTCCTGTTCCAGATGGTGTTCATGGACACGGCGCTGACCATCGTCACCGGCTCGGCGGCCGAGCGCTGGAAGTTCGCGGCGTTCCTGGTCTCCTCGTTCCTGATGGGCGCGTTCATCTATCCGCTGTTCGCCAACTGGGCCTGGGGCGGCGGCTGGCTGGCCACCCTGGGGACGAACTTCGGCCTCGGCAAGGGCTACGTCGATTTCGCCGGCTCGGGCGTGGTGCACTCGGTGGGCGGCCTGACGGCGCTGGCGCATGGCCATCATCATCGGGCCGCGCATCGGCAAGTTCACGCGGGACGGCAAGCCGCAACGCGATCCCCGGCCACGACATCGTGCTCGTGCTCGACCGGCTGCTTCATCCTGGCGTTCGGCTGGTTCGGCTTCAATCCCGGCTCGACGCTGGGCGCGTCCGGCAACGGCAACCTGCGCATCGGCTCGGTCGCGGTCAACACGATGCTGGCCGGAATGGCCGGCGGCTTCGGCGCCATGTTCTACATGTGGATCCGCTACGGCAAGCCGGACGCCTCGATGTCCGGCAACGGCCTGCTCGCCGGCCTGGTGGCCATCACCGCTCCCTGCGGTTTCGTCAACCCGGTCGGCATCGGTGATCATCGGCCTGATCGCCGGCGTGCTCGTCTGCCTCTCGGTGGAGTTCGTCGAACGCGAGATGAAGGTGGACGATCCGGTGGGCGCGATCTCGGTCCACGGCGCCAACGGCCTCTGGGGCGTCATCTCCGTCGGCCTGTTCGCCGACGGCAGAGCAACTACGGCGGCTCCTGGAACGGCGTCACCGGCTCGGTCACCGGGCTGTTCTACGGCGACGCGGGCCAGTTCGTGGCGCAGTTGATCGGCGTGTCGACGCTGGTCGGGTTCGTCTTCACGTTCAGCTTCGTCGTGCAACCTGGTCGATCGACGCGGTGGTCGGCCAGCGCGTCTCCGCGAAGGCGGAGCTCGAAGGGCTCGACCTGCCGGAAATGGGCGCGCTCGGCTATCCGGAGTTCGAGCTCAAGGCAGGGACGTTGCGCGCCTGAGGAGCCTGGCATGACTGTCGCACTCTCAACACCGAATTCGGAACGGGCGCCTCTGGCGCCCGCCTCCCGGCTCCCCGTCCTCTGGCGCGACCCGCACACGGTCGCGCCGGAAGAGGTACTCGCTATCATCGCGCGACTGGAGGAGGCGTGCCTCGAGCATCCCACATCGGCCGACCTGCGCACTTGCCTCGGCATGGCTCACGCGATGAACTACGACGTCTACAGGTCGATGGACGCGCTCGAGGAGGCCTGCGGCATCGACCCGTCGAGTTTCTGGGCCCAATACAAGTTCTCCGAACTTCACTACCGGCTGCGCGCATTGCCGCGCGCAGAAGAGGAGACGCTCAAGGCGCTCGACCTGGCCACGAACGGGCTGGAAGCCGCGCTCGCCCGAAGGCAACTCCAGGAGATTCGGCGGCTGATCCGCGAGGGCACGCAGAAACCCGAATGGTCAAAGCCGCTCGGCGGCGCCGCGGTCTGGGCGGGCCTGGCAATCACTGCCCTGCTTGCTATCGCGGCGGTGCTGCGATGAAATGGACGTGGTTCAACTTTGCCGCGTTGATTGTCGGCCTCTCGCTGATACTTCATGGCGCCCCTGCTTTGCCGGTCCTCGTTGGCGTTGCCGGCGCCGGGCTCGTCAAGCGGCTTGCCAGGTAGAGTCCATGTCCCTGCCTGTCGTGATGCTGGTGGTCTTTGTTGCCGCCAAGCTGTTTTCGGAGCTGTTCGAAAACCTGAAGATGCCCGGACTCGTCGGCGAGATTCTCGCTGGCGTGCTCATTGGGCCCAGCTTGCTCGGCTGGGTTCATCCATCCCCGATCCTCACCGATCTGTCGGAACTGGGAGTAATCTTCCTGCTGTTTCGCGTCGGACTGGAGTGCAAAGCCTCCGAGCTAATGAAGGTGGGTGGTACCGCGTTTCTCGTCGCGGCCGTGGGGGTTCTGGTCCCCTTGGCAATGGGATGGGGCCTGATGCGCATGTGGGGCTTCGGCCAGGTTGAGAGCGTATTCGTGGGCGCTGCACTGGTTGCGACGAGCGTCGGAATCACCGCGCAGGTTCTCAGCGCGCGCGGTGCGCTGCACGAAGTGTCAAGCCAGATCATCCTGGCGGCGGCTGTCATCGACGACGTTCTCGGGCTCATCGTCCTGGCCGTTGTCAGCGGGCTGGCAAAGGGAAAGATTCACGCGGGGGACCTCGTCCTCACAGCGGTGATGCCGATTGTGTTCATGATCGTGCTCGGTCACTTCGGCCATCGCACGGCCCGTCGCGCCGTTCCCATCCTGGAATCGAAGCTCCGCTCTTCCGAGGCCCAGTTCCACCTGGCAATCACGCTGCTGTTCGGCCTGTCGGTCATGGCGCTCTGGACAGGCATTGCCGCAATCGTCGGAGCGTTCCTGGCTGGGTTGAGCCTTGGCGAGAGTGTCGGCCGGCGCGTGCACACGCTCGTACACGGCACAACGGAACTGCTGGTGCCCTTCTTCCTGGTGGGCATCGGCCTGAAGATCGATCCAGGCGTCTTCCGTGATCGCAGCACAGTTCTGCTCACCGGCATGATCCTATTCGTCGCGATTTTCTCGAAATTGGTGGGATGCGGCGCGGGAGCGTTTCGTCTTGGGGCTCGCCAGGCGATGCGCGTCGGCCTCGGAATGGTCCCTAGAGGGGAGGTGGGGATGGTCGTCGCCCAAATCGGGCTCGCGATGGGCGCGATCTCCGCCACGGTCTATGGCGTGGTGGTCTTCACGGCGTTGGCAACCACGGTTCTGGCTCCGCCATTGCTCGCATTCAGCTACCGGGATGCCGTCCCAGTGCCTGCACCTGCAACTGGAGGGTGATTCTATGCCCGTCAGCGATCTTTACCTCGTGCAGTACCTCATTCAATCGTCGCAGGAGGACGAGACTTCGCTTGTATGGCGTGAGAGCGAGGCCAGCGAATTCCGTGCTGAACTCAATGGAGTTTCTCTAAGCCTCTTTTCGGCCCACAGCTCCGATGGTTCGCGGATCTGCCTCAGGCTCTCCCGCACCGGGCAGCGCGCCTACATCGAAGAGCCGCACAGTGTCGGGCTTATCAGCGTCCGATACCGGAATGAAGAGGATCGAAGCCTGGCCGAGGCCCTGCGGCTTCTGGCGCAAATTGCCTCAAACCAATGCACTCATCGGAGAGCCGCAGAATTCGATCATCGCGAATCAATCCGTGAGAGCCTCTTTCAGCAGTTGCTGTTCGGAGGTTCAGACTCGGCTACCTCAATTCGCGCCAACTCCAGGCGAGGTTGAATCGGCAACACCGCCAACTCAAAGCCCAAATCCGCGGCCGGAAAGGCACCGCCGGATCCTGCAGTCTATTTGGACGTCAAGATCAAGGAACTCTCAGGCGCGGAAGGACGTTAGCTTTGGTGATGACAAACCGAAAGCCCATTGTGCCTTTATTGACAGTGTTGGTCGCGGGTTCCTTCCTTCTGTGGCTCTGGTCCCGTTTTGCGGACTTTTGGGCGCCAAGCGTGGTGTTCTATATGGGTCTAGTAACGGTTCTCGCGGGGCTGATCTCGCTGGTTGTCCCGCTGAGGTTCGCAGGGATAACGACAAGAAGTGCAGGAGCGCTGGTTGCGGTGGCGGGAATGGTGATCGGAGCAGGGACGCTCATGTGGCCGGCGGCGGGAGCGACCGAAGCAGGCAAGCGGGACTAGCGAACTCGACCGCGTGATGCCGGAATTCGACCGCAGCGAGCGGCATGAAATCCGGGTGCAGGGGTCGAGCGAAATGGTGCGGCGCGCGGCCGAGGAAGTGACTTTTTCGGACATTCGAGGCCTTCAGACGCTGATGTCGCTGCGTGCAGCTAAGCAAGTGAAATTCAAACCCAAGCCCGTGCTGGCAACGATGACAGGTCCTGGCGCGAACTTTACCCTGCTCGCCCGGACGGACGTCGAATTCGTGGCCGGCAATGTCGGCAGGCCCTGGATGAACGAACGGCCCACCGCGATTCGGAACGCCGAAGAATTCCGCTCGTTCGCCAGTGCCGGTTATGCGAAGATAGCGTTCAACTTGCGGGTCGAGCCCGCTGAGCCTGGATGGTGCAAAGTGATGACGGAGACCCGCGTGCTGGCCACAGACGATGCGTCACGGCAGGCGTTCACCCGGTACTGGCGCGTGGTCTATCCCGGCAGCGCCTTGATCCGGGTGATGTGGCTGGACGCGGTGCAGCGGCGTGCGCTGGGCGGTGAAACTACATCACTGCAGTCACGACACCGATGAGTTTGAAAAGGCAGTTATCGATCCACCTTTGTGGTGGTCATCGAGCGCCGCCGCTATTGTTTGACCAGCTCCACGCGCCGGTTCTGCGAGCGACCCTGCGGGGTGTCGTTTGAGTCGATTGGTTTGGTGGCGCCGAGTCCCGCGGAGGAGAGCCGCGCGGCGTCGATATGGAACTGGCTCACAAGCACCGTTTTCACGGCTTCCGCACGGCGTTTGGAGAGATCCAGATTCTGGGCGGCGTTTCCCACCGAATCTGTGTGGCCTTCAATGAGCAGCTTCAGGTTCGGGTTGGTCTCCAGGCCGCGGGAGATGGTCTGGATTACCGGCGCGGACTCCGGCTTCAGCCGGTCGCTACCCGTATCGAACAGGATGCCGTGCGTCACGTAGCGGCCCGACGAGCTGATCACCTGGCTGAAGTCCGGCGTCGATTCGGCGAACCGCATCGAGCGGTAGCCGATCGAGTATTGGGACGCCATGGAATTCGTGCGCAAACTCGACCTTGTCGATCGGCGGCATCTCACCTGGTTGAAATCCAGGTGCTTTTCGCCATTGACGAAGACCCGAATCACGCCCGTCCTGAATCCACAACGCGATCTTCACCGGCTCGTTCCAAGTTATGGGAATTCGCTTCCGGCCCAATTCCTGGTAGGGCGCCCTGAGCGGATGCCACCACGTCGACTAGGCCGCGCCACGCGTAACGAACCAGGTGGAAGATCTGTTTTGTCTTTCGAGAGCAGGATCAAGTTGACGATCGCGCGGCCCAGATTGGCTCAACCTTGATCTCGATTCTCGTAAGTGAAGTTCTTCGGAAGTGCGGTGATGTTCGGGAAAAGTGAACTCCTTTGAGTGATTACCGTCAGTTGGCGATCATTGCCGCTGGCCCGCAGCTCCGGCGCGGCGCCCCTGACCTTAAAGTGCGGCGGCGCGTCGTCTGCGGTCATGTCGGTGAAATCGTCGTAGAAGATGGTCTTCTCGCCGGGCACAAAGGCTGACTTGAGGGTGGTGAACTCGGGCTGCGGGGTGGATCCCGGTGAAGCCGCAGGCGGGGCCGAGGGCGCCACCGCCACAGCCGCCTGAGGCTGGACCACAGCCGGTGCAGCGGCAGCGACAGGAGCTGCGGCCGGGGCTGGCCGGTTAGCCGCCAATGCCGTCAACGAGGAATTGTCGCGAGCCTTCGCTTCGATCACGATGCGGCTCCCTGCGCCGAACCGGATATTGGGCGCATCGGCGGCAATCTGGATTAGGGCGATCGACGCCCCTGCCCCGACCGCAGCGCCGATCGCCGCACCTTTTCCCCCGCCAGCCAGGCCGCCCACCAGGGCGCCGACGCCGGTTCCGCCCGCCGCCTTAGCCACATTGCCGCTGGCACGGCGCACGACGCGCCCTTCTTCGTCGACATTGGCCTGCCCCTTGGAATTCATCGCGGACTTGAGCTGCGAGTTGATCGCAATCGCCGAGCCGCCATGCCTGAGCGTGTCGAAGCTGAATGAGAACGCCGATTGGCCGCCAAGTTTGGCCCCGGACTTGGACTCCGTGACCTTGCCTTCCACGATGTCGCCCTGCAGTTGGGGGGGCGACAAAACCCGACCGGAGATCAGGTCCCCTTTGCGGCTGGTGTCAGTGCCGACCGAATTCATCAGTTCAACCTGAAGGTCGACTGACTGGGCTTGCAGGAATCCCGCAAGCATTAGCGTGGACAAGAGCCACGTCCTCCGAAATTGTCTCAAGTGTTCCTCCGAACGTGCGCCCGAGGAGCGCAGTTACTACCCCTGCTATATCATGTCGAGGAGTAACAGGCAAGAATATCCGCTATCTTCGCCTCTTGGATGCCGATCCACGTTAGTTTGTTAATATCTCCACAATGTCAGTGCGTCTGGGCCGAGTAATCACTTGCTTAGTGAGACCATCCGTCGGAGTGGAACAATGACCAAGCTCCTCCCTGTCCTTCTGCTGACCCTGGCGTGTCCGCTGATGCGCGGGGGCGAGATTTGGCCGCAGTTTCGCGGGCCCGACGGCACCGGGCATTCCGATTCGCGCGGCCTGCCTCTGCAGTGGAGCGAAACGCGGAACGTCGTCTGGAAGACCGCGATTCACGACCGGGGTTGGTCTTCGCCCGTGATCTATCGGGAAACAGATCTGGCTCACCTCCGCGAGCAAGGACGGGCGGGAACTGTTCGTGCTCTGCATCGACCGTGACACCGGGAAGATTATCCGGGATTGGAAGTTGTTCGACGTTGCGAAGCCGCAGTTCGTGCATCCGTTCAACACGCCTGCTTCGCCGACGCCGGTGATCGAAGACGGGCGAGCCTACGTCACGTTCGGCTCCGCAGGCACGGCCTGCATCGATACGAAGACGTTTCGGGTCTTGTGGGAGCGGCGCGACATTGAGTGCAACCACTTCCGCGGCGCCGGATCGTCGCCGGTCCTGTTCGGCAACCTGCTGCTGATGCACTTCGATGGCAGCGACTATCAGTTCGTGATGGCGCTCGACAAGAGGACCGGGAAGACGGTCTGGCAAACCAATCGGTCGATCGATTTCCAGGATCTGGACCAGAACGGGAAGCCCGCCGCCGAGGGCGATCATGCGCAAGGCCTTTTCGACGCCGCATGTCGAGCGGATTAACGGTCGCTGGGAAATGATCAGTCTGGGGGCGAAGGCTGCGTATTCGTACGATCCTCTTACGGGGAAGGAACTGTGGCGTGTGGAAGAGCGCGCCCAGCATTCGGCGAGCACGCGCCCGGTGATCGGCCACGGGATGATCTTCTTTCCGACGGGCTTTGCCGCCGGGCAGTTGTTCGCGGTACGCACGGGCGGCGAGGGTGTGATCACCGATACTCACGTGGCGTGGAAGGTGAAGACGAGGCGTTCCGAATAAGCCGTCCATTCTGTTGGTGGATGACTTGATCTACATGATCGGCGACACGGGCATTGCGAGTTGTATCGATGCCAAGACCGGGGAACAGGTGTGGCAGCAGCGGATTGGCGGTGAGTACTCGGCGTCGCCTGTGTACGCGGATGGCAGGCTGTGGTTCTTCAGCGAGGACGGCAGGACAGTCGTGCTCAAGCCCGGACGGGTGTTTGAGCAGCTGGGCGAGAATCGACTCGACGACGGATTCATGGCGTCGCCGGCAATTGCGGGGAAGGCGTTCTATCTGCGGACGCGAACGCATCTGTACCGGATCGAGGAGAAGGAACCTCGATAAGCTCAAACAGCTACTTTAGATCCAGCACGACCACTGACTTCGGCGGCAATACGGCCTTCAGCACGCCCGATTCGACATTGGCGCCCGAGAACGCCGCCGGTTTGACCGCCGCGGACTCGAACGTGTTGTGTGAGTTGATGGCCGGCGCGGTGAGCACGCGGCCGCTGACAGTCGTGCCAATCGGGCCGGACAGCTTGGCCGTGATGGCGATTGCGCGGTTCGGATCTACGTTCACCAGGCCGATGTGTACGAGGCCGTCCTTGCCGCGCACGGCCGAGGCGCTCACCGCGGGCATGGTGGAGGCGTCTTTGTTGTACCACGGCGACTTGAGGTCGATGGCCAGCACGTTAGCGTCCTGGTAGGCCTTGAACATCTCGAACACGTGATAGGTCGGCGTCAGCACCATCTTCTCGTCCCTGGTCAGGATCATGGCCTGCAGCACA
>CAVQOO010000045.1:0-12080 GCA_963714395.1 Bryobacteraceae bacterium
CGACGGTGACTACTTCAGTCAGGTTGCCGACTGACATCACGAGGTCGCCAAGCGTCATGCGGTCGCTGGCTGAAAGCCTCACGTCCGTTTGTTCGTACTTTTTAAAACCAGGTGCTTCCACTGTCACGTGGTAGTTGCCCGGTTGCACAGGAGTAAACACAAAGACCCCATCGGGACCGGTGGTGACGGAGCGATTGGCTCCCTGCGCGATATCGACGAGAGTTACTTTGGCGGCAGCAATAACTGCCTGTTGTGAGTCTTTGACCGTGCCCGTGATCGAACCAGAAATCTGTTGAGCATGGGCTGGTGAGGAAACGAAGGAAAGGACGCACAAGGCGGCTGATACAAAGCCCCCAACGCCCAGAGTTCTCTGCATGGATGAACCCCCGAATTCTCTGACTTCTTGGCTTACCGCGCGTAACGCGGTAAACCGTACTTGGGAAAACTATATACAAAGGCGTGACTAGTGTCAATCGATTAATGCAACCGGTTGCACTTAAGTTGTGTGAGGGCTCGGGGGATTCGTCAGGCGGCGTCGGCGAGGGTTCCGGGAGCGGCGGGGCGGCGTAGGAGAGCGGGCTGGCGGAGGCGGCGCCAGGCGAGTTCGGCGAGGTTCAGAACGATGGCCAGGATCAGCAAGGCAGGCCAGAGGCGCAGGGAGGAGGGCAGGGAGCGGGCGCCGGGGTCGAAGACCTGTTTGGGTTCCGGGTTGAAGCGGCCGCCTGTGTAAGCGGAAATCTGCCTAAGCAGTCCAGTATCGGCGCCGTAGGAAGTGAGCTCTGCTTCCGGCAGATAAAGGCCGATCTCGGGGAAGGCGCGAGATTCCTCTAGCGGACGGACGCGGAAGAGACCGCGGCGAGGGCCGATGGGGACGCTGGCGCGGAAAGTGTCGGCGCCGGTGCGTTCGGCCTTGACCGGCACCTGGAAGCCGTCGGGTCCGAGGGCGTAGAGGGCAGGCGGGGCGGCGGGAGCGTCGATGCCCTGGGGAATCCTGTAGGCGGCAGTAAGTTGTTTTGAGGCTGGGTCGAAGGTGAGCTGGGCGAGGCCGGGCATGCCATGGGGCAGGAGGTCGCGCACGATGTTGGCCCAGAACTTGTCGTAGCCCTTCCAGGAGACCCATGCCTCGGCCCAGCGGCTCTTGGCGTCGGAGGTGAAGACGGCGGCGCGGCCGAGTCCGTACTGCCAGCGGACGAGGAGCGGATCGTCCTTTTCGGTGCCGTCGGCTCCCGGCACGGAGAGGAGCATTTCGGCGGTCGGCTTGGCATCGAAGCGGACGTAGCCCTTCAGGGCGGGCGCATCGTCGAGGCCGAGGCCGTCGAGGATCTCGGCCTGGCGGATGGTCTTGAGGGTGAGCGATTTCTCGACGGTGGTGGAGCCGGTGTGCTCCAGCACGTCCTTGAGGAGGATCTGCTCCAGGCCGGAGGGGTCGGTGAGGAAGTAGGACTTGCCCTTGGCGGCGGCGGCGACTTTTTCGAGGTAGGCGCGGTTGACGTCCTGGCCGAGGCCGACGGTGGAGATGGTGATGCGCTTGGTGGCGGCTTCCTTGGCGAGGGTGATGCGAGTCGCCCTCCTCGCGAGATGCCGTCGGTGAGCAGCACGATGTGCTTGTAGGCGCCCGTGGCGGTGAGCATGCGCTTGTAGGCTTCGGCGAGCGCGGGCGCGATCTGCGTGCCGCCGTCGGGCGTGATGCCGGCGATCAGGCGCTTGATGAGCGTGCGGTCCTCGGCGCGGCGGATGGGCACGGCCCACTGGAATGGGAGTTGTCGAAGATCAGGACGCCGACATGGTCGATGGGGCGCAGGTTGTCGATGACGCCGATGGCGGCCAGGCGGGCCAGTTCCATCTTGCGGCCTTCCATGGACGACGACTTGTCGACGATGAGGATGACGCAGGTGCCTTCGGGCGAGCGCGGCGGCGCGACGTTGGCGGGCAGCGCGCGTTCGAGGGCGTCCGGCGGAGCGCCCTTTTTGTCGACGTACATGTTCTGTTCGCCGCCGATGACCAGAACGCCGCCGCCGCGCTGGACGTAGCGTTCAATGTCGGTCTTGCGAGCGGCGTTGATGGCCTCGAGGTCCCAGTTGTTGAAGACGACGACCTGGTAGTCGTCGAGGCGGGCGGTGCGCGAAGTCCTGGTTGGAGACGACCTCGAATTGGGCGGATTCGAGAGTGGAGATGAAGTGGCCCTCCATGCCGGCGGCATCCTGGGTGAGGTAGAGGACGCGAGGGCGGCGAATGGAGAGAGCCTGTTCGAAGCTGACGTCGCCCAGCTTTTGGGAGCGGAGCATGAGAGCGAGGTTGATGGCTCCCGGAGTGGCGATGGAGGCAGTGACGCGGAGCTGATTGGAGCCTTCGTTCAGGCGGACGGGGGTGGAGCCGAGGGTTCGGGATTCGGCCTGGACTTCGAGGGTGGCGTCGGCCGCTTCAGGGCTGGTTACCGCCAGTTCGACTGGAATCCGTTCACCGGTGAAGGCGAGGCCGGGCAGGCGGACGGAGTCGAGGCGCAGTTTCGGCGCGGGGCGGCCTTCGAGGGCGAAAGTGTCGACGGGGATGCCGAGACGGGCGGCCTGCCAGACGGCGCGGGTGATGGCGCCCTGGGTTTCGCGGCCATCGCTGAGCAGGACGAGGCGGGGAACCAATCCGGCGGGCAGCGCGGCGGCGCCGTCGCGGAGTGCGGCTTCCAGGTCGGTCGCACGACCAGGCTCGCCGGCGGTTGAGGCGAACTTCCAGCCGGCGGCGGATTCGACCGCGTTGGGCTGGCGCAGGCCGCGGGCGAAGGGCATCGTGCGGACGATATGGCGGCCGCGCGAGGATTCCAGTGAGGAGACGAACTCGGAGGCGCGGGCGAGGTCCCGGGCACTGATGGAGGCGGAGGTGTCGACCAGGGCGGCGACAGCCATCTTGGTTTCGTGAACGGCGAGATCCGGCCAGACGGTGGAGAGCAGAGCGGCGGCGACGGCGGCCACCTTGAGCCAGAGCAGCCGGCGGCCGAAGATGCGCCACTCGATGAACAGGAGAATCGCGCCGAGTACAGCGAAGAGTCGCCAGAGGTCTTTGGGCAGCGGAGTGGAAGCGGCAGGCGCGCCGGGGCCGCGGGGAGCGGCACTGGGCGGCTCCCAGGGGACGCCGCGCGCAGAGGCGAGAGTGAGTGCGTTGACGATCTCCAGGTTCGGGCAGCGGACGCGGACATTACCGGGGTCCGCAGCGAAATAGCTGAGCGTGCGGCCAGCGAGAGTGAAGGGAAGCTTGGCGCCGTCTTCGGCGACAACCTCGACGCGCGAGCGGTCGAATGCTTCGGGCAGTTCGAGAGTGGCCGTGCCTGGAGAGGCGACGATGATTTCCTGCCGTGGCGAAGGAGTTGGGCGCAAGCCAGGCGAGGAGGTTGGCAAACAGGAGCGGAGTGGAGAGGTCGTAGCGCAGGGCTGGGGCAGCGAGTGAGAAACCGAGCCGGATGATGCGGGGCGACTTGTCGCGCTCCTCGGCGAGGGCGGCCGGGCCGGAAGCTGATTCAGCCAGGACGGCGGTTCCGGGGTAGGCGGTCAACGGGGTGATTGGGGGAAGGCGCAGATCGCGGGTTCGCAGGCCGCGCGTGGCTGGGTGCTGAGTGTTCCAGCGCGTGATGGACTGGCCGGCCACGGGGCGTGCGCCGCCCTGGACGATGAGGGCGGGCAGGCTGGGCGGAGAGGTGGGTGTGAATCCATCGACGATGAGTAGCGATGCCTCGACTGGCTTACCGAAGTCGGCGGGGGGCAGATAGCGCGCGATCAACTGGGGGGCGGATTCGATGAGGGGGTGCCATTGGGCAGGATCGCCGGTGTAGATGGCGACGGTCTGGCGATGGGGCGCGGGCAACTCGACAGAGAGGCGGTTATCGGAGGCGAGATTGTCGCGGGAATCGGCGCGGACTTCGAGCCAGCCGGCGGCTCCGGCGCGGAAGGCGAAAGTGGCAGAGGCTTCGCCGGAAGCTGGAAGAGCGAGGAGATCGGAATAGACGAGAGAACCGCCGACGCCGGCGGTGAGCGGGATCTGGCGAGGGGAAGGGCCGTCATTGCGGACAACGACAGTGGCGTCCCAACGCGAGGGATCATCGAAGCCGCGCCGGACGAGGACGCGGGCGAGGGCGGTGTTGAGGGGCTTGTCGAGAACAGGGAGCCAGCGAAGGTTGGAGGGAGGGTTCAGGTTGGAACCGTCCAGGGTGCGGGCAGATCCGGCGTAGACGATTTCACCGGCGCTATTGCCGGGCAGGCGCTGGACCTGCCGGGCGAGGTCGAAGGCGGGCTCGAGGTCGAGGGCAGTGGCGGCGGGCCGGAGGGCGGCGAGGGCGGCGCGGGTTTTCTCGCGATTCTCTTCGAAGCCGGTGGCGGGCGTGGCCAGGGCGGAGGCTTCGACGAGCATGACGCGATCCTCGCGGGGGAGGGTCTGGAGCCAGGCCAGGGAGAGGCGTCGTGCTTCGTCCAGGAGAGTGCGGTTGGAGGCGCGAGCGGCGGACCATGCGGAGTGATCGACGATGAGAACGTGATCGAGACCAGCGCCGCCGCGGGCGCCCCAGCGGGGTTGAGCCAAGGCGAGCAGGAGGCAGGCCAAGGCAATCAACTGCATGAGGAGCGACCAGGGCTGATCGATTCTCCGGCGACGCCTTTGTTCAAGGTCCTGCTGAGCCGCCTGCCAGAATCGCAGGGTCGAAACGACGATGCGGCGGCGCATGCGGGTGAGCAGGTAGAGGGCGAGGGTCGCGCCGCCCAGGACGGCGAACAGCGCCGAGAATTCGATCCAAGAGAGGTTAAACAGAAACACGAGGGAGTCAGGCGCTCCTTATGGCGCGTTCCATGGACGCGCCGGCGCGGTCCAGGGCGGTAAAGATGGCCTCATCGATGGCGATGGAGGTGGCGAGACCGGCGTAGCGACCGCCGGTGCGGAGGGCGAGGTCTTCGAGGCGCCCGGAATGGCGGTCAAAGGCCTCGGCGTAAAGGCGGCACGAATCTGCGTCGAGGGCGAGGTCGAGGGCAGCGCCGGTTTCGGCGTCTTCGAGGGAGATTTCGCCGGAGAGTTCGGGGCGGCGCTCGCGATCGTCCCAGACCTGGAGGAGGAGGAGTTCGTGTCCGAAGTCGGCGAGGTATTCGAGGGGTTTGAGTGCGTCCTGGTCGTCAAGGAAGTCGGAGACGATGATGAGCAGGCCTGGACGTGAATAGGCGCCGATGAACTGGCGCGCGGCTTCGAGGAGATTGGAGCGGCCGCCGGGGGCCAGGGCGGCGAGGAAATCGTTGACAGGACCGAAGCGGTGCCTGCCGCCGGAAGCGAGTTGAGGCTCATCGAGGCGTTCTCGGAAGGGTTGAATGACTATGGCGTCGTGGCGCACCAAGCCGATGTAGATGAGCGCGGCTGCAATCTTCTTGGCGTATTCGAACTTATCCGGAGGAGCGGCCATGGAGGCAGTTGCGTCGAGCAACATGCGGATGGGTGTTCTGGGTTCGAGCTGGAATAGCTTGAGGAACATCTTCTCGAGCCGCATGTAGGCGCGCCAGTTGACAGCGCGGACATCGTCGCCCTGGTGGAAATGGCGATGGTCGAGGAACTCCAGGCCCGGGCCGGCATAGCGTGACGTGTTGTGGCCGCCGACGAGCCCGCGGAATGACTTGTGCCATCGGAGGGTGAGCCGCTCGAGACGTTCGAGCAGCGGTCGGTCAAGCAGCGGCGCAGGCATCGGTGGACTTCTCCTCCCGCATTATGCGCGAACCAGAGTGCTGACGGAGGCGATAATCTCCTTGAGCAGGGTCTCTGACGTCTGATTGTCGGCGTGGGCGTCGAAATTGAGGATGATGCGGTGGCGGAGCACGGAGGGGGCGATTGCGGCGACGTCGTCGACGGAGAGATGGGCGCGGCCTCGCATGAAGGCGTAGACACGCCCGCACTCGACCAGCGCCTGAGCGCCGCGCGGGCTGGAGCCGTAGCGGATATAGCGGTTGGAGAGGGCGTGCGCACCTGGCGTGCCGGGTTGCGTGGACATGACGAGCGTGACGGCGAAGTCCTGAACATGGGGCGCGATGAGCACTTCGCGGCAGGCGCGCCGGAGGGTGAGAATCTCCTGCCGGTCCATGATCTGGGAGAGCTCGGGCTCGTCGCGCTGAATGGTGCGGTCGACAATGCGGTTCAACTCTTCGCGGCTGGGGTAGTCAACCAGGATCTTCATCAGGAATCGATCGAACTGAGCTTCGGGCAGCGGATACGTGCCTTCCATTTCGATGGGATTCTGGGTGGCCATGACGAGGAAGGGCGCCTCGAGTTGATGGGTGTTGGAGCCGGAAGTGACGGTTCTTTCCTGCATGGCTTCGAGCAGGGCGGACTGCGTCTTGGGAGTGGCGCGGTTGATCTCGTCGGCCAGGACAAGGTTGGAGAAGATGGGGCCGGGCTGGAAGCGAAGGCTCTTGGCGCCGCCGTCGGCGGTTTCCATGACCATGGAGCCGATGATGTCGGCTGGCATAAGGTCAGGGGTGAACTGAATGCGTGAATACCGCAGGTGGAGGACGCGGGCCAGGGTCCGGAGTAGAGTGGTCTTGCCCAGACCGGGAACGCCTTCCAGCAGGACATGGCCGCCGGAGAGGAGGCAGATCAGCACGCCGTCGACGACGTCCTGCTGGCCGACGATGATCTTGGCGATCTCGGCGCGGACGCGGTCGAGGTGTGCGACTAGTTCGGGCATTGGAGCTGGATGAGACACGATACTTGTATTGTAGGCAACGAAAAAGGCGGCCCGGAGGCCGCCTTCAAAGAAGTTACGGAATCAGTACTCGAAATCAGGCTCTGCTTGGCAGCACGCTTGACTCGCCGGCGACATTGGCGAAGAACGCCACGATCGCCGACATCTCCTCTATTGCCCGGCGCGATGGCTGTCCAACCAGCCTTCGCGACGCATTGTCCCAAGCCTGCATCACGCGATAGTCGGCCTGGAGCATCCACTGTTCGATCTCGGAGAATTGCTCATTGACCCCAGGCGCTTTCGCGAGCAGGGTCGTGACAAAGGAAAAATCCCTTTCCAATGCTTGCCGGAACGCGGCGAGATCCCCTTCGGCGGTGCTGGATTCCAACTCTCGCTGAATCTGATCGAAGGTCAGATCCGAATTGGCTGTCAGCGCTCCACCGAAATCCGTCGTCGTCCTGGTGCGGAGGATCAGGATGCAGCTATAACGGAACCAGTATGCAAAGAGTGCGAAGGAGAAGACAATCACCAACGCACTCAAGATGAACGAAATCATCTCGATCGGCTTCCTCCGGAAATACCTGGCGGGCGGAGTCCGTCGGGTTGGACGGACCACGCTTCAGGAGGATCGTATCACCGAAGTATTTCGAGAGCGAAGAGAAAGCGCTGTACTGAGGGATAAAAGGAGGGCGACTAGGTGAAACCACCGATGCCTGGCTGATGCGACTTGCCCAGTTACAAGGCTATGCGGCGAAGACCATGTTGCCGGAGGCGCTGCCTGAGGAGGAACAATACTCTCTCCAGAGCGTGCCGTAGGAAGCAGTGATGTAGTCTTGCGGGGCAAAGCCGAGCTCGGCGGCGGTGCTATCGATCCAAGCGGATTCGCCTTCGAGTTCGAGGAAGACGCCGATGGGAGTCTCGTCGAGGACAGCGTGGCCTGAATCACCTGGGCGGCGGAAGGAGGTGCGGAATTTTTCGTAGCGGAAGTAAGGTTGGTAGCCGAGCGCTTCGATGATCAGGCGGAGGGCATGGAGGTCTGAGGCAGCGGTTTCGAATTCGGGGCGGGACTTGTGAGGGCCTGGCAGAGCGGCTCCCTTGAAGGTGAGGATGGCCTGGCCGCGGAACTCGCGGAGACGCAGGAGGTGTCCCTTGGCGAGCAGCGATTGATCGGGAGTATCGAAGACAGTATTAGCCTCGAAGGCGCGTTCGTGGACCTGGAGGAAGCCAGCCTTGTCGAGGAGTTCGCGGAGCGCTCCGGGGGACGGCGACTTGAGCTTGACTTCGGTTTCTACACTCACCCTTGTAGTGTCGCCGATGGAGGCTCGGGGCGGGGCGCGCCGGATTTGCGAATGACGGTCATGGCAGTGGCGAGCATGGAGGAGATGTCGGCGGCGTTGGCGGGCACAATGAGGGTGTTGGTTGTCTTGGCGAGCTTGCCGAATTCGCCGATGTACTGTTCCGCGACGCGGAGCTGAACTGCTTCGAGGCCGCCAGGCCCGTTGATGGTTTCGGCGACGCGGCGGATGCCTTCGGCGGTGGCGTTGGCGATGGCGAGAATTGCGGATGCCTGGCCGTCTGCTTCGTTAATCTGTTGCTGCTTGCGGGCTTCAGAGGCTTTGATGACCTTCTGCTTGTCGCCTTCGGCGTTGTTGATCATCGATTCGCGGGCAGCCTCGGATTGCAGGATGACAGCGCGTTTTTCGCGTTCGGCGCGCATCTGCTTTTCCATGGCGGAGAGGATGTCCTGTGGTGGAGCGATGGTGCGGATCTCGTAGCGGAGGACCTTGACGCCCCAAGGCTCGGTGGCCTTATCGAGTTCGCATACGACGCTGGTGTTGATGTTGGTGCGTTCTTCGAATGTTCTGTCGAGATCGATCTTGCCGATCTCGCTGCGCAGGGTTGTCTGGGCTAACTGACGAATGGCGAACTGATAGTCGGAGATGCCGTAGGAGGCGCGTTCGGGGTTGAGGACCTTGAGGTAGAGGATGCCGTCGACGCCGACCTGGACGTTATCGCGCGTGATGCAGACCTGCTCTGGGATGTCGAGGGCCTGCTCCTTCAGGGTCTGTTTGTAGCGGATGACGTCTACGAAGGGGACGAGGATGTGGAAACCGGCCTGCAGGGTTCCGGCATAGCGGCCGAGGCGTTCGATGACATAACCGGATTGCTGGGGCACGACCACGGCGGTTTTGGCCAGGATCGTGATGGCGACGATGACGAGGAAGAAGACGACCAACAGAGTGCCAGTGAATTCCATGAATGTTCCTTGCGTCCGGATGGACCTATGTTTCGAGGGCGCGGATCTCCAGTTTCAATCCGTCGACGCGCACGACGCTGCAGCGTGCCGATTTCTGAATCGTCTGATCGCCGAGGTTCTGCGCGCTCCATGAGGTTCCGCGCAGCTCGACTTTGCCGAGCGCCCGGGGGGCGATGGGCTCGAGTGCGACAGCGATTTCGCGAGTCAGTTCGTCGACGGGGACTCCGGGGGACAAGGTGTTGAACTTCTGCATGAGAGGTCGTCGGAAGAATGCCAGCGCGAGCACCGATATGGCCACAAAGACGATTCCCTCAACTGCCAGGCCCATGGGAAGGCCGGCGAGTTTGAGCACGCCAACGACAATGGCGCCGATGCCGAAGAAGAAGATGTAGAAGCCGCCCGGGGTGAGCAGTTCGCCGGCCAGCAGCACCAGGCCCAGCAGCACCCACAGCCACCAGGACGCCGCGAGAGTCTCCATTGGATCCGAGTCCTCCAGTCAGCGTCATCATACTCCTACGCGGCCGAATGAGTGCGTCCGGACGCCCGCGGTTATAAGATAGAAGTGTCTTTCGATCCCCATCCCCTGTCAGGAGAAGCTCTCATGTCCGACTCACAAGCCACAAGGCGTCAATTCGCGGCCGCGACGGCCGCACTGGCCGCCAGCCTTCCGGCCGCCGCCAAATCCGTCAACAGGACCAGTCCGGGCCGTGTGATCGGCGCAAACGACCGCATCAATGTTGCCGTGGTTGGCGTTGGCGGACGCGGATTCTACGTAGCCGAGCGGTTTGACAAATATTCGCAGGCGAACAACAACGCCTGCCAGATCGTCGGCGTCTGCGACGTGTATCAGAAGCGCGTGAACATCGCCAAGGAGCGGTTCAAGTGCGAAGGCACGCTGGACTGGCGCGCCGTCGTGGAGCGCAAGGACGTGGACGCAGTCATCGTAGCCACGCCGGACCACTGGCACGCCAAGGTTGCGCTGGCGGCGATGGACAAGGGCAAAGACGTCTACCTCGAGAAGCCGATGTGCCACACGGTGGAAGAGGTGAAGCAGTTGATTGACACCGTGAAGGAAACGCAGCGGCTGATCCAGGTGGGTTCGCACACCACTTCGGGCGATCAATGGTGGAAGGCGCGGAAGGCGATCGCCGACGGAATGCTGGGAACCATGCTGATGAGCCAGGGCTCCTATCATCGAAACTCGACGGAAGGCGAGTGGAACTGGAAGATCGACCCCAACGCAGGACCGGACAAGACCGGTGAAGACTACATCGACTGGAAGACCTTCACGCAGGCTTCGTCCAACCCGAAGCGTCCGTACGACGCCGACCGCTTCTTCCGCTTCCGCAAATATTGGGACTACTCAGGCGGCATCGCGACCGACCTCTTCTTCCATGTGATGGCGCCGATGAACATCTGCTGGAGCGAGGCGCAGTATCCGTACCGGGTGGCCGGCTCAGGCGGCATCTACCAGTTCAAGGATGAGCGCGAGGTGCCCGACACGTTCCATCTGATGGCCGAATACAAGAAGGGTTTTTCGGTGGTCCTCAGCTCGTGCATGGCCAACTCCGAACATATTCCGGGGCTGATCCGCGGCCACGAGGGGACGCTCGTCATGGTGGAGCACGGGCGCTTCGAGGGCTACTCGCCGTTCATCACGGTGAAGCCGGAGAAGCGCGTGATCAACGCCGAGTACAAGGCTAAGTGGGGTGACGAGCCGATCAAGATCGCCGTGGAAGAAGACGACGCGATGATGTCGCACATCGGCAATTTCCTGGATTGTATCCGGTCGAGGCAGAAGCCGCGGCTGGACGTTGAGACGGCTGCCAAGGCACAGGTTGCGATCACCATGGCGGTGCAGAGCTACCGTCAGGGCAAGGTGCTGTATTTCGACGAAGCCAGTTTCAAGATCGTGGACAAGGCGCCAAGAGCCTAGTCCTATTTTGGCTGTTTGAGCAAGGCGCCCGGGCCGGGAGACGGCTTCGGGCGCCTCTGCTTTTTGCGACGAAGCAGGGCGTTGCCCGAGGATCTTCTTCGACGGCTGAAAGTGCAAGCGGCGCTGCGCGACATATCCGTGACAGAGTTATCGAGAGGTACTGATGTCATGCTGACTCGACGTGAAATGATGGGCACCGCTGGTCGCGCCGGCATTCGCGCAGGGCGGCGGCCGCCGAACGTGATCTCTGCATCTCTGACGATCAGGGCTACGGGATCTGTCGCTGCATGGCAATCCGCACCTGCAGCACACCGAACCTGGACAGGATCGGGACTGAAGGCGTGCAGTTCACCCAGTTCCAGGTGTGCCCGGTTGCTCGCCGACGCGGGCATCGCTGATGACCGGCCGGTATAACTACCGGACAGGCGTCGTCGATACCTTTCTCGGCCGCTCGATGATGTATCCGGACGAGGTGACGCTGGCGGAAGTGCTGCGGACTGCCGGATACCGCACTGGCATTTTCGGCAAGTGGCACCTGGGTGATTGTTACCGATGCGGGCGATGGACCAGGGGTTTGACGAGTCGGTGGTGTGCACGGGCGGAGGACTGACGCAGCCTTCGGACCCGCCGGGCAACCGCTATCACGATCCGATGCTGAAGGTGAACGGCAGGTGGGAGAAGCGTCAGGGTACTGTATCGACATCTTCTTCCGGGAAACGATCCAATTCATCGAGAAGAACCAGCGCCAGCCGTTTTTCGCGTATTTGCCGACCAACGCCCCCCATACGCCATTAGAAATCGAAGATTCGTTCTGGAAGCCGTTCGCGCAGAAGGGGCTGGACGAAGTTACCGCCAAGGTTTACGGCATGTGCCGGAACCTGGACGACAAATGTGGCGAAGCTGCATCGAGTCGCTGGAGCGGTTAGGGCTGGTGGACGACACGATCCTGATCTTCATGACCGATAACGGACCGCAGCAACCGCGGTATGTCGCCGGGATGCGCGGACGAAAAGGGCCTGGTCTATCAGGGGGGATCCGCGTACCATTCTTCATGCGCTGGCCGGCGAGGCTGAAGCCGGGCAGGATTGGCCGATCGCCGCGCACATCGACGTGATGCCAACCTGGCGGAGGCGTGCGGGGCGAAGGCGCCCGCCGATCGCAAGATCGACGGCCGAAGCCTGATGCCGCTGTTGCGA
>CAVQOO010000046.1:0-119382 GCA_963714395.1 Bryobacteraceae bacterium
CTACCAGATTGCTGTTACCGTCATCGCATACAGCCCACTGGGTCGCGACATCCAGCGTGTCCTTGATTGTGACCCCACTGGCGTTATCGACGAGATTGCGCGGATGACCGGACGGTCCCGTGCGCAGGTCATACTCAACTGGTGCCTATGCAAGGATGGAGTGGTCGTCATCCCAAAGGGGAATACTGAGGCCCACATTCTGGATAATTGCGGCGCCTCAGGTTGGCGCCTGACTGCAGATCAGATTGCATTGCTCGACGCCAGGATCAGACACCGACAGCGTGGCCGTCTCGACAATGCAGTCAGACGATACATGCCTGGGGCTTTGCGATCAGCTGCAGTTAGGGCAGTCGGTTTGCTTCCTGCCGGTCTGAGGCGTCGAATCAACTAGGCCCCTACGACCGGGAGGACGAATTCAATGTGCGGGATTTGCGGAAGCGTTAGCCTTCACGGTGATTCTTCGGACGCTCCGTTGGTTCGGAGGATGATCGATGCGATCCAACATCGTGGACCCGACTCCTCAGGTGTTACATGTCGACGGGCCTGTCGGACTCGGCCACGCCCGGTTGAGCATTATCGACATCGATGGCGGCAGTCAACCGATGCAGATCCAGGATAGAACCCTCTGGATCACTTTCAATGGGGAGATCTTTAACTACCTGGAACTCAGGGAGGATCTCGTCAAGAAGGGCCACCATTTCAAGACACGCTCCGATACTGAAGTGATCCTGCATCTCTATCAGGAGGAGGGTGAACGGTGCGTAGACCGCTTGAACGGTCAGTGGGCCTTCGCCATTTGGGATGCCCCTAAGCAGCGGCTCTTCCTGTCGCGCGACAGGATGGGAGTCCGACCTCTCTACTACACAGAAGCCGGCGGCAAGTTCCTTTTTGGCTCGGAAATCAAAGCTCTCCTGGCCTGCTCCGATGTAACACGCGAACTCGACCTGCAGGCACTGGATCAAGCTTTCACGTTCTGGGTGACGCTGCCCCCAAGGACGGCATTCCGGAATATCAAACAGTTGCCCCCCGGCCATTCCCTGATTCTGGAGAACAAGCGTGTTCGGGTCTTCCAGTACTGGGGCATGGACATGGTGCCAGAAGGCGGTTATGCCGAGGAAAACGAACCCAAATTAGCGCATCAACTCCTGGACCTGCTTGCGGATGCCACAAGACTCAGGCTGAGATCGGACGTCCCTGTGGGGGCGTATCTGAGCGGCGGTTTGGATTCCACCTTGACGACCGCCTTGGTGAGGAAACTGGCCGGAGACAGGCTCAGAACCTTCTCAGTGAGTTTCGATGACCCAGAGTACGATGAAAGCTCACACCAGAGGGAAGCCAGCCGATTCCTCGACACCGATCATTGTGAGACGGTGTGCTCCCCTCACGATGTCCGCAACGTATTCCCCGACGTCATATGGCACACGGAGCAACCGGTTCTTCGAACAGCGCCAGCGCCCCTATTCCTTGCTGTCCAGGCTTGTCAGAAAGAGCGGGTTCAAAGTGGTCCTGACTGGTGAGGGTGCGGATGAGATTCTGGGAGGGTACGACATCTTCAAGGAGGCCAAGATCCGCCGCTTTTGGGGGCGGCGGCTCGACTCAACCTGGCGTCCGCTGCTGCTGAAGCGGCTTTATCCGTACATGGGTAACATCCAGCGGCAGTCCCCGGAGTATCTGAAACGGTTCTTTCATGTGACACAGGAGGCCTTGCAGAATCCGCTCTTTTCGCACTTGCCGCGATGGGGACTCACCGTCAAAGCTGAAGGCGTTCTTCTCCCAAGCTGTAATGGCGGAAACTCGAATGGACGATTCCGTGGCGGATCTCCGAAGCGTTGTTGCCGGAATCGTTCTCAAGCATGGGCTCGTTCAATCAGGCGGAATACCTGGAAGCCCGTTTCTTGTTGCCCGGCTATATTCTCTCGTCTCAAGGCGACCGCGTCGCGATGGCACATGCCGTGGAGGGGCGTTACCCGTTTCTGGACCACCGCGTGGTCGAGTTCGCCGCGAAGTTGCCGCCCAGATTGAAGATGAAGGTATTGGACCAAAAGTACCTGCTGAAGCAAGCTGCGAATGGCTTGATTCCGGAGACGATTCGAAAACGGCACAAGCAGCCATACAGGGCTCCAGACGGGAAGTGCTTCATCGGACCGTTTCGTAGTTACGCCGATGATCTGCTGTCTGCCGACCAGATAAAGCGGGATGGTGTATTCGATCCGCAGGCGGTCTCTGCACTCGTGCAGAAGTTCAGGAATGGCAGCGAAACTAGTGTCAGAGACAACATGGCCGTGGTCGGCATTCTGTCGACTCAGCTCCTGTTGGACCGATTTGTCAATCATCGCGATTTCCCCAGCTGGCAGCGGCTGCTGCGCAGGATATTCGGGCCAAACACGGCTGATGTCTTCATTGAGGTAGCAACAAGTGGAACAAACATTGCGTGAGTTCGTCGTTAGGAACTACCTATTCGGGCGAGAAGACGGCATTTCGGATGACGAGTCATTTCTCGATGCTGGAATCATCGATTCAACGGGCGTGCTTGAGTTGGTGTCTTTTCTGGAAGAGAGATTCGGCATAAGAGTCGAGAACGAGGATTTGATTCCCGACAACCTCGACTCTATCAGCAAAGTCGCGCAAGTACCTTCGCACCAAAATCGCTCAGGCAGTTCCTGCAGATTCAGCAAGTGAGCGAGGGCGCGAAGCAAATGAGTGCCCACCAAGGTGACGCTGAGAATGTGTTGCGGTTGGACGCCGCAGCAGAGGTTGAGCGCATCGTTGCAGGCATTCGAGAGGCGGTATTCGGCCGTTTGAAGCGCAAAGGAGCCGTCATCGGCGTGTCGGGCGGTATCGACAGCACGGTCGTTGCCTACCTGTGTGCACATGCGCTCGGTAGGGAACGTGTGCAGGTATTGTGCATGCCGGAAACCGATTCATCCCCCGAGAGCACTCGGCTGGGTCAGCTTGTCGCTCGTGCGTTGGATGTACGTTCAGTCGTCGAGGATATCAGCCCCATGCTCACCGCCGCTGGCTGCTATCAAAGACGGGACGATGCCGTGCGCCTTGTAGCCCCGGAATATGGGGCGGGCTGGAAGTCCAAGATCGTCTTGCCGAGCCTGATGGAGGGGAGTCCATATTCGCTGTACTCAGTTGTTATTCAGGCTCCAGACGGGCAGGTGCGGAGGGTCAGACTCTCTTCGACAGCTTATCTTGGCATCGTCGCGGCCACAAACTTCAAGCAGCGTGTGCGCAAGATGATGGAGTACTACTACGCGGATCTTTTGAATTATGCTGTGGCAGGAACTCCCAACCGACTCGAGCATAGCTTAGGTTTCTTTGTCAAGAACGGGGATGGCTCCGCCGACTTCAAGCCGATCGCGCATCTCTACAAGTCACAGGTCTATCAATTGGCGGCCCACCTCGGTGTGCCCGAAGAAATACAGCGACGCCCCCCGACAACAGACACCTATTCGATGGAGCAGTCGCAGGAGGAGTTCTATTTCATGATGCCGCTTGAAAAGCTGGACCTCTGCCTGTATGGAAAGGACAATGGAGTCTCGCCGTCTGATCTGGCCCCCGCGCTCGGACTGGACCCCGAAGGTGTGGACAGGATGTACGCGATAATTGAATCGAAGCGCAAGGCTGCACGGTACTTGCACGCTGCTTCGGTTATGGTTGTTTAGCGAGCTGGCCGCTTGGCCGTCTCCGGCCAGTAATCAATCCGTCCAGCATCAACTGATTTGGAGAAGAGAATAGTGGAAGAGGAAGAGCAAAGTCTAGGCGAACTGCTCGGTGGAATCGTTGGGATGGTGATCCGCTGCCGGTGGTGGATCATACTACCACCCGTTTGCTTAACCCTGGCCGCGGTTCTCGTCCTCATGTTGATGCCAAACAAGTATGAGTCAGATGCCATCCTCGTCGTTGTTCAACAGCGCATTGCTCAGAGATTTGTAACACCCGCAAGTGCCGTTGGCATCACAGAATTGTTCCATGGCATGACTCGTGAAATACTCTCGCGTGACCAACTGATCAAGATCATTAATGAGTTCGGACTCTATCCAAAGGAGCGGGCGAACAACGTAGCTCCCGAAAGAATTGCGGAGCGAATGCGAAAGGACCTTGTTGTTGAAGCGCAGGACTTCACTGCCACCAAGGAGATGATCTCCTTCAGGATCGCTTTCACTGCCTCCAGCCCTCAATTGGCGCGTGATGTGACAAGCCGGCTCGCCTCACTGTTCGTTGAGGAGAACCTGAGAAGGCGAAGCGGCCAAGCTTTAAGCACAACCAATTTCTTGACAGATCGACTGGAGGCCGCGAAGCAGCGACTGTCTCAGAGCGAGCAAAGGGTGAAGGACTTCAAGGTGAGGAACCTTGATCAGTTACCGCAACAGGAGCAGGCGAACCTTGGCGCCGTGACTGACCTCAGAATTCAGTTGCAGAGTACGCTCGCCAATCAAACCCGCACTCAGCAGCAGCGGGTCTCGATTGAGGCTTTACTCAATGGCCATCTGGCGCGCCTGCAGGCGGATCGAGACGCGCTGCTCAGTCGCTACACACTAAAGCACCCTGAAGTAGTTAAGAAAGCGAGTGAAATCCAGAGGGTAGAAGGGCTGCTCACTAAAATGCGGACAGGCGCTGCAGGGATTGACCCCACTGCGGTCCTGCCAGGCCAGGACGATCCTGTGGTGGCTCAAGTCAGAAGTCAACTCGAGGCGAACCTGGCTGAGGCTGATACTCTCGCACGTGAAGAACAACGGCTGAGAGGGGAGATTACCCGCTATCAGAATAGGCTCAAATTGACCCCGGTAAGGGAGCAAGAACTAACGGACATACTCCGAGACTACGAGCTATACAAAAAGGACTACAACGACCTCCTCAACAAGCAGCTCGATGCACAGCTATCATCCACCCTAGAGGAGAGGCAGGAAGGTCAACAATTCCGACTCGTTGATCCTCCTTCACTACCAACGTTACCCTCTGCTCCGAAACGCCTCAAGTTAAGTCTTGGGGCCTTCGCCGGCGGCCTCGCTCTGGGTGCTGCGATGGCCTTCCTAATGGACGCAAGAGACCATTCCTTCCGGAGCGTAAAAGAAGTCAGGAACTCGCTGGCGTTGCCTTTTGTGGTCGGTATTCCCACTTTGTCCATACCCGAGGAGGAGAAAGGCAGAAAGTCTTGCGTGCTTTCGAATGGATCACAGCGTGCATTATGGCACTGGCGGTATTAGCCGCTGAGGTCTACGTGCTTAGGAACGGTTGAGCTTCACAACCTCCTGAGCATTTGCAGCGTGCCACAAGACTTGTCAGGGTGCGGTACGATCCAATGAACCCGGACTCTCCCGAATGAACTCACGTCCCTGGGTGTGGTGGGTCCTTACGCTCTTGTGGGCTGGGAAGATCTTCTGGTTTTCGACTGAGGGCTTCAGCGGAGATCACTCCGGGTCATACCTCAGAAAGCTCTTCGGTCTGCTGCACCTAAGCGTCGACCAACTCACCTTTCGGGCCATTCATGTCGCCCTGCGGAAGTCAGCCCATGTATGGGAGTACGCGATTTTGAGCGTGCTCGCCTATCGGTCGCTTTCGAAAGGTGAGCAGAGTGGGTTTCAACCGAGGATGGCCGCGTGGGCGGTTCTCGTTGCGGCGGTCTACTCCTTGACAGACGAGTTTCATCAAGCATTTGTCCTGGGCCGTGGTCCTTCACTGATGGACTGTGTGATAGATACGAGCGGGGCGATTCTCGGGGTGTTCTTGGTTCGTATTTGCTGGCGGGTCTTCGAGAGCCGCCCACTCAAGCGCGTGGCCTCCTGAGCTTCGGCGCCTCGGCTCAGCTTTGAAGGCGCGCCGTTCAGGGTAGGGGTTCCAGCTGCGACGCACCGCCGCGAGCAACCAGCAGACGGTAGGATGGAAAGGCAAGCCGGAAAATATAGCTGAGTCCAACCATTGTCGTCGGACGGTGTGATTCGGTACACGACCAGAGAACTGTACATGATTGATTTGTCAAAGATTTTGTTTGGCCCTCAGTACGTGCAAGATGAGAAGCTCTCCAACAGTGGTCCCACAGCTGAGCATGGAAGTCGACATCCCTCTGGTACTTCGCGGCATTCCAGTTCGAGCCGCCAATATTTCCGCCGCAAGCCGAATCGTCGTCCATTCAGCGCCTCAGAGCCTCGGCGCTGATCGCTTCAGGTACCTCCGTTTGCGGCTGCGCGAACATCGGAAGTCGCGAAAACTTCAGACGGTGATCATCACAAGCCCCCTCCCGCTGGATGGTAAGTCGACGACAACATTGAATCTGGCAACGTCACTTGCGGAGGGTGGACGGCGTTCTGTTCTGTGTGTTGAGGCCGACCTGCATCATCCAACTTTGGCCAGGGCATTGGGGATCGAGTGCACCCACGGGATTCGCGGAGTGCATCCACGACAAGCTGGATCCACTCTCGGTGATGATGCGAATCGAGCAACTGGGTTGGTACTTGATGCCAGCTGGATCATGGCAGGGAAGCCCAACGGAGTTGCTTCAGTCCGATGGCCTCACCAGCATGATGGACGCTCTGACCCCCCATTTCGACTGGATCCTATTCGACACACCGCCAATCCTTGCGTTAACGGACACGGCGTTGATTTCCACCCATGTGGACGGCACCTTGTTGGTGATACGCGCGAACCAGACACCACGTGAGTCCGTTGAGGAAGCTCTGCGGCTCATCGGACAACAACAAGCGCTCGGTGTAGTACTCAATGCTGCTGAGGATGTTGATAGGGCCTATGACAAGTATTACCGTTCCTACTACAGGTAGCATTGGCTGAGGCTGGACAGCCGCTGATTGGTTGCGACGCAAATTGAAAACGCTGCAAACCACAGCGCGTTGGCACCTGACGTTTACTCAATCACTCAATCTGCTGGTGAGCTTGCCGCCCGCAACAACTGCGGGTTGTGACGTGTGCACCTAGTCAGCGGCGCGACGACTCAAGGGCACTCGCTGAGCAGGAAGCAGCTTCGCTTGGCAAATCCCGCCTAATCGCCCCATGTCAAGAACCAGACGCACTTGCGACCCCGCAGGAAGTTCGCCCGAAGTTGTCCTTTACTTGTGGAAATTTGAAAATGCGCCGCCCGACCTCCGGCGCGTGGTCTCCGCTGCCCATGCAGGTGGATGGCTTGCCTTCATACGCCCTGGCAGCCCGAAAAACCTCGTCGACGCTGTGTTGCAACGGTGTCATTCTCCGCAGCATTCTGTTCGCCGATACGAATTGGAGGGTGGAGGGATTGTGCTCGCCGGGATGCACCTGCTAGGCCCTATCTGAGAGAAACAGAAGCAGTCGGCCCCGACGAAATCGCTGCCGTGTACTCAGGTCCACTAGTTTGCCCGTCTCGAGCATCGAGCGCCGTTGATTGGGGACACCCAGTTTCGCGTAGAGACTTCGGACGTGCCACCTTACCGTTTCGCGGCTGATGAAGAGCTGGTCTGCAATTTGCTGGTTAGTCAGTCCGAGGCAAATCAGTTTGTGAATGTCGGCCTCGCGCTGAGTGAGTTCTCGCGAGCGGTCCTTTGACAGCGTCTCTCTTGCGATGGTCGAGAGAACTCTTCTTGGTGCCCACAGCTCTCCAGAAAAGATCGCCTCAATTGCCCTCCTCAGCGTTGCATCGCCGACATCGGTTGACACCACTCCTGAACATCCCTTTCGAAGCAAGGACTCACAAGGAGTATCGCCCATCCTTTTGGTGAAGGCCAGAATACGGATATCACCTCTTGAGATCGACTCCCGCAACGCCTCGAGCGGCAATGCCGCGACGCGATCATCTTCTGCGGCTATGAGTGCCGGAGCCAATCTCCTGCATAGGGCCAACAGCTGAGATGGGTCTGGGGAGGAATGTGCAAGGATGAACTCGGACGGGCAAGCCAATCCTGCCAGGAATTCCCGGAGTCTGCCCTGAGAGACGCTCCGAAGATTCAAGGCAAATGATCGCACGCCCACCGGCTTCTGCCGGGTGCGCTCAGACTCCTCCGGTTCTGTGAACTGCTCTGCAGGGCTTCCTCCAAGGGAAAACCTCTTTATGTTCTAGGGGTTGGAACGCCAAACCGACCTGCTATGCGACCTACTGACAAATGCCCCGCTGTCGCACAGACTCCTGCCAACGACACAACTTTCCCCTAGCACCCAAACTTGTCCGTTCCGAGGACTCCAATAGCTTGACAGATCACCCTTTCGGTGTCAATGGTTAGTCAGGGGTCTGTCAGGGGTGTCAGGAGTTTCGGCTTGGCCGAATCGCTGTGCACGGCCTGGATGCGCGGGCCATCAATCTGCGGAGCCGAGGAACTCCAGCGACGGGATGCTCTCGGCGCCGCGAGTATCTTCGGCAGACGGGCCGGCCCAGAGGAGCATGGATCTGAGTCTGAGTTCGCTGATTGCCCTACAATCGCTTATGTCCTTCCGTCTCGAAAAACGACACTTCGGATTTCTCTTGTCCGTGCTTCTCTCGCTTCTGTTGTTTCGCTCGACCTTGATTGACCTCATCGCTCTATCCAGGAGTAATGAGAAGTACACGCACATCATCTTCATCCCTGCAATTGCCGGCATCCTGGTCTTTGTCGAAAGACGGTTGATCTTTCCCCCGCGTCAGTATTCCCTCCTGATCGGTTCCGCCCTTCTCGCTATTGGAGTGGTGACTGGCTACGTCCTCAATACCAGGCCTCTCCCACTCAGCCAGTCTGCAGCGCTGTCGTCGCAAGCGGCCGCGATGGTCCTTGTCTGGATCTCGGCATTCCTGCTCTTTTACGGCCCGCAAGCTGCTCGTGCGGCCTTGCTTCCACTTTGTCTCCTGGCTGCCGTGATTCCACTACCCGCCCCCTGGATGGAAAAGGCATCGGTCATTCTTCAGCAGGGGTCCGCTGAGGTCAGCCACCGTCTTTTCAAACTCGCGAATGTGCCCGTTTACCGGGAGGACATGAGATTCTCGCTGCCTGGGTTGACCATCGAGGTCGCCGAGGAGTGCAGCGGCATTCGCTCGAGCATCGGCCTGCTGATCGCCGCGCTTGTAGCGGGCCATCTCCTCCTTTCACTCCGGTTTCGCGCGGTTGGCCCTAGTCCTTCTCGCTATTCCAATCACTATCTTTAAGAACGCCGTCCGAATCGTCGTTCTATCGGTTCTTGGGACCTACGTCTCACGGGACTTCATCACAGGAGAACTTCACCACAGCGGGGGACCCCTGTTTTCCGTCCTTTCGTTCGCCCTCCTCGCGCTCGTTCTCCTCGTCTTTCTCCGCCTGGAGAGACCGATGCGCCAACGCTTGTCAAACGGCGGGCCCAGCCAATCGTTCAAACAGAAAAGCCCAAGCCCCGCAGCGGTCGAGTAGAGCTGTCGACCTGACTCCGCGGCATTGACATTTCCGTGACGTATTTCTTGCCGGGGCGCCGGTCCCCGTTCCTCGCCTGGGGGCAGATGGCATTTTGGCGTTGTTGGATCGGGTCTGACTTCTAAGAGTGGTGCATGCCAAGAACTGAAGAACCAATCGAAGTATCGTCACCGCGATTGGGACGGATCAGGTCACTCGACGTCTTTCGGGGTTTCACGATCGCATCGATGATCCTCGTGAACACGCCGGGATCGAGAGAGGAAACCTATCCGCAGCTCCTGCATGCCTCGTGGAACGGTTGGACGTTTGCCGACACAATCTTCCCAACGTTTCTTTGGATAGTGGGTGTCGCGCTCACTCTCTCGACGGCCGCCCGTGCTGAGCGCGGCGAGGATCGCGCCTCACTCCTCAAACATGCAATACGCCGGGGACTCATGCTCTTCTGTTGCGGCGTTTTTCTGGACCTATTCTCGTTCCCTAACCGACACTTCCCATTTTTCTATTTCGGGGATCGCCTTCAGTTCACAGGCGTGCTGCAGAAGATCGCCGTTTGTTACCTCGTCGCGTTCGTTATATTCCTGTGGACGAGCTGGCGAGGAGTGGTTCTCGGGATTGTTGGACTGAACCTGATCTACCTCGGAGTGATGTTTCTCTATCCAGTTCCTGGCTGCGGGGCTGGAGCCCTCACGATGGACTGCAACTTTGCACGCTATCTCGACGGCATGCTGCTCAAGGGACACATGTGGGGCAACGCAAACGCCCAGGATCCGGACGGCCTCGGCAGCGTACTCCCGGCAACCTCCACTATTCTCTTTGGCGTCCTGGTTGGATACCTTCTCAGGATCGAATCGACCTCACGCCAGTTGATCTCCCGCCTTCTGGCCATGGGTTGCGCGCTGGCAGGTGCCGGAATCTTGCTGGCCAATTGGGTCATTCCTGTCAACAAGCCACTGTGGACTACGTCCTACGCCGTTCTGATGGCTGGAATCGCCGCCGTCGCGTTCGCGTTCTGGTACTGGGTGGTGGATGTCAAAAAATGGAGCCGTTGGCTGACGCCGCTGGAGATATTCGGCATGAACGCGGTGGCGGCCTACATGATCTCCCGGCTTGGGATAAATATTCCGAAAGTCCATTATTTCGGGAAGACGCTCTACGACGACGTTTGCCGGCAAATCGCGAATGGAGCAAATGCGTCTCTCTTGTACGCAATTCTGTTCGTGATTGGCGTCTACGTGGCGGTCTACCTGATGTATCGCCAGCGTTGGTTCCTGAGATTCTGAACCACGACGGGCGGCAGGCGCATCCATGATGCGCCTGATTCCATAGGGCTCGTGTCACCGAGCTAGGGAATTGGGACCGCCGTCCTTGGAGAACTTGCTCAGCGCAGCTCGGGCAAGATCCGCATATGGGAAATTGGGGTTCGACTTGAGCGCCTGTTCCAGCGATTTCTGAGCCAAGCTGGGCTGTCCTGAAGCGGTATAGACGACACCCAGGTGGTAGTGGCACGTTGCATTGTCGGAGGTGATCCGTAACGCATCGATTGAATTCGCTGATCGCTTCCGCATGCCTCCCGGCTTTGTAGTATGCCCATCCCAGGGTGTCTGCCACATTGGCGGAATTCGGCATTTGCTGTTGTGCCTCTCTTGCGAGGGAAAGAGCCTGATTAATGTCGCCCCCATGCTCCAGGTACAGGTAGGCAAGGTGGTTCGACACAACGCCTGAGTTGGGAGCAATCTCCTTCGCTCTCTGGCTTAGCTTCCTCGCCTCATCCGAGTTCCCCTCGCGCGCAAACTGCCGTGCGAGTGCCAGATAGTTCTTCACGTCGCGCGGATCTGCCTTGATCGCCATCTGGAGATCGCGCTTCGCCTCTTCAGACGAACCCGTGGCGAAATGAATGTTGGCGAGCAAGGTGTATGCTTCGGAGGTCTCTGGATCGAGTCTCAAGGCCTCCGCCACGCTTGCCTCTGACCGCTTCATGTCCCCCAGACTGAAATAGCTGATAGCGAGAAGAAGGCGCAGCCCAGCGTTTGCCGGATTCTGATCGACGAGTTTCTCGAACTGGCGCGCGCGTTCCTGTGCCTTGCCTCGGGCAATGTCGAGATTCAGCAGGACCGCCATCGCCTGAAGCGACATCGGGTCACGGCTCATTGCGGCCTGCAGTTTCGATTCGGCGTCCTTCAGATCTCCCTTTGCCAGCGACGCACGTGCACCGGCGACATAGGCTGCGACTGAATTAGGGTCGATTTTCAGGGCGGCATCGGCAAGCCGGGCGGCGGCGTCCACATCCCCGTCCCCCATCGAAAGGCGGGCCAATGCCAAAACTGCCTCAGTCATTCGGGGATTCATGCTAAGTGCGCGCGTGAAGGACCCCCTCGCCATTTGGGGAAGGCCAACTGACAGTTGTGCCGTACCAAGGTAAAAGTGCGCATCGGCGGACTCGGGTTGAATCGCCACAGCCTTCTGGAGCGCCGCCATGGCGTCCTGGAAACGTTTCTCAGCGGCCCTGATCCTTCCCTCGCAGACAAGCGCATTCCAGTCCTGCGGATTCCCTTTGAGGATCTCGGCGTTCAGGGAGTCGGCTTCTTTGATTCTCGCCATGTCAATCAGCGTCGTAACTAGTCGCTGTTTGGCCTCTGCGTCATTCGGCCTCGACCGAAGAATCGATCTGAATTCCACAACGGCCTTTTCTCTCTGATTGGTGGACAGGTAGAACTGGCCCAGCGCTGCACGCGCCTGCGGGTCGTCAGGCGCAACCTGCTGTGCCTCGCGATAGGCGCCTTCCGCAGCGGTTAGATTGCCCTTCGCCACATGGATCCGCCCGAGAAGCAGTCGGGGAAGCGCGGCTTTGGGTTCCATCGATAGGCCTGCCCTCACATTGGCTTCCGCCTCCGCCACCTTCCCGAGCGCAAAATAGAACTGCGCGAGCGCGAGTCGCGCCGAGAGTGAGTTCGAGTCTATCCGCGTGGCCATAACATACGAGGCCTCGGCTTCCACGGGCTTCCCATCCGCCAGCAGCAGCGCTCCAAGTGCCGCGTAGTTCTCGACTTTACGCGGCTCGAGTTTTATCGCTTCTTCCATCTGCCGTACGGCGTTCGGCAAATCCTTGACTAATGTGTATTTCTCGCTCAGGGCTAAGTGTGCCCGGGCGTTGCGGGGATCTGTCTCCAGGACCTTCGCCAATGTCTCCTGGGCCTGATCGAATTGCCGTCGCCCAATTTGCAGTTTCCCAAGTTGCAGTCGCGCCTCCATGTTTTGCGGATTCAGCCTGACCGCTTCTGTGAACTCCCGCATGGCGCCAGCCATATTCTTCAAGGCCACATAGGTCTGCCCGAGTCTGAAGTGCGCCTCCATGTAGTTGCCGTCAATCTGGATCGCGTTGCGGTACTCGATCGCCGCTTCCTGGTATTTGCCCTGCTTGAAATAGGACTCCCCGTCACGGAAGTTCTTCACTTTCTGCTTGTTAGGGTCGATAGCGCATGCTCCGGCCACCAACAGGATTGTCAAGACTGGCAAACCAAACCACACCTCTGCTCTACTCCCGGACATTTTGAATGGCGAGTCCTCCTCCAGAATTTCAATACACACTTTCAAGCCGCTGCTGTCAATGGTACGTTCGGCGAAGTTGGGCAGTACGAATTGTAGGGCCGGATGTAGAACGGAGAGGAACCGGCTCGTCCCGAGACGCCAAATCACGCTTCAGATGAGGACGCGATTCTTGAGGCTCGAATGAGTCCGGTCCCGCCAAGGCAGAATTGGCCCTGATCGCCATGCCCATCACATTCTGAGAATGGGCGTAGACATTTTTGTGGTCGCACACCCGCGGCAAGGTCGGTTAGCGCCGCTTCAATTCGATTCCGCGCACGCGTCCCGCTTCGAGCGTCATCAGCGTCACCTTGCCCCCGGCATCCCTCTGTAGTGCGAAGACATTCGGCGTCATCGAAACACGCAGCTTGCCGTCTTCCGACGCCATCAACGCGGCGCGCGAGTTGTCGCCAACCTCCACCATCAGCTGTCCCGATTCGTCCTTGAACCGGTAGACTGCCTGCAGCTCATCGCTCCACCATTCGCCCGCCACCGCATTCCTGAGCGCGGCGTCCGGCGAAGCGAGTTTCGGCGGCGCAGGAGGTTTCGGACCTTCCGCCCGGCGCACATCTCCCAACTCCCCCTCCAGCCAGACATCGGCTACCTGCTCGGCCAGTCGCTGCGGAAGCGAGTTCCCGACGTTGCAGAGACACACGACGGACAGCTTCTTCTCGGGCAATCGCAGGAAGTGTGTTCTGTATCCAGCCAAGGCCCCGCCATGCGAGATCATCGGCGTGCCGCGATACTCACCCTTCATCAGTCCCATGCCGTAGCCATTGGCGATGGGTTGCCCGCCGTTGAGCTTGCCCGGTTCCGCCATGCGCGCCAGCAGCGCCATGTCGGGGGCTCCATTCTCAAAACCAGCCGCCCACTGCAGCATGTCCACAACCGAGGAGTACAGCCCGCCGCCGCCTACCGTGTCCAGCATCGAATCGGAGACCTTCCACGCGCCCATCATCGAGCGCACGTAGCCGTGCGCGCGGCGCGGCACCGGGTCGGAATGGTCCTGCTGCCAGCGGCTCGATGCCATCCCCCTGGGCTCGAAGACGTTCTTCTTACCCCACTCGTTGAGCCGGTCGCCCGAGGCGCGCTGCGCCGCCAAGGAAAGCAGCACGTAGCCCGAGTTGCTGTACAAGTGCTCAGCGCCAGGTTCGAAGTTGAGCGCCTTCTGCCGCGCGATCACCTTCAACGCCGCGCGCTCGGTCCAGACATGATCCTGCGAGTAACCGGCCAGGAACCCCAGCGTCAGGTAGTCGCGGACCCCGCTGGTGTGGTGCAGCAATTGGCGCAGCGTCACCGGCGCGAAATAATCCGGAAGCTCCGGGACGGTCTTCCGGATCGAGTCGTCGAGGCTGAGCTTTCCCTGCTTTTCCAGCAACAGCACGGACAGGGCCATGAACTGCTTCGACACCGACCCCATGTAGAAGACGGAATTCGGCGTCAGCGCAATCTGCTGCTCCAGATCGGCGAGTCCGTATCCCTTCGCATACAGCGTCTTGCCGCCCTGCATCACCCCAACCGCGCACCCCGGCGAGCCCGGCGCTGTATAGGCCTTGAAGACTTCGTCGGTCTTCGTCTCCTTCTCGGCGCACACCGGCCATCGCGCACGTCAGGCATAGCACCAAACAACCAAATCCACGCATGGACTGATTCTCTCCCAGAACGATGTACTCTGATTGAACACGATGCCTCTTTCCAAGGGCGACCGGCTGGGCCCCTATGAGATCCTCGCGCTCGTCGGCGAGGGCGGCATGGGAGAGGTTTATAGGGCGACCGATACCCGCTTGGGCCGCACTGTCGCCATCAAGATCGTCAAGGGAAACTTATCGGAACGCTTCGGCCGTGAAGCCCGCGCCATATCGGCCCTGAATCACCCTCACATCTGCACACTTCATGACATTGGCGCCGAAGGCGACATCAGCTACCTCGTCATGGAGTATGTCGAAGGCAAGCCGCTCCGCGGACCAATGCTTGTCTCCGAGGCGCTTCGCCTGGCAGTGCAGATTGCCTCCGCCCTTGCCGCCGCGCATGGAGCGGCCATCGTCCACCGCGACCTGAAGCCCGCCAACATCCTGCTGACCGAATCCGGCCCGAAGCTCCTCGACTTCGGTCTCGCCAAGTTCGCCCAGCCCATCTCGACCGGCATCGACGCCACCATCTCGGGTCCGGTCACCGCTCAGGGTCAGATCGTCGGCACGCTCCACTACATGGCGCCCGAGCAACTCGAAGGCCGCGAAGCCGATGTTCGGAGCGACATCTTCTCGTTCGGGGTCGTACTCTACGAACTCCTCACAGGGAAGCGCCCGTTCGACGGCGCCAGCCCGGCCAGCATCATCGCCTCGATACTCAAGGAAGACCCGCCTCCTCTCGCGATACTGCAGCCCCTCTCCCCGCCTGCGCTCGATCGAACCCTCCGCAAGTGCCTCGCCAAGGACCCCAACCGCCGTTGGCAAACCGTTACCGACCTTCGCGACGAACTCGCCTGGATCGCCGAAACCCCTGAGGTTGCGTCCGAGCCGGTCACGCGGCGCTCGATGCTTCCCTGGATGGCCGCCGCCGCGGCAGTCGGTGCGGCCGGATCCGGACTCGCCGTCTGGGCTTGGCGCAGCAGGACGACGCCGCCGACTCCCACCATTGCAGCGCGGTTCCGTCTCTCTCTCCCTGAAAACGTATGGGTGGAGCGAATGATCACGCGGCAAACCATTGCCGTGTCTCCGGTCGGCGGACGGCTCGCGTTCATTGGCCGGGGTAGCCTCGGCACCATGATTTGGGTCCAGCGGCTGGACTCTGCCGCCGCCGCTCCGCTGCGGGGAACCGAAGACGCCCGCTCGGTTTTCTGGTCCCCCGACGGCCAGTTTATTGGCTTCTATTCCGCGGGAAAGTTGAAGAAGATATCCGCCGACGGAGGAACTCCTCTCCCGATCTGCGACCTTTTCGAACCCTGGGTTGCGACCTGGAACCAGCACGGCGTGATCTTCGCTGCCGCATCTCGCGAAAGATCTGCCCTGATCCAGGTGGATTCCGGGGCCGTCACCCCATGGAAATCCGTCTTCTGGCCGTCATTCCTCCCCGACGGGAAGCACCTGCTCTACCTCAATGTTGATCCGAAGCTCCGCGGCTACAGAGGGTATGTCGAGGAAATCTCGTCAGGCCGCACCACTGAGCTTTTTCCCACCGATACCCGCATGTTCTTCTGCCCTGATCAAGAGGGCGGGAACCTTGGCCACATCCTCTACGGCAAGAGCGGCACGCTTCTGGCTCATCGATTCGATGCAGCCCGGCTCTCCACGAGCGGCGCCCCGGTTTCAGTCGCTGAAGGTGTTCCTTATTTCCGGCCGGCCGCATGGTCGGAGTTCAGCGCTTCGCAGGACGGGGTCATCGTCTTCTCGTCCGGGATTCCAACTGCGCAGCCCACGTGGTTGGATCGGGCGGGTCGCGAGATCGGCAGAATTGGCCAGCCAGATCGCTTTTGGGGAGATTTCAGGATCTCCCGTGACGGCAGGAAAATCTCCGCCGGTATCTTCGACCTCCCTAACGGCGGGGTTGACACTTGGATCCACGACCTCGCCAAGGGCACCGCTGAGCGTGTCACTTTCGAGCCCGGCGTTGAAGCGGTCTCAGTGTGGTCACCGGACGGAACGCAGATAGCCTATGGAAATGCCCAATCAGCCGCACCTCAGTTGAGGTTGAAGTCCCTGAGTGAGAGGGGCGAAGGGATCGTGTTTCCTCCGGGTCCATTTCAGCTCCCGTTCGACTGGTCCTCCGACGGACGCTGGATCTTCTACCAGACAACGGGCGGCGACACCAACGCCGAGATCTGGATCGCTTCGGCATCCGACCGGAAGATCATGCCGCTGGTGCAAGGCTCATTCGACCACTCTCAACCTTGCTTGTCACCCGACCGGCGGCACCTCGCCTTCATTGCAAACGAGTCGGGGCGCAGAGAAGTCTACGTGCAGCATTTTGAGGAGGGTGATCCGCCCCGGTTGACTGGGGAAAGGAAGCGCGTCTCGCTCAATGGCGGATACTTCCCGCGCTGGTGCAACGGCGGGAAGGAACTCGTTTTTCTTTCCTTTGATCGGGAAGTCATGAGCAGTGAGTTCAAATTGACAGGGGAGCCCGAGTTCGGCCCCCCTTCGGTGCTCTTCAAGATGCCACTGTCGTTTCGTCCAATGGCGTTGTCAGTGAGCGGATTTGACGTGAGCCCCGACGGCAGAAAGTTCCTCGTGCTGGCCGGAAAGCCGGTCTCCGACCCATTGCACGTCATCCTCAACTGGCAGGCAACGCTCAAGCGCTGAGAATGCCAGCCCTCAGCAGCACCGCGCCCGCTGGTACTTCTGCCGCAGGCGCTCCTCGCTGAAGCGCCGCCATTCCGCGCCCGAGTGCGCCGCGCCGTGGTGCGCCAGGTGCCGCCGGTACGCATTCTCGTCGCCGATCTCCCGCAGTATCGCCAGCAACAAGTCTGAGCAGTTCATCCCACCTCCTCCGGCTTGAGCGCCGTCAGCACGAACGGTGCTTCTGTCGTGCGCGCCGAGTGCGTCCCGCGCAGAATCCCCACCCAGACCCGGATGCGAGTCGACCAGGATCGTCGTCACCAGCACGAGGAAGATGCCGCACACCACCGCGTCCAGCCGGTTGTTGAAGATCAGCTTGTCTCGGCGTTGCTGCCGTCTGCGGTCCGCGCCTCCAACGCCCGCGCCTGCGCCAGGAAACCGAGCCGCGGCAGCGGCGAGAAGATCTTCTGCCACGCCGCCGTGTAGGTCACCACCACCAGCCAGCCAGCGGCGTCAGCGTGATCCACATATTTCAGCGCCGTGCATCTTGATCAGGATGGTGGTGGCCACGCACAGCGCGATCGCCGCCAGCAACTGGTTGGCGATGCCGAACAGCGGCCACAGCGAGTTGATGCCGCCCAGCGGATCGCGCACGCCCTGAATCAGGAAGTAGCCCCACGCGCAGCACGATCAGCGCGCTGCGTCAGCATCACGCCCGGCATCCAACTGCGTCCGCCCGAGCGGCTTCCAGACGTGCCCCAGCAGGTCCTGCAGCATGAAGCGGCCCACGCGCGTGCCGGCGTCGATCATGGTCAGGATGAACAGCGCCTCGAACATGATGGCGAAGTGATACCAGAAGCCGAGCACGCGCCTCGTCCGCCGCCGCTCTGCGCGAAGATGTGCGCCATGCCGAGCGCCAGCGACGGCGCGCCGCCGGTGCGGTAGAACAGCGTCTGCTCGCCGACGTGCTGCGCCAGCGTCGTCCATCTCTGCCGCGCGTCACCGGGAAGCCCCACGCTGGTGATCGTCGCCACCGCCGCCTCCGGCGTCGCGCCCACGATCCCCGCCGGCGAGTTCACCGCGAAGTAGACGCCCGGCTGCAGCGACGCAGGCCGCGATCATCGCCATGATCGCGACGAAGCTCTCCAGCAGCATCGAGCCGTAGCCCACCGGCCAGGCGTGCCACTCCCTGGCGATCATCTTCGGCGTCGTGCCCGAACGAGATCAGCGCGTGGAACCCGGAGATCGCGCCGCAGGCGATGGTGATGAAGCAGAACGGGAAGATCTTGCCGGCGAAGATCGGCCCGGTGCCGTCGACGAAGCGCGTGAGCGCCGGCATCTGCAGCTCCGGCCGGACGAACAGGATGCCCACGCCCAGCATCAGCACCACGCCCAGCTTCACGAACGTGCTGCAGGTAGTCGCGCGGCGCCAGCAGCAGCCACACCGGCAGCGCGCTCGCGACGAATCCGTAGATGATGACGCCGATCGCCAGCGCCATCGCCGCCGAGCGTGAACAACGGCGCCGAGCGTCGGCGTGATGCGCCACCCACTCGCCCGCCGAAGATGCTCGCCATCACCAGCACGAAGCCGATCACCGAGCACTTCCAGCACCTTGCCCGGCCGCCAGTAGCGCAGGTAGAGGCCCATGAACACCGCGATCGGCATGGTCGCCGCGATGGTGAACGTGCCCCACGGGCTGCCCTTCAGCGCGTTGACCACCACCAGCGCCGATCACCGCCAGCAGGATGATCATGATCAGCAGCACGGTGAGCAGCGCCGTGACGCCGCCCAGCTTGCCGATCTCCTCGCGCGCCATCTGGCCCAGCGACTTGCCGTCGCGCCGCATCGAGGCAGAACAGGATGACGAAGTCCTGCACCGCGCCGCCGAGCACCGCGCCGATGATGATCCACAGCGTGCCCGGCAGGTAGCCGAACTGCGCCGCCAGCACCGGCCCGACCAGCGGTCCCGGCCCGGCGATGGCCGCGAAGTGATGGCCGAAGACGATCCACTTGTTGGTCGGCTCGAAGTCGTGGCCGTTGCGCAGGCGCTCGGCCGGCGTGGCGCGCTTGTCGTCGAGCGCCATCACTTTGCGCCGCGATGAACTTGCGCGTAGAAGCGGTAGCCGACCAGGTAGGTGCAGACCGCGGCCGAGCACCAGCCAGATGCTGTTGATTGGCTCGCCGCGGTGCAGCGCGATGCCGCCGAGGCAGAAGGCGCCCACCGCGCCGACGATAATCCACGCGAAAGTCTTGAGTGCCGGAGACATGATGTCTCTCGATTCTACTCATTGCCGCGGTACTAGGCTTCTCAATTCGCACTCCAACGGCTGCGGAAATGCCAAACGGCTTTATTCTGATCGGGTCGGAGGCTGAGAAAGGGAGGGCAAGCATCATGCAGTTGCGCTATGTCACAAGCACTTTCGTGGTTGGGCTGTTTTGCCTGGCCACAATGAACATTGGCGCCGCGCCAATTGTCACGAATTTTCCGCCAAACAATCAGGCAGGCGCGGGCTACAACATTTCCGATGACGAGTATGCCGCAGTAGTAGTGACAACGCAGGGGTCGCCTTTGCGGTTCGACAGTCTCGAAGCCGTATTCAACAGCTTTTGCTCCCCAGGGGTGGATTGCCCCTATACGATCCAGGGCGGCATCTACGCCGACGGAGTCGGCGGAACAGCCCCGGGCGGGCTGCTAGCCGCGTTCAATGACGAAGATCTCGGCGCGGTGATGGAGCAGGTGGTGACGCTGACGACGGTCAATCCGTACGTCCTCGCCGCCAACACACGGTACTGGTTTGTGCTGTTTGGCGCTCAACCGGGCGCGAGTTCAATGGAATGGATCGACGGTGGTGAGATGTACACGGATTCGCCGCTCGCCGTGTCGGATGGCTTCGCGACTTCGGTCAACTCCGGCGGCTTGATTTGGACTCCGGTGAAGGAGTTCGACCACACCCAGTCGGACGGGAATCCACAGGCTCAAATCAACGCGACCGCGATTCCCGAGCCGACAACGCTGGCGTTGTTTAGCGCCGCGTTTGCCCTGGCTGGCCTACGCCGGTTGACCGGATTCCGACCGAATGGTCGCCGTCAGTCCGCTTAAAACACGTACTTCAACGCGAACTGGATGCGCCGTGGATCTTCGGCAGTTGTAATCCGCCCTACCGTCGGCGTGCCGACGCCCGTCGCCGGCCGGCCGAAGTTCGGGGTGTTGGTGAAGTTGAAGCTCTCAAAGCGGAACTGCAATTCATGTCGTTCCCAGGGCATTGCGAAGTTTCGCGCCACCATGAGATCCAGGTTCTTCCGTCCCGGCGTCTCGATCAGATTGCGGCCCGCGTTGGACGGCACACCCGGCGCCGATGCCACGGCGAATGTGGTGTCGAACCAACGGTCGATCGTTCGCTCGTCGACAGGCAGATTCGGCGTCCTCACGAAGTCGCCGCGCACTGTGCCGCCGAGGTTCTCATTGTTCACGTTGACTGTGTGCGCAATCATGAACCCGCTGTAGAACGAAGCGATGCCTCCCACCTGCCAGCCGCCCAGAATCCAACTCGCCGGCCCCGAGGTCAAGTAGCTCCGGCCCTTCCCAAACGGCAACTCGTACACCACAGACGTGATGAACCCGAACGTCCGGTCGAGGTTTGAGCGTGCCCGCTCGCGGCTCAACTCATACGGAGTCTGCGCTCCGCCGCCGCCATCGAACAGGTCTTCATTGCCTTGGTCCATGTTGCGCGACCAGGTGAAGGCGGCCAGATACGTCAGGCCTTTCGAGAACCGTTTTTCCGCCTTGGCGGTCAGCGCGTGATAGCTCGAGTGCAGCATGTTGTCGTGCCAGGTCACATTCGAGAACTGTGGCCTCACCAGCCGCTGGTTGGCTGCGACCGTCGCCGACGGCGTCGACGGAAGGTTGATATTCAACTGCGCGCCGAGATTCGTGCCCTTCGAACCCGCGTAACCGAGTGTAACCAAGGTGTCAAATGGCAGAGTCCGCTGCATGTCGAAGAACCACTGCGACGCCACCAGATTGTCCCGCCGGTCGGGGAACGCGTACACCTGCACGCCGCGCTGAATGGTGGAGGTGTTGAAATCCGGGAAGCCGTTCTTCATGAAGAACGTCGTCGTCTCAAAGTTGTTCTGAATCGCAATCTCCGCGTGCTTGGGTGCGCCCGCGCGGAAGCTCGCCCCCTCCGTGGAGAGGGAGTTTGGTTCTCCATAGAAGAAGCCTCCGCCCGCCCGGATCACCGTCTGCGGCGTCACGCTCCAGGCCAAGCCGATCCTTGGCGCGAAATTGTTCAGGTCGTTCGTGCAGCCGCAGTCGCTGCTGCTCGTAGGGAACACGATCGACTCTTGCGACAGGCTTGCTACGTTGTATGGAGCAGTCAGGTACCGGCTCACCGTCTGTTTCTCGACGTTCGGGAACGTGCCGACGAAGAACGTCTCGTAGCGCAGTCCCAGGTTGATTGTCAGGCGTGAGTTGATCTTCCAGTCGTCCTGAACGAAGAGGCCGTAGTACGGGGCAAACAGGTCCTCACCCTGGTTGTTGCCGTAGCTGCCTCCAGTCACCCAGCCCAACAGCATATCCGCCATGCCGTTTCCTGTTGCGCCCCGCGAAGTGCCGTTGTTTGGCTGCTGCGCGGTGTACTGACCAGTGAGAGTCACCTGCCCACGTCGAAACCGCGAGGCATCGCGGTAGACACCCAGGTTGCGGTACTCGCCGCCGAACTTGAGGGTGTGACGGCCCTTCTGCCAGAGCAGCGAATCGCTCACCATCCAGTTGTCGAGGTTGTTGATGTTCGGCCAGAAGGAGCGCGCGCCGATCTCCGTGAACCCCGATGGGGTGAACCGTGTCCAGCCATGATCCAGGCCATCGTTGAACTTGTCTCCGGGAGCGTTCTTGATCCCGTATTTGGGATTCAGGTTCTCAGTGAACTGGATGTCGAACGCTGTGTCGAACTGCGAATAGCCGAAACGCAGATCATTGAACATCGTCGGAGTAAGAGAACTCGAAAGCGCGGAAGCGATGTTGTGCCCTTTCAATCCCACTGTCTGCCCAAGCCCCCCCGTGGCCGGGTAAGGCAGGATGCCCGCCTCGTCCCGGAACTGGTCGCGGAGCGAGTAGCGGGCAAAGAAGCGGTGTTTATCGGAAATATTGTGATCTCCGCGGAAGTCATACTGGTCAGAGTCGTTCTTGTCCGTCGGTGAATAGTAGTAGTTGTCCGCCAGGTTGTCCCTGCCGGCGATGTTTGAGACCGGGTACTCCTTGACGACGGCGGCGGTGACAGGATCCCACCTGGTCTGAGGAATGATGTTCCCGGCAAAGGGCGCGCGAATCGCAGTGGCGCCCGTCCCGGTGAGGGTCAGCGGATCATAGACGTTGCGGCGAACCGCCGGCTGCTGCGAGAAATCCCCGCGCTCGATGATGTCCCGGCTCGGCACCGAATTGATGTAGCTCTGACCGTACCGGATATTGGTCCGCTGCCACGACCCGAAGAAGAATGTCTTGTTCTTGATCACCGGCCCGCCGAGCGAAACGCCGTACTGATTCTGGCGATACTTCGGCTTCTTCGCCCCCGACCGGTTGGCAAAGAAGTTCGTGCCGTCCAACGCATCGTTGCGCAGGAACTCGTACGCCGAGCCGTGGAAATCGTTCGTCCCCGACTTCGACGTCACGATCACCTTTGCCCCAGCGCGGTAGCCGTACTCCGCGCTCATGTTGTTCGTCACGACTTTGAACTCGGCCACCGCATCCACCGGCGGCTTCACCTGCTGCGCTTCGAATCCCAGCGGACCGCCCGAAGTGCGCGACGAGTTGTCGTTGCCGTCCAGCAACACGTTGTTCTGCGCCATCTGCATGCCCACCGCGGCGAACTGTCCTTCATCGCGCGACCGCGCCCCCGTCCCCTGGCCCCCGCCCGGCAGCGCCCCAGCCGTGAACTGCGCCAGCGAGAGATAATTGCGCCCGTTCAGCGGCATCTCGAGAATTCGCTTCGAGTCGATCACCTGCCCGACTTCCGTCGTCTCCGAGTTGATCAGCACCGCCGACGCCGACACCTGAATCGATTCCGTGATCGCGCCCGGCTTCATCTCGAAGTCGAGTCTGGCGATCTGGTTCACCTCCAGGCGGATCCCCTCAACCTGCTGCGCCGAAAACCCCGCCGAGGCGCACTCCACCTTGTAACGGCCGGGAGCGAGCGACGGAAACATGTAGGCGCCTGTTTCCTGGGTGTTGGCCCGCCCCACGACACCCGTATCCAGGTTCGATACGGTCACAGTCGCATTGACGATGATGGCCTTGGAGGTGTCAGTCACGACACCTTGAATGCCAGCGTTCTGAGCCAACGCACACGCAGACAGTGCGAGGAAAACGAATGAACGACGAAGCATGAGGACAACCTCCCGGTTTGTCCATCAAGCTATCACACCGCCTGATGGCATCGGCTACGCGTCGCTGCTGTCCCGGCCGCCCCGTCTGATCCCATCCAGCAGCAGCACCACCTGCACCACGCACGCCGCCCCCATCAACCACCAGGCAGCCAGCGCGTACCTCGCCAACCCCGGGAACCGCAACCTCATCTGAAACGGCAGGAAATTCCAGGTCCGCCATTCCTGCGGCAGCTTCATAAAGAGATCAGACGTCGCCGCCTCGCCCGTCCAGATCATCCAGATGTTCCAAAACCGCATTCCGATCGAATTGTCACAGCTCTATTCTCCAATTGCTGCAACACCTCGACTGACATGATCACAGGCAGCGATGCAAACTGAAGCAGCACGCTCCACCCAACCACAAGCCACCCCCACGACGGCAGCCTTCCGAATAGCCGAAGCGTCAGCGGAACACCCAGCAGCGCCAGCAGCAGAACCGGCGTGGTCACATAGCGGTCTCCCCAGCTCGTCTCCCCCGTCGGCGATTCATACGTCGCGTAAAACAGGATGTAAACAGCCAGCGACGACAATGCGCCCACGGCGTAGCACCGCACCACCGCTGACACCCGTTTCCAGAAGATCGCCAGCAGCACGACGGCCAGCGTCAGCAGCGGGTCGAAGATGAAGATCGAATTCGCTGTCGAGCCAGAGTGCTGCCCGGATACCCTTCCAGAAGGAATTCCGGTACAACCTGTTCTGGCCAGTAGCCGTAACCCCCGCCGCCAGCATCCCGCTGTAGTAAGTAGCCGTCCAGTTGCCGAACCGCCAGAATTGGATGCACCGCTCAAGCAGTGCGAATCCACCATAGGCCAGCGCGAACCGCGGCAGAGCTTTCCACACCCTCCCGCGTTCCAGCAGAAGCATCGTCAACGCCGCTGCCCCCACGTCCGCCAGTGTCGTCAGGCGGATCAATAGTGAGTAGCCGAACATCGCACCGCCCCAGGCCAGCGCTCGCGCGTCTCCTTCAGCCCGCCACTTGAGCAGACAAGCGGTTCCCCCCATGGCCAGCGTCGTCATGAGCAGGTTTTCCTGGGCGTTCTGCACATAGTGCAGCGCTGTCGTCCCAAACAGAAGCGAAAGCGTCCCGAGGGCTGATTCCCTGTGGTCAAACTCCAGTCGCCTCAGCAGGTGATAGGCCGCCAGCACGAGCAGCGAAGCGATGAGTGCCTGCGTCAGAAACGAGATGGCTGCCTCGCGCCCTGCCGCCGGCAGGTTCAGCTTCTCCACGACAGGAGTGACCAGCAGGTCGGCCGGCAGGAGTACAACCGAATGTCCTACACCATACACCGTCCTGAGGACCCCACTCCGCCCGCGCGATCCGAAGTGCGGTTGATCCTCCGGCGCAACCTCCGGTGTCCCGGTCCACCAGGAGTGGGCCAGTCGCAACCGCCGCGATGCATCGACGTTCCCCAGGTTGCCCGGATTCACCCATGCCGCCAGCGATATCGCCAACAGCACCACGCCCATCAGAAATTTTCGTCGCTCGCGGGCCTCTTGCACAGGTATCTTCCATCCTAGTGAGACCCGCCACCTCGATGCTTACCCCATTCAGGGCTCCACGTCCAACGGAGGGCGAAGGGGCGCGAGGGGGAAGGCCGGCGCGAGAGCGAGGCAGCGCGACCGCCGAGAGCGCGCCGGGAACGAGGCAAGGCGCGGAGGAATGAGGGACAGACGAAGCTAATGGCGCGGGCAGCGGAATGCCGACCAAGGCGCGCGGCGGAAAGCGGGGCGACAGGCAAATGGCGAATGGACACGAGCACCGCGCAGCGGACGCGAGGAAGATGCGGCGCGGGAGTGGATGGAATGCGCGGAGCAAGGCCAAAGACAAGGAACGAGAGGCGACCCCCTCCAGGGCACCACAGCCCAACCAGCCTGCCGCTAGGCCACGGCAGCCGTCACCCTGACACTTTCTGCCGCCGCCACTATCCGCAGTTCACGCCCCGGCATTCGCCTTGGCGTAGCCACCACTACCTGCACGAATGCGCCCGACATCTTTGAGCAGGTTTGCTCAGGAAAGAGGACTACAAACAGTTGCCGCGCCAAAGAAGGAGTTATGTCGGCGCATATTTTCGTCATCGAACCCGCCACGCGCTGCACGCACTCCTGGCATTGCACGCCTTCTTCCCGGCAATGATCTAACTGCTGATCCGAGCGCGGGCGTCCTGCGGGCATCGGGTTCTCCTCCACCAAAACTTTCTCTCAGACCCGGTCGACCAAACCGGATTTCGGCTCCATTTGGGCCCTAGAATCGCTTCAGGGGAACAACTTATCGGAGCTCGAAGTCCTATTTAGCTACATCTCGGGTGAACGTACTAGTACCCCTGTGGGGAGGGTAGAGATACCCAAATGGGGGGGAAGATTTCTGGTACCCAGTTTTCCGAAGGAAAAGGGGGTCCGGCGCCGTCACTGGCGCCAGACCCCCTTCGAAGGAGTAACCAAAAATGCGCTACAGCGCAGCTAGAATCGCCGAGAACACTTCCTCTGGCGCCCCAGCGCCTTCAATCCGGTGATAGCTGCTGGAAGCGTAGTGCCCGATCAAGGGAGCAGTGCTTCTTTCGTAGGCCACCAGGCGGTTCCGCACAGTCTCTTCGCAGTCGTCGGCACGCTGCTGCAAGGGCGCTCCGCAGGAGTCGCAGACCCCGGTCGCCTTCGGCGGCTTTGATTGCAGATTGAAAAGCGAACCGCAAACCGCGCAATAGCGCCGCATGCAGGTTCGCGCCACCAATTGATCGCTTGGCACGTCGATGTGGATCACCGTCGGTTGCGGCTTATTGATCCGCTTCAGCAGTTCACCCAAGTACTTTGCCTGGTCCAACGTGCGTGGGTAGCCGTCCAACAGGAAGCCCTGCTCACAGTCTTGCTTGCTCAACCGCGATTCGACGATGCGGTTCACCAGGTCATCGCTCAGCAGCCCACCCGTGATCGTCACGCCGGCAGCGATCTTGCCAAGGTCGGAGCCTGCTTTGATCTCCGCCCGGATCATCTCACCGGTCGATATAGTCGGCACCCCAAGCTGTTTCGCCAGCCGTTCGCCCTGTGTCCCCTTGCCGCACCCCGGAGGCCCTAGTAACAAGAGGACTCTGGTCATTGTCGACGACGGGGTTGGAGACATTGTGGAAGTAAGATCTATGGCTGTGCTCATGAGGACCTCTGCTGGCAGTCTATCGTCTTATGCTGAATCCAGTCAAACAGATCCTTTACTCTTTGGTCAGTTCATTCTCTCGCTATTCGCCCGCGGACTGAAATGAATAAGTATCCATTGGCCCTGCTTTGCGCCGAATTTCGAATTACTCCTCCTCTGAAACCTCACGAATCCGCCGGGCGGCCTCGTGCACGTCCGCCGGCGAGGCCAGCAGACTCGCCACCAATACCGCTTCACGCCCGAAATCGAAGAAGTATCCGGGCTGCAGGAGGATCCCTTGCCGCTCCAGCAGTTCCAGTGCCCACCACTCCTCGCTTCGCGTTTTCGGCATGTCCAACACCGAGCACCACCCACTCTCTCCGTGCGCCTCAAATGGCAGAATTCCACGGTTGCCCTTCACCCGCTCTAAAATACGCTGCCGGATCCCCACCGCCAATTCCAGCCACCGCGGTGCGGCGTATTGCACCGGCGCGCTCACCGGCAAATAAGCATCGGCGATCCATTCCAGCCTCTCCATTGCCGCCTTCGCCAGCGACTCAGGTCCCCCCACATGCACCCACCCCAGCTTCATCTGCGGCAACCCCGCCGCTTTGGACAACCCGGACAGCGTGAACACCAGCGCCTCGTGCGGCGGTGCCAGCGACGAAACCCTCCCCCGGTCAGTCCCCCAGGCAAAGTCGAAAAACACCTCATCCACAATCAACGCCACGCCTCGCCGAGCCGCGATTTCGTTCATCCGCTCCCAGTCGTGCCGCTTCAGGTAGCTGCCCGTCGGGTTGTTCGGATTCACTTGAATGATCGCCTTCACTCCTGCCCGCCCGGCCATCTCCTCCAATTCATCGAAATCGGGGGCCCACTCCAGCGCCTCAATCAGCCTGTACTGCTCCACCCGCACGCCTTCCAGCGCCGCCAGGCACTCGAACAGCGGATAGGACGGCCTCGGCACAAGAACCGTCTCGCCCGGCCCGCACAGGAGTTTGAACAGCCAGCCGTAGAGTTCGCTCGTTGACGCCGCCAGCACGATCCTCGCCGGATCCGCCGTGTAACCCTGCGCCAAGTGGTGCCGTGCGATTGCCTCGCGCGCGCCCAGCCATCCCTGTGCCACTGGCTCGTACGTCAGCGCCCGCCTGTCCCCCAGCGCCGCCAGAATCTCCTCGCTCGGATACTCGATCCCCACCCTGGTCGGGTTGCTCACCGTCAAGTCAAGAATCTCCAGCCCCGCCGCGCGCCGCTGAGCCACCGCGCTCGTCAGCTTGTTCAACTCCCATGAGTCCGGCGTCCGCCGCGCGAACAAGCCTACTCCTCGGCAACCACGGGGTTGCGCAGTTGGCCGATGCCCTCGATCTCCACCACCACGTCGTCGCCTGCCTTCAGCCACTTCGGCGGCTTGTAGCTGAATCCGACTCCCGCCGGCGTGCCCGTGGAGACAATGTCGCCCGGCTCCAGCGTGATTGCCGACGAGAGAAACTCCACCAGCGGACCGATGCCGAAGATCAGCTCCTTCGTGTTGGAGTTCTGCAGTTTCTCCCCGTTCACGCTGCACGAAATTGCCAGGTTGTGCGGGTCCGCAATTTCGTCCGCGCTCACCAGCCACGGCCCCATCGGAGCGAACGTGTCAAACGTCTTGCCCATCAGCCATTGCGAAGTCGCCAGTTGGAAATCGCGCGCGCTGACGTCGTTCACGCATGTATATCCCCAAACGTGCTTGCGCCAGTCGTCCGCCTTGATATGCCGCCCGCCGATGCCAATCACGAAAGCGAACTCAGCCTCGTAATCCGGCTTCACCGAGTTCTTCGGCAGGATGATCTTCGCCCCCGGCCCGATCACCGTGTTGCTGAACTTGCTGAAGATCGTCGGCACTGATGGAAGCTCCATCTTCGCCTCCGCCGCATGATCTCGGTAATTCAGCCCGATGCAGATGAACTTTGGCGGCTTCGGAATGGGCGCCAGCAGCACCACCCGGTCCAGCGGCTTGCCCGCCCCATCCGGCGCCGATTTCAGATAGCCGTCGATTGCCGCCCGCGCCGCATCGCCCTGCGCGATCACCTCCAGCGTGCCCGCAAAGCCAAGCGGAGCCAGGCAAAACACCTTCTCGCCGCGCACCACGCCCGCCAGCGGGACTTCGCCCGCACTCATGTACGTGACCAGTTTCATCGGCCCTATTGTTTCACTGCTGCGGCAATCCCCGCACGTCGATCCACGCCAGCGCCTTCTTCACCCGGCCCGTATTGAATATCACGTAGCGTCCATCGGGACTGAACGAGGCGTGCGCGTGAACGCTTCTATCCCCCGCTCGTAGCCCCGCGGCCAGCAGCCGCCGGCTTCCCGTCGCGGGATCCACAAGAAACAGCCTGCCGTCGTGATCGTCCGCCGCCAGGCGCTTGCCGTCAGGCGACGCCGCAACGTGCCAGTAGTCGCCATCGATCAGCCGTGAACTCCCATCCAGGTTCACCGCCAGGATTCCGATTTTGTCGAGAATCATCGTCATCTGCCCCGTCCCGCGCACCCAGGACTCGTGCGTCACCCACTCCTTCAGCGGCGTCACCCATTTCTTCGGGTCGACGCTGAAGTAGAACGGCCGGTTCGCCGATCCATCCGCGTTCACCAGCCACGTCCGCTGCGGCGCATATCCGCCCGTCTCCCACACATAGAAAATCACCGGCTCCTTCGGATGATGCTGCACGTGGCCGATCCGGAAACCCGTCCGGACTACCGCCCGATACCGCCCGCTGGCAATCTCCAACAGCCCGATCTCCCAGTTCCTTTCGTCCACTTGCTTCGATACCGTCAGCGAAAGTCCGTCATGGCTCAGAGTCGGCTGTCCGTAGCCTCCAGCCCGAGGCCCGGGAATTTCGCCCAGCGTCTTCTCGGCCAGGGTCTCGACGTCGATCTCCACTACCCGTGGTCCCCTCAAGTAGAACAGTCGCCGCGCGTCGCTCGGGTGCGGGCAGGCGGACCCCGCGCTCACGCCCTCACCCTCAGTCATCTGCCGGATCCGGCCGGTTGCCGTTTCGAGTGCGTAGATCTGCGGCCCCTGCCCCCGATCATCGGCAAAGATGAGCCATCTTCCGTCCGCCGTGAAGTTCGAGAAATGGTAGTAAAGATTGTCGGGAGTCCCCTTGGAGGTCAGTTCCGTCACTTCAACCCCGGTCAGCGAATCCCGATATCCTGTCTTCTCCGGCTCTGACAGCGCCCCCTTCTGCGCTAGCAAGCTGCCCATAAACCATTGAACAATAAGAACTACGCGAAGAATTTGGGTCATACTGGTTTGCCGCGGTGACAATCGCCGTCCTGATCAGTTATACTCGACAAAGGGACGCCTCCGCGCGCCCGCCACTTTCCGTCTGGAGATCGCCATGTCGAAGTTTTGCCCTGTTACTGGAAAGAAGCCGATGAGCGGCAACAGGGTTTCTCACGCCAACAACAAGACCCGCCGGGTCTTCGAGCCCAACCTGCACTCCAAGCGAATCTGGTCTCCCGCCCTCGGTCGCTTTGTTCGTCTCCGGGTCAGCGCCGCTGGCCTGAAAACCATCGACAAGCGCGGGATAGATACAGTCCTGGCCGAAATGAAGGCCAAGGGCATTCAGTTCTAGGATTATCAAGGAACCCCAATTATGGCGCGCATTCTTATCCGCCTCGTTTCCTCGGCCGGCACGGGCCACTTCTACACCACGTCGAAGAACCCCAAGACCAAGACCGAGAAGCTCGAGATGATGAAGTTCGACCCGAAAGCCCGCAAGCACGTGAAGTACAAAGAATCCAAAATCTGAGTCCTTCACGCATTCCAGCTCCTGTTCAAAAAGGCCGCCCGCAAGGGCGGCCTTTTTGCGTGCCGCTCGGGGACTGACGCTGCCGCCGTCTTCGGCGGCGAGTCTGTCCCCGAACTTCGTCCCTCGAACCTCCCCCGGCCCTCAAGTGATCCGGTCGATTTTGAACCCAGCCGCCGTAAGCGCCTCAAACACCTCCGCCGCATGTTCGCTTCCGCGCGTTTCAAATGTCACCTCGATTGACGTGAATCCGAGGTTCACCCCGTAGTAGGCCCGGTCGTGGGCCACACCCATCACGTTGGCGCGGAGGCTCGCCAGCACTCCGGTAATCTCGTGCAGGCTGCCCGGAATGTCCGGCGCCTGCACACGCAGCCTGACCAGCCTCCCGTCCTTCACCAGCCCGCGCTCGATGATGCGCGCCAGGAAAATGGGATCGATGTTCCCACCGCAGACGAGCGCAACCGTCTTGCGCCCACCCAGATCCCCCCGATTCTCCAGCAACGCCGCCACACCAGCCGCACCCGCGCCCTCAGCCACGGTCTTCTCCCTCTCGAGCAGATAGAGGATCGCGCTGGCGACCTCCTCTTCCTCTACGGTGACCACCTCATCGACGTATTTGCTGACCAATGGCAGCGTCCTGTCTCCAGCCCGCCTCACGGCAATTCCATCGGCCACCGTCGATGCCGCCGGCACCGTCACCGGCGCCCCTCCAGCCAGCGCCGCCTTCATCGACGGCACGCGCGCGGCTTCCACCCCGATCACGCGCACCCCCTGCCGGCTCTCCTTCAATGCGCAGGCGATGCCCCCGATCAGGCCCCCTCCGCCCACCGGCACCACCACCGCCTCCAATTCCGGACACTGCTCCAGAATCTCCAGGCCGATGGTTCCTTGCCCCGCAATGATCGCCTCGTCGTCAAAGGCATGTACGTAAGTGAGCCCCTCTTCCCGGCTCAGACGCATCGCTTCGGCCTGCGCGTCGTCGAACGAAGCCCCGTGCAGAATCACTTCCGCACCGTAAGCGCGCGTATTGGTCACCTTCACCAGCGGCGCCCGCTCCGGCATGACGATCTTGGCCCTGATCCCGTTGCGCGTGGCGAAGTAGCTCACCGCCTGCGCGTGGTTTCCCGCCGACCCGCACGTCACTCCCCGCGCCCGTTCATCCGCACTCAGGGACAGTATCTTGTTCAGTGCTCCGCGGTCCTTGAACGATCCCGTCGCCTGCAGATTCTCGAGCTTCAGCCAGGTGTCACGCCCCGTAACCCGCGTCAGGGCGGTTGAATAGTCGCAGGCAGTCACTTCAATCTGCGATCGAATGCGCTCCCGCGCAGCTTGTATGTCGGCTAAGGTGATCAAGTCTTATCAGACTATCTCGAACCGAGGTCGAATTTGGGATACTGGCATCAGGTTTTCGACCGAATGCACGCACGGATAGCAGGAATCGTCGCTGGGCTCATCCTTGCGGGCCATGTGGAGGCGGCTCAGCGCACTACGATTCCAGGAATCCGAACTCAAGGAACTGATGAGGAGATCTCCTGCCGCCGCTATGGCTGCGGCACCGGAGTTGCGCGGCGTCTACACGGGACAGGTGGAGGTATCCATCGCTGACGACTTCGAAAGCGGAGTGAGTACCACCATCTATCGGTTTCAGCAGGATGGACACATCGTCTCCGCGTTTCAGCACTCCACGGACGCTCCACTAGTGAGATGCGGCGACATCGTCAGGCTGGAGGGCGTCAGGCTCGGCGACACGATGGCGGTTGGCCGGGCCGAAATCGCCCGAAGGGGGACGGCAGAATCCACTTGCGGCACGGTAGGAACACAGAGAGTGGCAGTCATCCTTGCAGGATTTCCTGGGTCGCCTTCGCTACCGGTGACAACCACCGCCATTCGTAGGCTTATGTTCGACCAAGGCTCGTCATCGGCCAATACCTGGTACCGCGAGAAGTCGTACGGTAAAGCGTCGCTGTCGGGAGAGGTCTTCGGGCCATACACTCTGGACCGGGCATATAGCTGCAGTGAAACGGATCAGATGCGCGCTGCCACGATCCGGGCAGTCGACCGCGAAATCGACTTCAGCGCGTTTCAACGCTACATCCTGATTTTTCCCGCGATTCGAGACTGCGCCTTTTCGGGTATGGCGACAATGGGTTGCCAGGAGATTCAGTCGAATGACGGCCGGGTTCACGCCTCCTGGATCTGGTTGAACTACGTTTCGGATTCGACGCAGTTGCGGCACTACATGATCCATGAACTTGGCCACAACTTCGGAGTGGGACACTCGCGTCTGCTGCGATTCCCTGGCGATGCGCTGGAAGCCGACGAATTTCGCGCCACTCCCGTGGAGTACGGCGACGTCTGTTTCGGCATGGGCCAAGGGCTCGATGGCGATTTCGCGGCAGCCCACAAGGTGCACCTGAAATGGCTCGATCCGGAAACCGACGTTCCCGACCGTGGAGAGTGACAGCGAGTTTGTGATCGCTCCATTGGGGAGTCCGACCGGAGTACGGGCATTGCGTGTTCGACGCCGGCTCGGAGTGGACGAGTGGCTTTGGGTGGAATACAACTCGCATGCCTATGGTGCACTTGTGCGGCGTGAAACGCCGGATTCCGGGCAATTGACACACCTGCTCGACATGACGCCGGCCGCCCTGGACGAAGCACGGATCGACCTGGGGGTATCGAGCGAGGCGCTGCCCGCGCTGCCGCCGGGTTCAACATGGTCCGACCCGCATAGCGATCTGACCCTCAGCGTTGGCTACCCGCGATCGGAGGGTCTACCTGTCTTTGTCCGCTATGCCGATCGCTGTGCCCAACCTGAACTGGGAACGGTGACTGTTTCTGACGCGGAACAGGACATCAGGCTGCCCGTCGACGCGGGGCCTGAGTGCGACTGGGAAGTAAGAAGTGGACGCACCTGGATTGGCGCTTCTCGAGAAGGCGGGGATGCGTTGATCAGGGTCAGCGCAATCGCCGGCAACCTGCACAGGGCGGGCGTTGTCTCCATCGGACGGAAAGCGGTCCGGGTGATTCAGAAGGGACCGCCGTTGGACATGATGATCGTTTCGGTCTCGCCTCCGGGCCCGGGGATGCCGCTCGACGCAAGTGTGCCATTCCTGCTCTACCTGCGCGACGAGAATGGCGTGGAAGACATGCAAGCCCTCCAACTTTCTGTGATTCCACAGTCGGGATCAGCGGCGGCTCCATGTTACTTCCGGTATTCCGCCACCCGTAGGGTGGTTGAGGTCAGCGCCGATGGAACGGAGTTCCGGGATGATGAGTCGCCAGACATCGGCCGCTCCGGCTCATGCGCGCTTGAGGCGATGATCTACCGGGTTAACGGGACGGACATCATTTTCCGGTTCTTTCTTCGTTTTGCAGGAGCGGAAGGAGAGGCGCTGACGGCTGCAGTGCGGGCAGAAGACGCGGACGGCGTCGCGGGCCCATGGGTGCAGGCGGCTGCAGTCACCACCACGCGGCAGTGCAGGTCCCTGCCAACGACGGATTACTTGACCTACTTGCCGATCGGGGCAACTGGCCAGCGTCTCACGATCCAGGCGTCGCCATCTCCCTGCGCGTGGACAGCGACCGCCGACGCCGAGTGGATTCGCCTTGCAGAGAGTTCTGGCGCTGATGGCGGCGCGTTGCGTTACGACATCGCCGCGAACACCGAATCCGGTCAGCGCGAGGGCCGCATCATGGTCAACGGTGTGCCTGTGCGAGTGATCCAGTACGGCAATGGAGAAGTCCAGCCGTTGTTCGTCACTCTCCGTCCTTCGGAGACGGTTGTCTCCTGCCTGCCCGGGGCAGGAGCCCTCACGTTCTTCTACGGTCTCGGCGACCTGGTTCCAGCGATGTCGGAATCGCCCTGGCTGCGGGTCACTCGAGTGGAGCGCAGCGCGGACCGGCGCGAAGTGCACTTCCAGTTCGAAGCGAATATCGAGCCTACGCCGCGCTTGGGAACCATCGTCGTGGGAGGTAAGCCGTTCACAGTGCTCCAGCAGCCATGGCCGGTTCGGTAGGCTCCCTCAGCCCAGGTTCAGCCCTTCGATCCGCCCTGTCGCGTCGCCGAAGTGCTCCACATGCACGCCCATGCGGTCCATCATGGTCAGGAACAGGTTGGACATCGGCGTCTCCTTGCGGTAGACGATGCGCCGGCCGGGCTTGATGCAGTTGCCCCCGCGCCCGGCGATCAGCGTCGGCAGATCTTCGTGCAGGTGGCGGTTGCCGTCGGACAAGCCCGCGCCGTAGACGATCATCGAGTTGTCGAGCAGCGTGCCGTCGCCTTCCTTGATCGACTTCAGCTTCTCCACCCAGCCGGCGAACTGCTGCAGTGTGGTAGCCGTTGATCTGCGTCACCTTCTCCATCAGCGCCGGATCGTTGCGGTGGTGCGTCAGCGGATGGTGACCGTCGGGGATGCCGATCTCGCGATACGGCCGCGACGTGCCCTTCGCGCGTCATCAGGAACGTGAGCACGCGCGTCAGGTCGGCCTGGAACGCGACCGTGATCATGTCGGTCATCAGCTTGAAGTGCTCGGCGAAGTCGGCCGGCACGCCGTACGGCTTCTCCATGCCGGGATTGATCTGCGCGTTGTCCTTCTCGGCCTTCTCCATCTGCCGCTCGATTTCGCGGATCGACGACAGATACTCGTCGAGCTTGCGCTTGTCGGTCGGGCCCGAGGCCGCTCTGCAGCTTGCGCGTGTCGTCGGTGACGAAGTCCAGGATGCTGCGGCGGAAGTATCGCGCTGCGTCCGCTGCTCCGGGGTCAGCTCCGCGCCGCTGCCGAACAGCCGCTCGAAGAGGGCGCGCGGATCGAGCACCGGCGGCAGCGGCTGCGTTTCGCTGCGCCACGCCAGGTTGTTGGTGTAGGCGCAGGAATAGCCCGAATCGCAGTCGCCGGCCTGGCGCGAGTCTTCCAGGCCGACTTCGAGCGACGGGAAGCGCGTCTCGTTGCCGATCTCGTTGGCCATGATCTGGTCGCAGGAGATGCCGCACTTGATGTCGACGACCGTCTTCCGCGGCTGCACGCCGGTCAGGTACGACCCGCAGCAGCGGCCGTGGTCGCCGGCGCCGTCGAGCAGCGCGCGGCCGTTGTTGTGCGTCAGGTTGCCGAGCAGCATGATGTCGTCCTTGAACGGCTCGAGCGGCTTCAGGATCCGCGGCAGTCTCGTCGAGCGCGCCCTCGTAATCCGGATTCCAGTTCCTCATGTCGATGCCGTTCGGCACGTAGACGAAGGCCATGCGCACGGGCCTCTTCGCGCTCGAGGCGCGGCGAACGCCGGCGTCATCGCATCCAGGAACGGCAATCCGATCGCGGTTCCCAGGCCCCTCAGAAACGTGCGGCGGGCAAGCGCCTTACGCGTCATCATCTCTGCGCTACCTCCTTGCCGGCAGCCTCGCCTCGCCGCGACTGAAACGGCAGGCTCTGAACAATCTCTGTGATCAGCGTCTGGAATCGGTACTCGGAAGCTCCCAGCTTCTTCGTGATGCCATCCACCGTCCTGCGGTCGAACCGCTGCAAGCCCCGGCCCAGCGAGTATGTCAGCATCTTCTCCGTCAGGCAACGGGCGAATTCCGGCAAATCCGCCGTCAGCAGGACACGCATTTCGGCCGGGGTGGTGAAGGTCTTCCCGTTCGGGAACGTGCCGCTCGAATCGACCGGGAACTTGCCGTCCATCGTCCGCCACTTCCCGATGCCGTCGTAATTCTCCAGCCCGAAGCCGAGCACGTCCATCCGGTTGTGGCAGGAGGCGCACATGGCGTCTGCGCGATGCTTCTCCAACTGCTGCCGCAGCGACGCGTTCGTGCCGACAGCTTCCTCTTCCAGCGGCGGCACATCCGGCGGAGGCGGTGGCGGCGGCGCACCCAGCATGTTCTGCAGGATGTACTTGCCGCGAATGACCACCGACGTCCGCGTCGGATAGCTCGAAACCGTCAGCACGCTGGCCTGGCTCAGCACGCCGCCGCGCTGATCTGTGGTCAGACTCGACCCGGCGGAAGTCCGGCCCCGTCACGCCCTCAATGCCGTAGTGCTTCGCCAGCCGCTCGTTCAGGAACGTGTACTTGGCGTCCAGGAACTCCGTGATCGGCCGGTTCTCGCGCAGCACATGCTCGAAGAACATCCGTGTCTCGGCCTTCATCGCGTCGCGCAGCTCCGGATCCCACGCGGGGAACTTCTGCGGATCCGGCTTCACCGAATCGAGGTTGCGCGTCTCCAGCCACTGCCCGGCGAAGTTGTCGGCGAACGCCGCCGCGCGCGCGTCGGCCAGCATCCGCTTCACCTGCGCATCCAGCACTCCGGCGCCCGCAGTTTCCCCTTCTCCGCCAGCGCCAGCAGCTCGTCGTCCGGCATCGAACTCCACAGGAAGTAGCTCAGGCGCGAGGCCAGTTCGAGATCCGAAACCGGATGCACCTTGCTCGGATCCGCCGGATCGGGGTCGCGCTCGATCCGGAACAGGAAGTGCGGCGACACCAGCATCGCCTGAATCGCCAGTTGAATCCCCTGCTCAGCGCCGCGCCCGTCCGCCTGCCCCAATGCCACGAATTTCATCAGTGCTGCGACCTCGCTCCGCGTCACCGGACGGCGATAGGCGCGCCGCGCCAGCGTCGAGACGATCTTCTCGACGCAGGCCGGCCCTGTCTTCGGATCGCAGATCAGGATCTTCTTGCGGCTCGCTTTCTCCACCTTGGACGGAAACGGCCCGATGAACGTGATGGAGTCGAGGAACTTGTTCGCCTTTCTGCTGTACGCCTCCTTGGACGACATCCCTTTCACGAAATCGTCGTCGATGAAGCCGGCGCGGAAAACGTGGTCGCCTTCCGGAAGGTAGACCTTGAATTGCTCTTCGGAATAGGGGTCGAAGTAGACCAGTCCGGACGGCTTCGTTTCGATCGGCATCGACTCCATCAGCTTGCCGTCCATCCAGAAACCCAGCATGACCGGCTTGCCGTTGGCGCGCTCGCCCGGCAGTCCGATGCGCACGGTGTATTCGCCGTCCCACTCGACGCGATGCGTCGCTTCGATCGTCGAATAGTCGAGCCGCCGGACCGTCTTGTACTTGGTGTGATACTCCGCTTCCATCGGCTTCGGCAGCGGCTCGGCCCCGATCGCCCGCGCTGCGATCCGCTCGGCCGCGTCCAGGTACTTCTCCATCAGCACCGGCGAGACCGTCAGCACCTCGCTCATGTTGTCGAACCCGCCCGCCGAATCGTCGGTCGGAAATTCGCTCTGTGCCCGAAACTCCACAGCCAGCAGGTCGCGAATCGTGTTCGAGTACTCGTTCCGGTTCAGGCGCCGCGCGCTCACTCGGCCCGGATCGGGCTTGAGCTTGGAGTCCGCGATCTCCCATTGCCCTTCGACGAAACCGATGAGTCCCTTCACCTTTTCCGGCGGAGGCTTCGGCGCTCCCTTGGGAGGCATCTCGCCTGTGCGGAGCTTCTGAATGATCCGTTCCCACTCGTCCCGCCGCTCAATCACTGAAGAAGCCGCGCCGAATGGCGCCAGGTTGAGGCTGCCCGATGCGAGGCGCTCGTTGTGGCAGACCGCGCAATTCTTCGCCAGGATCGGCTTCACGCTGCCGTCAAACGTAGCCTTCTCATCGGCCGCGGCGAGGCCCAGCGCGCAGGCGATCAAAACCGTGGCCCTGAAAACTCTCACAGGCTCGTCCCCTTCTTGTCCTCTGTCTTCACTGCCTCGGGTTTCTTCTCCTCCGGCTTCTCTTGCGGCTGCCCCCGGCGCGGCATTCGCGGCACCGGCTTCGCACTGACCAGTTCGCGATACGCCTGAATCACCCGATCCTTCTGCGCAGGGTCGAACATCAGCTGACGGTGCTTGCCATCGGCCGACGCTGTGAACTTCAGCCGGCCGTCGCCGTCAATTGAAAACGTGCCAGGCTCGGACAGCTTGAAGTAATTCTCTTTCGGACGAACCGCGTGGAGCGCCGCGGCCAGCGCGGGCGAGGGTGCATCGTAGGGCATCGGCCTGTAAGCCTTGTAGGCGTCCACCACCGGATGCTTCGGCGCCCATTCGAAATCCTTTTCGATACACTCACCGGGAAACGGCAGCGATTGGCCCAACTCGTCAGTGCTCAGGACGATCTCCGCCGGCCACAAGGCCAGCAGCCGCTTGGCCGCTGCGGGGTCGCTCTGCAGTGCGGAGGTCGCCACCAAACTGCGGACTTTCTTTGCTGCAATATCCTTCGCTCCCGGCAGCTCGAGCGAAAGCGCCAGGTTATTCGCCGGCCCGGCGAGGATGAAGACCGCGTTCTGATTCTGCTGGGCGGTGAACGAGTTGCGGATCGAGGCGGCAACGTCGGCGGTATCGTTCAACTGCCGGACATTGTGCTCGTAATGGTCTGACACGGCCAACAGCGGAGTTTCCTCGGCCCACTTGCCTTCCGTGGAATAACCCACCGGCAACGTGCGTGTGAATGGCGTCTTCGGACCGGCATAAAACCGTCCGATCGCATCGCACAGCGCTGCCGACTTCAGGTTGGATTTGGTGACGCTGACTGAGATCAGGCGGTGCTCGTTCTTCCCCTCGAGCCCATAGAGCAGAGCGAGGGCAAGCACGCCGTCGACGTTGTTGCCCAAGTCGGAATCGAAGCCGACGCCCAGCGATGGCCGGCCAAACCCAGGACCTTGCATTTGCTTCCGATTATATCTCGCAAACGGCGCTCTGCAGCCCAAGTCGATAATATAGTCAGATGTTTCGCGCCGTCCTGAAGTGGTCCGCCCTGGCAGTCGCCCTCATCGTCCTTGTCGTTCTCGCCCTGCGGACGTTTTTCGGCCTCTCCTTCGAATTCGATGGGTCGGGCATCCGTCCCATCACCTCGTTCAAGCAGTCCAACGAGGAGCACATGAAGGCTATCGAACAGAAGGCGGAAGAGGATCGAAAAGCCCTTCCGCCAATCGCCCCGGAACCCCCCGTGCCCCCACCCGCGCCGGCCTCGCCTGCGGCAGCCGAGAAATCAGTCGCCATACCCTCGGCTCCCTGGCCTCTCTTCAACGGACCGAAGCAGGACGGCGTTTACACCGAAACTCCGATACTGACGGATTGGCCCTCCGGCGGACTCAAACAGCTCTGGCGCCGCCCGGTCGGCGGCGGCTACGCCTCCATGACCGTGGCGCAGGATCTGGTCTTCACTATCGAACAGCGGCGCGACCAGGAAACCGTCGCCGCCTATGACTTGGCCACCGGCCGCGAACGTTGGTCCAACTCCTGGAAGGCCTTCTTCCAGGAGTCCATGGGCGGCGACGGCCCGCGCGCCACGCCCTCCTACAGCGACGGCCGCGTCTACGCTCTCGGCGCGGCCGGCGAATTCCGCTGCCTCGATGCCGCCACCGGCCGCGTCCTCTGGCGCAAGAACATACTCGAAGAAGCCGGAGCCGCAAACCTCCAGTGGGGCATGGCCGCTTCCCCCCTGATCGTCGATTCCCTCGTCGTCGTCATGCCCGGCAAAGGCGTCACCGCCTATGACAAGATCACAGGCGCAAAGAAATGGTCTTCCCTGGACGACGTGGCCGCCTACACCGCCCCAATCGTCGCCTCGCTCGCCGGCACGCGGCAGATTGTCGCCCTCACAGCCTCGCGCGTCACAGGTCTCACCGTCGACGAGGGCAAACTCCTTTGGGAGTTCCCCTGGAAGACTGAGTACGACGTCAACAGCACGCTGCCCCTAATCGTCGACGCCAATCGATTCGTCATGAGTTCCGGCTACGGCCACGGCGCTTCACTGGTCGAAGTTTCCTCCACCGGGGGGGCGTTCACCGCCAAGGAGCTTTGGCACAACATCAACATGAAGAGCAAGTTCAACAACCTCGTCCTGCACGAAGGAGTTGTCTACGGGCTCGACGAAGGCATCATGTCCGCTGTCGAGGTGAACACCGGAAAGCGCCTCTGGAAGGGAGGCCGCTACGGCTACGGGCAGATCCTGCTCGCGGGTTCGCACATCGTCGTCTCCACTGAGACCGGTGATGTCGCCCTTGTCAAAGCAGCCCGCGAAAGCCACCAGGAGGTCGCGAAATTCGAAGCCCTCTCAGGCAAGACCTGGAATGTCCCCGCCATCGCGCAGGGCATCCTGCTCGTTCGCAACACCACTGAAATGGCCGCCTACCGCATCGGCCGCTGACTTCCCACAATCTCGTCCTCAGCCACCCGCCATTTCATTTTCAGCCCTTTGGGCACCGTCGGATACTTGGCGTCCCACAACAAAATCCCCTGCCCTTTCTGCACCTCGCGAACCAGCATGTTCAGGCGGGGACCTTGGTTCCTCGAAAAAGTCGGATCCATCCGCCTGGCTTGCTTGATGATCCCCTTCTCCTCCTCCACGTCCACCATCGTCACCTTCAGACGCAGCGTCTGCCCTTCCATCTCCACTCCGGTGAACTCTAGTCCAATTTCGTAAATCGGAAACGGCATCTCATCCTCGCGAAGCCGCACCACCACGCCGTGGACAACCGCTCCTGCGGGCAACAGCTCTTCCGTCGGTGTCCTCCACGGGTTTTGAAAGCCGCCCCTGGACCGGGTCTCCCTCCCTCAACTGCTTCGGAGTCAGGCTCGAGTCCAGATGGATGTGCAGGATCGTCCCCGGCGGCAGCCGCACGTGAGTCGAGGTGGCCGCGGCCGGGGTCGCCGGCGTTTCCTCCTCCACCATCGTCGACTCCGTCTCGAATCGCTTGCACTGGCCGAATCGCGCGCGATTCAGCCGCTCCAGCCCGTCCGTCGTCGCGACCATCAGCGTCGCCGTCGAGGGAAGCAGGGCATCCAATCCGCGCACATCCAGGCGCTTGTAGATCACTTTCGTGTCCGCGCGCGCCAGCCCGACTTTCTCCGGGATGTCGTAAGCCTGCACCTCAAGTTCCAGCAGGTCCAGCGTCTCCGCATCCACATGGAACGACCCTTGGAATCCCACCACCGCACCCACTGACCCTAGCCGCAGAGTGTACGTGCTCTTCTCCTTCGGAACGTCGTATTCGTACTCGTAGGCCTTTCGCCCCGCCCGTTCACTCTCGCCCCGATAGCCGATCTTCGCCGCATTCCAGGCGAACACGTGCTTTGCCATCAGCCCGAACTGGCCTGTACTGAAAACGCCGGTGCGCGCCGGGTCGGCTGCCGCACGTCCCGCCGGCCGGGCGTACACCTCCTGCCCCGCGGCGATGCCCACCGAATACGTGAGCACGTCCTCGTGCTTCCAGGGCCCCTCGTTCATCCCGCGCGTAAAGCGCTCAATCTGCTGCGTGCAAACATGATCCGGCAGACGCTCAAGCTCCGCCGACGTCTTCGCCAGGAATCGCTCCAGCACCCCAGCCGGCTCGTCCTCCATGCCGCAGACGGGCACACAGGCGAGGTACAACACCGCCCACTTGCCAGAGGCACGTGTCATGGCCGGAATTGTAGTCCCGAATCACTCCCATTGAAAGAACAATCTGTACGAAACCATCCGTCGCTCCCGAATTCCCGTTTCTTCGCCTTGCCCCCGGAATGGCGGCCACATCAGATCTGGGCTTCCCACGATCTGCTAGTCTCTCTCGTGTGAGTGCCCCGGGCTCAATCTCGCGCCATTTTTTGCGGACTCTGGCAGCTTACACGGCAATGTTGGGTCTCAGCGCTGCAATATTCCTGTGGATTCAATCTGCTGGAAGCAGCCTCGCCCCTTCCGCATCGGGCGCGGCACATTTGGGCAGGACGGTCACGGCCCGCTTTGAAGCGCTTCCCCACCTATTGCTCTCGCTGCTCGTGATTATCGCGCTCGCTCGCATGGCGGGTTGGCTTTTTCGAAAGATACACCAGCCCGCGGTCATCGGTGAAGTTGTCGCAGGGATTGCCCTCGGTCCGTCCCTGCTCGGCCGCGTTTGGCCTGAGGCGGCATCCGTGCTCTTCCCGGCCGAGATCGCACCGTTCCTGGGTGTGCTGGCTCAGGTCGGCATACTCCTCTTCATGTTTCTCGTGGGACTCGAACTCGACACAAACCTGTTGTCGCACGGTACCCATAGCTCGGTCGCCATTTCCCACGCCAGCATCCTGGCTCCACTATTGCTCGGTTCCGCCGCCGCGCTGTGGCTCTACTCTGGCTACTCCCCGCCCGGCGTGTCCTTCACCGTCTTCTCGCTGTTCCTCGGCGTCGCCCTGTCCGTCACGGCGTTCCCCGTGCTCGCGCGAATACTCACCGATCTCGGGGTTCAGCGCACCAGGCTCGGCGTTCTGACGCTCACTTGCGCCGCCGTGGACGATGTGACCGCATGGTGCCTGTTGGCGCTGCTGCTCAGTGTCGCTCAAGCCGAGCCCGGAGGAGCGCTGAGTACGGTCGGCCTGACGATTCTGTTCATTGGTGCGGTCGTGTTGTTGCGTCCGCTGCTGCTCCGCCTCGTCAGGTTCCAGGATTCTCGAGGCCCGCTGACGCAGGGCGGAGTTGCGGTAGTATTCATGTCGCTTCTCGCGTCCGCGCTGGCTACCGAGTGGATCGGAATCCACGCGCTGTTCGGGCCTTTCCTGCTCGGCGCCGTGATTCCACACGACTCGCTGGTCGCTACCCAGGTACGTCAAAAGCTCGAAGACACGGTAATGGTCTTGCTTCTCCCTGTGTTTTTCGCTTTCACCGGACTGCGAACACAGATAGGTCTACTGCACGGGTTCGACCACTGGATGGTTTGCGGAATGATCATCCTGCTTGCCTCCGCCGGCAAGTTCGGCGGCAGTTACCTGGCGGCGCGTCTCACTGGACTCGACTCCAACACTGCGGCAGCCATCGGCGTGCTGATGAACACGCGCGGACTGATGGAACTGATCGTCCTGAATCTCGGCTTGGATCTCGGCATCCTCTCGCCCACCCTGTTCGCCATGTTCGTCATCATGGCACTCGTCACGACCCTGGCAACCTCACCCATCCTCCACTACCTTCGCCGGGCGGCGGAAGGCCCGTTTCCGGTTCCTCACGAATGGCCCGCCCGTGGCCTTGCCAATCGTGACTGAAGTCACAATCCCCTCGACGCGCTCTGGGCCACAATGGGACGAAGGAGAAGTGTCGTTGATCCGAGTCGTTCTCTTGGCCACACTCGCCCTCGCCCTCAGCGCGCAGGATGTGGATTACCGCGGCTCCTATACCGTCCCGCTCACCAGCGGCGTCCTGCAATACGACAAGCCGGCCGTCAACAACGCCGTCAGCCGTCTGCAGCAGAAGCTCGAGAAGGGCGAAGTGCGTCTGGAGTGGGATGAACAGCGCGGCTACCTGCCTGCGGTGCTGCGCGAACTGAAAGTGCCGGTGTCCTCCCAGATGCTGGTCTTTTCGCGAACCAGCCTCCAGTTGAAGCGGATCTCTCCTGATACTCCCCGCGCCCTCTACTTCAACGACGATGTCTATGTCGGCTGGGTACCCGAAGGCGAGGTGATGGAGATCTCCGCCGCCGACACGGAATTGGGCGGCGTGTTCTTCGTCCTTCGCCAGGAGAAGACAGCCGACTCCCCGCTTCGAGCGCGGCGACCAGTGCGTGCAGTGCCATGTCTCCGCCAGCACGACGGGCGTTCCAGGCCATTTGGTCCGCAGCGTCTACTCCGATCCGGAGGGCTACCCATACACGACCACCAACTCCTTCGTCACCGACCATCGCAGTCCCTTCACTGAGCGCTGGGGCGGTTGGTATGTCACCGGCACCCACGGCGACATGCGTCACATGGGCAATGTCGTGGCCAAGGATGACAAGCGGCCCACTGTGCTCGACCGTGAGGCGGGCGCCAACATCACCGATCTGAGCAAGTTCTTCAACGTGAAGCCTTACCTGTCGCCTCACAGCGACCTTGTCGCGCTCATGGTGCTCGAGCACCAGACCAAGATGCACAACATCATGACGCGCGCCGGCTACGAAGTGCGCTCCGCCCTGCAACTCGACGCAGAGATGAAGAAGATGCTCGGCGAAAAAGGTTCCGCGCTCGGAGACAGTGCACAGCGCCGGGTCGATCGCGCTGCCGAAATTCTCGCCCGCTACCTGCTCTTCACGGACGAAGCTCGCATTGACCAGCCCGGTCAGCTGGAACTTCCACCTTCGCCAAGGAGTTCGCCGCCCTCGGCCCGAGAGACTCGCAAGGTAGAAGCCTGCGCGATCTCGACCTCAAGACGCGACTTTTCAAGTACCCGCTTAGCTATCTGATCTACTCGGAGGCCTTCGCCGCGCTGCCTCCTGAGCTGCGCTTCGCGGTTTGGAAGAAGATCGACGCCGCGCTGTCGGGCGAAGACCACAGAAGCACTCGCGAGATCCTCGCCGCCACGTTCACTGCGCGGCGATCCGAATGAACCCCCGCTGCGCATCCTCCGGTTGGAACTTGATATAGACCCCCTCCCCCATGTCTTCGCGGCTGAACTGAATGTCAGTCCCGTTCCGCATCACCGCCCTGGGGTTGAATCCCTTCGGCAGCAGGACGCGGAAGACAGTCTCAGTCCCGCCGCCCGAATACTCGATCTCGATCGAGCGCGGTTCGGCCCGCCATGCATAGCTGAAGTACCCATCCGAAGCCGCGTATCGCGCGGTGGCTTTCGCTTCACGAACGCCCGACACAGCCCATCGCGGAGAGACCTCCACCTTCCTCATCTGTCCCGAGACATCGCGAATGCCCGCCAGTCCCTCCACCAGCGCGTCCACCCACTGCGCCATCCCCCATCCCGCGTAGCGCACCTCATTGGTCGTGCGGAAGCCCGGCGTCCCGTCCGGCCAATACCAGACTTGCGCACCGCCGGTCTCCCGCAGATGCGCCGCATACTGTCGAATCAGTTCGACGCCGTATGCCTCGCGCCCGCTCTGCAGTGCGGCCCGCGCCAGTTCGCCGCCGACCCATGGCATCAGGCCGCCGTTCGCATAGGCGCCCTGCTTGCGATAGGCATCCTTCCAGTAGCCGAGGCTGTCCGGATATCCCGGCTGCAGGCTCCACCATGGGTACTTGTCCCCCGTCTCGCGCTGACGACGACGGTACTCGTCGACGATGCTCAGCGCCTGGCGATAGTCGGCCAGACCGCGCGTGACGGCCCATGTGTTGCCCATCGCCAGTTGCTTCGACTCGTCGAAGTTGCCGTGATCGATCGGCTCCAGATGGACGTGGTGCAGGAACTTCGTCCCGTCCCACAGCAGCTTGTTGGCGCGCTCGCCGTACTCCGCCGCCTCCTTCGCCCAACGCTGCGCCGCGGCGGTGTCGCCGAGATGCGCGTACATCGCGCTCATGCCGCGGAAGGCCAGCGCATAGCCGCTCTGGTCGCATGTGGCGACGACGTGCCGCGTCGCGCCCTTGTCGGTCGCGCCGTCGATGTCGTAGTCCCACGTGTCGCAACTGTGCTGGCGCTTGATCAGGCGGTTCTTCGGATCCCAGTGCTTGGCGTCGCTGCGGATGTAAGCCATCGCCTTCTCGAGCTTCGGCAGTGCGCGCTTCAGCCATTCGTCGTCGCCGGTTGCGCGCCACGAGTCCCATACGCCAAGCGTGAGGATGTACTCGACGTCGCTCTCCAATCCCACCCGCCAGGTGCGGCCGTCGCGCTCGATGCCGTCCGGTGTCTGCCCGTCTTCCCGCTGCACTTCGAGAAAGCGGTCCAGCCCGCACAGCATTTCGCGCTCCCAGTACTTGTAGGCCGGCAGCGAGTAGATCCAATCGCGCAGCCAGATGCCGTCGAAATGCCACGTGTCGGCGGAGATGTAGCCGACGAAGCGGCCGCGCTTGGTCTGGTAGTCGCGGCGGCCAAGCTGCATCGCGTCGCGGGTGAAGGGGTAGATCGCGTCGAAGTCCCGATCGCCGGTTTCGATTGAAGTCTCCGCATCAAGCCGGAAGTTGAGGTACCGGCTGTATCGCTTCTCGCCGGGAAAGTGCAGGTAGACATAGTGCACTCCCAGCAGCCCCGTGGCAGGGAACTGCACGGCGCCGCGGTTGTCCTTCAGCTCGACGTCCTTCTCGAAGTAAGTCTTCTGCAGCGGATCGGCGACTCTTACGCGGCAGGTGGTGTCGCCCTTCGCCCGGCCGGTGACAGTGACCCGCACAGGGCTCCAATGGCCGGTAGGCAGTGCGATCCGTTTCGATCCGCCCATACTGACCCTCCACTGTGGTCGGGTCGGCAGCCGAAACGAGAAGCGCAAGCGTCACCAGCAGCATGCAGCCATGCTATCGATGTTGAGAGAATCATGCCATGCCAGCCGCTGAACTTCGTGTGGCTCTCGCCCAGATCGCCCTTGAAGATGGCGACCTGGCGCGCAACATGCAGCTTGCCCAAAGTGCGGCTGAAGATGCGTCTCGGCACCGGGCGGACTTTCTCTGCCTGCCGGAAGCAGCCGATTTCGGCTGGCTCCACCAGCAGGCACGCCGGGATGCGCTGCCCATCCCCGGCACTTACACGGTCTTTCTCTCGGACCTCGCGGCGAGGCACAGGATGTGGATCTGCGCCGGATGCCTGGAGAAGGACGGCAACAATGTCTACAACTCCGCCGTCATCATGGATCGCGCAGGCAAGATCGTCCTCAAGCACCGCAAGATCAGAACACTGCCTGACCTGACGAAGCACCTCTACGACGCCGGACCCGCCGACGCCACAAGCACCGTCGACACCGAGTTCGGCAGGACTCGGGCTGACAATCTGCGCCGACAATTTCGATGCGGACATCCCGAAGCGAGTGGCGGATAAGGGCGCCTGGCTGTTGATCACGCCGCACGGCTTCGCAGCGCCGGTAGCCGGGATGGAAGACAACGCAGCCAAGTTCCGCAAACACATCTGCGGCATCGCGGCCAATACCGGGATGTGGGTGGCCGGCGCCAACGTGGTGCTGGCCGAAGTCAAGGGCGGCGACTGGAAAGGGCAGATGCACTGCGGATGTTCAACCGTGGCGCGGCCGAACGGGACGGCGGCGGCGGTGGGCAAGTTCAAACAGCCCGACATGGTCGTCTATGACATACGATAGGCCTCATGCTCCAAATCGTCACGTTGCTTCTTGCCTCGGCGGTGTTGGCCTCAGCGGTCGACCTGCCCACGAAAAAGTACATCAACCTCGCCGCCATCAAGACGATGGTTTCAGCGGCCGAAGCCGAGGCGCAGAAGCGCAACGTGCAGGTCACCATCTGCATCGTCGACGAGAGCGGCAACCTCCTCTTTCTGCAAAAGGCGGACGGCGCCAGCCTGAACACCATCCAGTTCGCGCAGAAGAAAGCGCGGCACTCGGCGGCATTCCGCAGCCCGTCAAAGAACGCGGCTGACAATCTGGCCAAGGGCAACAACGCTGTGCTCGCCTACCCCGACGGATTCCCCAACCAGGGTGGCCTGCCCATCCGCGTCGACGGCCAGGTCCTCGGCGGCATCGGCGTCAGCGGCGCCGCTTCTGAGGTCGACGAAGCCATCGGCCAGGTCGCCATCGACGCGCTGCTGGCCAAGTGATCAAAACAGCAGTTTGAGGCCTAGCTGAATCAGCCGGGCGTTTTGCGCCGAGGCGATGCTGCCGTAGTTGGCGGCGCCGACGAAGTTGCCTGGCAGATCGAAGTTGGAGCGGTTGAGCGCGTTGAAGGTCTCGGCGCGGAACTGCAAGGTCGTCTGCTCCGCGAGACGGAACTCCTTCATCAGAGAGAGATTCAATGACGCCAAGTCCGGGGCCTTCGAGGATGTTGCGGCCGGCGTTGCCGAATGTGCCCGGCATGGGGAAGGCGAATGCCGCGGTGTTGAACCAACGATCCGGAGTGGGATTGGACACCGAGGGTGAACCGACGACGTTGGGTCGGTCATTGGCGCCGAAGCCGAGGCTCGAGCGGCCTGTGCCGGAGATGTCCAGCTCAGAGGGAAGAGCCACGGTGAAAGGCCGGCCGTCCTGCAGGGTGACGATGCCGTGCGTGGACCAGCCACGGGGCAGTATCCACGAGTAGGCCGCGGTGAATCGCTGGCGGACATCGAAGTTCGAGCGGCCGCGCTCGAGGCGCGTGTAGCGCGAATCCTGCGGGAAATTGGCGTCGCCTGCCGACGGGAAGAAGCCGCTGGCATCGTCGATGGACTTGCCGAGCGAATAGGCCGCGAGCACACTCACGCCCCGCGTCAGCGATTGCCGGAAGCTGGTCTGCAGCGCGTGGTAGTTCGAGTTCGAGCGCGTCTCCAGGCGATTGATGTCGTCGAACGCGAGGTTGGGCCGGATGACAATTGGTGTTGCGGAAGGCGCTGGCTGGTTGATATCGCGCGCCGCGTAGAGGCCGGTCCCCTTGGACCCCACATAGCCAACTTCCAGGACACGCGAGCGGCCGAGGGAGTGCTGCACTTGCAGGTTCCACTGCTGCATATAGGGCGTGCTCAGATCGCGTTGGAAGGTGAAGCTCGATCCAGGGATCGGGAACGGGTAGTCCGCGGGGAAGGGATTCGACAACGTCAGGAAGTAGTACTGAGAAGTGACGAAGAGCCGGAAGTCGAAGTAGGGCTGGCTGAAGTAGAGGCCTTCGCTCGGCGCGAGCGGCGATTGGTCGAAGTAGATTCCGTAGCCGCCGCGCACGACGGTCTTCTGATCCGAGCCGGGCAGCGTCCAGGCGAAGCCGACGCGAGGGGCCCAGTTGTTGCGGTCGGTGTGATAGCCGGCGCGGGGCACTCCGTTGGTGCCGACCTGCACCAGGTTTCCGGTGTCTTCGTTGTAGATCGTGGCGCGATCCTGCGGGTCCACGGGGGGCGAGGTGAACTCGTAACGCAGGCCGGCGGTCAGCGTGAATCCCTGCGCGAGCCGGAATGAGGATTGCGCGAAGCCGTTGTAACTCTCCGCGCGCAGTGCCTGCGGATTGTCGAGGCGCGCCCCGCCGGTGGCATAGGGCAGGCCTTGCAGAAGATCGGAGAGCGAACTGCCGGTGATGCCGACGAATTGGAGGAAGCCGCGCGACTGCACGTCGCGGAAGGCGTTCTGCTCGAGTTTGCGGATCTCGCCGCCGAACTTGTATGTAGCCCGGCCGCGAACCCAGGTAATCATGCCCGTGGCCTGATAGGTATTGGAGACGCCGCTTTGCGGGTTGTTGTATTCGTCGCCGATGGGCGAGTAGCCCAAGAGTGAAACCAGGCTGAGTCCGTTGTCGCGCGGATTGGTGGTCCAGCGAGGCAGCCCGACCTGCGAGTTCAGGTCGACGTTCTGATTCTGCTGAAGCACCTCGATGTTGGTGCGGCTGAATCCGAGCCGGGCTTCGGCGATCACTGCAGGGCTGAAGACGTGAGTGACTCCGGCCATGGCGTTGTGCCCGGAGCGCGGCACGTTGTTGCCGTAGCCGGGAATCTGCGCGTAGGAGGCGCCGGCGTAAGGCTCATAAAGATCGCGGCGGGAGTAGCTGTACCGCCCTTGCAGCGTGGTGCTGGCCGAGAGAGCGTGGTCCAGGCGGCCGTCGCCGCCATCGGAGTTGTCCCGCTGAATGGGCGCGGCGATGAAATTCTGGCCGGGCATCGTCGCATTAGCGCGGGGATAGAGGTCGGTGATGTTCCGGCCGGTGGGATGAATGCGCTCCGCGGGAATCCGGTTGCCGGGGAATGGCTGTTGTGTGAATGGGTCGAGAATGTACGGTACGCCGCTCTGGGAAAAGTCGCCGTTGCGCTCGAGATCGGTAGGGACGTTGGTGCGGCGAGGCAGGCCTTCGCGGGTCCGGCGTCCTTCGTAGTCGGCGAAGAAAAAGGTACGGTCCTTGACCAGCGCGCCGCCTATGCTTGCGCCAAACTGATTGCGGTTGTAACGCGGGTCGGGCTCGCCCGCCGGCGCGAAGAAGTTGCGGGCATCGAGCGTGTCGTTGCGGAAGAATTCGTAGGCCGTGCCGTGCAGCGCATTGGCGCCGGATTTGGTGACAACATTGAACTGCGCGCCACCGTTGCGGCCGAAGCTGGCGTCGTAATTGGAGGCGGCCAGTTCGAACTCGCGGATACCGTCGACGGGGGAGGTGATGCCGACTCCGTTGAGCTTGGGGTCGCCGTTGTAAACGCCGTCGAGCAGGAAGCCGTTGGCGTCTTCGCGAGCGCCGTTGACCGAGACCGCAAAGTCGCCGCGAACGCTCGAAGCCGAGCCTTGGGCTGCGGGCAGGCCGCCGGGCAGCAGGAGGGCGAGTTCGAAGTAGTTGCGTCCGTCGAGCGGGAGATTGACGATCTGTTGGTTGAGTACGACGCCGCCGGCGGTGGCGGATTCTGTCTTCAGCAACGCGATGGTGTCGCGGACTTCTATCTGATGCCGGTCCCCTGAGCGCGCCAGCGGCGCCTCGAGATTTACGTCGGCATTGACGGTAAGAGTGAGGTCGCGGGTCAGCGGCAGAAAGCCTGGGGCGGTGATCTCGATGGAATAGTCTCCGGGCGGCAACGCCGCGATTGTGAACCGGCCTTCAGCGGTTGCCTTCACTTCGCGCGCGGCGGCGGTGGCGCGACTGGTGGCGCGGACGCTGGCTCCGGGAGCGGTGATGCCCGACAGGAGCGCGCCCGTGGTTTGCGCCACAAGACACACGGAGATGCACAACAGTACAGCTAGGAATCGAATCACAAAGGCCCCTTATACTTCGGTTAGACGCAACTACATCCAGACAAGCGCCACAAGTTTTACTTCTATGCCGGTTTTCTTTAGTTTAACCGCAACCGTCTCCAGCCCTCCGACGCAGGATCGGTGAGAGTGGCCAGAGTATTGACGTCTTCCTGAAACTGCTGCTCAAGCGCCTGAATCTGAGCCTGGACGGACTCGGCTGTCTCTTCCGCGCGAGCTATGTCGGAGCGCTCTTTGCCGATCTTGCTCATCGACCTCGCGGCGGAGCCGACGCGGCCGATGTTGGCAGCGCTGATGGTCTTCTTGCCGAGAAACGCGCCGAGGATGGAGGTGCCGATGTTGAGAACGCTGGCCACGGTCGCCGATTGCGCCTGTTCTTTCTCGACTTCGGCTCTCTGGCGCGCGCGCATCATGCGGTCGTTGAGGGTCTGGAGCTTTGGGCGCGTATTTGGCGCGCAGTTTCTCTGTTTGCGCGTCGCGCTCTTCGCGGGCGGCCTGTTGCAGGCGCAGGCGGAATGCAGCTTCGGTTTCGCCGAGCTTGGAGACTTGTTTGGTGGAGGGCGACTTGAGGACCTCCAGCGTCTGCGACTGGTAGATCCATGTGCCGAAACTCTTCTGCCAGCCGGCGTAGTTCTTCGGCTTGGCGGCGGCGGGCGGCAGCGGAGCGAAAGAGGCGCCGTCCACGGGGGTCTTTTCGAGATCGTCGAGCGGGACGTCGAGCGCTTCGGCCTGATCCCATTCGACGGGGACGGCGGCGTCGATGATGGGCGTCGAGAAGACCGCGTCGCGGACTTCGTCGATACCGAGTTTTGGGTCGGCAAAGTGGAGCGAAGCCGCGCCGAACAGGCGCGGCTCGTAGTGCAGGACGCCGGCCGTCAGGGGAATGAAGTACTGGGCCACGTCGGCCGGCAGGATCGGCGCGGTGGCGGAGGCTTCCGCCTCGGCGGTGGTCCTGGCCCTGGTAGGTGCAGCCGCGGCCGCCTCCGCGGCTGAGGGGAGCGCGGCGCGCTTGGCTTCCATCAGTTGTTTGATCTGCGGCCGGGCGAGGGGTCCGCGCAGATAGGACATCACCCAGCGGGTCTCGAACAACGTCGGGGCGTCGTCGTGGACGTTGTTCATGAGGAAGACGCGGTTGCCGAGACCGGCAAGGGTTTCTTCCATCGCGCCGCGGTCGAACTTGCCGCCGGCGGTGGAGACGGCGCCTTCGAGACCTTCCAACACCCGCATCTTGTCCCGCTCGGTCTGCAGGCGGCCGATGAACCACGTGCCGGTGTTGGCAAGTCCCTTGTAATCGAGGTCGACCGGGTTCTGCGTCGCGAGCACCACGCCCAGGCCGAAGGCGCGGGCTTGTTTGAGGAGCGTGAGTAGTGGCCGTTTGGACGGCGGCTCGGCAGTGGGCGGGAAGTATCCGAAAATCTCGTCCATGTACAGCAGTGCGCGCAGGCTGGTGGTGCCGGATTGTCGTCGGACCCATCCGAGCGTCTGGTTCAGTAGCAGCGAGACGAAGAACATCCGCTCGGCGTCGGAGAGATGGGCGATGGAGAAGATGGAGATGCGCGGCTTGCCCTGCGGCGTGTAAAGCATCGCCTGGATGTCGAGCGGCTCGCCAGTGAGCCAGGCTTCGAAGCCGGGCGAGGCGATCAGGTTGTTGAGCGCCATGGCGAGGCCGAATCGGTCTTTGGGCGGATAGAAGCTTTCAAGGTCGAGCACGCCTACCTTCTGGAACGGCGGCTGCTGGACCTGGGCGATGATGCCGGCCAAGTCGAGCGATGCGCCCTTGCGCCAGGCCTGGTCGAGGATGGTCGACAGCAGGATGTGCTCGCGCGACTGGACAGGGTCGGCGTCGATGCCGGCCAGTCCGAGGATCGAGGTGACGGTGGCGGCGATGCGCTCACGGAAGGCCTCGCGATCGCCGAGGGTGGATTCGTCGGGGGCCTCGAAGGATTTGAGGATGGAAACAGGCAGACCGGCGTCGGAGCCGGGGGTGTAGACGGTGAAGTCGGCGGCCTCGCGCAGCTTGCGGATTCGCGAACCGTCCATGCCCCAGGAGGCGAGGCCCTTTTGCCATTTGGCGGCCTCATTGGCGGCGAAAGCCGCGGGCTCGAGTCCCTTGAGGCGGGCGTCTTCGGGGTTGATCCAGGGGGCGAAGTCTTCCGGGGCGAGGTCGGGGAAGGTGAGCAGGAGATTGGCGATGTCGCCCTTGGGGTCGATGATGAGGGCGGGGATGCCGTCGATGGCGGCTTCTTCCAGCAGGGCCAGGCACAGACCGGTCTTGCCGGAGCCTGTCATGCCGACGCAGACGGCGTGCGTGACGAGGTCCTTAGAGTCGTAAAGGAGGAGATCTCCCGTTGCCTTGGTCTTGCCAAGGTAGAACGCGCCCAACTTCTCGTAGTCCATTGCTCTATTGATTGTAGGGCGGGGTGGAGTCTCCGGGTGGCGCTGGTTTCGGGCTCGGCGGCTTCGGCGGGGTCCTTGAGGCGGCGGTGGTCACGCAGGGTTTTGCGGAGAACGAACTCGATCTGTCCGTTGAGGGAGCGCAGATCGTCGTCGGCCCACTTGCGAAGGGCGTCGAGAACATTCCCATCGATGCGCAACAGGAAAGTCTTTCGTTCAGCCATGACGCCCTTTCGCGAGTGTTCCTTTCTCTTTTCCGTTTACTGGTGAATGGTGCCGGCGTTGAGCACGGGTTGTGCCGCGCTCTCGCTGCAGAGCACGACGAGGAGGTTGGAGACCATGGCGGCTTTCTGTTCGCCGTCGAGGTTCACGACCTTCTTTATGGCAAGTTGCTCGAGGGCCATTTCGACCATGCCAACTGCGCCTTCGACGATTTTCTGACGGGCGGCGATGACGGCCGAAGCCTGCTGGCGGCGCAGCATCGCCGCGGCGATCTCGGACGCATAGGCGAGGTAGGAGATGCGCGCTTCGATGACCTCGACGCCGGCGACCGCCAGGCGCTCCTGGATCTCGCGCTGCATGTGAGCGGCCACCGATGCGGTGTGGCCGCGGAGCGAGACCTGCTGCTCTTCGTGGGTGTCGTAGGGGTAAGCCGTGGCCAGGTTGCGGACGGCGGCTTCACTCTGGACATGGACGTAGTTCTCAAAGTTGTCGACCTGAAAGACCGCCTCAGCGGTATCCACCACCTTCCAGACGACGACCGCGGCGATTTCGATGGGGTTGCCATCCTGGTCGTTCACTTTGAGCTTGGAGGTCTCGAAGTTCCGGACGCGCAGGCTGACTGCCCGCTTGGCGTAGAAAGGGTTGGCGAACTTAAGGCCAGGCTCGACGACAGTACCGACGTAGCGGCCGAAAAGCGTCATCACCTGCCCCATGTTGGGGGCGACGGTGAAGAAACCAGCGAGGCAGACGATGTCGACGATCCAGACCGCGATCCACAGGAAGATCGTGGCGACCGGTTTCTCTCCGTAATCGGCGGTCCGAACCGCGAGGACGATCATCGCGATCGGGACAATGAGCATGACCAGGGTGAGCAGAAGAACGGGGATACCGTTCACTGCCGGGACGACTTTCTCCTTCAACATGGGGTCCTCCGCGTAAGGGATGTCTCGATTGATATCCCTGCGCTACTAATAGTGATATCACTTTGATGTCGTTGGAGTCAAACGAATTCGGTTGCGCTGCACAGCCGGGCTTACTGCGAAGCCTGAGATGGCGCGCGCCAATAGCCGGGGCGCGTACGAATCTTGAACTCGCCCTTCCGGGCCACTCGGACTTCGATGGGATGGAAGCCCTCGGCGTGATTGCCGGGCGCGAAGTTCAGGACGTATTGCTGGTGAAGCTCGGCGCCAAGGGCTTCGATGATCCGGTCGAGTGCACCCTGCCGGGTGAAGGAGAGGGCAACACCACCGGTCTGACCGGTGAGGACCTCGCTCGTGTTCATCTTTCCTGCGCGGACGAGTTCGGTGAGAGCGCCGAGGATGTCCACACGCTGCTCGGGCGGGGGCGTTGTCGGGTCACGGTCCCGACGCAGCGGCGCGCCCTGCTGCTCTTGCCCGGGGGTGGATCGGCGCATTCCTTCGGGGAGGGGCGGGGAGACGCCCTCTCTCTCGGTGAGCGAGGTCCAGAAGGCGGAATAGGTGCCCGCGTAGATCGTCACATCCGCGGCCTGTGCAGCTCGAACGGCTTGCTCGATCGACGTCTCGCTGCCGCGATCTCGTGACTGTGAGAGGAGCAGGATAGCCCGCCGCGCGTGAGGGCGCTGCTTGAGTTTCTCGATGGCCTCCATGACGGCGTCGAGCATTCTCGACCTTCGAGGGTCGCCGGGCTGGATCGCGGTGAGTGCGTTCGAGACCTTGGCCGACTCGCCAGTACACTCCTGCTCCCACTTCACCTGGTCGGAGAAGGAGACGACCGCAGCGCACCCGCTCTCACCCACGACAAGCGGCTGGATCATTCCGCCGATGCGATCGATCTTTTCGAGCGCAGGGACCGAGATGCGGGAAGATTGAACCGCCACCACCAGCGCAATCGGCGCCATCCCGGACTCGAAAGCTGTCGACTGAGATCTTGCGGGCTTGGCCGTCTTCCAGAAGCACAAACTCGTTTGGCCGTAAGTCGATCACAGGGCGGCCTTTGGCGTCGCTCACGGTGACGGCGGCCTGCACGACACGCGCATCAACGCTATAGGTCTGCTGCGCCGCGGCCGGAAGGGTCGAGAGTAAGCAGACGGACGGAATCCACGCGAGCCGGGTGATCACACTTTACCGACGTATCACGCCGGGGGCGGTTGCATTCGATCTTCACAGGGTCAGCGGGCCCAGGTTCAGCGCATCTTTCGAAGTGCTTCGACCGCGTTCTCCCTCACAATGGGAATCGCATCCTCAGTTGAGATACGGTTCAACAGTGCGTGAGCCTCTACCCCGTTCTCGGGCTTAACGGCCAGCGTCGCGAACTTCCGGACCCCAACGTCCTTGTCTCGAAGCAGTTCAATGACCGCCTCGTTGGGAAGAGCAATCGGACGCTGTCCGACTGCTGCCGCGACCGACACCCGCACCTGCGGGCGTTGATCCGCCGCCGCCTTGGCGAGAACGCGAATGGCGTCCCGGCTGGCTACCCTGCTCAAGGCAAACACTGCTCGCGATGCGATCCATTCCTCGCTGTCGGAAAGCAGTTGCTCAAGGGCCGGCACATCGGATTCCTGGATTCCGGAATACATGCCTTCAGTTGGCTCGATCATGCTCAATTTGGCGCGCAATTCTTTGGCGGTCATGCCAGGCTCCTTTTTACGGGCACACGATGGTGAAGCCACTGTTCAGCATTGTTTGAAATTCAGTTTGGACCAGATCGGGCGGAGTGTTTGTCCATCCGGTACTCGGGTTCATCAGACGGTCAGTATTGGTGATGTGGCCAAGGCCAAGCACATGGCCTACTTCATGCGACGTCAGCCAGCGTGCACCCGTTTGTACGATCACACAGCCTGGGCGCCCAGCCGGAAATGCCGCGCAGCCGACAAAGTTGCCCGCTCCGCCGATCAAAGTGCTTGCCAGGTAAATGACCAGGTCATTGGCTCCCGCGTTGTTCCGATTCTGGAACAAGGTATTCTGATCGGCCGTGGTCGTGCCCATCACACAAGCTCCGACGTTCAGGTTCTGCAAGGCGGCCAATGCAGCGTTTCCGCTCAGGTCCTCAGTGGTGCCGCGAAATACGGCGATGTTGCCTCCGCCCGCAAAAAGCTCTTCCATGGCTGCGTACTGATCGGCCAGAAAGTCCAGCCGCGCTTGCGTCAGAGGCAAAAGCGACTTGAAGTGCACCGTCACACGTTCTCTGCCGGGACGGCCGGTGTTACCCGCAAAGTTCCAGTTCAGTTGATTGCCGCCGAAGGAACCGAGCCACCAGTTGCCGTCTCCCGGAAAGTAGAACAGCACGTCTGATTTGCCGCCGCCGTTGAAGTCGGCCACCCAGAAGGGACGCCCGTCCCAAACCTGCCCGAAGCCGCTCGTGTTGCCGGCCAGGTTCCATGAGATTTGTCCGTTTGCGCCGAACTGCCCAAGCCACCAATTGCGGTCTCCGGGGAAGTAGAACAGGATGTCGGCCCTGGAAGTGCCTGTGAAATCCGCAGCCCAAATCGGCCGTCCATCGGCAACATTGCCAAAGCCGGCTGTGTTGCCGGCAAAGGTCCAGTTGAGGCTCCCCCCATTGAACGAACCCAACCACCAGTTCTTGTCGCCCGGGAAGTTAAACAGGATGTCGGCTTTTCCGTTGCCCGTAAAGTCCGCGACCCAGAACGGGCGCCCGTCCCAAACCTGCCCAAAGCCCGCCGTGTTGCCGGCGAGGTTCCAGGTGAGGCTGCCGTTGTTAAACGAACCGAGCCACCAGTTGCGGTCTCCCGGATAATAGAAAAGCACTTCCCTGTTGCCGGACCCGGTGAAATCCGCGATCCAGATCGGCCGTCCATCGGCGACGTTCCCGAAGCCCGCCGTGTTGCCGGCCAGGCGCCAATTCAACTGAGTGCCTTGAAACGAACCCAGCCACCAGTTATGGTCACCCGGAAAATAGAACAGAACGTCCACTTTGCCGTCGCCCGTGAAGTCGCCAACCCAAATCGGTCGTCCGTCAAACACCTGGCCGAAGCCGGCCGTGTTGCCGGCAAGCGTCCAGGAAAGCTGACCGTTCAGGCCAAACTGCCCCAACCACCAGTTGCGGTCACCGGGGGAGTAGAACAGGATGTCGGTTCTGCCTGTGCCAGCAAAGTCGCCGGCCCAGATCGGCCTGCGATCCGCCAGGTTTCCAAAGCCGCTGGTATTGCCTGCCAACGACCAAACGATGGTGTTGCCGTTAAAGGTTCCGAGCCACCAATTACGGTCTCCCGGCGTGTAGAAGAGGATCTCGCTCTTGCCGTCACCGTTGAAATCGCCTGTCCAAAAAGGACGTTTGTCGGCGAGATTGCCAAATCCTGTAAAGCAGGGCATCCCAGGTTTCCCCCCAAAGCACCGCTGCGCTTCGACTTCTGACCGGCGAAGGGTGATGTATCGAATCAACCGGGATTCCCAATTTCGCTTCCCGGCTCCCTGGAAGTATACACTGGTTCGCCTCCGACGCCTTGCGCCTCCTGGCCTACCAGAACACTTCGGCCCGATTCAGGATCGGACTTAACAGTGGTGATTCACGCGTGAACCTAAGTCAGCCAGTTCTCGCAACGAAGGTCTTTCAGCTTGGCAAACTCTCGTTCGTTGGCAGTGACGAGGGTGAAGCCGAGGGAGATGGCCTGAGCGGCGATCAGCAGATCATTGCCGCCAACCACCTGCCCCTTCTGCTCCAGGCGAGCGCGGAGCGTACCATATACGCGATCAGTCGGTTCTTCGAGAGGCAGAACTTCAATGGCGCCGAGGATGGCCTCAACTTGTGCGGTCAGGCGCGCTGACCCCTTCTTGGCGGCGCCATAGCGCAACTCAGCGGCGACTACGATGCTAGTCGCCACCTGCGCTTCGCCCAAGTCGCGAATACGGCCCGTCACGCGACCCTGGGGATTCCGAATCAGGTCGGAAACGATGTTGGTGTCCAGCAGGTAGCGCATTAGAGCTTGACGACGCGGGGGCGCAGGTCCGTAATCTCCGGGAAGTCTTCCTTGAGCGGCGTAAGCGTTGCGAGGACGTCCAACAGCGACTTCGGCGGAGCGGGCTCTACAATCAGCCGTTCGCCCTCCTTCCGCATCACAGCGTCTTTCCCGGGAAGTTCGAAGCCTCGTGGGATCCGCACCGCTTGATTCTTGCCATTTCTGAATAGCCTGACGTGTCGCTCGGAGATCACAAACGCCTCCTGAACATATGTTATAGCATATGCCGACCCGATGCTTGTACAACTGCTTGCACAACACGGCGAGCCAACTCCTCTACTTGGCCCGAATGCCCTGCCCGGGCAGCACGCCTTCCTGCAATGTGCCGTCGCGCACCACGATCGTGCCTTCCACCAGGACGTAGCCGGAAACCTTCCGAGTATTGCGCCGGCTTTTCGTAAGTCGCCCGGTCGATGACGCGCTGCGGATCGAAAACCACGATATCGGCGTCGGCTCCCACTTTCAGGCGGCCCTTCTGACGCATCTGCGGGCTCATCGCCTCAAGGCGCTGGGCGGGCATCAGGGAACACTTGCGAATGGCGTCCATCATTGAGAGCGATTTCTCCTCGCGCACATAGCGGCCGAAAATCCGCGCAAACGTTCCGGCCGCACGGGGATGGCCCTTCCCCTCCTCCATGATGCCGTCGCTCGCGATCATGGAAAGGGGATGCAGCACCGCTTTGTGCACCATCTCCTCGGTGTTCTGGAATAGGATTACGATGCCGCCTTGCTTGCGGTATCGCTCGAACGATTCGGCGGTCAACCGCTCTCCGGTCGCGGCCCACATCAGGTCGGAATACGTCAAGCCCTTATTCGCCTGCCAACCCGGTTCGAACTGGGCCGATTCGAGCGCCGTTGCCCCGGCGACGTAAGGGTAGGCTTCGGTGGTAATGTCCAGCCCGCGGGCGCGAGCCGATTCGATCATGCGGAGCGCTTCCGCGGTTCGTTTCAGCCCGCTGCTGTTGATGTGGACGATGTGCAGCGGCGCGCCGGAGATCGCCGCATCCGCGATCATCTCCTGCAGGGACTCGATGATGCCAGGCGATGTCATGGCGGTATTGCGGAGATGCACAAACACGGGGCGCTTCCACTTGCCCATCAGATAGAAAAGGTCGAGCACCTCGCCCGGCGTGGCGGTTGGAGTGTAAGTCAGTCCCAGCCCCATGCCGAGCGCACCTTCGTCGAGACCCTTCTCCACGGCGGACAAAATGGCCTGCTGCTCGTCCGGGGATGCCGGGCGGTTCATCGCAGAATCCCGCGGCAGGAACACGCCCGTGTCCTTCATTACCGCCATGCGCGCCGGCACGTGCCCGGAACTGGCGCCGAATGGATAAGCGACTTGCCCGCCCGAGCCAAATACCACTCGCTCGCCGGGTAGACGCCGATTTCGAGTTCGAGCGCAGTCGTAACGCCGTCCATGGCCTTGAAGCGATAGTTCTCGGGCGTCTGGCCATGCGAGTGCAAATCGATGAAGCCGGGTGCAACCACAAGTCCGGCCGCATCGATCTCGACCTTGCCGCGAAGTGGGCGCGTGGAGATCGCCGCAGACCTTCTTGCCGGTGATCGCGACGCTACGGACGCCATCGAGGCCGGATTCAGGGTCAATCACTCGACCCCCTGGAGAACGATATCGTAGCGTCTGCGCAGCGAGAAGCGAGGGCAGGAACCAGATCAGAAACCGCATGAGTACAGTCTAATCAAGGCAGATCATGGTTTTGAGCGAAAGAACCCGCGGTCACGGTGCTGTACAGGTGAAATTTCCAGCGTCGTTCGTACCGCCCACGCCGCTGTAGCGCGCTGCCTGCGGATAGGGGCACAAAGGGCGGGTCATCTGCACGCGGTTTTCACTCACACGCGCGGCGACGATGCGGTCGGGAACAATTCCGGATTCCCGCCAGCGTTCCAGTGCCGCCAGCGCGTTGAACTGGTTCGGGCCGGTGCCGCCTCCGCAATGTTCCATGCCGGGCACGAGGAAGAGCCGCAGCCAGTCCTGCTGCTCTGGACCCATGCGGGCCAGCACGCTTTCGTAATAGCCGATGCTGTTTAACGCCGAGATCGCTCCGCCCGATCCGCCGTCGCTCCAACCGTGCCACATCAGCAGTTTGCCGCCGCGCGCCTTGAACGCAGACAGGTCGGGGTTGGTGGCCTCGATGAACCCCGCCTTCTCCAGCGCGAGGGCCGTGTCGCGTTCCAGGTCGAATGTGCGCCAATCCCAGTTGGGGTTCTGGTGGGCGATGAACCGGAACATGCCGAGGTCGATGCCGCCAGGTTGCGCCGCTTCTCCAGGCAGCCTCCACCCCAGTTCACCGCCGGGTGGAAGCCGCGGGTAGATGAGTTCACCGTTCTTCTTTCTCGCGTCCGTGTAAGCCATCCTCACGGTTTCGAGTTGCCCGGCAGTGAGACAGTCCTCCCGCTCGGGCCCGCGGCACAGCAGCACGGCCGGATCGAAGCGGCATTGGCGTGGATCGCTGAGCAACCGGTCCTTGACGCCGTCCACCGCGTCGCAGGCGTCCAGTACAGCCTTGTTCAACACAACGTTCTTGGAGATGGGCAGGGCCCGCGATGAATCTTTGAGCGAAGCTCCCACTACGGCCATCCGCCAGGCGCACAGGGCGATCTGGTTGTTTGCCGGCGCTCCCGCGATGATGCCATCGAAGTCCGCCGGATAGCGCTGCGCTTCCATGAGTCCCTGGCGGCCACCGGTCGAGCACCCTTGAAAGTACGAGAAGCGTGGGGGCCGGCCGTAGTATGCGGTGATGACGGCCTTGGATTTGATGACCGTCTCATGAACGGCGCGGTACGCGAAATCGACCACTTTCTCGGGGTGGCCGAGGGCAAAGCTCGCGTTGCCGCCCTCGTGTCCAGTGTCGGTGGAAGCGGTGGCGTAGCCCTCGCGCAAGGCTGAAGCCATGGGACCGTAGCTGATGTATCCTACAAACCCGCCTCCGCCTTCCATCAGCAGTTTCCCGTTCCAATCAGCCTCCAGGGGCAGCCACACCTCGGCCTTGATGTCCGAATCCGCCGAAGGTCTTAGGGTCACAGCGATACGGCAATGGGCGGGCAGAGCGAGCGGCGGCCGGTCCGCGGGCGCGCCCGGCGGCCGGAACGGTCCCGCCGGGACCGGTTCGGCCAAGGTAATCGTAGCAGCGGGCAGGCGGACCGATTTCAGTTCTTCACAAGGGGTTTGTGCCAGCGCGGGGAGAGACGCGGTGATCAAGATCCGGAACAGGTGGCCTTTCATAGAGCACATGATATTCGGTATGCCGGCTCCGCTTTGTTGATGGTGTGCTGAGGAAGCGGAGCTTTCCTTCTGCTGAGATAGCCTGGCTGAAGATGAGAGACCGTCATATCTCAACGATCGCAATGGGCCCCTGACAATCTTGCTATGCAAAACGATGCAACCAGACCCATGCCCGATGGACCCGGTTTGTTCGCAGCGGTACAAGAGCAATTAGGGCTCAAAGTGGAGCCGCGGCGTGGCCCATTGAATGTGCTGATCGTGGAGCGGGCAGCGAAGGTGCCGGAAGGAAATTGACTTCGTTATGCGGGGGGGGTGATGTCATTCAAGTTACAATTGGTCAGATTAGACGAGAGTTGGTGACAGAGTGAAGTGCATTGCAGTGTTGATGATGCTGACGCCGCTATTCTGCAGCGGCCAGGCAACGACGGCGCCCATGTCCGTGCCCACATCAGTGGATGACACGACGGGATTGCCCTTCAGGTTGCGAATGCTTCCCAAGCCCGAGCCCGAGCCGTGGAGCAAAATCACCTCGAAGCAGAGATTGGAGCAATACGTCGCGTTCACGTTTTCGCCTTTAGCGGCCGTCGGCGCTGCGTCGGGAGCGGCGATCAGCCAGGCGATCGACAGCCCGGAGGAGTGGGGACAGGGTTGGGACGCATACGGGAAGCGAGTGGCGAGCAGCTATGGCGCCACGCTGGTGGGGAACACAGTGACTTATGGAACGGGGGCGCTGTTTCACGACGACAACCGGTATTTCCGTTCTCGTTCCGAGGGATTCTTCGGGAGGCTAGGCCACGTGATTGTGTCGCCTTATGTGGCACGCGGCGACACCGGCCACAAGCGGTTCTCAACGTCGATGCTGATGGGGAGCGCGGCATATTCGGGCGTGCAACTGGCGTGGTCGCCGTCGAGTTGGCAGGGATGGGACGACGTCGGCATCAACTACCTGATCTGGTACGGGCAGGCTGCTGGGGTGAACCTGGTGAAGGAGTTCTATCCCAGCCTGGTGAAGCGCTTCCGGGCGAAACAGAAGCAGAAGGCGCTAGGGCAGAGCGCACCGGTCAAATAAAACGCAACTGGACGGGAGCATCCCGGGCCTACGCGGTTTCGCGGATATCGAGGACTTGGTCGGCTTTAACGCTTTCAAGACGGTCGATAGCCTTGAGGGCCACGGGCGGGGGCCGTGCCCTTTGGGATATGCTGCCCACGAATCGAGGCGACGTGCCTAATCATAGACCTCCAATCGACTACGACATGGTGGAATTGCGGGCCGGTCGCCTGCACAAGATCCGGCGGTCGGAGGCGCGCCTGGTGGGTGAGGACGATCGGATGATCGAAGTCGCCAAGTGCTACTGCCGTTCACACGATGTCATGACGCAGGCCGACGCGGAACAGCAGAGGCGCCCAACGCTGGTCTTCCCCATCACGTTTTTCAGGGAGTTGGAGGGGTTGATTGGACGGGAGTTGGAGGGGCGAATCTACCACGACAGCAGCAGGCGTCGCTTGAAATTCATCCTTGACCTGAAGGAGCACGCCGGATTCCAACTGGAGGAGGGCAACCGCCAACTGGAGAGCCCGTGGTTCGACGAGAATGTTCTGAAGGATTAGGCCGCGGCTCAGCGGCCTCGGAGCCACCCGCCCTTCTTGAAGTTGAAATCCGTCGCGACGACGCCTGGCGGATTCACCGCCATACTTTCGTACCGCACTATGAAACCGCGCAATCCGCCCGCCGGGAAAAGAACTTCCGTCACCATCGGAGTGACGGCGGCGCCCTGCCTGGCGTATTTCGACAGCAACACTTTCAGTCCGGCGTTGAGGCCGCCCGACTCCAGAAGGATCTCTTTGGGAAGTGATTCCGAGGTGAGCGTAACGCGATACTTGTAGGCTTCACGCGCTACTGTGAAGACCGTGTCCTCGCCAGGCTCGGAATGCAGTTTCTCCGCTTCTACTCTCACCCCCGGACCGCGGAGCAGATCGACGAGTCCCGTAATGTGATAGTCCGTGAGATTGCGGAGTGCATCTTCCAGGTCGTCGAACTCCTTGCCCTTCCGTGCCGGATGCCAGGAGAAGCCTGATTCAGTCTTCACGATCGTGTAGCTTCTGTTATACCTGCTTATTTCAAGCTTGGCCTTGGCCGGCAGGCTGACCAGGGCGGCAAAGGGCCATTGGGTCTTATTGTTTGCCGGGTCAAACACATCCAAGTCGCCGCTGGCACGGAAGAATGCGGACTCCTTCAAGGCGGACTCCCCACCAAGCGCGGTGATCATGCCATCGAAGAGTTCGCTTCCTCTCGCCATCAGAGCGTTCGGATCTACTATGAAAGAAAACTCCGATTGCACCGAGGCTTTGTCTTCGATATCGATGACTTGCCCCTGCTTATCCGGAATGTGGTCCTTCACAGTTGCGGAAACCGTCGCCTTGCCTTCGGGGAGCAAGAGGTCCTTAAGTTGGCCATTCGTGGTGGTTCCAACCTCTTTTCCATCGACGAAGACCGCACAGTCCAAGGGCTTGCAGGTTACTGTCAGACGGCCCTCTCGCGGCTTCGGAGGCTCAGGCGCAACTGGCGGAACTACCTCCGCTGCAGGAGGCCGGTTCAGACCTGCTTTTTTATAGATGACCTGTATCAGTTCGTCGGATGCGCCGGCCTTTCGAAGAGTCTCGACATCTTCAGGCGTCGGCCGGAAGCTCAATTGCCCTTTCTTGATGTTATAAATCATGATTGGTTGATTGAGCTTCGTTGGATTAGTCTTAATCGTCTCCAAATTGCGAAGCAGCCGTTTCATGTCGTACAGATTACCCGATGGTTGCTCGGGCGCTGACTTCTTTGCCGGGCTCCGCGCCTGCAGCGGTTCGGAGAGAAGCGCCATCCCAGACATGTAAACTACTGAAGAAATAATCCAACTTAATGCGAGTTTTACTGCCATTTCTCTCAACCTCTACATCAGTGTTCGGACGCGCTACTGTTTTCGCGCTTCTCTCACCTGCCACAGCCATGCCTTGGCTTTGCTGTTGTCCGGGGCCAAGGTCAAGGCTTGCTTTGCATATGTTTCGCAATTGTCGAGGTCCCCGCTATGCCAAGCGGACGCGGTTCTCTGTAAAAGGGTTGCCACGTCAGCTGACTTGACCACGTTCGTTGGGCCATCGGCACCTCCGGCACCCGTTGTTTGAACTGCCGGCTGCTCTATGTTTCTTAGTTCCTGGAAGGGATCGAAGAGTTGTTTAGTACGCGTCCTGTAAACCCAGGTTGTGAAGTCGGCCGGAGTTGCAAACAGCCGCTTCTCCTCGTCGGACCCGGGTTCTCTTATCCCGGCGGCGTCCATGGCTTTTCTGGCCTGATTCACATCGACTTGCCACTCGGCCCGAGGCCTGCCCGCAGCCTTTGCCTGTTTAGCGAGCCGCAGATGAATCTGCACCTGTTCGAGGGCGGCAACCGTCGCCTGTGGCGTACCCGGGAATCTCTCCGAAAAGTCCATCAACGCCTGGCTGAAAGCTCGAGCAGCCTCTGGCGTGGCGTCAGCGGCGGATCGCCCCAGTCCCAGGAACTGCCAGGCCACAGCAGGGTCGCCGCTGCTGAGGTGTCCGAGGTCGGCAAGCGCAACAAATCCGGGGCGGCGGGGCCTTGGCGTGACGACCTGGACACGAACCAGTCGCTGCCCCGGGTCCTTGACATGGCCGAGGACATTCAGTTCTGTCCCGCGCTGCAAGACCTCCAGTCTTGAGCTCGATGGGGCTTCTGTTTCCAGCAACGGCGTCTCAGCGGACTGAACCGCGGCGGTGCCCAACGCTGTCTCGACCAGAATCGGTTCTGTAGGCCCCGCCGCGATCATGATGGCGATCACGATGACGCCCAGCGCCAGGAGGCCGCCGACCGTATATTGGGTGTTGCGCGGAAGGGCCCTGAAATCGGCCAACGCTTTCCTGCCCGCGCGATTGGCGGCTTCGATGAATTCGCGCGTCCTCCCGGAAAGGACAACCCGCCAATCCAACAGCCTGCGCCTTAATTTCCCCAGCACGGACGCCGCGATCCCGGCTAGCACTTCCTGCCGTCGTACTTCACGATGCGGGTGGACGATCGTGGTAGCGCAGTTGTGACAGTAAGCTGCCGAATCCGGATTACTGGCGCCGCAGTAATCGCAAACCCGGTTTGTAGACTCGTGGAGGTTTGGGCTAGACTGCTCCCCCAGGTCCTCTGCGGGCTGGTTTTGCGGTGAATCAGGAGTGAGCACAATCACCGCGGGGCCCGGCATGGACCTTTCAGATGCGGGAGCCGAAAACGATGCGCCCGCCGCGACAGCGGCAACTTTGACGCCGGATGGAGCGGTGTCCTGGAGGCGTTCCATCCGGTTCCGACATTCACTTAAGACTTCCGAGAAACGGTCGTCGGACGCCTCAAGTCGAATCATCATTCCCAGGACCGCCCTCGCCAGGGCAACGTCGGCGGCCAGTACAGCGCCGTCAAAGTCACTCAGCATCTGAACAAAGGCAGCCAGCCGGGCGGCCGGTGAATCTGGACTCTCCTGGTGGGAGGGAGGAACGGAGCTCAGATCCTCTATGGCAGGTTCGGTGGCCAGGCCGGTTCTCAAGCTCTGCAGAACGGCCCTGAGGCCGGCGGCAAACTCCTCAGCCGTCTGAATCCTGTTTTCCGGGCGTTTCTGCAGCGCCCGATGCAGGAGGTCCGTCAATGATTTCGGGATGAAGGGGTCGTGGTCGGAGAGGGCGTCCGGACCGTCGACTACAATTCGGCGCGGAATAAACGAGCTTTGGAACGGATGAGCGTAGACGAGAAATTCGAAGAAAACAATGGCGGCCGAGAAGAGATCCGAGCGCGAATCGCAATGTGTCAGGTTGATCTGTTCGGGAGCCATGTAGTTCGGGGTCCCCGAAACCTTGCCGGCAATCGTCAGCCTCGAACCAGGCACCCCAGCCAGGCCGAAATCGAGGATTTTGGCGGTCATGTTCTCGTGCAGGAAAATGTTGCTCGGCTTGATATCCCGATGAACAATACCGCGCCGGTGGGCTTCCGCCAATGCATCGCAGATCTGAGCGAACAGGTCGACCTTCTGCGCAAGCGACATGGACCTGCGCTCGGCAATGTAGCGGTGAAAGCCGGCGCCGTTGAGTAACTCCATCGCTACGAAGGGCACGCCATTGTGCTCTTCGAGTTCGTGGACGAACACCACGTTGGGATGTCGAATGCCTGCGCTGATCCTGGCTTCCCGATAGAACCGCTCCTTCAGTTCAGCGCCCAATTCATCAGGGAAATGCAGGATCTTCAGGGCAACGTCACGATCGAGAACGATGTCCCGTGCCCGGTAGACGGAGCCCACTGAGCCCGTTCCCAGCAGCTCCCCAGTCGCGTATTTGGTGAGTCCCATCTCAACCTCCTGACGGTAGGGGCCCAGCGAAATCGCCAGCACACTGGACGAGATGGCGGGAAAGTGTCGAGCCGGCCGGCTCACTCCCCTTTAGTCCACCGCGCTCCCAGATTGCGTAGGACTCAATCATGCTTTTACCCCGGCTTACCCAGCCACTGACCGCCGTCGGCGGCGCGCTTCGATCTTTACATCATCTCGCTGGTCGAACTCCAGCCTCCGCTTCGAACGAGTCTGAGAAGTTCAAGACAGCCCTTTAGAGTCTGAAGGTTAACATAGGATCGATACAAAAACCAGCCCTTATGTTCGCGATGCCGCAAGTATGTGCCGGCATCGAAGTTTCATGAAAGGTCGAGCCACTCCATGCCGAGCTTTCGGACGGCGTAGCCGGTTTCCCTGAGGCTGTCGCCGTAGGCCATCATCCAATGGAAACCGCGCATCTCTTCGGCGAGACGGCGGTCAGAGCACTTCAGGCCGATGTCGACCTGCGAGCGGCAGATGGGCAGGAACGGGTTGCCCGCGACTTCCCCGAGGAAGCCGACCCATTTCTTCGCGTCGAAGTCGGGGACGATGTTGGTCACTTTTTCACCGATGCGCATTTCGACCTTGGGAGAGGCGCCGAAGTCGGATTCGAAATGCGTCAGGACGCGGACCGGCTCACTGGTCTTGCCATCGAGTTTCCGAGGCGCGGTGCAGTGAGCGAGCGTTACGAGGCCGTGGTGAGGGTAAGTCGGGTCGTTGAGAAAGACCGGCACGCCCGCGATTCCGTTGAGCAGAATGCCGGATGGGATGACCACAAAGTCGGATTCGCAGAACGCCAGGTAGCCTTCATCGTTCAGGATGCTGAGCGGGAGGCAGGCGGTGGTCTGCGAGACTTGCATCACCGGCCCCATGCACTGGTTCACAGTCATCGCTGTCGAACCGGTTTCACGCATGAGTTCCCGGAAGACGTGCGTCAGGACGAAGGCGCGCTCGACGGACTCCTTGGGGACCTCGAGTTTGAGCTGCTTCGACGACAGGTACTTGCCTGCCGCCAATTGCGCATCGCGCACAAGCTTTGGGTCGGCGTAGGCGGTCTTCATGCGCTCGCCCAATTGGGGAATGCTGAAGTCGACGAGATCGAGCTTCCAGAGATCGCGGGCAATCTGCGGAGCTTTTCTGCCGCCAGCTCCCCAACCGGAGGCGCCTCCCACGCAGAGCACGCGCCGGCCGAGGGTGTTCTTGAGTCCGGCGAGGGCCGTGAGGCGCCAGGCCACATCGGCCGGGTCGTCGATGACGACATCATCGTTAGAGACGCCGGGCTGGCCGTACTGGTCGACGGTTTTCCTCAGATAACGGGGGCTGATTATCTCATACCAGAGGTAAACGGGTCCGCTGCGATGGCGGATAAAGATCATGTTCCAGCGATCGGCGCGGGTGGCAGCTTCGAGGATGCGATTGCTGCCTCCGGCGGCGAAGATGACTGCGGCGTCGTAGTCGCCCTGGGCCGCCGCCTGGGCTTGCTCGACGGTGGCCACTTCGCGCAGCGGCAGCATTTCCATGGAGGCTGGTCCGCGGGATTTGATGGTGGCAAGATCCTTCCCGACCCGCGCCGTCTCTTCGCGCAGATCCGCTTCCGTCTGAATACCGCCCCACTGGCGCCAGCTTGTGCCTTCACGGCGCTTGGGGATTTCGTAGGTGAGGATGGGCTGGACGCGCAACAGTTTGCGAGCGCCAGGCTCAACCGGTGCGGCTCCGCTCATTGACTGGGGCGCCAGGGGCAGCGCCGCGGCAGTCGAGAACAACTGCCGGCGCGATATCCCTTCAATCCCTTCATGCATGCAGCAACCCATTGGAATCTCCTTCTATGCGTAACAGCGGATCTCGAACACTCTTGCCAGGTCGCTACCGTTGGTGGCATCGACCTGCAGACGCAGGCGGTCAGTCGTCACGGAAACCTGGTGGCGGCAGTAGCCGCTGAACGTTGCCTTTCACTTGAGCGATCTGCTTGTCGCCGGCCATGACGCGATAGTCCCGCACCGTCTCCGGCTGCGGTCCGCGAATGACCCCTTTCATCGCGCCATCGGAACTTGAAAGGGTGAGTTCTCGTTGAAAGCCGCTGTCGAAAGTGAACTGAACCTCGCGCAACGCGACTGGCTTGGGCCATTGCAGCTCAATCCAGGCGCCGCCTTGGCCCATGCGCGCTGTCCACTGATGGATCTCCTTGCCGGGGATGTCGCGCACCCAACCGTCGAGCACAATCGACGGCGGAGTCGCCGTCTCTTGCCCGCTTGCCGAGGCCTTGGCCTGACGTGCCAGGTCGGCGGGATCTTCGTTCCGGAGGCCGCGGATCGACTGATCGTCACGCAGCAGCGTCTGCTGGAGACGGGTGAGCTTTCGCTCGTCCCTGGCCAGGTCCCGCGGCGATGTCTTTTCGGCGATGCAGCGCGCCGCGGTTGTGCCGACGGCCTGACCAATCACGGCGCAGGTGGCCATGACACGCGTGGAGGTGAAGGCGGCGTGCGTCGCGCTGATGTTCCGGCCAGCCATCATCAGGTTCGGCACGTTCTTCGAGTAGAGCGAGCGGAGAGGGATATTGAAGACCTCCTGGAGTTCGGAGGACGGTGTTCGGCGGCAGGTCCGGACGGTCAAATCCCCCAGGCGGGTGGTCATCCATCGGCCAACCGCCGATGGCGATTCCATCCGGGAAGGTGCCCCGGAGCAGGTCGTGTTCGGTGAGCAGGTGGTCGCCCACCAGCCGGCGGCTGCCACGCTTGCCAGGCATCATGCCGACCCAATCCATCGCCCAGTTGGCAGAACTCGGATGGTCGCCGCTGTTTTTGATGTGGTCCCAGATGCCCATGGTGATGGCGAGGAGTTCGAAGCGGATGCGCTCGTTGTCCCAGATGGTGTTCAGATTGCCGCCCCACTCGATCCACCAGTAGCCGTACTCCCAGCTTGTGATCTTGCGAAACTTCAGATCTTCCCTGGTCACTTTCCTCGACCACTTCGGCGGGGAGAACGCCATCGGCTTGCCATAATCCCGCGACGTGAAGAGAATGCTCGACCCAAGAGTTTCCTCATCGGCTTTCTCCGGGGCGAGAGACTCCTTGAATTCGCTGCGCGGCTCGCGGCCGGTGCGCATCTCGGCATCCACTTCCAGCCCGAGCCGGGAATCGCCGGTTGCATCGACGAAGAGCGGCGCGCGTACGCGGTAGAGGTGCTCGCTCTTGTCGCAGCGCGCCATGACGTGATCGATTTTGCCGCCCTTCTTCACCGCCGCATACACGGACGTTTCGAGCAGGAGTGTGATGTTCTTTTCCGAGACCACTTTGTCGTAGAGCAGCAGGTCCCACAACTCCCAGCAGCGCTGAGGATTGCCCGCGGCATCGGCGAGGCGCAGTTCTTCGATAATTCCGCCTTCGCGCCAACCGGGGCGTCCTTTATGGGAATTGGCGCCGACCACGTGCATTTTGACTTCGCTCGAACTGTTGCCGCCGAGGCGTGAGCGGTCCTGCACGAGAACAACGCGGGCTCCGTGGCGGGCGGCTGAGAGGGCGGCGCAGACGCCGGCGAGGCCGCCGCCGGCGATGAAGAGGTCCGTCTCCAACTCCACCAGGGTCATGTTCGGTTCGTGAGCGATGGAGTGCGGGCGGTTCCTGGGGGGCGCGATACGGTCGAAGTCAGGTTTCGCCCACGCAGTAGAGTCCTGCGCCATCAGGTCTGCCGCATTGAAAGCGAGAGCGTAGCCGGTGAAGGGGAGTTGTGTGAAGAGGTCGCGGCGTTTCATGAGAGGTGCCTCCAAGGATACCTGCAATATTTCAGGTTTCGAGTTGGCCCGCAAGCGGCCGGGGTCACGAGGCTCTCCGGTGAGGGGGCGAACGGAGGCGGTCAGTTGGCGAGGCGAGGCGAGCGTGACGGGTTCGAGACTGTTCGAGATCGTTCCGAATTCGTTCCGGCGGCCGTTTGAATTGGTTTCGGACTCCGTTTCAGGGTCCAAGTAGTTGTCGGGATTGGGGATGGGAGATCGTTCCTCGGTGGGCTGCTTTTCCCGGGTGCGGAACAGGGTCTCGAGGATGGTCTGGCGTCTGGGCGTTGGGGCTCGATCGGGTTAATGTCGATTGCGGACATGTTAGTCCCCTCCGGCGAACACGCTCGGAGATGTCAATGTGCAAAAAGGGCGCGATCGCTGCAAGCGACTGAATTGGAAGGGCAGATTTTCTCGCGGAGGGTGGCACTGCTTCCGGGACGGCCCCTGACTAACCCCGATCAGTTGCACCCCTTCTGACCAGGCACGTATGTGATGGAATAACGGCCATGCTCACTCGCCGCACCTTCCTGGCTGCCCCGCTTCTGGCTCAGCGCAGGCCGCCGGCCAACGTGCTCTTCCTCGCCGCCGACGACATGAACAACGCCCTCGGCTGTTACGGACATCCCGTCGTGAAGACGCCGAACATCGACCGCCTCGCGTCGCGCTCCGTCCGCTTCGAACGGGCCTATTGCCAGTTCCCCCTCTGCGGGCCCTCGCGCGCCTCGCTGCTTACCGGCCTGCGGCCCGACGTTACCCGCGTACTCGGCAATAACATCGACTTCCGCGACTTTCACCCCGACGCCGTCACCCTGCCGCAGTTGTTCAAGAACAATGGCTACTTCTCCGCCCGCGAAGGCAAGATGTTTCACATGAACGTGCCGACTGAGGTCACGTTACCGCGCTTCCAGGATGAGAAGTCGTGGAACCACTCGGTATCGCCCGGCGGACCCGAAGCGAAGTCCGAGGGCCAGCGCCGCGCCACCACCGAACGCGGCCGCCAGTTCGGCATGGAGTGGGTCGCCACTCCGGACGGCAAGGGCCAATCCGATTCCAACGCCGCCGACCACGCGATCGCCCTGCTTGAAGCCCACCGCAAGGACCCATTCTTCCTCGGCGTCGGCTTCATCCGCCCCCACCTGCCCTTCGTCGCGCCGGCGAGATTCTTCGACCTCTACCCGCTCAACACGCTGCCGCTGCCCGAGAATCCGCCGAACGACCTCGACGATATCCCCAAGCTCGCGCGCAGCGTCCGGCCTCAGCTCTGGAACCACATGGGCATGAACGAGAACGGCATCCGCGAATCCCGGCGCGGCTATTTCGCCTCGACGTCATTCATGGACGAGCAACTGGGCCGCGTCTCGACGCTCTCGAGAAGCTCGACCTCGCCAAAAACACGATCATCGTCTTCTGGGGCGACCACGGGTGGAACCTCGGCGAGCACACGCGCTGGCAGAAGATGTCCCTCATGGAGGACTCCGCCCGCGTCCCGCTCATCATCTCCGCTCCAGGGAGCGCGGGCAACGGCAAAGTGCACCGCGGCCTCACCGAGTTCGTCGACGTCTATCCCACCCTGGCTCAACTCTGCGGCCTCACTCCGCCCGCCAATCTCGCCGGAACTTCCCTGGCGCCGGTGCTCGACAACCCGGCTCGCCCCGGCAAGAAAGCCGCCTACACTCAACTCGCCTACGAGAAGATCACCGGCCGCAGCGTCCGCACTGACCGCTACCGCTACATCCGCTGGGAAAGCGAGGGCGTCGTCGAGGAGGAACTCTACGATCACCAGCACGACCCTGCTGAGTTCACCAACCTCGCTGCCCGGAACCCGCCCGCTCTTGCTGAACACCGCCGCATGCTGACGCGTTAAGTTGAAAGCGAACAGCCCAACATCCAATTGGTGCGTGATCAAGGCGTGATTCTTCAACACCGCACCACTCGTCGGTTGAGAATCGACTGTTCCGCTTTTCACCGTACCGCGTGGAAGAAAAGTTGCATGAAGCGTCCATTGCCGCGAGCGTCTGGCAAGAGGGCGATTGGTATTTCGCTCAGTGCGTGGAGCTGGATACTGCCAGCCAGGGTGAAAACGAAGACGAGGCGCTGACAAGTCTGAAGGAAGCGCTGGAGCTTTATTTTGAGCAGCCACGTGCTAACCCGCACCGCCTCGTTCGGACGACCGAGGTAGAGGTTGGCGCGGCTTAGCCCTCAGCCCTACCGTGAGGTGAAGCGCCGGCTGGAGGCCGCGGGTTTCTCTGAGATCAGCCATCGACGAGCTGGCTGGCTCCAATCTCGAACCTCCTCAATATCATTGATCTCAAGAGAGCTGGCGGCGTCAGAGCGCGCCGGATTGGGAGTTCACTCATTGGGACAGCCCTCATAGGAGCAGTGTTTCAATTCGATGTGCGTGGACCTTTTCCTCGCACGGCGACCAGGCGAAAACAGTGAATCGGCCGTCTTGTGACGCCACAAGGACAATCGCGTCCTGCTGGTCCTGCGCGAACTGGGCGGCGGACAGGTGGCGCGTACCCCCGAGTTGTGCGGGCTCGGTGATCTCACCCGCCGTTCCCTCGATCGGCTCTGTCAGCAACACGGCGCCTACTTGTGCGCGGCCCGGACGGCGGACAATCTTGGCGCCGAATGCGAGGAGTTCGTACCGATCCGTAATCAGCGTGGCGCCGTCGACGGCCGTCAAGCCGGCGATTCCGTCGATCGCCCGGCGGAGCGCGTCCTGCCAACGACGCTTCGGCCTCTCATCGGAGTCGGCCTGCATCAACTCCGCGAGCGCGGAGAACGGAGGCACCACTGAGTATGTGATGGGACTCAGAATGGACTCCTGCCACGCACTCGTTGCGGCCGGCACGACGAGGAGCGATCCGCCGCGTCCATGCTCGCGCATCGACGTGGACAGTTGAATCAGTACATTAACAGGCTGCGCCGAGGCGATTTGGGAATCCAGGCCCATCAATGAAGTCAGGACAGCCGGACAGTCGGGCAGGCGTGCGGCGCGCTGGTCGATTACCTTGACTTGGTCGCCCTCCAACACGGCGACGTTGACGAACTTGCCCGACTCTGCCGTGGGACTGTGCTTGACCACCAGGAGCCCCGGTGCGATGACCTCGAGGACGAAGCAGAACGGCGGAAGACTGCGCGTAGCTCCCCAAACCCGCAGATCGCCTCCGTTGCGCCAGACGCCGAGGTGGATGCCTGGCCGCTCAACGGCAGGAGCCAGACGGACCAGGGCTTGCGCGGCGAGCGGGAGCGGCCGCTCGAGAGTCAGCGGAATCGAGACGTGTTCCGGGCCGATGAAGGCGAGCGATATTCGTGGAGTGTACCCTTCTTCCCTCCGCAGGCTTGCCCAAAAGGCCGCATCGATGATCGCCTCAAGGACGTCGATCTCCGGGGAGAAACTGCCGGCCGATGCGCGATGTCGCGCAAAATGAGGAAGAATCCTGATCGCGGCCGCTCGGGCGGCCGGGTATGCGGGTTGTGCCATTGCAACTACCAGTGTCCGATGATCTGGCTCCACCCGCTCAACGTTCCAGCAGCTTGCGCAGCAAGACCAATTGCCCGAGGTGGTACGCGTTGTGATCGGCCACCAGCAGCGCTTCCCGCAGCAGGGTCTGGCCGGTGCCGTGGGGAATGTGTGCGAAGAGGGAGTGCGCGGTATCAGCGATGAGTGCGCGCATCTCCGTCAGATCCTTCTGAAACTGCCGTACGGACTGCTGCCATGCCTCCTCGCTCGCTGGTTCAGCGCTGGCCGGCCAGTAGTCCTCCGGGAAAGTCTTATCGCGATAAGCGGGATTGCGGCTGAAGTCGAGAATATCTTCCTGGGCGATGCGCATATGTTCGAGCAGTTCCCAGGCCGAATGCGGTGCGCCTGCCGGCTTAGCACCGCGCAATGCGGCAGGAAAGTCAGCCACCGCGGCATCGAAGGAGATGTGGGCGCCGTCCATGCGCAGCAGGTTGTCGAGATGCCTGCGAAGGGAGGTGTCTTCCTGGTTGCCCATAAGCTGAGTCTTGCAGATTGGCGAAGTTGCGGAGGGGAGATGAAAGATCTTCGGGACTATTTGCCAGGATCCCAGCCGGGCAACGCGGCGGCCTGCTTCACCCAGGTCGCCATCTGCGCCTCGTCGAGCTCGTCGTCTTCGTGGATGTCGATCCAGCGCGCGTCCTTGCTGCGCACCGTGCCACCGGGCGGGACCGGTCGCAGCGACGTGCCGCGGAAGAAGGTCACCTTGACGTAGCGGGTGAAGACGTGGAACGACAGGAACCAGCCCTGGCCCTCGATGCCGTAGAAATGGCGAGTTCCACTTCACGGCCTTGCGCACGTTGGGCACGTTGCGCACGATGAGCGCGTCGAGGCGCTTGCCGAGGTCGCTCTTCCAGCCCGGCATCGCGGCGATGTACGCCTGCACCGGGGCGTCGCCGTCCGCCTTCGCGATTTGCGGGTTGCCGCCCGAGAGGAGGACGACCTTTTCGCCTTTTCGCAGCCTTGATCGGCTTGGCCTTCGCGCCTGACTTCGGCGGGGACTTGGACTTGGTGGCCGACTTGCCGGCGAAGGACAAATCGTTTTGCACGGAACTCATCTCTCCAGGATAAAGGCAAGTTTCTCCCTGGCCTTCAAAGCTTCGACGCCAGCAATGCCGGGAGATGCGCCACGCTGGGCAGGATGTGAGTGTGGGGCTCCTTGCGGAGATTCTCTGCCGTCGCAGCGCCGGTGAGAACGCCGACCACGGCGCGCAGGCCGGCGTTGGTTCCCGCTTGCAGGTCGAGAGGGGTATCGCCAACGGCAACGACTTCCGCGACGTTGCTGACGCGCGCCGTTTCCATCGCGTGAAAGATCATGTACGGGGCGGGGCGCCCCAGCGCGACATCATCGCTGCAAATGGTGGCGGCGAAGTTCTCTTCCCAGCCGAGCCGGCGAAAAATCGACGTGGTGATCGTGCGATCAAAACCGGTTGTGGCGGCGACGAGATATCCGCCGGCACGCAGTTGGCGGATAGCCTCACCGGCTCCGGCGATCGGAGGGACGGACCGGTAGACTTCGATCAGGTTGCCGTTAAACTCGTCGTGGATCGCGGCGACCAGTTTGTCGCGATCGACGTTCGGCGGAGGCGATTGCTGGTCCACGAAATAGCGTATGATTTCGCGCTTCGAGGCCCCGCGCCGGCGGCCGATCTCCTCACGGTTGGAGCGTATGCCATGATGCGCCATCGCGCTGCGCAGCGCTTCAGGCACATCTCCGCGGTCCTCGATCATCGTGCCGCCAACGTCGAGAACCACCAGCCGGATCGCCGGCGGCGGTTTAGGGGGCGCGGCCGGAGCATTCCACGGGACGGTTGCGGCTATCGCGAACCGCTTCAATGACTGTCTTCGAGAAACGCTCAATGCAGCCTCCATGCAGAAGAGAAACGTCTATTAGACAATAGTGCTCCCGCACGAGACTTGCACGGACCAGGAACGGACCGACCGCGGCGCAGATTATCCAAACGATACTGTACAGTAGCGTGAGAGTTGGTTTGTGACCACTGAGGAAGAACGAGGAAGAACATGGAACGAAGACGGTTTGTGCAATCACTGTTGGCGTTCTGGCATCGTCTCGCCGTACGTCCAGGCACAGTCCGCACCAAATTGGGGCGGTCCGGTGCTCGATACCCACTTGCACCTGCGGAAGGATGCGGACGCGTGCTTTACGCACATGCAAGGCTGCGGCGTGACGAACGCGGTCCTCCTGACTTCGGCAACCGATCAGGACAGGGCGAAGCAGGAAATGGAACGTCGCCCGGGCCGTTTTGCGCGGTCCGTAAGAACCGATCCCACCGCGCCCGATTCGGACAAGATCCTTCGCGACGCGCTCAAGGGCGGGGCGGTCAGCATTGGAGAGATGAAGTTCAATGTGGCGCTGGACTCGCCCGAGATGCGGCGCGTCTACGACATCGCCGCTGAAATGAAAGTGCCGGTGATGATGCACATTCAGACGTTCCCTCATTTCCCGGGAGAAATGCCTTACAACACCGGCTACCCTCAGTTCGACAAGATTCTTCGAGCCCACCCGCGGACGATGTTCATCGGACATGGCGACCTCTTTTGGGCCCACATCAGCGCCGATGTCCCGACGGATCGCGGCTATCCGGCCGGGCCGATCAAGCGCGGAGGCCTTACCGACAAGTGGCTGTCGGACTTCCCGAACCTCTACGCAGACATGTCGGCCAATTCCGGGAACAACGCGCTGTCGCGCGACACCGATTTCACGAAGGACTTCATCGTCCGTCAGCAGAGGAAGCTGATCTTCGGCAGCGATTGCAGTTGTGCAGACGGCAATGGATCGGGCGTTTCGCAGAACAAGAACCCCGAGGCAGCGAGACTGGCGGGCAAGTGCGTGGCGCGCGAAACCCTCGGACTTTTGAAACAGCTCGCGGCGCCGGAGATCTTCCGAAGCGTGGTCTGGGAGAATGGGATCCAGCTATTCAAGCTTCGATTCTCATAGGAGTTGACGTAGGCGGAAATCCGGCCGCGGTATCGTGTTAATTCAAGCCATGCTTCGATTCGTCCTGCTCTCCTTTCTTGCCTTCCCACTCGTCGCCCAGGACCGCATCGGCACGGTTCAGGTTCGCGTCTCCACCGACCGGTCCGATTGGCGCTATGAACCCGGCCAGCCCGTCCGCTTCCGCATCGTCGCCGTCCAGGATGGCCACGCGCTGAGCGGCGTCAAGGTGACCTACCGGATCGGTCCCGAGATGATGCCTCCAAGAGTCGAGCAGACCGCGACGCTCACCGCCGACGGCCTCACCGTCGAGGGCGGCACCATGAACGAACCCGGGTTTCTCCGATGCATCGCCACCGTCGAGCAGAACGGGAAAACCTACCGCGGACTCGCCACTGCCGCCTTTCAACCGGAAGCCATCAAGCCCACCCAGCAGGAGCCTGCCGACTTCGATCAGTTCTGGGCCGCCGGCAAGGCCGCTCTCGCCAAACTGCCCATCGACGCGAAGGTCACCCCGCTGCCCGAATATGGCAACGCCTCGGCCGACTGCTACCACGTCAATCTGCAGAACGTCGGCATGGGAGCGGCGCCCTCGCGTTTCTATGGCGTTCTCTGCGAGCCGAAAGCGCCCGGCAAGTACCCGGCGCTCCTCAGCGTCCCCGGCGCCGGTGTCCGCCCCTATCGTGGTCTCGCCGAGATGGCGGCGCGCGGCATCATCACGCTGCAGGTGGGGATTCACGGCATCCCCGTCACCATGGAGCAGTCCGTATACGATTCCCTTGGCGCCGGCGCCCTGGCGAACTACAACACCTTCGGACTCGACAACCGCGACCGCTACTATTACCGGCGCGTCTATCTCGGCTGCGTCCGCGCCAACGACTTTCTGACCAGCCACCCTAAATGGGACGGCGTCAACCTCGTCGTGACGGGAGGCAGCCAGGGTGGAGCGCTGTCGATCGTCACCGCCGCGCTGGACCCGCGTGTCGGAGGCTTGGCCGCCTACTACCCGGCGCTTTCCGATGTCACCGGGTACCTGCAGAATCGCGCCGGCGGTTGGCCGCACATGTTCCGCGCCGCCGATGGCCCGCTGTCGCACCGCTCGCCGGAGAAGATCGAGACGTCGCGCTATTACGACGTCGTCAACTTCGCCCGGCGCGTCAAAGTGCCCGGTCTCTACTCCTGGGGCTTCAACGACGAGACGTGCCCGCCTACTTCCATGTACTCGGCGTACAACGTAATTCCCGGGCGGAAGAAATTGCTCCTGGCGCTCGAAACCGGCCACAACAACATCCCCGAGCAGGTTGCCGAGGTCCAGGCGTGGCTGCAAGCGTTCCTGCAGGCGGGTTCCGCGGGGAAATAACAGCTCTGAGGTGCGATAGACTTTGGGGCGTCTTCGCGGAGAGTGATCATGAAACATTTCCTGTTCGTTCTATTGCTTTCTCCCTGGGCGGTTGCACAGAACCCGCCGCCCGACACGCTGGTCTCTCCGGAGGTGCATCCGGACCGGCGGGTGACGTTCCGGGTTCGCGCGCCCAAGGCCAACGAAGTCACGTTCACCGGCGATTGGATGCCAGCCAACGGCCGGGAGGCGATGAAGAAAGACGCCGAGGGCGTCTGGAGCGTGACGCTCGGCCCGCTGCCGCCGAGCATCTACCTGTACACCTTCTCGGTGGACGGAGTGACGATCGCCGATCCGGTGAACCCACGCGTGAAGCTGCGCTCGCGCACGTCGGCGAGCCTGGTGGAAGTGCCCGCCGACCCGGCGGCGCTTGTGGCAGGCGCGCGATGTGCCGCACGGCAAGGTGGAGATCAACTGGCAACGGTCGACGGTGCTGAACGGGGAGACGCGGTGGATCTGGATCTACACACCGCCGGGCTACACCAAAGAGACGAAGCGGCGCTACCCGGTGCTGTACCTGTTCCACGGTTCCAACGATGTGGCCGCGGGGTGGACGCTGGCCGGATGCGCGAACCTGATCCTGGACAATCTGCTGGCGGAGAAGAAAGCCGTGCCGATGATCGTCGTCATGCCTTATGGTCACGCGGTGCCTTTCGGCGCGCCGCGCGAGCAGCAGGCCAATAACACTGCATTGTTCGAGCAGTATCTGTTGAAGGACGTGGTGCCGCTGGTGGAATCGAAGTACCGCACCGCTCCGGGCAGGGAGAAACGGGCGATCGCGGGGTTGTCGATGGGCGGCGGGCAGGCCTTGACGATCGGGTTCAGCCACCTCGATCATGTTCAGCGCGATCGGCGCATTCAGTTCGGCAGTGCAAGCGGACTTCGAAACGAAGTTTGCGAGCGCGCTGAGCGACGAGAAGGCGACCAACGCGAAACTCAAGCTGTTGTGGATAGCGTGCGGCCGGCAGGACTTCATCTGGGAGAGGTCAAAGAAGCTTGACGAGCTATTGACTGCGCGGCGCATTCAACACACCTTCCGGGCCACGGAAGGCGCGCACACGTACACGGTATGGCGGCAGTACCTGGGCGAGTTCGCGCCGCTGCTGTTTCAGGCCAACGGATCAAAGCGTTAGTCTGGTCGCGGCGGCGCGCTCAGGGACGAGGCTTCCGTTTCGCAGGGGGCGTTGCGGCAGGGCAGGGAGGCGGCGACACCCATTGCAGCGGATTGACGTTCACCGCGTGCGCCGCCAATCCCCAATGCAGGTGGGGCGCGTTGGACCGGCCTGTTGAACCGACGTAGCCGACGATATCGCCCTGCTCGACCCGCGCGCCTTCGCTTACCGCGATTTTCGACAAGTGCGAGTACATTGATGTGAGCCCCTGGCCGTGGTCGATGCCGACAGCGTTGCCGGGAACCATGAACTTGCCCGCGAGCCGCACGATGCCGGCGGCAGTGGCGCGAATCGGCCGGCCGGCGGGCGAGCGCTGGTCTAAGCCTCCGTGATAGCTCCCGGTCGGTTTGCCATTGTGCATGCGCTTTACGCCGAACGGGGAGGTCATGCAGCCGGGGACAGGCAAGGTGAAGGGCTCGTCCCACAGACGCTCGGACGTAACCAGTTGGCGGAATGCCTGAATGCGTTGGGTTTCGCCGGGCGCAGGCGCGAGTTCGGTTGCGGACTTGCTCAGCATGACGTTTTGTTCGGGAAAGCGGGCGTCTACAATTTTGATCTTGAGCGTGTGCAGCGGGCGCGACCCGGCCGTGAAGACTTCGATTGTCCTGGCGCCGGGAGCTGTCCCCGCCGGGACGGGGAGCAAGCCGGATACCTTGCCGTCGGGCTGTTTGAATAGTGGGAACGTGCGGTCGAGCAGGCGTGCGGAAGCCGCTTCGGCATCGCAGGTCAGCCGAATCGTATCTCCCTGCCGTACTTGTGATTTCGGAATCTCGCAGGTAAGGCCGGCGGCCGCGATGACAACGTGAACGACAACGACTCGCACGGCTATTCGATCGGCCTGGGTCTCGGCCACGCCTCGCCTTCAGTCAGCTTCATCGTCCATTTCACCGCCTCCAGCCACATCTTCTGGACATCGGGCCGATCCCAGGTCTCTTCAATGTGGCCGAAAGTGGAGTAGAAGACGCGTCCATTGCCAAACTCGCGCACCCAGGCGACGGCGAAATCCCTGTCGGCCCGGTTGATCCCTGGCTTCGTGAGGTCGAGCCTGGTTTCGTCCATGCGCATCAGCACCCGAACCCTGTCGCGCGAGAATTCGCGAAACTGGTAGATCTCGTCGACAACGGTGAACGCCTTCTCCATGTGCGCGACGATCGGCGTGCGACTGGTCCTCGACGATGATCGGGGCGTCGAAGGCGCCCCATGGGTGGCCGTCGAAGTAACCGCCGATCATCTCGCCGTACTCCGGCCAAGTGTAGAAAGTGTCCGAGGCCGAGTGGACGCCGATGAAGCCCTTGCCGTCCTCCCTGACGAAGGCCAGCAGCGCGGCCTTCTGCTCGTCGTTCATGTCGAGCTCGCCGCTGGTGAAGAAGACGATCGCGTCGAAGTAATTGAGATTCTTCGCGTTGCCATCCAGGTCCTGCTTGGTGATGAGCTGCGTGTCGCTCCTCAAATATGTGTCCCAGAGGCCGCTCTTCCGGCCCAGTTTCCACAGGACCCCCATGGCATTGGAGACGGAGTCATGCTGAAAGCCCTTGACGGCGCCGATCACCAGCAGCTTTTTCTTCGGCGTCTGGCCGATCGCGAGCGGCGCACACATCACGCCAACGACTACTGCGGCAAGCAGGGTCTGCCGGGCACGTTGCATGGCTGATTCTGGTCCCAGTGCCCTCATCATATCAGTCGCCCCTACTTCGTCCCATAAGGGGATATGGAAACTCCCCCTTTCCGCGGTATGCTTCTGGGATGCAGGCCGGCGGAGAGATGCGATTGACCGCCGAGAAAATTCTGGCGGCACTCAAGAAACTCGGCAAACCGCAGACGGCCGCGATCTACAAGCGCTACGGATCCGGCGACAACGTCTTCGGCGTGCTGACTCGGAGATCGCCAAGCTTCAGAAGAAGATCAAGGTCGACCACGCGCTCGCTCTGGAACTCTGGAAGACGGGAAACGCCGAGGCGCGCATCCTGGCGCTCCAGATCGCCGACCCGGAGAAGCTGACACGAGCCGACGCGGACGGTCTGCTCAAGGACGGACCGGTCCGCTTCCTCGGCTGTTATTTGTCCGGCCTTCTGGCGCGCAGCCCGATCGCCGACGAGACGATGCGCTCCTGGATGAAGTCGACGGACGAGTTCGCCCGCGAGATGGGCTACGCAATTCTGAGCGTCCGCCTGAAGGACGACCCGGACTCGGTCAGCGACGCGGACGCCGAAAAGGTACTGGCGACGATCGAGACTGAGATCCAACGTTCCCCGAACTGGGCGCGGTACGCGATGAACGGCGCGCTGATCTCGATCGGGGTCTACAAGCCGGCGCTCCGCAAGAAGGCGATCGAGGCGGCCAAGCGAATCGGCAAGGTCGAGGTCGACCATGGAGAGACGTACTGCAAGACGCCCGACGCGGTCCTCTACATCGAGAAGGCGTCGAAGCGGAAGCGTTGCTAGTGACCTAAGAGCCGTGCCACGCGCCTACTTGCCCGACTTCGGCCAGACCACGCCCTGGTCCTTCTTGGTCACTGCCGCAAGCCCTCTGTAGACGAACTTCTGCACACGCTGGCCGCGGTAGGTTTCGGTGGTGAAGATGTTGCCCTTGGAGTCGGTGGCGATGCTGTGCACGGCGTAGAACTGACCCGGCTGCCGGCCGCCGTCGCCGAACGCGGTCAGGATCTCCAGCGTGTCGCGAAGCAGGACGTGAATCTTCATGTTCGAACCGTCGGCGACGTAGAGAAACTTCTGCTGTGGATCCCTGGACAAGGCAACGTCGAAGGCGGCCCCATCGCCCAACGTGTCCCTCTCGATGACGACCTCCTTCACGTACGTGCCGTCTGTCTTGAAGACCTGGATTCGATCGTTGACCCGGTCGCAGACGTACAACATGCCGTCGTTGGCGAGCGCGAGCGCCGTGCACCGGAGTGCGGAACTGCTGGGCGGGAGGAGCCTTGGGATTGTACGGCGGGAGTTGCGTGTCGTCGGGCTTGTGGCCGTACGCGCCCCAGTGCCGTTTGTACTTGCCGGTCTCGGCGTCGAAGACGATGACACGCCGGTTGCCGTAGCCGTCGGCGACGTAGAGTTCGTTCGTCTTCGGATCGACCAGCGTCTTGGCGGGCAGGCGGAGATTCTCCAGGTCGTTGCTGCCTTTGCCCTGGTTTGGTTTGCCGATCTGCATCAGGAATTTGCCGCTTTGGGTGAACTTCAGGACCATGCTGTCGTGAACGCGTCCGGCGCCCATCGTGCTTTCGTTCGCGGGAAGCGCAGCGTTCTGTTGGCCCCGGCCGTTGCCGCCGATCCAGACGTTCCCTTTGTAGTCGACGTCGATTCCGTGGTTGGAAGCCGGCCAGTCATAGCCTTGGCCGGGTCCTCCCCAGGAGGCGATCAGGTCGCCCGCCTGGTTGAACTCGAGCACTGGAGGAGCGGCCGAGCAGCAGAGCGCGGCCGGCGGCTTCATGCTGGCGTACTGCTCTTTGGCTTCGAGCGATGCCTCCGCGATGAATGATCCAGACATGGTCGTTGGAATCGACACCGACGCCGATCGCCGCTCCGATCACCCAGTGGTTGGGGAGCGGCTTGGGCCACATCGGATCCACTTCGAAGCGCGGCGCCTGAACCGTCGCCGCCTCCACATTCCCCTTCTGTTGGAGGATGAAGGAGCCGGCCGCGAGCGCGGCCAAAACAGCCAGAAAGACGGCGATGGAATATTTCCGTTGCATAGTGGTTCTCGTCGAGCAGCCGGTAAGATATCATACACGCTTCGAACACGAGGAACAGCCTTGCGCTCTTTCCGCTCATTGTTGTTCCTGGCGGTATGCCTCCTCTGGAGCGCCGCCAGGACAGCGGCCCATGACATCCCCCGCGACGTGACGGTCCACGTCTTCGCGAAGCCGGCCGGCGAGCCGGCTGCAATTGCTGGTGCGCGCGCCCCTGAGCACTATCCGCGACCTCGATTTTCCCGAGCGCGAAGGCGGCTACCTGGATATCGAGAAACTGACGCCGCTGCTGCACGACGCGGTCAAGGTGTCGATCGCAGACTTTATCGAAATCCGGGAAGGCGAGACGCGGTTGCCGAAACCGTCGATCGCTGCCACCCAGGTGTCGCTCGCGTCCGACCGATCCTTCGAATCGTTCGAGGCGGCTCTGAGCCACGTTACCGGGCCAGGGCTCTCCAACAGTTCCAACCTGGTCTGGAACCAGGTGATGCTCGATGTCTTGCTGGAGTACCCGATCCAATCCGATCGCTCGCGGTTTTCGATCCGTCCCGGCTTCGAGCGGCTTGGGGAGCGGGTGGTCACCGTGCTTCGATGGGTCGCGCCGGGCGGCGCGGTGCGCGCGTACGAATTCACCGGGAGTCCGGGCCTCGTGCTGCTCGATCCCCGCTGGCACCAGTCGGCGCTGCGGTTTGGCAAACTCGGCTTTCTGCACATTCTGGATGGGGCAGACCATCTGTTGTTTCTGCTCTGCCTGGTGATCCCGCTACGCCGGTTGCGGCCGCTCATCCTGGTGGTGACCGCGTTCACCGTGGCCCACTCCTGCACGCTGCTTGCTTCCGCTTACGGTCTCGCGCCGGATGCGCTTTGGTTTCCACCGCTGATCGAAATGCTGATCGCGGTTTCGATTGTCTACCTGGCGCTGGCGAACATCGCCGGCGCGAACGGGAACCACCGGTGGATGACCGCCTTTGGATTCGGCCTCATCCACGGCTTCGGATTCTCATTCGCGCTTCGCGAGACGCTGCAATTCTCCGGATCTCACCTGTTCACTTCACTGGTCTCGTTCAACCTCGGTGTCGAATTAGGTCAAGTCGTCGTGTTGCTGCTGCTCGTTCCAATGCTGGCGGCGCTGTTCCGCTGGATCGTCGCGGAGCGGATTGGGACGATCATTCTGTCGGCACTCGTCGCCCACACGGGCTGGCACTGGATGTTGGAGCGCGGCGACGCTTTGCGTCGCTTTCCCCTTCCGGATCTCGACGCCGCCTTCTTTGCCGGCGCGGCGCGCTGGCTGCTGACGGCCCTGGTGCTCGGGGGTGTGATGTGGGCTGCGTCCCGTCTGGGCAAGAGAGGCCAAAGAAGAGGCCGTCGAAGCACCGCGCCACCTGATGTAAGATAGCCTGCAATGCGTTCGCCGTTCCTCCTTGGCGCTCTGGGCTCTGTTCGCGGCTTCATCGTACGCACAGACCCTGAAAATTGTGGTCCAGAACCCGGCTGTGATGAAGGAGCTTCAAGCCAGCGGCGAGATTCCGCCGCAGGTGAAACTCGTGACCGCTTCCGGCGCCGACTTGACCAGAGAGATTGCCGACGCGGACGCATTTGTGGGCGGGCCTCTCAGCGCGGCCGATCTGAAGGCGGCAAAGAAGTTGCGTTGGGTGCAGTCGTTCAGCGCCGGCGTAGAAAAGCAGCTGTTCCTTTCCGGGAACACCATCATGCGGGACAGCGCCATCGTGCTGACAAACAATCGCATCGCCGAAGGCCCGGAACTCGCCGATCACGCGCTGGCCATGCTGCTGACCTTGACTCGGCAGCTTCCGCGCTTCATGACGAACCAGGCGCAGGAGAGGTGGCAGGCAAATGGGGAAGGCATCCTGGTCCTGAAGGACAAGACGGCCATCGTGGTCGGCGTGGGCGGCGCCGGCTTCAACATCGCGACGCGCGCCTGGGCCTTCGGCATGAACGTGATCGGCGTGGATACGGAGGACTATCCGATGACGCCGATCATCAGGAAGTATGTAAAGCCGGACCAGTTGGACGAAGTGCTTCCGGAAGCGGACGTCGTTTTTGTCTCTGCGCCGCATACCGAACAAAGCCATCACATGATGGGCAAGAAACAGTTTGAGCTGATGAAGCGGGGCTCGTACTTTGTGGCCGTCAGCCGCGGCGGTCTGTACGATATGGACGCACTCGTCCATGCGCTGGACTCAAAGCGTCTCGCGGGCGCCGGAGTCGACGTGACCGAGCCGGAGCCATTGCCGAAGGGCCATCCGTTGTGGAAATTCAACAATGCGATCATCACGCCGCACGTGGCGGGACGTTCTGATCAGGATCATGCCCGGATGGTTGGGACCGCTCGCGAAAACATAAAGCGTTTCGCGGCCGGCAAGCCATTGATCAACGTCGTGGACAAGCAGAAGGGCTATTGACCCTTACCTCATGGTTCCTTCTCGGGGCCGGATTGCGCAGCGGGGCACAGTGCGCCGGCCGGCGAGGCGGAGCGTGCGATCGATCCAGAGCCGCGTCAACTTCTCCTGGACGCCGTTTTGGGCCAGGCGGCCGCGCAGGCTGTCGAAGTCGACGTAGTCGAGCGACTGGTCCTGATTGAAGCAGGAGAAGACCACGGTTTCATCGCCCGTGAGTGGGTTGCGGTGCAACTGAAGGCACTGGGCGCAGATCTCCTTCATCATGCACTGCATGGGCGAGTTGATGCTGCCGATGGCGGCGTGGTCCTTCTTCAGGTAAGGAGCGAGCACGCCGTGGCGGGCCTTTGAGACAGCGCGCATCATGCCATCGGAGCCGATGGTGACGAGGCGGTCCACCGCCTGGAAGGGGATGGCAGGTTCGCCCAATTCGCCGGAAGCGTAGGAGCGCATGGCTTCGACAATGTTGCCGACGAACCCGCGATCCTGCGGCCGATCGGGCGCGAAGCCAGGCGCTTCGTCGCAGCACCAAACGATGACGTCGGCGGCACGCTCAATCTCCTCCACCTTGTAGCGATCGGCGATCTTCTTGTAGCCCGCGAAGTAGACGACGCGCGAGCCCTTGGCGCGGAGCGTCTGGCCGATGGAGAAGAGAACGGCGTTACCGAGTCCGCCGCCGACCAGGAGAACCGTTTCTTCCTGGGGCGTTTCAGTCGGCGTGCCGGTGGGGCCCATGAGCACGACGGGCTCTCCGGGCTGGAGAAAATGCGCATAGATCGGAGGATCCGCCCATTTCGAGAACGATGGTGGAGAGCAGTCCCTGGTCGCGATCCACTGAAGCGCCGGTGAGAGCCAGCCCCTCCATTGCGAGCGTGGTGTTGGCGGCGCGAATGGCATTGGCCTCGAAGTTCTGCAGGCGGTAGAACTGCCCGGGCAGGAATGCGCGGGCGGCCAGCGGAGCGCGAACGATGACTTCAACGATGTTGGGCGTCAGCCGCACCACTTCCTTGACAGTAGCGCGCAGCTCACGGTTGAGCCGCTCCATCAGAGCCTGGGGCGACGGCTCGACAGCAGGCTGTCTGGCCATCAGCTTCGAGATCACGGGGTAGCCTTGGCGTGCGCTGGCCATCGCCTTCACTACGTTGCCGGCGTATGACGGATGGAGATCGCCGAAGAAGCTGATGGCGCGGCCGTCGCCACGCACGGAGGTGAGCACTTGCGCGAGTGCGGGTTTGGTGGAGAGTTCCGGCTCCACCGGAATTCCGTTTTCGTCCACGGCCTGGAAGTTGCGGCCGTGGATGACAAGGTTGTGCAGGGTCCTCGCGGCCGAGCACGGTATTGGGCACGGTACCGGCTGCGACCAGTATGGTCCGCGCGGGGAGCGATACAGGGACGCCTTCGCGCGACGGCCGGCCGGTGGCGGGATCGATGGCGGAGCGAGTCATGTGCAGCGCCGCGCATTGGCCGAAGCGGTCGACTTCCACCTCGACGGGCGTGAGGCACTCGGCGAAGCGGATGCCCTCCTGCAGGGCAAGTGCCACCTCTTCGTGGTTCAGCGTGTAGCTGGGCGCGTCGATCAGGCGGCGGCGGTAAGCGATGGTGACGCCACCCCATGCATTCAGAAGATCGAGCAGCCGCGGGGAGCGGCCTTCTTCAGCGGCCGCCGCGCGTTCCTGCCGGATGGCTTGGGCGTGGAGAATGAACTGTTGGGCGGTCTCGGTTTCTTCTTCGGACCAGCCTTGCCGGACAGCGGCTTCGCCGTGCTCTTCGACCAGGATCTCGTAGCGTGAGAGAAACTTCTCCACCTGGACGGGGTAGTAGGCGAGCGATTCGGTGGCCGTGTCGATCGCCGTCAAGCCGCCGCCAATGACCACCACGGGCAGCCGGACTTGCAGGTTCGCCACGGAATCCTGCTTGGCCGCGCCGGTCAATTGCAGCGCCATGAGAAAGTCGGACGCCTGGCGTACTCCGCGCGCGAGGCCATTCTTCATGGGAATAATGGTGGGCTTGCCGGCGCCCATGCAGAGGGCAACGTGATCGAAGCCCATCTGAAAGGCGCTGTCGAGCGTGATGGCTCCGCCGAAGCGGACGCCGCCAAACATACTGAATTCGGCCCGCCGCTCGACGAGCAGCCGAACCAGCTTGAGGAAATTCTTGTCCCAGCGAACGGTGATGCCGTACTCGGCCACGCCACCGAAGCCGGCCATGGAGCGTTCGCCCAGCGGTTCATAGATAGAGCGGACATCACGCAAGGGGGCAAACGGTGTGCGCCGGCCGGCGTCGTCGACGCCGCTGATTTCCGGCGGCAGGGGCTCAATCTTCAGCCCGTCGATGCCGACGACGGTGTGGCCGTCGTTCATCAAGTGATGGGCCAGGGTGAAGCCGGCGGGACCGAGCCCCACCACGAGCACCTTGTAGCCCGTTGCGGCGCGAGGGAGCGGGCGCTCGAAGTTGAGAGGATTCCAGCGCGTGAGCAGGCTGTAAATTTCGAAGCCCCAGGGCAACTGGAGGACGTCTTTCAGGATGCGGGTTTCAGCCTGAGGAATGTCCACTGGGTCCTGCTTCTGGAAGATGCAGGACTTCATGCAGTCATTGCAGATGCGGTGCCCGGTCGCCGCAACCAAGGGATTATCGATGGTGATGATGGCCAGGGCGCCGATGGCACAGCCTTGCTGTTTGACCTCGTGCATTTCAGAGATCTTCTCTTCCAAGGGGCAACCGGCCAGAGGGACGCCGAAAACGCTCTTCCTGAAGGCTCCGCCCGCGTCCCTGAGTCCAGTGGAACAACTGTCCTTGCCCTGGTGGTGGCACTTGATGCAGTAGTGGACCTGGTCGAGCGCACGGGATAGATCCATTCCGGCGTCGGTGAGACCGAATCCGTCGCGGTGGCGGAGATCCTGTTCGTCGAGACGGAGGGCCGGGACTCCGGAAACATCTTCGACATCGACGTCGATCAGATGCTCCATGTCGAGCTTGTGAGGGACGCGGAACAGGACCCCGCCGCGGTGCTTGCGGCGGCCCTGCGGGGTGAGGGCGGCCCATGCGGCGTAATGCGCCGCCGCGAGGAGTTCGCCGGAATAGCGAGGCTCGTCCGTCATCCAGTTCCCGACATGGCGGGTGAAGGAGTCCTCTGTGAGCGGTTCACCGAAATAGCGTTCGAGTTCAGCCGCCAGAGCGGGACCGTCATGCCTGGCGGCGTGTTCGGGCTTGACGCCGGAGATCGCTTTCTTTTGAACGAAGTTCCGCTTGACGAAGTAGAGCGGGGCCAGTTCCGTGTGGCGTGCGGCGAGTTGGCGGACCTCTTCCGTGATGCCGAACAGCGATGCGAGGAAATCCTCGAGGATGGGTGCGAGGACAATCAACAGGGCCGATCTTTGCCTGGCATCGAGCAGGGCCGGGTCGCGCCGGGCCGCGACGAGTTGCGAGTGTAACCCGGCATCAGCCTGCTCGAGCACGGCGAGAAAGCGCAAGTCCAGGGACTTCAATTCGTCGCGGCTGTAAAGGTCTTCAAAGGCTCGGTCGAAACCTAGGGCCAGAGGCCCGGCATTCGTGCTCATGATCGCTCCGAGGAAAAAAGGCCAACGTACCCACGTTGTGGGTTCCCACTGGCTGAAATTGTACTTCAGTGCGGGTTCGGCCGGCCGTGGTACACTCGCGCCCATGACGATGAATTCGCCGATTCGCCTGTCTGCGCCCCTCGGTGGAGCGCTGATATTGGCGGCCCTTTTCCTCGTTCTCCCGGCCGCCCTTCCGCTGGGCGCGCAGGAGACCGAAGTCAAGAAAGACGTTCCCTATGTCCCCACACCTCCTGAAGTTGTCGAGGCCATGCTCAAGCTGGGGAACGCCCATGCCGGGGACATTCACTATGACCTCGGTTGCGGCGACGGGCGCATCGTCGTCAAGGCCCTGAAGCAGTTCGGAGCGGCGCGTGCTACGGGTTACGATATCGACCCGGAGCGCATTAAGGAAGCAAACGAGAATGCAGCACAGGCAGGCGTTAGCGACAAGGCGAAGTTCATTCTCGGCAATCTGTTCGATGCTGATTTCCGCGACGCCAGTATCGTCACTCTCTACCTGCTGCCGGACGTGAACATGAGGCTGCGTCCGAAACTGCTGAAGGACCTGAAAGTGGGCTCTCGGATCGTCTCTCACCAGTTCGACATGGGCGATTGGGAGCCGGATAAGAAGGTCACGCTCGACTGGCGCACGATCTACTTGTGGGTCGTAACCGAGAAGAACAAAGCTCAGTTCGCCGCGAAGTAGGGCTTTCTTCGCTCATGGGTCGGCAAGACCTTCTGCCATATAGGGAACATGGCCGCCACATAGGGAGAACACTCCCGCCATTGATGATTCTCATCGCCGCGAGCTACTGTCTGGCTCAGACCCATTGACGGTCCGGTTCAGTCCGGACAAATCACCGAACTGGGTTAAGGAGAACAATCAATGAGCACCTATTCAAAGGCTCTGCGCCATGCTCGACACGCGGCCGCACTTGCCGCCCTCACCATCGCCCTCATCGCGGGTTCAAGCCGCGTTGCCGCGGCACAGTCGAATGAATCCGGCTCCGACAACGGACTTGTGGGTACCTGGATCGTGGAAGTCACACTTCGCAATTGCGACACCGGCGCACCGATGGGGCCGCCATTCAGCTCGCTGGTCACATTCCATCGCGGCGGAACGATCAGCGAAAGCGCGGGCTCATCGAGTTTCGCTCCAGGGCAGCGAAGCAGCGGGCACGGCATCTGGAGTCAGGAGAAGGGGCAGACTTACAGTCAAAAGATGATCGCGGCGATTCTGTTTGACACGCCGCCGAACCTGCCAGTCTCGCCCGGCTTCTTCGCAGGCTGGTCGACCATCACGCACACGGTCGAGTTCGTGAACGCCGATCAAATCTCATCATCGGGAACCAACGCTTTCTACAAGATGGACGGCACACAGTATAGAGCGGGCTGCTCGACTTCCGTTGGCCGTCGCTTCAAATAGCGGCCGATGCGGGGAGGCCCACGCGTCTCAGGAGGTCCGTGTGACGCGAATCGGCGCGAAAGCGGTCGAAGTACATCCAGTCCACCTCGTGCATCCGTGCAGCGCGGGTGCGATAGGCCTCTTCCAGCCAGTGGAATGTCTTGTCTGAATCGCCCAGCCCGGCATGCAGGATGGCGAAATCCATGGGTGAGACGAACCTCTGTCTGTTTGTATATCGCGGTGACTTCGTCAACCATCAGCAGAGCCTTCGATCTCTCGCCCGCCAGCCCATACACGTGGCCGAGCAGCGCGCGAAACACGGGCCCGGGATCCATCGCAGTGGCTTTCGCAAGGCACTCGATGGACTTCGAAAAGTCGCCTTTGGCGGCGTACGAGAGACCCTGCCACCAACGTGCGTTGACGAAGTAGGGGCCGAGTTCGAGAGCCTGCTGGCTGAGCCGGATGGCTTCATCATGCCGGCGTGCTCGACACAGCAGCATTGCGCGGGCTGCCGTAGCTCATCGGAGAAACCGGGTCCAGGGCAAGCAAATGGGTCGACTGCTCAAGGGCCTCGTCGTGCCGGTTCATTCGAGACAGGCATTCGGCATACCAGAGCGCGAGTCAAAAAGTGGTTCGGATCCAACCTGAGGGCGAGCGTGTATTCCGCTTCAGCGGCCGCCAGGTCCCAGTCGTATCCCTTCTTGACGTCGGCCAGGGCGTTGTGGGCGGGTGCACTCGACGGGTCGATCTTCAGCGCCTCCAACGCCGCCGCCCGGGCCTGCGGGAAGGTGCTTTCTGAAGATCGAAGTCCGAAGATGGCGCAGTACACCAGCGCTTCGGCCAGGCCGGCGTAGCTGCCGGCGTGACCGGGATCCAGCCTGGTGGCTTCCGTGAAGAAGTCGACACTCTTTGCGACACCCGCAAACCCCTGGTGGAGGAGGTAGTTGCCCTTTAGGAAGGCGTTATAGGCCTCGGGATTCACGGCGCGTGCAGGTGCAGGACTGTCTGACTTCCCGGGCGTCAGATTGGTCCTGATCTCACGCGCTACGGCACGAGCGACTTCGCTCTGTAGTGCAAGAATTTCCGAGAGATCACGCTCGTATTTTTCTGACCAGAGAAGCCGGTCATCGCTGGCGCGGATCAATCGAACATTGATGCGCACCTTGTTCCCCCCCTGCGCCACCGCTCCTTCGAGGATTACGCCGGCGTTCAACTCGCCGGCAATCTCCCGCAGCGACTTGCGGCCGGCTCCCTTGTAACGCATGACAGAGGTTCGCGACGTGACGCGCACGGACACGGTTCTGCCGATCTCGTTAATCAACTCATCTGTCATCCCATCGGAGAAGTACTCCTGCGCCGGGTCGCCCGACAGGTTCTCCAGTGGGCAGCACCGCGAGCGACTCGATTCGAGGCGGCGATGATCTGAGGCGCTGATACAGGACGGTCCCAAGGGAGACCGTGAGGACGCCCCCTGCGATGGCGAACAGTCCTCGGCGGTTCGTGAGGCGGGGGGCGGGAGAGGATACGGCTGGGATCGGCGCTGCTAACTCGGGCGCGGCCGTTTCTACGGGCAGGAGGAAACGATACCCACGTTGGGGGATTGTCTCGATGAACCGGGGATTGTCGGCATCGTCGCCAAGCGCTTCGCGCAGCCGGTTGATCGCCTTGTTGAGGCCGCGTTCGAAATCGACCTGAGTGTCAGGCCAGAGCCGCTGACGAAGTTCGTCGCGAGTGACGACCTCCCTGGGGCGCTCGATCAACGCCACCAGGACCTGAAAAGGCTGCTCCTGCAACTTGATCCGCAGGCCCTGCTTGAAGAGTTCGCCGCCGGCAACGTCGACTTCGAAGACTCCAAAACGGACGATTTGCTTCCCAGGTTTCGAAGGTTGGATCTCAGCCAAGTTGAGCAATCTTAGCACGAGCTAATCTGACCTGCTGTGCTAGACTGTTGACCCGTGCCGAAACGAACTGGGATCGTCGACGCGCACGCAACCAAAGCGAGAGTCGCGACCGCTCTGTTCGTAGTTTGTTTTTGCGGTTTCGCCCAGGATCCGGCGGCTTCTTTGGAAGGTGAGATTCACGATGTGTCCGGTGCTGCCATTGCCGGCGCTTCAATCACCATCACCAACCTCGACACCGGCTATGAGCAAGTCCAGACCACCCTGCAGACGGGCTTCTACAGGTTTCCTCAAGTCCCTGTCGGCCGCTACCAGATCTCCGTCGTTCACCCAGGTTTTACAGTCTATCGGCGGCAATCGGTGCAACTCAACGTGAGCCAGACTGTGCGATTGGATGTGACGCTGACGCTGGCGACGCAGCAGGAGTCGATCACGGTGGAAGGCGATGCCCCGCTGGTCGACGCTGTCACCAATACTCTGGGCAAGACGGTGACGACAAAGGAGGTCCTGGATCTCCCGTTGAACGGCCGCAATTTCGCCCAACTTGGCCTGCTGCAGGCAGGCGTGGCGCCGTTGACGCCCGGAATCCAGCAAACCGGTGGGAGCCTTCGCAGCGGCCAGGGTTACGCGGTAAACGGACAGCGGCCGGAGTCGAATATCTACCGCCTCGATGGGGCAAGCAACGCCAACCGGATGGATGGCGGTTTCGCCCTGAGGGTTCCGATTGACGCGATTGCCGAGTTCCGCATCCTGACGCACACCGCGCCGCCGGAGTACGGAGGGACGAGCGGATCGACCACAACTGTCGTGACGCGATCGGGGACGAACGCCACGCATGGAACTCTCTACGAGTTTCTGCGCAACGACATCTTCGATGCGCGCAACTTCTTCTCGAAGGACGTCGAACCGCTGAAGCAGAATCAATTCGGTGGGACCATCGGCGGGCCCATCCATCGCGATCGTACATTCTACTTCGGCTACTACGAGGGATTCCGGAACCGGCAAGGGGTGACACGCTCAGCCGTCGTGGCTACGGCGGCGCAGCGAGGCGGGGACTTTTCCGGAAGGATACCTCCGCTCATCGACATCTCCGCCGGCGGTGTGCCATTTCCAGGAGGCATCATTCCTCCAGCGCTTTTGAACCCGGTGTCCCAGGGTGTAATGGAACGCTACATTCCGCTTGGCAACACCACGCCGTCGGTGTACACGGCAACGGTGGTCACTCACAATGACTACGACCAGGGCGGCGGCCGCATCGATCACCGCTTCAGCGACAGAGACCAGATCGCACTTCGCTACTCCTATTCGAATGGGACGAACATCAACCCGATCTCCGTTCGCGGCTCCGACTTGCCCGGCTTCCCTGTCCAGGACGATCTGGAAACGCATGCGTTCAGCCTTTCGGAGACCCATCTGTTCTCTCCTCGAGCGGTGAACTCCTTCCGCGCGTCGTACTTCCGGCACAAGTTCTTCTTCGATCAGCGGCTGAATAAGACGTCGCCGCGCGAATTGGGATTCAACTTCGACTCGGCGTCGGAGGCCGGACAGGGAGTTCCGTTCTTCAACATCAACGGGTACTCGCCCGTAGGGGGAGCGATCGTGGGCCCGCGGACCTCAACGCAGAACGACTATGAGTTATACGACGCGTTGTCGATTGTGTCCGGCGCCCATGCGGTCAAGATCGGCGGCGACCTGCGTCAGACACGAATCGCGGCCTTGCAGGCGATCGCGCCGAATGCCTTCTTCGTTTTCACGCCTTCGTTTCCCACCAACGATGGCTTTGCCAATTTCCTGATGGGGAGGCCGCTGGTGTTCACCCAGGGCTTGGGTGATCTTTCACGCGGATTGCGCAACAATGGCACGGGCTTGTTCGTCCAGGATGTATGGCACGCGACGCGACGGCTCACCATCAACTATGGGCTTCGCTGGGAAGTGAATCCGCCGTTTACCGAAGAGCGTGACCGGCTGAATACATTTGTGCCCGGCCAGCAGTCGACCGTGTTTCCGAATGCGCCGCTGGGGGTCCTGTTCCCGGGAGATCAAGGTGTCGCGAAGGGACTTGCCGCGACACAGTGGACGGGCCTCATGCCACGAATCGGATTCGCCTGGAACGGTCCGGGAGGAATCAGTCATTCGATCGGGTTACGGAATCTTCTTCGACACGATGTCGAATGGGGCGAGCACCGCTCTGCAGGCGCCCGTGAGCTCCACGCCATGGACCCAATTGGTTCAGTTCAGCGGTCCCGCAACGGGATACGTGAACCCATACGGGAATCAGCCGAAGCCGCAGCCTGAAACCTTCCCGCGTCCGGCGTCCATAGTCGGAGTGTCGAAGGACGCGCGGCCACCGTATGCGCAGAACTGGAACCTTTCGCTGCAGCTTCCGCTGGCAACCAACTACATGATCGAGGCGCGATACGTCGGGACGAAGGGGACAAGACTGCCGCGCAACATCGAAGCCAATCCCGCCATATGGGGACCAGGCGCGACGGCGCAGAACGCGGAGCGCAGGCGCATCTATGCGAACTGCCCGCCAGACGGCTCCGCCTGCCAGTTGTCCCACGTGGCTTTACTGTCGAACATCACGAACTCGACTTACCACGCGGCGCAGTTATCGCTGACACGGCGGTTCAGTTCGGGTCTCGGCATCAACGTCTCGTATTGGTTCTCGAAGACGCTCGACTACCTGTCGGCCATGAATCTCATAGGCGGAGGCGCGCGGCCGCTGGCGGGGGAAGTCGATATTGCGCAGAATCCGTTCAATCTTGCCGCGGAGCATGGGCCTTCCCTGTTCGACGCCAGGCATCGACTTCGTCTCGAGCGGGAACTGGGAGATTCCGGCGCCGAAGTCGCTGCGGGGAGCATCGAGGGTCCTGCTTGCCGGGTGGCAATTGAATGGGATTGCCACGGCATCCACCGGCACGCCTTTCACCGTGTTCGATAGTACGAACGTGTCCGGACAAGCCGCGCATCCGCCGATCTCGGGATTCAGCGGCAGCCGGCCGGATGCGATTTCAGACCCGAATCAGGGACCGCATACGGTGGAGCAGTGGATTTCCCGGTCGGCGTTCCGGCGGCTGAACCCGGTCACCGAGGCGGGACAGTTCGGAAATGCGGGCCGGAACATTGCTCGGGCGGACCCCATAGTCAACGTGGACATATCTTTGTTCAAGAGTTTCGCCCTGGGCGAAAGGCGCCGCCTGCAGTTTCGGGCGGAGTGTTTCAACCTGCTGAACCATGCGAATTTTGGCCTCCCCGTTTCGGATCTCGCGTCACCCGGTTTCGGCCGCGTGCTCGAAGCAGCGCCGCCAAGATTGGTGCAGTTTGGATTGAAGTTCATATTCTAGAGCGCACCAATCGCCGCCGTGGCGTCCGAGCTACATTCTCCGCCGGGAACGACGAGCCGTAAAACCCTCATTCCGTTGATCTTGCCTGGGAACAAAGCCGCCACTCATTAAGAACACGCGCCTTCTTGAGCAGCCTCCCGCCTGTGCTTTATCTTTCCGCCCAGACAGATAGACCGTGCCGCTGGGCCGGCAGATCAGAGGGGGACACTCACGTGCCAGTTGATATCAGACGCCTGTTGAACCGAGGGTCGGCGATCTCGGTTGTGTTCGTGACGACGTGCTTGGCGCAAACAGACGGCAAAGACCAGTGCCTCGGCAGCCAGGTTTGCAGGCAGGTCAGGGCTTTCTCCTCCTGGCCGAGGAGGCATTCGACGGCGGCAGGCTGGCAGACGCGTTGCGATACGCCTCGTCGGCGATCCGCATAGCGGAGGCGGACCCGAATAATGCACAACTCCTGCTCGGCGTCCTCCGAATCCAGAGCGCAACCTACATTGAGCAAGGCAAGTTGAGCGAAGCCCTCGCGGTAATGGAACGCTTGAAAGCCTTGCCCGGAGGGTCGCCAGAGCAGAGCGCGGCCATTCGAGGCCTAAAGGGAGCGTGCTATCAGGCCGCGGGCGATCATCGCGCCGCGGAGCGGGAATATGTACAGGCCATTCGAGAATGGGACAGCCTGAATCGAGTTGACGGTTCTGTGCCCGAGCGCTCGAACCTTGGGGTGCTGTACATTGCGGCAGGACGATTCGATGAGGCTATCGCGGTCCTCGAGCGAGCATATGCGGCTGCTGGCCGATTCGCGAAAGAACACCGCCTACCACCGTCTCGTTCTGACGAACAACCTTGCCGTTGCCCACAGCCAACGAGGTGACACCGCACTGGCCGTGCGGTACGCGCGTGATGCCGTCCGCCTGGCGGAAGGATCAGGCGTGGGCCGCTACCAACTGACTGCCAGCGTGTATTCCAACGGCGCGGAGGTCCTCCGTTCCGCAGGTTACAAGAAAGACGCGAACGAGTTGGAGGATAGAGCCAGGAGAGCAGAAGCTATGGCGAACACGCTTGTCGATTATTCAGACTTGCGGAACCGCGGGAAGAGGCGGCCTTAGTCCAGGCTCACACGTGCTGATCGACGAGGATCGGGTTTCCATCAGGGTCCACGGCGACGAAGCTGGCCGGCCCCGTTGTGCTCTCGTCCGCCTCTTGCTGCAACTGCACCCCTTGTGCCTTCAGCTGGCGCTGCAGCTCGCGGACGTCGGTGAATGAGGCGAGCTTCTGAGCGTTGCTGTCCCAGCCGGGGTTGAAGGTGAGAATGTTCTTCTCGAACATCCCTTGAAAGAGCCCGATCACGTGATCGCCGTTCTTCAGGATCAGCCAGTTCTGCGAGGCATCCCCGGCGAAGACCTTGAAACCGAACTTTTCGTAGAAGCTCCTCGAAGCCTCGATATCCTTGACGGCCAGGCTGATCGAGAAATGCGCCGAGTTCCATGCTTTGCTCCTTGCCGGTCATGCAAGTTTACCAAGCGGAGTTGCCAGTGTACTGAGCCCTTCGTTCACCGGCCTGCCGTCAACGACACCCAAGCCTATAATCATGCATGGGCAGTTCTCCTTCACCTCCCGAGGCGCCTGCGTACCTGCGAATCAGCCACGTCAACGTGTTCGTGCGAGACCAGGATCGCAGCCTGCGCTTCTACCTGGATCAGCTTGGATTCACCCTCACTCTCGATGCCCACCTTCAAAGCGGCAAGCGAATCGTGTCCGTCGCCCCGGCCGATGGCTCAACGGTGCTGAGGCTGGTGGCGCCCGATCCCGGCTCCGCTGAGTGCGATCTCATCGGCCAACCCACGCGTGTTGTCTTTGTCACCGATGACGTTCTGGCAAGATTCCGGGAATGGAGCAGCCGTGGAGTCCGCTTTCTCTCCATGCCTCGCCTGAAGCGGATCAGGTACGAGCGGCAGGCGCCCGATCGCCGAACCCTCGATCCTTCAATGGTGGTTGGAGATCAGGAGCCGCTTTGGGGCGGAATCTTCGCCCGTTTCGAAGACATCGATCGGAACTCCTTCGCACTTGTCAGCTTCGACGAAGAAACGAAGGCCGTCGAAGCGCAGCGGCGGGCTCTGGCGGAGAAACTGGAGGCGGAGCGCCGCGCCGCCCAGGAACTGGAAATCGCGACACAAGTGCAGGCCAGGCTCTTTCCGCAGGCTTCGCCATTCTCACGAACACTCGACTACGCAGGCTGCTGCATTCAGGCTCGCCAGGTTGGCGGCGACTATTACGATTTCCTGAGCCTCGGCCACGATCGGCTCGGCCTCGTCCTTGCCGACATCTCAGGGAAGGGAATCGCCGCTGCTCTCCTGATGGCAAATCTCCAGGCCAACCTGCGGAGCCAATGCGCGATCGCGTTGGATCAGCCCGAGCGATTCCTCGAATCCGCCAATAAGCTCTTTCACCAAAACACCGGGGACAGCTCCTATGCCACGCTCTTCTTCGCCGAGTACGACGGCGTGTCGCGTCGACTCCGCTACGCCAATTGCGGGCATCTCGCAGGGCTTCTCGTCCGCTGCGATGACACGCTGGAACGGCTCGAGTCAACCTGCTCCGTGATGGGGCTCTTCGAGAATTGGTGCTGCTCAATTCGGGAACTCGATCTCGGCGCCGGCGATACCCTGGTCCTCTACACGGACGGCGTCACCGAATCGACGAACGATTGCGGAGATGAATTTGGGGAACAGCGGCTCATCGAAGCGCTGCGACGGCATCGGCACATGTCGCCACAAGACCTTCTTGCGGCGGTGCTCAGTGAAGTGCAGCCGTTCAGCTCGCATGAACAGCATGACGACATCACTCTCATCGTTGCCAGGTGCAGGGAGGAGTGAATCGCGGAGACCAGAGGGACTTTCCAGTCTCCGCTTACGTACAAGCGTACGGTACACGACGGATCACCCGAGACTCGCCGGGCGCCCGCCTTTGCCCATATGAGGAGTGAACTCCGAATCGGGTTACCGAAGCTCCTTCAATAATTCCGTCGCGCCGTAGATTTTCTCCAGCGCCTCCCAAACAGCCTCGATCGACACGTGCACGCTGCGCGCCTGCGTATCGCTGTACACGAACCGCTTCGGCAAGCTCTCCAGGTTTCCGTCAAACAGAATCCCGACCACCTCACCCTTCGTGTTGATCGTCGCCGAACCCGAGTTGCCTCCATGCGTGTCCGCCGTTCCCACGAAGTTGAACGGCGTCTTCGGATTCAATTTCGACTTCGCCTTCAGCCACGATTCGGGAAGAATGTACGGTTCCACGCTCTTCGCCTTGGGGAAGATCCCGCCAATCGTCGTTGCATAGGGGACATCCTGGCCGGCCTCATTCTTATATCCCTGCACGGTCCCGTAAGCCAATCGCAAAGTGAACGTTGCGTCCGGGTACTCCGCCGCGCCGTACAGCGCAAATCGCGCCTGCGCGATCTGTCCTGCCGCGCGTGTCACAACGGATTCCACTTCGTCCTCATACCGCTTCCGCAGCGGCCGCGCGCCCTCGTCCAGTTTTCGCGCGAACACGATCATTCCATCGGTCGAGGCCCGCATCGCCGCTACGTCCTTCGCCAGCCGCTTCCGCTCCCCAACATCGGCCAGCTTACTGGTGGACACGTAGAACTTCGCCGCCTGCTGCGGAGTCTTGCCATCCAGGAGCGACGCCACCACCGGGTGATCTGCCCCCAGACGACCGCTCACGAAGGTCAGGTAGTTGGCGAGCAGCGCTTCGTCCAACGCCGGATACACCGGCGCCTCCGAGAATAGTCCCTGCTCCAGCGAGGCGAGCCCGGCCGATTTAAACTCGCGCAGCCGCTCCGCATCCGGCTTCGCTGTTTCCTCGGCGTACCTCACCACCGTTCTCGCAATCCGCAGCATCTCGTTGCCGGTCGGCGCGTAATTCTCAAACAACGCGTACTGCGGATAGTACGTCTTATGTTGCTTCATCGCCGATTCCAGATCTCCGTACAGCTTGCCAAGGGCCTCCCCGTGCGCCGCGTCCTTCGCCGCCGTCGCTCTGAAGTCCTTCTCCGAGGCGCGCTTCTGGTCCATGAGAGCCCGATCCCGCAGCCCTTTGAGAAACCCCGTGTACGCTTTGTAGCTGTTCTCGACGCTGAACAGCACGTCCTGCGACTGCCGCTTCTCTTCCGCCCCCCGCGATCCGAATTCCTTGGTCGCCTTGATGATCGACTCCAGCCTCGCGTAGATCAGGGGATAGCTGACCTGTCCGGCGAACTCCAGTTGGCTGTAGGCCAACAGCCGGCCCGTGGACCCGGGATGGCCCGGCACGAAGACCAAATCGCCCTGCTTCACTCCCGCCTTGGCGAACTTGAAGTGATCGACCGGCTTCACCGGCTTGCCGTTTTCGTAGGCTCGGAAGAAACAGATGTCGAGGTTGTATCGGGGATAGGTGAAGTTCTCCGGGTCTCCGCCGAAGAACGCGATCTCGAACTCCGGCGCCATCACCAACCGCACATCCGTATACTTCTTGTACTTGTACAGGTGATACTGTCCGCCGGAGAACAACGTCACCACGTCGCAGCGCTTGTCTGCCGCTCCCCCCGCGCACGCCTTCTCGATCTCGCCCATCGCCGCCTTCCGTATCCGGTTGGCTTCCGCGTCCGGCACACCCTCTTTCACCCCGGCGTTGACCTTCGCCGTCACATCCTCCATCTCCGTGAGGACGTTCACTTCCAGGTCCGGGCACGCCTTCTCCTCCGCCTGAGTCCGCGCCAGAAACCCCTTCTTCATGTAATCCTGTTGCGGCGTCGACAACTTGGCGATGCAGTCCGAGCCAACGTGATGATTCGTAAACAACAAACCATCGCCTGAGACGAAGCTGCCCGTCCCCCCATTGTTGAAGCGGACCGCCGACGTTTGAAGGTGACTCAGGAACTTATCGGACACCGACGTCTTGTATCGCTTCTCCACCGTTTGTTTCGGGAACTGATTGAACAGCCAAAGCCCCTCGTCCGCTGCCAGAATTCCCCCCGCAGCCATCAGGATAAGCCCGGCGCGAGTTATGGATTTGATCGTTTTAATCTTTGTAAGCATTTGATAATAATGATTTTAACTTGTGCTAATCATGTAGTATGATTGGAAACTTGCGCGCGCTGTGCAATACTATGAGTTTCATCCCCCAAGACTGAAAAGCGCAATGACTCAGCTCGGCGAAGCGATTGCCCGGTACCACAGACTCCTGGAACAGGATAGGGAGAGGCATGCCGAATGGATGACTCAGTTGCGGGAGCAGATGGAGAGCGCTCAGCTTGTCGTCAACGGCAGGCCGGTCACTCCAGTCCTGCGGCCGCACCTGATCAGCCGCCGCCAGTATACCAGCTTGGTGAAGACCTCGGAATTGCTCACGGCGTCTATCGAACGTGTTCGCAAGATCGCTCTCGAGAACCCCGTCGTGATGTCGCGCATCCAACTCCTGCCCGCGGAGAAAATGCTGGCCGCGGTCGACCCCGGCTACCGGTTGTCTCCGGTTGCCAGTTGGCTCGGAACACACGTCAATAACGGCAGCATGCACACCAACGCTGCCCAGGCGGACTTGCCCCGCGGCGTCCTCGATGGCGACCTGCTCGGCGATATCTTCTACGAAGCGCCCCCGGTCAAGGATCTGCGCAAGAGATTCAAGCTGCAGAAGATGGCCGGTTCCAAAGCCTTCCTGCAATCTATCCTTAAGGCCTGGAAGGAGTTCGGCGGTACAGCCAAGCCCTCCATCGCTCTTCTGGAGACTCGCGAATACCTGTCCACCATTGAAGGCTCGGAAAGTCTCCGCCTGGCCGAGTGGTTCCGCCAACAGGGCTTTCAGATTGAAGTCGCCAATCCGGAGCAGCTCGAATATCGGGAAAACGTTCTCCGCAAAGGCAACTTCCGCATCGACCTGCTGATCCGCGGCGTTCGAGCCCAGGAGTTTCTCGTTCGCTACGACCTGAACCATCCCGTCGTGCGCGCCTACCAGGATCGCCGCGTCTGCATGGTGAACAGCTTCCGCACTGAGTTGACCCGCAAGCGCAGCCTGCTCGCGCTCCTCACCGACGAACGGATCAGCAGCAAGTTCCCGGCCGCCGAGCGGAAGGCCATCCATGAAGCCGTCCCGCAGACCCGCGTCGTCCTCGCCGGCAAGACCGTTTGGAACGGCGAAACAGTCGACCTGCCGGAATTCATCCTGAAGCACCGCGAAACACTCGTCCTCAGGCCCAGTGAAGAGGCTGGCGATGTTCACTCGATCGAAGGCTGGAATACCGGCGCGGGCGAGTGGAGCCGTGCCATCAACAACGCGCTGCGCCACTCCTTTGTCGTCCAGGAACGCCGCGACGATGTCCTGGTCAATTTCCCCATCGACTTCTACGGCGATCTGGTCTTCCGCGACCTCTCCGTCGAAGTGGCGCCCTCCACCTTTGCGGGCAAGGCGCACGGCTGCACAGCCAGGGTGAGCGACGCCAAGTCCGCCTTCTCCACCGTCCGCGGCACCGCGCCCATCTTCATCATTGAAACCAAGTAACGGGTAGGACGCCTCCTGGTTTATCACGGTAGCGCGGTCCTGTTTTTCCTGAACCCGTGTACAATTCGGCATCCTGTCAGACGAGATGTGTCTGCAATCCAGCGCAACGCCTTTGCGCAAAATCAGGCGGAGCGGGCTGCCTATGTGTTGGCTACTCAATCGCCAGCGTGACTGTATTGCTGGAATAACGCTGTCCATCGGATCCCACCAGCTCGAGACGGACCGGGACCGCGTCGCCCAAGGGTGCTGCGGCCGGGATTCGAACCCGAATCAGGAAGACTCCGGCGGCATTGAGGGACGGGAGGACTGAGTCGACTTGTGCATCAACACCGCCGACCTGCGAAGAGGGACCCGGCGTAGGAATCGGTGATCCCGAGACCAGTGGCTCGGAATGTAACCACGTCGTCGAGTTGTGCCGGCTCGCCTTCCCCGCGGTAGTCCCGCACAGCGGCGAGGCGATCCGTCCCTGCCAAGGTGACTAGCGCCTGTCGTGAATCCAGATCCGGAACCCGAAGAAGCGTTGGAAGCGCTGCAAGCATGGTCGTTTGAATTGGCGCCGTTGTGCCGAGCGGCGTCTGCAGCGTCAGCTCGAGCTTGGATCCGATCGCCCCATCCAGGCAGAGGAAGTCGATTCTTGTCCGGCTGGCAAAGAGAATTGGGGCCGGTTCGCCATTGATGAGCACTCTGGCGCCGCCGAGCTCGCTGGAAGATCCGGTTGGATCTGCGAGTTCCCCCGGGATCCTGGCTTAGCCATCTACCATTCAACGAAGCGATGGCGCCGGGGGAGCAGGCGGCCTGCTGAGACCCTGTCAAAGTGGGGAGTCCGGAGCCCACATGGATGTACGCTCGGGTGGCGGAGGATACTCCCGCCGAATTTGCAGCCGTGAAGGCGAGCTCTCGATCGCCGAGCTGACTCGGGTCTGGCGTCCATGACAACCGGCCCTCCTCGTGTTGGAAGGATCCGCCAGCAGGAAGCTTGGAAGCAGATAGCTGTACCGGGAGCTCCGATCCGTCCGTAGCAGAGACGGTGAAGCTGACAGGCTCGCCAAGTTTGACGAGCAGCGAGTCCGGCACGGTAAGGACCGGGCTGGAGCTAGGAAGGATGGTGATCTGATCCTTCACCTGGCGATCTCCCTCACCAGCAGAAACGATGATGGAAGATTGAGCCGCGGCAGGATCGATGGAGCCGTGGAAGATGATCCGACGCTGGCCCGTTCGAGCGTTCACAAAAGCAGGTATCCGCACGTCACTGCTGCTGGCCTCCACGGGGATTGAGCCGTCTTCCGGAGGGCGATCCTGACCAAGTCGCAACTCACATTGGAAGGAGTCGCCAGCGTTCACAGACTTCGGCGAGCACGACAAGGATAGTGCGGCGGAAGCAGCAGTCTCCGTGGGCGTCATTGCACCGCCCCCGTCGCCGGCTGCCGACGCTGCGACGAGGTCTGAATTCGTCGTCGTGCTCAGGAGTAAAGGTGCATCAGTAGGCGTTGTGGATGGCACCATATTGAAGACAATGTCCACCCAGTAGTTGGTTGAGTTCGACGTCTTCGTAGGAAAGTTCGAGCGGTTATATCTGTAAACGCCGTTGCCACCGTCCTGGCCGTTCCTCAGGGCATAGAGGGGCCCATTGGTGATACCAGATGACTCAAAGTAATTGACGTTGGATGAGTAATGGCTGGCCGGGCTCCAGTAAGAGATGACGTAGGTTGTGTTGGCGGCGACGGCAACCGGCGTGGAAAAATTGGCCTGCTGCCATCCCGATGCAGTCTCATTTCCAAACGTGACCTGGGCAAGGAGCGTGCCGCCCTTCGTCCATACCTCGCCAGTGTGGGTTCCGATATTCAACGGTCCCTTGTAGAAGCGAACTCCCAGAACGTAACCAGCGACCGAACTTCTGAACTTCATGCCCAGTTCAACCGGCGTAGTGTCAGTGTTCGAGATGATCGACGGCACCGATGAAGTACTCCAGATGGAGCATGGGCAAACAGTTGCCGCGGAGGTAAGCGAGAGGGAAGTTGTCGTCGAGGCGCCGTTCAGCGTGGCCGTGATGACCACCGTTTGAGCCGTTGTGACTGTACCGGATGTAACCGTGAATGACGCGTTTGAGGCTGACGCCGGAATCGCGACAGAGGCTGGAACGGTGAGTGCGATGCTGTTGCCCGTGATCAGCACCGTGAGACTGGCCGCCGTGGCCGAGCTCAGGGTGACTGTGCAGCTTGAGGATGCCCCGGAGCTGATTGAAGCCGGAGTGCATGCCAGCGAGGTCAGTGTCACGGGAAGGGTCAGACTGATCGAGGTGGTTTTGGGACTCCCGTTCAATGCCGCGGTTACCGTCGCCGTTTGAGCAATTGAGATGGTTCCGGCGGTGGCGGTAAAGGATCCGGCTGTGGAGCCCGCTGTGATCACTAAGGAGGCGGGAATAGTCAGGTCTGGGCTGTCGTCAGACAAGGAGACAGAACTCCCTCCAGCGGGCGCCGTCTTGGTTAGCGTGACAGTGCATGTGCTGGTGGCGCCAGACGAGAGGCTGGTTGGGGAACAAAGTAGGGACGATACCTGAACGAGGGCACCGAGGCTGATCGAAGTTGTTGTGGAACCGACCCGTAGGTTGCTGTGATGATGACGGTCTTATTCGTTGGGACGGTGGAGGCGGTGGCGGTGAAGGTGGCGGTAGAGACGCCGGCGTCGACAGTGACGGAAGCCGGCGTGGTGATGACCGCGTTGTCGTCGGTGAGGGAAACGATCAGTCCGCCGGTAGGGGCAAGCTTGTTAAGGGTGACGGTACAGGTGGCCGCGGCGCCGGACAGCAGGGAGGCGGTAGGCAGGTCAGTATCGAGGGGACAGTCGGGGCAATCAGGCTGACAGAGGCGGTGGTGGAGGTGCCGTTTAGAGTGGCGGCGAGCACGGCAGAGCTGTCGGCGGTGAGGGTGGCGCCGTGGCGGTGAAGGCGGCGGTAGAGGCGCCGGCGTCCACAGTGACGGAAGCCGGCGTCGTGATGAACGCGCTGTCGTCGGTGAGAGAAACGATCAGGCCGCCGGCCGGGGCGGATGCACTCAAGGTCACGATGCAGGCAGCGGTTCCGGTCCCTGTGATGCTGAATGGGCTGCAGGTCAACGAGGATAGGCTGGCGGGAGGAGATATTGGGACTACGACAACGCCACCTGTGGCGGAACTGGCGATAACGTCGGCCGATAACGTGGCAGCCACTACGCTTCCGACCCCAACCGCCCTCATGAGATTCGCGCTGGAAGAGAGTGTTAGTGTGGCGGTCGCGATAACTCCATTGGCGATTGTATTGGTATTCATGCCGAAAAGCACGCAGGTGTATTTGCCTGTGGCGCCAAAGCATTGCAGGGTCTTGGAAGCAGTTGCGGCACCGGGTCCGGCGACTACGTCAATCGAGATGAAATCCGAAGGTAAATAGTCAAATGACCACTGCAGCCCGGCCGGCTGAGCTCCGGTCGAGTTCAGCGAGAGGCTGAGATTCACGGTTCCGCCGACCACTGCGGTGCCAGATGAGAGCGCGAGGGAAACTTGCGCGTGAGCTGCGGACGCCCAGATAAAAAGGCCAAAAACTCTAGCTGTCAGGCGGAGCAGGGATGATAGTTCCACGTCAATATACCGGTAGCTTCCAATTTCACGCAGGTTCGGCTACACACCCACAAACAAACAGGTAAGTAGGTGTGACAAAAGTTTGGCTATGATCACTTGTAGTGCAGAATGTGCGCGAGTTAAGGAAGGAACGGGCAAGCGATGCTACCGTTCTGCAAACTACTTCCTGAAGGCGACTTTCTGGCTCAAGGTCTTTGGCGTTGCGGTCAAGTCGTTCGATTTGACCGCAGTGGGTCGCGACGTAAGGTCGCGATCCGGAGTCAGTTCGGAACGGACTGCTCGACTTGTAACGGGGTCTACCGCAAACTGCGGAACCGGCAACGGGCGCCGAACTCCCGAATGATCGCCTGATCAATCTGAGCCGGATTGGCGCGTCTGAATTTGCAGGAAAGCCGGAGTACAGGATTGGGCAAGAATGATGGCAAATATCAAGTGTGCAGTAGTGAGGACTCAGACCGCCTGAAGAAGTTCGATAAACCACTTTCATTCGGAAATGTTTTGGTCCATACTTGGGTATGGCCCGGCGCCCTATCCCGATCCACGTCACCCCGCGCGACCGTCTTCAGGTCCGGAAGCTGTTGCGAGGCGGAGTTCAGCAAGTCCGCGTTGTCCTGCGCGCATTGGCGCTACGACTGCTGGCCGACGGCACGACCGCCCCGCAAGTGGCCAAATCCGTCCCGCTGACCGCGGAAGGCGATTCGCGAGATCGCACACCGATACGAGAATCACGGACTGGAGGCGGCGCTGTACGAGAGGCCCAGGCCCGGGGCCAAGCAAGTCCTGGATGACTCTCAGAAACAGCGCGTCATCGCCATGGTATGCAGTGAGCCGCCGGAGGGCCGGGCGCGCTGGACAGTTCGCCTGATCGTCCAGGAGGCCGTCAAACGCAAACTCGTTCCCCGCGTTGGCCGAGAGACAATTCGCGTTCTTCTGGAAAGCCACGAGTTGAAGCCGTGGCGGGAAAAAAATGTGGTGCGTGGCAGAACTGGATCAGCGCTACATCGAGAGAGTAAAAGACGTGCTGGCGGTGTATGAGAAGCCCTACAATCCGGATGCGGAGTGGTGGTTCGCCTGGACGAGAAGCCGGTTTCGCTGCACGACGTGCGCCCGCCGATTCCCGCCAAGCCTGGCAAGCCGCTGAGACGGGACAACGAATACAAGCGGTGCGGAACGGCGAACGTGTTTGGTGTTGTCGAGCCGAAAGGCGGACGGCACTTCACCACGGCCACGCCGGACCGTTGCGGCGCCGAGTTCGCCCGCATGGTCGGTCGTGTGGCGCATCAGTACCCGCTGGCCCGCACGATCCATTTGGTCATGGATAACCTGAGCATCCATTGCCGCAAGTCTCTGGTGGACTACTTCGGCGAACAAGAGGGCGGGCGGCTGTGGAACCGTTTCACGGTCCACTACACACCCAAGCACGGGAGCTGGCTCAATCAGGCTGAAATCGAGCTCAGCCTGTTCTCTCGGCAGTGTCTGGGTAGCAGGCGGATCCCGACGTTGGCGATCCTGCGGCGAGAGACGAACCAATGGAGAGGGCAGGTCAACCGCAGGCGGACGAAGATCAACTGGCGGTTCACCCGGCGCAAGGCGCGTGAAAAGTTCCACTACGCCAAGCCGGCCCTGCGGCGAACCTGAAAAGCCCAGCTCCGAGTTTGAACGGCCTCCCGGCGCGAAGACCAGGCACAGACCGTCTCCGGCAACGGTGCTGCGGCCGGAAAAACGACATCAGAGCGGCCCCTCCCGCCACCTTCGCATTCACCTGCCGGCGAAGGCGGGATGTCAGGCCCGGATGAGCCTGTAACACACCTTTTCAGGCGGTCTAAGACCTAGTGATGTACTCCAGTGACTGAAAGAAAATCTATTTCACGCAGCTCACAGAGCAAATCTGTAGGTGCTTTACTGGGCAATTCTGCCCTCGGTAGAGACATGCGTGGGCTAATGCACATACCCGGCCATTGGCCTGGTGTTGTCTCTTCGACTACCGGGAGAGGCGAGCCTACGCCGGGGACGATGCGCCATTGAGCCATGGTTGCCTGTAGGAAGTGCAGGTAAATGCTTCGTCTGGCTACAGACGAACCCCGCGCATTGCGCTTCGTCGTCATTGGTGGAGCCAAGTCACTGAGTCCTTTCGGTAAAGACCCGGGAGGGTCCGCGCCGTTGGCCAAGGGGGCCGGCCTTGGCAATCTCGCGTTGGGGTTGCGGGGCCGGCTGGCTCGCCTCTCCGGCTCGTCGCACCTCCTCACCGGTGTCGAAGGTGTGCGCTTGCTTTAGCCCTTCTCAAGAGTATCGGATGGCTTTGGGTCTAATGGCGTGACGCCCGGCGGTCGTTTGACCACTGAAGGACGGAACGGTGATCCGAAATGCCCCCGTGAATTCGATTATTCAACGACGACGTGCAATGACGCACCTCTTGCGGAATCCCTGCCGGCCAGCGGTTGCAGCGAGTCTCCGGTTTTGTCTGGGACTGGTTCGGTATGGTCCTCGCGTCATTCGCACCGGCAGGCATATCTGATTCATGGAGTTCCTTGCCGGCGGCATGCTGCTTCACCTCGGCTATCGCCGCATCTGAGGCTCCGGTGGGGCAGGCCTTCTGGCCTGCCGGCGGGGTCCCCTGACCCCGCCTCCTTCGCAGCCACCTCCCTCAACTTCTCACCTGATCCCATCCAGTCCGCCGTCTTCAACAGCGCCCTCACCATCCGCCTCGTCAAGCACTGGCCCCTCGGCACTCCCTACCTCGACATCGGCGAGTGGACCGCCGAACTCCTCAAGCAGGCCGCCCCGGAATCCGACCCCGCCCTCCCCATCCTGCTGGCGTTGGACTACTCCGGCCCCGGCGCCCCCGTATTCGAACTCCTCCGCTCCGCCCGCACCCGTGCTCAACTCCAGCCTGTCCTGATCACTTCCGGCCAGCGCGCCTCCCTCGCCCCGGACTCCACAATCCTTATCCCCCGCGACCATCTCCTCTCCGAGCTGCGCGTCCTGCTCGAACGTGGCGGCCTGATGATCCCCCCGGATCTCCCTCTGGGCAGCAAACTCCGCGAAGAAGTCGCCGCCCTCGGCCAGAGCACCTCCTCCACTCACGACGACCTCGCCATCACCCTGGCCCTCGCCGTCTACGCCGCCCTCCGCGCCACCCCCGTCCTCCGGAGGCACCCATGACCTCCCTGGACCCGCGGCGCTCCTCGAATCCGCGTTCCCGGAGAAGCCTCCTACCGATTTCAGAAGTTTCCCGCCTTGAACCCCTCGCCCTACTCGCTGAACCCATTGAAATGAAACGGTCAGCCGATTCCAGCGGAATTGGCCATATTCGTGCAAAACTAATGGTGCGGGAGTGTATTTGCCGGCCGTCAATTCCGGCGGGGTCTAGCATGTCGGAGCTCAGGAGCCAATTCACAGGCGCGTTGCTGGTCGTATTGACCGTGACCGCTGTGATTTGCGCCGGACTGAATTACCAGCAGCAGGCCCGCTACCACCTGCCCGACGATGGCGCCACCTGGATGGACATTCTCCATGGTGAACCCCCCTCCCAGAGCCAGCGGGTCACAGCCGTCCATGTGGAATCCGGCGGCCCCGCCGAACTCGCCGGAATCAGGACCGGCGACGTGCTTCTTCGCATCGCCCCCGTCGAAAACTCGGAACCGGTTCCCATCCGCGAGGCGATCGACGTCGCCCGCATCCTCCAGCGCGCCGGAGTCTGGGCCAAGACCACCTACATCCTTGACCGCGACGTCGATGGTCGAGGCGTCGAGATCGAAGCCAAGGTCATCGTTGCCGACGTCAACCGCGACCGCGCCCTCTACTTCCAATACGCCGTCGGCGCCGCCTATCTTGTCATCGGCCTGTTCATCTTCTTCCGCCGCAATCAGGCCCGGGCCGCTCTCCATTTTTATCTACTCTGCCTGGTCAGCTTCGTCCAGTTCGCCTTCCATTACACCGGCAAGCTCAACAGCTTCGATACGGGCGTCTACGTAGCCAACGTCCTGGCCGGCTTGTTCGCCCCGGCCCTCTTCGTTCACTTCTGCCTCATATTTCCCGATGCCGGACGTCGCTGGGGAAATGGAAAGCCCTTTCGCTCTACGCCCCGGTCATCGCTCTCGCGCTCGTCCAGATCGGCGTCGCCACGGGCGTTGTCCGCACCGCTCTGCCGCTCATCGAGATCCGCTGGGTTCTCGACCGTCTCTGGCTCGCGCTTTATTGCGGCAGCTTCCTGGCCGGCGGCATACTGCTTCACCTCGGCTATCGCCGCACTGAGGACCCCATTGGCCGCCAGCAACTGAAATGGCTCCGCAACGGCGCCTTCGCAGGCATCGTTCCCTTCACTCTCTTTTATGCGGCACCCTTCATCGCCGGTATGGCGCCCGGGCCCACGATGCGGCTCTCGGTGCTCTTCCTCGCCTTCGTCCCTCTCGCCTGGGCCTATGCCATCTTGCGCTATCGCCTGATGGATGTGGACATCATCTTCCGAGCAGGGATACGTTTACGTCCTCACAACCGTTTCAGTCCTCGCTGTCGTCTACCTCCTCCTGTTTGCCCTGTCAAAACGCGACGGCGGCAGCGGTCGCCTTGATGAGCTCAGTCCCACCGCCGTCGTCATGCTCGTGCTCATTGCGGCTTTCATCTTCGAACCCCTCCGCAACTGGATCCAGCAGCAGTTGGATCGCCACGTCTTCTATCGCGACCACTACGATCACCGCCGCACTCTCATCGTCTTCGCCACTCTACCCCCGCCGTGGCTCATCCCGCGCTCGTCGAGGCGCTCGACCGCCTGCCGGAAGGTCACGCGCGAGACCGCGAAGGCGAGGTGGTGCACGCAGCCGATGTCGGTCGGCGTGCGCTGCGGGATCGGGCTTGCGGCTCTCGTCGGTGAAAACCGTGATCAGGCGGCCGTCGCCCGGATCGAAATAGAGGTGGCTTTCCGCCGCGTTGTCGAGATTGGGCTGCTCGAAGACGAACGGCATGCCGAGCAGGCCGTCCCAGAAGTCGATCGACGTCTGCCGGTCGGCGCCGACGAGCGTGATGTGGTGGACACCTTGGGACTGAAGCTTCCGCATGCCTTCTCCTCTTAGCGCTGGACACGAGCTTCGACTTGTACTCGCTCCGCTGCAGTGTCCCCGACGGCACGAGCTCGACGCTGGTCTGGACGACGAGCACGCTCGCGCAGCCGCTCGCGGATCGCGTCGGCGAGGCCGCGTCGGCCGGATCGCGCCGCGCGCCAGCTCGACGCTCACCGGCAGCGGCGGATCCTGCTGGACGCCGCGGCCGCGGCCGGACGAGGATGACGCCGCTGACCTCGGGCGCGAAGGCGCCGACCATCTCGCGGACCGCCGAGGGGAAGACGTTGACGCCGCGGACGATCAGCATGTCGTCGGTGCGGCCGATGCAGCGGACGCGCGGCGCGGTGCGGCCGCAGGCGCAGCGGCTCGGTCCAGACCCGGACATGGTCGCGGCTGCGGAAGCGGAGCAGCGGCACCGCCTCCTGGCGCGAGGTGGGTGTAGACGAGCTCGCCCTCGGCGCCGTCGCGAGCGGGAGCGGCGTCGCCGGTCGCCGGATCGATCAGCTCGACATGGACGAGGCCGCGGCCGCTGAAGTGCATGCCGCCCTGCTCCTCGCATTCGCCCCACAGCGAGACGCGCGATGTCGCCGATGCCCATCGCCTCGGTGACCTGCGCGCCCCAGCCCTCCTCGAGCTTCGCGCCGCATCGCCGGCTCGCCGCCGCCGGGCTCGCCGGCGACGAGCAGGCGCTCGACGCTCGACCCGCGCAGGTCGATGTCGCGCTCGGCCGCCCATTCGGCGAGGTGGAGCGCGTAGGAGGGCGTAAGCGCGATGGCGTCGGGCTTGAGCAGGTCGATCGCGCGCATCAGCCGCTCGGTGTTGCCGCTGCCGATCGGGATGTGGCAGACGCCGATGCGGTCGAAGGCGTCGAGCGTGACGCCGGCGACGAACGGCCCGGCGTTGTAGGTCGAGACGAGCCGTCGCCGCGCGGCGATGCCGGAGGCGCGCGTAGCTGCGCGCCGAGACCGGTGATCCAGTTGTCGAGGTCGCCGGCGGTGAGCGGGATGTAGCTCGGCGTGCCGGTCGTGCCGCTGGTCGAGAAGATGCGGACGATCTCGGCCGGCGTCGCGCAGAGATGCGTCGCCGATCGGCTCGTCGTCGCGTGCCGGTCGCCTTAGCTCGTCCTTCTCGGTCAGCGGCAGGCGGGCGATCTCGGCGAGCCCGCCGACCGCCTCGGCGTCGGCGAAGCCGGCCGCGGCCAGCTTGTCGCGATAGAAGGCCGAGCGCTCGAAGAGGTAGGCGACCTGGTCGCGGTAGGCACGTCGTCGATCGCGAGCTGCTCGCCCACGGGCGCGTCTCGACCTCGGGCGTCGAGCATCAGGCGTCGTCCTCCGGCGCTCGTAGGCGATCGCCTCCTCCGCGCGTCGCGCGCCATGAGGAAGCCGATCGGGCTGCTGCTGCTCCTCGGCGAGATGGGCGAGCAGGCCGGCCGTGCGGGCGAGGATCGGGATCGCCTTGACCGTCGGCGGCGGGAAGCCGAGGTCGAGCAGCACCGCCGCGATCGGCATCGACACGTTCATCGTCAGCGGCTTGCCCCAGGCCTCGGCGACGGCGTCGCGGAAGCGGCGCGCGAGCAGCACGTGCGGCCCGCTCACGCCGCGCGCGTCGGCCAGCTCGAGGATCCGCTCGGCGCGCGGGTCGAGCGGCCGGTGCACCGGGTGGCCGAAGCCCGGCATCTTGCCGCCGGCCGCGCGGACTCGCGTCGGCCATCGTCGCCGGCGACCGCCGCGGGCTCGTCGCCCGCGTCGACCCGCTGCCTGCGCCTCCTCGAGCAGCCGCGCGCACTCCTCGGCCGTGCCGAGGATCACCGGCCCGCAGCCGAGGATGCCGGCCGCGACGGCGCCCTGCAGCGATCCGGGGTCGGCGGCGAGCGTCATCCGGGCGGCGACGTTGGTCGGCATCATCCCGTGCTCGGCGATCGCGACGAGCAGCAGGTCGAGGAAGAAGCGCTGCTCCTCGGTCGGCTCGCGGCCGGTGAGCAGCAGGTGGAAGTACTCGGTGAAGGTCAGCCGGCCCATCAGGTCGCCGGAGAGGTCGCGGCCCCGCACCTCGACCCGGTCGGGATAGGCCTGGCTGATGTGGCTGACGCCGCCCTGTCTCCCCCTGGCGGCATCCGCGCGACGCTAGGGACTGGGGCGCTGGCCGTCAAGCTGTGCCCATGGACGAAAACGAATGGGAAGAGCGAGTCGCGGAGGCCTGGGCTTCGCTCGACCGGCAGGGTGAGCAGGAGTTCCTCGAGCTGATCGAAGAGGTTGCGGGCGAGGCACCCGCCGGCAGCGCGGCCGCGGACTTCGAGCGCGCGGCCGCCTTCGACTCGACCGGCCACTCCGACTTGGCCGTGCCGCTGATCGGCAAGCTCTCGACGAGGGCCTCACCGGTGAGCGCCGCCGCCGGGCGGTCATCCAGCTGGCGAGCTCGCTGCGCAATCTCGGGCAGGTGGAGGAGAGCGTCGCCCTGCTCACGGAAGAGCTGCAGGCCGGCTCCTGACCACCTCGACGACGCGCGCGGGTTCCTCGCGGCGGCCCTCGTCGACACTCGCCCGCCAGCGCGAAGCCGCCTCACACGCGCTGATCGCGCTCGCCCCGCACCTCCCGCGCTACCAGCGCTCCCTCGCGAACTACGCCCGGCTGCTGGTGGAGCCCGACTCGGGCTGGACGCTATCGCTTGACATGTGACCAAATGGTCACCTATTCTCCTCGGCATGGACGAGGTGTTCAGGGCCCTCGCCGAACCCACGCGCCGGAGCCTGCTCGACGAGCTGTTCGAGCGAGGACGGGCAGACGCTGAGCGCGCTCGAGCAGCGGCTGCCGATGACGCGCTTCGGCGTGATGAAGCACCTGAGGGTGCTCGAGGAGGCCGGCCTGGTGGTGACCAAGCGGCGCGGCCGCGAGAAGCTGCACTTCCTGAACCCCGTCCCGATCCGGCTCGTCCACGACCGGTGGGTGAGCAAGTACGCCGAGCCCTGGGCCGCGGCGCTCAGCGGGCTCAAGCAGACACTCGGAGGAAGGACGATGGAGAAGGTGTTCGAGATCTACATCAAGACGACGCCCGGAGCGCCTCTGGGAGGCGATCACCGACCCCGAGATGCGGCGCGAAGTACAACTTCGGCGTCGGCGTCACCTCGGACTGGACGCCCGGCTCGCGCTACGAGGCCGTCGCACCCCGGCGCGCGGATCGCGATCGCCGAGGGCGAGAACCTCGAGGTCGACCCGCCGCGCCGGCTGGTCCAGAGCTTCACCGCCCTCTGGAGCGACGACGTGAAGAGCGAGGGGACCTCGCGGGTCACCTGGGAGATCGAGCCGGTCGGCGACTCGTGCCGGCTGACCGTCACCCACGACCAGCTGCGCGAGGGCGCCAACGACGAGCTCTACGGCGGCTGGCCGATGATCCTCTCCGGCCTCAAGACGCTGCTCGAGACCGGCGAGTGCTCACGACGCCCGGCTCGCTCATGTACTCGAACGCGGCGGCCGGCTAGGCGCGCTCGTAGACCAGGATCGCGACGCCGTCGCCGACCGATCTTCGAGTCGGCGAGCCGCAGCGGCTTCTTGTCGCTCGTCTCGCCGAAGAGCCGCTTGCCGCTGCCGAGCACGACCGGGAAGACCATCAGCCGCAGCTCGTCGACGAGGTCGTGCTCGAGCAGCGCCTGCGCGAGCTGGGCGCTGCCGTGGACGACGATGTCGCCGTCGTGCTCGCTCCTTGAGCTTCGCGACCCCGTCGGCGAGGTCGCCGCTCGAGCACGGTCGAGTTGGTCCACTCCGGGTCGCTGCAGCGTCGACGAGACGACGTACTTCGGCATGCTTGTTGAACTTGTCGGCGAACTCGCCCGTCGCGCGACGGCCAGGCCTCGGCGAAGCCCTCGTAGGTCACGCGGCCGAGCAGCAGCGCGTCGGACTCCATCGTCTCGTCGAGCTTGAACTTGTCGCCCTCGTCGCCGCGGCTGATCTCGAAGCTCCAGCCGCCGTACTTGAAGTCCTCGGCGCCGCCGGGGTCCTCCATCACGCCGTCCAGCGAGACGAACTCGGTTACGACGATCCTTCCCATCGTCGTCCTCCTTTCGTCGTCGGCTGATCCGGGTACCATACTCAACCGATAGTTGATCAACCGAGCGGATGAATACCAGTGCCGTCGACCAGCTCAGCGCGCACCTTCGCCGCCCTCGCCGACCCGACCCGGCGCGCGATCCTCGACGCGCCTCGCCGGAGGGCGAGGCGACGGTCAACGAGCTCGCCGAGCCGTTCCCGATCAGCGTCCAGGCCGTCTCGAAGCACCTGAAGGTGCTCGAGCGCGCCGGGCTGATCGACGCGCGGCCGCACCGCGCAGCTGCGGCCGTCGCGGCTGCGAGGGCGCGCCGCTGAAGGAGGCGGTCGACTGGCTCGAGACGTACCGTCGCTTCTGGGAGGCAGGCTTCGACCGGCTCGACGCGCGGCTTGCGCGATGACTGAGGCATCCGCGATCACGATCACCGCGGGTCTTCGACGCGCCGCGCGAGCGCGTCTGGCGGGAGTGGACCGAGCCGGAGGCGTTCGCCGACTGGTTCGGCGGCGCCGAAGCGCGAGGTCCCGCTGTCGACGGTGACGATGGACGTCAGGCCGGGCGGCGCCTGGCGCGCGACGATGTTCGCCGAGCCCGGCCGGCCGCGAGATCCACTGGAAGGGCGAGTACCTCGAGGTCGTCGAGCCCGAGCGGCTCGTGTTCACGGTCACCGACCAGCCCGGCGACGACGCGTGCGAGCTGGTCACCGTCGTCCTCACGCGACCTCGGCGACGGCCGCACCGAGATGCATCTTCGAGCAGCGGGGCCACATGTCGCCCGAGCAGTACGAGCGCCGCCAAGGCAGGGCTGGGGCGGCTTCTTCGACCGGATGGACGAGCGGCTCGGCTAGCGCGCGCCGACGTCCTCGCCCAGCACCGGCTTGACGTCCACGATCGGCGTCCCGTCGACCGCCTCGAGGTCGCGCACGCGCACCCGCGCGCCGTCGATCGCCAGCACCGTCACGCGGTGCAGGCCGATCGGGTTCGGGCGATCGGGCGAGCGGGTGCCGAACACGCCCTGCGCCGGCCGCGCGGGGTCGCCGCGCGGGTGCACGCGCAGCACGTCGCGGCTCGCGCGGTCCAGCCACGTGAGCACGATCAGCTCGTCGCCCGGCCGCGATGCCGTCGAGCGCCTCGGCGACGCCGGGCTCGAAGACGAGCCACGCCTCGGGCGCGCCCTCGTCGCCCTGCTTCGGCGCCGCGGCGCGATCGGTCAGCGGCGACTCGACCACGCCGATCTGCCCGACCTCGAAGCGCGCCACGCCTAGCTGGCCGAGTTCGCGCCCTGCGCCCGTTGCATCGCCTCGAGGTCGAACTCGATCGGCTGCACGATCCGGAACAGGTTTCCGGACGGGTCACGCACGGCCGCGTCGATTCCGTAGAAGCGCTCCTCGGGCTCTTGGGCGAGCTCGACGCCGCGCGCCTTGAGCTCTTCGCAGGTCGCGGCGGCAGTCGTCGGTGCGGAAGATGCCGGGCCCGACGCGCCCTTGGACGACGAGGTCGAGGATCAGCCGCGGAGGTCCCCTCGTCGAAGGCCGGCGGGATGGGGGTGGCGAGGATCACGTTGACGTCGGGCTGGTCGGGCGGGCCGACCGTCAGCCAGCGGTAGCCGCCGAGCTCGTCGAGGGTGGCGTCCTGGCGTACCTCGAAGCCGAGCTTCTCCGTGTAGAAGGCCTTGGCCTCGTCCTGGTCGCGGACCCAGACGTTTGCGTGTGAGACAGCTTGGATCATGCGGCTGAAGCTACCGGGGACCCGCGTCGGGGCTTCGCGAATCGTGCCATTCTCGGGCACTCGCGCCCAGGCCTTAACGGTGCAGAGCGGGATCAGGTCGACCGGTGACGGGCTCGGGTTCGCGCGCCTGTAGTCGGTCGGGGTCACCCCCACGTGGCGGCGGAACGTCGTCGTGAACGAGCCCACGCTCGTGAACCCGACATCGAGGCAGATCTCGGCCACGCTGCGGTCGGTCGTCCGCAGCAGGTAACGCGCGCGCTCGAGTCGGCGGGTCAGCAGGTACTGGTAGGGCGTCTCGCCGAACACGCGCCGAAAGCTGCGGCTGAAGTGGCGCGACGGACACGTGCGCGGCGCGCGCAAGCGCCTCCAGGTCGAGCGGCTCGGCGTAGCGGCGGTCGGCCAGGTCGCGGGCGTTGAGCAGGTGGCGGGCGAGCGGAACGGTCGTCACGCCGTAGATGATGCCCGGACGCATCATCCTGGCCACTCCCGGGTAGAGAAACGTTCGTGTTTACGTTGCTGCGGGGGATTGCGTGGATGGCCGTGCTGGGCGCGCTCGGCGCTGTCCCGCGATGGCCGCCGCGACCGGCAGCCGGGCACGCCGGAGTACGTCCCGCGCGACACGCAGAACATCGTGCGACGCCTACGGCCGCCAGCCGGCGCCGGACGGCCAGCTGCAACAACCCGAACTACCTGCCGGCGCTGGTGCTCGAGCGAACCGAGCGGGCTCGACCAGCTGCTCGACCAGGCCGCGACGCCGAACCGCCTCGCGATCACGCCGGGCAACGTCTTCCCCGGCTGGAACGTCGGCAACCCGCTGCGCCGCGGCTGGTCGGGCAAGCGCGGGCATGCGCGTGCCGGTCTCCTACACGAACCGCTACGGCGCGCTGATCCGCGGCGACGTGTTCGCGCCGCTGCCCGGGCGCGCGCGACCCCTACACCGGCGCCGAGCTGCAAGCCGCCCTACCCGGGCGTGGTGATCACGACCGGCTCGGTGCAGGGCTCCGAGCACATGTACTGGTGGCTCGCGCAGGACCTGGCCGAGCGCGGCTACGTCGTGCTGACCTACGACGTGCAGGGCCAGGGCACGAGCGAGACGCTGCCGCACCAGGGCGACCAGGTGAACGCGCTGCCGTTCTGCAACCCGTTCGCGCGCGCCGCAGGACGAGCGAGATGTTCGGCTGCCCCGGCGTGCCCGTTCCAGCAGGAGGCCAACTTCGTCTACGGCACCGAGGACGCGCTCGACTTCTTCCTCTCGACGCCGGACGCAGCCCTACCCGAACCCGGCGGCCGAGCGACGTCGACGGTCAACGACTACAACCCGCTGCTGGGAGCTGTTCGACCGCAGCCCGGACAAGCGCACCGTGACGCCCGGCCGCACGACCCGCGTCGCGATCGTCGGCCACTCGCTCGGCGCGTCCGCGGTCTCGTAGGTGCAGGGCGTCGACTCGCGCGTCGAGACGGTCGTCGCGCTCGACAAGCTCGCCGGCCGGCGACGTCGGCGCTCAGGACGCGAGCGTCACGCCGGAGGTGCCGGCGCTCGGCGGTGCAGTCGGAGTACGGCTTCACGCGTCGCAGCCGTACTGGATCAACGACGGCTCGTCGCTCACGCCGCAGCCCGGGTCGCCGACCCAGGCGCCCGACCCGACGCGCGAGCAGCAAGACCGGCTTCGACGCCTGGCGCGCGGCCGGGCGTCGACTCGATGCTGATCGTGCCGCGCGCCTCGACGCACCTCGAGTACACCGACATCCCGTACGTGCTGCCCGGCGAGCCGCTACGGCCAGGACGCTCACGAGCGTCTACGTGCAGGCCTGGCTGGACCGCTACCTGAAGCACCAGCGCACGGCCGCGCGCTGCTCGCGACCTCGTTCCGGTACCTCGAGCCGGTCGGCGAGGGCGACTGGGCGCCGGTGACGCTCGAGCGCGCCGCGCTGCTGAGCTTCTACTTCTGCTCGGGCTACGCCTTCCACGACGACCGGGGTCGGTTGGTCTCCTCGAACGATGTGGGTGGCGTCGGCGGCTGCTGATCGGATAGTTTGCGCCAAATGGGGAGGGGGACCAGGCGTCGGCTGACTGGCTTGGCGTCTTG
>CAVQOO010000047.1:0-13660 GCA_963714395.1 Bryobacteraceae bacterium
GGGCGCGAAAAGTCACCGGCATGTTGAAAGAATACGATGCGACTGCCATCTTTCGCTCGGGGGCTTGACACGGGATGCCTAAGTACCCGATTCTATAGCTGTCGAGAGTAGACATGTCGAAACAAAAAGCAGAGATTCCCTACGGGACGTTGGACCTTCTCCTCCTGAGGACCCTGGAAACGATGGGGACGATGCACGGCTACGCCTTGGCGCGCCGAATCGAGCAGGTTGCCGGCGACTCCCTGCAGTTGAGCCAGGGCTCGGTGTATCCCGCGCTGATCCGCCTGGAGCAGGAAGGCTGGATCAAGACCGATTGGGGCATTTCAGAGACGAACCGGAAGGTCAAGTTCTATTCGCTGACCAAGGCGGGCCGTAGGCAACTCCTCGCTGAGATTGCCAATTGGGAGAAGACGACGGCCCTTGTGGCCAGATTCCTGGAGGCGTCGTCGTGACCCTGCGCGGCGTAGCGGCGCGACTGCTCGCCCTGGTGAGCAGCCGTCGCTTCGACAAGGAATTGGACGATGAGGTGCTCGCTCATTTGGAATTGGCGGAGCGAGACGCCATCGCAAGCGGTCTTTCCGTTGAGGAGGCCCGCATGGCGGCACGGCGGCGGTTTGGAGGAATCGAACAAATGCGGGAAGAGCACCGCGATCACCGCAGCTTCAGCGTGATCGGGAATATGGTCCGCGATTTCCGATTCGGGCTGAGTTCGCTGGCGCGCGATCCCGGCTTTGCCGCCACGGCGATCGGGGTGCTGGCCCTTGGCATCGGAGCTAACGTGGCCATGTTCAGCATTGTCGACGCAGTCTTGCTCAAGCCCCTTCCCTTCCCACATCCCGATCGAATCGTTCGTGTGTGGGAGGCGCCGAGGCCCGGCGTCACAAACGCTACAAGCACGCTGGACTATCTGGATTGGAAGCGGCTGGGGACAGGCTTCGAGGCGCTTTCGGCCGAGATCCCGGTGTCGGTGGCCCTCACGGGTCAGGGCGAGCCGGCCCGTTTGTCAGGCAAGGCAGTCACAGGCGACTACTTCCGCGTGTTCGCCACCAACCCGCTGATCGGGCGCACATTCATGCCGCAGGAAGATCAGCCTGCGGCCGGGGCGGTGGCTGTGCTCAGCCACGCCGCCTGGCAGGCACACTTTGGCGCGGATCCAAACATTCTGAACCGGCGAGTGATCCTCGACGGAGAGCCGCACCAGGTCATTGGCGTCCTGCGGCCCGGCACAGTGGATCGCGACCGTTCCGAGTTCTGGAAACCTCTGGTCTTCACGCCCGATCAACACCTGCGGGAGAGCCATTGGCTCATGGTCCACGGCCGTCTGCGCGAGGGCGTCAGCCTGGAGCAGGTACGGGAGCAAATGCGCTCCATTCAATCCGCACTCACCGAAGTAACGCCATTCTGGAAGCGCAAGTGGGCTATCGTCGTGGAGCCGTTGGACCGTCTGTTGGTCGGCGCCAATCTGCGCAGATCCATCTACATCGCCTTCGGCGCGGTAATTCTGGTGCTGCTGATCTCGTGCGCGAATGTCGCCAATCTTCTTCTTGCGAAGGGCGCCGGCCGGAAGAAGGAGATTGCCATACGGACGGCGCTGGGCGCGTCGCGAGGCCGGCTTTTCGCCCAACTGGCTACCGAGACGTTGGCGCTATGCCTGCTCGGGGGCGCCGCAGGTCTGGCGGTGGCGTCGCTGCTGATCAGCACCGCGGGCCCATTCGTGGCGAAATCACTGCCCTACCCCGCACCGCTCGTTCTCGACTATCGTCTCTTCGCGTTCGCGGCCGGCATCGCCCTGGGTGTGGCCCTGCTGGTTGGGGCGCTACCCTCGTTGCAGACTTCGGCCGGCAGCCTGGAGGAATCACTTCGCATGGCGGGCCGCGGCTCTACTGGCGCACATCAGGGTGTCCGGCGTTCCATCGTCATTGGTGAGCTTGCGCTTTCGCTCGTGCTGGTCTGCGGCGCTCTGCTGCTGTTCAAGAGCTTGTTCAACCTGCAGCAGATCGAGACCGGCGTCAGGATCGAGAACGTCATCACCATGTCGATGAATCTTCCGGCGAAAGCGTATCCGGCGCCCGTTCAGGCCGCGGCGTTTTACGAAGCTACAAGAGAGCGAATCAAAGGCGTTCCAGGGGTTCAGCAAGTGGCTCTCTCAACACATCTGCCTTTGCGCTGGATTGGCAACGGCGAAGCGGTGGAGCTGCCTGGCGTCAAAGAACCGATCAACGTCCGGTTCAAGCGTGTGGACCCCGGTTATTTCAGCACGTTTGGCATCGGCGTGTTGAAAGGCCGCGGTATCGATGTGCCTGACCGCAATGGCGCCAGACGCGTCGTCGTGATCAATGAAGCGCTGGGCAAACGACTGGCTGATGTTGCCGGGCTGAAGAACCCTATCGGCCAGATAGTGCGATTGTACTGCCCGCGCTACACAGCGCGAGGAACCGACACCGAAGAAGTCGAGATCGTCGGCATGATTCGCGGCGAGCGAGTTGCCGGCCCAGGCGTCCCCGATCCGGCTGTCGTCTATGTCCCCCTGGCTCAAGTTCCCAGCCAGTCGATGAGGCTCATCGTCCGCACCCAAGCCGACCCTTCGTCCGTCGTTTCCGGCATTCGTGAGGCAATGCGCGGCATCGACTCCACTCTGCCGCTCGGAGACATTGCGACCATGCAGGAGGTTCGGGAGCAGACGCTTTCCGGCACCAGCCGGCCGGCTTGGGTGATTGGCTCCTTTGCGATCATCGCCGCATTTCTCACCGCCATCGGACTCTACGGCGTGCTGTCCCAGGTTGTGACCCAGCGGCGCAGGGAAATCGGCATCCGAATGGCGCTGGGAGCGAGGGCGCGGGACGTAGTCCTGCAGATCATGCGGAACGGGCTCGGTCTTGTCTCGATGGGGCTGGTCCTGGGAGTGTTCGGCGCGGTGGCGCTGACGAGAGTCATGAAAAGCCTGTTGTTCGAGGTGTCCCCGCTTGATCCCATCGCGCTGGTGCTCGCGTGTCTGTCAATGACGCTGATTGGCTTGTTCGCCGGATTTGTTCCGGCGAGCCGTGCGGCACGGGTTGATCCTGTGACGACTCTGCGCGACGAAGGCTGATTCAAAAGAAGCCGCCTGCTTACCTGGCGGCAAATGTATCACACGCCGATAACTGCCCGGTCTCCATGCCGCGCTTGAACCACTCCACGCGTTGCGCGGAACTGCCGTGGGTGAACTTTTCAGGGACCACGCGGCCGGAGGACATCTTCTGAATCCGGTCATCGCCGATGGACGCAGCGGCAGTCATGGCCTCTTCCACATCGCCGCCTTCGAGGAGATTGCGGCTATTGGTCGCGTGGCCCCAAATGCCGGCAAAGCAATCAGCCTGCAGTTCCATTCTTACGGAAAGCTGATTGGCGGCGGCGGGATTTCGCTGCTGCGCGGCGCGCATCTTGGACTCGATTCCCAGGATTTTCTGCACATGGTGGCCGATTTCGTGGGCCAGGACGTAGGCTTGCGCGAAGTCCCCGGGAGCGCCGAACTGGCGCTTCAGCTCCTCGTAGAAGCCGAGATCGATATAGACCTTTTCGTCGCCGGGGCAATAGAACGGACCGGAAGCGGCCTGTCCCATTCCGCAGGCTGATTGCACTCCATCACGGAAGAGGACGAGCGTGGCACGTCGATATTGGGATCCCTGCCTGGCGAGAATATCGGGCCAGGTCTTGAGTTGCATATCGTCGAGCGCGAAACTGACGAACTCGACCATTGGTTTTTCGGCGATGTCACGTTCGGGATCGGGCCTTGAAACTGCGCCCGATCCGCCGCCTCCCGTTCCGAGGAAAGGACTGATGAGGTCCGTTTTGAACACGAAACTCAAGATGCCTAGAACAATGAGCCCGCCCAGGCCCATTTTCATTCCGCCGCCGCCAAAACCGCCCGAACTTCTGCGGTCTTCGATATCCCCGCTTGTTCCACCAGGTGTCCAGCGCATTGCTGCATTGTAAACCCGGCTGAGCGGCCGCGGCAGGTCGCCTCCGCCGCCGGGCTTGTCAATCCGCGGAAGCAAGGGCCGAGAGCCAGGCGCCGAAGTAAGCTGAAACGGTGGATGAAAGCAACGTCAGACAGGTGATCCCATTCCTGAGCGTGCAGGACATGGAGCGCTCACTGCGGTATTACCTCGACGGACTGGGGTTCACAATGACCCACAAGTGGGTAGTCGACGAAAGAATTCGTTGGTGCTGCCTCGCGCTCGGCGGAGCGTCGGTGATGCTCCAGGAATTTGCGCAGCCGCAAAGGAAGGCCAGCGGGGACGGGGTGACACTGATGTTCATTTGCGAGGATGCCGTGAGACTGTGGCGGGAATTCCGGTCGCGAGGGATCGAGGCGTCAGAGCCGCAAGTGGGCAACGCGATGTGGGTGACGTCGCTGACCGATCCGGACGGCTACCGGATCGACTTCGAGAGCGACACGGACGCGCCCGAGGAGATGACGCTATCAGAGTTTCAGGCCTCACGGCAGGCGGGCCAATGAGATAGCGCCGTTGTTCTCCCAGGCGGCGAGCGCGCTGCCGTCGGGGAGGGTAGAGATGGAGGCGAAGGCGCCGGATTCGGAAAGCGTACCGGCACGGCCGTTGGTCCAGTACCGGATGCCTTCGGCTTGGCTCCAGACGGCGTAGACCTGATCGCCAGCGGCGGCGAGTGCGATGTCCTTGCCTTCGCCGACTCGCTGTTCGGCGTCGCCGGGGAGGACGACGAACAACTCCTGCTCGCGGCGCCACGCAGCGGCGAGGCCCTTACTGGAGTTGGCGAGACCGCCGCCGTCCATGGGGCAGGCGTTGATGGGCCAGGTTCCCTGCCCCGCCTTGGCAGGCTTGTCGATGACTTTGCCGGCGCTCATGCGGAGGACGTACATGTCGCGGCATCCCGCAAGGGCGTTGCGGAACATGACGGCGAACTCTCCTGAGCCGGTCGCGGCGAGCGACGGGTGGCAACACTGACAGATGGTGCCGTCAGGCGATTCGTAGACGAGGAAGTTGGGCGACCACGTGGCGCCGGAGTCGTTGGAGAAGGAACCGTAGAGGCGCGTGCCCTTGCCGCGCAGGTCGAGCCAGACGAGGGCGGCATGGCCCTGGTCGTCGGCGGCCATGGCGTGGAGACCCTCTCGGGCGGAACCGGGGACATCGTTGACAATTGTTGATTTGGACCAGGTGCGGCCGTTATCCGCGGAGCGCCAGAGCAGAAGGTCGCCATCGGTTGAGAGGCCGTGGGCATGAGGACCTGTTGCGAGCGTCGAGCCTCCGATGGCACTGACGAGCAGGGCCTGGCCGGAGAAGGCGACCCGCGGACCCCGATGGCGGCCCAGTGCAAGCAGCGGGATTGAGGCGATCTCGACTGGCTTCGAGAACGTCAGGCCCCGATCGGAGGACGCAGTGAAGTAGACGGACTTGCCGCTGCCGAAGACCATGGCGATCGCCGGAGCGAGAGGCAGCCAGTTGAGGCTGTCGGTTGGGCGTGCCTGGCGCGATCGGGGGCAGCCCATTGAGAAGCAAACCTGCAGCGAGGAGAGGAGTGGTGAGTAGCATCAGAATGTGAAGCGGAGCGCCAGTTGAAAGCTCCGTGGGTCGGCGACCGATGTGGTCTGCATGAAGGCGGGCAGCGGGTTAGTCGGATAGGCGCCCGTGCCAAAGGTTCCGTTGAGAGTCACGCCGTTGGCGCGGTTGGTGGAGTTGAACGACTCCCCGATGAACTCCATGCGGAGTCTCTCGGTGAGGGAGAAGGCGCGGCTGAGGCGGAGGTTGAGACTGAAGCGGTCAAAGCCCTCGCCAGCGTTGCGTGGGATGAACGCGCCGTTGACGATCGGACGCGCGGCAGTTCCCTGAATGGTGGTGGCGCCGGTGGTGATGTTGAACGGCAGCGCAGAGTAGTACTGCACTATGCCGCTGAGTTGGAAGCCGTACGCCTGCGCGGTGCCATTGATGACAAGGCGGTGGCGCTGGTCGTCGTCTGAACGTCCCCAGTCTTCCCAGACATTGAAGGGGTTGATGGGGCCGCTGAAGAAGAACTCGCCGACGTTGTTGTAGGCCTTGGCATAGGTGTAGGAGACGCGGTAACTGCCCCAGCGCAAGGGGCGCTGAAGGAAGGAGACGGAGAGGCCGTCGTACTTGGAGTCGGCGCCGGGCGAGTATTGGCTGTTGTTGGCGTAAGCGGAATTGGGGCGGCAGCCGTTGTTGGCGCCGGCGGCGACGCAGGTGGGTACGTTCTGGTTAATCGCGTTGATCAGGTGGAGCCCGCGCAGACGCTGGTAGCCGACGTTCACGGCAGAGGAGGCGCCGAGTTGGTGCTCGACTTCGACGCTGCCCTGGAGAGAGTAGGCGTTCCGCATGTCGCTGTTCATGGTGGTGAAGGCCGGGAGCACTCCGGCGGGCGCCGTGGTGATGATGGCGGGAAAGCGCGGCGCGCCGGCTTGAGCAGGACTCAGGCTGACGTTGATCTGGCTCACCGGGGTGAGAGTCGTGGTGTTGCCGCTGGAAAGCAGTGCGTTGGCGAGGGCTCGCAACGGGACACGGTCATAGAAGATGCCGTAGCTGCCGCGGATAACGGTTCGCCGCGACTGCGAACGGCGTCCACGCGAAGCCGAAGCGGGGGAGATGTTGTTGGCATCGGTGTTGATGGTTTCGAGGAACTGGAGGTCGTAGCGGACACCGGCGTTGAGCGTGAAGCGCGGGTGGAGCTTCCACTCGTCCTGGAGGTAGAAGCCGAGGTTGGGGTTGGATTGAGGAACGGCAGTGTTGCCGAAGGTCTGCGTGAAGCCGGAGTTGTTGTAGACGCCGGTGAGGAAGTTGGTGAGGGAGGAGAAGGCGTAGCTGCCACGGGCGGCGCGGGGAAAAGTGATGTCGGTGCCGTTGTAGAGGAAGTCGAAGCCGAGACGAATGGCGTGGGCGCCTGTCTGGATAGCGAGGTTGTCGACGATTTCGTAAAGGCGATTGAAGCGGCCGGTGGGAGAGCTCGAGAGGCGGCCGAAGGTGGCGACGCCGGAGATGCTGACGGCAGGACCGAAGGGGTCGTTGGGTTCGGCGGCGAGGCTGGAGCGGGTGAACTGTCCACGGGTTTCGTTGACGACGCGCGGGGACAGCGTGTAGACGTTGCTCACGGCGACGTTGTGGTCCGTGTTCTCCAGGCCGGCCGCGGCAGTAGTGGCGCTGAGCGCGCCGACCCCGCGGGAGTTGGCGCTTGAGACGTCATAGAGACTGTAGCGGACGGAGAGTATGTCGTTGGAGGTCAACAAGTGATCGACTTTGGCGAGCAGATGGGTGCTGTCGACGGGATTGGAGTAGAGCCCTGTGGTGATGTGTGGCCCGCTGTAGCCGGTGTCGGAGAGGCGGGCGTTGATGGCGTCGACGTTGGGCTGCGAGATGGTGACGAGGCCGGATTGGTTGAGGCGGCGCTGCTCGAAGTTAGCGAAGTAGAAGGTGCGGTCCTTGACGATCGGGCCGCCGAGGCTGGCCCCGTACTGAGCCTGAGTGAGCGGGAGCGTGGTGTGAGAGAGGGGGTTGGCGGCATTGAGACTGTCGTGGCGGAAGTAGTTGTAGAGGTTGCCGTGGAGCGAGTTTGAACCACTGCGGGTGACGAGATTGACGTAGCCGCCAAGCGCGCGGCCAAACTCTGCCTGTCCACCGGAAGTGACGACCTGAAACTCGTTGACGGCGTCGACACCATAGGGGATGCCGCTCAGGCCAGCGGCGTCGTCGTTGGCGGGCAGTCCGTCGACGATGAAGCTGTTGGAGAAGTTGCGCTGGCTGTTGATGGAAATGCCCTGGCCCGGGACGGCGGACGTTTCGGGGAAGAGCTGTGTGCTGGCGGTGTTGGTGGGGGAGACGCCGGGGACAAGCAGAGCAATATCGAGGAAGTTGCGCCCGTTGAGAGGCAGGCGCGGCAATCTCGGCGCGGGCGACTGTGCCGGCGATCTGGCTGCGGGCGGATTCCACCATGGCGGCTTCGCCTGTGACGGTGACCTTCTCTGCGGAGGTGCCGACGGCGAGGCCGATGGGGAGTTCGTAGGCGGCGCCGACTGTGAGCGTCATCAGATGTGTGGAAACGGCAAAGCCCGGCTTCTGAACCTCCACTTCATAGCGGCCGATGGGGAGGTAGGGGAATCGAAAGCGGCCATCGCGTCCGGATTCGACGGTGTTGGTGAGCTTGGTGTCGAGTTGACGAGCGACGATAATTGCACCCTCCACGACGGCTTCAGACGGGTCAGTGACGCGCCCGCTGATGCTGGCGTAGTGAATGCTTTGCTGTGCAGACACGACTCCGCCAGCGAGGGCGAGAGCCGCTGCGAGGACGTAGATCGTTTGCATGGAAGTCCTCCGTTGACCGTTTTCCGGTGATGTGCGGGGGTCAAGAGAGGAATGGGGGAGGGCGCTGGTGGAGCGAGTTTCCGATCGGAGGCAGGTGATGGAAATGGAGAAGCCCCGCGGGCAGTTTCGCGGAAGCTATTGGCCGGAGAAGTGTCTGGCCTTCAGCGGTGGTGGAGTAGTACGCCGGCGCAACGATGCGGCCGGGTAGGCGCCCGCAACCGCTCGGGCACCGGGAGGTGCGAAACGCGCGTTCGTCTGAGGATGAAGTGAGTTGCGGAGCAGCGGCTTTCTTCTTGCAGCAGCAATCCTTGACCCGCGAGCAAGCCATCTTGCAGGAGGCCGGTCCGGCGGGCAAGGCGAGGAGCGGAGCGAGGGGCGAGAGGAGGAAACAGGCAAGGAGGAGGCACGCGGTCGTCCAGCGACAGCCGTCCCGACGCAAATTGGCCTTCCCAGAAGCCATTCCCCTGACCTGGAAACATGGTACACGAGGTTCGGCGTTCCGTCGATTTTTATTTGCGCGGACCCGCAAAGGCGCTGAGAAGACCGGAGAACGCCTTGACCAGCCGTTCCTGGCTGAACGACTCAGGCAGCGGAATGGAGAGTGTCGTTCGATTGGTGCGATCATCCCGCTGTATGAGGCTGGACAAGACGTCGTCAACTCGTCCGGACGAGGAGAGTGCTTCGATGAACCGGACGCCCGCTTCCATCAGGCCCGAAGCCGCAACCGCGATTTCGCCGGCAGGCGCTGGCCGACCATCGGGCGCTGGCCGTGGAGACTCGCTTGCCGCGGCCGGCTCGGGCCGGGCGGGCTCTTCGGCAAAGATCTCCTTCACAGCCTGAAGAACGCTCTTGCGGCCCAGCTTGGCAAAGCTCACTTCGCCCGTCGGGGAGTCGAAGACCCCCGCGAACAGCGACTTCTTCAGCTTCAAAGTCTCCCAGACACGCTCCTCGATGCTGTTGGTGGTGAGCATGTGGATGACGGTGACAGGACGCGATTGGCCGAGCCGGTGTACGCGCCCGATGCGTTGTTCAAGCCGGGCAGGATTCCATGGGGGTTCGAAGTTGACGACAGCCGAGGCGGACTGCAGATTCAGTCCGACGCCGCCCGCGTCGGTCGAAAGAAACACCTTGCACTTCGGGTTCTTGCGGAATTCGTCCATCAGTGCGCCGCGTTTGCGTGACTGCACGCCGCCATGCAGCGAGACGAAACCGATCCCCAACTTGCCGAGTTCTTCTCCCGCCAGGTACGTCATACGTTCGTACTCGCTGAAGACGACGACCTTGCGGTCCTCCTCGATCGCAAGCTCGCGAAGGATCTCACGGAATTCCTCCAGCTTGGGCGAATGATGCGTTTGTTTGTCGAAGAGGAAGGTAGAATTGCAGAGCATGCGCATGTTTTGGATGCAGCAGAGAATCCTCTTCTGGTCAATCTCCGACAGCCAGCCTTGCCGTTCCCACTTCCGCATGAGCTTGGCGAGAATATCGCTCTGTTCGTGATAGGGGTCAGCCTGTTCCGGCGTGAGCGGAACCCGGAAGATCTGGTCGGTGCGTTCGGGGAGTTCCTTGAGCACCTCCTGCCGTGTGCGCCTGAGCAGCACCGGAGCAAGCTGGCTCTTGATGCGATCTAATCCGCGGTAGCCGAGCAGGTGGCCTTTCTCGTCCTCCATGCGGTGCTCGTGCAGGAACCGGAACGCCGGACCAAGCCGGCGGCCATCGACAAATTCGACGACTGAGAAGAGCTCCTCGAGTTTGTTCTCCAGGGGCGTGCCGGTCAGTACGAATGCATAGCGGCTCTTGAGTTGTTTGATGGTGCGGGCCGTAGCGGTGGTCCAGTTCCGGATGCGCTGAGCCTCGTCGAGGATGATCAGGTCCGGCCGCAACTCCTGCATCTCAGCGATGTCCTTGAGCACCAACTCGTAGCTGGTGAGATTGAAGAACGCCGGTGCCGCGTAGAGGGCGCGCCGCCTGGACAGGGAGCCGTCTACGATCTGCGCCGGCAGTCCGGTGAATTTCTCGATTTCGGTCTTCCACTGATACTTGACGGACGCGGGAGCGACCACGAGGACGCGCTCGATGCCTGCGCGGCGGCGCAGCAATTCAGCCGCGGCGAGCGCCTGAACGGTCTTTCCGAGTCCCATGTCGTCGGCCAACGCGACCCGCCCGCGGCTGGCCGCGAAGATGGCGCCGAGCGACTGATAGGGCAGCAGGTTGGTTTTGAGCACCCCGGCCAGAGGGTCCTGGCCGCGGTCGAGTTTAGCGAGCAGCTTTCGCTCCCATTCAAGTCCTTCGGCGATCTCGTTCTCCCGGCCCACGTACTCGAGCACGTCGCTGTAGATCATGGCGTGGTCGTCCGCTTTCCGCAGCAGGTCCAGCACCTGATCGAATCTGCGATACTGCTCTCGAAGCAGGCAGCCTTGCCTGTCGAAGCACTCCTCCGCCAGAGTCTTCAGCGCGGGCGACGGCGCGTCAGGCAGGCGCAGCAGGACTTCGAGCGTTTCGCCGTACTGCAACGAGATCGAGGCTCTGGTGCGCTTGTAGGCTGCGGTTTCGAACGACTTGCCCCGCAACTTGCGCAACCGCGCCAGCATCGCCTCGATGTGCTTGCACGTGCCAAGCGTGTTCACCGCGAAATCCGGACATGAGCAGAAGTTCTCGAACAGCCCGGGACCGCGAACTGCAACCTTGTATGATCGCCCGCTGGGGGATTGGATGGTGTAGTCGCCGAAGGGACCGGTGATGGGACGTGAAAGCACCTTCGCCACAGCGTCTTTCGCGCGCTCGCGCCGTTCCGCGATCTGCTGCTCGATCAGCATTGGAGAACCTCCCGCCGGAGACCAGAATAGCCGACAGCCCCATGGAAATGCCGAGCCGGGAATGTCGAAGACTTCGTCATTCGCCATCCCCACACAAGTCCCGGCTGGCTCTTCCAAGGGCGGCGGGTTCCAGCAGCAGGCCCTGCCGCTCGTAGCGATTCCGCGACCTGCTGAACCGCACGACGACCGCCTTTCGTCCGCTGTATTTTGAGGCACGGCGAGTCAGCGCCTGGTCGCCGGCCGGAAGGTACTCGAGGTCGTCCAATCGGGCACACTTCAGGCAGAGCGGCTTGTCCTCCTCCATGACGAGGAAGCGGCCGCTTCCCAGTTCATCGCCGCACTCTGAGCACTTGGAGTCGCGCAGGATCTGGAACACAACCGTTTCGCCTGGGGCGCTGAGCTTGGATTCGAGGTTTTGGCGTTTTCGTTCGGAGAGGGCCGGGGAGACATAGTGAGTCCGATACGCGGCCTCGATGGACGAATCGCCGCTCGCGCTGAACCGCAGGTCTCTCGTTCCAGCCCTTGTCTTGTGAACATATTCAGTCTGACTGGGGCGCAGGCCCTTTCCGGCTGCCCATTGCCGGAACAGCGCCATCGACTTCGAGATCTTCTTCAGGTTGCCCTGAATTACGCGTTCCAGGAAGTCGACCCGGCCTTTCCGCCAATCGGCCAGGTGTGCCGGCGCGAGCAGCCCCATCCGGACGAGGACATCGATGGGGCTGACGTATTGCTGGTGGGCCAAGGCCTCCTCGGCCGCCCTGGTAACGCGGCATTCCAATGCGCGCTCGTTCTGGGGAGTCATGCGGCTGCAAGTCTCTCTTTGCGAATCCTACCATCGGCTGGTGCGGATCTGGTGGGCTGCGGGGCGGCCACGCCGAGGGGTGGATTCACGGCGGAGAACTTCTGCCGCAGGTTGACGCTCAGTAGCTTATCGGCTACTGTTGAGAGCTACTGGAAGGAGTTTATGAATGCCCAAACAAGCGGAAAGGACTGAGTCCTACCGGGAGAATCTCCTGGAGTCACTGAAGAACGCGGATGCGGCGGCGGAGTACTTGAACGCGTGTCTTGAGGACCAGGATCCGAAAGTGCTCCTTCTTGCGTTGCGTGATGTCGCCGACGCGAGGGGAGGAGTCCGAGCCTTGTCGCACGACGCCGGGCTGAATCGGGAGAGCCTGTATCGAATGCTCTCTCGATCCGGCAATCCGTCGCTGGACAGTCTGGCTGCCGTCTTGAAGGCGTTCGGTCTGCGGTTGGCGGTGCAATCCGCGGGAACCAAGCGAAAGAAGCGGCGAGCGGCGTAGGGCGAACTCAGAGGTCGGTTAGCGCGGGGCGCCGACCCAGTCAGGTTTGAACTGGCCGTGGCGAATGGTCTTGCGAGGTTCGCCTTCCTTGAGGTGGTTCAGGAAGACGCTGTAACTGGCATGGACGGTGCCGTCTGAGCCTTGGATGATCGAGGGGTAGTGGAAGCTGGAGCGCTGGCCTTCCGTGCGCTCGTCGAGTTCCAACGCGCGGGACCACTTCCACGTGCGGCCTTCGTCATCGCTCAAGGAAAGCGTGAGCCGCCATCGGCCCGACTCGGTGTCGTTGTTGATCATCAACCATCGTCCATCCTTGAGGACCTGGACTTCGAGGCCGGTGCCGGAGTTCGCCATCTCGCCGTCGCGCGTGAAGGACCAGGTCTCGCCGTTGTCCTTGGATTCGGCGACGTGAACACGCTTCGGCGGCGGGCCGTTGTCGCGCATGTAGGCGAGCAGCGTGCCATCTTTGCGAAGCGCGAAGCTGGGCTGTATGTTGCCGCCGCCGATGATAGGTTCAGAAGCGCGCCACGTCATTCCACCGTCGTCGGAGATGCCGGCGAGAGAGAAGCTGTAGCCGTCGGAGTAGAGCGGAACGAGGATTCTTCCCGAGGGCAGTTGAAGAGGATGCGCGCGCGTCATCCAGCCCATGCGCGAAAAGTACTTGTCCTTGGCGCGGGTGACGACGCGCTCGTAGCGGGCTTTCCACTCGGCAGGAATTGTACTGGCAAACTCCTCCGTCTTCTCGGCGATGCGGACGGGCTTGATCAGCATAATGTCGGAGCGCTCCCACGTCGGCGCACCGTCGCCCTGCCACTTGCTCGTGACACGGTAGTTGTTGATGGCTGTCTCCCACTGGTTGGCAACAATCGTCTGCCAGAAGAGCCAGAGACGCTTCTGTTGGTCAACCCAGAGAACAGGGTTGGTATCGGGAAAGCCCGGCTGGTCGGCGAGGACAAATGGGGCAGACCAGGACTTGGCGCCCTTCTTCTTCCGCGCGCCCATGATCTGCACATCGTCGGCCGTGCGCTCGCCAGAGCCGCGATACCAGCAGACCATCAGTTCGCCATTCGGTAACTCGACGATCGCTGAGGCGTGGTTGTGCTTGGCGTCGAGCGGAAAGATGTCTTCCTTCTGGACGTCGCCGGGAGCAGCGGCAAGCAACAGGGCAAACAGTAGTGGCGTCATCACGTGCCTTCATTATGGCGCGGGAGCGCTCAGCGTTCCG
>CAVQOO010000048.1:0-309530 GCA_963714395.1 Bryobacteraceae bacterium
GTACTAAGGAGGCTAAAGAGGGACAGACCCCCTTTAGTCCACGGAGTATTCCGTGGCAGCGAGGGACTAAGGGGTGTCTGTCCCTCTATAGCTCGTGGGAGTCTTCGAGGTAGGTGTAGCCGTGCAGGCCTTGCTCGTAAAAGCGGAGCAGGCGGCCTGAATCCTCGTAGCCGATCTTGCCGTCCATGACCGCGCGCTTCCACATCCTGCCGGAACTGCTCCAGCAGAGTGAGAGGCGCTGAACTGGACGTAGTCCAGGACCTCCCGCACCGTGTCGCCGCGGATCACGGCCTCCAGCACGGGTTGGTTCTGATCATTGATGCGGACGTGCACCGCGTGGGTGTCGCCGAACAGGTTGTGCAGGTCGCCGAGGATCTCCTGATACGCGCCCACCAGGAACGAGGCCAGGTAGTAGGGGTCTCCGTTGAAGGCGTGCAGCGGCAGAGTCTTCTTGACGTCGCGCCGGTCGATGAACTGATCCACCTTGCCGTCGCTGTCGCAGGAGATATCGCCCAGAATTGCCGAACGGACCGGCTGCTCGCCCAGGCGGTGGATCGGCATGATGGGGAACAACTGCTTCACCGCCCAACTGTCCGGCATCGACTGGAAGAGCGAGAAGTTGCAGAAGTAGGTGTCCGAGAGCATTCCGTCGAGGCCTTCGAGTTCCTCGGGGAATACATCGAGCTGCTTAGCCATCAGCAGAATACGCCGGCAGATGATCCAGTAGAGGTTCTCGGCCAAGGACCGCTGTTCCAGCGGCAGGTAGCCGAGGCAGAACAGGTTTAGGGCAGAATCCAGAGCCTGTTGCGCGTCGTGGAAGCTCTCCAGCAGGTTCTTGGTGCTGAGGTTCTTAAACGTCTCCATCAGGTCAACCAGAGGCTGCTCGGCGTCTTCAGGCAGCGTCGAAGGAATGACCTCCTCGCCATAGCCGCTCACACCGAGGACGTTGAACACGAGCACGCTGTGGTAGGCGGCGATGGCGCGGCCGCTTTCGGTGACGATCGTGGGATGCGCCACCTCGGCTTCGTCGCATACGTTCTGGACGTGGTAGACGATGTCGTTGGCGTACTCCTGGAGCGAGTAGTTGACGCTCGACTCGAAATCGGTCTGAGAGCCGTCGTAGTCGATGCCAAGGCCGCCGCCCACGTCGAGAAACTCGAGCCCGGCGCCGTGCTTCTTCAGGTCCACATAGATGCGGGCGGCCTCGATCACGGCGCCCTTGATGTGGCGGATGTTGGTGATCTGGCTGCCCAGATGGAAGTGGAGCAGCTTGAGGCAATCGGCCATCCCGAGTTCCTTCAGCGACTCCAGCGCGCGGAGCGCCTCGCTGACCGTCAGCCCGAACTTGGAGCGATAGCCGCCGGATGATTTCCAACGGCCCGCGCCACGCGAGGCAAGTTTCACGCGCAGACCGATGGAAGGCCGCACACCCACCTGGGCGGCGTGCTTGAGGATCAGGTCCAGCTCCGTGAACTTCTCAACCACCGGGGTGATGTCGCGGCCGATCTTGCGGGCCAGCATGCACATCTCGATGTACTCGTCGTCCTTGAAGCCGTTGCAGATAATCGGCGTATTGTTGTCCGCGATGGCGACCACGGCGAGCAACTCGGGCTTCGAGCCTGCCTCGAGGCCGAAGCCGTACTGCTTGCCGAAGCGGTGGATCTCTTCGACGACCTGTCGCTGCTGGTTCACCTTGATCGGGTAGACGCAACGGTAGCCGGCCTTGTAGTTATGTTCGGCGATGGCCGACGTGAAGACCTGCTGCAGCTCATGTAACTGTTGCCCGAGGATCTCGGGGAAGCGGATCAGGATCGGCGGATCGATGCCGCGCAGGACGAGCGTGTCAATCAGCCGTTTGAGGTCGACAAATCTTTCAGGCTGCAGGCTCGGGTGGACGAGAACGTGGCCCTCGGGGCTGATGGAAAAGTACCCCTTTCCCCAGCGGTCGATGTCGTAGAGTTCCTTAGCGTGCGAAACTGTCCAGCGGTCGCTGGGTTCCCAAACTGGGGGCGCTTCCGGCGATTTGATATTCAATATGATCAGCCCTCCCGATCTTTCAAGATTGAACAAAATAGTCGATGGGGGCAACAATATTTTGGTTACATCGCGCAGAAGGTGGCTGGCCGGAGCTTTTCTGTTGACGCCGAAGGCCCTTTTGGCCCAGGTGGCAATTCTGGAATCGGTGGCAGGCTCGGTGCGTGAAGGCCTCTGGCGGCTGCGGTTCAGGACGGGTCCGGCTGCCAGCATGAAGGTGGGCAAAGCGACACTGCTCCTGCATCTTGCGGGAGGGGAAGCGCCGCCGTTGCTGGAGATTCTGAAGCCTGTCAAGGCGAGCGCGGCCGTGGAGGCGCAGCGGGAAGGGTGGATCACGGCGCGCATCGATGTGCGCTGCGCGCAACGGTTGATCGACCGGGAAGAGTGGCTCGAGTTCCGCTCTCCGGGCGCTCCTATGTTTCATTTGCCGTCACAAACCGGCTTCGCACCGTATCTGGTTGCCGAGGGCACCAGATAGAATTCAAGTATGGGGCTTGATCTGGAAGGACGGAGCGCACTGGTCACCGGCGCGAGCAAGGGCGTTGGCCGCGGAATTGCACTGGAACTGGCCAAGGCCGGCGCGCGGGTAGCGGTTAACTACAACAGCGACAAGGAAGGCGCCCGGGAGACTGTCGATGCCATCGAAGCTTCCGGCGGCCAGGCATTCGCAGTTGGCGGCAACGTATCGCGCGCCGATGACGTCGAACGGATGGTAAAAGAAACCACGGATCGGTTTGGCAGGTTGGATGCACTGGTCAACAACGCTGGAGTTCAAACCTGGAAGCCGCTCCTCGAGTTGACAGAAGCCGAATGGGACCATGTCTTGGGGGTTAATCTGAAAGGCGCATTTCTCTGCGCGCAGCGCGCCGCGCTGTCCATGAAAGACACAGGCGGTGGGTCGATCATCAACATTGGCTCAGGTTCCAACAAATGGCCGTTTCCAAACCTGGTCGATTACTCGGCGAGCAAGGGCGGCCTGGAAAACTTCACCAAGGTGGCAGCGGTGGAACTCGGCAAGTACAACATTCGAGTCAACTGCGTGGCCCCTGGGGCGATCGAGATAGAGCGGACTAAACTGGAGTCGGGCGACTACGCCGCTACATGGTCAAAGCTCACTCCGTTGGGGCGGATCGGGGTGCCATCCGATGTTGGCACTGTAGTTGCATTCCTAATCAGCGACAAGTCGAATTTTGTCACCGGCCAGACACTTTGGGTGGACGGGGGCCTTTTCACCAGGCCCGTTTGGCCTTATGAATAAAACAGGCGTGCTAGTTTTTGTTTGTAGGTGGTAAGCCTTGGAGGGCCTCATGCGCTTTTGGACTGTTCTGTTTCTTCTGTTCGCACTGGTGTGCGGTGTTGCGGAGGCGCAATCGCTGACAGCGACGCCATCGCCTTTGAATGTGACGGCCGGAATTGGGCAAGGGACGATACAGGACCGCGAGGTCGTGATCACCAACACAGGAGCCGAAGTGCAGTTCACGGCTGCACTGAACCCGGGGGTGAATTGGGCTACGGCGATCATCCTTCCCTTTAATTCGAGGCTGCCTGCCAATTCGAGCACACCTGCCGTGCTGCTGAAGTTCAACCTGCAGGGCGTGCCTCAGGGAACACACAACACGACATTGGTGGTAACAGCGGTTGGAAGGCCAACGCTCAACGTGCCGGTGAGTCTGAGCGTGGTGCCGCCCACCATTACGGTTGATCCGTCGGCTCCAGCTACGTTCACACAGCGGCTGGGCACAGTCTCCCAGTACCCGTTCCTGGTGAATTACAACGGACCTGGGATTGTCCAGGTAGCCCTGGCGAGTGCTCAGTCATGGATCTCGGTTCGACCGAGTGCGCTGGAGGGGTTCCCGTCCAGTGTCTCGGCAGAAGTGAATACGACGGGTCTCACCTCCGGGCAGGTGTATGAGGCTACGCTCAACTTTACGGCGCCCTCCGCTCCTACAGTCCCAGTAAAGGCGGTGACTGTCCGAGTCCTGGTGGCGTCGAGTCTTTCAGTCCAGCCTAAAGAGGTGACCTTCTCTGGCGCTCCCGGCTCTTCGGCGAGCGTTCCGCCGTCCATTCAGGTTACGGTTTCGAACTTCGGTGCAGCCACAGGCTACACGATCACTCCGAGTACCAATGCCCCGTGGCTGCGCGTATCCAAGCAGACCGGACTACTGCCGATGAACGGTTCGGACACGTTTGAGGTCAGAACTGACGCGACCAATCTCACTACCACGGGCGAAGTGCTTGGAACAATCGAAATCGGTGCACCTGGCAGACCGACCGATATCGTCACCGTACGCCTGCAATTGTCAGGCGCACAGGACATTACGGTCAGCCCGGCCACTTTGAGCTTTGCAGGCCAGGCGGGAACGCCCACTGCCGCGCCGAGCCAGGCGACGGTCACAGTCGCCAACTCAGGGCAGGCGACTGGCTACACAATCTCCGTCGACCAGCCGTCCTGGCTCGTGATCAGCAAGAATGCCGGAACGGTCTCACAGAACGGGACCGACACATTCATTGTCACGGCAAGCCCGCAGTTGCAGACCGTGGGAATAAAGAACGGGACCATCACCGTCGCAGCTCCGGGACGTGCTCCACGTTCGATTGCGGTGACATTCAACGTCACCAGCACTCCGCCACCGCCTGATCTCACGGTGAACCCCACAAGTCTGGCGTTTTCGGCGCAAGCGGGTGTCGCGACGTCGGTACCGGCCAGTTCAAGCGTCTCAGTAGGCAACGTTGGCCCAGCCGTCGGGTACACGATTTCCGCCGACCAGCCCTGGGTGATTCTCGACAAGCTTGCGGGCACGATACCCGAAAACGGATCAGACAATTTCCCGGTGCGCGTGAGCGGTGTTGGCCAGACTATCGGCTCCAAGACAGCAACTATCACGATTTCGTCTCCCGGCCGAACGTCTCGCACGATTTCAGTCACGATGACCGTCACCTCGACGGACCCGACCCTTGACCTCACAGTGACGCCCGGCACCATGACATTCGCCGGCCAGGCAGGCACCACTACGGCCGCGCCTTCCGCATCCACGGTGACCGTACATAACGTAGGCGCTGCAACCACCTATACGGTCGTGGTGAACCAAGCATGGCTGACGGTGAGCAAGCCCGGGGGCTCGCTGGCTGACAACGGCACAGACACATTTACCGTCTCGGCCAGCCCCCAACAGCAGACACCTGGCACCAAAACTGGAAGCATCACTGTGAGCGCTCCCGGCCGTTCAGATCGGACCATCGCAGTGACATTCTCAGTCACCCAGGATCCGCCTCCGCCCGACCTGCTGGTCAGTCCTTCCTCGCTGAGCTTCAGCGCCGCGGTCGGAGACACTACTGGAACTCCGGCTACCGAAACGGTGACGCTGACGAACATAGGGTCGGCAGTAGGGTTCGCGCTTTCCGCGGACCAGTCCTGGATCGACCTTCCCTCCCTTTCTGGCAGCATCGCCGCAAACGGAACAGCGACATTTACCGTCGGTGTCAAGCCGCAGGGCCAAGTGGCAGGCACCAGAAACGGGACTGTCAGCATCACAGCACCCGGCCGTCCGGCGCGCAGTGTTGCAGTTGTTTTCGCTGTTAGAGACACCCCGGCGACCGCCGACCTGACCGTTTCGCCCAGTGCCGTTTCCTTCGTGGGCCAATCCGGCACGGCGAACGGGATTCCCTCAAGCGCGACGATAACGATCAACAACGCCGGAAGTGCTGTGGCTTACACGCTGGTGCCCGATCAGGCGTGGATGGTTCTGAGCAAGACATCCGGCAATCTGACACAGGGCGGATCTGACACTTTCACAGTGTCGGCGAACCCGATCAGCCAGACCCCTGGCCTCAAGACCGGAAACATTACGGTGCAGGCCGCCGGACGCCCGACGCGCATCATCCAGGTCAGCTTCTCAGTTTCCGCCGGTGAACCCGCGAGTGAATTGCTCGTGGTTCCGGCGACGATGACATTTACCGGCAAGGCGAACCAGGCCGCGGCCACGCCGGCCAAGCAAGTGGTAACTATCACCAACGTCGGCGCCGCCGTGGGATACACGCTTTTCGCAGACAAGAGCTGGGTCACTCTCAACAAACTCGCCGGATCGATCCCGCAGAACAGCACCGACACTCTCGAAGTGAGTGTCTCCGGCACTGGATTGGCCGCCGGAACGCAAACCGCAACTATTTTGATCGCAGCCCAGGGCCGAGCGACCAAGACGATCACCGTCACCTTCATCGTGGAGGCCGAGGTTGTCGTTCCTACCGACCTGACGGCCTCGCCGGCGGCACTGACCTACACGGCTGTGTTGGGCATGCCTAGCGGGGCTCCTTCGCCCTGGAAGGTGACGCTGAGCAATGTAGGCCCGGCGACTTCATTCCTGGCCGCGCCCGATCAGCCGTGGATCCTACTCGATAACGTCGCCGGCACGCTGCCGGCCGACGGCTCCGTCACGCTCCTGGTTTCCGTCAACCCCAGCTTTTTGCCGACGACCGGAGTGCGCAGCGGCAACATACTGATCAGCGCCAACAACCGGCCATCGCGTACGGTAACTGTCACGCTGAATCTGGTTTCACAGGAGCCCCCGGCGGATTTGGTTGTCCTGCCTGCGGGCCTCACTTTCAACCAGCCCACAGGGCAGACGGTTGCCAGTCCTACTCAAGCGATGGTGCAGGTCGGCAATGTTGGGGCGCCGCTCGGCTACGTCATCAGCGCCGACCAGACCTGGATCATGCTGAGCAAGAATTCAGGGAATATCAGCCAGAATGGAACGGATTCATTCAACGTTTCGGTGAACACTGCGGGACTTGGTGCGGGCACTCGAACCGGATCAATCACCGTCAGTGCGCCAGGGCGGCCCAATCGCTCCGTTCCGGTCATTCTTGTCATAGGGGGCAGCGGGACGCAGGACAACCTGAGCGTGACGCCCTCGACGCTGCTTACCACCGGCCGTGTCGGCGACACCTCTACCACGCCCAACATCACCACGGTGACGGTTTCAAACACTGGCGCCGCAGTGCAGTACGCGGTCAGCCCGAACCAGTCATGGCTCGTCGTGAGCAAGTTGAGCGGCACGCTTCCAGCCAACGGTACAGACACGTTCACCATTTCGGCGATTCCGTCGAACCTGGCGACCGGAACCTACACTGGCACGGTTCTGGTGACGGCCACGGGACGCCCGCAAGCGACCATCAACGTCACCATGATCCTGACCCTGACCGGCCAGGTCACCCAGATCGAATCCTTCCCGCCGCAAATCGACTTCTACTCGCAGTCGGCCTTCCCGACGCTCGGACAGTCGTTGCGGGTGACTACCAGCGATGGGTCATCCACCAACGTGAACGTGATGCCGTCCAGCTCCGGCTGGCTGAGCACGACGCCTGGTGCGATTGTCACTCCGGGACAGGCCAATCTGACAGTCATCAGTTCGCCGGGCAACCTGCCTCTGACAGGCTCGGTCGGTCTTGTGCCAACGAACCAGGGGGTACTCCCCGCTGAGGTGCCCGTCTATCTGCGCGACGTCGGCGGATCGTACTACTCGATCCCGCGGATTGTCGATGGGGCGGGCTTTGCCACTACCATCACCATCGCCAATCTGGACTCGTCGCCGGCAATCGTTACGCTGCGCTTCCGCCGCGTGCTGCCGGATTCGACGACGATCACCTGGACGCCGAGCATGGAGAACAACCAGGGCATCGAGAACGTTCCCATTCCGGCAAACGGTTCCTTCACCTGGCGCACGCGGGGTCTCGGCAATCAGCCGGAAGCCGGCTGGGTGCAGATCATCAGCGCCCAGAAGATCGGCGGTTTCGCCATATTCCGCCAGAGCGTGCAGGGCCGTGCCGATCAGGAAGCCGCGGTACCGGTAGTTTCCACCTGGCAGCAGCGCGTCCTGATGCCTTTTGACAACACCAACAATCTGGTGACCTCGATGGCCATCTCCAACGTGAGCGAAAGCGAGAACGGCGACGTTCGGGCGATCTTCCGGGACGAGAACGGACAAGTCATCACGGGCAACTATCGCAAGGTGCTTCCTCCGCAGGGGCACACGGCATTCCCACTCACCGATGAACTGACCTTCCTTCGCAACCGGCGGGGAACCGCCGAGTTCGTCATGGTTGGCGGCCGCATGTCGGCGCTTGGCCTTCGTTTTGCCGCCAGCGCTTTCACCTCGTTCGAGGCGCAGAGCCTGAACGTTTTCTCCAACGGCCGGCTCACCCTGCCGCAGATCGCCAATGCGGGAGGATACTCGACGACCATCACTCTCGTGAACAAGGACATCGTTCCGGCTGTCGTCTCGCTGCGCTTCTACCGGCGCACCACAACTCAGGGCGGTACCGAGAACTGGATCCTGCCGATGGTGGGCAACCAGCCGACGCAGAACGTCTCGATCCCGCCTGGATCGTCAGTCTCCTGGCAGACAACCGGCGCGGGTGAAGCGTCTTCGGGTTGGGCCGAAGTCACGACTGCGCAGCAGGTTTCGGGCTTTGCGATCTATTTGCAGAAGGTGGCTGGACGGTTCGACCAGGAGGCAACCGTGCCTGTCAACATCGGCGAGCAGAAGCGCTTCCTGTTGCCGTATGACAACACGCAGCCCTTCACCACCACCATGGCGCTGGCTAACTACGCCGAAGACACGCAGGCTCTGGTTATCGCTACTGTCCGCGACGATCAGAACAGCGTCATCGGCCAGCAGATACCTGTGATCGTGCCGGTCCGAGGCCATCTGGCCTTCAGGCTGCCTGATCAATTCCCGCAGACAGTCGGGCGACGCGGCACAATCGAGTTCAGCGTCAGTTTCGGCAACATATCGGCCATTGGTCTGAGGTTTGCCGGAGAAGCCTTCACCAGCTTCCGTCCGCAGGTGTTCCCATAGCCTGAACTGCGGCTGGAACGACCCGGAGCAGTGGAACGAGGCGGGGCCCTGGGTCCCGCCTCATTCCGTTTTGCGCGTCAGCCTGCCAGGCCGGGCACGCCGGCGGCGGTTCGCGCTGATCGGACGGCGCGTACGATGGATTGGGCGACGGCTTCGGCCGCAGCCAATCCGACAGTATCGACCGATGCGCTTAAGGAACCCATCGACAGGGCGATCACCAGGTCGCCGTCCATCGACGTGTGAACAGGCCGGATGGCTCGCACAAGACCGTGATGGGCAAGCGACGAGACTCGTGACGCTTCCACTTTGTCGAGCCTGGCGTTCGTGGCGACTACCGCGAGCGTCGTGTTTTGCCCTTGCCGGAAGCCGCCGGCCGGCCCACGCTCCAGAAGCAGTTTGGCTGTGCCCGCGAACTCGCGGGAACCTGGCGCGGTGCGCGTGCCCGCGATGATCTTTCCTGTGTCGGGGTCGAGGATATCGCCATAGGCGTTCACGACCGCCAACGCGCTCACCTTTACGCCTCCGGCCAGCGTTACGGTGAAGCTTCCCACGCCGCCTTTCATCGCACAGGGCATGCCGTAGTACTTGCCGACAGTGGCTCCGGTCCCGGCACCGACAGAGCCTTCGACCACAGCGGCATCGGTTGCGGCGGCGACTGCCGCTGCGCCCATTTCCCGAGTCGGACGCGCCTTGGGGCTGCCAAAGGCAAGATCGTAAATGATAGCGCCCGCGACCAGGGGGATCACGGCGGCCGAGGTCTTGAACCCCACGCCCTTCTTCTCCAGTGCCGCCCGGACTCCAGAGGCGGCTTCGAGGCCGAACGCGCTGCCGCCGGCGAGACAAACCGCGTGAATGACCGGGGTGACATGGCCCGGCCGCATCACCTCGAATTCCTCGGTGCCAGAGGCGGCGCCGCGGATGTCGAACCCGGGCACGGCGCCGGCTTCGCACAGCACGACCGTGCAGCCGGTGAAGCCTTCGGTTTGAGTGATTTGGCCTACCCGCAAGCCGTCGATGTCCGTCAGGCCCTTCATCGCCATGGTCGTCAGCCGATCGTATGGTAGCATCAGGGAGCAAGAGGATCATCCCGCATTGTTGGACCTGTTCAAAGGCCCGGTCCTGACTTTTCAGGAGTTCACCCTTCTCTCCGGCCGCGCGATTCGGGGAGTGGTGCGGAAGCCGTATTATTGGGACGACCTCTTCATCCAGATGGATCTTATCGGCATTGGCAGCCTGCCAGTGGTGATTCTCACGGGTTTCTTCAGCGGCGCCGTTATGGCCCTGCAGATGTCGCGCGCGCTGCAAACCTACGGGGCGCAGAGCCAGGTGGGGCAGATCGTCGCGATCACGCTGGTGCGCGAGATGGGGCCTGTCCTGACTGCACTCATGGTGGCCGGTCGAAACTCCTCGGGCATGGCCAGCGAACTCGGTTCGATGAAGGTCACCGAGCAGATCGACGCAATGCGCGCGCTGGGCACAGACCCCGTGATGAAGCTCGTGAAGCCCAGGCTCATTGCAACCGCGATCGTCCTGCCGATGCTCACTGTGATCGCGGACTTTCTCGGGCTTGTCGGCGGGTGGCTAGTGGCCTGCGTGATGCTCGCTTTGACGACTTCAACACAATACTGGAGCAGCTCCTGGCGCAGCCTGGAGTACAACGACATTGTTCAGGGCCTACTGAAGCCATTCATCTTTGCCATTGTCCTGTCGCTGGTGGGGTGCTATTACGGCATGCAGACGACCGGCGGGACGCAGGGCGTGGGCCGCGCCACTACGCAGGCAGTGGTGGTCGCCAGTGTGTGGGTAGTGATTCTAACGTTTCTGATCGGCCGGATTTTTGTTTCCATGTGAGTCCTCCAGCCATGGACGCCGCCCTCGCTTTCGACCGGGTTTGTTTCGACTACGGACTTGGGCCCGTACTGTGCGACGTGACGCTGTCAATCTACCCTGGCGAAACGGTGATCGTGCATGGCGCTGCCGGCAGCGGCAAGACAGTCATGCTGAAGCTCGCGCTTGGACTGTTGCGGCCGGTCAGCGGCCGGATTTTTCTGTTCGGGCAGGACGTCACTGAGCTGAGCGAGCAGGATTGGTATGCAGTCCGGTCCAGGACAGGGGTCCTCTTTCAGGAAGGCGGGCTGTTCGATTCCCTGACCATAGCCGACAACGTTGCCTATCCCCTCCTCAATCAGCCCCGGCTGAGAGTGCCCATGGATGTAATCGACGAGCGAGTGGAACAGTCGCTCGAATTCGTGGAGCTGGCGCACACGCTTGAAAAGGTGCCCAGCGAATTATCGGGTGGCATGCGCCGCCGCGTCGGCATCGCCAGGGCGATTGTGACCGCGCCCGAGCTGCTGCTGTACGACTCTCCCACGGCCGGCCTCGATCCGATTACGGCCAATACGATCATGGCCCTGATTCTGAAGGAGCGCGACGAGAACAACGCCACGACGCTGATGGTTACGCATCGACATCAGGATGGGGAAATTCTCGAGCGCTATCACTGGGACAAAGCTTCAGGCGGGTTGCGCGCATTGCGGGAGGGCGAATCCACGCGCACGCGCTACTTACTGCTGCGGGAAGGCCAGGTTGCCTTTCTCGGGTCGCCTGAGGAGTTTGACTTGAGCCGCGACCCGTATGTCATGCAGTTCGCAAGCCGTTAATGAAGGGAACATGGGAAGCTATTAGGAAGGTCCATGCCTCCATCCAAAAAAGTCGGTTGGTCGCAGCTGCGCGTCGGCGTCATGGCCATGATCGCGCTGATGCTGGTCGCGGTTCTCATCTTCCTCATGACCGGCGCGGAGAGCCCGTTCACTGACAAGTCGACCATCTACACGTATCTGGGCGACTCCGCGGCGATGACTGAAGGCAGCGCCGTGCGGCTGAATGGAATCCTCATCGGAAAGGTGAAGAAGATCGAGCTTTCAGGCAGCAAGGATCGCAGGCGTACCATTCGGATGTCGCTGCAGGTGGAGCACCAGTACCTGGCGATGATCCCGGAAGACAGCCTGATCGCGTTCAGCGCCGAAAATGTCCTTGGCGCGAAGTTCCTGAACATCAAAAGAGGAGAGAGCCCGACGACGGTCAAGCACGAGGGCGAACTCCGGGCAAGGGACGAGAAGGACTTTCTGGAAGTGGTTCAATCGGCGATGCCTTTGCTGGAATCGATGCAATCGATTCTCGGGCGAGTCGACAAGATAGTGCAGCAGGTGGAAGCGGGCAGAGGCAGCATCGGCAAGCTGCTTTACGACGACGAGTTGTATGACCACGTGATCCGTATTGTGGCCAACACGGAGAAGATCACAGCGGCCGTGAATCAGGGGCAAGGCACCATCGGCAGGCTGCTCTACGACGAGGATCTTTACAAAGACCTTCGCCGCACTCTTTTGCGGGTCGACGGCATCGCCGCTGGACTTGAGCGGGGTGAAGGCACTGCCGGGAAGCTCATGAAGGACCCCGCCCTTTACGACGACCTTCGAAAGTCGTCCGCGGAGCTGAGAACCCTGATCTCGGATTTGAATGCGGGGAAAGGCACGGCCGGGAAGCTGCTGAAGGACGACGTTCTGCATGGCCGAATCATCGGCACGATCGACCGCTTGAACTCGACGATGGACAAACTCAACGCCGGACAGGGGACGCTGGGACAGTTGATGGTGAATCCGGCATTGTACGAGAACCTTACGGCGACAACGGCCGAAATTCAGGCACTCATGAAGGACTTCCGCGCCAATCCGAAGAAGTTCCTGACGATTCAATTGAAGCTGTTCTGATGGCCACGCTCCGCCGCCTGCTCGCGGTCAACGCCGATGACTTCGGTTTTACGTCCGACGTGAACCGCGGGATCGTCGAGGCGCACCGCAACGGCATTCTCACTTCGACGACGCTGATGGCCAACGGCGCGGCCTTTGAGGATGCTGTCCGGCTGACCCGCGAGACGCCCACGCTCGACGTAGGGGTACACTTCGTTCTCGTGGGAGGCCCGAGCGTTGGCTCGCCTTCGCGGCTGCTTCCACCCACTGTCGCCGCCCTCGTCCGAGCCGTAGCTTTCGGCGGGATCGACATCGCCGGGGAGCTTCGAGCCCAGATAGAGAAGATCCTTGCAGCCGGCGTGCGGATTTCGCACCTGGACACGCACAAGCACACCCACCTGTTGCCGCCGGTCCTGGAGCAGGTGGCCAAGCTGGGTGCGGAATTCGGGGTTCATTGGGTGAGACGGCCCATGGACTTTCCGCTGCACGGTTCCGCCGCCGATGTGCCATTCAGCGTAAGGCTGGCGAGCCGGGCGATGGGCTCGCTGCGGCGCCGCTTCCATCGGGTGCTCGAACGCCACGGCTGCCGGACGACGGATTGGTTCGCCGGTTTCCAGGTGACCGGAAGGTTCGACGCCGAATACCTGGTTTCCCTGTTGAGAAACCTGCCCGAGGGCACGACGGAGTTGATGACTCACCCGGGCTATTGCGGTGAGGAATTACAGGCGGCCCGCACGCGGCTCAAGGCGAGCCGGCAGGCGGAGCTGGCCGCGCTGACGGATGCCAGAGTGCGCCAGACCCTGCGCAGCGAAGGCATCGAGCTTAAAGCCTATTCCCAGCTATGAGCCGCTCACTCGCTACGCAGCGCGGACATCGGATCGACGCGCGATGCGACGGGCAGGGGCCCACGACGACAACAGGGCAACGCACATGAGAATCGCGGCCACACATACATACGTCCAAGGGTCGCTGCTTGGAAACGCCGCTGAGAAAACCGGCCATCAGCCGTGTTACCGCCAGTGCACTAGCAATGCCGAGCACGACCCCACTCCCCGCGAGGCGTGCACCCCGCATGAGGAAGACCCGCGCCACGGCTTCCGACGACGAGCCGAGCGCCATGCGCAATCCGATTTCGTGGCGCCTCTGCTCGACGTGGTGAGCCATGAGTCCGAACAGGCCTGCCGCCGTCATGACCATCGCGAGCAGGCTGAATCCGCTCAGTATTCTTGCCGCCATCCGAGTGGGCCACAGACTCTCGTCGAGCGATTCCCGAGCGGACCCGGCTCGAATGACGTCGACGACCGGATCCAGCTTGCGGACCAGTGAGCGAATAGAGGCCACGACCGTGCCTGGTGGGACAGAGGTCCGGACAATGACGCTCACTCGACCGATGTCGCGCATGGCGAGAGGCGTGTAGACGAAGGGCTGAGGGTCTTCGGCAAGGGATGTATACTTGCTGTCGCGGACCACGCCCACTACTTCGTGCTCGACCAGCCGGGGGCCGAGCTTGAGTTGCCGGCCGATGGCATCGCCCTCAGGCCAGAGCCGGTCGGCCAGCGTCCTGTTTACGATCGCTACCGCGCGTCCGGACTCGGTCTCCTGAGGCAGGAAGCCGCGGCCGCGCATCAGCGCAATACCTGTTGCGGAGAAATATTCGCCATCGACCATTTCCGATGCCGCATTGATCTGCAAGTCTCCGCGGCCTGGCTCCGAGGCCGGAGTCTGGACGAGACTTGTGTCTCTCCGCGTGAGCCGATACGGCGAGCTGCCGGCTAGCGCCGCGACTTCCACGCCGGGAATCTGGCCTGCGCGCCGCTTGAGCTCTCGCATGAACTGCAGGCGCTGCTCGACGGGGTTGAGCAGCATGAGCGAGGCCGAAGCCTGGCGGTCCGTCTCGAATCCAGGTTCCGCCTGGTACAGGTTGAGGAGAGAGCGGGTCAACAGGCCCGTTGCCGCCAGCAACGCCACTGCCGCGCTGAATTGGCCAATGACGAGCACTTGGCGGGATCGCGCGCCGCGACGGTTGTCGCGATATCCGGAAGCGCCTCCCTTGAGTATTGAATTGGGATTGCGCCGAATAGTCTCGAAAGCCGGGGCGAGGCCGAACAGGAGCGATGTCAGGAACGCCAGGGCGAGCGCGTAGGCCAGAACACGCCCATCGAGGCGGGCATCGATGTTGTATTGCCAGGGGCCCTGGAGAGGCGTCTGCATGTTGTTGGTGAACGACATCGCCATGTAAGCGAGGGGCAAGCTGGCCGCGACGCCGGCCAAACCAAGCAGGAGACTTTCAGCCAGCAATTCCCTGATGATTTTTCGACGGCTGGCGCCCAATGCTATCCGCACCGCGACTTCGCGCTCTCGACTCGCGGCGCGCGCCAGGAGAATGCCGGCGATATTCACGCAGGCCAAAAGAAGCAGCAGACCGGTCGCCACCATCATGAACAATCCGCCGCGCTGGAGCAGTCTGCGGATGTGCGGGACGGAAACCCCATGCGGAACAGCAGCGGTCAAGCGGCGCTCTCTGCGCTTGTCCCCGGTGGGGGCGAGGGCCGGGTGATCGGCTTGGATCTGGGCTTCGATGGCGTTCAGGTTCGCCTCCGCCTGCGCCACCGTGACGCCTTCCTTGAGCCGGCCGAGCAGCGACAGCCAGCGGCGGTCACGCGTCGCTTCTGTTTCGGCGACGGCCGGGATGAACGTCCGGTGCATGGAGATTGGCGCGTAGATGTCGATGGAGAGCGGGAGGAGCGTTCCGTGAAAATCCTCCTGCGCGACGCCGATAACGGAGAATTCCAGATCGTTCAGGACAACGGTCTTGCCCTCCAGGGTGGTGTCTCCGCCGAAGTGGTTCTTCCAGTACTTGTAACTCAGCACCGCGACTGAGCCCGTACCGGCCGCGCCGTCGTCCGCGGGTTCGATAAAGCGCCCGATCAACGGCCTGATGCCGATCGTGTTGAAGTAATTGCCGGATACGATGCCGCACATGCGCCGCTCTTCCGATCCGCCAGAACGGGCGAGCGCGGGGTAGACAAAGGCAGCGCTGAGCGAGGAGAAGGTCGTGTTGCGGTCCCGGTAATCGCGATAGTCGAAATAGGAAGAGGTCTCGCCTGTGCCCGAGCCTCGCCCGATGGCGACTATCTTCTCGGGTTCATCGACCGGCAAGGGTCTGAACAGCAGGGCGTCCATGGAGCTGTAGTTCGCTACGTTGACGCCGGCGCCCGCGGCAATCGTGAGGATAACGAGCGCCACGGTTCCTGGAGAGGCGGCCAGCTTCCGCCATGCAAACGAAAAATCCTGCCGCAACGCGGCGGCGTGTTGCAGAGGAGCGGAGCGTGCCAGGTCCCAGAGAGTTCGCCCCCATGTGCGGGCGGCGCCCTCGCGCTGCCGCATCTCGCCGAAAGCGAGCAGCCATCTCCTGCTCGTAGTTCTCGCGGAACTGCGCCGGGTAGAGGTGCAGCAATGCGCGATAGAGTCGATCGTTGATCGTCATGATTGCTGCCCCGCCGGCAGAATCTTCTTGCTCTGTGCCATGCGTACCATTTGCTGCAGCCTGGACGCCTCGGACTTCAGAAATCGGCGTCCCTCGGGGGTAATGCGATAGAAGCGGCGCCGCTCCCCGGGATCTCCAGGTCTCGGCTCGTGCTCGTTGATCCAGCCGTCCTCCAGCATTCGCTGGAGAACACCATAAAGCGTACCCGGTCCGAGTTTCACGCTCCCCGCGGATTGCAGTTCCACCTCACGCATGATGGCGTAGCCGTGGAGTTCCTGGTCTGCGAGTGAGAGGAGAACATAGAAGGCGGCGTTGGTCATAGTCGGCACCCGATATATCGGCTGCCGACTATCGTAGTGCGCAACAGCCCTCCCGTCAAGAGTTTTGACAGGCTGCCGGGGAATACTAACGGAGGGACGTGGTGCTACTTGGCGTAGTAGTCGGCGTTCTTTTGCGCGAACTCGGCCCATTTTTCGGGCAGGTCGTCGAGCGCAAAAATGGCCGAGACGGGGCAGACCGGGACACAGGCGCCGCAATCGATGCACTCGACCGGGTCGATATAAATCAGCTCGACAGCCTCGAACCCGGGTTCATCCTTCTTGGGGTGGATGCAATCCACCGGGCACGCGTCGACGCACGCGGTGTCCTTGGTTCCGATGCATGGTTCGGCAATCACGTAGGCCATTAGCTCATCCCCTTCCTGAGAGAAAACTGCAGTATCCCAGTACTGAACCCGAAGTGTAGCACCGGCGTGGAAACGACTGCAATATTTGCCGTTTCGGATGTAGTTCGGCTATTGCAGCAGACGCCGGATGCGGGCTTCGGCCTCAACCGCCGGCGTGTATTCGGGTTCAATATCAAGCGCGTGGTTCAGACACTCCAACGCCTTCCGGTATAGCTCCAGCGCAATGTATGCCCGGCCCAGGTTGTACCAGGCGAAATGATAAGTGGCATAGCGCGCGCTGGTGGTTGCCTTTTCCAGGTAGGGCACCGCTTCCATCGGGCGTCCAAGTTCGATCAGGTAGGCACCAATGTCGTTGTACGGGTTTCCGAAGCCCGGGTCCACCTCAATGGCCAACTTGCACTCGGCAATGGCCTCCTGCAACCGGCCTTGGAAGCGATAAGTCCAACCCAGGTAGGTATGCGCCTCGGCTGTTGGTTTCAGCTCTATGGATCGCTTGTAGAGCTGTGTGGCCAGCTCAAGCTCACCTTGCTTCTGCAGCTGGTAAGCCCTCTCGAAGAATTCGGCCGCTAGCTTGGCGCGCGTGTCTCTCATGTCGAACTGGTGAATAGTCCCATACAGATGATCGGCCTTGCCGCCCAGATCTGTAGGCGCCCTGAGAGGCCAGCCTACAATGGTGAGTGCATGATACCTAAAGTCAGGAAAGCCGTATTCCCCGCAGCAGGACTGGGCACCAGGTTCCTGCCTGCCACCAAGGCGATGCCCAAGGAGATGTTGCCCCTCGTGGATAAGCCCTTGATCCAGTATGGAATCGAAGAAGCGATCCACTCGGGCATCCACAACATCATCATTGTGACGGGCCGCGGGAAGTCGGCGATCGAAGACCATTTCGATGTCAGCTTCGAACTGGAGCACTTGCTGGAAACCCGGAAGAAGAAAGAGCTGCTTTCCATCGTGCGCAATGTCAGCGACATGATTGATGTCTCCTATGTGAGGCAGAAGGAGGCGTTCAGGGCTCGGCCACGCCATCCTGCGGGCCAAGGAACTGGTTGGCCACGAGCCATTTGCGGCAGTGCTGTCCGACGACGTCATCGACGCTGAAGTCCCCTGCTTAAGGCAGTTGCAGGACATCTATGAATTCTACGGCACGCCGGTGGTGGCTCTGATGGAAGTCCCGATGGATCAGATCGGCGCCTACGGCGTCGTCGACGCGGAGAAGGTATCGCACAGCGGCACTCACGGCGGACTGTACCGGATCCGGAGCCTGGTCGAGAAGCCGAAACAGGAGGACGCACCCTCTAATCTGGCGATCATCGGCCGATACATTCTGACTCCGGAAGTGTTCAGTTCGATTGAAGCGATTGAACCCGGACGCGGTGGGGAAATCCAACTCACGGACGCGCTGCGACACATGCTGCGCAGCCGGCCCATCTACGGCTTGAAGTTCGAGGGCCGGCGCTTCGATGCCGGCGACAAGCTTGGCTTCCTCAAGGCGACGGTCGAATTTGCCTTGAAGCGCCACGACCTGGGTGAAAGTTTCAGGGAGTATCTGAAGACCGTCCAGCTCTGAGTCACGGCGATGACATCCGTGCCGATCGACCTGCCACTACGACCGAGCGAAGCTGCGGCGCTGGCCGCGTTGATCTACGAGCAAGTCGGTGACCGGCGCCTGACTGACGATATTCGCTCCAGGCTGGCGGGACGCGCGACGACGCAGGGCTTCAAGACGGTCAAGCCGTACTTCGGCTCCCTGGAGGTCGACCCCACCCACCCTGCCACCTATTACCTCGCGGTGGATGGCCTGGCGGGCGATCAGCCTGCTTCGCTGCTCCTGCACATGACTCCGGCCTCATCGCCGGCCAGCGGTATCTTCCCGAATCCATTGCTGATCGGACGGATGCGGCCGTCTGAGGGTCGCGAAATCGTGATGAACGCGATCGACTTTGGACCTGGAAACGAGAAGGCCGTTTCGGCCTACGCCAGTCAGTTGTCGCATTCATTCATGCCGCGCACGCACGGCCCGCATCCATTGGTCTGGGTGGACACCGGCGGAGACCCGAATGCGGCAGTCGAAGCCCTGCTGGCCTTCCGCTCCATACTGAAAACGAGCGGACTCAACATCGCAGGGCTCCGCGTGCCAGCAGGAGTTCCCCCTATCTGGGCGATGATCTGGGCAGCCATCCGTGCCGGTTTTCGCGAGGGCTACAGTCTTGCAGGTCCATACGACAAGGCCACCGCCAAGCTGCTGAGCTGTTTCCGCGTGGGGCCTGATGAGGCATTGGATGTCCTACACACATTGAGAAGTCTGCGGGGCGGCGTCCCTTTCGATCTTGAACTCGATGCCAGGAGCAGCTCTGCAGCGGAAGTCCTGGATGCCTTGAGAAGCGCCGGATGCACACCGCAATTCCTGCTCACCTCCTCGGGGGCGGCCGTACAAGGCGCCTTGCCGAGCCTGGAATTTGCGGCCGGGACACCCGCGCAAATGCGCGCCGTGAGACAGGCTGTTGACGGCCCGTGTGCTGTCACAGTTCAGTGGAACGGGAAAGAACCGGCGGTAGCCCTGCTCCTGGACTCGTTGCGCTAAGGCCAAGTCGCTTCACTAGAACGATCGCGTGGGTGTCGCGAAGATCAGCGCGAGCAGGGTGGCCAAGGCCACCGCCAGAAGAACACGAATCTTCATACGCCAGGCACTTCCAGCGTAGAATCATGGCGCAGATTGTAATCGGAGTCAACCGGGCTACATGTCCATGTAGGGCATGGGCGCCACTTTGCCAAGAAGGCGTGCGTACACTGTGAGCGCGCCGCGATGGTGGGCTGTATGGTCGTTGATCGCTCCAAAGATCGACGACCTGGGTTGACCGCCCATAATCGGGCCCGGCGGCAGCGGGGCCATCCACTCCGCGTCGCTATGCGCTTCAATGACCGAATGAGCGTGGGCCACCGCTTTCTCGAACCACGCCCTTGCCGCCGCGACGGAATTGCAGGTGCGGACCTGCTTGTCCATCGATTCAAAATCCATCGAGAATCCATCCGGCGCGAACGCACCATCGACAAACCACTCGATGGTTTGCGCGGCGTGCGCTATTTGCCCGGCCGCGGTGAACATCCCGTCCTTCGGCGCGAAGGTGGAATCTGCTTCGGCCAGTTCACGCGTGGAACGGTTGAAGAACTCATTCGCCGCCGCAAGCTCTCCCTTAATCATTTGTTTAACCATGACTGATAATCCCTCCATGGGATTTTCATTATGGGGCGAACAAGCGGCGAAATCAAGCCCGGGAGTGAAATTTACACAAACTGCTATCGCACTGCGGCCACTGCCGGGTCGTGCGTCTGACGGAGAAACCTCAAAAGGAGCAGGTCGGATGGCTGGAAGGTCGTCATGGGCAGGTTTGCTTCGGCGTCAGGGTCAGCAGGCAGTATGTGGTGGCGCACCAGAGTGCGAAGATTATCCACGTTGACCCCGAGGATGCGAGCGGCCTCGGATTCCGTGTAGTAGCCCTTTCCCGGGCGGGGAAGCATTGTAGACATGGCCGGTTTGATTCCAATCTGAGTCTAGACGGGACGCCGCGAACACAGAATCGGCGAATCGGCTGAATCCATAACTCGATTGTGCGGTTGATCCTCGGTATCGTCCTGACTTTGGTACTAAAGCGAATCAATCGCGTCCCGCGTTCGAGGCGAGTACACTGGCAGCAGAGGGACAAAAATGGCCAATCGCAGAGGAATCTCCGGCGCCCATCCGTCCACGGCGGTGCTCACGCGCGGCTACGACCCGAGGCTTTCAGTCGGCAGCGCCCGTCCCGCTGTATTTCGCAGTTCAACCTACGTTTTTGCGACTCCCGAGGCGGCCGAGCGTGCCTTCGATCTCGTCTCCGGCCGGGTGCAGCCCGAGCCCGGCGAGGTGGCTGATCTGATCTACTCCCGATTCAACCATCCGAACGCGGAGATCCTCGAGGATCAGATCGTGCCGCTCGAGGAGGGCTCCGACTGGGCGATCGTCTTCAACTCAGGGATGGCGGCCATCATGACCAGCCTGATGGCGCTCCTGCATCCGGGCGACAGCCTGGTCTACACCGTGCCGCTGTACGGCGGCACGCAGAACCTGATCCACGACCTGCTCGAACCGCTCGGTATCACGTGCAAGAGCGTGGTTTCGGGGCAGAGCGCGGCGCTTGGACGAGGCCATCCGCACGACGCCGAACCTGAAGGTGCGTCCTGATCGAGACGCCGGCCAATCCGACCATGGTGATGACCGACATCAAGCGCGCGGCGCTGACTGCGCCGCAACTGCCGGAGCGGCCGGTGGTCATGGTGGACAACACGTTTCTCGGCCCGGCGTTCCAGCATCCGATGACGTTGGGCGCGGACCTGGTGGTCTACTCGGCCACGAAGTACCTGGGCGGGTTCTCCGACCTGCTGGCCGGCGTCGTGCTGGGCATCGCGCCCGAGCTGAACAAGAAGATCCGCGGCAAGCGCGGCTTGTTCGGCAATATTCTGCAGCCGGACGAGTGCTGGATTCTGGACGGACGGCTGCCCACGGTGACCCTGCGCATGAACCGGCAGAGCAAGAACGCGCAGCGCATCGCCGAGTCGCTGGTGCACCGGCCCGAAGTGCGCAAGGTTTACTATCCGACACTGTTCGACGATCCGGAGCAGATCCGCATCCGGCTCTCGCAGTGCGATTATCCGGGCGCCATGATCGCGCTCGACCTGCATGGCGGCAAGAGGGCGGCGTTCGAGTTCCTCCGCTCAGTCCGCCTGGCGCACAATGCGGTTTCTCTCGGCGGCATGGAGACGCTGGTCTGCCATCCGAAGACGACAACGCACTCGGGCTGCAGTGAGGAAGAGCTGCAGCATCGCCGGCATCACCGACGGACTGGTGCGCATCTCGGTGGGCGTCGAGGACTGGCGCGACCTGCTGCGGGACTTCGAACAGGCCCTGGACCACGCCAATGCGCTGGTCGATGTGGGGATGGTGGGATAGAGGCGCCAACGGCCTTCGTCCTGGCTGTTCGGCTTTACCTGGCTTTGCCTGACATCTTGTCGCCGGTCTTGGAGAGACCTTCGCCGGTCTTCTGAAAGCCTTTTTCCAGCGTGCCTGCGACAGCCTTGAAGCCGGTCGCAATGCCTCTGCCAGTCGCCTTGGCTGCGTCCGTTGTGAAGTCGGCGGTCTTGTGCGCGACCAGGACCGTGCCGTTTGCAGTCGCTTTGGCGGCCTTCTTTGTGCCTTCGGCGGTCGCCCTGGCGGCGTTGGAGGTTTCGTCGGCCGTCACTCGGGCCACTTTCTGAGTGCCTTCGGCGGTTGCCTTGGCTGCGGATTTGGTGCCGTTCACCGTCGCCTTAGCGGCTTTGCTGGTGCCATCCGCTGTGGCCTTGGCGGCGTTCTCCGTCGCTTTGGCCCCCTTGACCAGAGCCCCAGGTTCCGCCGGTTTCGAACTCTCCTGTCCCGGCATCAGAGCTGAGATGCACAGGGATAGCACGAGCGTTAGAAACAATCTCATGTAGTTATGATCTGAGCTTATTGTCTTATTTGCAATGCCTAAGATCCGTAGATTGACTCGAATCTTATTGAGAGAGTATGATCTCAAATGCGTCAGGTCGGCCCGCCCGTTTGTGCAAGGTGGGCCGCGTAGAGAGGGAACCCGGTGTGATTCCGGGACTGCCCAGCAGCGGTAAGCGAGAACGAACGCCGCACTAAAAGCACTGGCTCCCGCTAGGGGGCTGGGAAGCAGCGGCCAGTAGGAAACTCCTCCCAGGAGACATGCTCGCAAGTCCGAAGACCTGCCTGTCGTGCCAGGGCCAGATGCGCCCCGGCATCTCAACAGCTCTCTAGGGAGGAGCGCGTGAAGAAACCCATCCTATTCTTTTTCTGCAGCTTGGGGGTCCTCTTCGGACAGCCTGACCCCGGACAACTCACCATCAGCGGCCGTGTCACGGATGAAACCGGCGCTGCCGTCGAATCAGCACGAATCCAGCTTTTTCATCGACTTACAGGGCTGCAGACAAACACTGTCGCGATGGCCGAAGGCAGGTACCGGTTCGAGCGGCTCGCGCTGGGAGAGTATCTAATCCAGGCCTTCGCGTCCTCGGCTCAGCTAGCCAGCGAGCCAAGAGCAGTTACGCTGGGTCCCGGCAAATCCGAGACAATCGATCTACGCCTTCGCCTGACAGCCCGGACGGATCGCATCGTCGTCACTGCCACCGCAGCGCCGGAGACGATGGTGGAAGCCGGCAAGGCCATGGATACTCTGGACCGCGCTTCGTTAGATGCGCGCAACGAGATCCTTGTCGGCGAGGCACTCCGGCTGGTCCCCGGCCTGCGTGTTCAGCAACTTGGTGGGCCCGGCTCATTCACCCGGATCCAGATGCGCGGACTGCGAGCCGCCGACACAGGCATTCTCATCGACGGCATGCGGATTCGCGACGCGGCAGCAGTTCAGGGCGATGCCACGGCCTATTTGGGCGACCTGCAACTCGTGGATGCGGAGCGTATAGAGGTGCTGCGCGGGTTGGGCTCGGCCGTGTACGGCAGCAACGCAACCGCCGGAGTGGTGAACATCGTGACCGATCAGGGCGGCGGCCCGCTGCGCGGCGAGATAGCCGGTGAAGGCGGCGGTTTGGGGCTTGGCCGGGGCTCGGCGAGAATCGGTGGCGGGGCTTTGAACGACCGCCTCAATTACAGCGCCGGCGCGGCCCACCTGAACGTCAACGGCGGCATCGACGGTATCGAAAACGTCCGCGAACTCCTCCGGGCAGGGCTACCTGCAGTGGCGCCCAACAGCGTCGTCATCGCTGTCCGGCCGGCTCTTCAGCGGTTTCAGCACCATCGGCGTGAACTCCACCCCGCAGGCTGGGCCCGCGGCAAACCTGCCGCCGAGCGGGACAATTCCGGCCATCGCTCTCCCTCACGACCAAATGCTTTTGGGCGACCAAGGCAAGCCCTTCTCATGGGGCAACGCCACGTTCGGCCCGAACTTCTATGATCCGGACGGCCGCCGCTCCGGTGATTTCACGTCCAGCATGATCGCCTGGCAGCAGCAGGCCTCCCCCAGATTCAACTACCGCGTTTCCTATCAGAACCTGGTGACCGGACGCGATACCCGAAACGGGCCCGGCGGCGTCAGCTTCCAGCCGCGCTTCAACAACTCCAGCGTCTTCGATGGCCAGATCGACACTCTGCAGGGCAGAGCCGACTTTGCTCCCGTCCGCTGGAACCTGTTCGGCGTGGGCTACGAGTTCGAGCGTGAATGGTACGGAAACTACTCAACAGACCAGAATCCCGATCCGGCCCAGCGGGTGGGTGCGACTGCGAATGCAGCGCAGCGGAGTAACGCATTCTTCTTTCAGAACCAGACCCGGATGCTCAATGAGAAGCTGCAGTTGCATCTGAGCGGACGCTACCAGTCCTTTGATCTCTCCAAGCCAACAGTTCACAGGCGGGGCGCCAAGTTACGAGGGAGCGGCGTTCGCTTCGCCGTCCACCGCTCTAACCGGCGACGCCTCACTCAGCTACTTCATTCCCAAATCCTCCACGAAGTTGCGCGCCCACGCCGGTAACGGATATCGGGCGCCGGCTCTTTACGAGCGGATCGGGACATCTTTCTATTTCGGCGCGTTCTCCCCGCTGGGAGATCCCAACCTCCGTCCCGAGCGAACATTCAGCTTCGACTTCGGCTTCGACCAGTACTTTGCCAATGATCAGATACGCGTAGGGACGACCTACTTCTACACGCGCCTGCAGGAAGTGATCGGCTATCTCAGCCTGACCAACGACCAGTGGGGCCGCTTTGGCGGCTACGCCAACACCGGTGGCGGGTTGGCCCGCGGTGTGGAACTCTCTCTGGAAGCGAGGCCGACTCGCAGGACGCAGATTCAGACCAGCTACACGTACACCAACGCGGACGAGCGGAGCAGCGCTCTGGTGGGCGGGATGCTGCAGTCGATTCGCGTATTCCCTCACGCCTTCACGGCCCAAGTCACCCAGCAGGTGACGCGCCGGCTTCAGATGACCGCCGATTTTCTCGGCGCGAGCGACTACGTCAGCGGGTCGTTCTTCACAGGCAGCGGCAACCGCCCCTACCTCTTCCCAGGCCCTCGCAAGCTGGACGTTTCTGCCAATTACACCGTCCCGGTGGGCGAGCGGCGCTCGCTTCGTTTCAGCCTGCGGGTCGAGAACGCTCTCAATCGCGAATACTACGAAGACGGCTTCCGCACCCCGCGCGCCTGGGCTGCGGCCGGCATGAAGTTCAGCTTCTGACGCACCAACCGCCTAGCCTGCCAACCCGAGATGGAGGGCGACGACGCCGAAGGTCATTCGCCTGAAGCGGACCCTCGTGAAGCCGACGCTCTCCATCGTCGCGGCGAGTTTCTCAGCTTCGGGGAACTTCTCGACCGATTCGGGAAGGTAGGAGTATGCATCGGGCGAGCCTGAGATCAGGCCGCCGACCGCCGGCAGGACGAATCGGGAATAGAGCTTATACAGGCCACGGATGAGGATGTTCGGCGGAGTGGAAAACTCGAGAATCGCCAGCGTTCCACCTGGCTTGAGAACGCGCTGAAACTCGATGAGTCCGGCGCGGTAGTCGGTGAGATTGCGAAATCCGAAAGCGACCGTCACCGCGTCGAACGAGCGGTCAGGAACGGGCAGGCGCAGGGCGTCGGCCTCGAAAAGCGGCGCAAAGGCTCGCGCTCCGTTTGGACTTGCTCCGCGCACGCAGCAGCATGGGGTGGCAGAAGTCGCTGCCGAAGACCTTGCCCTTGGCTTTGTCCTCAAGCGCAAGCAGCAGATCCCCGGTCCCGCAGCACACGTCCAGGATGCGTGTCTCCGGGCGGGCGAGGAGACGGTCGAGTTCCCGAATCGTTCGCTTGCGCCAGCGGCGGTCGAGTTGGAAGCTGAGCAGGTGATTGAGAAAGTCGTAGCGCGGGGCGACGCGCCCGAACATGCCGCGAACGTATTCGGCGGCCTGCTCGCGATTCTGCGTGCCCGCGGGCGTTGTGCCGGCTCTGGGCTGCGCACCCGCGGTTGGCTTGGGGTGTTGTGGTGTGGTGCTCATGCGATTGCGAGCTCAATCGCGGAGCGAACCAGCGCCGGCTCGATGCCGGATACAACCTCAGTCGCGCCGATGCCGGTAGCGAGAACGAAATGGACAGAGCCATGAACTGTCTTCTTGTCCTTGCTCAACCGCGCGAGGAGGTTGTCGACAGAGAGATCCGCGGCGGAAGGCACAGGCCCGTATTGGCCGATGCAGGCAACGATTTCGTCCGCCACGGCCGACGACAGTCGTCCGGTGAGCCGGGAAAGATGCGTGGCTGCCTTCATGCCCACCGCGACTGCTTCGCCGTGCAGGAAACGCGCGTAGGCAGTTTCGGCTTCAATGGCGTGTCCCGCCGTGTGGCCGAAGTTCAATATTCGGCGCAGGCCTCCTTCGCGCTCGTCAGCCGAAACCACTTCGCACTTGATGCGGACACTCTCGGCAATGATTCGCTCAACGGTTTCGGGTTCGGCATCGAGCACGTGCCGCGACCGGTTCTGCATTACGCGAAACAGCGGCTCAGAGGCGATAATGCCGCACTTCACAACTTCGTGCAGACCTGCAATGTACTCGCGGCGCGGGAGTGTCGAGAGGACATCGGGGTCGGCGAGCACGGCCAGCGGCTGCCAGAAGGCGCCAATCAGGTTCTTGCCGCCAGTCAGGTTGGCTCCGGTCTTGCCGCCGACCCCGGCGTCGACCTGAGCAAGCAGGGTCGTAGGACATTGGATGACCGGCACTCCGCGCATGAAGACTGCGGCCAGGAAGCCGGCCAGGTCGGTGACGATGCCGCCGCCGAAGGCGATGACGATGCTCGTGCGATCTCCGCCCAGTTCCAGCATGCGGTCCGCCAGCGCCTCGACTTCAACGAGGCGCTTGCGCTCTTCGCCGCCGGGAAAGAAGAGGGTGTGGAACGGCCGCGCCCCCAGGCCGGCTTGGAAGCGAGCCGAGTGACGACTCCAGACATCCTCAGTGGTGACAACGAAGAGCTGCCCCGTGCGGGAGGGCAGCAGCGAGCCCAGCCGCGCCAGGCAACCCCGCTCGACGATCGACTCATAGGAGTGAGACGCCGCATTCACGGCGAAGGAAGGCATACCCTATCGTTGTACCATTTGACTTGCCGGAGCCTCAGTTCATAGAGACCGATTATCTTGTTGTCGGCGCAGGCGTTGCTGGACTGCGGGCCGCGATAGAACTGGCAGCCGCGGGGCGCGTGCTCGTGGTGGCCAAGGACAGCCTGGAAGAATCGAATTCCGAGTACGCCCAGGGCGGCATCGCGGCGGCGCTTTCCGACGACGACGAAGTCAGCCTGCATGAAGCAGATACGATCGCCGCAGGCGATGGCCTGTGCGAAGCCGAAGCGGTTCTGACGCTGGTCAGCGAAGGTCCGCACGCAATAGAAGAGTTGATCGAGTGGGGTGCGGCATTCGATCGGGAAAGCGGCAAGCTGGTCTTTGCCAGGGAAGGCGCGCATAGCCGCAGCCGCGTCCTGCACGCGCACGGCGACTCGACCGGGCGTGAGATTGCGCGAACGCTCTATCGCAAGGCCGCATCGATGGAACAGGTGACATTTCCGCAGCTTCGCCGCCGTTGCAGGGCTAACGATGGAAGGCGGACGAGTGACCGGAGCCACAGCCTTGAGCGGCACGACGGGCGCCCCGGCGGCGATCAGCGCGCGTGCGGTTCTGCTTGCCACGGGGGGGCTCGGCCGGTTGTACGAGACGACCACCAACCCCGAGGTGGCTACCGGCGACGGTGTGGCGATGGCATGGCGCGCGGGAGCGTGGATCCGCGACATCGAATTTGTGCAATTCCACCCGACGGCGTTGAAGCTGGAGCGCGCGCCCAGTTTTCTGCTGAGCGAAGCCCTTCGAGGCGAGGGCGCGCGGCTGCTGAATGTGCACGGTGAGCGCTTCATGCACCGTTACGACCCGCGTGGCGAGCTCGCTCCACGCGATGTGGTGGCGCGATCGATGGTCACCGAGATGCTCCGCACCAACGCCGGCCATGTTTTGTTGGACATCTCCGGCCGGGGCGACTTTGTCGAGCGCCGCTTCCCGCGTATCCACGCAACCTGCCTTCTCTACGGCATTGACCTTGACCGGCAACCCGCCCCGGTCGCTCCCGCAGCGCACTATGCGATGGGCGGTGTGGAAACGGATCTCCGCGGACGAACCGCCGTGTCCGGCTTATGGGCGGCCGGAGAAGTCGCCTCGACTGGAGTTCACGGCGCCAACAGGTTGGCCTCCAATTCACTTCTGGAGGGAATCGTCTTCGGTGCCCGTGCCGGCAGAGCAATGGCGGAGGAAGGCGGAACAAGGCTCCGCTCCGGCGAGGTGGCGCCAATCTCCGTTCCAGTTTGCACCGCGGACGAATTGCGTAACTTGGCCTCGCGGTTCTGCGGCATCGTTCGCGACGGTCAAGGCCTTCACGAGGCGCTCGCCATTCTCGCGGAGTTCGGCGGGAATGGGCCGGACGCCCTCACCCGCGCCGACGTAGAGAAGGCGAACCTGGCATCACTGATCACTCTCATTGCCAGGGCGGCATTGGCCAGACAAGAGAGTCGCGGCGCTCACTACAGAGCCGATTTTCCAGGAAAACTGGCTGGCCCTGCGAGACATTCCAGGCAGAGGCTCGATTCGCCGGGCGCTACACTGGAATAGTCTGATTATTCCCCCGATGAGCCAGCATTCACGTATTCACGGCACGACGATTCTCGCTGTACGCCGGGCCGGCAAGGTCGTTCTGGCCGGCGACGGTCAGGTAACGATTGGCAGCGAGGTCCTTAAAGGTTCGGCTCGCAAGCTGCGCCGCCTGCACAAAGACCGGATTATCGCCGGCTTCGCCGGCTCGACCGCCGACGCATTCTCACTTTTCGGCCGCTTCGAATCCAAGCTTGAGCAACACAACGGCAACCTCTCCCGCAGCGCGGTGGAACTGGCCAAGGAGTGGCGCACCGACAAGATGCTGCGCCACCTGGAAGCGCTGCTACTGGTGGCCGACACCGCAAACACCTACATCCTCTCAGGCGACGGCGATGTCATCGAGCCGGATTCCGATTGCGCAGCCATCGGGAGCGGCGGAGGCGTGGCCAAGGCCGCGGCGCTGGCGCTGCTGGAAAACACCAAACTGCCGGCCAAGGAGATCGCTGAACGCGCCATGGTCATCGCTGCCGGCATCTGCATCTACACCAACTCAAACTTCACCTTCGAGGAACTAGGCTAACGGCATGGTGATCTACCTTCCGGGCGACGCGGGGCGCGACGCGCCGCTGCTCGATGAACTCTCTCCGCGGCAGATTGTCGCCGAATTGGACAAGTACGTCGTCGGGCAGGGCGATGCAAAGAAGGCGATCGCCATAGCGCTGCGCAATCGAATCCGCCGGCAGAAGCTCGATCCGGAAATGGCGGAAGACGTCGTGCCCAAGAACATCCTGATGATCGGACCCACCGGCGTCGGAAAGACCGAGTTAGCCCGCAGGCTGGCAAAGCTGGCCAATTCACCGTTCCTCAAGGTAGAGGCCAGCAAGTTCACCGAGGTCGGCTATGTCGGCCGCGACGTCGAATCGATGATCCGCGACCTGGTGGAGATCGCCATCGACATGGTGCGGGAGGAGCGGCTGGACGAGGTTGCCGATCGGGCTGAAGCCAATGCCGAAGAGCGGCTTCTGGACGTGCTCATGCCGCCGACGCCGGAGCAGAGCGATTCGGTCGAGAAGACCCGCGAGAAGCTGCGGGAGAAGCTGCGAGCCGGCAAACTCGACGACCGCATGGTGGAAATCGAAGTGAAGGAGCGCGGTCCTCAATTCGAGATTCTCGCCAACACAGGCAATGAAGAGATGGACATGAACCTTCGCGAGTTCCTGCCATCCCTGTTCGGCAACCGCACCCAGAAGCGGAAGATGCGCGTTGCCGACGCCTATGACTACCTCGTCATGGAGGAGGAGAACAAACTGATCGACATGGATCAGGTGACGCGCATCGCAGTCGAGCGCGTCGAGAAGAATGGCATCATTTTCCTCGACGAGGTGGACAAGATCGCGGGCAGGGAAGGCGGGCACGGTCCTGACGTCAGCCGCGAGGGCGTCCAGCGCGACATCCTGCCGATCGTCGAGGGAACCACCATCAACACTCGCTACGGATTCGTCCGCACGGATCACATCCTCTTCATCGCCGCCGGCGCGTTCCATGTTTCCAAGCCGTCTGACCTGATTCCGGAATTGCAGGGACGCTTCCCCATCCGCGTCGAACTGAAGGCGCTGACCGAAGACGATTTTGTGCGCATTCTGACCGAACCGCGCAACGCTCTCATCAAGCAGTACGTGGCGCTGTTGGACACGGAAGGCATCTCGCTGGATTTCACCGCCGATGCGATCGCCGAGGTCGCGCGGTTCGCCACGCAGGGTCAACGAAAGCAGCGAGAATATCGGCGCCCGCCGGCTGCACACGATCCTGGAGCGGGTGCTTGAAGAGATCAGCTTCGAGGGCCCGGACCTGAAGAAGAAGAAGGCGAAAGTGGACGCTGCCTATGTGCGCAAGCAGTTGACCGACATCGTCGAAAACCAGGATCTAAGCCGCTACATCCTCTGATGCGCCGCTGTCTTCCCGCTATTCTCCTCGCGTTCCTGGCCGGATGCGGCTACGTGGGAGACCCGTTGCCTCCCGCCTTGAATATCCCCGAGCGCATCACCGATCTGCGCGCCGTGCAGCGTGGGGGTGAGATCATCCTTGAGTTCACGCCTTCGCTGAAATCGACCGACAATCTTGTGCTGAAATCGCTGCAGGAGATCGAATTGAGGGTTGGTCCGAAAGGTGAAGGGGAATTCGAAATCTGGAGATGGGCGGCAGGCGCGGAAAAGTATGTGGTTCCTGCCAAAGGAGCCGAGCCGGTTGAACATCGCCTCCCCGCAAGCCAGTGGCAAGGCAAGGAGATGATCTTCGCCGCGCGAGCGCTGGGGCCCACCGGGAGGGGCGGCGACTGGTCGAACTTGCGCGTGCTGACCGTAGTTAAGCCCCTTCCCCGGCCAGCTCCTCTGGCCGCGAAGGGGGACGTGAAGGGTGTCTACCTGACCTGGAAGGGACCGGCACTTCCGGGGAATGCAAGCTGGCGTGTGTGGCGGAGCAGCGAGGACGCGCCGGGCGCAGTGGTGCTCGGGCTGGCTCGCGATCCGAGCTGGATGGACGTTGGAGCGGTTCTTGGCGCCAAGTACAGCTATTGGGTGCAGGCGATGCTGCCTCAGGGCGAACAGCAGGTCGAGGGTGAGCCCGGCGAGATCCTGAGCGTGACCTACCTGGACGAGTTTGCCCCGGCGACGCCCAACGGGCTCACGGCAATTGCCGGACTGAACGGAGTCGAATTGGCCTGGGAGCGCAACGTGGAAGACGATTTGGCAGGCTACCAGATTTATCGATCCCTGGAGGATGCGCCGCTTGCCAAACTCGGGGAACCCGTGCCGCTGCCGGCGGGCAGCGATCCGACCGCCGCCGCGGGCAAACGTTATCGCTACGCCGTCGCGGCAGTCGACACAGCGGGCAACCTCAGCAAGCCCTGCGATCCGGTGGAGATTATCGCCCCGGAAAAGCCAAAATAGACCAGAGGAGCCTTCTGATGACACGCTACGTTCGATTCGCTAAAGATCCGGCGGTCGCCATGACTGCGACGGACGCTCACCACAGCGTGGGCAAGGGCGTTTTCGATCAGGGCCGCATTTTCCTTGAAGGAGGCGAACAGTGGACGCTGCGCCAGACGCACCTGCTGCCGGCCGTGTCGCCGTCCAAGATCGTCTGTGTCGGCAGGAACTACGCCGACCACGCCAAGGAACTTGGCAACGCCGTCCCATCCGAGCCGATCATCTTTCTCAAACCTCCTTCGTCGCTCAACGCTCACTTGGGCGAAATCGTCTACCCCAAGCTCTCCCAATTGGTCTCCTTCGAAGGCGAGCTCGGACTGGTTATCGGACGCCGCGCGCGCAAACTCGCTCCCGGGCAAGGATTGGACTACGTAGCCGGGTATACGATCGTCAATGACGTGACCGCCCGCGACCTTCAGAAGAAAGACGGGCAGTGGACGCGCGGCAAAGGCTTCGACACGTTCTGCCCCGTCGGGCCGTGGTGGGTGCCCAAAGAACAGGTGGAGTTCGATTCCCTGCGTATCATCACAAGGGTCAACGGCGAGGTCAAGCAGGATGGCACGGTGAGAGACATGATCTTCAGCGTGGATGCTATTCTGACCTACGTCACCGCATTCATGACTCTCGAGCCGGGCGACCTGATCGCGACAGGGACTCCCCCGGGCGTGGGTCCGCTGATTGTTGGTGACCGGGTAGAAGTCGAGATCCCCGGACTGGGCGTCCTGGAGAATCTCGTGGTTGAGGAGAAATAGCGAACCGGACAGGGGGTGCGTGTGAAGTTCTTTCTCGATACAGCGAATCTCAACGAACTCCGGCAGGGCGCGGCGTGGGGCGTGGTGGATGGCGTCACCACCAACCCGAGCCTGATTGCCAAGGAAGGTGTTCCGCTTGAACAGCAGATCCAGGAGATTTTGAAGATCGTGGACGGGCCGATCAGCGCAGAAGTCGTATCCACCGATGTCGATGGCATCATCAGGGAAGGGGTGGCGCTGGCGGCCATTCATCCAAACATCATCGTGAAGGCGCCGCTGACACGAAATGGCATCACGGCGACTTCCGCCATGAGCAAGAAGGGAATCCGCGTTAACGTCACCCTGTGCTTCACGGCAGGACAGGCAATCCTGGCCGCCAAAGCCGGTGCCTGGTGCGTCAGCCCCTTCGTCGGCCGCCTGGACGACCTGGGGTCAGTCGGGATGGACCTGATCCGCGACATCTGCACGATTTACAAGAACTACGGGTATCCGACCCAGGTGCTGGCAGCCAGTCTGCGCTCGCCCCTGCACGTCATCGAGGCCGCGAAGGCGGGAGCGCATATCGGCACAATGCCTTTCAAGGTGCTCGACTCGCTGTTCAATCATCCGCTCACCGACAAGGGACTCGACCAGTTCCTGAAGGATTACGCGAAAGCATTTCAAGGAGAACCCGCCGCGCGGTAGTTGTACCCAGTGATCCAGATCTTTCTTGACCCCAGAATGGCCCTCGGAGCCGCCGCATCTGCGGCGCTGATCGCCTTGGCCATCTGGATTGTGTTGAAGCGAAAGCTCACGCCCGAGGAAAGGGAGCGCCGGCGGCGTGCGGCGCTCAATGAACACCGACGCACGGTCGAAGGCATTCTGACCGAGACCGGCCAGGATGCGCTGTATTACCAATACGAGTTGGCCGGCGTTGAGTACTCGGCGTCTCAGGATGTGGCTTTCATGGCAGCAATGCTGCCGGTGGACCTGACTCGCTTTATCGGCCCGGTCAACGTCAAATACGATCCTCGCAACCCGGCGAACTCGATCATCATCTGTGAAGACTGGTCTGGACTGCCGGCGCCACTCGGCGCCCCGGCAATAACTGAAGAAAAAGAGGAGCCCGCATGCAATTGAAATTCACACGAACCAAACTCATTGGAGCCTCGCTCGCGCTGCTTGCCCTGGGTGCAGTGGCCGGCTATGCCGCCAACAAGTATTCCAAGCCGAAGTCAATCATCCACGTGGTGACTCTCTATTACAAAGACGGCACTACGGACGAACAGAAGAAGGCGGTTCTGGACGGCATCGAGAAGATGGCCTCCGAGGTGCCGGGGATGAAGAACATCTGGCTGAAGTCCGTCAAGGTGCAAGGCGCCTACATGGAAAAGCAGCCGGACGGTTCGATGAAGAACCGGCCGTTCACCGACGCATTCGTCATGGAATTCGAGAGCGACGCCGCTTTCCAGGCGTATGCCAATCACGCATCCCACAAGGCGTGGGAAGAACTCTACACCAAGGTTCGCGCCCGTTCGACCACCCACGACATCACTAACTGATTTTCAGCCTAATCCCGCCTCCAGGGGGCGCGTCCTGCGCCCCCTTCAACCACTGCGCCATGTTCAAATCAAGCCTCGCCGCGTTTGTCGAACACGCGACGTCGCACGCGCCAGGAACCGATTTTGCCGCCGTGGCCGAATACCTGACGAGTTCGAGCGGTGTTGTTGGGGGCATCCACATTTACGTGGTCAAGGCCGATGGCACTCCCCTTGGGCGCGCTATCCTGATTGTTTCCATGAACAGGATACTGCTCTCTCTATTATGTTTGCCTCCGGCGCTGCTGCCCAGCAGTTTGAATTCTGGCCCGGGGCCCAATATGATCCCGCGATTCCTACTATCGAAAAGGTGCTCGGTTTCGCGCCTGGCGAAAAGCACGCGACTCACGCCGACATCGGCAAGTACTTTGAGGCGTTGGCGACAGCGGCGCCATCGCGCCTGAAGATCTTCGAGTACGGCAAGACCTGGGAGGGCCGCAGGCTGTTCTACGCGGCGGTATCCTCCGAGGCCAATATCCGCAAGCTCGACGAGATCAAGGCCGGAATGAAGAAGTTGTCCGACCCGCGCATGACCGGCGGGGCTGCCGCCACCCCCCTGATCGAATCGATGCCCGCCGTCATCAGCCTCGCCTATGGCGTCCACGGCAACGAGATCAGCTCGCCGGACGCCGCGATGATGACGGCCTACCACCTGCTGGCATCGCGCAACGACAAGCTGACCGCCGACATGATGGCGAACGTTGTCCTGCTCATCGACCCGCTGCAGAACCCGGATGGCCGCGACCGCTTCGTCTTCACCTTCGAACAGAGCCGCGGCCTCGAACCCGACCCCAGCCCGGTCGCGGCCGAGCGCGCCGAGCCCTGGCCGGGCGGACGCAGCAATCACTACCTGTTCGACATGAACCGCGACTGGTTCGCCCTCACGCAGCCGGAAACTCGCGGCCGCATCAAGTACATGCTGGAATGGCGTCCCCTGGTCGCCGTCGACCTGCACGAGATGGGGACAGAGACCACTTACTTCTTCGCGCCCGGCGCCGCGCCTTACAATCCGCATCTCACTGCGGAACAGAAGGAGCAGATGTCGTGGTTCGGCAAGAACAACGCAAAGTGGTTCGACAAGTTCGGCTATCCCTATTTCACGCGTGAAGTGTTCGACGAGTTCTACCCGGGATACGGCGCGTCGTGGCCCTGGTACTACGGCGGCATGGGGATGACTTATGAGAACGCCAGTGTTCGCGGATTGGTCGTGCGAAAGAGCGACGACACGCTCTACACGTTCAAGGAAAGCGTGAAGAAGCATTTCGTGGCCAGCGTCTCGACGTGCGAAGCGGCTTCCGCCAACCGCAAGGCGCTGCTCGAACGCTACTACCGCTATCAGCAGACTGCTGTTGAAGAGGGGCAGAAGGAGGCGACCAAGGAGTACATCCTGGTTCGGCGCGGCGACGTCATCGGCGGTGGACAAGCTCGCCCACCTGCTGGCGGAGCAGGGCGTCGAGGTGCAAACAGGCGGACACGGCGTTCAAGAACGGCGGCAAGGAATTTCCTGCCGGCTCGTACGTGGTCAGCGCTGCGCAGCCGCGGAAGCGGTTCCTGCGCGCAGTGCATGGAGCCCAACATCCCGATGGAGTCCGTATTTCTGGCCGAGCAGGAGCGCAGGCGCAAGAAGAAACTGCCGGATGAGATTTACGACGTGACGGGCTGGAGCCTGCCGATGCTCTACAACATTGAGTGCGCCTCGGTGGCCGAAGCGTCTGCCGGCGCATTCAAGCCGGTGTCGGGCGCGTATCAGCCCAAGGGCTCGGTTCCAGGGCGAGCGGAAGTCGCCTACGTGGTGCCCTGGGGCACTCAGGCGGCAGGGCGCTTCCTGGCTGCAAGTCTTCGTGAGGGTCTGAAGGTTCACTCGGCGCAGAAGGCCTTCACGCAGAACGGCCGCAAGTATCCCACCGGCACGTTGATCGTTCAAGTGCAGCAGAACCCGGCCTCGGTGCACGACACCGTCGCGAAGATTGCCGCTTCGAGCGGCGCCGAAGTCGTGCCGACTGCCTCCAGTTGGGTCGACGACGGCATCAACTTTGGCAGCAACAATGTGCTGATGCTGAAGAAGCCGGCCGTAGCCCTGCTCTGGGACGAGCCGACCTCGTCGCTGGCGGCGGGCGCGACGCGCTTCGTTCTTGAAAGGCAGTACGGATATCCGGTGACCGTGATCCGCGCTTCGTCGATGGGCCGCGCGGACCTCACGAAGTTTCAAGTGATCATTCTGCCTCCGGCCGGATTCGGCGGCTACGCTCAGGCGATGTCCTCCGGGGTGGTGGATCGCCTCAAGAGCTGGGTCCGCGGCGGCGGAACGCTGATTGCACTGGGCAGCGCCGTATCGTTCCTGACGAGTCCGCAAGTCGGTTTGCTGGCGACTCAGCAGGAGGGGCTAGCCCGTGAGGCCGCTCCAGCCGTGGGCGGCCGTCCCGCCGATGCCGCCAAGCCGGCCGCGCCGGGAGCCGCGCCGGGCGGGCAGACAGGCCCTGGAGCAGGCGGTCCGCCGCCCGGGAAACTGCTCTCGACCGACGCGGAATACGAACTGGCTATCCGGCCCGACAATCCTCTGCCGGATCCGCTCGCCGGCGTGATTGTTCGCGCCAAAGTTGACCCGGAGCAATGGATCACCGCCGGTCTGCCGGAGAAACTGAATGTGTTGTTCGATGGGCGGGGGATCTATGCACCACTCAAGCAGGACAAAGGCATCAATGCCGTCGTGTTCTCCACGCCCGAAGACGTTCTGGCTTCAGGCTACGCCTGGGACGACACGCGCAAGCAACTCGCGCTCAAGCCGTTCGTGATGGTGCAGAGCGAAGGGCGTGGCGTCGTTGTCGCCTTTACCGCCGATCCCAACTTCCGCGCCTTCATGGACGGACTCAATGTCCTGTTTCTGAACGCGGTGTTTCGAGGACCTGCCGTGGCCGGACGTGGAGGTCCCGGCGAGATGGAATAATCGGGCCAGCATGGCCTCCATTTCTCGAAGAACTTTCACCGGCGGCGGCTTAACTGCTGTCGCTTCGGCGTTCGCCCCCTCGAAACGGCCGAACGTGCTGGTGGTCATGCTGGACGACTTCGGCATCGGACAGTGCTCACCCTATGCCGAGGTAATGACAGCGGCCGATCTCGACCCCGCCTACGCTGACTTCCTCAAGCGCCGTAAGGCTGGCTACGAGCCGGAGCAGGCTCTGGAATTTTCCCGCCGCGCCATGCCAGTGGTTTCCGCTCTGGCCAGACAGGGTGCGCGTTTCACCAACGCGTTCTCCCCGTCCAACCTGTGCGCGCCCGCGCGCTGCGGCGTACTCACCGGGCAGATGCAGAACCGGTTCGGCATCTACCAGAACACCGACGTCGAGGCGACTGGACTGCCGCAGGGCGTTGTGCTCGCCCGGCATCTTCAGAAGGCGGGCTACGCGACCGGCTTCATCGGCAAATGGCACGCAGGTACTCGCAATGAGGCATTGCGTGTAGCCGCGGTCCGCGACGGCAAGCCTGTCAACCCCACGGGCTACCTCGGCTCGGTGATTCGCGAGCACCACCCGCTGAACCATGGCTTCGACTACTACTTCGGTTACAACCGCTGGGAGTGTCCCTTCTACGACTCTGAACACATCTGGGAGAACTGGGAGTACACGGGCAAGCAGCCGCGCTACAACACCGAGCTCTTCACAGAGAAAGCGATCGCGTTCATGCGCAAGGCGAGAGGTGAGGGCAAGCCGTTCTTCGCCGAAGTGGCGTTCCATGCCGTGCACGGGCCTCTGAAACCGCAGGCGCCGGACAGGCATTTCTCGAAGTTCGCCGGCGCGCCCTACTCGCTCTCGAATTTCTACGCCCATGTGAATGCCGTGGACGCGGGCGTCGGCGGCGATGAAGGAGGCGCTTGGCTCGGAATGGGACAACACGCTGTTTGTTTTGTGCGCGGACAATGGTGCGCCGCTTTCGATAGAGACGCCCGCACCCGGAAACGGACGGTATCCGGGGCACAAAGGCGGCTTCCATCAGGGCGGAATCCGCGTCCCGATGGTAGTGCGGTTTCCTGCCGTATTCCCTGGCGGGCAAACGCGGAATGAGATCGTATCAATGCTCGATATCATGCCCACGGCGATGGATGCTGCCGGGATCGAGGCCCCCAAAGGATTGGACGGCCGAAGCCTGCTGCCGCTGCTTTCCGGCAAGGCGAAGCATGTTCATGACAACCTCATGTGGGCCGGGATTCACTCGCGGGCCTGGGGTTTCACGGGAGAGACCGTCATTGGGGACGCGCAGCAGCGCCGCGAGGAATCGCCGGGCGCTTGGGTCATCACCGACGGCAATTATCTGTTGCGGTTTGTCACGACGACACCGGCGGGACTCTACAGAGAGGCGCCGGATGGCGCACCGGCACGCTACGAGTTGTACGATCTGCGCGAGGACCCGGGCGAGGTGCGCAATCTCTACACACAGCTTCCTCAGGTCGCTCGCGAGATGGAGCGCGCTTTCCGGGAGCAAACAAAGTCGCTACCGCCCCCAACCAAATGGCGCCGCGACCGCTGGGAAGAGATGATGAACCCGAAGAAGTGAAGGGCCGCTACAATGCGGGAATGGCAAAAGACCGCGCTACATTGCTCTCGGTTACGCCGATGATCCCCACCGGCGGCAGCCTGTCGGACGCCCGAAGTTCCACACGGACCAGTTGGGATTCTCAGTCGTCTGGCAGGCAGGTTCCATGGCCAGTATCGTGCGCGACGACGTTTCGTTTCTCCTCGTGGAGAATAACGACCGGCAGTGGGCAGAGAACGCCAGCTTCAGCTTTGGCGTTTCGAATCTCGATGCGCTCTACGAAGAGTATCGCGGCATCGCGGCGCGAGTCGGCCCGCTGGAGATGAAATCCTGGGGGCGGCGGGAGTTCCACATGATCGTCCCATCCGGAGTCTGCTTCCAGTTTTACGACCGCGAAGCTTAGGGGTGAATCGATGTGCCCGCAAGCCGCTTGATTTCGGCTGGTGTGAGCGCGCGGTCGTACACAGCGACGCCGCCGATCAGCCCTGAGAACGCGGCGTGCGTCCAACTGGCGATTGGCCTGCCGATCGTAAACGGGGCCCCTTCTCCCGGCGGTGGAGTGTAGAGATCGTAGGGGAACCAATAGGGATTCGCGCGCAGGCTCTTCAACTGTCCGTCCTCGACCCGCGCGAACGCCGGCGGGGGCCGGTAGAGCCCCTCGGCCCACGCCTTGGCCTGGTGCTTGAACATCGAGTTGCCTTCAGGGGCGTCGATCCAATGCTCCGGCGCCTCGCCGTTGAGATACACAGTCACGGTATCAGCGTCGTTGTCGAAGACCATGGCGATGGCCGACCACTCTTTGGCCGACCCAGGCGGAGCCATCGTCGCCTGAGTCACTGCGATATGCCTCGCATAGATGTCGCCGAAAGATCCCGCGCCGCTGTCTGAAACGTGGCCGGCGACGGCGCCTGGACGCGCGGCGAGCCCGCCAAACAACATGTACTGCCGGCGGCCCTCCTCGCGTACGGCGACAGGAGCCCGGTCGGTTCCCTCGTGCCAGATGCCCGCGATGCCGTGATGCGAAGACGGGTCCTTCACCACCCAGGCAACCAGCGTCACGGATCGTTTCGGCCCCTTGCAGTCGATCGGCGAATTCTCGACTTCGGTCCGCGGCACCCTCAAGTAAAACGTCAGCGGGTCGTCCTTGTGGAACCTCACCGCCTTGCCGAACGGACCGCCCTCAACCGTGCGCGCTGCGAGATCGTCAGCGGTGGCCTGCGGACCCGTTTTCTGGTAGTCGTGCAGCCAACTCCGCGGTTCCAACGGGTAACTTCGCTTGGAGCCCTCCGGCGTGTGGGCGATCAGGCGCCCTTCCGCGTCCTTGAGTTGGAAGTCCCAGAAAGCGGCGAAGCCCGGGATCGAGGAGATGGTCCCCAGGTTCACCCACAGCAGCAGAAGGATCATTACAACTCCAGCAAGTGGCCCAGGCGTTCCTTCTTGGTCAACAGGTATCGGCCCGAGTCGTCGCTGCGCTGCACCTGGCACGGCACCCGCTCGACAACCTGAATTCCCTCGCGCTCCAGCGCGTCGATCTTGTCGGGATTATTCGTCAGCAGGCGGACCGACGTAACCCCCAGGTTCTTTAAGAATCGCCGCCGGGATCTGATAACCGCGCAGGTCGGCATCGAAGCCGAGCGCTTCATTGGCCTCGACGGTATCGGCGCCTTTGTCCTGCAATTCGTAAGCGCGGATCTTGTTCACCAGCCCGATGCCGCGGCCTTCCTTCTTCTCGTAGATGATGGCGCCGCGGCCGTTTTGCACCACCATCTCCAGCGACATCTCCAACTGCGCCCGGCAGTCGCAGCGAAGACTGTGGAAGACGTCTCCGGTCAGGCACTGCGAGTGAATCCGAACCAACACCGGCTGCCTGGCCGCCAAGTCGCCCAGCACCACGGCGACCGCTTCCTCTTTCTCGCCATTGGCGTCCGTACCCTCGAAACCGAAGATGCGGAAATGGCCGTACTCCGTCGGGAAGTCGGCCTCGGCGACGCGGGTGACAGCGGGGGAATCGGTCTCGGGCATAGGCTCGGACATGGGAAGGGGGTGCAAACTCCATAATAGTATGGGGCGCGCAGCTCCCTCGGACGCGTGGAACAGCACCTGATCATTCTCCTGGTGAAGCTCGCCGCCGCGGCGTCGATCGCAAGCATCCTTTCGCGGTCGTCACGATTTCTGAACCTGCTGCTCCGCGAGGACCGCTCGATGCCCGAACGCGTCCAGCTCAGCCTCGGAATTTCAGCATTTTGCGGCGTATCCAGCTTTGTCCGCATCTCCACGCGCACCTACCTGGCGGCCGAAATGTCGCTCGAAGGCTCCATGCTCGCCGGTGTCATCGGCGGCTACGTCTCCGGGCCTGCTCGCCGGAATTCTGTCGTCGCTGCCTGCCATGGCCAAAGGCGAATACCTGGCGATGCCGCTGTACGCCGCCGTCGGCGTTCTCGGCGGTTTGTTGCGGGATCTGGCCAAGGACCGCGAATGGATCTGGCGGTTTTCGCCGTTTTTCGACCTCAGCCTCTACCGGCTGATCCGTTATCCCACTGAGCGCGAACGCAGCCTGTATGGCATTGCCTGCCTCGTCGTCGTCGCTTTGGCTGAGCTGATGCGCTACACCCTCACTCAGCTCTTCCAGGGCAAATTCCTCTTCACGCTGTACCAGCCGGGCAGAACCTGGGCCAACGTGGCCGTCTTCTTCACCACGTTGTTCACCGTATCGATTCCGCTGAAGACGTGGGCAAGCGCCCGCAACGAGCGGCTGCTTGAATCCAAAGAACGGCTGCTGGTGCAGGCGCGGCTGGCCACGCTCAGTTCCCAGATCAACCCGCATTTCCTTTTCAACACCTTGAACACGGTCAGCTCGCTGATCCGGACAAACCCGGAGATGGCCCGCATGGTGGTATCGAAACTCTCCCGCATCCTCCGGCGGCTGCTGCGGAAGACGGACAACTTCGTCCCGCTCCGGGACGAGTTGGCTTTCGTCGAGGACTACCTCTCCATCGAAATGGCCCGATTCGGCGAAAAGCTGCGCTTCGAGAAGAGAATCGGCGAGGCGACTCTGGACTGCCAGGTGCCGGCCATGCTCCTGCAGCCGCTGATCGAGAACAGCATCAAGCACGGCCTGGCTCCGCGAGTCGAGGGCGGAACAGTCACGCTGGAAACCAGGCTCGAGCAGACCGACGAACGCCCGCGATTGTTCCTGACCGTAGCCGACGACGGCGTTGGCATCGACGAGACCCGGCTCAGCTCCATCCTCGAACATCCCGGCATCGGCGTCTCCAACGTGAACGAGCGGCTGCAGGTTCTATTTGGCGCGGCGTACAGGTTGTCCGTCACGTCACAGACCGGTGAAGGCACGCGGACTACAATCGAGATTCCAACATGACAAAGCAAGAACTTCTCCTGGCGCGGCGGGAGCATCTCTTTCCCGCCGAATTGCACTACTACGGCGAGCCGTTGGTCATCACGCGCGCCAAAGGCACATCAGTCTTCGACATCGACGGCAAAGAGTACATCGACTTCTTCGGCGGCATCCTGGTGATCAGCGTCGGCCACTGCAATGAGGAGGTCAACGCCAGGATCAAGCGGCAGTTGGACACGCTGGCGCACACTTCGACTCTGTTCGCCACCGAACCGCCGGTTCAACTCGCAGGCACGATCGGCCGCCTGAGCCCTGGCGGCAAGCTGACCAAGTGCTTCTTCTCCAACAGCGGCACCGAGGCCAATGAAATGGCGGTCCTCGCGGCGCGCGCGGCCACCGGCGCGAATGAAATCATCGCGTTGCGGTATGGCTATCACGGCCGTACAGGCATGGCCATGGCGATGTCGGGACAAAGCACCTGGCGCGTGGGAACACAGGCCGCCCCGGGTTTCGCCTTCGCCCACAACGCCTACTGCTACCGCTGCCCCCACGGCCTGGAATACCCCACCTGCAACGTGCGCTGCGCAGACGATGTTGAGGACGTCATCAGGACGCAGACCTCGGGCCGCCCCGCAGCCTTCATCGCCGAACCTATACAGGGAACCAGCGGCTTCATCACACCGCCGAAGGAGTACTTCGCGCGGGTGGCCGAAGCCGTGCGCCGGCGAGGCGGACTGTTCATCGCTGACGAAGTGCAAACAGCCTGGGGTAGAACCGGCAAATGGTTCGGCATCGAGCATTGGGGCGTCGAGCCGGACATTCTGACCTCGGCCAAGGGTATGGGCAACGGTTTTCCAGTCGCCGTCACCGCGGCGCGCCCCGAGGTCGCCGCGCGAGTGCCCAAGATGACCATCTCCACTTTTGGCGGCAGCCCGATCGCCGCCGAGGCGGCCAACGCTGTCATCGACTACATCGAATCCAACAACCTGGTGGAACACGCCGAGCGAGAAGGCGCTTATCTCCGTGAGCGCCTTGAGCGTATGAAAACGCAGTTCCCGCTCATCGGCGATGTTCGCGGCATGGGGCTGATGCAGGCCCTGGAACTGGTTAAGGACCGAGAAAGCCGTGAGCCCGCCATCGAAGAAACAGCGAAAATGATGGAGCTTGGCAGGGAGCGCGGCATTCTTTTCGGAAAAGGCGGCCTCGACGGGAACGTGTTGCGCCTGGCCCCCCCTCTAACGATTACACGAGGCGAAATGGACGAGTTCCTGACCCGTCTGGAAAGTGCCTTCGACGCAACAAGGTAACGCGATTTCGACAGGAGACGTCCGACTGAACGTGAGACTTCAACGACTTGCCCTTATCTTTTTGGCCGCGTGGGCCGCCATCGGGCAGGAGCCGGCAGCACGTCAAGTGCCTGCCGTGGACACCGGCCGCTGGATCGTCATTCTCGAAGAGGCCCCACTCTCACAACGTGTTGCGAGTCGCGCGCAGTTAGGTTCGGCATCAGCCGGATTGGGCCGCGACGAGATCGCCGGCCGGCAGGCGCGCTTGAGCCGCGAACTGTCGCACATGGGCATGGAGACCATCGGCTCGACGCAGGTGATCCTGAACGCGGTTTTCGTGCGCGGCACCGCGCAGCAGGCAGAGAAGGCAACGGGGATTGCTGGTGTGGTGCAGGTGATTCCAGCCACGGCCGGCAAGCGATTCGCTAACAAGGCATTGCCGCTAGTGAAAGCACCCCAAGCCTGGAATACCGCCTTCAGTGGCGGCGCCACTGCCGGCGATGGTACTCGAATCGGCATTATCGACACGGGCGTCGACCAGTCCCACCCTGCCTTCAATGACCAGGGCTTCGACGAACCCTCGGGAGGCCGTTTATGCCGGCAGAGCGACGGCGAATGCGACTACACCAGCAAGAAGGTGATCGCGGCTCGCAGCTATGTACGCCTGTTGGCCGAGTCGGATAACCTCGAGTGGACCCGCCCGGACGACTTCACGCCGCGCGACCGCGTCGGCCACGGCACCGCGATTGCAATGCTGGCCGCCGGCGTCATTCACGATTCCCCTATCGGATCGATTTCAGGCGTGGCGCCGCGCGCCCGTGTGGGCAGTTACAAGGTTTTTGGTTCGCCGGGCGTCAATGACGTCACGTTCGATTTCGTTGTCATGAAGGCGCTGGAAGATGCGCTGCTCGACGGCATGGACGTGGCCACGCTGTCGCTGGGATTCCCGGCTGTCTTTGGTCCCGAACGATACCGTTGGGAACGGCTGCACCGGCAGTGTGCAGGGCAAGCCCTGCGATCCGTGGATCGCGGCGCTGGCGAACGTTAAGCGACTCGGCATGGCGGTTGTCGTAGCTGCAGGCAACGAGGGCGACATCAGCCTCGTCCTGCCTGCCCGCAATTCAATCACGTCGCCGGGCACCAGCCCCGACGTAATCACGGTCGGCTCCTCAGGCAACTCACACAGGCTCTTCAATTCCCTGACCGCGGAGTCCGGCAATGCTCCCGATGCGCTGAAACCCGCGCCAATCCTATTCGGCAACGGTCCCCGGCCAGTGGAGCCGCTGACGGCGAAACTGATCGACGTAACATCCCTGGATGGCAACGGCCAGGCTTGTTCCAGCCTTGCGCGCGGCTCCCTGAGCGGTGCCATCGCCTTTGTCCAGGCTGACGGCTGCAGCTCGCGCGTGAAAGTGATCAACGCCTCCAAGGCGGGCGCCCGCGCCGTGCTGCTGATGCGCGCGGAAGGCAATAACTTCGTGTTTTCTCCGGGTAACCTGCAGTACACCGCCATCCCCTTGGCGCTGATGAGCAACGACAACGGCAAGCTGTTGCGTATCCTGGTGTCAAGCTGAACCGGAGCTTCGCGTCACGCTCAACCCCAATTGGGTCGAAGTGCCGTTCACGGATTTCCAGGACGTCGTGTCTTACTTCTCTTCCGTTGGTCCGGCGATCGGCACCAATGAGATCAAGCCGGATCTCGTCGCTCCGGGCGAAAACATGTTCGTCGCCACGCAGCGGTTTGATCCGATCGGCGATATGTACTCCACGACGGGATATACGGTGGCCCAGGGGACGAGCTTCGCGGTTCCCATCGTTGCCGGTGCTGTCGCCTTGTCCCGGCAGCTTTTCCCGGCGTTGACCTCTCTGCCCGAGGGAGAACGCGCGGGGGTTCTGAAGTCGTCGGTAGTGAATACCGCGAACCCGAATATGTTCGAGGAGACGCCGGACCTGCAGTTGCGCGATGCGTTTGTCGTGAGCATGGGCGCAGGACTTCTGGACGCTGATACTGCCGTGAGAACGCTGGCCACGGTTTCTCCCGCTTCAGTGAACTTCGGCGCACTTGGTGCGAGCAATTTCCCAGTAACCCGGACGCTGGTCTTCCGCAACCACGATTCCCGCGAAATGAGCATCAGTTTGAGGGTCCAGCGATACGTGAATGACGACGACAGGACGATCACGTTTTCACCAAGCCAATTCACCGTGCAGCCCAACTCCGCTACGAGGTCAGTGCAAGTGACGCTGGGAGGCAGATCCCCAGTCCCCCCGGGAATGTACGACGGCGCGATCATTGTGTCTGGCGCAGGCGCCGATTTCCAGATCCCCTTCCTCTACATGGTGACCGACGGGGTGCCTTACAACATCATTCCCTTGCGTAACTACGATTTCGTGGGCGAGGCCGGTCGCAGGCTGAGCGGAGGGCTGCTGTTCAAGGTGGTCGACAAACAGGGCCTTGCCCGTGCCGAATGTGCCCGTCACGTGGCGCTACCTCAGCGGCGGGGGAGAAATCACGGAAGCCTATCCGAGCGTGTCCGACCCCCGCACCGACTCGCTCGGCATCGCGGAAGCCACGACCGTGTGGCTGGGCGAGAGTCTGGGCGAGCACATCATCGAGGCCAAGATTCCAGAGTTGAGCCCGATCACCTTCCTTGGCGCGGTTCGGCTGCAGCCCGTCATCGAAAATGGTGGCGTCGTGAACGCCGCCAGCGGCAGCGCCGGCAACGGCATGGCTGCCGGTTCGATCATCTCGATCTTCGGCCGTGGGCTGTCAGAATTGCCCCTCGCTACTGGCGGCGGGACGCTGCCGCTCTCGCTCGCCGGCGTCAGCGTCAGTTTCGACGAACCCGATCGCAAGGTGAGTTTGCCCGGGCGGATGGTGTCTGTCGCTGACGACCGCGTGGATGTGCAACTGCCCTGGGAACTGGAAGGATTGACCAGCGTCATCACCAAAGTCAGCCTGGACGGCTTCACGAACACAACGACTTACAAGGTTCCGCTGGCCAACTACGGCCCGGCCTGGTGGACGGCGCGAGACACGGAATCCGACGAAATCTGGATCGACGCCCGCGCCGAGGATGGCGCCCGGATCACGTCTGGCAATCGCGCGCGCCGCGGCTCTCTGGTTAAGTTACGCGCCAACGGGCTTGGCCCCGTCAGCAACCGCCCCGCCTCGGGTGAACCCCCGGCGGCGGAACTCTCCTCCCGGGTGGAGGGTTCTATAACTGTGAAGCTGGGTGATCGCGAAGTCCCGGTGGAATCCGCAGCCCTCCTCGCCGGAGCGGCCGGCATCTATGAAGTGATCGTGCGGATACCGGATGATCTGGCCTCCGGGCGGCAAACGGCGGTCACGGTAACAGTCTCGGGAGTCTCATCTCCGACGGCCAACTTGCCGATTCAGGAATAGAAAACGAACGATGCGCTTGCTCCTTTTTCTCCTTTTATTCGTGCCCGTTTGGGCACAGGACTTCGTTCCCGGTCGCTATATCGTTGAATTGACGGAAGAACCGGCTGTTCAGAGGGCGACCCGGACAGCACGGCAGGCGGTGGTCGCCGGCCAGCAGCGGGCGGTAGAGGGCGCATTGCTCGCCCGCGGCCTGCGCGTCAACGCCCGCGTTGAGATCGTCGCCAACGCCCTCATCGTGGAGGCGCCCGACGAGGCGGCTCTCGCCGGATTGCCGGGCGTGAAGGCGATCCATCGTGTTCGCCGCTTCAAGCCGGTGTTGCTGGAGCACGAACTCGACATCCATCAGGTGCGCGACGCCTGGTCGCTGGTCGGCGGCGACGCCAAAGCTGGCGAGGGGATGAAGATCGCGATTCTCGATTCAGGCATCGACGTGACACATCCGGCCTTCAAACAGCAGGATCTGCCCGCCCCGGACGGCTTTCCGCAGGTGGACCAGGAGGTCAATCGGCAGTTCACCTCGAACAAGATCATCGTGGCGCGCAGCTACGACAGGACCGTGCGCAACGCGATGGACGGCCATGGACACGGGACGGCCGTGGCATCGGTCGCCGCTGCTGCACCGCACACGTCTGTCGCCGGCTTCTTTGCGGGCGTGGCGCCACGGGCTTGGTTGGGCGCCTATCGGGTGACCGATTTTGAAGGTTTCTATCCGAGCGACTACATCCTTCGCGCCCTCGACGACGTGATCAAAGATGGCATGGATGTCGTCAATATGAGCTTCGGTTCGCCGGGCGTTGGTTACGAGGACCTGATGACTGTCGATGGCCTTCGAGCGTTGCGTGGAGAACGGAATCATCCTGGTGCGATCCGCCGGCAATACCCCGGGCGCAATGACCGTGGACGACGATGCATCGTATGATCGCGTGATCGCCGTCGGCGCCACCCAAAACAGCCGGCTGACCACCTCTGCCGCGGTGGTGCCTTCGCAGGGAGCCTCGATTCCGGCCAACGCTTCCTCCAACAGCGGGGGCGCCGCTCCCGTTAGCGGACCTTTGTTTGATGTGGCTTCGACGGGTGACCCTGAAGGCTGCAGGCACTCTGGACGAGGAGGGGACACTGAGCGGGAAGATTCCTATCATCCGGCGGGGAACCTGCAACTTCACGCCAGAAGCTCCTCAACGCGCAGAAGGCCGGGGCTGCCGGCGGCAATCATCTATAACAGCGCGAGCCCAGCCGACGGCGGCAGCCCGGAAGACCTCATCAGCATGGATCTGAGCGGCGCACCAGAGCCTTTGAAGATACCCTCTCTTTTCATCGGCAACTCAAATGGCCGCCGATTGCTGGAATCGCTCAAGTCGATTGAGGATTTCAGCGTCCAACTTCGATTCGGCGACGTTTCCAACGACCCCAAGCTGCCAGCCTCCTTCACCAGCCAAGGTCCAGGCTTGAACCTGAGCATCAAGCCGGACCTCGTCGCCGTCGGGTCGCTGGTCACAGCTGCCGTGCCGACCGGGTTCTGCGACCTGTGCGCCAATTCCGGTTATGTGCGGATCAGCGGCACGAGCTTTTCGGGCCCCTACGTCGCAGGCGCCGCCGCAGCCGTGAAAGGCGCCAGAAGAGGCCTGACTGCGGATGATTATCCGATCCTTGCTGATCAATTCGACGACTTCCGCAGACCAACCCTCCGCTGCGCCTGCCTCTGTCATGACCTTTGGGGGCGGCCTGCTCAACCTGAAGAATGCGCTTGAATCGACGCTGGCGGCTGCGCCGGTTTCACTCACATTCCGCAGCGGTGGCTCAACCATCGAGCAGACCCGCAAACTGGACTTGAAGAATCTGTCGAGCCGAGCCTGCGACTATCACTCTTTCGGTGGAGTCGGCCAATGAAACCAAAGCTGCGGTCTCGCCCGATGTCGCTCACACTCGGCGGGGGTGAAACGGCCGGCATCAATGTCGAATTGCGAGGTTCGAGCATGGCCGATGGCGCTTATCAGGGCTTCATCGTTGCCCGGAACTCGCTGAACGGCGTTGCTACCCGCATCCCCTATTGGTATGCCGTGAAGACTGTCGATACCCCGAAGTCCATCGTCGTAGTCGACGTCGACGAGTCCGCCAGCTCTCAGCGGGACGGGACGCGCCCTGGTCCGCGTGCACGATGCCGCCGGCCTCGCGCTCGGCGACGTGGAGCCGCGCGTCACGCCGCTGACCAGCGGGGCGGAGGTGGTGAGCATCGTGAGCAAGTCCCGAATCCATCTTCCAGAATACCTGGCGCGTGACTGTCCGCCCCGGCCGCACTGGGAACGAACTCCTTCCGGGTCGAGGCGGGAGACGCCAGCGCGACCTTCAGTATCCAGGGCCGTTAGCCCCGTATAATGGAGGTCTGGGAAACGCCATCCGGCCGCCATGGAAGAGCTGAAGAAGAAACTGCAAGACGAGATCAATGCGCTCGAATACGAGATGCGCACGGAACTGCCCAAGGAGATCCTGAAGGCTCGCGCGCACGGCGATCTCCGTGAAAACGCGGAGTTTCACGCCGCAAAAGAACGTCAGCGCTATGTCGACGCCCGGCTTAGCCAGCTCAGGGTGCGGCTGTCCGAATTGTCGATGATCGACATCAACAGGATCCCCCGCGACCGTGTCGGACTTGGCTCTCGGGTCCAGGTTCTGGACCTTGTCAAGGACGAAGAAATGACCTACACACTCGTCCCCAGCGAGCAGGTGGACGTTGCGAAGGGATTGATTTCGCCCAGTTCGCCCATCGGGCAAGGCCTGATCGGGAAGAAGGAAGGGGACGAAGTCACTATTCCTATCCCCGGCGGTACGCGTAAAATGGAGATCTTGAAGCTCAAGACAATCCACGACGAGGATTGACACAATAAGCTTCGAGGGAGAACCTCGCCAATGACATATACGCGCGCGATCGGCCTGGGGGCCGGCAAGATCCTTGGATGGATCGTGCGCGGTCTCGCACTCTCCCGCATCCACCCGAACGTGCTCACCTTCGTCGGCCTGTTGATCAACATCTGGGCCGCTGTGGAACTTGCCCGCGGGCGGTTCTTCCAGGCCGGACTGGTGATCATCGGCGCCGGTCTGTTCGACATGGTGGATGGCCGCGTGGCTCGCGAGACGAACAAGGTCACCCGCTTCGGCGCCTTCTTCGATTCCGTGCTGGATCGCTACTCCGACCTTGCCCTGCTCATGGGCCTGCTGGTCTACTACGCCACCGTCAACCGCAACTTCTACGTCGTTCTCACGGCCGTGGTGATGACGGCTTCCGTGATGATCTCCTACACCCGCTCGCGGGCGGAGAACGTGATTCCGGCCTGCAAGGTTGGCTTCCTGGAGCGGCCCGAGCGCGTCGTGCTATTGATCATCGGCGCGCTGTTCGACCGCATGGCGCCCGTGCTGTGGGTGATCGCCGTGATTGGCAACATCACCGTCATCCATCGCATGTTGTACACCTACGAGCAGGCAGATGCGCTCGAAACGGCGCAGCGCAGTCCGGCGGGCGAATCAGCCCTCCAGGATGACGAAGGCCATTCCAAGGTCCGCAGTGTGGGTCAGTGAGAGCTGCACGTTCGTGACGCCCAACCGCCGCGCATACTCCGCCGCTACGCCGTGAAAGCTCAATGTCGGCCTGCCTGACGGCAGATTGGCAACCTCGAAATCCTGCCAGCGAATGCCGTGCCGCCAGCCTGTGCCGATGGCCTTCATCCCCGCTTCTTTTGCCGCGAACCGAGCCGCGTAGCGCTCGTACTTGTTGGCCTTGCGCTCGACATAGGCGATCTCCTTCTCGGTGTAGATGCGGTGCAGGAACCGCTCGCCGTAGCGTTCGACGGAGGCCCGAATGCGCGGCACCTCCGCCAGATCGATGCCAGTTCCGAGAATCATTGCGGGTTGCTCCTTCTATCCGAAAACGACTGTCTTGTTGCCCGAGACGAGAACACGGTGTTCGAGGTGCCACCGCACGGCGCGTGAGAGCACGAGACGCTCGGCGTCTCGACCCTTTTCAATGAAGTCCTCCAGTTGATCGCGGTGGCTGACACGCAGCACCTCCTGCTCGATGATCGGACCGTCATCGAGCACCTCTGTCACATAGTGCGCCGTCGCGCCGATCAACTTCACGCCGCGCTCGAAGGCGGCATGGTATGGCTTGGCCCCGCTAAAGGCCGGCAGGAACGAATGATGCACGTTGATGACCCGGCGAGGCCAGCGGTCGACAAACGCCGGTGACAGCACTTGCATGTACCTCGCCAGCACGACCAGGTCGATGCGCTCCTCTTCAAGCAGCGCCAATTGTTGATGCTCGGCCTCATCTTTCGAGCCCGGCCGCAGCTCAATATGGCGGAACGGGACGCCATGGAATCCGGCCAGAGGCCCTGCGTCGGGGTGATTGCTCACCACCAGCCGGAAGTCGCCCGGCATCTCGCCGGTCTGGCGGCGGTGCAGCAGATCCGTCAGGCAGTGCAGTTGCTTCGAAACAAAGAGCGCAACACGGAGCGGGCGCGCCGAATATTCCACGCGCCACGTCATGTGGAATCGTTCCGCAACTTCGCGCCCGAACACGGAAGCGAACTCCGCCGGGTCAAGCCTGAAGCCAGCCTGGTCCCACTCGACGCGCATAAAAAACCGACTGCTCAGGTCATCGCGATGCTGATCTGCTTCGAGAATGTTGGCCCCGTTGCGATAGAGAAACCCGGCAACCTCGGCCACCTGGCCCCGGGCGTCGGGCGCGTCGACAAGCAGGATGGCGCTTTGGCGGACCGTCATGGACTCCATGCTATCGAAGGCCAAGGGCGGACCGCTTAGCACGATTTCTCCAATTTTGCTACCGTGAAACTGAACAACATGCACATTCCCGACGGCTTCCTGACGGTGCCGGTCTGGGGCGGATTAGCTGCGGTGAGCGCCCCCGCTGTGGCGTGGGCCAGTCGCCGCGCCAGCGCATCCGCCGCCAGCGTGACGGCGCCTCGCATGGGCGTACTAGGCGCATTCGTCTTCGCGGCGCAGATGATCAACTTCCCCGTCGGGATGGGGGCCAGCGGCCATCTGGTCGGCGGCGCCTTGCTGACAGCGATTCTGGGGCCGGCCGCGGCCACCGTCGTGATGACCGCGATTCTGGTCATCCAGGCGCTGGTATTTCAAGATGGCGGACTGCTGGCCTTGGGCGCCAACGCATTCAACATGGGCCTGGCAGGAGTCTGGCTTGCGGCGGCCGTCTTTCGCCTGCTTCCGCCCAACCGTTGGCTGGGTGCTTTCGCCGGCGGCTTCGTCTCCGTCTTCGCAGGCGCCGTGCTCTGTCTTGGACAGTTGGCGCTCTCCGGAGTGCGCTACCCGGGCGGAGTTCTGATGCTGACGCTGAGTGTATTTCTGATCACGGCGGCGCTCGAGGGCGTGATCACGGCGTCGGTTCTTCGCGCGCTGGAGCGGATCCAGCCTGGCTGGGTGGTGAACGCGGGACGTGAAGCGAAACCGGTTCTGGCTGTTCTGTTGTTGATTGCTCTTGGTCTCTCCCTGGCGGGATTCCTCTTTGCCTCCTCTGCGCCGGACGGGCTCGAACGCCTGCTCGGACTCGCGGGGCTGGATGGAAAGGAATTGGCCTACTTCAGCGCACCGCTTCCCGACTACCAGTCGCTCACCGCGGCCAATCCCTGGCTGCGCAAGGCTGTCCCCGGACTCGCCGGCTTGTTCCTTACATACGTTGTCGTCGCTGGACTGGCTCGTCTCGCCCTGCGCCCGCGGAGCGCGTAGGCCGTGCTCCGGACACCGATGGCTCGATTGCTGGCCGCAATGAGCCTGCTGATTCTCATCGCACTGGTTGCACCGGGCCGTCTGCTGGCCGCACCGGCCGCGTTGATCCTCGCCTGGATGATTGCGGCGCGAGTGCCGCCGGGCCGGTTGCTCACGCGGGCTGCAATCGTGCTCCCATTCACTCTTCTGTTCAGCGCACTTTCCTGGTGGGCCGGCGATCTGACTCGCGCCTGGAGCCTGCCTGTGAAGAGTTATCTCTCGGCTTTGGCTGTCGTGCTGCTGATGGAAACCACGCCCCTGGAACGCGTTCTTGGGGCCGCGGCCCGGCTGGGCATGCCGCAACTGCTGGTGGACGTCATCGGCTTCACCTGGAGGTATTTGGGTGTTCTGCGCGACGAGGCTGCCCGGCTTCGCAACGCAGCCTTGGCCCGCGGGGCGGAGCGCAGTTTCCGCATTTCGGCTTCCTCGGTCGCGTTGCTGCTGGCGTCCTCCTGGAACCGGGCTGAACGCATCCATCGAGCCATGCTGGCGCGCGGCATGAGCGGAGGGCCGGCCGCATGAGTCCGGTGCTCAGCGTCGGGAGCCTTTGCTTTTCTTACGGGACAGGCCGTCCTGTTCTCGATTCTGTCTCATTCGACATCGAGCCGGGTGAGAGCGTCGTTCTGCTTGGCCCCAATGGCTCCGGCAAGACGACGCTGCTTCTTCATCTGAACGGAATTCTCACAGGGCAGGGACAGGTTGAGGTGGGCGGGGTGCCAGTGGAAAAGCCCCATCTGGCCGCGATCCGGCGCAAGGTCGGATTTCTGTTTCAGGACCCTGGCGACCAGCTCTTCCTCCCCTCGGTGCTGGAGGACGTGATGTTTGCGCCTCTTCAGGCCGGCATGGCGCTTGCCGCCGCGGAGTCGCTGGCGCGCGAATCAATGCGGCGGGTCGGCATCGAACATCTTGCAGGCAATGCGCCCTACGCTCTCAGCGCAGGAGAGAAACAACGCGCGGCCATGGCTGGAATCCTGGCCACAAATCCGGAACTGATCATTCTCGACGAGCCCACCACCCATCTGGACCCGCCGGCGCGCCGCGCGCTCATCGAACTGCTGCAATCATTACCGCAGGCGCGCCTGGTGGCTACGCATGACGCCGCCTTTGCTCGAGCAGTTTCCAGCAGAGCGCTCTTCCTGGAGCATGGGCGGCTCACCGCCGATGGCCCGACGCCGGAAGTCCTCACCAGGTTTTCCTGGGAGCTATGAGCGCGATGCTTCTCAATACTGATAGCGGCCCGTCGTGTAAGGGACACCGGCGGCGTCAAGCTGGGCTTTGAGCTTGCGGAGGTCTTCGAGGAAAGCCCGGAGACGGGGCTGCTCGACGGTGAATTCCTCACTTGCGATGCGGTAGTTGAGCCGCTGCGTGCCGGTGGGCGCCCCAGTCGAGTTGCGGCTGCCGAAGCCGGCCGAGTTGATGCGGCTCTGGATGGATGAAGGTGAGCCGGATTCGAGACCGCGGAGCGTTTCGTCGCCGCGCAGCTTGCGCAGAATGCTGGTGAGGCGCTTGTCGAGCGCGGAGACGTCGTCGATCAGCTTCGCGTCCGCGGACGAATCGAGCAGAGCGCGGCGGATGGCTGTCAGGTCGGTTCGGGCCCCGTTGGCGGACTCGAGTGCGCCGGTCACTTTGCGCTGGAGTTCGAGCACGCGCGTGATGTACTCCTCGCGGACTTTCAGATCCTCGGGCTTGACGGCCAGGCCGGGGTCGGCGTCCACAGTGAATGAGGCTTCAGTGCCGAGCGGTGTGGTCACGCCGGCCAGTCGCCTGGAGAGCGATACCTTGTAGACTCCTGGCGGGACGAACGGACCGCCCGAGAAGAGATTCTGCTCCTCAGGCGAATCGCCTGCGAAGGCGTTGCGGCCTCCGGGCATTGCCGAGGCAGCAGGTCCGCGGAGATTCCATGTGACGCGGTGGATGCCGCGCGCGGTTGGGCCAGTGAGCCTTTTGACCACCTTCCCGGCGGCGTCAGTGATCGTCAGCAAGACCTGCGGAGGCTCTTCGTCGGCTTCGGCGGTGAGCTGCGCGGGCGCAGGGTAGTCCGTTGTCTCCGGCTTGGTGGCGGCGACGCGCTTCTGCTTGGCGGTTTGAAGCGCCTCCTTCAGCCAGAAAGTGAACGTAGCACCAAAGGGCGGGTTCTCGCTCATCCAGAGGTTCTCGCCCTGCGAGCCCCGGCTCTTGCCGGTATCGGGGATGAAGAGCGTGGATTTCCTGACGGGGAAGATCTCAGCCTGTTTCTCGAAAGTGGCGGCCGCGATCCCGCGAAGCGCGGAGTAGTCGTCCAGGACATAGAATCCGCGGCCGAACGTGGCCAGGACGAGATCGTTCTCCCGTTCCTGGATGGCCAGGTCGCGCACGGGGATGGTGGGGAGATTCGATCGCATGCGGATCCACTTTTTGCCTCCGTCGAGCGTGACGAAGAGGCCGAACTCGGTGCCGGCGAAGAGCAGGTTGGGATTCACATGATCTTCTGCGATGGCGAGAGCGGGTCCGTTGTCGGGCAGGTTGGAGGAAATGGAAGTCCAGGTCCTGCCGAGATCGCCGCTCTTCAGGATGTACGGCTTGTAGTCGCCGTTCTTGTGGTTGTCGAAGAGGGCATAGACGGTGTTCGGGTCGTGCTTTCCGGCGGCCAGGCGCTGCACGTAGACGCCGTAGGGCGCGGTTTCGGGCAGAGTTGGAAACTTCTCGATCTTGCGCCACGTCTTGCCGCCATCCTCTGTGACCTGGACATTGCCGTCGTCGGTGCCGGCCCAGATGAGGCCTTCCTTTTTGCGGCTCTCGGAAACTGCGGTGATATTGCCGTAGGTCGAGGTGGAGGCGTGCTTCAAGAGCGCCTCGGGAGGCCAGATGCGGCCCATGATGGGGAGTTTGTCGCGATCGATCTGGCGCGTCAGGTCCGGGCTGACGGGAGTCCACGAGTTGCCCCGGTCGTCGGAACGGAAGAGGCGGTTAGCGCCAAAGTAGAGGCGCGTGGGCGAGTGGGGACTGATGATGAAGGGAGATTCCCAGTTGAAGCGGAGAGCCGGCTCGCCTTTCCCTTCGACCGGCTTGATGGATGTGCGCTCGGCGGTCCTGCGGTTGAGGCGCATAATCCCGCCGTATTGGGATTCGGCGTAGACGATGTCGGGGTTGGCAGGATCAACGCGAGCGACGAACCCGTCGCCGCCGGTGACGACGATCCAATCGTTGTTGGTGGCCCCTTGAACTCCGCGCGTGCGGGAAGGACCGCCGAGTGTACTGTTGTCCTGGGTGCCGCCATACACGTTGTAGATAGGGGAAGCGTTGTCGACATCCACGTTGTAGAACTGCGTGATTGAGAGGTTTGAGATGAAGCGCCAGAGCTTGCCGCGGTCCCAGGACTCATACAGGCCGCCGTCGCAGCCGGCGAGGATGTGGTCCGAGTCGGCTGGGTCGATCCAGTAGATAGTGATTGTCGACGTGCTTGGCGCGTTCACCCACCTGCCGCCAGGTGCGGCCGCCGTCATCGGAGACGCGGACAAAGACATCCATCAGGTAGACCCTGTCGGCGACCTTCGGGTCCGGGTGGATGTTGGCGTAGTACATCGGCAGGCCCTGGTAGGAGTCGCGGCGCTCCCAACTGGCGCCGGAATCCGTTGAGGCGAAGACGCCGCCATTGCCGTCCGCGGCTTCGACGCGGGCATAGGCGAGGCCGCGTTGGGCCGGGGAAAAGGCGAGGCCGATGCGGCCAAGTTCGCCGGAAGCGATGCGGACCTTGCTGAAGGTGGCGCCGGCATCGGTCGAGCGATGCAGAGCGCTCTCAGGGCCGCCGTGGATCTGGCTCCAGACGTGGCGGCGGCGCTGGTGGGCAGCGGCGAGCACGATGTCGGGATTGTTGGGGTCGATGGCGACGTCGGTGATGCCGGTGTTCTCGCTGATGTCCAGGATCTTCTTCCACGTCTTGCCGCCGTCGGTGGTCTTGTAGAGGCCGCGGTCGCCGCCACCGCTCCACAGCGGGCCCACCGCGGCGACATAGACGATGTTGGAGTCGCGCGGGTCGATCACGATGCGGCCGATGTGCTCGCTGTTCTTGAGGCCGAGGTTGCGCCAGGACTTGCCACCATCGTCTGAGCGGTAGACGCCGTCGCCATAGCCGACGCTGCGCTGGTTGTTGCTCTCGCCGGAGCCGACCCATACGGTTTCGGGGTTCCTGGCATCGATGACGACCTGGCCAACGGAGTAGGAGCCTTCGTTCTGGAAGACGGGCGTCCACGTTGTGCCGGCGTTGGTGGTCTTCCAGACGCCTCCGGAGGCGACGCCCACATACCAGGTGGCTGCGTGGCGCGGGTGGACCGCAATCGAGACGATGCGGCCGGACATCAAGGCCGGGCCGATGGCGCGGAGCCTGAGAGCCGGAGAAGGTTGACGACTGCCAGGGGTCGTTCGGATCAGGTTTGGCTCGTTCAGGCGCGGGCTGACCCGAGATCAGGGCGGAGAGGGTGAGGAGGACAATAGCGAGACGCATGGCCGGTAATGGGCCAGTGTATCGCGACGCGTTCGTGTGATGCCGCCGGGCCGCCTATTGGTAACAGGGCGGCGCTTCAACCTTGACCAGGTTAATGGTGCCCGCTTTGACATCGAACTTGCCCGATGTCGTGCCGCTCCCCGCACAAGGAGCCGGAAAGGTGTGATCGACCCTGTAGCCGTAGCCGTTCCCGACCGGGAGGTTCATCGTGTAGGCGCCATTCATGGCGGACGATTCGCCCGAATCCAGGACAGCGCCGGAGGATGTGTAAGCGGTCACGCGATACGAATTGCACTTCTGGTTGGTTTCTCCGAAGCTGTTCCGATACCGGCGGTAAACATCGAACAGAACTTCCGCCTTTTGATCGGGCGCAGTGTCGGGCGCGATGGTGATCGTCGTCCTGCTATTGAGCGTCGTGGCTCCGAAGTCCACCCGCAGGAACACGCTGTATTCGCCGGCAGAACTGAAACGATGGGTTACTTTGCGGCCTCGTTTGACGGCGCCGCCGATACTCCACTCGTATTCGGCACTGCCCGGCACGTTCTGATTTTTCGTCCCAAATTCATAGTCTCTGCCGATGACGCCCTTGAAGCCGGCGTAGGCGGGGCTAATCTCAACTGAAGGTTGCGCCGGCTCCGCCTTGATCGTCAGGTCTCGCCGGCCAGTCCAGCCGGCGGAAGTGGCGCGGTTGACCGCGCCGAGCAACACCACTGCGCGCTGATCCTTGAGTTTCCTGGCATCGGGCAACAAAAGCTGTCCATTGCCATCAATCGAGCCCAGATACGTTGTTGCGTTGGACGAGAACAGCCATGCATGAAGATCAGCATCCGCGACGGGCGGATCGAATCGCACCTGAGTGACGATCTCATCTGTCCAATCGGGCAGGAGCGGGTTGAGGTACTTCAGGCTGAATGGCCGCATCGACAGGTCCGGCGCCTGTTTCCAGGAAAAGATCTGGCTGGTCTCAATGGCTGTGGGGAAAGCCATGACCCCATCGGGCGCTTCCACGGTGAGGTCGCTGGGCTCTGGGAATTTCCGGCCGGTATAGATGTCGCCGGCATAGAAGAGGCGAGCGAACTCGCTCCAGGCTTTGGCCAACTCCGCCGCGCCTCCTGCTTGCGCGGCTAATGCTTCGACGGGCGAACTGCCTGGGTCGCGACCTGCCAGCAGGGCTGCCAGTCGATCACTCCTCTCGCGGAAGAACGTGGTCAGGAACATGGATGCACCGTATCCGTGTTCCTGGTCCGAGCTATCGCCCGGCGGCGAAGCCAGTCCTCGCAGGATGAAGCTCCGATAGTTGTCCGACTGATTCGCTCCCTTCCCGCATTTCGGACAAACCGTAGTGGGGATAAAGCCAGGCTGCCCGGCTGCTAGGGGCTCGAACCAGGTGCTCAGCGCTTCATCCAGCCAGAACCACGGGAAGGATGAGCGCAGGCCAGCGCCTCTCGGCGCATTGCCCCCATAGCGGGCCTCGACAAAGTGCATCAGCTCGTGGCCCATTGTCTCGCCGGAGGCCTGGACATCGGCCACGGTCTGGAACTTTCGCGTATTGTACTGCAGGGTTTCGCCATCGGTCAGTCCGAAGAGAGTGTCGCCGAGGTCCTTCATATAGACGGGGACGGGCGGATTAACTCCCCTGAGGATTTCCAGACTATACGGCGCATTGCTCAACGTGTCAGCGGCACGCTCAAGCAACTGGCCAACGGCACCGGCCTCGGTCAACCCTTGGCCATAGTGGATTTCGAACCGGCCGCTTGAGGTGAGCGCCGTGTGATAGCCGTGCACAAGCCAGGCGGCGACAGTTGATGTGTCCTTCAACCCGAGGCTGCTCAGGTCGAGAGTGATTTTCGGATTCGCTCCCTGCACGGGGATGAGCCGGGCCTGTTGTCCGGAAGCGACTACTGCATGGGTGGGTGAAACAGTCGCCAGGGGCCTGGCTGCGTGTGGAGCCGTCCGCACAGCAATCGTCGTCGAAGCTCCACTCCAACTGCCCGCCAAATCCCACTGGCAGGCCTTCCAGTTGATAAACCTCGCTAGCCAGGTTGGCTTCGAATCCGGTGCGCGGCTTGCCCAGGTTCAGCCGGATGTCAGCCGTTTCCAGGAGACCACCGGGCGCAACCGCAACGCGCACCCCGGCGTGCTCCAGTGCGCCGCCATCGGGGCCGGCAGCGCCCTCGGCGACGGTTCTCCATCGGGTAACAGGGAGCGACAGATCGGCCTTTGTTCCGTCGGCAGCGGCAGCCGTCAGCACGAGCCGAAAGTTGTCCTGAGCGCCGGGCTCGAGTCCGGCTAAGGTCACAACGGCAACTTCGCCGGAGGCGAGTTCCCCAGGCGTTACCGCCACCTGGACGCGGACATCGGCGGGTTCCAGACGAGCGGTCAGCTTGACCCTGCCGACATCCCTGCCGTTACTCCGGATTCCGGTTTCAATGCTGAGCGGCTGGCCGCCTTCGCGCAGGTCCAGCGTCTCCTTGTTGCATTCGAGGCGGAAGGAGGCTCCGGGCGGAGATGCCTCTCCGTAACTCAACACTGCTCTGACCATCAGGTTCGCCGTGGCAGTGACGTTGTCCAGGGTGACTTCGAAAGGTCCCTCGAAACTCTTCCCTGCATCGAGCGAGCGATAACTGCGTCCCGCTTTCGCTCCGGACCAGTCCAGCGCAAAGCCGACTCCGTCGTGGGGGTCAGGAGCCTGGTAGCCAACATACAGATCACCGCGATCCACGGATACACCGGTGATGGCGAAGTCGAGGAAGTCGCCGGTGCCGCGAATCGTCTCCTGTCTGTCGATGTCGAAGACAGGCGCCGCCGGTGGTTTCCCACTCCCTTGCGGATCACGGAAGACAACCAGCCGGATCCGCCGTCCCTCCGGAGACGGCCGGCCGGTGAACCAGGGGATGAAGACCCTCACTTTGTTCAACTGTGCCGGATATCGTGTTGGCGTCAGTCTGTTGACATACATTCGTCCGGCTGCGACGATGCCTGTCTCAATTGTTCCGTCGTCCACCGCAAGCTCCTCCGAAAGCGGTCCGCCGGGCGAGGACACGGCAACTACGGCGCGGAGCATCGGATTGAATTGAGTGCCATTGCCGAAAGCGATAGGCCCCTTAAATGTCAGCCCTCCATCTAACGAGTAGAAGCCCTTTTCACGTTGAGGCCCGTTGGTGTCAGCGGCGAAGCCGACGCCCGTGGCCGGTGAAGGTGCCTGGTAGCCGACGTACAAGTCTCCTTGTTCCACCACTGGACCCGCGACGGGGAACTCCACAAACCGGCCGGTCTCAGGGATCCGCACCATTTGGTCGATCACCGGTCGCGGCCGTTCTGGAGGCTTTCCAAGACCGAGTGGATCCGTGAACACGACCAGGCGGACCTGCCGGCCTGTCGGATCAGGCTGATCAGTGATCTTCACAAACAAGATGCGAATTGCCTTCACCTGAACGGGATAGACCTTCGGAGTAAGCCGGGTTACGACCAGGATGTTGTCCATGTGAAGCGCAGTGCCATCAGCGCTCCCGTCATCGGCGGAAAGCTCAATGTCAGCGGCCGCCGCCCGCTGGATTTCGCCCGCAACCCTCGCGGAGCCAGCCTCGGACGCCGGCCTGACGCGGGGCCTGTTGTCCTCCGTCGGGTGTTGCGCCCACTGGCCAGTGCCGCCGGCGTCTCCTCCAGCGAAAACCAGAAGTGGAACCAGGCACAGGGCAAGCGGGGACATAGAATCCTCCTCGACCCATTATGGGACAAGAAGATCCGAAACTAAGTCGTGCAGAATGAGTTTCTTCAGCCCGAGAGCCGGGTTCAGTCCCTGAAGCTGCTGATGGCCGCGGCTTCGTCTACGTGGATCTCGAAGACAGTGACGAGTTTGGTGATCTGCAGCAGGTTATAGATCTTCTCGGGCAGGCGTGAGAGCTTCACCACTGCTTTTGCGTTGTACGCGTTGGTGTACGCGCCAACGAGCTCGCCGATGCCGGTGGAGTCCAGGTACGTCACGTCGCCCAGGTCGATGACCAGTTTCTTCGATCCGTGCTGGATCAGTTCGCGGAAGGTGTTGCGGAACTCGGTGCTTGCCGCGCCGAGAATGATCTGGCCGGAGCAGGTGATTACCGATACCCCGTTGATTTCGCGCACTTGAATCCGGACGCTCATCCTAAGCCTTCTCCTTGGGGGGTGCGGAATTTCATGCTACCACCTCGGCGAGGGCATTCACCGCCGCCTGGCAGTCGTCGCGGGAAACATCGAAATGTGTCACGGCGCGCATGGAAATCGCATTGATCGGGTTGATGAGGATACCGCGGGCTTTGAGCGCGGCACTGATATCGCTGCCGGGTTTGCCAGTGTTCTGGACGTCGAAGACGACGATGTTGGTTTGAGGCGCTGTGACGCGGATTCCACGAATCGAGGCAAGGCCATCGGCGAGCAGCCGGGCGTTGTCGTGGTCCACTTGCAGTCGTAGCGGCATCTTCTCCAATGCGATGAGGCCAGCGGCGGCGAGCACGCCGGCCTGCCGCATGCCGCCGCCCAGGCGTTTGCGGTAGAGCCGCGCCTTTTCCATCAATTTGCGCGGTCCAGCAAGCATCGAACCCACAGGCGCGCCAAGCGCCTTCGACAGACAGAACATGACCGTATCGGCCTTGGCGCAGAGATCGCGCGCGGGCCGGCCCGCTGCCGTGGCGGCGTTGAACAGGCGCGCACCGTCGAGATGCACGCCGATGCCGCGCTCGTGCGCGCAGTCGCAGATCTCGTCAAAGACCTCCTGCGGGTAGACAGTGCCGCCGGCCATGTTGTGCGTGTTCTCGAGTTCGATGCAGCCGGTGGGCGCCCAATGGGGTCCAAGCGGGCGAACGTGCGGCTCCAGGGATGTCCAGGTGAGGATGCCATCGTCGGCAGTGACCGGCCGGATGAGGCATCCGGCGAACCATGCAGTCATCGATAGCTCGTAGTTCAGCAGATGGCCGCGCGCCTCGCAGAGCACCTCCTGTCCCTGCTCGGTGAGCAGCTTGATCCCGATCGTGTTGCCCATCGTTCCGGTGGGAACAAAGAGGGACGCCTCTTTGCCGAGCAGTCTCGGCGGCGCGCTGCTCAAGCAGGTTGACGGTGGGGTCTTCCTGGTAAACGTCGTCGCCGACGACGGCTTCAGCCATGGCACGGCGCATTTCGGGAGTCGGCCGCGTGACGGTATCGCTACGAAGATCAATCATTTATAAGAACGCCCCGAACACTTCATTGGACAACAGTACGCCGCGCGGCGTCAGGCGGAGAGTTCCACCAATATCCTCGAGCAGGCCTGCCTCGGTCATGCGGCGCAATGGCGCCGGCGCGCATGGCGCGTTCTTCCGGTGTCGGACGGATGCCATCGAGTAATCGCAGGCCAACCCAGAACCGCTCCCCGGCGAGATCGGCCTGCGTCGTTTCCACGCGCGGCGACGCGCCGGTCTCGAGGCGCACGGCGTAATCCTGTGCGGATTCAACATTCTGCCAGCGCAGGCGGCCGTCGAAGCTGTGCGCATCGGCGCCGAAGCCGACATAGGGCTCCAGCTTCCAGTACTTCAGATTGTGCAGGCTCTCGCTGCCGGGACGCGCGAAGTTCGAGATCTCGTACCGGCGCAGTCCGAGCGCGGCGAGACGCTCTACCGCGATTTCGTAGAAATCGGCGATGGCGTCTTCCTCCGGCACATCGAGCGCGCCGAATCGCGAGCCTTGCGCGAGCAGCTCGCTGCCGAGTCGGGAGTCCTCGTCGACTTCGAGCATGTAGATGGAAACGTGCGGCGGGTCAAGCCGCGCGATCCAATCCAGCGAATGGCGCCAACTCGCCTCGGTCTGGCCGGGCAAGCCGGCGATCAGGTCGATGTTGATCTCAGAGAGGCCGGCGGCGCGGAGCACGCCGACGTCCGAGGCGACTCCATCGGCGGTGTGCCGGCGGCCGGTGCGGCGCAATTCGTTTTCGACAAAGGACTGCACGCCGAGGCTGACGCGGTTGATGCCGCACTCAACCCAGGCGCGCGCCGTTTCCGGCGTGATGGCGCCAGGAGCGGCTTCCAGTGTCGCCTCTTTCCAAGGCCGGCCAGGGACGGCTCCTAGAACGGCGGCAAGTTGATCTCCTGTCATCGAGCCGGGTGTGCCGCCGCCCAGGTACACGGTTTCAGGCCTCCAGATCCAGTCGAATGACTCGAGCTCGTTGACCAGGGCCGCAAGGTAGCTCCGCTCCAGCTCGCGCGGAAACACGCCGGAAGCGAAGTTGCAGTACGTGCACTTCTGTGCGCAGAACGGCCAGGAGATGTATACGCCGGCCATGCGCGAAACTTCCTACTCCATCCTGAATTCCGGAATTCGCTTACGAATCGCTTCCGACATCAATTCGTCCAACGTTTGGCCGGACGAAGAAAGCGCGAAAACACTACGTTCCGGCATGCCAGTCGAACTTGAAACTTTGTACGTGCGCCGAGACCCAGATTTGCCTGACGGGCGAATTGGGGCTTACAACGAATCGCTCGCGCGGCTCTTCAAACTCGACCGAGAGCGCGCCGCCGTTCATATCCACATCGAAATCGAAATCGCCGGAAGCCTCGGCAAGCCTCGAATAGAGCGCGCCTAAAGCGGCATCGGCATTCTGTTGAAACTCTTGCTCGGTGAGCATCCTATTCCCAGTGTAGGCATCGTATGAGAAGGCGCTCAAGCGGCGAGGCCGCTCTGATACGCTCTTTGATGTAATTGCGGGAAGGAATCCGACGGCCCACGCCTGAACGTTCATGAGAAGCATCTGTATTCCTCACACGGAGTTGCCGGGAACCAGCAAGCTCTTCGGCGACTATCTGTATCGGTTTCCGAAGGTCGCCGGGTTCTACGAGCACAATCCTCACGACGCGGAGTCGCTGCGTCGGGTCGCGGCGTCGATGCGCTTTCCCGACCAGCGCCGGCAGGACGTGGTTGCGGCGCTAAGAAAACTGAACGGCGAATCCGCCGCGCTCGCCCAACTTGAATTGCCAGAGACCGTGGCCATCGTCACCGGCCAACAGGTGGGCCTTTTCGGCGGGCCGGCATACACAATCTATAAGGCCTTGACAGCCGCGAAGCTGGCTCGCCACCTCTGTCAGTCTGGAATTCGCGCAGTGCCCGTCTTCTGGCTCGCCACAGAGGACCACGATTTCGACGAGATCCAGTCAGTGCAGGTGTTCGATTCGAAGACGAGCGTGGTGCGCCTGCAATCGGAGGGGATACGGCAGCCGGGGCAGCCGGTTGGTACGATTCCGCTCAAGTCGGCGCCCGTCGCCGAATTGACAGCCGCACTTCGAGGATTCCTGCACGGAGAAGACATTTCGGCGCTGGTGGAAGAGGCTTATCGGCCGGGCCGGACGTTCGGCGAAGCATTCCGCCTCCTGTTGGGACGGCTGCTTGCGGGATACGGCATCATCTTCATCGACCCGATGATGCCGGAGCTGCGAAGCATCGCCGCGCCGCTGCTGCGAGCCGCATTTGAACGCAAGAGTGAACTCTCTGAAGCTGTGCTTCGCCGCAACAAGGAACTCGAGGCGGCGGGGTACCACGCGCAGGTCCTCTTTGAAGCGAAATCGTCGTTCTTCTTTCGGCACGAGGACGGCCGGCGAATCCCTCTTGGGAACGGGGATGTCGCCGAACGAATGATGGCCAATCCGGCGTTGCTTTCCCCGAACGCCTTGCTGCGACCTGTGATGCAGGACTACCTGCTGCCGACGGCCGCTTATGTCGGCGGGCCGGCAGAATTGGCCTACCTTGCCCAAGCCGAGCCGCTCTACAAGGCCTTGCTTGGAAGAATGCCCGTGGCCGTGCCGCGCAGTGGTTTCACGCTGCTCGACGAGCGCGCTCATGGTTTGATGGAGCGCCATCACGTTTCGCTGATCGATTGCTTTCACGGCGAGGTTGCGCTCAAGGAGCGTATCGCCGCAAGGCTCATCCCCGAGGAACTCCACATCGGCTTTGAAGATGCCCTCAGCGACGTTCGCAATGCCGTCGACAAACTGCTCGGGCCAATCGAGAAGTTTGATCCGACCCTGGGCGCCGCCTGGCAGAAGAGCCGGGAGAAGATCCTCTTTCAAATCGAGAAGAACCGCAAAAAGACGGCACGTGAAGCGCTGCGGCGGCAGACGCAGGTTGCTTCAGCGGCTTCGCACCTGGCCACGCTCGTCTACCCGAATCATCACCTGCAGGAGCGAGCCTATTCGATCCTGCCGTTCCTGGCGCGCCATGGGCTGGACTTGATCGACACGTTGTACGACAAGGCCCACGAGGGTTGCCCGGACCATCTTGTAGTCACCATATGAAAATCAACACAGTGAAACGCGCCCTGCGCGACGGGCAGGTGCAACTCGGTACTGGATTCGCCCAACTTCGCTCGCAGGATGTCGTGCGGATTCTCGCCGCGGCAGGTTTCGATTGGGCGTTTCTCGATGGAGAGCACGGCGGCTTCGGACAGGAGACGCTCCAGGATCTCTGCCGGATCGCGGTGAAAGTGGGGTTGAGCCCAATTGTGCGTGTGGCGGATCTACAATACTCGCTCATCGCGCGGGCGCTCGATTGCGGCGCCGAAGGGGTCATCTTTCCCCGCGTTGAATCGCCGGAACTGCTGGAGCGAGCGGTCTCGTGGACGAAGTACCCGCCCGAAGGGGTTCGAGGCATGGGCCTCACGCCACTCCAGATCGACTTCGAACCTGCCAGCATCCCGCAGATGATGGAGCACCTGAACCGCGAGTCGCTGGTGGTGCTTCAGATCGAGACGCGGCGCGCCTTCGAAGCGCGAGAAGAACTACTCTCCGTGCCCGGTATCGACGCTGTCATGGTAGGACCCGTCGACCTCTCCGTGAGCCTCGGCGTGCCCGGCGACTTCGAGCATCCGTCGATGGTCGATACGATGGAGAAGATCGTCGAATCCTGCCGTGCCCACAGCGTTGCACCGGGGACGCAGACGCGCAATCTGGGGCTTGCGAAGTTCTGGCGCGAGCGAGGCATGTTGTTCCTGGGCTGCTCGAGCGAGACTGCGATGCTGTATGAACGAGCCAAGGAAATCTCCACGGCATTGAGATAGAGTGTGGCCGTGGAACGAACCGCGGCCTGCCTCGCAAAACTCGACCGGATGAACAAGACGCTGCGGCACAAGGAAGCCGACCGCGTCCCAGTCAGCGATTTCTTCTGGGGCTCCTTCATTCGCCGATGGCGTCAGGAACTCGGACTGAGCCACGACGCCGACATCTACCGCCACTACGATCTCGATTGGCGAGTGACCTTGCCGAACATGGACCCGAAGATCCGCGCATTCGAGGTGCTCAGACAGGATGACGAAGAGGTGGTGGTTCGAACCGGCTTCGGCGCAGTGATCCGAAAGCGGTTTGACCTTGCGATGCCAGCTTTTGTCAGCTTCGACACCAACACTATCGAGGCGCTGGAAGCAATGGAGTTCGACGACCCTTGGGACGAACGAAGGTTCTCGGCCGCGGGTGACAACCAGATCGCGGGCGTTGGCGACGGCTTTGAGCGCAACACTCCCGCCTGGATCGAGAGCGTCAAGCAGATCCACGCCGATTTCCCGATCTATGGCAGCGTCTGCGAAGGGCACGAGATGCTCTGGCGCATCATCGGCAGCGAGAACGCGATGATGTGGATGGCTGAGGACCCGGAGCGGCTGGGGCGCCAGATCGAGCGGATCTGCCGGTTCTCGCTGGAGCTCACCAAAGCGCAGATCAGGGCTGCCGATGGGCGGCTGGATGGCATGGTGGTGTGGGGCGACGTCGCATACAAGAAAGGCATGCTGTTCTCGCCCGCCTATTGGCGTAAGTGGTTCAAGCCGGGTGTGAAGGCGATTGTGGACCTCTGCCACGAGAACGGCCTGCCAGTGATCTATCACGGCTGCGGCAACTCAACTCGCATCTTCGAGGACTTCATCGAGACCGGCATCGACGCCTACAACCCACTGGAAGCCAAGGCGGGCATGGATGTGATCGAACTGCGCAGGAAGTTCGGCCACCGCATCGGCTTCTGCGGCAACATGGACGTGCTGCTTTGGGCCAATGGGTCGGACGAGGATGTGAGGGCCGCGGTGCTTCGCAAGTTGAATGCAGCCAAAGGCGGCGGCTACATCTTCCAGTCGGATCATTCGGTGCCGGACAATATCTCGCCGGAACGATACGAGTTCGTGTTGCGGTTGGTGCGGGAGAAGGGTGCCTACCCCTTGTCGCTCGGCGAGTTCGACGTTGAGGTGTGAAGATGAGACGCAGGGACTTTGCCAGGCTTGGCGCGTGTGCGGCGGCAATGAGGGCGTGGGGAGCGCCGGCGCGATTCGGCGACGGGCGCGACTGGTTCTTCAGCAAGCGCTTTGGCATGTTTGTCCATTGGGGCTTGTACGCGATCCCCGCCTGGCACGAACAGCACATGTACCGAATGGGTTGGACGCGAGAGCAATACGAACCGCTGATGCGTCAGTTCAACCCGGCTCGATTCAGCCCCGATGCATGGCTGGACGCGGCGCAAAGCGCAGGCATGGAATACCTGTGCCTCACCGCGAAGCACATTGACGGCTTCTGCATGTGGGATACGCGTGAGACGAAGTTCAGCGTCATGAACACACCCTACGGCAAGGACATAGTGCGGCAAGTTGCCGACGCCTGCCATCGGCGCGGAGTGCCGTTGGAGCTGTACTACTCGGTGGTCGACGGGCATCATCCGAACTATCCGAACTCGGGAAGAGCCCACGAATTCAAGGCGCCACAGCCGGGGGATCAGCCGGATCTGCTCCGCTATGTGGAATTCGTGAGACGGCAGATTCGCGAGCTGTGCACGAACTACGGTGAGTTGCACGGCATCTGGTGGGACGCCAACCGAACTCAACACCGCGACCCGTCGATCGGCGAGATGATCAGGAAGCTGCAGCCGAAGGCAGTGCTCAACGACAGGGGGTTCGACGAAGGCGACTACGGGACGCCGGAGCGGGACTACGACAATTCGGTGAACACCGTAGCCGCATTCGAGAAGCCAGTCGAAGCCTGCCAGTCGATCGGGCACCAGAGTTGGGGCTACAGCAAGGACGAAGACTATTACACGCTCGAGTACCTGGTTCGCGGCATTCACAAAGTGATGGCCAAGGGCGGCAACTACCTTCTGAACGTAGGTCCGATGGGCGACGGGGCGTTGCCGCGCGAGGCTCTCGACCTGCTGGGGCAGGTGGGAGCCTGGTATCGGAAAGTAAAAGAGTCACTGGTGGATGTCGAATCCGGGCCTCGTCTGAGCGAGGCGCCGAAACTGGTCGCCACACGGCGTGGAAGCCTGCTGTATGTGCATCTGCTCACTCCGCCGGAAACCGGATCGGTCTTTTTGCATCCGCTGGTTGAGATGCCGGAGGAGGCGGTTCTGCTGAATACGGGGCAGCGGCTCCAGTGCGACGTGCCGACCTTGCCCCGGCTCTTCAATCAATCGCCACCGCGATGCTTGAGGCTGCGCGGCCTGCCGGCGGGTTCAAACACCTCTGCCGGCTGGGTGGTGCGGATGCGAATGCCGCGCACTTAGGCGGATTACGTGGAGAGAACACGCTTGCGATCAACAGCATTCATCTTCTCCGCCGCGTAACGGAGGGTGAGGCGGGATGCTGCGCGCCCGGGCCCGAGCAGGAAGACGACGGTCTCGCGAGGGTGGGCGGGGTAGGCCTCTTTCAGAAGCCAGCCGACACCTTTTTCCACCATCTCGTCGCGGTCGGAGAGCAGCGTTTGGGCGGTTTCGAAGATGAAGTCGAGATGACGGCCCTTCTTCGCCTCGTGGATGAGGGAGACTGCGGCCGCACGGCGCTTCCAGCGGTTTGTTGATGCCTTCCAGATACGTAGGAAGAAGCGGAGTTCGGGATCGTTCGCAATGCAGGCGGCGACGAGAAAGGTGCTGACGCCATCGCAGTGGGCCCAGTTGCGGACGTAGCGGTCGATCCAGTTCTCAAAGAGTTTGAACTCGCAGGAAGCGCAACTCCTGGCGAACCGCCGGTAGACGTGGCACACAAGAACGCCGTCCTCGAGCTTGCCTGTTTTCCAGAGCAGCTTCATCAGGCTATTGCGGTCTCCGGGGCGCCAGGGCTTGATGGTCCGGGCGACATCGCGGATGACTGGGGCCAGTGCCGCCTGGCGGACGCCACGCGTGTCGACTTCGTGTTTGAAGAACTTTCGCTGGCCTTCGGCCCAGACAGGATCGGCGGCGGCATCGAGCCGGGCGACGATCTCATGAAAGAGCTCTTCCGATATGCCCATGCACTCGAATGATAGACTCCTCGGTATGGTTACGGCTGGGAACCCTTTCCCTATCGTCGGCTCGGCATATTCGACAGCGACCCTTGAAGGACCGCCTCCGCGGATCACCTCGCTGCTGATCAAGCCGGCGTCGGCCGTGTGCAACCTTGACTGCAAATACTGCTTTTACCTCGACCGGGAACTCGATCCGTATGCCGACCTGCCTGGGCGGGTGATGACCAACGAGACGCTCGAGCGGCTGGTGGACACCTATCTGTTCTACAGCTATCCGGCGGCGACTTTTGCATTCCAGGGCGGCGAGCCGACTCTCGCCGGCCTGCCGTTTTTCGAGAGACTGGTCGGCTATCAGAAGCGCTTCGGCAGGGACGGGCAGGCGGTGTCGAACGCGCTGCAGACCAACGGCGTGCTTCTGGACAAGGATTGGTGCCAACTCTTCAAGGAGTACAGCTTCCTGATCGGCCTTTCGATGGACGGGCCGGAAGAGGTCAACGACCTCTACCGCTTCAACAAGGCCGGGCACGGGACTTGGAAGAAGGTGATGGCGGGCATGGAGGTGATGCAGAAGGAGAAGGTTGATTTCAATATTCTCTGCGTGCTGAGCCAATCCAATGTTCACAAGCCGCGCGAGACGTACAAGTGGTTCCGCTCGCAGGGTATCGAGTACATGCAGTTCATCCCGCTGTCGGAATTCAATCCCGATGGCACTCCGATGGAATTCACCATCACGCCGGAGGAGTACGGGCGATTCATGTGCGAAGTGTTTGACCTGTGGTGGCCCGAGCGGCGAAAAGTGCGGGTGCGATTCTTCGACAATCTGGCCGAGGCGCTGGCGGGGATGAAGCCTGGCTCGTGCACGATGCACGAGACGTGCGACAGCTACGTGGTCGTGGAGTACAACGGTGACGTCTATCCGTGCGATTTCTTCGTGGAGAAAGAGTGGCGGCTGGGCAACGTGAACCTCGACTCTTGGAGCGAGATCAGCCGGCGCGTGAAGCGATACAGTTTCGCCACGAAGAAGACGCTGGCGCACCCGGAATGCCAGGTTTGCGAATACCAGTCGATCTGCCATGGTGGATGCCCGAAGTCGCGGCATGGGCAGAACAAGCGGTTTGAGGATTTGGACTATTTCTGCGCGGCGTACAAGATGATCTTCGCGAAGGCGGTTGGGCCGCTGCGCAAGGAAGTGGAGAAGCTCACAGGGCGTTCGGCGGAACTGCTGCCTCACTCCATTAGCCCGTATTGAGGCCAAGCGCCTTAAGTCGCCTGATTCATTGCTCATTTGCGTTAGCCGTTCAACGCGCACCAGTACGACACGGTTGAAGTCCATTTCCAGGACTTCGAAGCGAGTGGATTCGTGCTCGACCCTGTCGCCCACCGCGGGGATGCGGCCGAGTTTGTACATCAGGAAGCCGGCGAGGGTCTCGAAGGCTGCCTCGCTGGGCAGTTCGATGCCGTGCATCACGTCGAGGTCGCGGATGGGGGTAGTCCCTTCGACCTCAAAGATGTCCTGCCGCACGCGCGGGGCGGCCTGCACGGCGTCGAACTCGTCTTCGATCTCGCCAAACACCTGCTCGAAGAGATCCTCGGTGGAGACCATGCCGCTGATTGTGCCGAATTCGTCGACTACAAAGGCGACGTGCGCCGCCTGGGCCCGCAGATCGTCCAGCATCAGATGGAGTTCGCGGCTTTCAGGCACGACTGGAGTTTTGCGGACGATCGAACGCAGGTCGAACGGCGCCACCGATCGGCGCCTGAGATTGGATTGCCTCCGCTCGGTCCAATAGTTGAGCACGTCTTTGACGTGGACGATTCCGATCAGATTCTCCGGGCTGCCTTGGTAGACCGGCAGGCGCGAGTAACGCGATTCGCTCATCACTTGAAGAACCTCATCAATGGAGGCATGCCACGGAGACGCTGACGAGTTGATTGCGGGGGACCATCACCTCGCGAACATTGTAGTGCTGCAGGTCCAGGAGGTTGTCGATCGCCTTGTGTTCAAAGCCGGTGAGCTGCCCGGCGGCCTCGCCGGCGCTGACGATGAACTGCAATTCCTCGCGCGAGTGGCCGGCGGCGTGCGCCTCCGAACGGATGCCGATGGCGCGCGAGAGCCACACGGAGGCACGCTCGATGGTCCAGACGAGCGGCTCCGCCAACCGGTAGAAGACGAGGAGTGACGGCGCCACCAGAATCGCGAGACGGTCCGAACTGCCGATGGCCAGGTTCTTGGGTACGACCTCGCCGAAGACCACATGGGTAAACGTCATCACCAGGAACGCGAGCACCACGCTGACCACCTTGATGAAGGGCAGTATTTGCGGGGTCAGGATGGGCTGAAACAGCGCCATGATGGCTTGTTCGAAGGTGGCTTCGCCCACCCAGCCGAGCGCCAGCGAGGTGAGAGTGACGCCGACCTGGACGACGCTGAGGAGCCGCTCCGGGTTGGCCAGCAGGGCCAGGGCTGCCACGGCGCCGGTGATTCGATTCTCGGCCAGCCGTTTAAGCCTGGAAGGACGGACGCTGACCAGCGCTGTTTCCGCCGAAGCGAAGAATCCATTGATGGCCACGATCAAAACGATCGCGATCAGGCGGTACCCGAAATTGGCGTCCATACAGCGTTACCGTTCACCACATTGTAGGAGCATTGCGGAGCGGCTCGTTTCAGGCCCCTAGGCCTTTCAAGCACAATGGAGAGAATGTCGTCGCGCGTGATTGGCTTGGTCAACAGGTTGTTGGCGGTTCTGTTTGCGGCAGCCCTCGGGCTCGGCTGGTGGCTGTTTGTCCGGACCATGCCGGGCACATCGGGGACGCTCAAAGCCAATGTCGGGGCAGCAGTCGAGATTGCGCGAGATGAGATTGGCGTGCCGCACATCACTGCGCGCTCCATGGAGGACGCCTATTTCGCACAGGGCTTCGTCTGCGCACAGGATCGCCTGTGGCAAATGGACATGACGCGCCGCATGGCCGGCGGCGAATTGAGCGAGTTGCTTGGCCAGACTGCGCTGGAGGCGGACACACGGTTCCGGAAGCTGCGGCTGCGCAGGCTGGCTCGTGCCGCGGCCCGGCAGTTGAAGCCCGAGGATCGGAAGGTCCTGGCGGCGTACGCGCGCGGCGTCAATCAGTTCATTGAAACCGCCCGGGGCAAGTGGGGTCCCGAGTTCCTTGCGTTGCGGTATGAACCGCGGCCTTGGTTGATTGAGGACACGCTGGCTTGCGGCTTCATGATGGACCTGACCCTGACCGGCACGGCCGACGACGAACTTCAGAAAGCAAAGGCCCTCGCATCGGCCCAGGACAAGGCTCTGGTGGAGCGGCTCTTTCCACTTCGGTCGTCTTCACGGTTCATGCCTGGTTCAAACGCGTGGGCCGTTTCCGGTTCACATACGTCCACCGGCAAGCCACTGCTGGCTAATGATATGCACCTGGGTTGGGCGATGCCCGACACGTGGTACATGGCGCATTTGAAAGCGCCCGGATTGAACGTGACTGGGGTTGCGCTGCCCGGCGTGCCCGGCATCATCGCGGGTCACAACGAGAAGATTGCCTGGGGCATCACCAATCTGCAGACCGACAGCCAGGACCTGTACGAAGAGAAGCTGGATCCGCGCACGGGGACCTATGAATATCGCGGACAACGGCTGGCGGCTGCCCGCGAGGTGGAGTGGATCGCCGTGAAAGGCTCCAGGCCGGTGCAAGTATTGAATCTGATCACCGTGCATGGCCCGATCCATTCGGTTAACAACGGCAGAGTGTACTCCCTTCGATGGACTGCGGCATTGGTCAGCGACTACAAGGTCTCGATTCACGCCATCAATACTGCACAGGACTGGGGGCAATTCCGGCAAGCCCTGGCCGGCTGGACTGGACCTGCCTTGAACTTCGTCTATGCGGACACAGCCGGCAATATCGGCTACCAGGCGGCTGGCCGTGTGCCGGTCCGCAAGGGATATCAGGGCGATTTGCCAGCCGATGGAGTCACAGGCGAACAGGAATGGGCCGGCACGATCCCGTTCGAGGATCTGCCGTCTTCTTTCAACCCGCCGGGCGGTGTTCTCGTTTCCGCCAACCAGAACCCGTTCCCGGAGTCAGCGAAGGTGAATGGCTATTTCGGTTCGTACCACCGCGCCAAGCAGATTCGCGACAGGCTAACAGGGCGATCCAAGTGGGATCCCGAGTCGACGCTGCGCCTGCAGACGGACGTTTACTCCGGCTACTTGCGATTTCTTGCCGGGGAGGCGGCGGCCGCGGCCGGCCGAAAGAGCGGGTCGAATCCTGCAGCAGCTCGTGAAGGCGCGAATCTTCTGAAGTCATGGGACGGACAGATGACAGCGCCGTCGGTGGCGGCATATGTCGCGCACCTGACGAATCAGAACCTGCGGCGGGCGCTGATGGAGAGGGCGGCGCCGAAATCAGGCCTGATCTACGGGCAGATGAGCGGAGCGGAAGTTGTGGAGGGCCTGGTCAGGGAACGGCCGAAGGAGTGGTTCGCCGATTGGGACACAGTCTTGGCGACCGCTCTGGGCGAGGCTGTGGAGGAAGCGCGAAGAAGCCAGGGCAAGAACAGCGAGAAGTGGTCCTGGGGCCGCTACAACGAGTTCAATCTCGATCACCCCGTGGCGGGGAAAATCCCCTGGCTGGCGCCCTACTTCCGGCTGGGACCAGTAGAGCTTGGCGGCGCGTCTTCGACAGTCAAACAAACGTCACGCACCTTCAGCCCATCTCAGCGGATGGTGGTCGACCTTGCGAATTTGGATCGGAGCGTCTCGAACATACGCTTCGGCCAGAGCGCGCACCGGCTTTCGGGCCACTACAAGGATCAGTGGGAAGCGTTTCTTTCCGGCAAAAGCTTTCCGATGCAGTTCGGCCGCGTTGAGGCCAAGCGCACGCTGACTATCCAGCCGCGCTAAAATCTGAATTCTCATCATCAGGAGGGGTCCATGCGCCTCATCACGCTCTTGTTCCTGCCGGTTTCGCTCTTGGCGGGTATTACCTACCAGAAGCCGCCGAAGGAGATCCTGGACGTGCTGAATGCTCCGACTCCGCCGGGTGTGAGCTTGAGCCCATCGAAGACTCACCTGTTGCTGATCGAGAAGCCAGCCTATCCCACCATTGCCATGCTGGCTGCTCCGGTTCGTCGCATCGCCGGCGTGCGTCTGAACCCCGCCAATTTCGGCACGCATGCCACGCTGGGGGCGCACGGACTCGTGCTCAAGGAAATCGATACAGGCAAGGAGACACGACTGGCAGTGCCAGCCGGAGCAAGGCTGACGGATATTGAGTGGAGCCCCGATGGGAGAAGGTTTGCGGCCGCGAACTACACTCCATCGGCGATTGAACTCTGGATTGGCTCGGTGGACTCAGCCGCGCTACGCCGGGTGCCCGGCGTGAAGCTCAACGACACGTTGTCGACGTCCGTGCAGTGGTGGAGCGGCAGCAGGGAGTTGCTCGTGAGGTTGGTGCCGGCTGTCCTGGGACCAGTGCCGAAGGAAGCGGCGGCGCCTGAGGGTCCGAACGTCCAGGAGTCACTCGGACGTTCCGGGCCTGTCCGCACGTACCAGGACATGCTCAAAAGCCCGCATGACGAGCAGCTTTTCGACTACTACGCCACGGCGCAACTCGCTTCCGTCGATGTGGCGACGCTGCGGGTCACGCCGGTGGGGAAGCCGGCGATCTTCGGTGCGGTTTCTCCCGCGCCGGACGGCAAGCATCTGCTGGTTGTGCGCGTGCTAAAGCCTTATTCCTACCTGCACCCGTGGTCGTTGTTTCCCCGCGATACGGAAGTCTGGGAGCGCACGGGCAAGGCGGTGCACACGGTTCACTCGGCGCCGGTGCAGGACACGATTCCGATTGAAGGGGTGGCGACCGGCCCGCGCACTATCCTGTGGCGGCCGACCGAAGGGGCTGCGCTGGTTTGGCTCGAGGCGCTCGATGGAGGCGACCCGAAGTCGAAAGTTCCGCAGAGGGACAAGCTGATGATGCTGCGCGCGCCGTTCACCGGCACTCCAGTGGAAATCATGCGGACTGAGCACCGCGCCATGTCCCCGACCTTCGGCGAGAAGGGCGGGCTGGCGTTGGTGAGCGAGTATGATCGTGACCGGCGCTGGCTCCGCATGTATCGGGTGTTTCTGGATGATCCCGGAGCCCAGCCCAAACAAATTTTCGGCTACAACCGGCAGGATCGATACAAGGACCCGGGACGCCCGATGATGAAGGTGCTGCCGAACGGGCGCTCTGTGTTGCTGCAATCGGGCGACTCCATCTTCCTCGACGGCCAAGGCGCGACGCCGCAAGGTGACCGGCCCTTCCTCGATCGCCTGGACTTGAACACGCTGCAGTCGGAGCGGATCTTCCAGGCCGGCGCAAAAGGCTACGAAAACGTAATCGGCCTGCTTTCGGACGACGGCTCGAAGTTCCTCACCAGCTTCGAAACCCCCGATACGCCGCCGAACCTGTTCGTCCGCACGCGCGGATCCCAGGAGCGGAAGCAGATCACGAGCTTCACGGACTCCACCCCGCAACTGCGCACGATTCGTAGCGAACTCGTCACTTACAAGCGCGATGACGGCGTTCAGTTGTCGTTCACGCTGATGCTGCCGCCGGGCTACCAGGCTGGCACGCGGCTGCCGGTCATCGTGTGGGCTTATCCGCTCGAATACAATGACGGCGACACCGCGGGTCAGATATCGGGCTCCACCGAGCGCTATGTGCAGATGCGCGGGGCCGATGTGCGCTTCCTGCTGCTGTCGGGCTACGCCATTCTCTACAACGCCACTATTCCAATCGTCGGCGATCCGGAAACGGTGAACAATACGTACATCGAGCAGTTGACGATGGGCGCGAAGGCGGCAATCCAGAAGGCGGCGGAGATGGGGGTGGGCGACCCCGCGCGGGTTGGAGTTACGGGTCACAGCTACGGCGGATTCATGACGGCGAATCTGCTCGCCCACACGGATCTCTTTCGCGCGGGAGTGGCGCGCTCGGGCGCCTACAACCGGACGCTGACGCCTTTCGGTTTCCAGAGCGAGAGGCGAACGTTCTGGCAGGCGCGCGAGATCTACATGAAGATGTCTCCGTTTAACTACGCCGAGAAGATCAATGAGCCGCTGCTGCTTTTGCACGGCGAGGCGGACAACAACCAGGGCACGTTCCCGATTCAAAGCGACCGTCTCTACCAGGCGGTGCGAGGCAACGGAGGCATTGTCCGGCTGACATTCCTGCCATTCGAATCGCACGGCTATGCGGGCAAAGAGAGCATCGAGCACGCGCTGTGGGAGACGCTCACATGGTTCGACAAGTACGTGAAGAACGCGCCCGCGCAGACCAGCCAGCGCTGAATTGCGGAGGACCAGTATGGATATCGCTTCGATTCTGCTCCCATTGGAGATTGGAACAGTCAATTCCGGCGCCTGCGGGTTGGACTGGTTGGAGCGGCCTTCGGGAGGCGACCTGGTTTCCCTGAATCCGGCCACCGGCCAGCCGATCGCAAGGATCCTCATGGCGTCCGAGGACGACTATGAGAGGGTAGCCTCTGAGACACACGAGGCGTTCGCCAAGTGGCGCATGCTGCCGGCTCCCAAGCGAGGTGAGATCGTCCGCGAGATAGGCGACGAACTGCGCCGGCACAAGGACAATCTCGGCGCGCTGGTTTCTCTCGAGATGGGCAAGATCCTGGCCGAAGGCAAGGGCGAGGTCCAGGAGATGATCGATATCGCCGACTTCGCTTGCGGGTTGTCGAGGCAATTGTACGGACTCACGATGCACTCGGAGAGGCCCGTGCATCGGATGTACGAGCAATGGCACCCGCTGGGAGCTGTTGGAGTGATTTCGGCATTCAACTTTCCGGTCGCGGTGTGGAGTTGGAATGCGCTGATCGCGGCGGCGTGCGGGGATACGGTGTTGTGGAAGCCGTCGTCGGAAACGCCATTGACGGCGATTGCTGTGCAACGCATCGTCAATCGTGTTCTTGACCGCCACGGCTGGCGCGGCGTCTTCACGCTGGTGATCGGCCGCGGTTCCACGGTCGGCGAGAGGATGCTGGCGGACAAGCGGATTCCGCTGATTTCGGCCACAGGGTCCTGCCAGATGGGATATCGGGTCGCGGAGGTCGTCGGGAAGCGACTGGCCCGCACGATTCTGGAACTCGGCGGGAACAACGGCGTGATCATCGAGCCGGACGCCAACCTCGACCTGGCCTTGCGCGCCGTGCTGTTTGGGGCGGTCGGGACGGCGGGGCAGCGGTGCACAACGATCCGCAGGCTGTTTCTGCACCGCACCATCGCAGCGGATTTTATAGAGAGGCTCAGGGCGGCTTACACGCAGGTCCGCATCGGCGACCCGCTGGACGCCGGCACCTTGATGGGGCCGCTGGTGACGGCTCGCGCCGTCGAGGACATGATGGAGGGGCTGGAGAAGGCCAAGACTCAGGGTGGCGAGGTCGTTCAAGGTGGGAGGCGGATTGACAGCGGCGGCGGGTTCTTCGTTGAGCCTACTTTGGTGCGGGCCCACGCCGGGATGCCGATCGTCAGCGAGGAGATCTTTGCCCCCATACTCTACCTGATGGAATACGACACCCTGGATCAGGCCATCGAGTGGCACAACGCCGTACCACAGGGGCTGAGCTCAGCCATTTTCACCAACTCGCTCATTGCGGGGGAGTCCTTCCTCTCCGCGCGCGGATCCGATTGCGGCATCGCCAACGTCAATATCGGCACGTCAGGCGCGGAGATTGGCGGCGCATTTGGCGGAGAGAAGGAGACAGGCGGTGGCAGAGAGGCGGGTTCGGACTCCTGGAAGGCCTACATGCGGCGTCAGACGGTGACCATCAACTGGTCGAGCGATCTGCCCCTGGCGCAGGGGATCGAATTTAAAGTTTGATGAGAGAGAAATCCTGGCAGGCCGGCACTACTCTTGTGTCTTCCCATGTCCCGTCGACTTTTCATCGCAGCTATCCTGTTGCCGCTGACGTTGGTCTGCCAGCCTCCCCAGGCCAAGCCGGAACTCGAGCGGCTGAACGGGCTGATCGAGGAATTGACGGCACTGAAGGCGCAGACGGCCGCGATTGAAACCCGGATTGACGTCATCCTGCGGGCGCTCGCCGAGCAGCGGGGGTCGATCCAGCAGAACCCGCCTGCTTACAATGCCTTGAGTCATCTGAGCGACGCGCCCGACCCGAAGCCGTCCCCGGCTGCAATCCGCCGCTGCGCTGCGATCACATCGAGCGGGAACCGGTGCACTCGGGGCGCAATCGACGGCTCACGCTACTGCCGGCAGCACCAGCTTTCGCACTCCAAATAGTGCTGTCCTTGGGCAGGCTCAGGAGACGTGTACGCCGGCCAGTCCCGTTCATCAGACGGATGTGGCCGGATGGATGACATGGAAAGCAAGGTCGAACGCGGATTCAGCCAGTTCTCCCCGGGTGACTCGCTCGGCGATTTCCTCGATGGCCAGTTGTTGGGCCATGCAAATCGCTTCTTCACGAGTGACGCCGTATCCAATCACCCACGCGAGTTCGGGCGCCTCGGCGATCCAGCGTCCATCAAATCCTTTTGCCAGCTTGATCGTGAGTCGCATTACCTATTTACTGCCTCTCAAAAAACCCGGAGGGCCGGGCTCAGGTTCGGCCCCCCGGTTTGTCTACTTCAACAAAAACTCGAAAGCACACGGCGTGTTCCTGGGGTTATCGGAGACCACCGTTCATTTCATCCAACCAATCAGGGCGCTTGAGCACATCGCGCGGGCGTGATCCGTCAGGCGGCCCGATGATTCCGTCGCGTTGCATCATGTCGAGGATTCGAGCGGCTCGTCCGTAGCCCAGCCGCAAGCGGCGCTGCAAAATCGAGGTTGAAGCCTTGCCCATTTCAAGCACGACTTTTACCGCGTCGCGGAAGAGCGGATCCTCTTCTCCATCGAACTCCTCAGGCTCATCCGAATCGCCGTCCTCCGACGGCGGCGCCAGCAGGTAGCTCTGGTCGTAATCGGGCTGGGCCTGGTTCCTCCAAAAGTCGACAACTTCCGTGATTTCACTCTCCGTGACGAATGCGCCGTGCACCCGGAGCAGCCGGGAAGTTCCCGGCGGCAGAAACAGCATGTCGCCCTTGCCTAACAGGTGATCGGCACCCATCACGTCCAATACCGTTCTGGAGTCGACCCTGGTAGCCACGCGGAAGCTGATGCGGGCCGGGAAGTTGGCCTTGATAAGGCCGGTGATGACGTCGACACTCGGCCGCTGCGTGGCCAGCACGAGGTGCATTCCCGACCGCCCGAGCCATTTGGGCGAGGCGGATCACATTCTCCTCGACACCCGCGCGTTCGAGCATCATCAGGTCGGCCAACTCGTCGATGACGATCAGGATGTAGGGCAGCGGGCGCTCCACAGCGGCCGCCGGTTCCTGCTGTTCCTGCTCGAACAGAGAGAGAGGCTTCTCGCTCATCTGCCTGATCTTCCTGTTGAACTGGTCAATGTTGCGTACGCCGTAGCTGGCCAGCAACTTCAGCCGCCGCTCCATCTCAAGCACCGCATTCCGAAGTGCATTCACCGCCTTCTTCGGCTCCGTGATGACCGGAGTCAACAAGTGGGGGATCCCGTCGTAAATGCCGAGTTCCACTCGCTTCGGATCCACCAGGATCATGCGCACTTCATCCGGCGTCGACTTGTAAATCATCGACATGATGAGCGTGTTCAGCATGACGCTCTTGCCGCTGCCGGTGGAGCCCGCGATCAGCAGGTGGGGCATCTTTTCCAATTCGGTGACGCGCAGCCGTCCGCTGATGTCTTTGCCCAGCGCCACCGTGAGCTTGGACCCGGACTCGCTGAACTCGTCCGATTCGATGATCTCCCGCAGGGCGATGGTCTCACGTCTGGAATTGGGGACCTCAATGCCAACCGTTGGCTTGCCGGGGATTCGCTCAATGAGGATCGACTCGGCTTGGAGGCCCAGGCACAGGTCTTCGCTCAAGGTAGTGATCCTGGCAATCTTCACGCCGGCGTCGGGCTTGAATTCGAAGGTGGTCACGACCGGGCCGGGGTTGATCTGAACCACGTTCCCCAGGACATTGAACTCTTCGAGTTTGGCCTTGATGCGAGAGGCGATTTCCTTCAGTTCCAGGCTGTCGTACCCCTGCCGCTCGGGAGGCGCATTGAGCAGTTTTGTGGAAGGCAGCCGGTAGTGCGTAATGCGAGGTTCTTCGCGTTTGGGCTTGGGGGTTGGCGGCGGCAGCACGTCCTCAAAACGGCGATCTCCACTGCCGGACTCCAGGGTCTTGATCGGGATCTCTTCGTCCCACGGAGGAGCGTCGTCCAGCACGGCTGTGGAGGTGTAGGCTGGGGGTTCGGCCGAGTTGAATCCGCCTCCATTCAGGAAGATGGCGGCTTCCTGGGCCATCACCTGGTCCTGAATCGGGCGCAGGCATATCGGCGAGGTCGGCGGCCAAGCCGGGTGGAGAGAGCGCCACCGCTCCATAGCCAGCCGCAGCTGCCGCAGCTTTCTTGCGGCTCTTCTTCTGCTCCATCGCTTGAGTGATCAGTCCAGGAGCTAGCTCGGCCTCTCCCTCTGCCAGATCGGAATCAGGCTCGGCAGGCTGGCGCTTTCGCCAGCGGAACCCATCCAACCATTGCAGCAGGCGGGCTTCGACCCTGTTGGCGAATCCGGCGATGGAGAAGGAGGAGACCAGGTAGAGCGACAGCGTCAGCATCGTAGCCAGCAGCAGAATTGTTCCCCAGTAGTTAAGCCAACCCGCCAAGGCGCTGGAAAGCAGGAAGCCGGCGATTCCACCCGCGGGGAATGCATCGACCCAGGGATGTGGGGGCGATGTGAGTGCCAGCAGCCCCGATGTTGCCGTTGCGAGCAGCATATATCCGGACGCCTTCGCAACGGGGTAGGGGATCCTCCTTGACCTCACCCAGCGGAATCCTGTCCACAGGGCGAGTGCTGGGAGCAGCCAAGCCACCAACCCAAAGATCTGGAAGCTGAAATCAGCCAGATAGGCGCCGACGCGACCGATCTTGTTGGCCGGCGGCAGCTTGCCTGACGCCGTATTCCAGCTCGGGTCGGTGGGGTTATAGGACAGGAGGGCGGCCAATAAAGCGACCGCGGCCACAAGAAACACTAAACCCGCCAGCTCGCGGAGCCGTGGGAAGCGGGTTAAGTTGAATTGCCTCATCAGCCCGAACGGCGGAAAAAGGCAAGGGCCAGAATCAGTATACCTAAGACGACGCGGTACGCAACAAAAAACCGCAGGCTCGATTGGCGAAGGTACCGTAAAAACAATGAGATGACGATGCAGCCCGTGATTGCGCTGGCGGCCACCCCGGCCACAAACACGCCTTGCTCACCAGCTGGAATTCCGCCCGCCTTGTACAGGTCGTAAAAGGCGTCGGCCGCGGCGGCTGCGATGGCCGGAGTGGAGAGAAGAAATGAGAATCGCGCCGCTGGAGCGCGGTCAAAACCCCGCAGGAGCCCCGCGGTGATCGTGATGCCGCTCCGCGAAGTACCAGGTATGACCGCCAGCGCCTGGGCAATGCCGATGGCGATTGCATCCAGCAGGGTGACGTGACCAACCGACTTCTGCCGCCTGGCGGTGGAATCCGCCCATCCCATCAGCAGGCCCACGGAAATCAGCATGAAGCCGATGACCCAGGGAGAACGCAAGGTCGTCTCGACAGCGTCCTTTGCGAACCAACCGACAACGCCGATGGGAATCGAGCCGGCGGCCAACCACCAGAGCATGTTCGGGTTGTCTCGAAGCTCCGGGTCTGTGCCCCACTGCCGGCCTAAGGCTGCACCGGCAATCTGCACCCAGTCCTTGAAGAAGTAGCCAAGCACGGCGAGCAGAGTGCCGAAATGGAGAGCGATGTCGAAGGCGAGTCCCTGGTCTTTCCATCCCAGCAGCCATGGAGCCAATGCCAGGTGGGCGCTGGAGGAGATGGGCAGAAACTCTGTGAATCCTTGGATAACAGCGAGAAGTATGGCTTGGTAGAGGGACATAATAGAGTAAAGGCTCATGGTAGCGCAGCGGCTCCCAAGATCTGGGCCAGTTCAATCTCCCAACGCATGACCAACACTAAGATCATCGCAACCCTCGGTCCGGCTTCCTCTAGTCCCGAGATGATTCGCCGTCTGCTGCTTGCAGGAGTGGATGTCTTTCGCCTGAATGCCTCTCACGGCACGATCGAGGAGCGGAACGCCGCTGTACTCCACATCCGTGAAGCGGCAGACGAGATTGGCGTTCAAACCGGCATTCTGCTCGACCTGCAAGGCCCGAAGATCCGCCTGGGAACGTTCGCGGGCGGCAGCGCCGTTCTTGAGAAGGGCGCTGAGTTCTCTCTAACCACGGAGAAGATTCAAGGCAGCGCCAGTGTGGCCACGACCACCTACCCCGACTTTGCTCGGGACGTGAAGCCAGGCGACCGCGTCCTATTGGCCGACGGAGCGCTGGAACTCCGCGTGCTCGACTCCGATGGCACGCGGGCCCGCTGCACTGTGGTTACAGGCGGTGTGATCAGCGACAAGAAGGGCATGAACCTGCCTGGGGTCCAGCTTTCCACTCCGTCGCTCACCCGCCGGGACATGGAGAATCTGCAGGCGGGACTCGACGCCGGCGTCGATATGATCGCGATGAGTTTCGTGCGGCGCCCGTCCGACGTCTTGCGATTGCGCCTTTTTCTCGAAGAAAAGGGTGCGAGTCTCCCGATCATCGCCAAGATCGAGAAACCGGAGGCGGTGGAGAACTTCAAGGACATCCTGAGTGAGAGCGACGGCGTCATGGTGGCGCGCGGAGACCTTGGGGTCGAACTGCCGATGGAAAAGGTCCCCTTTATCCAGAAGTCGATCATCGAGCAGGCCCGGCGGGCCGGCAAATTCGTCATCATCGCGACGCAGATGCTGGAAACGATGGTCTCAGCGGCTACTCCGACCCGCGCGGAGATCTCAGACATAGCCAACGCGATCTACGACGGTGCAGACGCGCTGATGCTGTCGGGGGAAACCTCGGTAGGCCGTTATCCGGAGGAAGCCGTTTCGGTGATGGACCGCACTGCCGCCGAGACTGAAGCCTCAATCCGCCGTCTCGGATTCCGCGAATTGCCTCATCGGGAGTACGTCACGCACGCCGAGATCGTGGCTGATTCCGCCTATCACGCTGCCAAGATGGCCGGCGCGCAGGCGATCGTCGTCTTCTCGTCCTCGGGCACCAGCGCACGCCTGGTCGCGCGTTTTCGCCCACCGGTGCCGATCTACGTGTTCACGCCCTCAATCCAGGCCTCGCGCAGCCTCTCGGTCGTATACGGCGCCAAGCCCATCATTCAGCCCCAACTGGCCTCGACCGACGAGATGATGGCTCTAATGGACCGGACCCTCATCGAGCGAGGCTACGTGAAGCCCCGCGAGAGCGTTGTGTTCGTCGCCGGCCAGCCAATCGGCAGGCCCGGCTCCACCAACCTGATGAAACTGCACAGGGTCGGCGAAGGCCGGTAGCATCCCCGACGGAAGCTCAGCGTTCCACTGCTGGGATTGACGTGAAGGCTTCTCCGCCGAAGCGAAGGCCGAGAACGCTCACCGCTCCGCTGGGTACAGTGAAATCGACGCTGCCACGCTGGCCAGCGATCCCGCCGAAAGCGCCGTTCAAGTTCAAGGCGACCTTGCCTCGGGCTGGTATCTCGACGGAGGAAGTTCCGATCGCTGAGCCGGTATTGGTTCTGGCAGCGATGGTCATGGTCACTACGGAGTCGGTCGGGTTGGCGGCGGCAATGGCGGTTGTCAGTCCGGCCTCGTCAAAGATCAAAGTGCTTCTGGCGCTGGACGCGCCGGCAAAGGGTACAACTGCCTCCTGATCTGCCCGGCCTGAAACACTCTGACGAAACACGCCATACCCGGCCACGCCTTCAGGCAGTTCAATTCTCGCCCAGCCCTGTTGCAGAGCGCCATTGTTCGGTGCTTCCAGGAGAGCGATGCCGCCGGCTGCGACGTTGGCGGTGGTCGTTGTTCCGCCCAGCGCAGGTACGTTCAGCGGTTGCCCGTTGTTGCTGAAGAAGCTGACGTTCACTGAGGCCGAAGAGGATCCTGAGTTGTGCAGATAGATGGCTGTGTAGAACCCGCCGCCGAAGACAAATTGCGGCAGGACGCGCGTCCTTGAACCCGATGCCGGGGATTCAAACGCCGGAATCGAAGTGAAGGCCTCGCCGCCGAATCGAAGGCCGAGGACGCTAGCTGCCCCACTGGAGACGGCAAAGCTGGCGGAACCGCGCTGGCCGGTGACCGCAGCAATGCTGCTGCCGAGGGTAAAAGCGGCTTTGCCCCGAGAGGGAATGTTGATCGACGAAGAGCCGAGCGGGGTGCCTAAGTTCGACTTCGCCGTCAAAGTCACGGCCACCGCACTCGTTGTTGGGTTGGCGACGGCAACCGCGGTTGTGAGTCCGGCGTCGTCGAAGATGAGCGTTGCGTTGGAAGTGGCCGCGTCTGAAAACGGGACTACGGCCTCCTGGTCAGCGCGGCCCGCGACGCTCTGGCGGAAAACACCATAGCCGATCACGCCGTCAGGCAGATCGATTTTTGCCCATCCCTGCTGCAAAGCGCCGTTGTTCGGGGCTTCCAGCAGCGCAACGCCGCCGGCGGGGACATTCGCGGTAGTCGCTGTGCCACCCAGAGACGGAACGTTCAACGGTGTTCCGTCATTTCCGAAAAAGCTCACATTGACAGGTGTGGCAGAGGCGCCTGTGTTGTGCAAATAGATTGCCGTATAGAACCCGCCGCCAAAGGCGAACTGGGAGAGGACTTTCGGAGTTGTGGTCACCGCGGTAGCGGAGTCGACGGCCAGCGTCGAGGTGTAGATGCGGTCGCCGGTGTCTGCGTTGATTGTTGTTGTTCGCGGCGTTGCCCGCGACGAAAAACGTCACAGCGCCACCGCTGGCAGGTCCGGTCCACTCCACCTCCCAGGTTGAGGAGGTCGATGTGCCGGGGCGCGTCCCAGCCAAGTTATGCGTGACGAACGGTGGACCTCCGCTGGCCACACCCAAGCGGGTATTGGCTGTGTCCGTGAGTGTGAACGTCCCGGCGGCATTATTCACATTAGCGGTGGTTCGTGCCGTCAAGCTGAAACCCCACCGCGCCGCGCCGGGATCTTCCAGAGTCACCCGCAGGCGGACTTTCCCCCCGGGCTGATAGTTCGTTGCCGTCAACCAATGCCACGCGGACTCTGCCGGGTCCGCTATTTAAGCCGAGGCCGTGGCAATCGGCACAGCTCCCCTCGCCGGGAACGCCCGAAACGCCCTGCACGGCGCCCGTGTTATTGCCCCAGACCGCGCCCGTCAGTGCATAGCGCAGAAACTGCGCATAGGATATACCCTGTTCAGCATCCAGTCAAGCCTCTCTTTGTTTGTTCAACCCACGGGGAGTGGTACAGTTCCCCTGGCATTGAGATAGTTTAATAGAGTCGTCAGGAGGCTCAAAAGTTTCGATCGATTCACGTCCGTTGGGCGTCCCAGGGGTGTCCTGCTACATTAGAGTTGATGACCCTCGAAGAACTCGCCCGGGAATACTCCGAGCTCCGGCAGCAATCTGAAGCTGTGCGGAGCTATCTTTGACATTCCCTCCAAACGCCGCAGATACCAGGAAATAGAAGACCTCATCGCCGCGCCCGACTTCTGGAACAACCAGGAGAAGAACCAGAAGGTGATGCAGGAGCGCAAACGTCTCGAAGAGGCCATCCAGCAGGACGCCGCCGTCGGCTCGGTTGTCTCCGATATCGATACCCTGTTGGAACTCGGACAGGAAGGCGAAGACGTCGTCGCCGAGGTGGGCCGCGAAATCGCAAAGCTCCGCGTGACCGTGGACAAGCTCGAAACCAGCATGCTGCTTTCGGGCGAGAACGATCATAACGGCGCCATAGTCACCATCCATCCCGGCGCCGGCGGCACGGAAAGCCAGGACTGGGCCGAGATCCTGATGCGGATGTACCTGCGCTGGGCCGAGCGTAACGGGTTGCACGCAGAGGTGACCGACGAACTGCCCGGCGAAGGGGCCGGGATCAAGAGCGCGACTATTGAAATCGACGGCGAAAATGCGTTCGGTCTCCTGCAGAGTGAGATCGGCGTCCACCGGCTGGTACGGATCTCGCCATTTGACGCCAATGCCCGGCGGCATACCTCCTTCGCCAGCGTCTTCGTCATCCCGTTGATTGACGACGATGTGAAGATCGACCTCAAGCTGGATGACATTCGGACCGACGTCTTCCGTGCTTCCGGCGCCGGAGGGCAGCACGTCAACCGTACTGAATCGGCGGTTCGAATGACTCACGTGCCAACGGGTATCGTCGTGCAATGCCAGAATGAGCGTTCCCAGCACAAGAACCGCGCATCCGCCATCAAGCAGTTGAAGGCGCGTTTGTGGGAGTACGAGATGGAGAAGCGGCGCAAGGAGGAGAAGAAGCTGGAGGATTCCAAGGCCGACATCAACTTCGGCAGCCAGATCCGCAGCTATGTCCTCGCGCCATACCGGATGATCAAGGATCACCGCACCAAGCTCCCTATCGGAGACGTCGACCGTGTCCTTGACGGCGACCTCGAGCAACTTACTCACGCCTATCTTGTCTGGAAGAAGACCGGCAAGATCTACGGCGACGGCAAGGACGACCTGCCGGAATAGGTTCGTCATGATCGACCATGCCGCGGCGCTGATTCGGGCCGGGAAACTTGTTGCCTTCCCGACAGAGACGGTGTACGGCCTTGGCGCAAACGCATTGGACGAAATGGCGGTGCGGCGGATTTTTGAGGCCAAAGGCCGCCCGCCGACCAGCCCGCTGATCGTGCACGTTTCAACGATTGAAATGGCGCGGCGCTTTGTTACGTCCTGGCCGGAAGCAGCCGAGCGACTTGCCGAACGCCACTGGCCGGGTCCCTTGACGCTGGTGTTGCCCAAACTGCCGGACATTTCGGACGAGGTCACCGCAGGGCTCAACACAGTCGGCCTGCGTGTGCCGGCACACCCGATGGCCTTGGAACTGATTGAACGCGCCCGGGTGCCTATCGCCGCGCCGAGCGCCAACCGTTTCGGCGGACTCTCGCCAACTTCAGCCGAGCACGTGCGCGCAAGCCTGGGAGACCGCGTGGATTTCATCCTCGATGGAGGGTCGACGCCCATTGGCATTGAGTCAACAGTGCTTTCACTGGCCGGAGAGAAGCCAGTGCTGCTGCGTCCAGGCATGATCTCGCGCGAGGAGATCGAGGAAGTTACTGGACCCGTGGCCGTGTTGGACGCGGTGGGCGCGGGTGCGCATCCTGCGCCAGGACTGCACACAAGGCATTACAGCCCTCGCACCACGCTGGTGTTAGTGCACGGCGCACCGGACCGTCCAGGACGCGGCGTCTACCTGAAGCACGGTGAATCGATGCCGGCATCGCCCCGGGATTACGCCGCCGCGCTGTATGCGACACTTCACCGGCTCGATGGCGAGGGGCTTGAGTGGATTGCCGTAGAATCGCCTCCTGACGAGCCGGCTTGGGCAGGCATCCGGGATCGGCTCCGCCGCGCTGCTACACTCTGAACAAAGTGATGGGCCCGCTCGAGTACGTAGCCTTGCACGAGCCGTTCCTGCCCAACGTCCTCGGCCATGCCACCGGGACGGTGCTATTCGCCATCTTCCTGACGCTGCTGATGCAGGACCGCGCCGGCCGTGGCCTGCGCGCTCGACGTCTGAGTCTGTTGGCGGCATCGATGGCGTTGATCTGGAACGCGGGCTCGCTCTGGCTCCTGTTGGCGCCGCCGCAATCCGTTTCGGCGGGGTGGTCGATGACAGCCTTGTCGACAGCCGCGCTGAGCTTGCTCCCAGCATTCCTGCTTGACCTCTCTCTCGATGGCTCCAGGCGGCCCGTTGCCTGGAGCGGCTACGTCCTCAGCGCCGTGGCGATCGCGCTGCATGCCGGGGAGAATTTCACCGGCGGAATGGAGTTGCATCGCAGCACGCTGCTGTTTACAGCAATCGGGTTTGCGGTGCTCACCGTAATCGGCAGCCTGCTCCCCTGGCGCGGCGCATCGCGATCCGCCGGAGCCATGGCGCTATTCCTGCTCGCGCTTTCGTTCTCTCACTTCTCACAGGAAGCGGCTCACGCCGGGTGGCTGCTCGAAGTCATCATCCACCATGCCGGACTTCCACTCGCGCTGTTTGTGCTGATGCATGACTACCGCTTCGTTCTGCTCGATGCGTTTCTGCGCTTCCTGGCCAATACTCTGCTGGCGGCGCTGTTTGCTTTGGCCGGGTTGCGAGCTGCGGCCTGGAGCGGTTGGTTCGATTGGAGGCAGGTCGAGCCGCGCGCATTGTCCATAGCAGTCGTAGCTATGGCCGCCTTCCTGGTGCTATTTGCAGTGTTGAGGCATGGTGTGCAGAGCCTGCTCACGCGGCTTCTGTTCCGGCCCCGCAAGTCGGAAGATCTCCTGGAGAGGCTGCGCGATGCCGCCGTTTCAAGCGAAGCGCAGTATCTCGAATGGGCTGCAATCGAAATCGCGGAATTCTTCGACGCCGAAGTTCGGTTTGCCGCCTCGGCGGAGGACATTGAGCTGGAGGTTCCAGTGCGGTTGGCCGAAAACGAGTTGCACGGATTCGGACTGACCCGGCGGGCCGGCGGCCGCCGGTACTTGAGCGAGGATCATGAACTTCTCGCCGTGTTTGCCTCTGAAATATCCGCGCGGATTGAAAAGTTCCGCGAAGATGAGCTCCGCAGACTCGTTTCACACGCCGAGCTTCGCGCCCTCCAGTCGCAGATCCATCCACACTTCCTCTTTAACGCACTCAATACTCTCTATGGAATCATCCCGCGTGAAGCGATGGGCGCCCGCGAGACCGTTCTCAACCTTGCCGACATATTCCGCTACTTCCTGCGAACGGACCGGCAGACGATTCCGCTTGAAGAGGAGATGAGCATCGTGAGGGCCTATCTGGCCATCGAGAGCCTGCGGCTTGGTGACAAGCTGTCCATCGACGTCAACGTCGATGAAGCGTTGGCGCAGACGCGAATTCCAGTGCTCAGCATTCAGCCGCTTGTGGAGAACGCCATCAAGCACGCCATCGCCCCCAATCCCGACGGCGGCCGCCTGACGGTGCGCGCCAGTGCCGCTGCGGGCTGGCTCAATGTCAGCGTCGAAGATACAGGTCCGGGCAATGGCCAGACGCCTGATGGCGGGGCGGGCATCGCCCTGGACAACGTTCGCCAACGCCTTCAGCTCTGCTTCAGCGGGCAGGCGCGATTGGCCGTCAACACCACTCCTCAGGGCACGATTGCGGCCCTGCGCCTCCCCTTGGAGGTTTCGAGATGAGAGTTCTGATTGCCGATGACGAGCCCATCGCCCGCCAAATCCTCTCCGAGTTGCTCGGCGATTTTCCCGGCGTCGTCGTTGTCGGCGAGGCAGCGCACGGGCGCGAGTGTGTCGAGCGGGTCTCCGAGCTGAAGCCTGACGTCCTGCTGCTCGACCTGCAGATGCCAGTACTCGACGGGCTAGCCGTTGCTCGCTCGCTCAGGAGCTCCGCGCTGCCGCTGGTTGTTTACGTAACCGCCTTTGAGCAGCATGCCCTGGCTGCGTTTGAGACCGGCGCCGTGGACTATCTACTGAAGCCGGTGCGCAAGGAGCGGCTCGCTGCCGCGCTCGACAAGGCCAGGACGCAACTCGCTGGAATGGCCCGGCGCCCCGCCGCTCCGGCACCACCTACGGAATTGCGCCGGATCGTCGGCCGCATGGGCGTTGACCTCCACCTCATCGATCCCGGCGACGTCGTTGCCTTCAAGGCCGAAGGCGACACCGTGCTCATCTTGACGGCGCAGGCCCGCTACTACTCCGACTATTCCCTGCGCGCCCTGGAGGTGAAACTCCCCGTGGAACGATTCCGCCGCATTCACCGTTCAACCATCATTAACACGGACCACATTCAGCGAATCTCCCCGCTCTCTTCCAAGCGTTACATGCTGGTGCTGACCGGAGGACTTGAAGCCGTCGTGAGCAAGCGCATGGCCGGCGTCATTCGCGACGCAACGCGCTGGTAGCGGTTTGGATAGAATCACCTGCGTGCCCAATCAGCCCTCCAAGACGCGTTGGTGGATTCTAGCGCTCCTCTTCATCCTCACTACCAATAACTACCTGGATCGGATTGTCATCAATGTCCTCAGCCCCGTCATTCTGGAAGACCTGAAATTCGACAAGCAGCACTTCGGCTACGTATCGGGCGCCTTCCAATTCACTTATGCGATCGGCTTCCTGATCATGGGGAAGCTGATCGACCGCTATGGCACGCGCAAGGGCTATTCGATCGCTATTGTCTGGTGGAGCGTCTCGGCGGGGTTGCATGCCCTCTCACGGTCGTGGCTCGACCTCGGCTTCTGGCGCGGCATGTTGGGGCTCGGCGAGTCCGGCAATTTTCCAGCAGCCATCAAGGCGGTTTCCGAGTGGTTCCCGAAAAAGGATCGCGCGTTTGCCACTGGGATATTCAACGCTGGCACGAACGTTGCCTCGATGGTCGGTCCCCCGATGTTCGTTTGGATGAACGCGCATTACGGATGGCGCGCTTGCTTCTACATCACCGCTTCGACAGGCATCCTCTGCCTGATCGCCTGGTGGGGTTTCTATCGCTTGCCGCGCGAGCATTTCGGTGTCAACGAAGCGGAGCTCGCCATCATTGAGAGCGACCTCGACGAGAGGGCTGAGGCCAAGATGGGATGGAGCGAGGCTCTCCGGTTCAAGCAGACCTACGGATTCGCCATAGCCAAGTTCCTATCGGACCCGGTCTGGTGGTTCTACCTCACCTGGCTGGCGTTGTATTTCAAGGAGGCTCGCGGACTGAGCCTGGAGCAGATCGGCTGGGCGCTGCCGGTGATCTACCTGATGGCCGATTTCGGCAGTGTCATGGGCGGCTGGGTGTCGGGCTTCCTGATGCGCCAGGGCTGGTCGAACGAGAAGGCGCGCAAAGCCACGATGGCGTTCTTCGCCCTCTGCATGCCGATTGCCGCCACCGCGGTGATGGTGCCCCAAACGTGGCTTGCGGTTGCGCTGATCAGCGTCGCTACCGCGGCCCATCAGGGTTGGTCGGCCAATCTCTATACGACCGTGTCCGACGTCTTTCCGAAGAACGCGGTTGCCAGCGTGATCGGCATCGGCGGCTTCTTTGGGGGCATCGGCGGCGTCATCTTCACCTCGCTTCTCCCCGGTTACATCATCACCCACTTCGGCTACACGCCCATCTTCATCATGATGGGTGGATTTCACATCATCGCGTGGTTCTTCGCCCACTTCCTGATGGGAAGGATGCAGAAGATCCAGGCAGCGTGAGATCAGGGGAGCAGGCGAGCGGCCGGGCATCGCGAGGCCAGAGCGCGGTCAAACGTTACGAGTGTAGAGGCCGACGTTTCTGCAAAAGCCTGCAGGTAAAAGTCCATCCAGAGTTTCGGCGACACCATCCGGCTGGCCGAGAGCCGGCGGAACGCAGGATCGAGTGAATCCGGCTCGCGCTCGAACGACACCCTGGTGTCGCTTGTTATCGCGTCGTAGGTCGACCACGCCGAGTCCATATTCAGCGGTCTGCCAAGCATCATCGTCGAGCTCGTCAGCAACCTGAGCAAACCCATCTGGGTGAAGCGGCAAAAGACAACCGCCTCTGCCCACTCCTCCCACCAATTCACTGCTGGAATGTGGTGTGAATGCTCTTTGACGGCGAGTGCGAACCACACGTTGACATCAGGTAAACAGGAGCTCATCGATCTCCTCGGGTGTCGGATTAATTACTCCTCCCCCGATCGAAACGAGCGGATGGTTGCGGAGATCCAAACGTCGGACTGGGCGCTTAGGGGACTCTCGAACCACAATGTCCTCAATTGAATCGACGATCAGCTTTCTCGATGAGCAGCCTTTGCGGGCGGCAAGTTCTTTCAGACGCCGGTGGAGGTCGACTGGCAAGTCGACGCTTGTCCTGACCGTGTCGGGCTTGGGCTTCATGTCCCGATCGTAGGTCGGCGACTTATTTAAGTCAAGCCGATTGCGCGTCACCTCAGTCGGCCACAGCGCATCGGGTAACATAGAGATAGCTACTATGCCCATGTACGAGTATCGCTGTGAGGAGTGCGGTCGCCTTTACGAGCAACTGCGACGAATGTCGGATGCAGATTCGGACCTCCATTGTCCTCATTGCGGATCTGCGAAGGTAGAGCGGCAATTCTCGGCTTGTGCCATCGGGGGAGGCAGCCGCCGGAGGTTCCGGGGGCGGCGCCTGCGGCGGTGGCCGTGGCTTCTCTTGAGCCCGCTGATTATTGTGCGGCCGGTCCGGTCGCATCCAATTGAGCTGAAGTCAGTTCCACGTTCCTTGTCTCCGGGAGAAGGAAGACAATGCCAGCTCCCAGAAGGAAGAATCCGGCATTGAGCCCAAGCGCCGCGCCGAGGCCATGCCTGTCCCCCAGTGCTCCTACGACAAATGGCGCAAGAGCACTCAGCCCTCGCCCGATGTTGTAGACAAAACCTTGTCCTGAGCCCCGAATCTCCGTGGGGTAGAGTTCGGCCAGCATCGCGCCGAAGAGCGAGAAGAACCCAGTTCCGAAGAAGCCGACAAGCGGGCCGAGGATGAGCAGCCAGTGCTCACCGTAGTCGGGAGCCAGTCCGTAAAGGGGGACCAGGGCGGCCGCCATCAGGACATATCCCGCGAAGGCCGGCCGGCGCCCGAAGCGGTCAGCCAGGACGCCAAAACCGAGGTAGCCGAAGAACGCGCCTATCTGGACTGCGAAAACGAAGCCGCTGGTTCTGACAATGGTCATGCCGGCGCCCCCTTGCGCGCGTGGGGCATTGAGGAAGCCGGGCAGCCAGGTGAATAGCCCCCAGTAGGCAAAGAGCACCGTGGTGGCCAGCAGGGTCGCGACAAGGGTATTGCGGCCGTGCGGGGCCCGGAAGAGGGCCATCCACCTGCCGCGTTCGACGCCGCGGTTGCGCCAGACTGCGGGTTCGGCCACCTTGCGCCGGATGAACACCGTGAGCAGGGCGGGCAGCACGCCGGCCAGGAAGAGTGCTCGCCAGCCGAAGGCGGGCAGGATGAAGGCGGTCAAACCCGCGGCGGCCATGTAGCCCAGCGCCCAACCGGACTGCATGAAGCTGACGGCGCGGGCTCGCTGTGCCGCGGGCCAGGATTCGGCCACGAGCGTGGCGCCGGCGCTCCACTCCCCTCCGAGCCCCAAACCCACCAGAGCGCGCCAGAAGAGCAGATCCCACAGTCCGCGAGAGAAAGCCGTCCCGGCGGAGGCGAACGAATAGAGCAGGATTGTGTAGATCAACACGCGGCGGCGGCCGATGCGGTCAGACAGGGCCCCGGCGATCACTCCGCCGACGGCTGAGGTGATGAGCGTGACCGAGCTGACCAGGCCCGCCTGAGCATTCGACCAGCCGAACTCCGCCCGCAGCGTCTGCAACGCGAAGACGTAGAGCAGGACGTCCATTGCGTCGAGCATGAAGCCGAGCATGGCGGCCCAGAGAGCGAGCCATCGCTGCGAGGAGAATACGCCTTCGAAGAAACGCACGTTCCGGCCAGTCTAGCAGCCGATCCTGCGGCGACGTTCGCTCACTCGTAGTGCAGGGCTTCAATTGGGTCGAGGCGCGATGCCTTGAAGGCGGGGACAAGCCCGGCGATGAGACCCACCACCAGCAGCACCGCCATTGAGACGGCGATGGCGCTGAGCGAAAGGCTGAGATGGAGATCGCCGGAGCCCGTGGTGTCCTTGAAGGCCGGGCCCAGGAATGGCATCGAGCCGATGAACATTGTCAGACCATAGCCAGTAGCGACTCCGAGTGCGCCGCCGGCGGCAACCACCATGAACGCCTCGATGAGAAACTGGCGCAGGATCATCCCGCGCCTGCCGCCGAGGGCCTTGAATCATGCCGATTTCGCGCGTGCGGTCGATCACGCTGGCCAGCATGATGTTGGCCAGCCCGACTCCGCCGATGGCCAGCGTCAGCGCGCCGACAAAGCCCAGCAGCGCCTTGACCGCCAGGCACATGCCCGTGATGATCGACATGAATTTGCTGAAGGCGAGGATCTCGACCGCCTTCTCGTCGTTCGGCGAGAAGCGGTGCAGTTCGGCCAGTTTCGCGCGCACCATCTGGATCGCTCGCTCGCGCGAATCCGGTGTGGCCGGCGTCCAGACCATGAACCACGGGTACTTGGTGTCGCCGAAGAGGCTGAAGGTGTCGTAGGGGATGAAGATGCACTGGTTGTCGCGGCGGTTGTAGTTGGCGATCTGGAGCTTGTTGTCCATCACGCCAATGACGGTGAAGCGGATGCCGTTGATAATGACGTCCTCGCCGACCGGGGGCGCGCCGCCAAACAGGTCCTTGGCGACCTTCGGCGCCGAGCACGGCCACGCGATGCTGACGCTGCCGGTCGTCCTCGTTGATCCAGCGCCCGTCGCTGATCTTGATGTTGCGCACGATGGGCGTACTCCGGCCACACGGCTCGCAACGTCACTTCTTTCTCGCGGCCTTGGACGCGGCCCTTCACTCCGTGCCTCATGATCTCGGGACACAGCGAACTCGACCAACGGGACGCTCTCCCTGATCGGCTTGTACGTCGTTGAGTTCGAGCCGGACGCGGCGGCCGGCGCGCAGGCCGCCGGCCTGGTCGCTGGTCTGCCCGCCGACTGTGAGGACCAGATCCTGTCCGACGGCCGTGAACGCCTTGGTGAGCGCGCGTCGAAACCGTTTCCGTACGACATCAGGATGACGAAGCAGGCCACGCCCCACGCCAGGCTGAGCGTGGTGAAGATGGTGCGGCCCCGGTGGAACTTGAGCGCGGCCCAGGATTCGCTGAAAATGTAACGCCAGTTCATGGAGAATTCCTCACCGCTCGTGACGCAGCGCCTCAACCGGTGTCAAAGCAGAGGCGCGCTGAGCCGGCGGCAGCGCCGCGCAGACGGCCGTGAGCCCCAATGCCAGGGTCGCAAAGGCCATCGTCTTCCACTGAATGGGCAGACCGGAGAACATCGCCGGCATCGGAAGAGCGTTCACCACCGAAGAGAGGCACACTACGAGCACGAGTCCCGCCGCGCCTGCGAGAATCGCCAGCAGCAGTCCTTCCAGGAAGAAGTCCAGCAGGATGCGGCGGCGTGTCGCGCCCAACGCCTTCTTCAGTCCGATCTCGTGAGTGCGCTCGGCAACCGCCATCATCATTGTGTTCATCACGCCAACGCCACCCAGTGAAAGCGTGACCAGCGCGACGACGGCCAGGAAGATCTCCGTGGCATTGAAGATGGAGTCGAACATCTGCGCGCTTTCAACGGAGTCGAAGAGCCGCAATGCGCCTTTATCCTGAGGCACGAAACCGTGGACGCGGCCCAGCGCGGCGCGGACCTGCGCCTGCGCCTGCTCCCAACGATCGGTCGAGAGCGGGCGATAGAGGAAGCCGTTCAGGCGGCCTTCGGCGTAGACCTTGCGGTCGGCCGGCATATCGCGCAGGAGCGCGTTTCCGGGATGAGGATCTTGTCGTTGTCCCAACCGTCGTAGGACTGAATTCTGCTCCTTCTCGCCCATCAACCCCGATCACTTCGTACGGCAGAGTTGTTCAGGTAGATCCGTTCGCCGAACGGAGCCGGCTTCTTTTCAAACAATTGCTTGCGGACGCTGGCTCCGAGCACGGCCACGCGGCGGCCTTCCTTCACGTCGCTTTCGCTGATGTGCCTGCCCTTTTCCACGGGCAGAGTGCGCAGCTTCAGGTACTCCGGACTCGCACCGACAGTCAGGAATCGTCCCGAGTTGGTCGCGCTTCGCGCCGGCAACGTTGAAATTCTTGTGTTCAGCAGCGGCGACTTCCACGTCAGGACAGGTGGCACGGATGAGATCAAGGTCGCTCTGCTTCAGCCGGATTCGCCGGCCGGCGCGCTGGCCGCCAGCCTGTTCCTCGGTAACGCCGCCGAAGACGAAGACGATGTTGTCGCCGATCTGCTTCATGTTCTTCCGCTGGCCCTGACGGAAGCCGTCGGAGAGCGAAGACATCAGCACCAGGCTGGCTATGCCCCAGGCGATGCCAAACAGTGTGAGGAAGCTGCGGAGCTTGTTGCGGCGGAGGTTGGCGAGCGTCTGAGAAACCAGGTCGAAGAAATGCTCGAAGCCGCTCATTCTCCGATGCTTGCGACGGACGATGTGAGGTTTCGGCAATCCTTTCTCAAGAACAGCAATCACTTCAGGCTCGATCAGAGCGCTCATGCTTCGGTCTCCAAATGCTAAAGACGAGCCAAGGGCAAGCGATGTTCCGCCGGGTCTGCGAGAATTGCGCCAAAGGGGCGCTGCACCTATGCCCAAGGCAGGACTAGTTTTTGACGACCGCTCGATACTGCCACGATCCAGGACCCACACATCCGGAATCACCCGATCGCTTCCGCGCTTTGAAGCGGGTGTTTCAGGACCCGAAGATGCGGGACCACCTTGCGCACGTTGCCGCGCGACAAGCCACGGAGGATGATCTTCATCTCGTGCACACGCGGCACTACCTGGATGTGGTGCAGCACGATATCCACCGCAAGTCGGCGTCGTTGAGCACCGGGGATACGGCGTTGGGCGAGCACTCGCGGGAGAGCGCGTTGGTGGCTGCCGGAGGCGCAATAGCGGCCGTGGACGCAGTTTTCACGACGCCGCTGAAGCGAGTCTTCGCGGCGGTGCGTCCGCCTGGCCATCATGTGACAGCCTCACGGGGCATGGGGTTTTGCATCTACAACAACGTCGCGATCGCGGCGCGGTATGCGCGCAAGGCCTACGGAGTGGAGCGAATCCTGATCGCAGATTGGGACGTTCATCACGGCAATGGCACGCAGGAGGTTTTCTACTCAGATCCTTCGGTGTTCTTCTTCAGCACGCATCAGTGGCCGTGGTATCCGGGGACCGGCGCGGCGGACGAAACCGGGGAGGGCGCGGGGAAGGGCACGACGATGAACTGCCCGTTCCCGGCGGGCTCGGGGCGAGCTGACATCGTCGGCGCCTTCCGCAAGAAACTGGTGCCGGCCATGGAGGAGTTCAGGCCTTCCCTGGTATTGATCTCCGCCGGCTTCGACTCCAGGCGAGGCGACCCGTTGGGGCGGTTCGTCCTTTCTGACGGCGATTTCCGCGAGCTGACGGAGATCGTTTTGGGGATCGCGGAGAAGCATTCCGGCGGGCGCGTAGTCAGCGTGCTCGAAGGAGGATACTCATTGGAGGGCTTGGCTCGGGCGGTGACGGCGCATGTGCAGACTTTGATGGAGGCCTGATCTGTGTTGACCAGACGCGAGATGGTGACGGGCATGGGCGCCCTGAGTGCGCAGGGAGTGCAGCCCGGCAATCGGCCGAACATTCTCTGGATCACATGCGAAGATACCGGGCCGAATCTCGGCTTTTGCGGCGACAAGTCCGCCAACACGCCCAACCTCGACAAACTGGCCAGAGGCGGCGCGGTCTACAGGAACGCCTGGTCGAACGCGCCGGTTTGCGCGCCTGCGAGAACCACAATCATCACGGGGGTCTATCCTCCTTCGGCTGGGGCGGAACACATGCGGTCGCTGGTGAAACTGCCGGCAGGCATGAAGCTGTTTCCGGGTTACCTCAGAGAGGCCGGCTACTACACTTCCAATAACGTGAAGGAAGATTACAACGTAGAGAAACCCGCGGGTACTTGGGACGCCTCGAGCGCCACCGCGCATTGGCGAAAACGCCCGGCCGGCCAGCCGTTCTTCTCGGTGTTCAACTTCACGACGACGCACGAGAGTCAGATTCACCGGCGGCCGCATACGTTGGTGCACGACCCGGCAGGCGTGCGAGTTCCTGCCTACCATCCAGACTGCCCCGAAGTCCGGCATGACTGGGCTCAGTATTACGACAACCTGACCACCATGGACACGCAGGCGGGCCAGGTGCTAGGTGAATTGGAACAGGACGGCCTGACCCAGGACACGATCGTCCTCTTCTTCGGCGACCACGGACCTGGACTGCCGCGCTCGAAGCGCTTCCCCTACAACTCGGGACTGAACGTGTCGATTCTGGCAGTCATTCCGGAGAAGTGGCGGCATTTGGCGGCGAAGGATTGGCGTGCGGGAAGCACCAACAACCGGCTGGTCGGCTTTGTGGATCTCGCGCCGACCATGCTGAGTCTGGCAGGTATAAAGGCTCCGGAGTGGTATCAGGGGAAGGCGTTTCTGGGCCCGGACGACGGCGGACGGAACCGGTATCTCCACGGATTCCGCGGACGGATGGACGAGCGCTACGACCTGATGCGGTCCGTTCGGGATGAGCGGTATGTCTACATCCGCAACTACATGCCGCATCGCGTATACGGCCAGTACGTCTCGACGATGTTCACGATGCCCACGACGCAGGCCTGGAAAAGACTGTTCGACGAGGGAAAGCTAACGCCGGAGCAGCAGGCCTTCTGGAAGGAGAAGCCGGCGGAAGAGCTGTACGAATTGCCGGTGGACAGGGATGAGGTGAAGAACCTGGCCGGCGATCCGGCTCACAAGGCCGGACTGGACCGCTTGCGGAGCGCGCATCGGGAGCACACGCTGAAAATCCGCGACGCCGGACTGCTGCCCGAACACGAGGCAGAGGCCCGCTCGGCGGGAAGAACGCGATGGGAGATGGCTCGCGACGCCAACTCATACCCTGTGGAGCGCGTCCTGGAGGCGGCAGAGCGCGCGGCGCGGCGCGAAATGAGCGATGTTGCATGGCTCGAAAAGGCTCTCGTCGACAGCGACGCGGGAGTGCGTTACTGGGGAGCCATGGGGTTGCTGATACGGGGGGAGAAGGCCGTTTCCGCGGCGTCGGCAGCGCTCATGAAAGCGCTGGCGGACAGTGCGGCGAGTGTTGCAGTCGCCGCAGGTGAGGCGCTGGCGCGCCACGGCAATGACGAGCAGAGAGCTGCGGCACTGGACACGCTCGCCCGATGGGCTGACCCGGCCAACGGCAACGGCTTCGCCGCTATGGCGGCGCTCAACGCGCTAGAAGAAGTTGGTACGAAGGCGCGCCCCGTAGCGGCAAAGCTCAAGGGTCTGTCGACCAAGGATCCGAGCCTTCCTCAGCGCGCAGTGGGCAACTATCTGGAAAGACTGCAAGCGAAGCTGGAGAAGACGCTGGCTGGGTAACGAAAAGAATGCGGCCGGCCGCTTGTTTTATGCGGCCGGCCGGCTGGAAGAAGATCAGGCGGAGTGGCCCAAATCTAAAAGAGTGATGGAAGAAGAAGAGCGAAAACCTACCGGCACTTTCAGATTATCCCAGCTCTGTTCGGGGCGCAAACAAAAAACCTAGGATTTGTTTGAAACGGAAGTTGTGGCAAATGGAGCGAGCAGCTCCTGGCGAACCTTGGCGGCCTGCCACAGATGCCGCCGGCAGTGGCCAGACAGAATATGAAAAGCTGCGCCGAGTCTTTGTTTCCAAAGAGATATAGCAGGGTGGGCGACCCGGATGCGTGCCAGATCGAGTCCGTCAGCGGAACGGATGATTGCCTGGAAACGCCGGTAGGCTTGTTCATGCTCCTGCAGGACCAGTGCGGCTGGACGGCACTCCAGCAGGACGAACTGCGCAGGAGCCTTGACCTTGAGGGAAGGCGGCGGCTCGACTTTCTTAATCGCAATGCGCTCCAGCAAGCTGTATCGGAACGGCTCCTGTCCGTTGACCCCCGTGATCGCGCGCCTCAATGATGGCGCCGAGAAAGCGGGGCTCGAATTGCTCGAAGGTCAGCGTGAGATGGGCAATGCACTGCGCCACGCTCCATCCTCCGCCGGCGGGCGGTGTGTTGAATTGCTCGTCACTGAGTCCGTCGGCCAGTCTCTGCGCGGCTAGAATCGACTCCTCAATCTCCGCGCAGAGTTGCTGAATGACACCCATGGTCGAAGGATAACCGACCCGCACCACCGCGGCACCCGATCGCGAGTATCATGACGGAATGTTCAGAGCGCTGGCTGGGATGGTTGCGCTGGTTGTGGCGGCTGAAGAACCCGGGAGGTTCCGGGTTCAGGAGATAGCGACCGAACTTGGAGTGGTCTATGCGGTAACTGTTGCCGACGTGAACGGCGACAGCAAGCCGGACATTGTGGCGATCAACAACACGCAAGTGTTGTGGTTCGAGAATCCGGCCTGGACCAAACATGTTGTTACAGAGCGTGTCACGAAGTTCGACAACGTGACGATCGCGCCATTGGACATCGACGGCGACGGGCGCATGGACTTCGCGTTGGGCGCCGATTGGCAGTCGACCAACACGGAGTCGGGCGGATCGCTGCATTGGGTGAGCAGTGGTGGCGTTGTTCGCAATCTCGGCTCGGAGCCGACGCTGCACCGGATCAGGTGGATGGACGTCGACGGGGACAAGCGAATGAAACTGGTCGTCGCGCCGCTCCACGGACGCGGGACCAAAGCTCCGGATTGGACGAAGGGGAAGGGCGCGCGGATCCTGGTTTACGGGATTCCTGGCGATCCTGCGAAGGACCCTTGGCCGGTGGAGGTGGCCGACGAATCGCTTCATGTTGTGCACAACTTCCTGCCGGTGGACCGGGAGATCTGGGTAGCCAGCGCAGAAGGCGTCTTCGCCCTTGAGCGGCGCGACGGCGGACGATGGTCGAAGCGGCTGATCGGCGAGGGAAGCCCTGGAGAAATCAAGCTTGGCCGTGTAAATCGCAAACGGCATCTCGCTACGGTGGAACCATGGCACGGCAACAGCGTTGTCGTGTACGAGGAAGGTGCGACTCCATGGAAACGCGTAGTCATCGAGTCGAGCCTGAACCAGGCTCACGCAATCGCCTGGGCCGATCTCGACGGCGACAGCAGCGATGAACTTGTCGTCGGCTGGCGCGGGAAGCCCTGGGGGCTGGCGACGTATAAATACACCGGCGATACGTGGACTAAAACAACGATCGATGACGGCGTGGCAGTAGAGGATCTCGCCGTGGCCGATCTGAACGGAGACGGCCGCGCCGAGATCATCGCCGGTGGCCGCACGACGGGAAACCTGCGGGTTTACTGGGCTAAAGAGTGACTTCGTCCGTCAGGCCAGCATCGCAGCTTCGAGCGTGATCTTCGTATTGAAGAGTTTGGAGACGGGGCAACCCTCCTTGGCGGCTTGCGTGGCCTTGTCGAAGGCGTCCTTGGAAGCGCCAGGAATCTTCGCCGTCAACGCGAGATGACTCTCGGTGATGACGAATGCGCCATCAACACGGTCAAGCGTGACGGTGCAGGAAGTCTCAAGACTCTCGGCGACCATTCCTGCCTGAGCCAATTGGAGCGAGAGCGCCATCGTGAAACATCCGGCGTGCGCTGCCGCCAGCAGTTCCTCGGGATTTGTCCCCTTGCCGTTCTCGAATCTCGTGCTAAACGAATACTGAGTCGACTTCAGGACTCCGCTCTCTGTGGAGATTTCGCCGGAGCCGCTTTTGAGGTCGCCTTGCCATCTTGCTTGTCCTGATCGTTTCATAGAAATTCCTCTGAATAAGGAAACAATACCAAATGTGGATGAATCTGGGATTAGCGGAAGGACTGAACTGCGAGGACGTCGCCCGAAACGTGCGCGAAGACTGGCAGCAGAAGTTGGCGATCTTCGGGGGAAAGGGTGATGCCGGAAGGTGAGGGCGGAGCGATCTCCATCATTACCCGCCGGGGCGTGCGGCTGGAGTAGGGGAGGAACCAGACGGGCGCTCCGTTGACCTCGCCCTGCCCGCGGAAGTAGAGGCCGAAGGCGCCGGCAGCCAGATTCAGCGGGTACCGGTTGAAGGGGAAGCTCGAAAGCACCTCCTCTTCGCTCCCGCCCCGCACGGGGACACGGCAAAGCGCTGAAAAAGTGAAATCCCTGGAGTAGTACAAAAACCTGCCATCGGCCGATTCGACCGCCCCGAATCCGCCATTGCGCGTGATCTGCTCAGCGCGAATGGGCGTTGCATCGCCGTCGATCTCAACACGCCAGATCTCATATCGCCCCGATTGATCGGAGGCATAGTAGATGGACTTGCCGTCATGCGACCAGTAGGGCCGCCGATTTCGTTTGCCCTCGAGGGCCAGAGGGCATGACTGGCCGGTCGATGCATCGGCAACGTAGATTCGCGTGCCATGGGCGGTCTGCGCCTCAAAGGCGATCCATTTGCCGGATGGGGACCAGGTGGAAATGCCGGGCGAGGGGCCGTCGAGTTTCGTCAACTGGCGGGGAGAGGCTCCGTCCCGGGCACAGACCCAAAGCTGCCTCGTTCCACCACGGTCCGAGGAGAAAAGGATTAGTCTGCCGTCGGGCGAGTAGGCCGGCGAACGGTCCCGCCGGCTGGAGGCGATCAGCGGGCGAGGTTTTCCCACCGCCCTGCCGCCGGACAGATCGACTGAGACAATGGCGCCGGTCGATTCCGCGTTGGAGTAGATGAGCCAACCGTTCGAGGCGATTCTGGACCCATTGCCGGGCGCGGCGACGGACGGTTCGACTTCGGCTTTGCCACCCTGAGCGGAAACACGCATCATCTGCAGACTGCCCGTCCGGCTGGAAGTGAAGACGATTTCCCTTCCGTCGCGCGTCCAGGACGGGCTGTCGACACAGCATGGCTCGTCGGTGATCTGGCGTGGAGGACCGGCGGGAAGCCCTTGGGCGTCGAGGTTTAGCCGATACACATTACCTGCGCCGGCCAGCGGTTTGCGAACGAAAAGCAGGCTCCTGCCATCTGGCGAGAGAGTGGGAAGCCGATCCTCAACGGCAGGAGCTTCCGGCTTGGTCAGCGGGGTTGAAGATCCAGTCGCAATGTCAATCCGTGAAAGACCGATCCGGGGACCTGCTCCCAAGGGAACCGGAACGACGAGTGCGCGTCCATCCCGACTCCACGCGATCGCCCAGGAAGGCGGCTCGATTGCCGCCAATGGACCGGAGTAGAGTAGGCGGTCCTGGCGCAGGCCAGCTTCGAGTAACCGGAGTTCGCAGCGGCTGGAGCCGGCGGGAAATCGCAAATAGGCCAGCTTTTCCCCGTCAGGAGACCACTCGGCGAACCAGTCCAAGGTGGTCTCCGTGGTCAGGCGCTCCGGTTTGCCCGCCGGCAGGCTAATGACATAGATGTCGTAATTGTCACTGTTTTCGGGCTTCCAGGTGAAGGCAACGCGTGTCCCATCCGGGGAGAGCGAAGGATAAAGCTCGGCGCCGGGAAGGCTGGTCAGCGGCGTCACGGCGAGGGGACCGCGCGGCTGCGAGCGGTGCATGAAAAGCCAGACCAGGTAGCCTGCCAGAACCGGGAGCAGGATGAGGGCGACAATGAGAGCTGCGCGCGGCCGCGGTTTTGCCTGAAGCGCGACGACGACGGCGGGCTCGCTTCTGGCAGGAGAGGAAGCCCACCAGGCATCGATCTCCGAGCGGAGCGCATAGATGGCATTTCGGCCTGTTCCCGGTAGGCGGTGAACGGGTAGTCCGCGAGTCGTCTCCCATCTCTGAACGGTACGGACATCACGACGCAAGTAGTTGGCGATGTCCTTCCAGGAGGAGAGCATCTGATCGGGGGAAGGCGCGGCGCGCAACTCCGGCTTCACGGTCTCCCTTATGTCCTGGTTCAGTCTAGTCTGAAGCAGCGACGGAGGCAAAGGGCGGCAACGGCCGTCGACTGACGTTGTGCCGTCGTTTGCCGCTTTCAAAACCTGAAAAGTTGGTGCTAAAGTCCGGCACACAAGGAGTCCTCCTGATGAAACCAAGTGTGATGATCATCCTTCTCGCCGCACTGGCAGTTCCGGCGAGCGCGCAAAGTTGTTCAACCGCGGATCTGCGGGGCACGTACCTGTTCCTGCCCTCGGGGTTTACGAACCTGAGAGACCTCGATCCGAATATGCCCGACTTGATGGCCCCGTGGAAGGGCGTGGGGCTGGTCGAGTACGACGGGAATGGCAAAGGCGCAGGCCGATTCTTCGGTTCGTTCGGAGGACTTCCCGCCAGCTTCGAATTCGTGGACCTCAAGTACACGGTGAATGCGGACTGCACAGGCACGGCGGAGTACAGACTCCAGACACTGCCCACCGGGCCGGTGATTGGCGTGGACAAGCACAAGATTGTGGTCCATGGATGAAGGACGCACGATCCGGTGCCTGATGGTCGACGCCCCCGGACGCACGACCATCACGACCACGGAATTCATCCGGATGAGCCACGCGAAGGCCGTTTGCCAACCCGCCATGCTGCGCGGCGCCTACCTCTTCCACTACGACGGATGGGTCAATATGCAAGCTATCAACCCGAATCAATCTCCCTACTACGCGCCGGCGGTCGGGATCGGATTCTGGAAGATCGACCCCGAGAAGGGGGACTCGGGCGGCGGTACGCACAATTGGGGTGGAGTGACGCTGGATTCGGAGATGCTGCAGGACAGCTTGACAGTCAAGACCGACTGCACCCTCACCGGCAGCAGCACGGCGAGAATCAAGCAGACCGGACAGCCGGTCCAGGAGCAATACCAGGGCGTGATCAAACCTGACGGCAGCGCAATGTACTTGCTGAACGGCAACGTGCCGGCGATCTACTCGATGTCCCGGGTCGCGATGCAGTGACCGCAGCGACATGAGCAACGGCCCGCTCCCCTGGTTGGGGGCGCGGGCCGTTCTTGTTTCGAACCAGATAACAGATAAGCCGGAGGCGGATTCTTAGTAGTCCATCTCGGGGCCGTGGCCGCCGCCGGGACCGCCGGGGCCGGCTTCTTCTCGGGGATCTCGCAGACCATGGCTTCGGTGGTCAGCATCAGCGCGGCGATCGAGGCGGCGTTCTGCAGCGCCGTGCGGGTCACCTTGGTCGGGTCGATGACGCCGGCCTTCGACCAGGTCTTCGTACTCGCCGGTCGCGGCGTTGTAGCCGAAGTTGGCGTTCGTCGTTGGCGCGGACCTTCTCGACGACGATGGCGCCTTCGGCGCCGGCGTTGCCGGCGATCTGGCGCAGCGGCTCTTCGCAGGCGCGGCGTGACGATGTTGACGCCGATCTGCTCGTCGCCGTCGCACCTTCAGGCCGTCCAGCGCCTTGGCGGCGCGCAGCAGGGCCACGCCGCCGCCGGGAACGATGCCTTCTTCGACCGCCGCGCGGGTGGCGTGCAGGGCGTCTTCGACGCGGGCCTTCTTTTCCTTCATCTCGGTCTCGGTCGCCGCGCCGACCTTGATCACCGCCACGCCGCCGGCCAGCTTGGCCAGCCGCTCCTGCAGCTTCTCGCGGTCGTAGTCCGAGGTGGTCTCTTCGATCTGGGCGCGGATCTGCTTGATGCGGCCTTCGATCGGCCTTCTGCTCGCCGGCGCCTTCGACGATCGTGGTGTTGTCCTTGTCGACGGTGACGCGCTTGGCCCGGCCCAGGTCGTCCAGGCGGACGCCTTCCAGCTTGATGCCGGTCTCTTCCATGATGGCCTTGCCGCCGGTCAGGATGGCGATGTCTTCCAGCATGGCCTTGCGGCGATCGCCGAAGCCCGGGGCCTTCACGGCGCAGGCGTTCAGCGTGCCGCGCAGCTTGTTGACCACCAGGGTGGCCAGCGCTTCGCCTTCGACTTCCTCGGCGATGATCAGCAGCGGCTTGCCGCGTGCGGGCGATCTGCTCGAGCACGCGGCAGCAGGTCCTTCATGTTGCTGATCTTCTTCTCGTGGATCAGGATGTAGGGCTCTTCGAGCACCGCTTCCATCCGCTCCGGGTCGGTGACGAAGTAGGGGGAGAGGTAGCCGCGGTCGAACTGCATGCCTTCGACGGTCTCGCAGCTCGGTGTCCATGGTCTTGGCCTCTTCGACGGTGATGACGCCGTCCTTGCCGACCTTCTTCATCGCCTCGGCGATGATGTTGCCGATGGTCGGTGTCGCTGTTGGCGGAGATGGTGCCGACCTGGGCGATCATCTCGCCGCGTGACCGGCTTGGCGAGCTTCTGCGACTTCCTCGACGACCACTTCGACGGCCTTCTCGATGCCGCGCTTCAGCGCCATCGGGTTGGCGCCGGCGGCAACGGCCTTCACGCCTTCGCGGAAGATCGCCTGGGCCAGGATGGTGGCGGTCGTGGTGCCGTCGCCGGCCACGTCGGAGGTCTTGGAGGCGACTTCGCGCACCATCTGCGCGCCCATGTTCTCGAGCGGGTCCTTCAGCTCGATTTCCTTGGCGACGGTGACGCCGTCCTTGGTGATGGTCGGGCCGCCGAACTTCTTCTCGAGAACCACGTTGCGGCCCTTGGGGCCGAGCGTGACCTTCACCGCGTCGGCCAGCTGGTTGACGCCGCGCAGAATCGCCTGGCGGGAATTCTCGCTGTAGACAATCTGTTTCGCTGCCATCTGTTCTCTCCTTAGTAGTTCCTCAGGACTGACGCTTGCTTGCCGTTGTCGAGAACGCCGAGGACTTCGTCCTCGCGCATGATCAGGTACTCTTCGCCATCCAGCTTGATGTCGCTGCCGGAGTACTTGCCGAACAGGATGCGGTCGCCGACCTTCACGTCGAGCGCGGACCACGCTTGCCGTCTTCCAGGCGCTTGCCGTTGCCCAACGGCGACGACTTCGCCTTCCTGCGGCTTTTCTTTGGCCGAGTCGGGGATGATGATGCCGTTGAGCATCGTCTCCTGCTCTTCGAGCCGGCGGACAACGAGCCGGTCGTAGAGGGGGCGAATCTGAGCCATGATTGTCAAAACCTCCGTGGTTTTGTGATGTGAAGTTGGGATTTGAGATCCAGTCCGGACTGCATCCGGACCCGCGTCTATTATTAGCACACTCGGGCAAGGAGTGACAAGTATTTGTTGTAAGTTATTGATTTTAAAGGAAATATTTCTGTAACTTTTTGCCCGTTTAGTTTATCATTTCTCACCTGAAACATGTCCTTAGCAATAAATCTTAGTCTAATACACTAAAGCCTGCCGGGCCACTCCCCCTGATATGCTGAAGACACTATGCTCCGGCGAGCCCGCTGGATTCTGCTCGTCGCCATTCTTGCCCTCGCCGCCTTCACCACCCGACAATTCCTGACGCAACGCCAAGCCATGCGCGCGGCGCGGCCGAAGACGAGTGCTGCCCTGCCCGCTAACACGACGGCTGCGGGAATCCTGTTTGAGCATGAGATCTCCTCGGGGGGCAGGACGAAGGCGCTCGTACGCGCGCGCAACTTCAAACAGGTAAAGGATCCGAACGTCTTCCTGCTGGAAGGCCTGGAAATGGAGATCAACGACGAAAAAGGCGAAAACTACCACCTGGTGAAGAGCCCGCAGGCGATCTTCGACATCCCGCACGGTTCGATGTTCAGCGAGAGCGAAGCGGAGATCACGATGAATTTGCCTCGCCAGGGGCAGCCGCTGCGTCCTCCGCTGAAGGTGAGAGCTTCGCAGATGACCTTCGACAGCAAGACTTCGAGGGTCTCGACTGAGCAGAAAACGTCATTCGAGTTCGACGGCGGGCGCGGCGAGTCGACGGGCGCGATGTACGACCCCAACACGCACGAGTTGGCGATGCACTCGGGCGCCCACCTGGAGTGGGAGGGTCGCGACGGCGGGGCGCCCATGCGTGTGGACGCCAGCAGGCTGATCTGGCGGGAAGTCGGAGACGAGGTCTTTCTTGCGGCGCCGTCAAAGCTAACGCGCGGCGGCTTCACACTCGAGGCGGCCCAGGACAGCGTCGTAATCCTGAAGAACGGGCGGATTGAGCGGTTGGAAGCACGGGATGCCAAGGGCTCAGATCAGCAACCGGCGCGCCGCGTCGACTATCAGGCCGGGTTTCTGATTGTGCACTTCACGGGCAAGTCCCAGGTCAGCAAGGTGGAGGCCTCTGAACCGGCGCGGATTGTATCGACCAATCCCACAAGTGTCACGACGATCACGGGATCGCGTGTGGATATGGACTTCGACACCAGCAAGCCGGAGAGTGTACTGAGCAAGGCACTGGCGAACGGCAAGGCCCAGGTGGAGGCACGCGATCTCCGTCAGGGCGCCACTCGTTATCTGCGAAGCGAGAGCGTGGAGATGACGATGCGCGCCGGTGGCGAGGAAATTCAGGAGGTGGTGACGCACGCGCCGGGCGAGGTGGAATTCGCGCCGGCCAAGCCGCAGGACAAGCGCCGGTTCCTGAACGGGGAGCGGTTGAGTTTCGTCTATGGGTCTGCCAATGCCTTGGAGAAGGTGCGTGCTGTCCAGGCAGTGACGAGGACAATCACTCCGCCCAAACCGGACAGTAAGGACAAGAATCCCAGTGTCGGGATCACGCGCAGCCAGGATCTGGAGGCGCACTTTGATCCCAAGACCGGCCAGATGATCGATCTGGAGCAATGGCAGAACTTTCAATACGAGGAAGGCACGCGCCGCGCGGTGGCCGAGAAGGCAACCCTGGACAACATGAGAGAGATCATCACGCTGCGAGACAAAGCGCGCATCTGGGATGAGACAGGCTCGACGGCAGCCAAGGAGATTGTGCTGGAGCAGGCCACAGGGGACATGATCGCGTTGGGCGACGTGAATTCAACCAGGCTGCCGGAGAAGAAGCAATCCTCCAGCGGGATGCTCGACTCGGGGGAGGCTGTACAGGCCAAAGCGGGCCGAATGAGCGTCACCGACAATAGCCAGAAGATCATGTACCAGAACTCCGCCGTGCTCTGGCAGAGCGCGCGCCGGATCCAGGGCAACACAATTCTGATCGACCGCACAGCGCAGACCCTGGATGCCCGCGGGGCCGTCGTGACGCAGATGCCGGAACGGGCGCCGAAAACCACCTTCACCGTGGTGCGCTCCGATTCGATGATCTATTCGGACAAAACCAAGCAGGCTTTTTATCAGGGAGGGGCTCAGGGGTTGACGGCTTTGGAGAGACCGGCTTTGAACGTGAAGTCGAAGACGTTGCGCGCATGGCTGGTGAACGTGCCCAAGAAGGGCGGCGGCGAGGAAACGCAACTGGACAAGATGTTATGCCAGGGCAGCGTCCGGCTGAACGGCAGCCGTGGCGGCCGCACGCAGGACGGGGCTTCTGAGACGGCCGAGTACTTCCCCAACGAAGAGCGGCTCGAGCTTTCAGGCGGCGCGCCGATGGTGAACGACTCCAAACGTGGGGTAACCAGGGGCAATCAAATCACATGGCTTGCGCGGGAAGACCGCCTGATCGTGGATAACACGGGGAGTGGCCCCGCCGTCAGCCGTATCAAAGACAACAAAAAGAAGTGAACCTCATTCTCAGTTGACGGCTTCAATGGCCATCGGGCCGAAGACGGCGGCTGGCATATCGCGAGAGTCACGGAGGTTCACATAGGGGTCGCGGCCGATTCCGTAGTGGAGTTTCGCTCCTTCGGGGAGCTTGCCTTGAATCAGAAGCTCGACGGAATTGGAGTTGGCGGGGCTCACGCGCTGGCGGAAGATCAAGGGCTGTTGGGCGCCGGCGGCGTCGACAATGACGAATCCGTTCAGGCGGCCGTCGTGCGTCAGGTGGCCGTTGACTTCAGAGAACTCGACCGTGAGGATATTGTTCTTCAGCTTCGCCGAGACGGGGCGCGGCCCGCGGCGTGTCGAGCCCAGGGCGAGGTTGGCCATGCGGATACCGAGGCGGACATTGGCGTCGGTACCGACATGGATCTGATCGTCAAGCTCGCAGTCGACACAGGTAGTCATGGCAGCATTGGGAATCTCGGACTCCAGTTGGCGCTGCGCCTCCTGAACCATGTTCCAGCCCGTGAAGGTCGCCGAGGCGACGTGACGGCCAATCTGAACATAGTAGACCGGCAGCATGGGGATGCCAAAGTCGCGGCGCATCTCGCCCACGAAAGACTGGAATTTCTCCTTGAAGAGTGGCGCAGCCTTGTCGGAGGCATCCGATTCCCCTTGATACCAGAGAACGCCTTTGACCTTGCCGCCGGCAAGCTTCACCCGGCGCACCATCGCGCCGTAGAGCGAATCTCCGCCTTTGTCTTTGAGCGCCGGGCTCCACTGGTCCATCGAGGTTCCGCCGTGCGCGCAGGGCAGCAGGCCGATGGGGACACCCGTGCGCTTGACCATTTCGAGGGCGAAGGGCAGGCCGAGGCCAGCACCCTTCTTGCGGTTAAGAATGAACTGGCGGAGGGCGTCGCCTTCCAGCTTGACGGGCTCGGATTGAGGGTTGGGGCGGCGCCAGTGCACCCGGTCGGTGGCGTCGGGGAGGCGATGGAGGGGTTCCGAAGCCATGACCCATATGTCGGTCTGGTCGAACGAATTGACCATCGCGCTGGGGACGGGGATGTTTTCGAGATTACCGACACCTTCCATGTTGGATTGGCCGGCGAGGACCCAGAGGTCTCCCACCAGGATGTCGGACAGAGTGACCGTGGCGGCGCCTGCGCGCAACTCGATCCGATAGGGTCCGCCTGCCGGAAGGCCCGGCAGGGTCGCTTTCCAGCCGCCGCGGGCGATTGTCGCAACCGGCTTCCAGTCAAAGCCCGCGAGGGCCATGCCATTAGCGATCACGCGGGCTTCCAGGGATTTCGCATCGGCGGGGGCGGTGCCTTCCAGCGCGATTGAGGCCGCGTTGTCGGGTCCACGCTGGAATACCTGATAGTCGACAGCGCCGGAGACGACCTTCAGGCTCTGCGCAGCCAGGGGCAGAGCGAGGACGGAGAGGAGCAGAAGAGTTCGCATAAGAGTGGTTACCTTGGGTCCGCGCTTCAATATAATGCTCACCATGCAGCCACAGCAACACGCACGCCGCTCATTCCTGCGCTCCGCCTCGAAAGCCGCGATCTTTGCGACTGCCGCTTCCTACTCGCGGATCCTCGGCGCAAACGACAAAGTGAATCTGGGGCTGGTCGGTTCAGGCGAGCGCGGAAGGCACGTCATGAGCCAGTTTCAGAAGACTGACCAGGTGAACGTCACCGCGGTGTGTGATGTGTACGCGGAGATGATCGACAAGGCGAAGTCAATGGCTCCGGCCGCGCAGAGCTTCACTGACTACAGGAAATTGCTGGAGAGCAAGCAATTGGATGCCGTGCTGATCGGGGTACCCGATCACTGGCACGCCACCTGCGCGATCGATGCATTGAACGCCGGCAAGGATGTCTATGTCGAGAAGCCGCTAACGCTGTCCATCGAGGAGGGCCCGCGCATCGTGAAGGCGGCCAGGGTGAACGACAGGGTGTGCCAGGTGGGGCTGCAGCAGCGGTCGGGCGCGCACTACATCGAGGCCAAGCAGAAATACTTCGACACGAAGGCGCTTGGCACGATAACGCTGGTGCGGACGTTCTGGCATGGAAACACTTACCACTTGAGGAAGGCGCCGCCATCCTTGGCCACGCTTCCCTCCAATTTGGACTGGGCGCAGGTTCCTGGGGCCTTTGAAATGGCGGGAGTGGGATCCGCAGCAGTTCTGGAACTGGAGGGCGTATCTGGATTTCGGCGGCGGGCAGGTGACGGACCTGTTCACTCACTGGATCGATGTCGTGCACATGTTCCTGGGCAACGACAGCCCGACATCGGGCGTGGCTGCCGGCGGGGTCTATTACTACAAGGACGGCAGGACCGCGCCGGACACGATCAACGTGATGCTTGAGTACGGCGGGCAGTACACCGTCACCTTCGAGGCGACGCTCGCGCCGGGATTCAAGGGCTACGGGATCGAGTTCTGCGGCACGAAGGGGAAGTTGTTCATCGATCGCAGCCGGTATGAGTATGAGGGGGCCGAGAAAGGCGCCGTTCCAGTGGAGGTCAAAGGCCCGGCGTACGACTTCACGCTCGATCATGTGAAGAACTTCCTGGATTGCGTGAAATCAAGGAAGCGGCCCAACTGCGATGTGTATGACGGTCACAGGTCGGCGATGGCGTCGCATCTGGGCAACATCAGCTACGTGCAGAAACGGCGGCTGAACTTCGATCCGCTGCGGGAGGAGATTCTGCCGCTTTAGCCGCCACCGCTTCAGGCGGCTTCTATACGGGCGATTTCTTCGGGCGAGAGACGGAACTCAGTCGCGCCGCGGACGCCATCCAATTGCCCGGCGTTGCGCAGGCCGACGATGGCGGCGGTGACTTCAGGCCGGCGCAGAGTCCAGGCGATGGCGACTTCGCCGGGCGTGCGTCCATGCGTGGCGCCAATCTCGCGCAGCAATTCAACCAGCGCAAGATTGCGGGTCAGCAGCGGCTCCTGGAAATGCGGCCGCCGGCGCCTGTGGTCGTCCTGCGGCATCGCCTCAATGCGTTCGCGGGTCATTCTGCCTGCCAGCAGCCCGGAGTGCATGGGCGAATAGCAGAGGATACCGATATTGTGCTGGGCGCAGTAAGGCAAGAGTTCCGTCTCAATATCGCGCGCGAGAAGGTTGTACGGCGGCTGTACAGAAGTGACTGGCGCGATGGCTCGGGCGCGTTCGAGTTGAGCGAGGTTGAAATTGGAAACGCCGATCCAGCGGACCTTGCCTTCCTCCTTCAACTGGGCCAGCGTTTCCCAGCCTTCTTCGATGTCCTCATCGGGCTCGGGCCAGTGGATCTGGTAGAGGTCGATGGCGTCGACCTGCAGGCGGCGGAGTGACGCCTCGCACTCGGTTCGCAGCGAGTCCCGCTTGAGGCTCTTCATGATCTGCCGTTGGTCATTCCAGACGCGCTCGCACTTGGTGAAGATCAACGGCTTGTCAGAGCGTTCCTTGAGCGCCCGGCCGAGAACTTCTTCCGAATGGCCGAGTCCGTAGACTGGGGCGGTGTCGATCCAATTCCAGCCGCCGTCGAGCGCTGCGTGGACGGCCTTGATGGAGTCGTTGTCGTCCTGCGGGCCCCAACTGAAGGCCCAGTCGCCTCCTCCCATGGCCCAGGCGCCGACGCCAAGGGGGGTGATTTCAAGATCGCTTTGACCGAGCCGTTTTTTCTGCATGCGGTTGCTATGGTACAAAGAGAATGCAATCGGCTGCACGCCGGGATGACGGAACTGGCAGACGTACCGGACTCAAAATCCGGCGCCCTTTACTGGGCGTGTGGGTTCGACCCCCACTCCCGGCACCATCGCAGACCCGATTGCTACTCCTGCCGTTCCACCCAAACCATCGTGCTGACGGAGAGCTGAGCCCTCAGTGCTGCCGGGCCCGGTTTGTCGATTAGGAGCAGCGTGTCCAGCGACAAGGCGCCGTGCGGCTCGCCATCGCCGGCCCCGCCCCACGATGCCGCGCGCGCGCCGTCGCCGCGGATGGGAATCTCGATCCAGCGCCAGCCGAGCCAGGTCACATTCAAACCCGCGGGCTGGAACGTCTGCCCGGTCGAGTCTGCATAGCGGAGGCGCAGGAATGCGCCGGAGCCATCCCCATGGATCCACGCTCCGAGAGCACTTGCGCCAGCGGGAATGCCAAACGTGCTGGGCGTGAAACGGACGAATCGGGAGCCGGCGGCAATGTCGAGCGAGATGGTGGAGCAGTGTCCGTCCGGTGCGCCAACCGGACAGGACGCGGAGACCTCGACTGAAGCGGGCACCCGTGCATCCCCGTCGTAGATCAGCCTCGATGACTCAAGGAAGCCGCTCGGGGTGAACTTCGTTTCAGTGGTCAGCGCAAGCAGATCGCCCGCACTGTCGAGCACTGCTGCACTCGCCTGACTGATGTTCGCCCCGAACTTGTATATTTCCGACGCCGCTCCTTTCGGCAGGAACACTCCGGCCTGGTGGGAGCCAGCATTGAACTGACCCTCCACGGCAGGGCCGGTCGATTTCGTGAGCAGGAGGGCTTGCGGCGTCAGCGTAACTTCGATCGCGTTGTCCACTTCGAGCCACGCACATTGCCGCCACGCCCGCGCGGCGCCCAGATCGAGGTCAAGGCATGCCTCTCGCTGGCCGCCGTTCCGTAGAACTGCGATCTTTCTTGCAGCGAGGTTTGTGGAGATCTCCACTTCGGCAGGCGCGTGGACCCGAATTGTCTGTGGCAATGCATCCCATTGCGCCGCGGTGGCCAAGGCTTCATTGGCGGCGAGAGGAGAAAGAAAAACCGGCTCTGTCGTCAGATTCAGCTCCAGCCCGTGAATCCCGGCATCAAGAAGGGGAAGCTCGACGCCGAGCCAATCAACGGCACGAAGAAGGCCTGCTGAAACCGGCAGCGTCACGCGCCTTGGACGTGGAGAGGTGGTCCAGGCCGCGAGCTTGGTGCCGCCTGAGGACTTGAATAGCAACACAAACTCGTCCGAGCGTCCAGTCTCAAGCCGCACGTGGAACTCGAATCCATCAAGTTCGCGAGCTAGTGTCGAAGCGGCACGCCAGGCCGGTTTCGGCGACCCATTCTGGGCAAGCAGGCCGAAGTTGTGCTCGGCCTCAGCCGCTGAAACGCCGTCGTTGCGCCAGTCGTACCAGACGGTGAGTGGGATGCGTGCGGCGGTGTTCGTGAGGAACTGGCGCGAGAGCATGAGGGCTTGCTTGTGTTCGTCGAATCCGTCCCAGGCGGAGGAGTAGCCCCATTCGCCGCACAGTATGGCGATGTCCTTGCCGGCGGGCGCATACCGCGCGATCAGGGCTCGCAGGCCTCGATAATCCTCCAGGACGCTTTCGGGTTCGTGGTGTCGGTAGGGATGCACAGTCACGGCATTGAGGTGCTCGAGCAGGCCGTGCTTGAAGCAGTCTTCCAGAAAACTGAGGTCTACGCCAGACGATGCGGGGCCGATGATTGTCTCGCCGGGCGCCACCGCCTGTATAGCTGCGGCAGTTGCACGCACAAGGGCGACATACGCGGAAGAATCCGGCGCCGGTTTCCAGAAATAGCCAAGGTTGGGCTCGTTGTAGATCTCCCAGAGTATGCCCCGACCCCGGAAGCGCGCGACGGCAGCGGCGGCCCAGCGTGCGAAGGCCGCGCGAGCTGACGGTGAAGCCGGCGCGCGGCCCTCGTCGTACGCCGGATGGCCGTAGTTGAGGATGAAGAGGGGCCGGATTCCTTCAGCGGCAAGCGCAGCGACGAGACGGTCGTAGGGGGTGAAATCGTAGTGTCCGGGTCGCGTCTCGGTGTCGTGCCAATGCAGATCCATCCGCACGGTGCCAAAGCCTGTCGCCCTGATGAGAGCGGCTTCTCCCGGCCCGGGAGCCGTCGTATGAATGTTGACTCCGAGATGTGGTATCGCCCATGCGGGAGATGGTGTTCCAACAACAATGGCGAAGACTGCGAAGAGTGGGACCGGCTGCATTTCCAGGGAATCCACCTGGAGTGTCGCAGTGTTCCACCAGCATTTCCTCCGTTGTTGTCATGGAGCGGAAGTCGGGCCGATCTGAGAGCAAAATGGAGACGAATGTGCCCCATATGGACCAGTACAAAAATACGGCGTGAGACCTACCAGCCGACCGGCTTTCCCTCATTCTGCTTCTTCAGCCATTCTTCAAGAGGGGCAAAATATGAACGGATGGCAGAGCCGTCCATCTGGCGCGTACCAGCGAGCTTTTCGAGGGCATCGGGCCATGGACGCGAGACGCCCATCTCCAACGCCTCCTTCAGCCGCGCTCCTGCGGCCTGATTCGCGTAGATGGAGCAGCGGTGCAGAGGCTCCTTGCAGCCCGCGGTTTCGCTTAGCGCCTTGTGGAATTGGAACTGCAGGAGATGCGCGAGGAAGTACCTTGTGTATGGTACGTTCGCCGGCACATGGTACTTCGCTCCAGGGTCGAATGCGCCGGCCGGGCGCGCCGACGGCGGCGCGACCCCCTGATACTTCAGGCGCAGCTTCCACCAGGCCTCGTTGTATTGTTCTGGCGAGATCTCGCCCTTGAACACTTTCCAGCGCCACTGGTCGATCAGCAGGCCGAACGGCAGGAACGCCACCTTGTCGAGAGCGCGCCGCAGGAGCAGCCCCATGTCCTTGTTCGCATCCGGCGACTTGGCGAGCAAGCCGAGGCGGACGAGGTAGTCCGGAGTCAGCGAAAGTGCGACAGTGTCGCCAATAGCTTCGTGGAATCCGTCGTTGGCCGAGTCGCGGAACATGAAGGGTTGCTTGTTGTAGGCTCTCTGGTAGAAGTTGTGGCCAAGCTCGTGGTGGACGACGGAGAAGTCGTCCTCGTTGATCTCTATGCACATCTTGATCCGCAGATCTTCGACATTGTCGACGTCCCAGGCGGAGGCGTGGCAGACGACTTCGCGGTCGCGCGGACGCGTGAACAGTGACCGTTCCCAGAATGTCTTGGGAAGCGGCGCGAATCCGAGGCTGGTGAAGAAACCCTCGCCGTATCGGACCATGCCGGCCGCATCGGTCTTCCGGGCCTTCAGGATGGACGTCAGGTTGTAGCCCGGATCGGCGTCCTTGGGCGCCAGAATCGGGTAAAGGTTGTCCCATTGCTGGGCCCAGATGTTGCCGAACAGGTGCGCGGGGACGGGGCCCTTTTCGGGCACCACCGAGTCGCCGTACTTCTCACGAAGCTTCCACCGCGCGTAGGCGTGAAGCTGCTCGTACAAAGGCCGCACCTGCTCCCAAAGCCTGTCGACTTCCTTGGCGAAATCGTCTGGCTGCATGTCGTACTTGGAGCGCCAGAGGGCACCTGTGTCGGCGAAAGTAAGCTCCTTCGCGCCCTCGTTGGAGAGTTCGACGAGCCTCCTATAGTCATCCTTCATGGGCGCGCCGACGGCGTGCCAGCCTTCCCAGACCTCCAGGAGACGCTTGGGATCGCGGCTTTCCGCCATGACGCGGGTGACATCGTCGATGTTCAAGGCACTTGTCAGGTTCATTTGCTGGGCAGTACTTGCCCTTTCCATATGCGGCCTCCAGGGATGAGGCCAGCCGGGCGGTTTCCGCGGATTTCTGCGGGTCTGCCGGCGCCGGCAAGGTCAGAGCAACCTTTAGCAGCTTCAGTTTGCGCTCGACGTCTTCCGGGACACCTACGCCATTGAAGCGGGCCGCCTCCTTGGCGTATCGCACTCCGGCCTGGATGAACTTCTCATTGGCGCGCGCGGCGATGGCCTCTGTGTCGCCTGTGATGAAGTTCGATTGGACCCATTGAGCCTGACTGGCCTCGTTGGCAAGCCGCATCAGGTCCGTTTCGGCGGATTCAACAAATTTGCTGGCCTCCTCGGCCGTCGGGCCGCGGGAACATCCCGCAAGCATAAGGGCCAGGGTGAGTGGGATTGCGGATCGGATGGATGAAAGTTGCACGGCAGCGTCCTCGATGAACTCTACTCGAAGACTATAGTACTTGCCGGCCGAGGAAAGCTTGTGCTGCCTGCAAGCTCATGACTGGCCGAGTGACCGGGGCCAATCATGCTTGAGCAGCCTGGACATGGCCCGGTCGGCGAGAAGCTTCCCACCCGTCTGGCAGGCGGGACAGTAGTTCGTTTCGTTGGTGGCGTAGCGTATTCGTTGCACCGGACCGCCGCAGTCTGGACAGGGCTTCCGAAAACGGCCATGGACAGCCATCTCCTCGCGAAATGCCGTCACCTTTTCAGGAAACTTGTCGCCTGCCTGTTCCCGCAGCCGAGTGATCCAGAGGTTCAGCACATCGATCACGGCCAATCGTAAGCGGGCGATCTCCTCGGGCTGGAGGCGGCCGGTGAGCGCCAACGGGGAGAGCCTGGCGCAATGCAGGATCTCGTCCGAAAATGCATTGCCGATTCCGCTGAACAGCGAAGGATCCGTCAGGACCCGCTTCAGCGTATGGTTCTCTCGCTGCAGGATTGCCGCGAACGTGGGCAGTGAAACCGAAAGCGGGTCCACTCCGCCGGCATCAAGGGATAGCAAAGCCGCCTCGCCCAGGAATGCATGCAGCGACGCGCGGCGCTCGGTGCCTGCCTCGGTGAGAGTGAGATCGCCTGATGAAAAGCTGAGACGAAGCAGCGGCTTGCCGCCGCGTTTGTTCCAATGCAGGCGGCCCGCGATCATGAGATGAATGGCGAGCCAGTAGTCGCCCTCAAATCCGAGGCAGATGCGCTTTCCCAACAACCGGACCGCCGTGGGGGCGAGACTGTGAAACGCCCCCAGCGGCGGCTCGACTGTCCGCAGGAGAAAGGGACTGGCGGTTGCGATCGACAGCAGCCGATGACCGCTGATGCGGGTTTCGATCGCTTCGCGGTACACCAGGAGGTCGGGCAACTCCGGCATTGGAGTATGTTATCAGCCCGCCCTCAACGATCGTCCTATGCGGCGCGAACTGCGACAAGCCTTGGCTGCACCGGCCGCCGGGAGCGGAAAGAAGCCAACTCAGCCGGGTAGCGTTCCACCAATGCCGGCGGAGCAAGAAGCGATTCGGCCCCGAGAATCTCCCGCATTTGCAGCGCGTTTACCAGGGAGGCGCCGTTTTCAGCGTTCGTCCAGGTCACCAGGGTTCTGGCTGCGTGCCGGGACAGCCGTTCGATCCTGGGCTTCCACTCCAAGGAGCTGGTCGAGATCGTAAACGAACTGGCCCTTCGGCTCAAGGTGGAACTCCTTGAAAGCTTCCGGGCAATGCCTGCCATGCAGACGAACCACCGCTACCCCCGAGGTAAGCAGGGCCGCCGGCGGCATCGCCCGGAAGAACTGCGGCTGGTCGACATTGACGAAACTCACCCGGTAGTCAACCAGGGTTGTAACTGCCTCGTCGGCCAGCCATGAATCGTGCCGAAATTCGGCGGCCAGCGGGAATTCGCAAAAACTGCGGCGCAGCGCTATGAGAAAATCGCGGTTTTCGCGGTTGAACCGGAACGCCCATGGAAATTGCATCACTACCGCTCCCAGGCGGTGGGCGCGCAGCAGCGGAAAGAACCCCTGTTTCCAGGCCGCGACTGCACACGGGTCGAGATCCCGGTCATGGGTAAACCGGCGGCCCAGCAATGCAGTGAAAAGGAAATCACGGCGATCCGCCACCATGCGGACACATAAGGCCGCGATCTCCGGGCGAAGCGGGCAGTCGAACGTCTCAGAGATCTCCGCCGCGTTTACGAACTCCGCCATCCTGGCCAAGGCGTGCCGAGGGCGTGACTTTCGAGCGAAAACGGTCTCATTCCATTCCGCCCGGTTCCAGCCGGCAGCCCCGATATGAAGGTTGAGTGGCAAGGCCATACGCCCTCCTTCGCTGTTTCTTTGCTATTTGGACGACTCCAGAATAGAACAAAGGGCGAAGAAGAGCAAGAAAATTTCTACACTCAGCTCTTTTTGCTAGTGTCTGGTAACTTCCGCAGTCCAGCCTGCGCTTATCCATTCAATCCCCGTTACGAAAGCGGGCGCCACTCACCCCAACACCCAACCCGGCGCCCGCTCTTCCCAACAACCTCAGTTCTCGAACATCCCTTCAAACATTGCGCTCGAAAGATAGCGCTCGCCCGCGTCCGGCAGAACCACAACAATGGTCTTGCCTTCCATCGCAGGTTCGGCTGCGATCTTTACCGCGGCGGCCACCGCGGCACCGCAGGAGATGCCGCTGAGGATACCTTCCTCCTTGGCCAGTCTTCGCGCCATTTCCATAGATTCTTCGTTGGTCACCAGATCGACCCTGTCCACCACCGAGAGATCCAGTGTGCCAGGGATGAAGCCCGCTCCGATGCCTTGGATCTTGTGTGGGCTTGGCTGCAGTGGCTCGCCCTTCAAAGTTTGTGTGATCACCGGGCTTGAGACAGGCTCCAAGGCGATGGAGGTAATCTGCTTGCCCTTGGCCTGCTTGATGTAGCGCGAAACCCCGGTGATTGTTCCACCGGTTCCTACACCGGAGACAAAGACATCGATTTGGCCGTCAGTATCTTCCCAGATCTCCGGGCCGGTCGTGTCGAAGTGGATTTGCGGGTTGGCCGGGTTCTGAAACTGCTGGAGCAGCACGTAACGCTCCGGGTCAGACTTCTGTATCTCCTCAGCCTTCGCAATGGCGCCCTTCATTCCTTTGGGTCCTTCGGTGAGGACAAGATTGGCGCCATAGACCTTCAGCACCTTGCGCCTTTCCAGGGACATGGTCTCCGGCATTGTCAGTGTGATTGGGTAGCCGCGTGCGGCCGCGACAAAGGCGAGAGCTATGCCGGTATTGCCCGATGTCGGCTCAACCAGTTCTTTTCCCGGCTTCAATACTCCCCGCTTTTCGGCGTCCCAGATCATGGCAGCGCCAATCCGGCACTTCACCGAATAGGCCGGATTACGCCCCTCGATCTTAGCCAACACTTTTGCCTTCAACCCTTTAGTGACTCTGTTCAGTCGGACCAGCGGGGTCCGCCCGATGCTGAATGAATTGTCGTCGTAGACTCGCATCTCTCCCTCGGATTCTGGATTTTGAACTCAAATTTCCCAGTTGGGTACGTACCTCGCCTGTCGCTCCAACCACTGCCTGGCCAGCTCGGCGAACGTCGTCTTGTCGATGACGGCCGAGACTGCAGTATCCACCCGGAACCAAAACTCCCCCAGCGGACCAGGCTCTTCCAATGCCGCCCGGCCTGTCCGGCCACCCTCGATCGCACGAAGCACCTGTCCTACACTGATCGTCTCGGCCGGTTTCGCCAGCATGTATCCGCCCTCGGCACCGCGCTTCGACTCCAGGAATCCATGCTTTTTGAGTTCAGCAAGAATTGTCTCGAGGAATTTCTGGGGTATTTTCTGCCGCGCAGCCACATCTGCGATGCGGATCGGTTGCCCGGGCCGGACGAGGCTCAAGTCCAGTACCGCCCGCAAGGCGTACTCGCACTTGACGGACACGTTCATTAATGTTGAGACGGCCATTTCTATTTCTCTATGGAGAATAGACGGTTTGGCTGCCTCTGTCAATTCATGCGTGACTGTGTGGCGAATCGGGAATCTGCTAGTCAGACATGAGGAATATAAGGGGCCGCACGTCCTCCTCGGGGGTCCAATCCCAGTAGCTGAGCAGGATGGTATAGAGCATCAGGCCGGTCTCGCCTTCGCCGAAGAGGAGGAAACTGGCCGCCTGATTCATCAGGTTGCGGCGGGTGAGCCCGATGAAGATGCTGATCGGGTCGATGAGTTCGCTTACGTAGGCCAGAGTGTTGGCAATGGCAATGGCTCCGGTGATTGTTGCGATGTAGTCGTCGCCCGCTCGCTCCAGTTTGACCTCAACCGGGGCCGCGAACTCGCTTCGGTTGTCGAGTTGCTGAACGTGCACGAATAGGAGAGGTCCGCTGACTTTGTAGTGCTTCAGGATTTCGGACTTCTTACTTTGGCGCGCCGCGGGTGTTTCGGTTCGGATGGGCACCATGTGGACTTTTTTGTGAATCAACTCACGGCTTATGATCTGAGATTCGGAGTCGGCGAAGAAGAGCTTGGAGACGCGGAACTCGATGGATCGTGCAGACCGGCTGATTCCGCTGACAGTCACCAGCAGAACAATGAAGATGGAGCCGATGATGAGTCCGTCCGGACGTTCGTGGACGTTGTCGAGGAGCGTGAATGCGAAGACGAGGGTGATGAAGGCAGTTGCGCACGCCGCGAGGCGGTGCCTTGCGCCCCACAGATCGAGAGTCGCAGCGAAGGCCGCGGAGAGGATCAGAACGAGGACGCCGGTGGCATAAGCGCCGCTCTGCTTTTCGACGTCAGCCTGAAATACAAAAGTCACAATCACGCAAATGAGAAAGAGCACCAGAACGAGCGGACGAGACATGTAGACCCAGACGGGCGCCATGCCAAATCGCGGGAGATAACGCGGAACCAGGTGGAGCAGTCCGGCCATCGCACTGGCACCGGCGAGGCCGAGGATCAGGATGGTAGAGACATCATAGACCGTGCCGAATGCGGTGCCGAGGTAATGATGCGCGAGAAAGGCGATGGCTCGACCGGCGGCAGGCCCGCCGGATCGATAGTCCACAGGGTCGATCAGCAGCGTCGTGACGAAACTCGACAGGGTCAGCATCACGCTCATGATGATGGCGGCCGAGGCCAGCAGACGGCGCGTGTTTCGGATGCGTCCCGCCGGAGGCTCCCCCTTGGCACGCTTCTTGTCCCGCTCGCCGCCGTCGATGAGAGGCATGACGCTCACGCCGGTTTCGAAGCCGCTCAGACCTAACGCCAACTTGGGGAATACGATGAGCGCGGCCAGCAGCACCGTTTTCCAACTGCCTTGCGCCTCAAGGGCAAGTTGCCAGCGTGGCAGGTATTCGGGGTGTTGCGCGATCTCGAAGATTCCCCTCCCCAACACAACCAGATTCAGCAACAGGAACGGGATGGCCGCAACTGCCGCCACGCCGATCGCTTCCTTGAACCCTTTGAGGAACACCGCGGCAAGCGCCGTCAGTATCACCAGCGTCACCGCCATCTGGTGGTCACCCAACCATGGGTGCATGATCGGGTTCTTAACAGCATGTTCCGCGGCATCGGCGGCCGACAGCGTCATGGTGATGACAAAATCGGTCGCGGCAAAACCGAGCAGAACGAGTACCAGCACCTTCCCTTTCCAGCCGCTGAGCAGCCCTTCGAGCATCGCGATCGAGCCCTGCCCGGCATGGCTTTTTCCAGCCACCAGCGCATAGACAGGCAGTGCGCCGAAGAGCGTCACCAGGACGAGAATGATCGTGGCGATGGGCGCCAATGCGCCCGCCGCGAGCAACGCGATCCCAGGCTGGTAGCCCAAGGTGGAGAAATAGTCGACTCCGGTGAGCCAAAGGACCCTATGCCAGGGGTGGGTCTGCAATTCCGTGTGAACGCTGTCGTCCAATGACTCGCCCCGCTGAAGCCAGCGACCGAATAGGCCGCCGAAGGCGGGCGCGGGCAGTGGGAGGCTGACGGGAACCTGAATTCGCATCGCGCCTCCCAGTATAAGAAGCGGAGTGACGGCAAATGAAAGGGCCGGCGTTGGCCGGCCCTTTCATTTGTTGAGCGCTTGTCGAGAGGTTGTCGCTATTCCTGTGGCGGTTCCGTCGGATTCTCAGGTTCGGTCCCGGGCTCAGGTTCGGGCTGGGGATCGGGATTCAATTCGAGATCCGTTTCCATTTCGTCAAGAGTTGGCTCCTCGAGAAGTTGGGGAGCTTCGGATGTAATTGCCGTGTTGGCTATCTTGACTTGGATGTAACTGAGAGTCCCGTTGCGCGATGAGTCATATACGACTACCACGAGGTTATACAGACCATCGGCGTACTTTGAGGTGTCGATGCTGCATGTGCCCGAAGCGGTAGTCAACGAGCAAAGGGTCAAAGTGTTCAACCGAATAATGACCCTGGAAACGGCCTTGTCGTCGTAGGCCGCGTAAGCCGCTGAAACGAGTCCTTTCAGTGAGGACCCGAATCCAGGGCTGGTGATGACACCCATTGGCTTGATCGTGTCAGTCGTGCCGGAAGCCGCCACGTTGGATACTGGTGACGGTCTTCGTTGCAGTTCCGGCGTTGCCCGCCAAGTCGCGTGCCGTGGCCAGAAGCGTATATGTTCCATTCGGAAACACTGCCGTGTTCCAGGAACAGGAAGCCACCGTTCCACCGAGGTGGCAGATCGGCTTCCCGTTGAGCGTGACCATTACGTTCGCTACACCAAGGTTGTCGCTTGCCGACACCTGTATATCCACGGCGCCCTGAAGAGTTGTCGCGGTCGGCAAAACGAAGGCGACCACCGGGGGAATCACATCGCCGTTGACGACAGTGACCACAACCTGGGCAACGCCTGTGTTCCCAGCAGCATCGTAGGCCGTGGCTGTGAGAGTAAGCCCACCGTTCGGGGACAGCAGGGTGTTCCAGGCGCACGATCCGGTAGGCGTCGTCAGCGTGCAGATAGCGGCGCCGTTCACCGTGAGCACGAGTTTTGTGACCTTCACGTTGTCGCTGCTGGTCAAGCCGACAGTGACCGTGCCTTTGACGGTTGAGCCGTGCAGCGGCGTCGTAAAGGCCACGGTGGGTTTCACGGTGTCCGGCGTCGGATTGTTCACGGTCACAGCCCGGCCGGCGGATTGGCTGTTCCCAGCCGCGTCCTTCGCCAGCACGGAGATCGTCTGAGCACCATTCAGTACCTTCTGTCGTATCCCAGGCGCACGAGGTGGCATTGCCCGGTAGAGTACAGATGGTCGTTCCTCCGGCAGAAACCGTAATGCTCGACACGCCGACGTTGTCAGTGGCGCTGAACGTGACGGGGACAGTTCCGGTGACGGAGGCGCTTGCGGCTGGGGCTGTGATGGTCACGGCCGGCGCCGTTTTATCGGCGTTGCTGACGTTAACGCTGCGAGCGACCGCGAGGCTGTTTCCCGCGGCATCGCGGGCCGTCACTGTGATTGTATAAGCCCCGTTGGCCAGTTGGACCGTATTCCAGGAGCATGAAGTTGCCGTTCCGGCGAGCGTACAGAGTGTGGAACTGCCCGCGATAACTGTGATTCCTGTCACCCCGACGTTATCAGTCGTGGTGAATGTGATGACCGTTGTCCCTGTGACGGTTGCACCGGCAGCGGGTGCGAGGATGTTGACTGTTGGCTTTTGCACGTCCAGATTGGTCACGTTTACGTTGGCAATCGCCGACTGAACATTGCCGGCGTTGTCGCGCGCGGTGACTGTGATCGCGTAGGCTCCGTTTGATACCAACGTCGTGTTCCACGAGCAGGCGGTGGCCGTTCCGGCGAGAGAGCATACAGTCGACGATCCTGCCGTGACTGTGATTGCTGTCACGCCAACGTTGTCGGCAGCCGAGAAGGCGATTCCGACCGTGCCTGAAACCGTGGCCCCCGCGGCCGGCGCCGTGATGGCGACGGTGGGCTTGACGTTATCAGCATTGGCAACCGTCACGTTTGTTGCCGCGGACTTGCTGTTCCCGGCGGCGTCGCGGGCTGTCACGTTAATCGTCACGGGGCCGTTGGAGACTGCCAGCGTGTTCCACGAGCAGGAACTCGCCGGTCCCGCTACTGAGCACAAAGTTGTCGCTCCCGCCGATACGACCGTCGACACCACGCCAACGTCATCCGCAGCGGAGAAGGAGATTGCTATCGAGCCGCTAACACTTGCGCCACCCGCAGGAGACAGAATTGTGACCGTAGGCGGAATCGAGTCAACGTTGGCCACGGTCACCGAAGTCGTCGCGGCCTGTGTATTGCCCGCCGCGTCTCGGGCCGTTACTGTCACCGGGACTAGGCCGTTAGCAATTTTGGTCGTATCCCAGGAGCAACTGGTGGCATTCCCGGCAACCGAGCATACGGCCGTCGAGCCTGCCGTAACGGTGATTCCGGTCACCCCGACCGCGTCGCTAGCCGCAAAGGCGATGGAAATGGTTCCGCTGACTGTCGAACCTGCCGCGGGCGACGTGATCGACACTGCCGGTTTGGTTATGTCGGCGTTCTCGATAATGACTGCGATCGGAGTTGTTGTCGTGTTCCCTGAGTCATCCACCGCAACAACGATGAATTGAGACGCGCCATCGGGATACGCTGTGCTGTCGATCGAGCACGAATAGGGGGCGGCCACGAAGTGACAGACTTGCGTTGATCCAATCTTGAAGGTCACTGATTCAACTGAGCCCGCTGCGTCCGTGACGGATGCCGATGCGGCGAAAGCCCCTTTGAGCTTTGTGCCGGAGGTGGGCGAAACGACACTCACCGCGGGACCGTTGGTGTCGGCAGTACTCTGCCCGTTGGCCATGGCCACGGCTTTCTCGGCGTCTACCATGCCGGCGCCGAACCTGATGTCCCATCCGGCGGGTCCGAGATCAGTAGCCGACGACTTGAGGATGCCTAGCGCTTGGGCCGGAGTCAGGCTGGGATTTGCTGAGAAGATGAGTGCCGCGACTGCCGCGGCGATCGGCGAGGAGTATGAAGTGCCGCAACCGCCACCATAGCCCAGGTTCATCAGAGTTGTGTAGCCGGTGCACCCCGGCGCTGTCACATCGATGTTGTTCCCGTAGTTCGACCATGCATATAAGTTGCCACTCACCGGATCTACTCCACTCACTGTGACAATCGAAGGGTTGTCGGGGGCAGGATCGTTGGTGCTGTAGTTGCCGGCTGAAGCGAACACCAGGCCGCCCTTGCTCATGAAGTATTGGGCTGCGTACGTGACCGAACTGCTGGCGCTCACCTGATAGCTCATGTTTGCCACGCGAGCCCCATGATCGGCTGCCCACATGACTCCCGCGGCCAGCGCCGAGTATGACGCGCTTCCACTGGGTTGGCTGGCGCGAATCGGCAGGATCATGCAATTCCAGCAGATCGAGGCGATCCCTACCCCATTGTTGCTTGCAGCCGTCATCGTCCCGGCGACCTTTGTGCCGTGCCCGTAGACGTCGGCAAAAATGGCGTTGTTATCGTAAGTATTCCAGCCGGGCAAGAGCCGTCCGGCCAAGTCCGGATGGTCGCCATTGACCCCGGTGTCGATCACCGCCACGATTACCGAAGGAGATCCGGTTGTACCGACCCAGGCTTTCGGCGCCTTGATCGCGCCGAGGTGGGTTTGCTTGGGATAGTGCGGATCGTTCGGCGTGATATCAGACAGTGGCACCAACTCGTCGAGCTCGGCAGCAAGGATGCCGCTCTGCCCACGCAAAGAGCGGACAGCCGCCTCCTCGCTCGCTCCTGGCGCGAGTTCGACAACGCGCAGTCCGATACGCGGATCACCTTCTACTACGCGGCCGCCTACTGCGCGGATCGCACGTTCGCTCTCGAATTCATTCACTGCCGGATCTACGATCAAAAGTACCCGGCCCGCTACGTGTTTTGTGCTGCCCTGCATCCTCGTTGACGCTGGGGGTGCAGACTCTTCGTCTTGTTCGACCTGTTGAGAAAATGCAAGGTTCGCTGAAAGCAGAGAAATGAAAAATAGCTGGAGAAGTCTGCGAACCTGAAATGTGATTGCAGAAGAAATCTTCATCGAAGGAAATCCTTCAAGTCAAAATATGAGCGCCGTCTCTCCTACCATCGGCGCTGGAGATGTTTACCTTCACTCAGGGAATCCCCGAATTTGGACAGGGAGGGACCCTCAGGCCTTTCCGACCTGTTGTCCGAGTGGAGGTGTCAGGCTTCTGCCTTCCTGCAGAAGTGGCTCATGATCGAGAGCACACTTCTCGCAGAATGATCGCGTGTTGGCAGTGCACGCGTTTTGAACGGGATGGGTTGATTCAGTTCGGCTTTTTGAGCGCTATGCCAAGTTCCCGCAACTGCCGTTCGGCGGCCGGGGAAGGCGCTTCGCACATCAGGTCAGTGCCTCGTGCGGTTTTAGGGAATGGAATCACATCCCGGATGGAAGTCTCGCCGGCCAGGATCATTACCAGGCGATCGAGACCCAGGGCAATGCCGCCATGCGGTGGCGCCCCGTAAGTTAATGCTTCTAATAGGAAACCGAATTTCGTCCTTGCTTCTTCGGTGGACATTCCCAGTGCCGAGAATACCTGGGATTGAATGTCCTGCCGGTGGATTCTGATGGAGCCGGAGCCGAGTTCGACGCCGTTGAGAACAATATCGTAACTTCGGGCGCGGCATCGCGCCGGGTTGCTCGCGAGTTTCTCCAGGTCCTCATCCCGTGGCGAGGTAAACGGGTGGTGTGCAGCGACCCATCGCTGATCCTCCTCGTCCCACTCAAACATCGGGAAGTCGACGACCCAGAGAAAGCGGAAATCCTTGGGGTTCAGTAAGCCGTGGCGGTCGTTGTAGCGTTGTGCGGCGAACAGTCTGAGTTGACCGCAAGCCTGGTACACAGTCTCCTCAGGCCTGGGACCCTTTGGATCGCCGGCCCAGCCGCACACCAGCAGCAGGTCGTTCTCTCCAGCACCGGTACGCTGTCTGAGGTTCGCGGCCGCACTCGGGGAAATCGCGATCCAGGCGCTTCATGTCGTCGTAAACGCGGAGTCCCCGGTCCTGCCCGAAGGCCTTCAGTTCGTCGCGTTCCTTGCGGCTCAGCGCACCCGTGTTCGGGATGTGGATCGCCACCAGAGGCAGGCCTTCACGAGTCAGGTTCGCGTCTGCGGGAAAAAGGTCTTCAACCGGCCAGAAGCGCGGAATGCGGAGATCGGGTTTGTCGACCCCGTAAGCGCTCATTGCCTCGGCATAGGTCATGCGCGGAAAGGGGCCTGCCACTTCAAAGCCGGCGACGGTGCAAATCTGCTCAATCAAAGGCTCGATGGTCTGGAAGATCTGCTCCTCGTCAGGGAAGGACATCTCCAGGTCGATCTGAGTGAACTCAGGTTGGCGGTCTGCGCGCAGGTCTTCGTCGCGAAAGCAACGAACGATCTGGAAGTACTTGTCATAGCCGCTGACCATCAGCAACTGTTTGAAGATCTGCGGCGACTGGGGCAGGGCATAAAACAGGCCTGTCTGGAGTCGAGAGGGCACGAGGAAGTCGCGCGCCCCCTCAGGCGTGGACTTGGTCATGTACGGCGTTTCGATTTCCAGAAAACCCTGCCGGGAAAGCTCCTGCCGCACCGCGAGCGCGATGCGCGAACGCAGGATGATGTTGTGCTGCATCCGCGGCCGCCGGAGATCGACATATCGATACTTGAGCCGTACCTCTTCGCTCACGTCGACGTTGTCTTCCATCGGGAAGGGCGGCGTCTCGCACGTGTTGAGAATCCAAAGCTTCTCGGCGACTACTTCAACCTCACCGGTGGGCAGGTTCCTGTTGATGGTCTCCGGCGAGCGGCGTTCGACGAACCCTTCGACCGCGACGACAAACTCGGATCGGAGGGTCTCCGCCTTGGAGTGAAGTTCGGCATCGCACTCGGCGCGGAACACGACCTGGGAAACACCCTCCCGGTCGCGCATGTGGATGAAGATGACGCCGCCCAGATCGCGGCGGCGGTGCACCCATCCCATCAGGACCACCCGCTTGCCTTCGTCGGAAGGACGCAAATCACCACAGGTATGGTGCGACGGAGTCCACCAAGGAAGTCGAGTGAGAGTTCTTGCGACATGTATTCTCAAGGCAGGGGATGCGCCTACAGATTGGAGGCCACCCTACAAATCTAACCCGCTAGTATAACCCGGCCACGCTGGTCGAGTTATGGAAGCGCGAGCAGATAGCGAGTGATTACTTCATTTTCATTCGGCTTGAATGGATAGGCAGGCATCGTGGAACCGGCGCTGAGCTTCTGCGGGTCGAGGAAGTGGCTCTTCACCCAGTTCTCATCACGCCGTCTCGCGAGCCCATTGAGCGACGGGCCCTGTCTTCATGCCGACGCCGTTGACCTCGTGGCAGAGGCTACAGCGATGCTTCTGATACAGTAACGCCCCTTCGAGAGCGTAACCGGGCACGTCCTGCACCTTCAGGGCGCTTTGAGGTGTGAGCTTCAGCAGGAATGCCGCCAGTGCGTTCAACTGCGAATCGTTGAGCGCGACGGGCGGCATGCGGCTGCCAGGGATCATGCTCTGCGGCGACTTGAAGTGAGCGATCATCCAGGCGGCGTCGCGCGGCCGCCGCCCGCGCCGAGATTCGGACCAGTCCTGGGTTCGGCGGTAAGTCCCATGCCATGGCAGGAGTCGCATCGTTCCTTGCGGAAGTAAGCCACTCCGGCCAGTTCCTCGGGCGATAGCTCGCGCCACTCCATCGGCCCGGAGTCATCCGCGGCAAAGGCCGATGGCGGAGTGGATCTTACGGCGGCGGCGGTGAGGCCGCCCCAGAAGATGGCTGCGAGCAAGCGTCACAACCACGGCGAGTCCGCGCCTGGTGACTGCGGCTGGGGGCCGGCGGTCGAGGAATGGAACCATGAAGAGCGCGCCGATCGCCACGGTCGGCAGGATGACGCTGGCAATGATCTCCAGCGGGCCCTTCGAAGTACTTCAGCAGCTGAAACAGAAACAGGAAATACCATTCCGGCCGAGGAATATAGGTCGTGTCGGTCGGGTCGGCCAGCCTGCCCAGCGGCGCCTTGGCGACAATCGCCAGGCAGAACAGGATGGCAAACACGGCGAAGATCGCCAGCGTGTCCTTGAAGACCTGCTCGGGGTAGAAGCGTTTGGCCGGCTTGAGTTCGTCGCCCGGCACCGGCGCCACGCCGTGGCGGCGGACCAGATAGACGTGCAGCAGGATCAGCAGCATCGTCAGCGGCGGCAGCAGCAGCACGTGCACGCTGTAGAATCGGGCGAAGGTGACGACTCCAACCCCGTTTTCCGCCCCCATCAGCCGCAGAACCCAGGGCCCGGCGCCCGGCGCCGAAGCGGCGATCTGCGTCGTGACCACCGTGCCCCAATACGCACGGTTGTCCCAGGGCAGCAGATAGCCGGTGAGCGCGTAGGCCAGCGTCAGCAGCAGAAGCACCACGCCCACCATCCAGGTCGCCTCGCGCGGTTTCTTGTACGCGCCCCACAGGAACACCTGCACCATGTGCAGCACCACGACCACCACCATGGCCGACGCGCCCCAGTGATGCAGGCCCCGGATCAGCGCGCCGCCGGTCACCTCGCTCATGATGTATCGGATTGAGTTGTAGGCATCGCCCGGGGTCGGCGCGTAGTTCAGCGCCAGCATGGTGCCCGTGAACGCCTGCATCAGGAACAGGAACATCGCGACGGAGCCGAACACCTGATGCCAACCGGAACTGGCGGGTATCTCCTCGCCCATGAAATGTCGTATGGCGGTGGGCAAACCTGTTCTGTCATCGAGCCAGTCAAGGACTGTGCGGATCATGATTCAGCCTTTCTCTGCCGGCTTGGATGCTGGCTCCAAGGCGCCGATCAGCACGCGGCCGTTCTCGAGTTTCACGGCATAGCGGTCAAGCGGCCGCGGCGCGGGTCCGGTCAGCACCTTGCCGTCGAGCGAAAAGTTCGAGGTGTGGCAAGGGCAGATGAACTCGTTCTTCGTTTCGTCATAGTGATAGGCGCAGCCGAGGTGCGTGCATTGCGGCGAAAGGGCGATCACCTCGTTGTCGCCGAGCTTGACGACCCACGCCGTCGCTTTCTCGCTGGCCATCTTCCACCCGTCCATGCGAGTTCGGCGAAGGGTGACCTCCTCCGGCACGCGAAGGCTCAGTTGAGTGACGTCGGCTGCATCTGCCCACGCTGACGCTGAGGTTCGCCTGCCCGGACCGAGCAGATAAAAGACCGCGGGTATGCCGAGCCCCCCCGCAAGCAGGGCGCCCAGCGCGTCCGTTGCGCGGGCAAAGAAGTTGCGACGATCCATCGAACTGATCTTACGCCTCTCTTCGAGGTCCCGTCCTGTTCCTCCCGAGGCCCGTGAAGGGCGAGACCTGCCGGAGAGAGACCTGGATCTCAGATGCAGGCTGAGAGCAACGATTCCCGCAGCTCGGTGAGCGCCTCGGCCCGAGCTTGCGGCCCCCTTCCGTTATGTGAAACACGTCGAGGGCGCGGTGCGCCTCGGTGTCCACCAGCACGACTTCGATATTGCAGTCGTGTCTCGAAATCGCGGAGCTGAGGTGGTAGAGCAGGCCAGGCCTGTCCTGAGCCGAAACCTCAAACACGCTCGCGGTGGGCGAAGCGTCGTTGTCGAACGAAACCGAGGGCTGAATCCTGGCTTGCCGGCCGGGAGCCGGCTTCACGGGACGCGACCGGAGCAGCTCATCCACGCGCAGGTCCCCAAGTGCAGCCTTGCGGATAATCGCCCTCAGACGTTCCTGCTCGGAGGGGTTCAGGTCGAGCGACTGATTCGGGTCGGAGACGACGAAGGCATCGGCCACATACCCGTGCGCGTTGCAAAATGCCTCGGCCTGCAGAATGTTCAAACCGAAGCTGGAGAGTGCGCCGGCAATGGAGGCGAACAGGAAGGGGTGGTCCTGGGCCACAAGCGTCACCAGCCAGGCGCCGTTTCTCCGCTGCACGGTGAGGGCAGCGCCGCCGGCCTGCGCTTCGCGGAACAACTCAACCTGGGTTCGCATCTGCTCAGACGTATGTGTCCAGAGATAACGCGCCGGAAGACCCTTGAGGAACTCCTCCGCCTCAGGCGAAAGCGGCCCGAATACTTCGTGAGGATCGTCGGTGCTTGGCTGGCTCAGGTCGCCCGTCAGCTGACGGTAGACCAGCCTGTATACGCTGAGTAACTGCTCCAGCCGCCATGGCGTCATGGCAATTGAATTCACCGCGCTTATGTCCGCGTAAGTCATCAGCGTCAGCAGCCGGAGCATCTCCACCGTCTTGATTTCGGCGGCGAGTGCGGCGGCGGTTGCGGGATGCGCCAGATCGCGAGTTTGCATTGCCGCGCTCAGCAAAATGTGCTTGTCGATGAGGTTGACGACCATCGCGTGATCCAACGGCGTCATACCCATCCGCTGCAGCAACTCTTCGGCCAGGCGGACCGATTCCTTCGCATGGTCGCCGCCCGAACCCTTGCCGGTGTCATGCATTATCAGGGCGAGCCGGAGCAGCCAAGCCTCATTGGCCGACTCGGTCAACAAAACGGCCATCTTCGCCTCGGACCCGGCCGGCTCGTCCGCAAGCGCGGCTAGAACGTCCAAAGTCACATTCGTGTGCTCATCGACTGTGTACTGGTGATAGAAATCCCGAACCACGAGGTGTTCGATGCGCTCCCAGGCGGGCAGAATCAGGGGCAGAAACCCCGTGTTGCGCATGGCCCTCAGCGCCCTTGGTGCATTCGGAAGGGAGAGCAGCTCCTTCCAGAACGACGCCTTGGGCGGATGGACGGAGAAATGTCGCGACCAGTGCAACAGGTAGTCCACCAGCCGCTGTTCGGTCTGCCTGGCCAGCGGCACACCGTGCCGAGCCACGAAGAGAAAGAGCCGCAGCGCCGTCTCCGGTTCAGCCTCCATGCCTGCGGGATTCCTGAGGAACACGAGATCGCGTGAGACCGTGAACTCGGAGTTCGACAGCCTGCGACCGCCAGTCGCGGAAATTCGCCATCAGGCTGCGGTCCTTGGATTCGCCCAGTTCCAGTTCACACAACACCTGCTGGTGAATCCGGGACGCATGGCGGTACCAGGCTCGCATCCACTCGGCCGGGTCCTGCCAGGGGGAGAATTCCGCGGCGGCAATCTCGTCCTGCAACTCGAAGGTCAGCAGGTTGTGATCCCGGCCTGCCTGAAAGTGCAGGAAGCAGCGCACTGAAGCCAGGAACTCGGCCGGCCGGGGATCTTCCTCCGGCTCAGCCGAGGTTTCGCGCAGCATCCGCAGCCAATGAATCGTCTGCAAATCCCTGAGCCCCCCGGGCGTCTCTTTGACGTCCGGCTCCAGCCGGTAGATGGTGTCATGGAATCTGGCGTGACGGCTCCTCGTCATGCGGCACAATCGCCGTATGAGATCTCGCCGCTCAGCCGACAGAAATTGGGTGAAGCGCTCACGCAGCGACGAATATAGTCCTCTGTCTCCGGCCATGAGCCGCTCGTCCAGCAGGCTCACTGTGAGTTCCAGGTTTCCTTCAATAATCGTGCAGCACTCTTCTACAGTTCGAACCGAGTGCGATGCCCGAAGGCCGGAATCCCAGAGCAGTCGCAGGAAGTCGCTCAGGGCAGACTTTGCTTCGACGCCCTCAAAAGGACGACGTACCAGCAGGAGAAGGTCGACGTCGGAGTAAGGGTACAGCTGTCTCCGCCCATATCCTCCAACGGCAAGGAGCGTGAGGCCCGAATCCTGATGGGCTCCCAGTGAAGCCGCCCAGGCTGTCAATACGATGGAATCGACCGCAGCCGTGCGCGACTGCGAGGACGGGCGCCGCTCGCCCGTCCCCGAGAAAACGCGACTTGAGCTGTTCGAGCTCTTCTTTAGAGCGCTGCTTCGCCGCGGTCGTCATTCCGGATTCGGATGGCCTCTTCAACTGGCAGGATAAAGATCTTGCCGTCGCCGATCTTGCCGCTTCGGGCGGCTTGGTGATGGTTGCTACCACTTCGTCAAGCCGTGCTTCCGGCACGATCATCTCCAGCTTCACCTTCGGCAGCAGGTCGACCTGATACTCCTGGCCGCGATAGACCTCCTTGTGTCCTTTCTGGCGGCCGTGGCCGCGGACTTCGGTGATGGTCATGCCGTCGATGCCGATGCCCTTGAGCGCCTCTTTGACTTCTTCCAGCTTGAACGGCTGGATGATGGCTTCGATTTTCTTCATGGTGCTTCCCTCTCCCTACGCCTCCAGATTGTAGCCTTCTTCGCCGTGCATGGATAGGTCGAGGCCTTCGATCTCCTGATCGTCGGACGCCGCAGGCCGCAGACCATGTCGGCAATCTTCAGGCAGACAAAGCTGCCAACCAGGCCGAGCACGATGGCGATGCCAGCGCCGATGGCCTGATTGCCGATCTGAGCCGCGTTGCCGTCCACCAGACCGAGCGGCAGGGGGTTGCCGCTGCCATCCTTCAGCGCGTTGTTCACCGCGTTGGTGGCGAAGACGCCGGTCAGGATGGCGCCCAGCGTGCCGCCCGCTCCGTGCACGCCGAAGGCGTCGAGCGAATCGTCGTAGCCGAACTTGTTCTTCACTGCCGTCACCATGAAGTAGCAGACCACGCCGGCGGCGAAGCCGATCAGCAGCGCCGGCATCGGCTTGACGAAGCCGGACGCCGGCGTGATGGCCACCAGGCCCGCGACGCACCCGGAGATGCCGCCCAGGACGACGGCTTTCCGGACTTCATCCATTCGGCGAGCAGCCAGCCGAGCGTCGCGGCGGCCGCGCCGAAGTGCGTCGCCACGAATGCGGACGTGGCGAGGCCGCCAGCGCCCAGGGCGCTGCCGGCGTTGAATCCGAACCAGCCGACCCACAGCAGGCAGGCGCCGATGAAGCTCAGCACCAGGTTGTGCGGCCGCATCGGTTCGACACCGTAGCCCTTGCGCTGTTTCAGGTAGAGCGCCGCACACCAGCGCCGACACGCCAGAGGTGATGTGGACCACCGTGCCGCCGGCGAAATCGAAGCACGGAATCTTTCCGCCCAGGAAGGCGTTCAGCAGCCCGCCCTTGCCCCACACCATGTGGGCCATGGGGAAGTAGACGATGAACAGCCAGAGCGTCGTGAACAGCACCATCGCGCTGAACTTCATGCGTTCGGCGAACGCGCCGGAGATCAGCGCCGGCGTGATGATCGCGAACATCAACTGGAATACCATGAACGTCTGGTGCGGAATGGTGGCGGCGTAGTCCGTGTTCGGCTCGGTGCCCACGCCGTTCAGGAACATGTACTGAGTTCCGCCGATAATCGGATTTCCCTCGCCGAACGCCAGGCTGTAGCCGACGACGGCCCAGATGACCGTCACCAGGGCCATCAGGACGAAGCTGTGCATCATGGTGCCGAGCACGTTCTTTCGGCGGACCAGGCCGCCGTAGAAGAGCGCCAGCCCGGGTCCGGTCATCAGTAGTACAAGAGCGCAGGAGGCCAGCATCCAGGCGTTGTCGCCGGACATCTGCGCCGCGCTGACTGCGCTTTTGAGGGATTCAATTTCCTTTGCCAGCGCGTCGGGCGCAGGCTGAGCCATGGCCAGCGGCACGAAAGGGATAGCCAGACACATCTTCTTAAACACTCGGCAATTGTCTCCTCTACGAACTTTGGGTCCTCGGCTTGCGAGGAGTGGTCGGGGAACCTGACGGGGGCTCGATGGGCGACGAGTAACAGGCCGTTAGGCCGTTGCATGCCTGACGAGGGCTGCTTGATGCGAGAATCCCCGGCGCCGCCAACAGAGCGGGTCGAAGCGTAAGAGTCTCGCGGTTTGGTTTCTCATCGTACACCTTGGCCCGGAGCGTGACTAACAGATAAATGTTTTGGATGCGAACAAAATTACTTATAAGAGGAACGGCAGGGCCGCCGCCCCTCTGCATCACGGCTATCCTATTGAAAAGCGATGACTCCTCCACTGGCTCTCTTCGCAGTGTCCGGCGCTGACCAGCTTGCCCTCCAAATGCTGTTGGTCTTTGGCGCCGCCAAGCTGCTCGCTGAACTGGCCGAACGCCTTGGGATGCCAGGGATCGTCGGTGGTCTGCTCGCGGGCATTCTGCTGGGCCCCAGCCTGCTGAACCTGATCCAGTACAACGAACTCCTTCACGCCTTGTCTGAATTGGGCGTGATGTTCCTGCTTTTCCAGGTGGGCCTGGAAGTGAAAGTGACGGAACTGCTGCGAGTGGGCAAGACGGCGCTGATGGTGGCGGTGGCCGGTGTGATTGTGCCGTTTATCATGGGCTACGCCATCTATCGGGGCGCCAACCACCCTCAAGCTGAAGCGCTCTTCATGGCAGCGGCCATGGTGGCGACCAGCGTCGGCATCACGGCGCAGGTCCTGTCAAGCAAAGGACTGCTCGACCACAAGACAGCGAAGATCATTCTGGCGGCGGCAATTATCGACGACGTACTCGGATTGCTCGTCCTCGCTGTTGTCTCCTCCATGGGCGAGGGGAAGGGAATCGACTACACCGGACTGCTGACCACTACCGCGGTCTCAATTGGCTTCGTCGTGGCCATGGCGAAATACGGAACCGACGCCGTCCGGCTCGTCATGCCGAAGCTGACCGAGAAGATGCGGGTACACGAAAGCGAGTTCGCGATCGCTTTGACATTCCTTTTCGGCATGGCGCTATTGGCCAGCGTCTCCGGTGTGGCCGCGATCGTCGGCGCCTTCCTGGCCGGTATGGCCTTAGCTGAAACGGCAACCAAGCGGCTGCACACCCTGGTTCATGGTGCTGGAGAGCTGATGGTGCCGTTCTTCCTGGCTTCAATCGGGCTACAACTGGACATCGCCTCCTTCGCCAGCGGCAGCTCGCTCGCAATCGGCATCGCCATCCTCTTTGCCGCCGTCGCCTCAAAGGCGTTGGGTTGCGGCGCTGCGGCTTGGAGGCTCGGGTGGAAGGACGCCGCGCGAATCGGAATTGGCATGGTGCCGCGGGGGGAGGTCGGGATGGTGATCGCTCAGATGGGGATGAGTCAGGGGGCGATTGGACAGCAAGCCTATGGCGTGGCGGTATTTATGGCTGTGATGACCACGGTTGTCGCACCGCCGCTGCTGAACCTTGCCTACAGGGACATAGCAACCCGGGAACCGGAACCGCCTGCCGATGAGTCCGTTTGACATCGCTTCCAGCGCGATCCCTATACTGGTACTTCAGCCCTCGCGCGCTGAGGGGATCTTTGTGCCTCTGCGCACTACTCGACCGGAGAGCGCGTACAGGCTTGGTTCCTCCGCAGAAGCGGGGGAATTAGAGGAAGAAGATGCCGAAGCGAACTTTCCAGCCGAATAACCATAAGCGTGCGAAAACGCATGGCTTCCGCACCCGCATGAAAACCAAGAATGGCCGGGCCGTGCTGGCCCGTCGCCGCGCCCGCGGCCGCCACAAGCTCACGGTCAGCGATGAGCGCCCGCTGCGCTACGCCAAGTTCGATTAGCCGCCGGACGGCTTGCCTTGTGTCATCCCTCGATTTGGGATCAGGGGCTGTGCCGCCGCCGCAGTCGGACTCTGCGGCTTCTCCGGAGTCCAGTTTCCCCAAGTCCCGTCGGCTCCTTCGGCCGACCGATTTCCGAGTCGTTTACGACCGGGGCTTCAAGGTGCCCTGCTCTTGTTTTGTAGCATTTTGCTGGAAAGATCCCGCAAGTCCGGAACCGGCCCAAGGCCCTCGCGTCGGCTTCACGGCCCCGCGGGCGTTGGGCAAAGCCGTGGCTCGAAATCGCATGAAACGGCGTGTTCGCGAGGTGATTCGCAAACGCCTTCATTTGCTCGATCCCGCTTGGCGAATCGTCTGGAATTTGCGCCGCGCAGCGCGATTGGCGCCTCAGGCACAGATCGAGTCCGAAGTCGGAAAGGTATTCGACCGATGCAGCGGCTGATTCTCGCGCTGCTATCCCTATACAAACGGGGCATCTCACCGTTATTGCCCCTCGCCTGCCGCTTTCATCCAACCTGTAGCGAGTATATGGCCGAAGCCGTTGTCCGGCATGGCGCCTCGCGCGGTGTGTGGATGGGGCTGCGACGCCTCGCCCGCTGTCATCCGTTGAACGCTGGCGGTCTGGATCCCGTCCCATAGAGTGTCCATGTCCAACCCATCTCCCACGCCTGGCAATCCCAAAGAACTCACCATGGAGGTCAGGCTACTGCTGACTTTCGGCTTGGTGGGGCTCGTCCTTTTCGGGTGGAACTATTTCTTCCCTTCGCCCAAGGCTCCTGTTCCACCGCCTGCCAAGCAAGCGGCCGTCGAACAAGCCAAGCCTGCCGCGACGCCTCCTCCGGTTGTCGCGGCCAAACCTGCCGCCGTCAAACCAGCAACCGGCAAAAAGGCGGCTGGCAAAGCGGGAGCCGCGCCCGAACCGGTTCTCGCCTCCGCTCAAAGCGAAAGTACATACATCGTCGAGTCGCCGGTTTATCGAGTCGTTTTTTCGAACCGCGGGGCAACGGTGCGCAGTTGGGTTCTGAAGAACTTCAAGGACACCAATGGAAAGCCGGTCGAACTCGTCAATGCTCACTCCGGGGCTGACCGGCCTTTCGGGTGGGCGTTCTCCTATGTTTTCCCCAAGGAACAGCCTCCGACAGAGCTGAATTCGGCCCTGTTTGCAGTGGCACAGCCCTCGCCCAGGACGATTGAGTTCACCTACAACGACGGCAAGGTGGCCGCGACCAAAACGTTTAAGCTCGATGATTCGCTCTATCTCGCCGATTACACGTCCAAGGTTGCCGCGGGCGAAATTGGGATTCAGCATCAGTTGGCCTGGAGGGGAGGCTTCGGCGACCCGACTCTGCACAATGCCTCCGAAATGCAGAAGAGCGTATACTTCTCCGCGACCGAAAACAAGCTCGTTGAGGAGGCCGCGAAAGTCGCTGAGAAGGGTCCTCATAAGGTGACCGGCGTCTTTCAGTTTGCCGGCATGATGGATACCTACTTTGCTGGCGTCATCCTGCCGGAGGGCAAGGCTTTTGATTTCGTTACCTGGCGGGATTCGGTTGTGGCCGCGAAGGGCTCAGAACCGGCTCAATTATGTGGGGACCAGTTTTGGCGCTGGTTCCGAGCACGCTGCCGCACTCTTCGTTGGGCCTAAGGATACCGACGTCCTCAAAGCTACCAACCCCAAGCTCGAACAGCTCATCGATTGGGGCTGGTTCTGGTTCATAGCCCGGCCGCTGTTCACATCTCTTCACTGGATATACGACAACCTGATCCACAACTGGGGTTGGGCAATCATCTTCATCACGATCATCATCAACCTGCTGATGCTGCCGCTGCGCTTCAGTTCCCTGCGCAGCACCCAGAAGATGGCGTCCATCCAGCCCAAAATCGCCGCCATCCAGGCAAAGTACAAGGGCCTTCCGATGCGCGATCCGCGCAAGCAGAAGATGAACGAAGAGACGATGGCGCTGTATCAAGCCGAGGGAATCAACCCGATGGGCGGATGCATCCCTCTGATCCTCCAGATGCCCTTCTTCTTCGCCTTCTTCAAGGTGTTGAGCGTGGCAATCGAATTGCGCAACGCGCCTTGGTTGTGGGTGATGGACCTCTCACAACCCGAGATCGGGTTGATCCGCTGGCTGCCTGTCGGCATGCTGGTAACCCAGGTCTGGATGCAGAAGATGACGCCTGCCACCAGCCCCGATCCGTCTCAACAGCGCATGATGATGATCATGATGCCTGCCATGTTGACTGTCATGTTCTGGAGTTCTTCCTCCGGGCTGGTGTTATACTGGCTCACTGGCAACGTGGTCGGCATCGTCCAGCAGTATTTCTTTAATAAAATGGCTCAGAAGCCGGCCGCCGCGGGCAAAGCCGTCGCCGCGCCCGGTAAGAAATAGCCAGGAAAGAGCTATGAGCAGTCACTCTGCAGTGCCGGTATGACCAACGCAAAATACTCAGTGGAATCCGTCGGCGAAAAAGTCGCTGACTTCCTCGACTCTATCCTTGACGCCGCTGATTTTGACGTCGACTACGAAATCATGGACGGCGAAGACGCGGGCAACTACTTCGAGAAGCCCTCGCTTGTCGTCAAGTTCTTAGGAGACGACCTGACCTTCCTCATGGCCAACAAGGGCGAAGGTCTCCTTGCTCTTGAACAGCTCACCCAGGAGTTGCTCAAGATGGAAGGCGACGAGCACGCAATGCTGTGCTTTGATGCCAACGATTACCGGTTGCTGCGGCAGGAGGAACTCCGCATCAGTGCGTTGACCGTGGCCGAACAGGTGAGGCAGGGCGGCAATCCTTTTCGCTTCAACCCAATGACCAGCCGTGAGCGCCGGATCATCCACCTCGCGTTGCGTGAGGCAACTGACCTGCGAAGCGAGAGTTCCGGCACGGGCCCCTATCGCCATGTCGTGATCTATCCCGCCGGAATGCCTTCACTACCCGAACCTCCGCCTCCGCCCCCCGGTTCCCGCATGGGCGACCGTCGCGACGATCGAGGCGGCAGCCGTGGCCCAGGGTATGGCCGTGGCGGCGATCGAGGCGGCCGTGGCGGAGACCGTGGTGGTGATCGCGGCGGTGATCGCGGTGGACGCCGTGGCGGGCCTGGTGGCGGCGGTGGTGGTAGACCCCCTCGCCGTGGGCGCTAACAAGCCTTTTCCACGCTTTGGCATCGACTGATGCCCACCGATGACACCATCGTCGCCATCTCCACGCCTCCGGGTACCGGGGGGCTTGGTATCGTGCGGCTATCAGGGCCCAATCCCCGTTCCATCGTCCAATGCTTTCTCCGCTTCAAAACTACACATGTCTGGGTGCCTTGGCACGCCTCCCAGGCTGAGCTCCTCGACGATGATGGCGCGACCGTTGATCAGGTTCTCATAACCTGGTTCGCCGCTCCCCGTTCCTATACCGCGGAGGATGTGATTGAGATATCCTGCCATGGTTCGCCAATCATCCTGCGCCACGCGGTAGTCATGGCGCTCCGCCATGGTGCAAGGCTTGCCGAACCAGGTGAGTTTACACTGCGCGCCTTTATGAACGGCCGGATTGACCTCCCACAGGCTGAAGCCGTCCATGACCTTATCCGAGCCACCACGCTGCACCAAGCTCGCGTCGCCGCCCGGCAGGTGGCGGGATCAGTTTCTCAATGCCTGTCACCCATCAAAGCGCAAGTCATTGAGCTGATCGCGCTGCTTGAGGCCGGAATTGACTTCGCCGACGACGACGTCAGCATCGCCTCAGCGGAGGAAATCCTAAGGCGGATCACGCTCATCCAGGGCCCTTTGTCGAAACTCGCTAAGTCTTTTGGCTATGGCCGCTACGTGCACGCCGGCTTCACGCTCGCTATCGCCGGCAAGCCGAACGTCGGCAAGAGCAGCCTTTTCAATGCGTTGCTCCAACAGGACAGAGCAATCGTGACGGCTCTCCCCGGCACCACTCGCGACACTGTCTCCGAATCGATCGATATCGAGGGCATTCCTGTGCGCTTGGTCGATACCGCAGGAGTCCGGTCAAGCGAGGACATCATTGAATCCATGGGAATTGAGCGAACCTGGAAGGCTATGGCCGACTCTGATGTGACGTTAGTAGTATTTGACGGGTCCCAGCCGCTGACCGAAGAAGATAGCCGGCTATGGCAGTCGGCTTTGCAACAAGGCCATTGTATCGCCGTGCTCAACAAATCAGATCTGCCAAGACTGGCAGTTGAAGAGTCGCAGGCCGTTGCCGTTTCAGCGTTGACGGGCGAAGGAATCCCTCATTTGCGACGGGCCATTCTCGCCGTCCTGGCACCGGAAGCCGCGGAAGGAAATTCTGGCGAGCTGATTACTACCGCCCGGCATGAACTACTACTGTCGGAATCACTGGAGGCGCTCGCCAATGCGGGGCGCGCCGTGGAGTTTGGGCTTCCCCATGAAATGCTGTTACTGGATTGCTATGCCGCTTTGCGGCCCTTGGATGCGATCACCGGAGCGACGACTGCGGATGACATCCTGAACCACATCTTCTCGACGTTTTGTATCGGGAAATAAACTACGCTTGTCGATTTATGCTCAACGGCTGGCATAAGATGCTTCCGGACCGCGTCGAGCACTCCATTGATGAAAGGGACTGCTTCCTCTTCCGAATAGCGCCGGGCTATTTCCAGGGCTTCGTCGATGACGACGGCCGGGGGGGTGCCCAAGTCCTTCATTTCAAAAACCGCCATTCGTAGTAGATTGCGATCGACGATCGGCATTCGCTCCAGCCTCCAGTTCGAGGCCCGCTGCGCGATGAGGACGTCCAAAACATCGCGAGCGGCCATCGTGCCCCTGGCGAGTGTTTCCATGAAAAGGTCCGGATCCATCGGATCTGACGGCTCCTGGCCAGACTCTGACTCGACTTCGGCGCTATAGAGCGAAGAGTAGTACTGCTCGATGGACTGCTCGACAGGAAGATTCCTCGAGTCGCAGAGGAAAAGAACTTGTAGCGCCCGCTGCCGGGACTTCCGTCGGGCTGGCATGTGAATTTCTCAGGAGTTGGGATGATCGAGTTGGCGCATTAGATTCGCCATCTCAATCGCCGTCATCGCGGCCTCGAAGCCTTTGTTGCCGCCCTTTGCACCGGCCCGGTCGATGGCTTGCTCAAGCGTGTTCGTCGTCAGAACGCCGAACGCGATCGGCACGCCGGTCTCGAGCGTAACCTGGGCCAATCCCTTGGCGGCCTCGCCTGCGACATAGTCGAAGTGGGGGGTCTCGCCGCGGATTACGGCGCCCAGGCAGATGATCGCGTCATAGCGCTTGGAGCGAGCCAGGGCCGCGGCTACGACCGGCATTTCCCAGGAGCCGGGAACGCGCGCGAGTTCGACTGCCTCCGCTCCGGCGCCGGCACGGGCCAAGGCATCCATGGCTCCGCCCAGCAGACGATCGGTGATGAAACTGTTGAACCGGCTGGCGACGATCGCGAACTTCAGACCCTTCGCGTCGATTTGGCCTTCAAAGACCTTAGGTTGCATATGGGATAATGGGTCTTTCCTCCCCAATCATAACAGCAGTTTTCACTGGCCTCACGAATGGATCCCGCGTACATCCGCAACTTCTCAATCATTGCGCACATCGACCACGGCAAGTCGACCCTGGCCGATCGCCTGCTCGAATACACCGGCGCGCTCAGTCAGCGCGAGATGATGGAGCAGGTCCTGGACACCATGGACCTCGAGCGCGAGCGCGGCATCACCATCAAGGCGCACGCCGTGCGACTCGAGTACAAGGCCGATGACGGCAACCTCTACCAGCTCAATCTGATCGATACGCCCGGCCACGTCGATTTCACCTACGAGGTGTCGCGCAGCCTGCAGGCCTGCGAAGGAGCGTTGCTGGTCGTCGACGCCAGCCAGGGCGTTGAGGCGCAGACTCTGGCCAACACCTACCTGGCCATTCACCACGATCTCGAGCTCATCCCGGTCATCAACAAGATCGACCTGCCTTCGGCCGAACCGGAGCGAATCAAGGAGCAGATCGAGCATGTCATCGGGCTCGATGCCTCCGACGCCGTGCTGGCCAGCGCAAAGAATGGCGTGGGCATCCACGACATCCTGGAGCACATCGTTCACAAAGTGCCGCCGCCCAAGGGCGATCCTGAGTTGCCGCTGCGCGCCCTGATCTTCGACTCCTGGTTCGACCCCTATCGCGGCGTCATCATCCTGACGCGCGTCACGGACGGCCGGGTGCGCAAGGGCCAGAAGATCCGGCTTTACTCTACCGACACGGTGTACGAAGTCGACGGTCTCGGCTACCAATCCCCCAAGCCCGTCCCCTGCGACGAGCTTGCCGCCGGCGAAGTGGGCTTCCTGTTCGCCAACATCAAGACCGTCACCGACGCCAAAGTCGGCGACACGATCTTTGACGCGACCAAGCCGCTGACCGAGCCGCTGCCTGGATTTGAGGAAATGAAGCCGATGGTCTTCGCCGGGCTGTACCCGGTGGAGAGCCATGAGCACGGCTTGCTGCGTGACGCGCTGGAGAAGCTCCGGCTGAACGACTCAGCGTTCAACTTCGAACCGGAGAACTCCGTGGCCCTCGGCTTCGGCTTCCGCTGCGGCTTCCTCGGGCTGCTCCACCTGGAAATCGTGCAGGAGCGGCTGGAGCGCGAGTTCGAGATCGACCTGATCACGACGGCGCCCGGCGTCCGGTACATCATCACCCTCGGCAACGGGAATGTCGTCGAAGTGGAGAATCCGGCACGTTGGCCGGACCCCAGCGAGATAGTCAAGATCGAGGAGCCGATCATCGAGGCGACGGTGATCACGCGCGAGGAATACCTCGGCGAGATCCTGAAGCTGGTGGAGGAGAAGCGCGGCGAGCAACGAAGTTCGAGCACATCGGCGGCGGGCGCGTAATGCTGGTCTATTCGCTGCCGCTGAACGAAATCGTGATGGATTTCTACGACCGGCTGAAATCGGCCTCGCGCGGCTACGCTTCGCTCGACTATCACCTGGACGGCCACCGCGTCTCACCGATGGTGAAGATGGACGTGCTGGTCGCCGGCGAGCCCGTGGACGCGCTGTCGATCATCGTGCACCGCGAGCTTGCCTACGAGCGCGGCAAGGCGCTCATCGAACGCCTGCGCAAGCTGATCCCACGCCAGATGTTCGAAGTCGCGCTTCAGGCGGCTATCGGCGCCAAGATCATCGCGCGCGAGAACATCGCGGCGATCAAAAAGAACGTCCTCGCCAAGTGCTACGGCGGCGACATCACCCGCAAGACGAAACTGCTCGAAAAGCAGAAGGAAGGCAAACGCCGCATGAAGCGCGTCGGCCGCGTCGAGATCCCGCAGGAAGCCTTCCTGGCCGTCCTCAAGGTAAGCCAGTCGTCCGACAATTAGCCCATCCCGCCACATTCGCTAGCCACATCAAATCCGATCAAGATAATCCTTGACAGCATATACTGTGCGCTATACAGTGTATTCAGTACAGTGTTTGGTGCACGTTATAAACATGCAACCCGAAATCATTGAGAATCTGCGGCTTGAGTTAAGGCGAGGCTGCCTGATTCTCGCAGTTCTGGCCGAGTTGCGGGTGGAGCGCTACGGCTATGTCCTCAAGAAGGTCCTCTCTGAAGCGGGCTTGGTGATTGACGAGAATACACTCTACCCGCTGTCTACGCCGCCTGGAGAGCCAGGGACTACTTGAAAGCCAATGGCGGGAGGAAGATAAGCGCAACAAACGGTTTTACAGGCTGTCGCCGGAAGGCGACCAGGTTCTGGAACAACTGACGGACGAATGGGATGCATTAAACGGCGCTCTGGACAGAATCATCGCGGCGAAGATCGCCGGGCGGGAGGTGAGCCATGGAGTTGATTGATCGATACGTGAACGCTGTCCGGTTCTGGCTGCCGTCGGATTCGCAGGATGATATCGCGGCGGAGTTGGACGAAGACCTGCGTTCGCAGGTGGCCGGCAGAGAGGGTGAAGTGGGACGCCCATTGAACGAAGCGAGGTTGTCGCCCTTCTGAAGCAGCGAGGAGAGCCTACGCGGGTGGCGAGCCACTACCATCCCCAGCCAGTGCTTGATCGGCGCCGCGCTGTTGCCGATCTACTGGTTCGTGCTCCGGTTGGTGACGTTGTGGGTGCTTGTGCCAGTGTTTGCCCTGATCATCGGCCCGATTGAAGTAGCCAATGCCGTGGACAAGGGGTCGGCCCTCCTGCGTAGCGGCTGGAATCTGGCAATGTCGGCGGTCTTCAGCATGGGGGTGATCACACTGGTGTTTGTTCTGATCGAGCGTTCCCCGCGACCGGTGCGGGATTGGGATCCGCGCAAGCTACCGAGCATGCCGCAATACAAGCCGAGCGACGACCACCGTCCAGTGCCGCGCTGGGAGTCGATCATGGAGATCGCCACGGCGATATTCACCGCGGCGATCTGGCTGGCCGTGATGTGGCGGACCGAAGGCTTCGATTTCAATGGCGTGCGTTTGACGCTCGCGCCAATCTGGCGCACTCTGGAATGGCCAATCCTGCTCGTACCTCTGAGCGGGATCGCAACAGGTTGGATGAGCCTGGTGCAGCCGGTGCGATCGCTGTCGCAGGTTAGGCTGCGATTGGCCGTGCACGCATGCAGTCTGCTTCTGCTGGGAGTGCTTCTGGGTTTCGGCCCGTGGGCGGAATTGAGCTGGACCGGGGCGACGGCGCAATCTGCGGCTCAGACAAACACGTGGATAAACTTCGGCGTCCAGATCGGGCTCTATGTGACTCTGGTGATCACGGCGGCGGAGGCGTTCCAGGATCTGCGCCGGATATGGCGCAAGCGGAACTGGCGCGTCATTACGGCGTGAGATACCCCGCCCTGGCGCGCACCAGCGCCTTGGGATACTTGCGGCGGGTGGATTCCGCCAAGGTGCAACCTCCACGCGGCGGAAGAGCCCGGGCGGACCCTTGACAGGCGTCACAGCCAGCGTGTAACGCGTTCGGACGTGTTCCAGCATCTCTTCGAACTTCGCGCCTGCCTTGTCCGTCCGCATGACTTCGCCGCCGGTTTCGGCGGCCAAGCGGAAGACGTTGGCGGGAGTAAAGTCAGGGTTGACGTCTTCTCCCGGTTTGCCGGTTGGCTTGGGAGGCTTGGCGTCTTCGGGAACGATAGCGTTGAGCACGATGTTCAACTCGGAAAAGTCCGCGATGACTTTGTCGTCTGGCGCCCGATAGTGCATGCCGCCGTTGTCGGTGAGGATGACGATGGCCCTTCGGCCGGCGAAGCGGGGCTGAAGCCGCCACCAATCGCACAAGGCGAACAGCGCCTCGTTGATCGAGGTTCCGGCGCCGAGGTCTTTCGGCAGGGGCGCCTCCTTGATCACGCGCTCGATGAGAACCCTATCATCGGTAAGTTCCTCTGCTATGGCCAGCCGCCGCGCGAAGAATGCGACCCCTACTTTGTCGCCGGGCGCCAGGCGCGCAAGCGCCTGGCGCGCCGCCTCGGCCATCTGCTTCAGCATGGTCCCCATGCTGCCGGACACGTCGAGCACCACCATCACTTCAAGCGGTTCGGATTCGCGTCCAAAAAAGTCCGGCCTGCGCTCCGCGCCTTCGTCGCGCAGCACGAAGTCGCCTGCCTCCAGTCCGCTCACAGGGCGGCCGCCGTTCATAACTTGCACGTCAACCCGAACCAGGGCTGCGCCAGTGCGGAAAGTCGCCGTCGCTTCCTGCGTTTGCGCGCGCAGGGCCAGAGCGCAGACCATGAGAAAGAGAACCTGGCGCATGAGAGACATTATCGTCGGAACAGCCGGACATATAGATCATGGCAAGTCCGCGCTGGTGCGCGCTCTGACCGGCATCGAGCCGGACCGCCTGGCCGAAGAGAAGCGGCGAGGCATCTCCATTGAACTTGGCTTCGCCCACCTGCACCTCGAGGGCGGCATCAACATCGGCTTCATCGACGTTCCCGGCCACGAACGCTTCATCCGGAACATGCTGGCCGGTGCTGGCGGCATCGACATGGTGCTGCTGGTTGTTGCCTGCGATGAAGGAGTCAAGCCTCAAACACGCGAGCACTTCGAGATCTGCCGGTTACTGGGTGTTCGGCATTGCGTGGTGGCCCTCACCAAGTCCGACCTCGTGGACGAGTCAATGCTGGAACTGGCTCAGTTGGATGTGGCCGAGCTACTCGCGGGATCGCTGCTCGAGAACTCGCCGATGGTGGCCGTGTCGAACGTGACTGGAGCCGGACTGGATCAGCTGAAGCGCGCCCTTGTCGAGGCCGCATCCCTGGTAGCGCCTCGCGACTCTCAGGGCCCGTTTCGCCTTCCGATCGACCGGGCATTCTCGATTCGCGGCTTCGGCACCGTCGTGACAGGCACGCTCTGGTCGGGGAGCCTGCGAGTGGAGTCCGAAGTGGCGCTCTACCCGGGCAACCGTGGCCTGCGAGTGCGCGGACTGCAGGTGCATGGCGGGGCAGTCGAGCAGGCGCACGCTGGACAACGCACCGCGGTGAACCTCGCCGGCGCCGAGGCCGCCGAAATAGAGCGCGGCATGGTACTGGCCCCGGCGGGTTGTTCGAGCCATCCACCATCATCGACTGCCGCTTTGAACTCTTGCGCTCTGCTTCTCCTCTCAAGCACCGCGCGCCGGTGCACTTTCATGCCGGCACGGCGGCCGTCGAGGCCGAGGCTGCGCCTGCTCGGCGACGTCGGCAAGCCGCTGCAGCCCGGCGAATCGGCGTGGCTGAGGCTCGTGCTGCAATCGCCTGTGTTGTTGTTGCCGGGTGACCGGTTCATCGTCCGCATGTTTTCACCGGTTGTGACCATTGGCGGCGGAGTGGTGGCCGACAATGCTCCTCCCTCCCGCTGGAAGCGTCCGGCAATCGTGGGACGGCTACCCTCGCTGATCGGAGCGTCATTGCCGGAGCGGGTGCGTATGCACGCTCTGGAATCACCGGACGGCGCGCGCGTGGCGTCGCTGGCGGCACGTTGCGGAGTCACTCCAGATCAGGCCGCCGCCGCCGGTGTCGCCGCCCGCTGCCTGCTGCTGCGCGACCCCGAGCCGCGCCTGCTGCCGGAGGAGTCGTTTGAATCTCAGACCGCCTCCCTTTAGCGCGACTCTGGCCTCGTGGCACAAAGACCGGCCGCTTGAGCCCGGCATGCCGCGCCGCGCGATTCTGCATCCGCCCTGGCTGCTGGAGGCCTTGCTGGCCTCGCCAAGCTACTCATTCGTCGCCGAAGGCGACCTGGTCCGGTTGAGGACTCATTCCGTCGCGCTCCAAGGCGCCGCCGGCGACGCCGCAGGAAGAATCGAGCGCGTCTTTCGAGAGGCGGGCTTTGCTGTGCCCTCCGTGGCCGAGGCTCTCAGCGGCGCGGGAATCGACCCCGTGCGAGCGCGCACTCTGCTTGGACCTGCTCGTGCGACAAGGCACTCTGGTCCGAGTTTCACAGGATCTGGTCTACCACAAGGAAGCATTGGCGAAGCTGCGCGACGTGCTCTCAGCGCGAAAAGGACGGTCCTTCACAGTGCCGGAGTTCAAGGAATGGACGGGAATCTCGCGAAAGTACGCTATCCCTCTGCTGGAGTACTTCGACCGCGAGCGAGTGACTCGACGCCTTGCGGACAAGCGAATGGTCCTCTGAGATGGTGGACTGTCACGAATTCTTCAACGCCGACTCGACCACAGCCTCCAGAATGCGGATCGCGCCCTCTTTGGCGTGAACACCCGTTTCCCCCATCGGGCCAACGCAACTCGGGCAACCCTCTTCGCATGGGCATCCGCGGATCAAGTCCAGCCCGCCGGCCAACAGTCTTCCGCGCAGCTCATACAATGGCGCACTCAGCCCGATGCCCCCCGGATAACTGTCATACAGGTGCAGGTTCGGCTCGAAGCCTTCCACGCCGGGCTTGATCTCTTCCGTCAACGCCACCCCCAGGTCGCGCGGATCGCACATCAGCAGCAGGGCCGCCACGGTCCGCAACGCGTTGCCCATGCCGGAGATCGCATTCAGCTTCTCTGTCGGCGTTAAGCCGGAGAAGCGCGCGAGGAAGGCCGAAGGGAAGTGCAGCCAGAACGAAGTCGTATGCATCTCCTGCTCAGGCAGCGAGAGTGCACCAGCCCCGACGTTTTCGTTCGTGTAGAACTTCACTTTCTTGAAGCCGACGATCTGCCGGTTCACACGCACCTCGCCGTGCGCGGCTCTCGCCTGCGGCGCCTCGCCAGCCGTGTCATCGGAGACAGCCAGCGTCTCGAATTCCTCCAGCACCTTCACCTGCGTGTAGTCGATGGCGTCGGTGAAATAGTCGCACTCAACCTGCCGGACGAATGCCTTGCGCTGCCCGTAATCCATCTTCTCGACCTGGTACTGCCTTGCTTCGTGCAGGTAGATCGCCTTCTCATGCAACTCGACGAGCGCGGCGGGGAAGGCCACCAGAGCGATCACCTTCTCTTCGTTGGTGATGTCCACCACGACGAAATTGTCGCTGGTCACTGAGCGCAGGCTGATGGCGTCGGCGGGGTAGGTGTCAGAAGTCCAGTGCCACGAGCCCGCGCTGTGATGAACCACCCCAAGCTCCTCCAGGAAACGGCACATCTCGGCAGTGTCGTGCGGGCCGAAGCGTTCACCATCGCGGATCGGGAGTTCGAATGCGGCGCATTTCAAATGGCTCACCAGAATCTCGACGTTGTCGGGGTTGATCTGCGCTTGTTCAGGCGGGCTCGAAAAGAAGTACTCGGGGTGCTCGACGATGTACTGGTCCAGCGGCGCGCTGGAGGCCACCATCACAGCCAGGGACGTGCCCATGCGGCGGCCGGCCCGGCCGGAGCGCTGCCACGTGGAGGCGATCGTGCCCGGATACCCAGCCATGATGACAACGTCGAGCGAGCCGATGTCGATGCCCAATTCCAGCGCGTTCGTCGCGACCACGCAGCGGATGTCGCCGTCGCGCAGCCCCTTCTCGATCTCGCGCCGCTCCCGGGGCAGGTAGCCCCCGCGGTAGCCACGCACCGAGTCTGCCGGCTTCGGCGGCCTCGCGCAAGCATCCTTCAGGTAGGTGAGCAGCACCTCCGTGGCCAGACGGTTGTTCGCGAAGACAATGGTCTGCTCGCCCCTCGTCACCAACTCGGACGCAATGCGGCGTGTCTCCATCAGGTAGCTTCTGCGTATGCCAAGCTGCCGGTTGACGACCGGGGGATTGTAGAGGACGAAGTGCTTCTCTCCGGCCGGCGCGCCGTTGCAGTCGACCAGCGAGAATTGCTCGCCCGTCAACGCCTCGGCCAGTTCCTTCGGATTCGCGATGGTTGCCGAGGAGCAGATGAACTGCGGTCTGGCGCCGTAGAACTCGCAAACACGCTTCAGCCGCCGCAGGACGTTGGCAAAATGGGAGCCGTAGACGCCGCGATAGGTGTGCAACTCGTCGATGACGATGTATCGCAGGTTCTCGAAGAGCCTTCGTCCACTTGGTGTGGTGCGGGAGGATGCCGGCGTGCAGCATATCCGGGTTGGTCAGTACGACATTGGCCCTCTCGCGGATCGCCTTACGGGCGTCCTGCGGCGTGTCCCCGTCGTAGGTGAACGCCCGGATGCTTTCTCCCATTTCTTCCACGATGCCGTGAAACTCGTGCAATTGATCCTCTGCCAACGCCTTTGTGGGGAAGAGGTAAAAGGCCCTCGCCTCCGGATCATTCAGGAGTCGCGATAGCACCGGCAGGTTGTAGCAAAGTGTTTTGCCGCTGGCTGTGGGCGTCACCACCACCGTGTTCGAGCCCTGAGGCCAAGGCACGGAAACTCTCGGCCTGGTGTTTGTAGAGCTTCTCCACCCCCCGCCGTGCCAGCACGCCTCGAAGCTTGGCCTGTACCTGCTCGGGGTAATCGGAGTACTCGGCCGCCTTGGCGGGCTGATGACGGATAGCGCGAATCGGCGAGTTCGGCTCTTCCATCCACGCACGAAGTCGAGCGACCGCAGCTTCGAGATCCCCGCGCCGTGAAAGGCCTAGCGCCTGTTCCCTGCGTTGTCTTGGAGTCGCGTTCTGTGGAATCGCCTTCTGGGAAGCCGAGCGTGAGGTTCATTGGATTCGCCTTTTCTTTGCGTCTCCGCCTGCTCAGATTAGCGAATCTTGCGGCCTAAATCAAATTCTGTCAGCCCCGGACAAACTCGTAACGTTCCATCGTGGCTGCCATTGCCCCGCGATGCTCGTCACGGCGCACGATCTTGCCCATGCAGCGGAGTCTCACCCTACCGAGCCACTCCGGGATAGGAAGGCTGATGTAATATTCGACAGGCTGGCCGATCTCGATCTCTTCAAACGGTTCGAGAAAAAGCACACCTCCACTAGACAAGTTCTTTGTCTCCAGTGTGTTGCCCAGACGCTTTGAGCCTGCTCTCACCAGCTCCAAAGGGAGAGTAAGCTCATACCTCCGGGTTCTTCTTTGATCTGACACCGCTATTCCTTTTGTAAGGGATTTCTCCTAGTTGGTCAATGAAAGAATGTAGAACTGATAGCCTCTTAGGTTCAGTACTATCACTAGTACTACAGAATATACGCCGTCTGGGGAAGGCCGACGCAAGTGATGCAGGTGCTGGTATTATGGCAAAACCTGGGCGACACGCACATTTGGAGATTCTATGACTGGAAGAAAAACAATCGTTATTGCCGGAGCAACTGGTGCACAAGGCGGAGGATTGGCGCGCGCAATCCTCAAAGACAAAGAGAGCGAGTTCGCCGTGCGCGCGTTGACGCGCAACGTCGATTCTCCGGCGGCGCGCGAACTTGCAGTTAACGGCGCCGAGGTGTTTGCCGTAGATCTGGATCGGGAGGAGACCTTGGCGCGCGCCTTTGACGGCGCATACGGAGCGTACTGCGTCACGTTCTTTTGGGATCATTTCTCGCCGGAAAAGGAGCAGGCGCAGGCTTCGGCGATGGCGCGAGCCGCCAAATCGGCTGGATTGGGCCATGTGATCTGGTCGACGCTTGAAGACACGCGCCGGTACGTGCCTTTAAGCGACGAACGGATGCCGACACTCATGGGGCGCTACAAAGTGCCGCATTTTGACTCCAAGGGAGAATCGGACCACTACTTCTCCGACCTCGGGCTCCCCGTGACGTTCCTGCTGACTTCTTTTTACTGGGACAACTTCATCCATTTCGGCATGGCCCCTAAAGCAGGTCCCGACGGCGTCCTGACGCTGACTTTGCCGATGGGCGACAAGAAGCTGCCTGGGATCTCCGCTGAAGACATCGGCAGGTGCGCCTACGGCATCTTCAAGGGCGGATCCGGGTTCCATGGCAAGACCGTCGGCGTCGCCGGCGAGCATCTGACCGGCGAGGAGATGGCGGCAGAGTTTTCCCGTGTATACGGCAAGCAGGTTCGTTACTACGCCGTGGAGCCCGCCGTCTATCGCGACTTTGGTTTTCCGGGCGCGGAGGACCTGGGCAACATGTTCCAGTTCAAACGCGACTTCAACGAAGTGTTCCGGGCCCCCCGGGACCCCGGCGTGGCGAGGACACTTAATCCGGAACTCGCGACGTTTGACTCATGGCTGCGGCAGAATAAGAGCCGTATCTCGCTGGAATAGTGCCATGCCGCGCATTGTGATACTCTGACCCAGATTCGTAGTTGCAGTCAGTGGGAGGTTAATCCGTGATCAGCAAAGTCGAGAACACGCCAGCCGGTGTGACCATCGCATGGATCGAGGGGCGTCTGAATGTCGGCAGCAACCTGGTATTCCTCGAAGGCGATCTGAAAAAGATCGTTGAGAGCGGCGCCAAGAGCGTTGTCCTCAATCTTGCCGGGGTCAACTACGTAGATAGCGCGGGGCTCGGTGTCCTGATCGGCATCGCTGGAATGCTGCGTCAGAGCGGAGGAGAGGCGAAGATCGCCGCGTTGCAGCCGCGCGTCGCGGAAATCTTCAACATCGCCCGGTTACCCAAGGTCGTCGGCGTGTACAACGACAACGATGCCGCCTTGGCGGCTTTCGCCAGCCCGGCTACTTCGGCGGAATAGCAATGAGCGATTGGCAATTTGCACAACGACGGACTGAGCAGCGGCTGGCTCTGCACAGCCACTATTCGATGGTCAAACGACAGGACGGTAAAGAGATCGAATTCACCATCACGGTCAAGGAGTACCTGACTCCCAGAGACCCGATGATGAAGTTTTACGCTGAGGCTGACAAGGAAACGAACCAGCAAACAGGCGTGCCGTACCTGCCGACCGGCTGGGGCCCGACAATGCTGAAGGCTTTGAGCCAGTGCATGGAAGAGATCGAGCGGTTTCCCTGCCAGCCTGACTGATTCGCGACCGCGCCGGCGGCGCTGAGAGGCTGGGCATGATGCGCAAGCGCGTGGTCATTATTGGAGGCGGGTTCGGCGGACTCAATGCCGCCCGGACATTGAGCCGGCTTCCGGTCGACATCACCCTCATAGACCGCCGCAATTTCCATCTCTTCCAACCCCTTCTGTATCAAGTGGCCACGGGCGGTTTGTCGCCCGGAGACATTGCCGCCCCTCTCCGCAGCGTGCTCCGAAGCAAGAAAAACGTGACAGTTCTGCTCGACGAGGCGAAAGCGATTGACCCTGCTTCGCGCACTGTCGAGACCACCACCGGCCTCATCAGCTACGACTTCCTGATCCTGGCAGCGGGAGCGGAGAACCACTACTTTGGCAACGACAGTTGGGCGCCTCATGCACCAGCCCTGAAGACTCTCGAGGACGCTACAGCAATCCGAAGCCGCATTCTGGCTGCCTTCGAGAAGGCCGAATTGACGGCAGATGAAGAACTCCGTAAACAGTATCTTCGCTTCGTGGTGGTCGGGGCCGGTCCGACCGGGGTGGAACTCGCCGGAGCCATCGGGGAAATCGCCAGAGACACATTGCGCGACGACTTTCGCCGGATTCGGCCCGAAGAATCCGAGATCCTGCTTCTGGAGAACGGTCCACGCGTGCTGGGTACCTTCCAGCCGGATCTATCAGAAAAGGCGATGCGGGCGCTGATTGCGTTGGGAGTCCGCACACGAACAGGCGTGCGCGTGACCGCCATCGACGAGGGAGGCGTCACCGTCGTCTCCGAGGCCGGCCAGCAACGGATCCCCGCCCGCACAGTGCTTTGGGCGGCTGGCGTCCGCGCCTCTTCGCTCGCTCGCCAACTCGGCGAAGCAGTCGGGGCGGAAATTGATCAGGCGGGCCGCGTCAGGGTCGCACCGGACCTCTCTCTTCCCGGCCACCCGGAGCTGTTCGTCATCGGCGATGCGGCCTGGTGCGAGCAGGATACACAGAGGCTTCCCGGCACGTGTCCGGTCGCGATGCAGCAAGGGTGGTTCATGGAAAAAGCCATCGGGGCGCGCCTCAAGCAAAGCGTTCCGCCCATCTTCCGCTTCTGGGACAAAGGCACGATGGCTACCATCGGACGCAAGGCCGCGGTGGCCGATCTGGGCTTCATACGGTTTGGCGGCTGGCTGGCGTGGCTTGCCTGGCTGGTGCTCCACCTGCTCTACCTGGTCAGCTTCCGGCTCCGCGTGATCGTCGCACTGCAATGGGCGTTTCAATACTTGACGTTCAACCGCGGCGCCCGGCTCATCTCGCGAGGGAACGAACCCCGCGCATAAGACTCTTCGGCAGTTTGCGAATTCGCAATCCCCTCGCCGCCGCACTCAAGCTCATCGGCGTCCATTGCCGCCCCCTTATGCAGCCAAGCGAGGCGCTTCAACCTGCACCGATCTTATGATAGGTTTTAATTGACTTTCGACGTCTATATCTGATTTCGCAGACGCCGTGGGAGTTTGGGCTTTAACACCGCTTTAGGAGTCATGACATGAATTTCAGGGGTATCTTTGCGTATTTCCTCCTGCTTGCGTTCTCTGCGTTGACTGCGTTGGCGCAGTCGCAGGATGCGCGCGGGAACATCGTGGGGCGCGTGCTTGACGCATCCGGCGCGGTCGTGCCCGGCACTGAAGTGCGCGCAGTCAGCGCCACGACCGGAGTCGTCGTTTCGACGAAATCCAACGAGGCCGGCAACTACGTGCTGCCTTACCTCGTGCCCGGCATGTACACGGTGGGCGCAGAGGTTCAGGGCTTCAGGAAGTTCGAACGCAAGAATGTCCAGGTTCGCGTCAACGAGAATGTCGGGCTGGACATTCAAATGACCATCGGTGAGGTGACCGAGTCGGTCCTGGTCACGGCGGAATCACCGTTACTGCAGACCTCGGAAGCGTCGCTGGGCCAGGTGGTTGACGAGCGCCGGATAGTCGAGTTGCCGCTCTTCGCGGGCAATGCGATGGACCTTGTCCATCTGGCACCCGGCACGGTGAACGGCACGGACATGAGGTTGCGTAAGGCGCCGTTCAACAATGCCCCATCGCAGTTCGCCTCGGACGGTGGCGGCAACTACGGCAACTCCTTCACTATCGATGGCGTGGCCAACATCTATTCCGACGGGACAAGCCCGCGCGTGGCTTTCTCGCCGCCGCAGGCAGCCCTCTCTGAGTTCAAGGTGCAGACTTCGTCGTTCGATGCCTCCATCGGCCGGACTGCCGGCGCATTGGTCAACGTCAGCACCAAAGGGGGATCGAACGATTTTCACGGCCAGGCGTGGTGGTGGCTGCGTCATTCGGCTTTCGACGCCCCGACGATCTACCAGAATCGTTCCGGCCTCGCCATTCCTGTCTACCGGGACAACCGCTATGGGCTCTCCGGCGGCTCTCCGATAGTGATCCCCAAGATTTATAACGGCAAGAACAGGACCTTCTGGCATTTCACATGGGAAGCCAATAAATTCGGCGACCCCAACGTCGGCGGCTCAATGATCTCGACCGTACCGGCCGCCGAATGGCGTAACGGCGACCTCTCGAGTCTTCTGAAAGCAGGGGCCAACTACCAGCTTTACGACCCGGCGACCATCGCTGTCGCGCCGGGCGGGAGATTCAGCCGGCAGCCTCTGCCCGGCAACATCTTCCCCGCAGCCCGAATCGACCCTGTCGCCAAACAGCTCATGGCTCTCTATCCGATGCCGAACCAGACCGGAACAGCCGACGGCCGCAACAACTTCTTCTACTCTCTGCCGGCCCAGGAAGACTACTGGACCACAATCGGCCGCATCGACCACGCTTTCAACGAGAAGAACCGCATGTTCGTCCGTTGGCACCGCGACTTCTGGGAGGAGGACAAGAACCGGTCTTTCGGTGATGATGTGAACGGCGTCATCCTGAATCGCATTAATCGGGGGTTCAGTCTCGATGACGTTCACATGTTGTCTTCGACCATGGTGTTGAACGTCCGGTACGGAATCTCCGCCCAGGAGTTTCCTGAGCGCCGAGCCAGCCAGGGGTTCGACCTCTCGTCGCTAGGGTTCTCGTCCAATCTGGTCGGGTTGGTCGACAAGAGCCTTGCCACTATTCCCAGAACCGCCGTCGGGTCGCTGACCTCGCTGAGCGGCTGGGAATCCGGCGACGGCACCACGTCCTCCCTCAGCCACAACGCGGTGGCGAACGTAACCTGGATGAAGGGCAACCACAACATCCGGTTCGGGTGGGACTTCATGGTCTTCCGCGAGTTCCGTGCCCGCTATCCTGGAGACGTTTCGCCCGATCTGAGCTTCTCAAACGGGTGGGCGCGAGGTCCGCTGGACAATTCTCCGGCCCCTCCTGTTGGCGCCGAGTTCATTGCCTTGTTGGCGGGCATCCCCGGCGGCAGCCTTTCGACAACGGGAACCTACGCCGAGCAGGACGTCTACAACGCCCTCTTCGTCCAGGACGACTGGAAGGTCAACCGCAAGCTCACCGTTACCCTCGGCCTACGCGCGGAACATGAGTCGCCGATCACTGAACGCTACAACCGGTCCGTCACCGAGTTTGCCGGAACCACCTCGAACCCGATCGAAGCTGCTGCCAAGGCGAACTACGCGAAGGCGCCGATCCCCGAGTTGCCAGTGTCCAGTTTCCAGACCAAAGGCGGTGTCTTGTTCGCCGGCGTCAACGGCGCCGATCGCGAATTCTGGAACGACCAGGGCCTCAATTGGTCTCCTCGCATCGGTGTTGCGTATCAGGCCGACTCCAAAACGGTCATCCGCGGCGGTTACGGTATGTTCTATGCACCTAATGGGATTCTGAGGGTCAACTCGATCCAGTCGGGCTTCTCCAGGAGCACACCTATCGTTGCCTCCAGCGATAGCGGCCTCACCTTCATCGCGACCCTCGCCAATCCCCTTCCCACCGGCAAGCTGCCCGTGCTGGGCGCCGGCGAAGGTTTGTCCACTACGCTGGGCCAAAACACTTCATTCTTCCCAGCCGATCGCAAGATGTCCTATGCCCAGCGTTGGTCCTTCGGCTTCCAGCGCGAGATGGCGGGCGGCGTCATGGTGGAAACTTCGTACGTTGGCAATCGCGGCACTCGTCTGCCGTTCACCCGGCAGCTCAGCTACACCCCTGCGCAATACTTGAGCACGACGCCCTACCGCGACACCGCCACAATCAATTACCTCAGCGCGAATTCCCCAAGCCCTTATTTCGGCTTGCACCCCAATTTCACCTCAGCGAACATCTCCCGCGGGCAGCTCTTGACGGCTTACCCTCATTTCTCGAGCGTGAGCTATCCGGATCCTGCCGGCTACTCCTGGTATCACTCCATGCAGAGCCGTTTGGAGAAGCGCTTTTCGCAAGGCTATACCCTCCAGGCTGCCTGGACATGGTCTAAAACCATGACGGCCGATGCGTTACTCAATTCGGCCGACCCGATGCCCTATGAAACGCTCTCCGATCTGGACCGCTTGCACCGCGTCACCGGAAGCGGCATCTATGAACTCCCGTTCGGCAAGGGACGGCGCTACGGATCCAAGATGCCGGCGTTTCTTGAGTTCTTTGCCGGCGGCTGGCAAGTCAGCGGCGTCTACCAGTTCCAAAGCGGCTCGCCGCTTGGTTTCGGGCAAGCGCTGTTCACCGGCGATTCCTCCACGATCGTGTTGGCCTCCGACAAGCGAAACACGGACAACTGGTTTAACACCGAAGTCTTCAACAAGAATTCGGCCCAGCAGCTCGGCTCGAATATCCGTACCGCGCCACTGCGCTACTCCAATATCCGGGGCGACTCGCAGCGCCGCCTTGATCTCTCGGCGAACAAGACCTTCAACATTACTGAACGGATGAAGATGGTCTTCCGCGCTGACACGTTCAACGCCAGAAACGAAGTCGTCCTGCGCGGTCCCAACACGGATCCCGTGAACACTGCGTTCGGGCGCATCACCGCTCAGGAACCTCCGCGTTCCTGGCAGTTTGCGCTCACGCTGAAGTTCTGACCTCAATCGAGCCGGCCAATTTCGGCTGTGTAATCAGAGCCATGTACATGCCGTGCATGGCTCTTCTTCTTGCTTCCGCGGCCACCTCCGATTGGCGCATCTGGTCGCCGCGGGCCGAGACCGCTCCTGTCCACAGAATCGAAGCTCAATCCGGCCGGCTCGTCCTGGCCGGCGGGGGCAATCCGGCAGTCTTCGGCGGATGGGAACGCGACCATGAGCGCGAAGAGGCAACGAACCGCGCGCGTGAGATAAGGGAGAGAGCGCTTCAAATCAAGCCGATCTTATGATAGGTTTAGTTTGACTTTCGACGTCTGTATCCGATTTAAGCGGGCGTTGTGCGTCGTGGGAGTTTGGTCTCAACGAGGTCAAGGAGTCATGAAATGAACATCAGGGGCATATGTGCCTATTTCGGCATGTTCGCCATCGCTGCGATGACTGTGTTCGCACAGTCGCAAGACGCACGTGGAAATATCGTCGGTCGCGTACTCGACCCGAGCGGAGCGGTCATACCCGCGACTGAGGTGAAGGGTGTGAGTGACACCACGGGCGTCGTCATTTCCACGAAAACCAACGCTGCGGGCAACTATGTCCTGCCGTTCCTGATTCCCGGCATGTATACCGTCACAGCCGAAAACCAGGGCTTCCGGAAGTTTGAGCGGAAGAATGTCCAGATCCGAGTCAATGAGAATGTTTCGCTAGACATTCAAATGACGGTAGGCGAGGTCACCGAGTCGGTCCAAGTGACGGCGGAGTCGCCACTTCTACAAACCTCCGAAGCGTCTCTTGGCCAAGTCGTCGACGAGCGCCGGATCACCGAGCTGCCGCTTTTCGCGGGCAACGCAATGGACCTGGTCCATCTGGCTCCCGGCACGGTGAACGGCACAGACATGAGGCTACGTAAGGCCGCATTCAATAACGCGCCCTCACAATTCTCCACCGATGGCAGCGGCAACTACGGAAACTCGTTCACCATCGACGGAGTGGCGAACGTCTATTCCGACGGCACAAGCCCGCGCGTTGCGTTCTCGCCTCCGCAGGCGTCGCTTTCAGAGTTCAAGGTGCAAACGTCCTCGTTTGATGCAGCCATCGGCCGAACGGCGGGTGCGCTGGTCAACGTGAGCACAAAGGGCGGCACGAATGAACTGCATGGTTCCGCGTGGTGGTGGTTGCGTCACTCAGCGTTCGATACGCCGACGCTTTATCAGAACCGAACAAACCCGCCGGGGTACAAACTGCCGATCTATCGCGACAACCGCTACGGCGCCGCGGGCGGTGCACCGGTGGTGATTCCGAAGGTCTACAACGGAAAGAACAAGACCTTCTGGTTCTTCACTTATGAAGCAAACAAGTTTGGCTCGCCCGTCGACATGACCTCGACTGTGCCGAGCGCAGCATGGCGCAACGGGGATCTATCCAGCCTGCTTGCCTTAGGCGCGAACTATCAGCTCTACGATCCCGATACGATCGCGGTCGCCCCGGGGGGCCGCTTCAGCCGCCAACCCCTGCCAGGCAACATCTTCCCGGCAAACCGAATCAACCCGGTCGCCAAGAACCTCCTAGCGCTCTACCCAATGCCCAATCAGACTGGCACAGCCGACGGCCGGAACAACTTCTTCTTTTCGCGGCCGGCGAGTGAAGATTATTGGACATGGATCGGCCGTATCGATCATGCCTTCAATGAGAAGAACCGCATGTTCGTCCGGTTCCACCGGGACTGGTGGGAGGAAGACAAGAACCACCACTTCAATGACGACGTCAACGGCATCATCCTCAACCGCAACAACCGCGGTGTCGCTCTTGATGACGTGCACATGCTCTCAACCACGATGGTTCTTAACCTCCGCTATGGCATCAGCGCGCAGGATTTTCCCGAGCGCCGCGTCAGTCAGGGATATGACCTGTCAAAGCTCGGCTTCTCGTCTAATCTCACCAACCTGGTTGATAAATCGCTGGCGACGATTCCACGCACGGCCATCGGCTCTCTCAGTACGCTCTCACCGTGGGAGTCAGGCGACGGGACGACGTCTTCGATCAGTCACAACGTCGTGGGCAGCCTCACCTGGATGAAGGGCAACCACAACGTCCGCTTCGGGGTGGATTACATGGTCTTTCGCGAGTTCCGCGCACGGTACCCGCAGGATACTGCGCCGGATTTTAGCTTCTCGAACGCCTGGGCCCGAGGCCCATTTGACAACTCGGCGGCTCCTCCTGTCGGCGCCGAGTTCATTGCCCTGCTGGCCGGGATCCCCGGAGGCACAATGGCGCGCACCGGCACCTACGCCGAGCAGGATATTTACACCGCTTTCTACGCACAGGACGACTGGAAAGTCGGCCGGAAACTGACCGTCACCCTGGGCCTGCGCGCCGAGCACGAATCGCCTATCACGGAACGCTACAACCGCTCGGTGACTCAGCTTGACGGAACCACGTCGAACCCGATCGAGGCGGCCGCCATCGCCAACTACGCACTGGCTCCGATGCCGGAACTTCCCGTTGCCGACTTCAAGGTCAAGGGCGGTGTCACCTTTGCAGGTGTGGGGGGCAACTCTCGCAGCTACTGGAACGGCCAGGGCCTCCAGTGGTCGCCCCGCATCGGCCTGGCTTACCAGGTCGACAGCAAGCTCGTCCTCCGCGGCGGCTATGGCGTTTTCTATGCGCCAAACGGAATCCTCCGGACTAACTCAATCCTCAATGGATTTTCCCAAAATACCCCAATCGTTGCGTCAAACGATAGCGGCCTGACTTGGGCAGCCGATCTCACGAATCCACTTCCAACCGGTCTGCTGCCGGTCATCGGAGCCGGAGACGGCTTGGAGACGACGCTCGGGCAGGCCACCACGTTCTTCGCGGCCGACAGGAAGATGTCCCCGGCTCAGCGCTGGTCAGCGGGTCTCCAGTATGAAATGCCCGGCGGGCTCATGATCGAATCGTCGTATGTCGGGAACCGCAGCAGCCGCATGCCCGTCACGCGGCAATTGAGCTACACTCCGGCGCAATACCTCAGCACCTTGCCTTACCGCGATACGGCGACCATCAACTACCTCAGCCAGAACTTCACAAGCCCCTATTTTGGGCTGAACCCCAACTTCACCTCGAGAAACATCTCTCGTGGCGGGCTCCTGCAGGCGTATCCTCACTTCTCGAGCGTCAGCTATGAGGATCCAGTCGGTTACTCCTGGTATCACTCGATGCAGAACCGCGTTGAAAGGCGCTTCTCTAAGGGCTACACGATCCAGGGCGCCTACACCTGGTCGAAATCCATGGCTGCCAACTCCTTCCTCAACGCGTCTGACCCCATGCCCTACGAGTCGATCTCCGATCTCGACCGGCTCCATCGGTTAACCGGCAGCGGCATCTGGGAACTCCCGTTCGGCAAGGGCCGAAGGTACGGCTCCGGCATGCCCGCCTGGGTCGAGTTCTTCGCAGGCGGTTGGCAGGTGAGCGGCGTCTATCAATACCAGAGCGGCGCGCCTCTCGGCTTCGGCCAAGCGCTGTTCATCGGCGATTCGTCGACGATCGTCCTGCCCTCGGATCAGCGGAACACCGACAACTGGTTTAACACCAATGTGTTCAACAAGAACTCGGCGCAGGTGCTTGCTTCGAACATCAGTACCTCGCCGCTCCGCTACTCCAACATCCGGTCGGATTCGCAGCGCCGCGTGGACCTCTCGGCAAAGAAGACCTTCAGAGTTACCGAGAGGGCCAGGATGGACTTCCGCGCCGATACGTTTAACGCCCGCAATGAAGTCGTGCTTAACAATCCGAACACTACTCCCACCAATACCTCGTTCGGTGTGATCACAGGGCAACAGCCGTCACGTTCCTGGCAGTTTGCGCTCACTCTGAAGTTCTGATCTCAATCGAGCCGCGCATTCAGGCTGTAGAATCAGAGCCATGTACATGCCGTGCATGGCTCTCTTGCTGGCTGCCGCAGCGACCTCCGATTGGCGCATCTGGTCGCCCCGGGCCGAGACCGCTCCTGTCCACAGAATCGAAGCACAATCCGGCCGGCTCGTCCTGTCCGGCGGCGGCAACCCGGCAGTCTTCGGCGGTTGGGAGCGCGACCACCGCGACATTCAAGCCGGAACATGGTATCGGCTCACGGCGAGATACACGGCGAAAGGGCTTTCCTACGAACCTAGGCAAGTTGTAGTCCGGCTCGACTGGCAGAAAGCAGCGGGTAAACGCGCCGGTCAGCCCGACTATGCCTGGCGTGTGACGGAAACCGCGGCCGGGCGCGACGTCGTTCTGGAGGCGCCCGCACCCGAGGGTTCGACCAGCGTCAAAGTTCAACTCCTGCTGGCCAACGCGCCTGCCGGAGAAGTGTCCTGGACCGGCGTGAGCCTGGAGCGCATCGATGCTCCTAAACCACGCGCCGTCCGTGTCGCCACCGTGCGCCTGCATCCCCGCGGCCAGGATCCGCTCACGAGCTTCTTCGAACTGATTGACTCCAAGGTGGCTGACGGCGCTGTCGATGTCATTCTGCTGCCCGAGGGTGCTCCTCTCGTCGGCACGGGCAAGAAGTACGCTGACGTCGCCGAAGCCATTCCTGGTCCCGTGACGAAACGCCTCGGCGCCGTCGCGCTCAAGAAGAAGGCTTGGGTCGTCGCAGGCGTGCTGGAACGCGAGGGCAACGCCGTGTACAATACCGCTGTCCTCATCGACCGTGCTGGCAGGGTGGCAGGCAAGTACCGCAAGGTCTATCTTCCCCGCGAAGAATACGAGGGCGGTGTGACCCCGGGCGACGACTATCCCGTCTTCGAGACAGATTTCGGACGCGTCGGCCTGATGATCTGCTGGGATGTGCAGTACGCCGACCCCGCGCGCGCTCTCGCCCTCCGGGGTGCCGAGTTGGTTCTGATGCCCATCTGGGGCGGCAATGAGGTGCTCGCCCGAGCGCGCGCCATCGAAAACCATCTCTTCCTGGCGACTTCGGGCTACGATTTCCCATCGATGGTTTACGACCCGCTCGGCGAGACCCTTGCCCGTTCCGAGCAGGACGGCTCTGTCGCATTCGCCACCATTGACCTCAACCGCCGCTATGCCGACCAGTGGCTCGGCGACATGCGCGGAAGATTCCACCGGGAGTTGCGCGGTGACACCGCTGTCGAACCGGCCGGACGCAAGTAGCCGGCCGACTATTCTGCCAGTGCCTTCGCGATCAACTCTTCAACCTCGGCCTGCGGCAATGCGGTGCTGATGAAAAGTTCCTGCCGCGCCCCCGCGGCCAGCGCAATCGCCTTCCAGCCGTTCTGAACCGGGACGGTTACGCGGATTTTCACCACTCCGCGCGCGTCACGCACCGTCTTGATTACTCCCGGAACAATCAGCCGAATCTCCTCCGCCGCCAGCAGCCGTTCCAGAACCGGCCTGAGTCCATCGATGATCGAGTGCTCAATTTTCAACTTGTTTTGGTTCGCGCGCAGCCGCATCTTCATTTGAAGCGTTTCCTGAACAGGAAGTCGATTGCGAAGACGCCGTTCTCATCGCGCACAGCAACCACCTGCCACTGCCGGCTGACGTCCCATTCCAAGCGCACGATCTGCTCCTGCGTGCGGCTCAGGTTCGTAACAAACGTCACTGTTACGTCGCGCGACAGTGACTGTTCGATCGACAGCCTCGCCTGGGCCACGTTGTCGACACCGGTTGCCTGCGGGTCGATCTTGATGCGGCTCGCCCCGAAGAACCGTTCCACTCGATTCGAGATGCCAGCGTTCAACGCCCCGCCCAAGAGGCTGTTCGACGACGTGTTCTCAAGTACGTTCGCGCCCCGGATGGTTGAGGATGCCTGCAGACTCCCTTCCGAGCCGGCTGGCGCGCGGCCCACCGTCAGCAAAGCCAGGATCTCGGAGGATTGCAACGGCGGCTCACTCCGGTAGTTTACGTTCAATCGCGCCAGGGGCCCGCTCACATTGATGTAAACAGTAACGCCGCGAATGCGCGTTTCCAAGTCAAGATCGATCGCCGGCTGCACTATGGCCGTGTTGTAGAACAGCAGTTCCCCACGCGAAATGGTGTAGCGGTTGCCAAAGAACTTGATAGCTCCCTGGTTCACCTGAACGCCGCCCAGCAGCACCGGCTTGGATGGGCTTCCGCGCAACTGCAGGTTCGCTTCGGTCTCCAGGCCCTCGGTGTAGCTCGAATCAAGTGTCGCGTCCGCCGACGTACGGACTTTCACATCGAATTGCAGATTACGCAGAAACTCGTTGCGCGTCGCCGGGACCGGGATCGGGTTTGTCGAGCCTCCCACCATCTCGCCGAAGTCTCCTCCGCCGACGAATGCCATCCGCAGGATTGTGACCGTCCCCGAGAGCATGCTCCTTCCGGGTGATCCCACCATGTCGAGTGAAGCGTCCGTGGTCGTGCTCACGCCCTCTGGATAGCGGATACGGATGTTCTTGGCCCTCGCGTTCAGGCGGTAGTTGAGTTCCCCCTCATTGATGCCGACGAATCCTGTCACTTGGAACTCGCCGCCGCCTGTCTGGCCCGTGAGCTTCTCGATGTTGGCGCGGTTCTTCTCGAAGAAGACTGTGCCGTTTGTGTTCTCAATTCCATTCGGCAGGTCCTTGAGGTAGAACGACGCGCCGGAAATGGTCATGCGGCCGCTCAGGCTTGGATCGGCTGCGGTGCCTCTCACCGATGCATCAATCTCGGCTCGACCCTTGGCCTCCAGCTCGGGCTGGAACGTTGACAGCACCGCGAGATTCACGCCGCCGGACAGCCGCAAGCTGACTGCCGAAGCTTCCTTGAGCCCGACGGTACCGCTCAGTGAAAGCTGCGTTTCCTTCGCGGAGAAAGAGGATGGGCGGATTGTCGCTTTCGCCTGATCGACTTCAATCACCACGGGGGAACTGTTGGTCAGCGTCAGCTCGCTCGAATCCACTTGCGTCTCCAGCATTTGGTTGTCTCGCGGGCGAACCTGCAGCCTGCTGATTGTCACTTGGGCCTTCGCATTTTCCGGATTGTTCAGATTCAACGAGTACGACGCCTCGCCTTCGACGAAGCCTCGAACCGGCCACGGCTCAATCGCGGCTGCCCCCGTTGCATTTCCTGTCTGCATGACTTCCCGCAGGAACCCGAAACTCAACCTCGGGAACCGGGCGCTTCCTTCCACCAAGGGCTCGCCATTCATCTGTACGCGCGCACGCACTTCCAGAACCTGGCTCGACTCTGCCCGCACTGCGCACTTCAAGGTCACCTCGGCGGCGCCGGATCGCGTCGAACTCCTCAACTCGACCTTCTCGAGCACTCGATTATTCACCCGGAGTTCAGGTGCGGTCAACACTCCATCCAGCGAGACCCAGCGCAGGCCTTCAGGACTGAACGATGCTTCCGCGGTCATTTCGCCCGCAAACCTGCCCAGGAGCTTTGGGCCGGCGTCCTGCAGGGTCTCAATTTCGGTCAGTGACACACCCGGCGTAGAAATGGTGACTTTGGCCGAGCCGTTCCGGAAGTCGCCCTCCGCATGGCGAAGATGTCCGGCGAGTTTGGCCGTCATGCCATCGAGCGTGGTTTGGCCCGTGAAGTCGCCATCCGGTTTCGTCTGCAGCGTCACGGCCAGTTTTCGGACCACCTCCTGGCCAAGCTTCACTCCGCTGCCCTGTGCCTGCAAATTCAAGGCGGGCGCTCCTGCCGGCCCGCTGGCCTCGATCGTGCCGTCCAACACACCCGAAACCGGCGACTTGACTCGGAAGAGCCCCATGATTCTCTGGATTTCAGAGTGGTTGAACCGTAGCGAGAGATCCACCAGGCTGGACCAATCCGCCTTCCAATTTCGCAGGTCCACTGCCGCTCTGCCGCTGAGCGTGGCTTCCTGCTGCCTCAAGACAAGCTGCGACAGCCGTAACCGCTCCGCGGACACCTCGAACTGTGCGTCGAGCGAGTCGAATGGCACCTCGTCCACTCGCGCATTGTTCATCCGCAGGTGTCCCTCAATGCGCGGCTGATCCAGGGGGCCTCGTACAGTCGCATCGATCGTCGCCTCGCCGTTCTCCAACCTCACGGGCAACGTGAATGTCTCATCCCGCGAGAACATCGCTATCACCGGCTCGATGTCGCGGATACTACTCGTCGACACATTGACCTGAAGAACCTGGCCGAGCGTCCCCCGCAGGTTGACTCTTGCCTCCCGCGTGCTGAGCGATGTTCCGTCCAACTGCAGTGCGCCGCTCTTGCGGTCCCAGCTCACGCCTATCGTTCCGCTCAAAGGAACCTGCCCGTCGGCCGGCGCCACCGTTGCCGCCGCCTTCACCTCCTCCAAAGTCACTTTGCCGCCGCCCAAAGACGCCTTGAGTGTGATTGGGCCCGACGCCGTGCCGCTCCACGCATAGGGCTTAGCCAACACCTCCTTCTGCACACGCTCGATGTTGACCATGGAGAGATCCGCAGTCACTTCAAGTGAACGCCAATTCCTGATCCGCGCCTGGCCCTTGCCCGAGCCGAATGCTGTTGAAACGGAGAGGTCCCGCAGGACCAGGTCGTCGCGGCGCAGTTCGTACATACCCTTCAGCGACGCCTGCTCGACATTCACCTGGCCAGCCTTGAACCCAACCCCTCTCGCATCGAAGTGTCCGTTGGTCTCGAACTCGCCGTCCCGCAGGGTCAATTTGCCCGATACGGTCGCCCTCCCGCGCCCGATGCCTGCCTGAAGCACATCGCTGAGCCGCACATCGCCCTCAAAAGCCGCCGTCACCGTGAAGGGGCTGAAAACCAACTCTGCCGACGCCGTCACCTTGCTCTCACCGGTCTGTGCCGCAACTCGGTCAAGCAGGACCCGCCTGGTTTCCAGCCACCCCGACATTTCCAGCGACGGCTTGTATCCTGAAGGCAGTTCCGTCTCCCGCATTGATGCCTCCAGCCGGTAGCGACTATTGGCCGCGTCGAAACTCAGTTTCAGATCGAGTCCCCCAACGCGCAGGTCTAAAGGCGTCTTCTGATCTCCAAGATGGAACCAGCCTTGGCGCAGCTCGATCAACTCCACTTTGAGCCGCATCAGGTCCTCGAGCACATTCCCCTGCTTCCGCGCCGTTTTCGGCTGTGGAAGGTTGGTGGTCCCATCGTTGTAAACTTGCATCCGGACTTGCGGTTTCTCAATAAGGATCGCCCGCAACCGGATATCCCTCGACAGCCAGGACAGCACGCTCAGCTTCAACTCGATTTCGTCGGCGTGAAACAGCGGCTCCTGGTTTTCAGCCTCCCGGCCTCGAAGTGTGAAGTCGTGCGCGGCCACGGTGAGCGTGCGCCAGTCAAAGTCGAATCTCCCCAGCCTGGCCTTCCCCCCCGTGGCTCTCTCCGTCTCGGAAACGATCCTTGCCCGGATCGTCTCGCGCAGCCACTCGCTTCGCAAGACTCCGGCCACACCCAGGAGCAGAAGCACAATCAGCGCGCAAAGCACCAACAGAATCCGCCACAGGCGCCTCATGGCAGCGCCTCCTCGAAGATTCTGACCCGTGCCATTTCACGCGCGGTATTCAGCCACTCATCAGTGGCCTGAGTTGTTTTGACCGTTGTGAGAGTCCGCTGGATCGCTGCCCTGCTCTCCTCTAGAGTCGGCTCTTTCTCTCCCGGCCGCCTTTTCCTGAACTCCGGAAGGTAGGTTGATTTGTAATAGGTCTCTATCTCCTCGTCACGCACCTGCACGCCCGGGCTGAAGCGGTAATCGGTGAAGCGCAACACAGTGATGTACCACTGCAGACGCTTCCTCAATTCATCCTCGGTGATCCCGTACGTCGCCAGCTGTTTCTGAATTCTCGCGCCGCGGTTCTCATCGGCGAGCCATTCATTCAGCCGCTTCTCCGCTTCCGACATCGCGGGCGGCGTGTAGCGGCTGAGTTCGATCTCCCGGCGGATCAGGGTCTGGTTGATCAACTGATCAACCGCTTCCCGAAAGGCCTTCCGGCTGAGATCCAGGTCTTTGTTCTGGAAAACGCTCTGATACTCCAGATACCTTCTCGCCTCGCTGAGCGTGATCACGTCAGTGCCTGCGCTCCCCACTACGCGGTCGATCACCTCGGCCCGTCCCGCCAGGCCCGCCAGTGCCAGGATGAGAATCGCCGTTCGCATCAGAACGCCTGCCCGAAGGAGAAGTGAAACTGGAACCGGCTGACACGCTGCACCCCATATGTTCCGCCGCCATTGATCAGCTCATCTCGACTGCCGATGAAGCCATAGAACTTGGGGGTGTTCGGCGCGTAGGCCAGGTCGATACGGATCGGCCCTGCCGGCGTTTTGACCCGCAACCCGAGCCCAATCGCCTGCACCATGTAGTCGAAGTCTTCCAGGTCCCTCTGTTTGAAGCGGAAAGAGATGGCGTCGAAGTTTGTGTACACGTTGCCCATGTCATGGAAAACAACGCCCCGGATTGACTTCCCGATGAATGGGAAGCGCAGCTCCACGCTGTTGAAGAAAAAAGACTCGCCTCCAATTGGGAAGCCTGTGACCAGGTCGCGCGGGCCGGCTTGGTTCTCCGGAAAGCCGCGATGCGTAGTCGAGCCGCCGCCGTAGAAACGCTCGGGCAGCGGAACAGGCTCGTCGTCCAGGTTCCTGAGCCAGCCGAAACTTGTGGACCTGGCGAACACGATCTCTTTTCCCAGTTGATAGTAAGTGGAGTTCCGCGTGATGACTCGTGAGTAATGGGTGTTGGACTCCGCCAACGGTAGCGCATAGCCGAAGTCGAGTGTTGTGAAGATTCCTCTGGTCGGATCGAGTTGATCGTCCCTCCGGTCCACCAACAGGGATGTGGACAGCGACGTCGTCTTAACCGGCTGTGAATAGACGGGAATCAGGGCCGGGATCGATATTGAGGGTGCTCTCGTCGATGAATACGTATCGCGCGGTAGATCTGCACCTGCCCAGTGATGCCCTCTCGCCAGCACTCTCGCCATCTGCAGTGACCCTTCGAATCGCATACTGGAGTACGTGCTGATGTCGCGTGAGTTGTCGATCAGTCCGCTGACGGTGAGGTTCAGCGTTCTCGTTGCCCTGGAACTGCGGCGCGATGTAGCTCAGCAATGCCCGCTGCTGCAGGTTCGAGGCCCGAAATGTCACTGCTGCTGTGTGGCCGACGCCGAACATGTTGGAGCGCGTCAGTCCGATCAGCCGCGCGGCGAGAATCCCCGCGACCCCGCCGGCGCGCTCAGGTTGTTCGAGTTGCCGCCGATGCGCCCGAACTCAGCCCCCACGCCCAGGTTCAGGGAGTACTTCTTCGCCTCCTCCACCTGCAGCAGAACGTACTTGTTCCGTTCGATTCCTCGCGGGTTTTGGACGGTCACATCCACCTTGGCGAAAATGCCGAGGTCGTACAGCCGCCGCTGCGTTTCAACTGCGTGGCTCAAGTTCAATGGCTCTCCCGAATGCACCAGCAGTCGCGAAGTGACCAGATCGAGCTTGGTCTGTTCCAGCCCGCTGATCAGCACGTCGCGGACGAAGTTACGGCGACCTTCAACGACGGAATACTTGAGCGAAACCCGCTGCCGCGCTTCGTCTACCTGGCTCTGCACGTCGATGGTTGCGTCGGGATAGCCGCTGTTGAAGTAATAGTTCAGAATCGAATCCCGGTCCAGTGCCACGTTCATCTCGCTGTATGGCTCGTTGGGCGAGGAGGTGAACAGCGACTTCACCTCGTCCAGCAGCTTCAGATCGACACCCGCCAGCTCCAGGTTCTCCACCAGCCACTGAGGTCCTTCCTCCACAGTCAGCTTCACGCCCATGTCCTGCGGTTTGCCCTTCCAGTTCCGTACTATCTCCGTCTTGACCTCAACGTCGCGGAACCCGTTGGCACGGTAGAGCGCCTCGATGCCCAGGCGGTCGCCCTCCAGATACGCCTGGTTGAACCGGCCCTTCCGATAGCGGATTGGCGAGACAGGAATGATGTTCAACCGCTCGCGCAGGGTCGGAGTGTCGAAGTACCGGTTGCCTGCGATCTCGACGCTTCTCAAACGGTACCGCTCGCCGGGCTCGATCATGTACCGGATCTTCTGCCCGCCGTTCGCTGTGGCATCGTCGAGCGAGTGGCTCACCTTCGCATCGAAGTAACCCTTGTTCTCAAAGAACAGCTCCAAACGACTCTGCCCTTCCATCAGCAGTTCGCGATCTACAGTCCGCTCCTGATAGATGGGCACCATCTGCCGCAGCGAGCTCTTGCTCACCTTTGCGCCTACCGCTTCCACTTCCACCTTGGGACCTGCCGCGATCACCAGGCGCGGCGTGACAGTGCCGGTCTGCTTGTCGTAGTCAAATGAAGCGATGCGTGTCCTCGCCATCAGGTAGTTGGACTTGAGATACGCGCCACGCAGCTTGTCGAGCGCCCGCTGCGTGTTGGCGGACGTCATTTCCTTCCAGCCGCGCAATCCCTTCCATTTTTTCCACTTGGTCAAATCAATCAGTTTCTTTTCACTGAAGACCGGAGTGCCCTCAAACACCGGCTTGGTAAACTTTGCCCGCCTTCCGGGAGTGACCAGAAACCGGATCCGCGCCTCCTGAGTGTCCGGGACGGCGCTCGACTTCCGGCTCCACTTTGGCCTCGAAGTAGCCGTTTGCCGTCAACAGGCCCATGATACTTTCGACTGCGGGAGCGATCTGATCTTCCTCGAATCGTTCGCCGAAGTCGAGTTTTGTTGCGTTGACGAGTTGGGCCGCGTTGGGGGGGTCCGGCACGCCTTCCACCGTCACTCTGCCGTTGAATAGTGCCGGCCGGGTTCTGAATGTGACCGTGACGCCTTCGTCCCTCGAGCGCTGCATCCACCGAAATGTCCTCATAGCGCAGCGTCGCCCATAGCCGCTGCAAGGCGCGCGCCAGCCCCACCTCCTCGAGGGTCTCGCCGGGGCGGATGCCGAGAATTACGCCCAGTTGATCCCGCGAAAGCGGTTGGTTTTTGGGTTCCAGGTACACCGCGATGATGCGTTTGCCATAATATTCGGCCGGAAGCGCACTCTGGCACACTTCCGTCGCAAGGCACAGCATCAGCATCGCGGCGAAGGCCTGCCGGATCACTGACATCATCTTACCAGCCATGGCTTGCTACGATTTGGGTAACCGATGAATGAGCGCGACACCGACCGGTACAGTCGGCAGATCCAATTCCAGCCTTTTGGCGAGTCCGGCCAGGCCGCACTGCGCGATGCCACTGCCGCGATCGTCGGCTGCGGGGCGCTTGGTTCCTTCCATGCCGCCGCGCTCGCCCGGGCTGGAGTCGGCCGTCTGATCCTGATCGATCGCGACTACGTCGAGTGGTCAAACCTTCAGCGGCAATGGCTTTACGAGGAGTCCGACGCCGAAGCCGCCCTGCCCAAGGCCGTGGCGGCCGCCCGCGCCATCAACCGAATCAACTCCGGAGTCGAGACCGTCCCAGTCGTCGCCGACCTCACGCCGGACAACATCGAGGAGCATCTCTCCGGCTCACACGTCATCCTCGACGGGACGGACAATTTCCAAACTCGCTACCTTGTGAACGACTTCTCGGCATCCAACGCCATACCTTGGATCTACGGTGGCGCCGTGTCCTCGTACGGCATCGCCATGCCGGTGCTGCCAGGCCGGACGGCCTGCTTCGAGTGCGTCTACCCGGAAGCGCCCAGCGGCGCGCAACCGACCTGCGAAACCGCGGGTGTCCTGAACACCGTGACATCCATGGTCGCTGCCTGGCAGGTGAGCCTTGCCTACAAGATTCTCTCCGGACACTCGGGCGAAATTGAACCCAGGATCACGGTCTTCGACGTCTGGCATGGGACGACCAGGCAAATGAACATGCCTTCCCGCGACCCCGGGTGCCCTGCCTGCGGGACGCGAACCTGCCGCCATCTCGCAGGGGAGGAACGCATCCCCATCAGTCTCTGCGGCCGAAACGCCGTGCAGATCCACGACCGCCGCCGGCCGATCGACCTCGACGCCCTCGCCGCCCGCTTGAAGCCCCTTGGTGATGTGCGTAACAACGGATTCGCACTGCGCTTCCTTCTGCCTCCGCACGAGATCACGGTGTTCCCCGATGGCCGCGCGATCATCAAGGGCACCCAGGACCCGGCCATGGCCCGCAGCCTTTACTCGCGTTACATCGGCAACTGACGTCAAATCCCGGCTAAACTGAAGTAGACCCCTCATCGGGCGGTTAGCTCAGTTGGTTAGAGCGCCTGCCTTACAAGCAGGAAGTCGGGGGTTCAAGTCCCTCACCGCCCACCATAAACTGCTTGTCCGGACCGGACACATAGGTAACAGATTGTTCTGTTTGTTCTTCAGCGATGGGTGGCACCCTTGGCCGAGTTCCAAAGCCCTCAGTAAGTGAGATGCTACCGTGGCTTCAGCGCATTGGCGAGGACGTAGTCAGCGACCTTGATTCCGAGTGATTGGCCCACGTTGCAGGCTGTGCGGAAGTGGATGCCCGCGTCGATTCGTGCATCCTTGACATCTTCCAGGGCTGCCGAGAAACTCTTGTAGGTGCGAGTTACGGGGGGTGCCAGCGTGGCGGTCAGCGAGATCTCGGTGTCATCACCGAAGACCGAAGACAGTACGCGACCGGCAGCGCCGCTTGCGCAGGAGTGGCCTGAGGGGTATTCGGGGTGAGAGGGAGTAACCAGAAGGGGCTCCCACTCGAAATCTTCGCCGGTAGACGAATTGCCGTCCGTCCAAGCCAACGTGATGGCGGAAATCGGCCGCCAGTATTTGTATTGGTATTTCGCTTCCCAGCACCCAATGGTGGAATCCGCCATCGCCATGTTGAGATGAGCAAAAAGGCGGGCGTTCTCCTGAAGCGTCAACGCCTTGTCCTTGGAGAGGGATCTTGCGACCTGATTCCAAAACCATGCTGGAGTATTCACAGCCCAGAAGCGGCTATTCAGTTCCTGGTCGGCGGTGCGAACAGAGCTGACACGGCTGCCTCGGGCCTTCACCTCCTCAAAGTCGGCCGTGTAAGCCTCGCTATCCAATGCGGGCGGTGCGGCGGGGCGAAACTCCCCGGGTGAAAGGATGACCCATGGCTTCATCGTTGCAAACTGGAGACCGGCTCCCGGAACGCCGCCCGTGGGTGGGGTGGAGCGCCATTCTCCGGGGCCCGTGCTCCCATAGAACGCCGGTGGGACGGGACTGATTCCATCGGTTAACCGCCATTCCCAGATCTTGTCGGCAACCGACTGACCCCATTCGACGCCACGTTCGATGCCGGTACTTGTCTCGGAAGTTGCAGCGGCAATGGCCGACATGGAGGCAGCCCTCTTTGTGTCCAGGGCAGCCTTTTGGCCCGGAAAGGCTTTCAAGAGCGAGGCGTAGGCAGCCTGAACGACCGCGGCCCGACGCGAAGCGCCTGCGGGTGCTGCCGGAACCGCGAAAACGTGCCGGTAGCGCTGGTCGATTCCGTTCAAAGCGTCAAATACAGCCACGTGGACAATTGCTCCAATGCGTCCGGCGACGATCGGCGAATTTGCCGCAGTCACGGTCGATTGGACCATGTGCTCGTTCCATTCAGTGACTTCATCGGCGTGAGCCAAAGATCCGGCTACCAACGCCAGGAGGGCCTCCAGAAGAACCCAGTGAGCCAGCTTATGCATCGCAATCTCCTTGTATAGGCCACACACGTGGCCTGATTGATCGTAGAGGATTGACTTAGACATGGCCTGATTGCAATGGAGAAAAGAGTCCCCAAATGGTCCCCGGAGAAGTGAATGATTCCACACAACTTGATCAAGAAATCTCCTCGCATGGTTTGGAACGGGTGTACGATCTCCTGAGGACTTGGAGTTATGGGTCTCGGTGTCAGACAAGGCCGCGCGGGCTTGAGCCTCGCATCCTCCAATTCGGATTCTACGAATTCGACCTGGCTTCCAGAGAACTTCGCAAGTACGGTGCTCGGGTTCGACTTTCGGCCCAACCGGCGAAGGTGTTGGAATTGCTCCTTTCGGCACCGCAGCGCGTGGTGACCCGTGAAGAGATGAAGGAGTGCTTGTGGCCGGGTGGAGGAGTCAACGACCTGGACCACGGTCTAAACAAGGCAGTTAACAAGGTTCGAGAAGCTCTGTGCGACCCAGCCGATCGTCCGATATACGTCGAGACACTCCCCAAGTTGGGATATCGACTGCTGGCGGACGTAAGGGAAGTGGACCAGTCCGTAACGGGTGGGAAGTCACTCGCGAATCCACGGACAACTGGCTGGATGCTCCGCCTTGTCGGCGCCATCCCAGCGGCTGTTCTCACTGTCTGGAGGGTGGTACTTAAGCGGATAGGCGGTTAGTCACGCGCGCTGTCGGGGAGAAGAGGCTTATTCCGATGTGCTGGTGGGTGGGACGCCCCGGCGATGAAGCCGCCGCCGTCGCCTGCCAGGCGGTTCAAAGAGAAGGCGCTGTTAAGGCCGTGCCATTGCGCTGAGGTTGAATTGGCCATATCCACCCTGCCGCCAGGAGCTGGCAAAACAGCACTGTAAAGGTTCTTTCACAAACCACACACCAACACGGAAATCTTTACCCCGAGCCTCCTCTTTCCTTGCCTTGCGCACAACCCCCGCGAGAGGATAGAAAGTAGTCACTAACTACGGTAATTTTGGATCGGAAAGAGTGAAATGAAACCGAACCCCGGCAAACCCCTCTCTGAGGCGCATGACATCTTCGGCCAGCGCCCCCATCCCCTCGATCCCTTCTTCGCGCCCAAGAATGTCGCAGTCATTGGCGCAACCGAAGCACCCGGCACCGTCGGCCGGACCACCCTTTGGAACCTCATGAGCTCGCCGTTTGGCGGAGCGGTCTTTCCTGTCAACCCTAAACGCCCCAGTGTCCTGGGCATCAAGGCCTATGCGAGTGTTAAGGACATCCCGGCTGAAATCGACCTGGCCGTCGTCGTCACGAATTCCAAGCTGATTCCCGGCCTCATCGACGAGTGCGGCGAACTCGGCTGCAAAGCCGCTGTGGTCATCTCAGCGGGATTCAAGGAAGCAGGCGAAGAAGGCAAGGAACTCGAACGCCAACTGCTCGCCAACGCCCGCAAGCACTCCATGCGCATCATCGGGCCGAACTGCCTCGGCATCATGGTGCCGCCCTCGGGCATCAATGCAACCTTCGCCGCGGGCATGGCGAAGAACGGGAACGTCGGGTTCCTCAGCCAGAGCGGCGCACTCTGCACAGCCGTCCTCGACTGGAGTCTCCGTGAAATGGTCGGCTTCAGCGCCTTCATGTCGCTCGGCTCCATGTCCGATGTCGGCTGGGGCGACCTGATCGACTATCTCGGCAATGACCCCAAGACCCGCTCCATCCTCATCTACATGGAGAGCGTCGGCGATGCTCGCAGCTTCCTCTCAGCCGCTCGCGAGGTTGCCTATACCAAGCCCATCATCGTCATCAAAGCCGGCCGCACAGCCGCCGGGTCCAAGGCTGCTGCGTCGCACACAGGCTCTCTCACCGGTTCCGACGACGTTCTTGACGCGGCCTTCCGGCGCTCCGGTGTCCTGCGCGTCACAAACATCGCCGACCTCTTCTACATGGCCGAAGTCCTGGCCAAGCAGCCCCGCCCGAAAGGCCCGCGGCTCACTATTCTGACCAACGCCGGCGGACCAGGCGTGCTGGCGGCCGACTCCCTCCTGCTCGGTGGAGGCGAACTAGCGGAGATCAGTGAGCAGACTATCGCCGAACTGAACAAGATCCTCCCTGCCTCCTGGAGCCGAGGCAATCCCATCGACATCATCGGCGACGCCGAGCCCGCCCGCTACGCCAAGGCGCTCGAAATCGCCGCCAAAGACACCAACAGCGATGGCCTCCTGGTTGTCCTCACGCCGCAGGCCATGACAGACGCCACTCAGACTGCGCAGGCCCTCAAGCCTTACGCCAAGTTCGGCGACAAGCCCGTCATCGCCTCCTGGATGGGCGGCGTCGACGTCGCCGCCGGCGAACAGATCCTTAACAGCGCCGGTATCCCCACCTTCGCCTACCCCGACACCGCCGCCCGGATGTTCAACTACATGTGGCGCTTTGCTTCCAACCTCCGCGCCCTCTACGAGACGCCGCGCTATGGCGCTATCGGCGCCGAAGTCCAGGCTGCTGAGGCTAAGGCCATCCTGGTCAGTGCACGAAGCGCCGGCCGCACCATCCTCACCGAGCACGAATCCAAGCAGATTCTTGCCGCCTATCGCATCCCCACCGTCCCCTCTCTTATCGCCGAAACCGAGGACGAGGCCGTTGCCGCAGCCGAGAAGATCGGCTACCCGGTCGTCCTCAAGCTCCATTCCTTCACCATCACTCACAAGACAGATGTCGGCGGTGTCAAGCTCAATCTCGTGAACGAAGCCGGCGTCCGCAAAGCTTGGCAGGAGATGGTCGAATCCGTCACCCGCCTCGCTGGCAAGGAGCACTTCAACGGTGGCAACATCCAGCCCTTCGCCAGACTCGATGGCTACGAGGTCATCCTGGGCTCCTCCATCGACCCGCAGTTCGGCCCAGTCATCCTGTTCGGCATGGGCGGCCAACTCGTCGAGGTCTTCAAGGACCGCGCGCTCGCTCTTCCCCCACTCAATTCCACCCTCGCCCGTCGCATGATGGAGCGCACCAAGATCTTCACTGCGCTCAAGGGTGTTCGCGGCCGGCCGCCGGTCGACCTCGCCGCGCTCGAACAACTTCTCGTCGCATTCAGCCAGTTGGTCGTCGAGCAGCCGCTTATTAAAGAAATCGACATCAACCCGCTGCTGGTCTCCGACACGAAAATTGTCGCCCTCGACGCCCGTGTCCTCCTGCATGAGCCAGGCATCCAGGACGAAGATCTGCCGCGTCCCGCCATCAGGCCCTATCCGCTTCAGTACGAGGGCTGCTTCAGCACCAAATCAGGGGAAGACGTCATCATCCGGCCGATTCGCCCGGAGGATGAACCCACGATGGTGAGCTTCCACGAGTCGCTCTCCGAGCGCACTGTCTACCAGCGCTACCTGCAACTGCTCAATCTTCCGCAGCGTACCGCCCACGAGCGCCTGGTTCGCATCTGCTTCATCGACTACTCCCGCCAGATGGTCCTCGTCGTTGAACGCACAACCCCCGAGGGGGGCAAGCAGATCATTGGGGTCGGACGCCTGCAAAACCTGCTTGGTCCCGGCGACGCGGAGTTCGCCATCGTGATCTCCGACGACCACCAGAAGCACGGACTCGGCACCGAACTCCTCCATCGCCTCGTCTCCATCGGCCGCGCGGAAGGTATCAAGGCGATCACCGCCGATATCCTTTCCGACAACATGGCCATGCAGAAGATCAGCGAGAAGGCTGGCTTCAAACTCACCCGCGAGTTCGGCGAACCCGTCGTGAGCGCGCGCATCGAACTTGTATAAGCTGTCAGGCGTGAAGACCACACGCCGGACTGTGTTCAAATCGGCGGGCGCTCTTGCCCTTGCTCAAGGCGCCCCGCCCCCCAACATCCTCTTCATCATCAGCGACGACCACACCGCCGCCGACCTCGGCTGCTACGGCAACACTGCCCTCACCTCGCCCAACCTCGACCGTCTTGCCGCCGAAAGCGCGCGGTTCACCAACTGCTTCGTCGCATCGCCGCAGTGTTCCCCAAACCGCTCAGCCATTCTCACCGGCTGCTCTCCTCACACCACCTCCACCTCGCGGCTCCACACCCCGCTGCCCGATTGGGAGCCCAGCTTCCTCGAACCGCTCAAGGCACGCGGATACTTCACAGGCGCGTTCCGAAAGGTCCACCAGGGCGCCGCCTTCGACAAGCGCTGGGACTACTACGGCAGCGCCAAGGCGCCCTTCGCAGAGTTCTTCGACAAACTCCCCGCTCGCCGGCCCTTCTTCCTTCACATCGGCTTCACCGAACCGCACCGCCCCTACCGCCGTGGTGTCTTCACTCCGCCCCATGACCCTGCCAAAGTCCGCGTTCCCGCGTTCATGCCCGACCTGCCCGAGGTTCGTGAAGACCTCGCCATGTACTACGACTTTATCGGGCGTCTCGACCAGCAGGTGGGCGACGTCCTCTCCCTGCTGCGTGCCCGCAATCTTGAGCAAAACACGCTGGTCGTCTTCACCGGCGACAACGGCATGCCCTTCCCGCGCGCCAAGGGCACCTGCTACGATCCCGGCATTCATGTTCCCCTGATGGTCCGCTTCCCCGGCCGCGTCAAGCCCGGCATGGTCCACGACGACCTCATCTCCCACGTCGACTTCGCCCCCACGTTCCTCGACCTCATCGGCGAACCGAAGACGCCCAAGATGCAGGGCCGCAGCTTCCTGCCGCTGCTCACCGGCGCCGCCTACACATCACGCGACGCCGTCTTCAGCGAGCGCAACTGGCATGACAACTTCGACCCAATCCGCTCAGTGCGCACCCGCACCCACAAACTCATCTTCAATGCGGCGCCCCACTTCCCCTACCGCCCCGCGTGGGACATCGAAGACGGCCTCGCCTGGCAGGCAATCTGGAAGATGCGCCGCAGCAACCTCGCCTATGAGCACCGCCAGATGCTGATGCCGACCCGCCCCCTGATCGAAATGTACGACCTGCGGAAGGATCCCGGCGAGTTCCATAATCTCGCCACGGACTCCGCGCAATCCGCCGTCCGCACGGATCTCGAACGGAAACTCGCCGCCTGGATGGAGGCCACGATGGACTACCTCCCGCCGGCCGCCGCAGCCCCAGGCACTCCGGCCGGTCGCAACTGGCCCAATACGCTGTAGCTCCTGCCGCCTTTACTCCAGCAGCAACTGCACGGGCCCTATCAGGCCGGAAGCACCCTTACCCCGGTATCGCGTCGGAATCGTCTGGTAGTGATTCGAAAGCGCGCTGTAGACCAGAACCTCGATCCGGTTCTCGCCAGTCTTCAGGAACTTCGAGATCTCGACGCGGTATGGCGGGGAAAGCTTCACCCCCGCGTGTCTGCCGTTGACGACGATTTCCGCACTCGACGAAACCATGCCCAAGTCCAGCCATGCGGGACGCCGAACCTGGTCTGCGCTCAGCGTGACGCTCTTGCGGTACCATGCACCGCCGGAATAGCTCGAAAGGCCATCGATCCTGGACCAGTCACCGGCGCCAATAGTTCCCGCGCCGCACTCGAATGCGACGGGCTCAGCGAAAGCAGCCCCTGCATACGAACCTCGTTCCTGCTCCACTCGAATCGCAACCACTGCAGGCGCGGCCGATGGTGCGCTCAACGCCACTCTGTATTCGTTCGCCCCGTCGTTGCGCTGTCGTGTCAGCGTGAGCTTGACTGGCCGACCGTCCACCCACGCCGCCGCCTTGCCCCGGATCACCATCGTCATTCCGCGCAGTCCAGGCGGCGACGTCGTTCTGTACCAACCCGCGGGCCGCGCTGTCTGCGGACGGGTGTCGAATGGCAATACGCCCGGCCGGTTGTACCAGAGGCTCGCAAGAGGGTAGGTCTGTTTCCATTCCGGCGAACTCTCCGGATCAGCCAACAAGAAGTGCCCCCGGCCAGGCTTGTCGTATCGAAGCAGGAGGGAATTCGACCCTTTCCGAAGCGTCGCGGCTTCTGCGCCGGGTGGCAGTTCGGTTGCGCCGATCCAAACGGCGCCCGGCAGGTCGCCTCCCGCAAGCACGCGTGCTCTCATCTCGCGTGGCGCGACGATCGAAGTCCACAAGTAGTAACGGACGCCCTCTTCTTCCGCTACATATATCGTCGTCGTGGCCTTCGTCTCCATCCGGCCGAGCGCAATGAAATCGTTCGGCATCTCCGCCTTCAGCCCGTGATACCCCTGATGTCCCGGGTCGTCTTCCACGCCCCATCGCATCGAGAATTCGTAAGGCGTCCATCGGTATTGCTTCCCGCCGAACTCCACCGGCGAAGCCGCGTCCACGGATTTCAGCGCCGCAATGCGCTTTTCAAGGGTCTCTGTGTCGATCCCGGCCGGGATAGGCCCAAGCCTCCAGAATCGCGGGCCGTATGAATAGGTCGTTTCTGCCCATTTCGAGTCGTCCAGCTTGGGATCGCTCCATGCGACTCTGTCCGGTCCTTCTTCCCGATACCGGAACCGGCGAGCCTCAGCGCCGATGAAAGCCGGCGAGGCCGGCAGCTTGAAGTCGCCGAACCGGTTGTCCAACGTCGGCTTCAATTCGAATGTCCAATTGCCATCCAGCGGAAGAACAGCGGGCTTCACAGCCGCCACGCTCCCCACTGCTCCTCTGCCCGGACCGAACACGATCACCTGCGCCTCGGTGTTCTCCAGTGGCATCCGGATCACCGTCGATCCACTGGTCTGCGAGAGTGCATTCAGCTCGGACGTGTTGCCCGTCCACGGGTCCCATAACTCGATCTTCCCTGTGGCCCGGAATGTGCACTCCGCACCCTTAGCCGCGTTGTAGACCATGTACACATCGCGTACCCCTGCCTTGCGGTGCAGTACGGAGGGCTGTTCGGCGCTCCCTACGGCGCAATGAAAGTCTCGCGGAAACGCGCGGTCCATCTGTGTGACGGCGTCCCCGACGGTCTTCGCCGCTGTTGAAGCCAGTTCGGCGGCCATGGCCAGCACTTGAGGGTCGTCGTCTCCCACGCGCTCACTGGCTCGCGGCGATTCACCCAGCACCACCACCACTCCGCCCGCCCGGTGGAATTCGACGGCCTTCTCCAGCGTTGAATGCCTGACCGCGCGCATCGACGGCAGCACGAGCACCCGATACTCTTCGCCTGCCACCTTCAGGAGCTTGCCTTCCACCTTCGCCCGGGCCAGCGATTCAAAGTCCATGTAGTCGAAATCGATCCCCTGGGCATACAGGCTTCTTCCCAGCGTGAACGCCGTCTCGACCGATTCCTTACCACCGGCGCCCGCCTCCATTGCGGCCACCGGGTACATCACCGCCACATCGGTTCGGTGCACTCCCTGGCTCAACAAGTAGGACATACGCTCGACGGCGCGCAGAAACTCGCCCATGTGAGCCCAGTAGGGCATCCTGAAGTGGTTGCACGGCGGAGCCCACTCCCACCACCCGCCACGCGTCGAGTAATACAGCCCGTGCAGCGTCAGCAGGTTGTGGCCGTGCGCAAAGTTGCGCCAGGTGGCGTCGACGAGTTGCGCGGAAGTCGTGCCCCAGCCGCTGCCGTAGAAGCCCTTCCAACCACGTCCGTGGACGCTCATACAGGTGCGCGATCGAACTTGCCACCTTGTTCTTGATCACATCGGAGGCCAGCCTCGGCTGGTCGTTGCCCGGCCCGCTCATCCACCGCTGCGTGCGGAAGTAGTCGCCGAACTCCGTTACATCGCGGCCCCGCCCGCCGTGGTCGCACCCGTAGATCATGCCGCGGCTGGTGTGCCATTCGTAAACCGGCCGGAAGTAGCTTTCCTCCTCCAGCGAAACCATCACGTCGGAGTAGTCCAACCGGACCTTCACCGTCCGCGGACCAGTCTCCTCAAACAGCGACGCCAGTTCAGGCACGACATCGTAGCCTTTGCGCTTGCGGAACTCATCGGCAAAGAAGCCGTTCCACAGCCAGCCGCGAATCCCGAACGACAGCTCGTCGGAGAAGAAGAAATTGAGACCCTTGCCGCTCTCGCCGGGATTGCGGTCTTCGAACGGCTGAAAGAATTTCTCGATCATCTGCTTTCCCGTGAGCGGATGCATGGGATCGATGGAGACCGGAACGTCCTTCACGAAAACGGAGATCACCCGCCACTGGCCCGCCGGCGCGGTCCAGCGCATCGTCCGGCCAGTCAAGCTGTCGCGCAGGTCGATGACCTTCCCGGGAACGATTCGGCCCTGCTCCATCCGGTACGCGGTGATGCTCAGGGGAATTGCCGCCATCTCCCACGTGCATTCTCCGGAGCAGTCGCGGGATTCGCTCGCCAACACGCGGCCGTGCACCTCGGGATGGTCCTTCAGGATCGCATCCATGTACCATCCGTTTCCCGCCCAGCCAAGCGTGTAGTCGCTCAAGCTGGCAGCCATGCCGCGGTTCCTGGCTTCCTTCAGAAACCAGCCGAACAAGCTCCACCACTCCTCGGAGAATAGCGGTGGCTCGCTCGCGAAGGTGAGCCCATAGGACCTTCCGCCCTTGTCGCTGTGCGCGTAGTTGACTTGTAGCGCTGTGACGCCCTTGTTCTTCAATTGGTCCAGTTGCCAGGTCAGCCGCTCTTTGGTCAGCGGATCGCCAAGCCACCAGTAGAAGGCGACCTCGCCATAACCGGGCGGCGGGTTCTTGAACCCTGGCAGAACATCGAGGTCCGCCGCGCGGCTCGGGAAGCCGATTCCATCCGCCTTGATTGCGACGCTCGCCATCAAGACAAGGACAGTTTCTGCAAGGATCAGGCGGATCATGTCTAGCAGCCTACATGATCTCCGAATCAGGCTAAAGTTCCTTTCGGACTGACCGATCTCTAATACAGACGTGACCATCAACAAAGGAGGTAACTGAGTTAGTGGATCACAGTCAAAGGGCGACTACGTTCAACTGCTGAAGAGCTGCCCCGCCTCCAACGGCATTCCGGCCTGAATCGGTCCTTGCCAGCGGCTATCGCCGCATCGCGGGCGGAGATGACAGCTACCACCTGACCGGCGCAAGCCGCGCAGGCAGAGGCGGTGACGTGGTCGCCCTAACCATTTGGTCCCCGCTCCCTACCGGTTCTTGTAGTTCTCGTCGTAGTAACGCTGGTACGCCCCGCTCTTCACCCTGTTTACCCAGTCGCCATTGGCTCGATACCAGTCGGTCGTCTTCCCTAATCCGTCTTCAAACGGCACCTCGGCGCTCCAGCCTGTCGCCTTTTCCAGCTTTTCCGTCGTGATCGCATACCGCCTGTCGTGCCCAGGGCGGTCAGTCACGCGCGTCATCAAGGATTCAGGCTTGCCCAGCGCCGCCAGAATCATCTGCACTACCTCGCGGTTCGGGAGCGCCCGCGACCCGCCGATGTTGTAGATCTCGCCCTCCCCGCCCATCGTGAGAGCGGCCCAGATCGCCCGGCAATGGTCGTCCACGTACAACCAGTCGCGCACCTGCATGCCGTCGCCGTAGATCGGCAGCGGCTTGTCCTCGAGCGCGTTCGAAATCATCAGCGGGATCAGCTTCTCCGGGAACTGATAGGGCCCGTAGTTGTTCGATGCCCGCGTCACCGTCACCGCCATCTTGTACGTCGTGAAGTAGCTCAGCGCCAGCAGATCGCTAGCCGCCTTCGACGCCGAATACGGACTCGAGCAGCGCAGGGGATAATCCTCGTCGGCCTCGTCCGGCTCTTCGATGGAGCCGTACACCTCATCCGTCGACACGTGCAGAAACCGCGCTGTCTTGGCCGCCCGGGCCGCCTCCAGCAGCGTGAAGGTGCCGCGAACGTTCGTCTCAATAAATACACCGGGTCCAAGAATCGATCGATCAACGTGGCTTTCCGCCGCGAAGTGCACGATCGCGTCCGGCGACTCCTCCGCCATCAGCGAACCCACGAACGCCGCATCGCAGATGTCGCCTTGAACGAATCGAAATTTCGAGTGATTCTCGACCGGCTGCAGGTTTTCCAGGTTCCCTGCGTATGTGAGCTTGTCCAACGCGACGACTCGCGTGGCCAGGTCCGCGCCCAACGCCAGCCGCACGAACGCGCTGCCGATGAAGCCCGCACCGCCGGTGACGATCAGTTTCATTTGTGTTGTAGTTCCCAGTCGTAGCCGATACCCGGATCGTTGTGGGCGATGCGCCCCTCGTCCTCCGGATCGTAAAAGCGATTGGTCAGGTAGACCAGCATCGCCGGTTCAGTCCCGATCACTTTGTAGCCGTGGCCGACACCCGGCGGGATCAGCACCTGCCAGGGCCGCAGCGCACCCACATAGAGCGTGTTCTTTCTGCCGAAGGTCGCCGATTCCGGCCGCAGGTCCACCAGCGCCACCTGGAACATCCCTTGCGTCACGCACCAGACATCGGTCTGATGACGATGGAAGTGAAACGCCTTGATCGCCCCCGGATAAGTCAACGCCGCGCTCACCTGAGTGGTCGCGGCAGAGAATCCCTCGACCAGCCCCTTGCCCATTCGGGCGATCTCCAGGAAATAGCCGCGATCGTCGGCCCAGAGGCTGTTCGGCGAAACGCGCACTCCATCGATCAGGTTCTTCGAATCCGGCGCTGCGATCACGAACCCGATGCCCGGCTCCGCCGCCGGTATCTTCACCTCAGTCACGCGGTCTCCTTTCCGCTGTCCGCGACCATGTTGGACGCGCGCAGCAGGGACTCGAAGGTGCCGGCGTCGGTCCACCAGCCGTCGAGAAATCCGAACGTCAGTGTGCCCTCGCGGATGTAGGCGTTGTTGACGTCGGTGATCTCCAGTTCGCCGCGGCCGGAGGGCTCCAGCGTCCGGATCTTCTCGAACACGCTCGCGTCGTACATGTAGATGCCGGTCACGGCGTAGTTCGACTTGGGCTGCTTCGGCTTCTCCTCGATGCCGACGATGCGGTCGCCTTGAATCTCGGCCACGCCGAACCGCTCGGCGTCGTGCACTTCCTTCAGCAGGATCTTCGCGCCGCGCTCCTGCTTCCTGAAGTCCTCGACCGCTCCCCGAATCGGTTTCTCGATGATGTTGTCGCCGAGAATGACGCAGATCTTCTGTCCGTCGGCGAAGTGCTCGGCCAGCGTCAGCGCGTCGGCGATGCCGCCTTCGCCTTCCTGGTAGGTGTAGTCGAGGTGCTTGAGGCCGAACTCCTTGCCGTTGGCCAGCAGCCGCAGGAAATCGCCCGCGTTCTTGCCGCCGGTGACGATCAGGATGTCGTGGATGCCGGCATCCACCAGCGTCTGGATCGGGTAGTAGATCATCGGCTTGTCGTAGATCGGCAGCAGATGCTTGTTGGTGATTCGGTCAGCGGAGAGAGCCGTGTGCCTTTGCCCGCCGGCGAGAACGACGCCCTTCATAGTGTTGGCCCAACCCTTTGCCAAACAGCCATGATAGCCTACTCGCCACATGAGCCTTTCATCCTGGAACTCCATTGCCGTCGAACAACTGAATCCGCTGATGTCCCGTCAGGTGGTGCACACCGAGAGGTTGACAATCGCCCTGCTCAAGATAAACAACGGCGCGGTCGTGCCGCGCCATTCGCACGAAAATGAGCAGGTGACTCAAGTCCTTTCGGGCTCGCTTTTGTTCAAGCTGCCCGACGGCGACGTCACGGTCGGCGCGGGCGGTGTCCTCGTCCTGCGATCACATCTGCCGCATGAGGTCCACGCTCTCGAAGACTCGGTTGCCCTCGACGTTTTCACCCCCCGCCGCGAGGACTGGATCCGAGGCGACGACGCCTACCTGCGCGGGTAGACGGCCCGTACGCCGCTGGCCGAAACACCGTACACGACCCCTTCGAACTCAGCCAGCGCGAGACATGGAGGCATCTCCGCTACCGCCTTCCTGCCGCCGGCACGGGTCAGCATCTCCACACCCCCGTCGTGCCCGATCAGGATGCCCTCTCCGGTTACTGAAACCGCTCGCGGATGGTCGAGCGGCGGCAGCCGTCGCTCCACCCAGAGCTGCTTCGGGTCGGCCGGTTTTTCAAACCGCGCAATGCGCGCCTGCTTGGCGCTCGACTCCGCCCAGACCAGCACTCCTCCGTCCAGTGCCATAGCCGCCAGCGCGGACTCGGGCGTGTCGTGCCAGAGGTTGATGGCAAACAGCCGCCATGCGACGTCCAACGCGCCCGGATTCTTCAGCCAATAGTTCCCCCAGAAGAGATCCTCGAGCCCGTCGCCGTCGACGTCCTGAGACAATGAGCCCGCCCTGCCGCGACGCAGTGTAGATGGAGTACAACTCCTTCACCTCGAAGCCAGGCAGCAGGTAGAACCGCAACTGCGCGTCAAGGTGAGTCAGCAGGATTCCGCTGCGGCCCGCCAGCTTGAACGGCAGGCAGGAGGCAAAGCGCGTTCCGGTTTCGAACACCTGCTCACGCCCAGAGACTGGGTCAAACAGGATCGCCTTGCCCTTCTCCTGCAGCACGAGTCTGCCATCGACGACGCAGCCGCCGGCCTCAAAGCCCCGCCCGCGCGCGATGACGCGGCGTTCCAGCGTTGGCAGCCGCCACGCCGCCACTTCCTCGCCCCACGTGTAAAGTGTCGACTCCCATCGTGCCTGCGCCGCGAATCTCGCCGGCCTGCCCTATGCAGCAGGCCATCACCAGCAGCAGTGTCAGTGACAGCCTTTGCACGTGAACTTCCGTCCGTGGCAGGAGGCGCACTCCGTTTTTGCCATCGTCTTTTGCGAGTGGGCGTCGCCGAATTCCGCCGTGTGCGAAGTCGGCCGGAAGTTCGGCGTCGACTCGACGTGGCACTGCTTGCAGCTCTCCGGCGGTTGGATCTTGTTGTGGCATGTCAGGCAGTCGGCCATCTGCGGAAAGTGGCCCTTGACTGTCTTGTCGTGCGCGACGTTCTCGCTTTCTGCAATCCCGTAGTGGCAGCCGGAGCAGGCGTCCTTCGAGACGGCCAGGACTTCGAGCGAAGGCGAAGCCGTACCCAGATACTGCTTGCTCTTGATGGCGCCGGCGATCAGAGGAGCCGCCGAGCCCATCTTCACGTGCAACTCGTGGTTGAACTTCTGCACGCCGACGCTGGCGCGCGGCGCCATGATGTGCACCTCGTCATGGCATGTCGCGCACGCTTCCTTTGCGGGCAGCAGGTTATCGGAGGCCTTGGTGGACGCCGTGGCCTCGGTGTGGCAGGATTCGCAGGCCGCGACCTGCGTCAGATGGTACTTGTGCGAAAAAGGGCGCGGCGGGGCTGCGGTCAAGGTTGCCGCAACACCCGCGCCAATGATAAATGCGATCAGTTTTTGTAGGTGATTCTCCACAGCTTTTTGCCTCCGTCTTCGGAGAGCAGGAGACTTCCGTCGTTCATCACGAGGAGGCCGACGGGCCGTCCCCATACTTCTTTACTCTTGGGATCCGTCATGAAACCGGTCAGGAAATCCTCGACCGGCCCGGCGGGCTTGCCGTTGCTGAACGGCACGAACGCCACCGAATAGCCGATTCGCTCGGCGCGATTCCACGATCCGTGAAAGGCCAGGAATGCCCCGCCACGGTAGCGGGCGGGAAAGCTCTTCCCTGTATAGAAACGTGAGTCGAGCACCGCCACGTGCGCCGGCAGGACGACGTCGGGCACGATCGTCTTCGCCACCAGTTCAGGCTTGAGGCCCTTGTTCCGCGGCTCCTCGTTCGGGCCGATGTAGGAATAGGGCCAGCCGTAGAAGCCGCCCTGCTTGATCGCCGTGAAGTAGTCGGGCACCAGGTCGTCGCCCAGCCCGTCCCTCTCCTGTATGGCTGCCCACAGCGTCTCGGTGCCCGGATACCAGGCCAGGCCGATCGGGTTGCGCGTTCCCGTGGCGACGAACTCGCGTCCCGTTCCATCCGGGTTGTAGCGCGTGATTGTGGCCCGGATCTCGGCTTCGCCGGGGCTGACGTTGGACCGTGAGCCGACGCTGAGATACAGCTTCTCGCCCTTGGGGTCGAACAGCAGCGTTCGTGTCCAGTGGCCTTCGCCATCGTTGGCCAGCGGAATGATCTCTTCCCCCGCGCCGATCGTCATCGCCTTGGCGTCGTACTTGTAGCGCTTCACCGACGTCGATTCGGCGATGTAGAGGTAGTCCTTCCATACGGCCAGGCCGAAGGGGCGGTCGAGCCCGGCGATGAGTTCCTTCTTTTCTCCGTCTTCGATGCGGTTGTTCCTGTTTGCGTCGACTAGAACGAACACGCGGCCTTTGCGCGCGCTGTCGCTGAGCAGGATCTCGCCCGAAGGCCCGTAGATCATGTAGCGCGGCACGTCGAAGCCGGTGGCGAATTCCTCAATGCCGAAGCCCGCCGGGAGCTTCAACTGAGCTCCGTCCGGCCGTTTCACGACAGTGGGCGCGTTGGAGGCCGACTTCGAATGATACGGCTCGGGCAGCTTCGGAGCAGGGGGCTGCGCCGCCGCACCGGCCGCGGCCAGAATCAGAAGAGTCAGTTCTTGTAAGCGATTTTCCACAGCTTGTTCCCTCCGTCCTCAGATAGCAGCAGGCTGCCGTCATTCATCACCAACAGGCCCACCGGTCGTCCCCAAACCTCTTTGCTCTTCGGGTCGGTCATGAAGCCGGTGAGGAAGTCCTCCACCGGGCCGGTTGGTTTCCCGTTCTTGAACGGGACGAAGACGATCGAGTAGCCGACCCGGTCGGCGCGGTTGGATGAGCCGCGATAGGCCAGAAACGCGCCGCCGCGATACTTCGCCGGAAACTGCTTCGCTGTGTAGAAGCGCGAGTCCATCACTGCGACGTGCGAAGGCAGCAGGATGTCCGGCACGAGCGTCTTGGCCACCAGGTCGGGCCGCTGTCCCTTGTTGCGCGGCTCCTCGTTCGGGCCGACGTAGGCGTAGGGCCAGCCGTAATAGCCGCCTTCCTTGATGGACGTGAAGAAGTCGGGGACCAGATCGTCGCCCAGCCCGTCACGCTCCTGTACCGCCGCCCACAGAGTGTTTGTGCCCGGCGCCCAGGCCATCCCGATCGCGTTGCGGACGCCGGTGGCGACAGACTCGCGGCCTGTGCCGTCGGGGTTGAACCGCAGTATCGCCGCGCGATATTCAGCCCCGCCCGGAGTGACGTTGTGATGTGAGCCGACGCTCAGATAGAGCTTCTCGCCTTTGGCATCAAACAGCGATGGTGCGCGTCCAATGGCCGTCGGAGGCGTCCTGGAGCGGGATGATCTCCTCGCCCGCGACCGCGGTCTGCGCCTTGGCGTCGAACTTGTAGCGCTTGACTGACGTAGCTTCGGCGACGTAGAGATAATCCTTCCAGAGCGCGAGGCCATAGGGGCGGTCGAGCCCGGTGAGCAGCTCCTTCTTCCCGCCGTGGGCAAGAATAAAGACGCGCCCTTTCTTCACGCTGTCCGACACCAGGACTTCACCCGATGGCCCGCTGATCATGTAGCGGGGTTTTTCGAAGCCCGCGGCGAACTCTTCAATCGTGAATCCGGCGGGCAGTGTGAGTTGCGCGCCGTCGGGGCGTTTGACCACCGTCGGAGCGTTGGCGGAGGAGGGGGAGTGATACGGCGCCGGCAACTTGGCGGGCGGAGGTTGCGCGGCGACGGTTCCCAGTGCCGCCAGCAGCAGACAGGTCGACTTAACTTGCATTACCTGTCATTCTAGCTTTCCTTAGAATTGGGGGATGGCTCGGTGGGCGAAGATGCCTTCCTGGACGATCGGGGCTTGGCTGAACCAGCCGGTCGAGTGGGCCTCGCTCCAAGGCTCGCCGGCACTCATCGTGTTCTTCCACCTGCGCTGCGAAGGGTGCGTTCACCTGGCCCTCCCCCAGGCCGAGCAGATGTACCGCGACTTCAGCGCGCGCGGCGTTTGCGTGGTGGCAATTCACAGCTCATCCGCAGACGGCCACTTGCCCGCGGTTGATGCGTTTCTCAGTGCCGGGGGCTACACTCTGCCGGTGGGCATCGATGCCGCAGGCGAAGGCTGGAAGCCTCGCACAATGGAGGATTGGGGCGTTGAGGGCACGCCAACCCTGGTGCTGCTCGACAAGCGCGGACAGCTTCGCATGAAGAAGCTCGGCCACATGGACGACCAGCCGCTGGCCGCCGCGCTGGAACTGCTCCTCTCTGAGTGATTACAGCCGCCAGGGGCTGATCACGGCAGACGCGGAAATCGTCTTCAATGGGACCGGCGCGTCTGCATGCGTATCTGGCGGTATGCTATCGCAGTGCGACTGATTTTGTTCCTGCTCAGCCTCTCCGCCGCCGCCGAGTTGCGGGTTGACCGCCTGTTCGGGCCGGAGACCCCAACCGGACCCTACAAGCACCCCGCTTCCATCTGCGTCCTCGACAACGGCGACCTGTATCTGGTCTGGTACGGCGGAGAAGGTGAATACGCCAACTCGACGGCAATTTACGCCTCGCGCAAGCCAAAGGGGGCGGGAGCCTGGAGCCCGCCCAGGAAGATCGCCCAGGACCCTCTCCGGTCGCTCGGCAATGGCGTCGCCTGGCAGGCGCCGGACGGCAAGCTATGGCTCTTCTACGTCGTTCGTTTCGGCGACTCGTGGGGCTCGTCGCGCGTGGCGGTGAAGCTCAGCGATGATCGCGGCGAGACCTGGTCCGATTCGACGATGCTCGTGCTCGATGAAGGCTGGATGGTGCGCGGCAAGCCGATCGTGCTGGCCAGCGGCGAATGGCTCCTGCCGCTGTATCAAGAGACAGGCACGGACCGTGAGCGTGTCCCCCCGGATACCACCTCGGTCTTCCTGCTGCACAATCCGAAGACCGGTGCGTGGACGCCAGCAGGACGAATCCGGTCGAAGAACGGCAACCTGCAGCCTGCCCCCGTTGAAGTCGCTCCGGGACGCTTGATCGCCTTCTGCCGCCGCGGCGGCGGCTACGGGCCAGGGGAACGCGGCTTCATCGTCCGCGCCGAGTCGCGCGACGGAGGCAAGACCTGGAGCGAAGGCGTCGACAGCGAGTTCCCGAACCCCAACTCCGCCGTCGATCTGATCAAGCTGGCCTCAGGGGCGCTGCTGCTGGTCTACAACGACTCCATGTCGGACCGCACGCCGCTTGTCGCCGCGCTATCCACCGATGGCGGCAAGACCTTCCCGCGCCGCCTGAACCTCGCGACCGGCAAGGACAGTTTCGCCTACCCGAGCGCCGCTCAGGCGGCTGACGGCACGATCCACGTCGTCTACACCAGCGATAACCGCAAAGTGATCCGGCTGGCCATCGTTCAGGGAAGAGGATCTTACGGCATCGCGTCCGCTCCTGCGTAGTCCGAATCCAGGGCCTCGCGCACCTTCTGTGCCAGATCGACGGGCGTGAAGGGCTTCTGCAGGAAATGCGGTTCCCTTCTGGATGCCCTCCTTGAGGATCGACATCCTGCGTGTGCCCGGACATGAACATGACCTTCATGCCGGGCCGCAGTTTGAGGGCGCCTTCGGCGAGTTCGCGCCCGCCGAGTTCCGGCATCACCACATCGGTCACCAGCAGATCGATCGGGCCCTGGTGGGCTTCGCACAGCGCCAGACCCTCGCGTCCGTTGCCGGCTTCGAGAACCACGTACCCGCTCGCCTCCAGAATCCGTCGGGCAAGCACGCGGACCATGTCTTCGTCTTCCACCAGCAGAACGACTTCGGAGCCCTTCGGCGCCGCGGCCAGGCCTCCGGCCGGCCGCGCTTCCTTGTCCACCGCCTCGGCGACCGCCGGCAGGAAGATCGTGAAGGTCGTCCCCTGGCCCAGTTCGGACTCGCAACGAATGCCGCCGCCGCTTTGCTCGACGATTCCCAGAACCGTGGCCAGCCCCAGGCCGGTTCCTTTGCCGGTCTCTTTCGTCGTGAAGAACGGCTCGAAGATGTGGGCCTGCATTTCCGCGTCCATGCCGACGCCGGTGTCGCGCACGGCCATCGTCACGTAGCGGCCCGGCGCAAGGTCATGCTCGGCCGCATCAGCCTCCGTGAGGGTCACGTTGGCCGTTTCAATGGTCAGCGTGCCGCCGTCCGGCATGGCGTCTCGGGCGTTCAGGGAAAGGTTCATGATCGCGCGGCCGATTTCGCCGGGGTCGGCCCTCACTTGCCAGAGGGCGGGCGCGCAATCGATGGCCACCTTGATCCGCTCGCCCACCAGACGGCGCAGCATCCTGTCGAAGTCCGCAACGATGACATTCAGGTCGAGAACCTTGGGTTGCAGCACCTGCCGCCGGCTGAAGGCCAGCAACTGTTGCGTGAGTGAAGCCGCCCTCTCGCCGGCGGTCTTGATTTCAAGCACCTGCTGAATGGCCGGCTCGTTGCCGGCCAGCGTATCCTGAAGGAGCTCGCTGTAGCCGATGATGGCCGTGAGCAGGTTGTTGAAGTCGTGAGCGATGCCGCCGGCGAGCCTGCCGACGGCCTCCATCTTCTGGGATTGGCGAAGATGCTCCTCGCTCTTGCGCAGGGCCTGCTGGGCCAGTTTGCGCTCGGTGATGTCGTCGACCGCCAGCAGAATCATCTTGAGATGATTGATGCGGCAGCCCCCGAGCACCAGGCTCCTGTGCCCCACGCCTGGAAAATCCTGCTCGACTTCGAAGTCCGGGAACGAGATTGCCGCCCTGGAGAAGACCGTCCAGCGAATCCCGCAGGCCGGGAAGGTCCCAACGGCCGCGCGACAGCGAATAGATGACCTGTCCCTCGGCTTCCAGCGGCGACATCTGAAATGTCCGGTAGAAGGCTCGATTCGCCATCCTGATCCGCAAATCCGTATCGAGCACCAATAACGGCTGGCGGACGGTTTCTACGATCGACATCGCGAAGTCGCGCGCCTGCGCGAGCGCCGCGTTCTTTGACCTGCAATCTCATCGTTGACCGTGATCAGCTCTTCGTTGGTGGATTGCAGCTCTTCCTTGGCGGTCTCCAGTTCCTCGTTGAGGCTTTGCAGTTCCTCGTTGGCCGAAAGCGCCTCCTCGGTCGTGTTCTGGCTCTCTTCCCTGGATGTCTGGTGCTCTTCCATCGCCGAGAGAAACCGCTCTTTCGCGTCGGCGAGTTGCTGTTTCAGCCGTGGAGATCTGGCGGTCCCGGCTATCGCCTTCGGGTGAGCGGGCGCCCGGCGGCTCGGCCTCGCGCCCGGCGGCGCCCGGCACGGGTTCGAAGAGGACCAGGATCGACGGCTTTTGACTGGCGTCCAGCGGCACCACCTCCACGTTCAGACGCGCCGGCGCTTCCATCGTGCTCGTAAGGCACGCGCTCCTGCCGCGCCGGCTCGCCGCTCTTCCGCACCTGCTGGATCAGCTTCTCGACTTCCAGGAACAAGCCCGGTGTCGGGAATCAGCTTCATGAGATTGAAGCTCACCTTTCCGACCGGCAGCGTGAGGTAGGGGCTGGCCTTGCCCCGGATCTCGATGACCTCCAGGTCCTCGTCCACCACCACTCCGGCCGGGCTGTACTTCGACAGGAGTATGCGATCGACCTCTTTCCGCACGTCCACGCCGCCCCACAATCTCGCCGGAGCCGGTGGCGGCGCGTGCTGCCCGCCGCCGCGCCCCGGCGTGAACCGCGGGCGCCCGCGGGAAACAGGTGCGGCTTTCTCGCCGTTTCCCGCTTGGCATAGATTCGGTGCTCGCGGTCGGCCACCGAAAACAGGTCGTCGGACGCCGCCGCCTCCGATGCGCCCAGCATGAGAAAGCCGCCCGGCTTGAGCGCGTAGTGGAACAGCGGGAGGATGTTCTTCTGCACGCTTCCCAGGTAGATCAGGACGTTGCGGCAACTGATCAGGTCCAGCTTCGAAAACGGCGGATCGTCGATCAGGTTATGCCTGGTAAAGACGCACATCTCGCGCAGGTTCTTGTTGATCTGGTAGCCGCCTGTCGATCTTCGTGAAATAGCGGTTCAGGCGCTCATGGGTAAGGTCCGCCGCAATGTTCTCGAGGTACCTGCCGGTGCGGGCCTTTTCGATTGCCGCCAGGCTGATATCGGAAGCAAAGATCTGCACCGGAAAAGCGGCGCCCGTTTCGTTCAGGTATTCCTGTAACGATATGGCAATCGAGTAATGCCTCTTCTCCCGTGGCGCAACCTGCCACCCAGACGCGAATCGTCTCGTTCGCGGGCCGCCCTTGGAGAATGCGGGGGAAGACGAGCTCTCTTCAGGCTTTCGAACGATTCCGGATCGCGGAAGAAGCTGGTCACGCCGATGAGCAAGTCCCGCTGGAGCGCCATCAGCTCATCGGGATCGTTCTCCAGCATCGCGTGCGTATTCCGCGAGGCTGTCGATATTGCGCAGGGCAAGGCGCCGCAGGATGCGGCGCTTGATCATCTTCTCCCGGTAGAGCGAAAAGTCGATGCCGGTGGCCCCGTGCAGAATGGCCAGGATGGCGCCGAACCGCTCTTCGTCGCCGGCCGGCGTTCGCTCCTGCTCCGTGCGATACGGCATCCGCAATATAAGGGTGCCGGCCGATTCTTACCAGTTCCGCGGCAATGCGTTCGGGCGGCAGGACGAAATCCACGCAACCGGTGGCCACGGCGGCCTGCGGCATGGTGGCGAACTTTGCCGTGGCCGCATCCTGCGCAAACGTCACGCCGCCCGCGGCCTTGATGGCTTCCACGCCCGCCGAGCCGTCCGATGCCCGTGCCGGACAGGATCACGCCGATGGCCCTGCTTCCGCACTCGTCGGCCAGCGACCGCAGGAAACGGTCGATGGGCATGTGCGATCCCGGCGTTTGCGTGCGCGGGGCCAGTTTCAGCGCGCCGTGCTGCGATGGTCAGATCGACGTTTGCCGGTATGACGTATACGTGGTTGGCTTCCACCGGCATGCCGTCGGCCGCCTCGCTGACCGGCATGGTGGTGGCTCGCGCCAAGAATCTCGGCCAGCATGCTGTGGTGCTTTGGATCGAGATGTTGAATGAATACGATGGCTAAACCGGTGTCGGCGGGCAAATCGGCGAGCAGACGCTTGAAGACTTCCAGCCCGCCCGCGGAGGCGCCAATGCCCGCCACCGGGATGGCAGGCTCCTGGGCAGAAGGCTCCGCGGGCAGTTGCGCGGACGCGCTGTTGTCGCTATCGGTTTCAATGCTCGGTCGGCTTTCACCCGACGCTCGGCTGTCGTCCATGACGGTCTCCGTTCAAACCAGTTGGAAGCTGCGTGCATCCGGCAATCGTTGCCAATACCGCAATTCCCAATTGAGCGCCCAGTTCAAGTCCAGCTTACAACGTTTGCCGCCGCCTAACCTGCACGAATTCGCCTCAGATCGGCAGGGCGCTGAGTGCGCGGCGGATGCGCTCGCGCGCCTCCCCCTCGATGGGCACAAGCCCGTCGGTGAGGCGTCCTGAACAGATTCCCGCCAGTTCGAGCGCGCATTTCAATCCGGTCAGGTAGCCCTCGGCGTATATCTCACGGCTCAGAAACAGCGACGTCTCCTGCAGCGCGTGGGCAGTAGCTCGCTGGTTGTCGCGCATGGCCCGCCAGATGTCGACGAACAGCGTGGGCGCAAGGTTCGCTCCGCCGGTCACTCCGCCGTGGGCGCCCATGTCAAGTGCGCGCGCGAGGCCTTCTTCCGGTCCCAGCAGTACCGTGTAGCCCGGAAAGCCGCGAGCCATCTCGATGAGGGAGGCGAAGTAGTCCCAATCACCCGCCGAGTCTTTCATGCCCAGGCACATTGGATGCGGAGCGATCGCTCGCACGGCCTCCAGTGGAAACGAGTTTCTCGTGTGGCTGGGGATGTTGTACAGGAAGAAGGGCAGGGGCGTCTCTTCGGCGAATGCCATCGACCAGCGCAGCAGCCCGTCGCCGGTCATCGGGAAGTAGAAGGGACAGGCGAAGACCACCCCGGATGCGCCGGCTTCGGCTGCGTAGTGGGCCAGCGCCAAGGCTTCCGCGACGGAGCAGTCCGTCACGCCGATCAGCACCGGAACGCGATTGCGGACCAACCGGCAGGTTTCCGTGATCATCGCCCGGCGTGCCGCAAGGCTGAGGGCTGGCGCTTCGCCGGTCGTGCCCAGTGCGAAAACGCCGCTGACGCCGGCGGCGACCATCCTCTCAATAACCCGGGCGAGCCCATCCTTTTCGATTTCGTCGCGCGCGGCCAGCGGCGTGACCAGAGGAGGGATGACTCCTTTGAAGGGGCGGGGAATTGGCAAAGGCATCCTGAACTGTCAGGCTATAACACCTGAACCCCCGAAGTTCGCGATATGCTGGTCCGTTGGTAGAGATCACCACCGCAATCGCGTGGAAGGAGACACTCAATGAGCCAGGAACTCTCGCGGCGTAGCTTCGCGGCCAAGGCGGCCGCGGCGGCTGTTTTGTTGCCCGCATCGTCTGTGTTGGGCGCCAACGACCGTATTCATGTCGGCGTCATCGGCACCGGCGGCCGCGGCACGGTATCTGACCCAGCGAGCCTATGCCGGAGTCGCCAGCCGTATTCAGGTTGACGCGCTCTGCGATACGTTCTCGGGCAATCTGGCCCAGGGCAAGGACATCGTCGCCACGCTCGGCAAGAACACGCCCAAGACCTACATCGATTACAAGGAACTGCTGGCCGACAAGACCATCGACGCGGTCATCATCGCCACTCCAGAGCACCTCCATCACCGCATGCTGCTCGACGCGCTCGCCGCCGGCAAGCACGTGTATGTAGAGAAGCCGCTGGCCCACACCGTGGAAGAAGCGCAGGAAATCATGCGCCTCGCCCCCAAGAGCAAGAGCATCATCCAGGTCGGCACTCAGAATCGCTCCAACAGCCTCTACCAGATGGCGCGCACGATGATCCAGCAGGGACTCATCGGCGACTGCCACTACGTCCGTGCCTTCTGGTATCGCAACAACCTGCCCAACGGCGCCGCGGCTTGGCGCTACCCAATGCCGGCCGACGCCACCCAGCAGAATACCGACTGGAAACGCTTCCTCGGCCCCGCCGCCGCCAAGGAATTCGACAAGCAGCGCTACTTCCAGTGGCGCCTCTATTGGGATTACTCCAGCGGCATCGCCACCGACCTCATGGTCCACCAGACCGACATCGTGGCCTACGTCATGGACCGCCACTTCCCGGTCAGCGTTGTCGCCACCGGCGGAGTGAATCGCTGGGACCAGAACGACGATCGCGAAGTCCCCGACACCTGGAGCGTGCTACTGGACTACGCCGACAAGTTCCACGTCAACTACTCCTGCTATCTGGGCAACGACCGGTTCAAGTACGGCGAGCAGTTCTGCGGCAACGAAGGCACCATCGAGGTCATCGGCCGGCAGACGCTCAACTTCTATCCCGAGTCCTACAACGGTGTGCCCGAGCATGTCAAAGCGCGCAAGGAGTTGACGGTCACCATCCCCAACAACGACCACCTCGCAGTGGAAGCGCACATCCGCAACTTCCTGAACTCGATCCTAGGCATCGAGCGGCCGATCGCGCCGATTCAAGCCGGCTACGAGGCCGCCTTGGCCGGCTTCCTTTCCGTGGTCAGCTACAAACAGAACAAAAAGGTCCTCTACGACGCCAAGTCCGACAAGTACTCAATGAGCTAAACGCGTGTGGGCCGTCCCCTTGTGTCGAGCTTCAGCTTCGCGAAACGCGGCGTAGCGTATACAATTCCGGAGTATCGTTGGATTGCTCCAGGCGGCGCCAGTCGTCGTTGACGCCGATCAGCTTGCCGCTCAGGTGATTGGACCGCGTCGAGATCAGGAATTGGGCGAGGGAGATTTGCCGCTCCGGTGGCGTTCCGCCATTGGAGCGGATCTCGTGAGCCGTTGATACCTCGCGCGCCCCCGCACGGTCCCCGGCTGAAAGGATCTCGTCGGTCATGCTCGTATAAGTGGGCCCAGGATTCATGCAGTTGACCTGGATGTTGGCCTCGCGGACCTCCTCGGCCAGCGTTTCGGCAAAACGCACCAGTGCTGCGTTGACCGCGGCATATGCGGAGAAGTTGGGGCGGGGACCCTCTGTGCCCGGCCCGACCAGCAGTATGATTTTCCCGGCCCGGTTTTCGATCATCTGCGGCAGCACGGCCCGGCAGACATGCATCGCGCCGAATAGGCCGGTCTCAACGCTCTCATGCCAGCCTTTGGGATCGGTTTCCGCTAACGGGCCGATGGTGCCAAATGAGCCGCTCGCGCAGATGGCCGCGTCCACGCTGCCATACTCCCGGCGCATTCGTTCCACCGCCATCGAGACTTCCTTGTGGTCCCGAAGGTCCGTGCGCAAGCGCAGGCATTTCCCACCGTTGTGTTGGATCTCCAAATCGGCCAGGTCGAGTTCGGCTTTGCTTCTCGCCAGCAGGCCCACCCGCAGGCCGCTGCGGGCGAATCCAATGGCGAGCCGCTTTCCGATTCCACGGCCGGCGCCCGTGATGAGGATGGTCTGCGGGGCCATCTCTTGCGGATTGAAGGGGCGCAAATGAGGTGCTTCCTCCCACACAAGTCTAGCGCTTTCGCTAGTCCCCGGGTCCGCGATTCGGCCAGGCACCACTTGCCGGTTGAGCGCCAACAGGCTCTCAGCGTTGGGATTTGGCTGCGTAGAGTAGGGCATCGGCTCGTGCCAGTAATTGAGGGACGGTGTCGCCCGCCCGGTGTTCGGCTATTCCTATCGCGACTCCCACCCTGAGACGGTGAGTCGTCTGCTCGACCCGGATCGTATAGTTTCCCGTGAGTTTCTCCTCGAGATGCCGCGAACGCCCCATTGCTTCCCTCAGCCCGGCTGGGAGCACAACCACAAATTCGTCTCCGCCCCAGCGTGCTGCCAGATCTTCCTTGCGCAGAGCAGCCCTCAGCTTCTCTGAGAAAGTGCGCAGGACTTCGTCGCCTGTCAGATGACCGTAGGAGTCGTTGATTGCCTTGAACCTGGTGAGGTCCAGAAGCAGAAGGCAGAAAGGTTCTCCCGCGGCGACGTAGTCCCCAAGATGAGCCTCAAAGTACCGCCGGTTCGGCAGGCTCGTGAGCGAATCCATGTTGGCGCGCTGCTCCGATTCGTCCAACTGCTTCCGATAGGCTGTCATCTCGGTTTCCAGCCCATCGATCAATTGCCGGTTCTCATCCTTAATCTCGTTGATGATCGAACTCAGCCGTGTCAACTCGCCCCGTACTCGCTGGCGGAACTCTCCGACGTCTTCCAATTGGCTTGCCTGCTCCAGTCCTTGACCCAGGCACGTCATCCGGCTTTCCGTTCTCTCGCCGCTCGTGCGGAGACTGGTCGTCGTTTGAGCCAGCAGGCTCAGCATTTCACCCAGTTCTACAGTGCCTGCCAAACGGTTCTTGATCTGGGTGGACATGTCCGCCAGCCGTGCGGCCAGATGAAACCGCGCCGCGCAGAACGTGTCCTCTCGCGGATTCCGCAGCAACTCCCGTTTCTGGGGTTCCAACGTCGTGGCACGCTCAGCTACCTTTTCCGCGAATGCTCGCAGCACATGCTCTTCGACGCCGTTCAGCGCGTCGACATAGCATTCCAGGCTGGTGCGAAAGAGCTTGTCTCTCTCATCCAGCCTCTCTATGTTCGCTTTCAGCGAGACCAGCTCTGGGCCCATTATTTGCTTTCGTCCCTGTTTCTTCATATCGGGCTCAGCCGGGCTGACTTGAATAACATTGCAGCTAAAAGCCTTGAGGGGCCCTAGGGTATACTGAAGGCACGGACTATCCGCTCAAGCGGTCGTGCGTTCATTCATTCCGAAGGAGGAAGATGAGTAAGGAAGACTGCATTGAAGTCACAGGCACGGTTATGGAAAAGTTCCCCAGTGGGCTCTTCAGCGTGCAACTGGATCAGGAAAAGCTAGTATTGGCCCACCTCGCCGGCAAATTGCGGCGCAACCGCATCCGCGTGCTGGCCGGCGATCGGGTCACCCTCGAAATGTCGCCCTACGACCTGACAAAAGGCCGCATTACCTACCGCCACAAGTAGCGACTCCCGCCCGCCGCCAACCTTGTCAAAGCCAATCGTTCTCTTCGTCTTCGGCACGCGCCCGGAAGCGATCAAGCTGGCGCCCATCATTCTGGCCTGTGCCGACCCCGATTCGCCGCTCATACCCCGTGTATGCGTCACCGGTCAACATCGCGCAATTCTGGACGTGATGCTGGCTCGCTTCGGCATTGCCACCGATCACGACCTGGCGGCGATGCGTCCGGATCAATCGCTGAACGGCTTGGCAGCGCGCATTCTCGAAGGCATGGAATCCTGGCTGGAGAGCCAGCCGGCGGACTTTGTCGTCGTGCAGGGCGACACCACCTCCACAATGGCCGCTGCGTTGGCGGCATTCTACCGGAAGATCCCAGTTGGCCATGTCGAAGCGGGACTTCGCACCGGCGATCTGACTCAACCCTTTCCTGAGGAGATCAACAGGGTACTCACCACCCGGCTTGCAGCCTTGCACTTTGCGCCCACGCGGCGCGCCGAGCAACAGCTCCTCGCTGAAGGCGTCGCGCGGGAGAGCGTGTTCCTGACCGGCAACACCGCCATCGACGCTCTCCTCCACACCTCATCCAAGCTGGAAAACGGCCAATGGCCTGGTTACTCAGGTCCGCTGCCCGCCGCGGGTCGCAAACTCGTCGTTGTGACTGCCCACCGCCGCGAGAGTTTTGGAGACGGATTTGAGCGAATTTGCGACGCCCTCGTCCTGCTCGCCCGGCGAGGCGATGCCGAACTGGTTTATCCGGTGCACCCGAACCCCAATGTGCGCGAAGTGGTCAACCGGCGCCTCCGCGCCACGCCCGGCATCCATTTGATCGAACCTTTGGACTATGTTCCCTTCGTGGACCTGATGCGCCGCGCCGATGTCCTCCTCACCGATTCAGGCGGAGTCCAGGAGGAAGGGCCTTCCCTTGGCGTCCCCGTGCTGGTCATGCGCGACAAGACCGAACGACAGGAAGCCATCGAAGCCGGCACCGCCCGGCTGGTCGGCACCGACCCCGCGAAGATCGCCTCGGAAGTGGGCTTTGCCCTGGGTCAGGGGCGGGCGGACAAGCCAGTCACGGGTTTCGAAAATCCTTTTGGCGACGGCCGGGCGGCCCCCCGGATAGTCGACGCAATCCACACATTCCTCACAGGCTTTTTGATTCGGCCAAGCCACGCGAAATCGCCCTTCTCCCGGCGCCGAAACCCCCTCCTGTGCCCCCCTCGGCTTGGTTGCCGGCCTCTAGAATTGCATCGGGAGGCAGACCCGCCGATGAAACAGAACGTTGTGTCCATCCCTTTCCGTGCCCGAACCAATGAATCCGGGCTGGAGGGTCACCAATGCCTGAGCGACCGCATGCGCCAGATGATCGTGGGCCAGGATGACGCCCTGGAGGCCATTCTGCCCTACGTAGACCTATTCGACGCGGGCCTGTCACCGGAAGGGCGTCCGGCGGGCGTCTTCCTGCTTCTCGGGCCGACAGGCACTGGCAAGACGCGCACCGTGGAGGCGCTCGCCGAAGCCCTCCACGGCTCCGAGCGGAATGTCCTGCGCGTCGATTGCGGTGAGTTCCAACTCGACCACGAAGTCGCCAAGCTGATTGGTGCGCCGCCGGGCTACCTCGGCCACCGCGAAACACAGCCGATGCTGACGCAGCAGAAACTGAACTCGGTGACGAGCCAGCACTCTGACCTGTCCCTCGTCCTGTTGGACGAGGTCGAAAAGGCGGCGCCCTCCATGGCGCGGCTCCTGCTGGGCGTGCTCGACAAAGCCTCGCTCAAGCTCGGCGATAACACCTCGGTGAGCTTCCAGTCCAGCCTCATCTTTATGACCTCGAACCTGGGAGCCCGCGAGATGGCCAAGGCCGTCAACGACCGGTTCGGCTTCTCCGGCATGACCGGCAACAAAACCGGCGACGCCAGGCTGAACGGCATCGGCCTGTCCGCCGTTCGCCGGCGGTTTTCGCCTGAATTCGTGAACCGCATCGACCGCACGATTACCTACCGCCCGCTGGAGCGATCCACCATTGAACGCATCCTCGATCTTCAACTGGTCGCGCTCGAGGGCATGATCCAAGCGCGCTTCGCCGAGGACGCTTTCTCCGTCCGGCTTACACCGGCAGCCCGGACGTTTCTGATCGATCGCGGCACGAGCGCTGAGTATGGAGCCCGGGAACTTGAAGCGCGTCATCCACCGTCATGTCATCCAGCCGCTGGCGCAGGTTGTGCTCCGCGACCTCGTGGAACCAGGCGGAATGGTGCGTTTCGACGTGAGCGCTGAAGGTGAAACCCTGAGGGCGTTGTCACGAGGCGGCCGGCCGCTCGCCGCGTGAGCTTAGCCAGCGAATCCGTACTTTCGAATCGCTGCGAAAGCCCCAAGTGAAAGGAGCAGTAGCGGTAGCTCTGCGGCGAAACCTTCGGCAACGGCAATCTTCTCGGACATCAGCACGCCGGCGGCAGGATCGAAATTCGCCTTGATGGATGCTACCGACAGGAGTGTCCCCTTCTGCAGGTTGACGTCGAAAGCCCAAGTGTAAATAGGCGTTCCCGGCCCAACGAGCATTTTGCTGCCAGTGCCAGCAACATACTGGAGACAGAGCCAGCCGTTCCCCGAGCCGTTACACCCGTTATTGCTGGCCCCACCGGGCACCATATCCCACGTGCCGCTAGTCGGTGCGGATATGTTGTCTACTCCAATTATGGATGAGTTGCTATCGACCAGCTTGACCGCCAGCGAAGCGACATGTTTGCCCAAAGCGGGGCCGTTGTAGCCCTCCAGGTCGCTGGTGAAGGTGATCCTCCACCAATCACTGTTCTGGCCAGAGGACTGCAAAAAATTTGCGTCTAGCGAATACTGTCCGCCGTAGCAGGAGTTATTCAGACAGCCAGTCGGACCAATTGTGCCCGCGGTGACGCACCCGCACAGCGCAACCAATGCCATTCCGATGACCTTGACAATCCTCCAAGAGAATCCACAACTCAGCACCTTACCCTCCGAGGTAGGCCCCAGTCTCTTACAGCACCATCATTTTCAAGCCTAACAATAGCGCTGTCAAGATTCATATTAAAAAGTTACCGGACCAGGAATCGGACACTTAGTACCAGTACTGCGGGCTGATCGGTTCCGAACCAATTCGAGATTGACACGCCCATGCCAAGGACTTAGAGTTGCCTCATTGATGGGGATCCGGGTTCCAGCTGTGGGCACAACGCGCTCCCGGGCCATGCCAGGCTTGGTCCAGGCAGGAGCAGTCGTGTTGTCGATCCTTGTGTTCGGGCTGACTGCCTGCTGGAAGTCCCCTGAAGCCAGGAGTGCGGAATGGGTGGCGGCGGGCAAGGCCTCGATTGCGAAGAAGGACTACGACAGGGCCATCATTGAGCTGCAAAACGCCCTTCAATTGACGCCCAAAAGTGCTGAGGCGTACTACCAGTTGGGCACAGCTCTCCTGCAACGCGGCGACCCCGGCCGGTCGGCGCAATACTTCAAGTCGGCGGTTGAGCTTCAGCCCTCGCATACGGATGCGCGGCTCAGGTTTGCTGAGCTCCTGAATACCACTGGTGACCAGGAACTGTCTTCTCTTGCGGAAGAACACGCCAAGGCCGCCTTGGAGCAGCGGCCCGGCGATCCCGAGGTTCTTCACACCTTGGCCGTCGCTGAGTGGAGGCAGGGGAAAACCAAGCCCGCGATCGAGCACTTGGAGAAGGCCCTCTCGCTCAACCCGGCGCATCTGAAGTCCTCTCTAACGCTCGCGTTGGTCCATTGGTCAATGAACCAGGATGTGGCCGCGGCGGAACAAACGCTCCAGAAGGCGCTGCGAGATTCACCGAATTCCGAGGAAGCCATGTTGGCACTCGGACGCTTTCAAGTGCTCACGGGCAGGCCGAGGGAAGCGGAAGCTCAATTCAAAGCGACACTCAAGTCCCATCCGAACAGCAGCGCGGCCTTGCTCGAAATCGCCAGGCTGCAACAGGGATCGGGCAGGCCGGCGGAGGCAGGGCAAACCCTCGCCCAACTCTCTGCGTTGCCAGTAAGGTCGTATCGGACGGCGTACGCCATTCACCTTTTCCAGAATGGCGAGCGGGAGGCCGCTATCGCCGAGCTTCAGCGGCTGAGGTCCAAGGAGCCCGGCAACCTGGATGTGCGTTCCCGCCTTGTGGATTTCTACCTGGAGACCGGCAAACTGGCCGAAGCCGGCGATGTGCTGAAACAAGCGCTGGCCAACAACAGGAAGGATCCCGACGCCCTTGAAGATCAAGCCCGGCTGTATGTAGTGCAGAGGCGGTACCAACAGGCGGAGGAAGTGATCACCCGGGCGATGCAGATCCGGCCGCAATCGGCATCCGCCCACTACATCCGGGGACAAGCGTTCAGGGGACTGCATCGGGTCACAGAGTATCGTCAGGAACTCCGGCTCGCCCTGGAGAGGAATCCCTCGCTGATCCCAGCCCGAGTCGAGCTGTCGCAGAGCTATCGGGCTTCGAAGTCGCTAAGGGATGCCCTGGAGGTAATCGAAGCAGCTCCAGCCTCAATCAGCCAGGAACTCCCCATCCTGCAAGAGCAGGCGTGGGTACTGATTGCATCAGCCAGGTATTCCGAGGCCAACCAGATTGTCGCCAAGGCGCTGGCTATTTCGCGACAGCCGGCGTTCCTCACCCAGGCGGGCATTCTCGCCATGCAGGAAAAGAAGTATCCGGCAGGCCGTGCGTACCTTGAAGAAGCACTCGCTGCCGATGCGAGTAACGCGGAGGCGTTGAGATTGATCGCTGGCAGCTTCGTGGCGGAGAAGAACCCTGCTGAGGCGATTGCCAGGATCCGCGTGCAGGCAGCCAGGCTCCCGCATTCGGCGGCCGTTCAGTTCATGCTCGGGGAATGGCTCGAACAAGCTCGCGACGTTCAGGGCGCGCGCGCGGCCTACGTTGCCGCCTTGCAGGTCGATCCGTCGTTCCCCCCAGCCTTAATCGCCACGGCGCGAATGGACATGGCGCAAGAGCAATGGGAGAGTGCGAGGAGGGCGGCTTCAACTGGTGCTCGCGAAAGACCCCCGCAACGTCGACGCCATGCTTGCGATGGGGATGATCGAGGAGAGCACGGGACAGCACGAGGCCGCGGTCAAGACTTACCGGGCGGTTCTGCAGATCGACAACTCACATGTTGTGGCGAAGAACAATCTTGTAGTCCGGCTCAGCGAAAAACCGGCGACGGTCGATGAGGCCATGACGCTCGCCCTGCAGTTGAAACAGTCCGCTCCTGACAACCCGGAGATCGATGACACCGTCGGCTGGGTCTACTACAGAAAAGGCGACTACCCTCTCGCCATCAGATATTTCGAGCGCGCCTCATCGCTGACAAAGGACCCGCAAAAAAAGCGAAATCTGGCAATGGCCGAGGCTGCGCAGGCCCGAACTATGGCGCAGAAGCGGCAGTAACGACTTTGCGGGCAGCTCAATCGTTCTGGGGCTGTGACTCCTGGTGCGCGAAGCGACGCAATCGGAACACCTCGCCGAGCCCCACGACAACATTCAGGCACCCCAGTCCGGTCATCGCACCCCGGAACGAGTAGCTCGTCAGCAGCGGAGTGAACTCAGGACGGGCTTGAACGAACCAGTTCGTGGGGTAGAGGTCCAGCCAGGGGAACACGATCAGAAAGGCGCCCAGTTCGAGGCAGAAAACGCAGAACAATACAGATGCGGCCTTGGTCGTCCAATGCGCGGGAGCGGGAGAGCGTTCTTCTGTCATAACACTCTCAACTGCATCGACTCGCGAACCGGCGCATAGCTGCGGCGGTGCAGCGGCGTCGGCCCCAGTCGCTGCAAGGCGGCGGTGTGCTCGGGCGTCGCGTACCCCTTGTGCTGGGCGAGTCCATAACCGGGAAAGAGCAAGTCAAGCGCCCGGATGGCGCGGTCGCGCTCCACTTTCGCAAGAATCGAAGCCGCTGCGATGGCAGTCACTCTGGCGTCGCCTTTTATTAGCGCCCTTTGGGGGACCGGCCAATCGATCACCAGCGCATCCACCAGAAGATAATCGCACGCCGGCAGCAGGACTGAAACTGCCCGCCGCATCGCCAGGCGCGAGGCTTGCCTGATGTTGATGCGATCAATCTCCCCTGGGCTCGCCGTGGCCACCGACCAGCAAATGGCGTATCGCCGGACAACGTCCGCGAAAGCCTCACGCGCCTCGGGCTCGATCTGTTTCGAATCGTTGAGTCCTGAGATGGGTCGCCCGGGATCGAGAATTACAGCCGCGGCGTAGACCGGCCCGAAGAGGCAGCCGCAGCCGGCCTCATCAACTCCTGCCGGATAGAGATACCCCTGGCGCCTGACTGACAACTCGATCTGGCTGGTGCAGCGCAAGGCGCTCTCTCTCCGGCTTCAGTCGGGCTTGCCAGCCCGGCTAGTTCCGTTCCTTGAGACGGGCGGCCTTGCCTCGCAGGGCGCGCAGATAGTAAAGCTTCGCGCGCCGGACTTTGCCCGTACGCACGATCTCGATCCGGTCGATCACCGGCGCGTTAATCGGGAAAATACGCTCCACGCCCTGGCCGAAGCTGATCTTGCGGACGGTGATCGTCTCGCCCATGCCGCTGTTCTTGCGGGCAATGAGCGCGCCTTCAAACGCCTGCAGGCGTTCTTTGTCGCCTTCCTTGATCTTGACGTGCACGCGAATCGTGTCGCCGATCTGGAAATCCGGCAGGTCAGACCTTTTGTTCTTGTTGAAAACCTTCTGCAGATACGGGGTGATCATCGGACTTCTTCCTTCTTAAAACTCGCTTCTTCGGCTTGGGTTCCGCCGCCTCGATCGCCGCCAGGCAGCGCTCGTAGAGGTCGGGCCTCAACCGGCGTGTCTTCTCCAAAGCCGCCTGACGGCGCCACTCGGCAATTGCCTTGTGGTTGCCGCCCAACAAAACCTCGGGCACACTCAGACCGCGGAAATCGGCCGGTCGCGTGTAATGTGGACAATCGAGAATCCCGTCGTCTTCCCCCTCACCCAAGGGCGAGAAGGACTCGGCGCGCGTCGAATCCTCGTTACCGAGCACACCTGGCAGCAGGCGCGCCACGGAATCCACAACCACCGCGGCGGCTAATTCTCCACCGCTCAACACATACTCGCCGATCGAGATTTCCTCGTCGGCCAAAAAACTGCTGACCCTCTCGTCGACGCCCTCATAGCGCCCGCAGATCAGCAATACCTCATCAAATCCGCTCATCCGCCGCGCCGCGCCTTGAGTCCACAACGGACCCTGGGCCGACATCAGCGCCACACGCTGGCGCGACCGGTCCCGGCCAGGCAGAATCGACTCCACAGCCTCGAAAACCGGACCAGGCTTCAGCACCATCCCCTCGCCGCCCCCGAATGGACGGTCATCGACAGTCTGGTGCAAGTCCTTAGTCCAGTTTCGCAGATTATGAGTCCGAATCTGCAGCACACCGGATTTCGCGGCCCGGGCGACCACCCCATGCTCAAACGGTCCCTGAAAAAACTCAGGGAAGATCGTGAGCACATGGAAGATCATGCGCCGGACCCCGGTCTGTTCAACTCCAACAGTCCTTCAGGCGGATCCACCACCACACGCTTCTCTGCAGGATTAATCTCCACGCAGATGGCGCGGGCAAATGGGATCAGCAGGGGCTCTCCCCCCGTTTCGCCTTCACCTGCCACTTCCAACACCACCGGACCGCCAGTCTCCTGCCAGCCCGTCACCGTGCCGAGCTTCGCGCCCGTGCGCCGGTGGATGACCGCGCAGCCGATCAGGTCGGCCAAATAAATCTCGTCCTCGGCAATCTGGGGTCGTTCTTCTTTTGGAACAACGACTTCCAGCCTTTGCAGCGGTTCGGCGGCATCGATGGTCTCAATGCCTTCGAACTTGAAAATCAATCCCCCCTTGTAGGGGAGAACCGAAGCCGGCTTCAACTCATCGCCGCCTGCCGCCAGCCTGCCGTCCGCGTGGCGGAGCCAGACTCCCGGCAAGGCCGCGTATTTCTCCGCCGGCCAACTGCCCTCGCCGTAGATTTCCCCCTTGAGCCCGCGCGTCTTGCCAAGCCGGGCGATCACCGCCCAGTCCTGCCGCGAACCGGAGGCAGAATCCACTATTCGAGAATCTCCAGCGTGAAACGCCGGTTGAGCTTCATCCCCGCTGCGCCGAGCAAGGTCCGCATGGAGCGCGCGGTGCGCCCCTGTTTGCCAATGACCTTGCCGCGATCGGGATCAGCGACGCGCAATTCGAGCAGAGTCGACTGCTCGCCTTCCACTTCGCGAACTTTGACTTCGTCGGGGCTGTCAACCAGCGCCCGGGCTATTTCTTCTACGAGTTCCTTCATGCCCTCAGCCATTGGATGCGGTCCTCCGCTTCCGACTTGATCCTACCATGCGATGCCCGGCCGGCTACCCGGCGGGCCCGGATTAGGCTGCCGTCCAGGTCAGGCAGCAGGCTGCTCGGCAACAACGGCGGGGTTCTTCTCCACCAGTCGCTTCACAGTGTCCGACATCTGCGCGCCGCGCTTCACCCAGTGCTGAATGCGTTCGTGCTGCAGGCTGACCACTGTGGGTTGGGCCACTGGGTTATAGTGCCCGAGAACTTCCAGGGCAGCCGAGTCGCGGCCGCTCCGCTTCTCGATCAGCACCACGCGGTAGGTCGGCTTCTTTTTGGCGCCGAACCGGGCCATACGAATCATGAGCATCTTTTCTCGTCTCTCCAATTACCAGCATTACCCGCCGAATGGATTCAGCGGGAATGGCAACTTCATTTTGCCGAGTTTCTTGCCGAGCAGGCCGCTCGACATGGTCTTCATCATCTTACGGGCCTGCGAATACTGTTTCAGAAGATTGTTGACGTCGGTCACCGTCGTGCCCGACCCGCGCGCGATCCGCCGCCGCCGCGCGCCGTTGATGAGCATGTGGTTGTCGCGTTCCTTCGGCGTCATCGAATCGATGATGGCCACCACTCGCGTGAACTCCTTCTCATCCACTTTGGTGTTCTTCAGGTCCTTGAGCATCCCCACCTGCGGCAAGTGGCCCAGCAGCGACTCCAGCGAGCCGAGCTTGCGAAGCTGCTTCAACTGGTCGCGAAAGTCCTCCAGGGTGAACTCGTCCGTCAACAGCTTCCGCTGCATCTCTTCGGCCGACTTCTGATCGACAGCCTCTTGAACCTTGTCGATGAAGCTCAGCACGTCGCCCATGCCGAGAATGCGGTTGGCGATGCGGTCCGGGTGGAAGGGCTCCAACGCGTCCGACTTTTCTCCGGTCCCGACAAACTTCAGCGGTTGGCCGATAATATGCCTGATGGAAAGCGCGCCGCCGCCGCGGGCATCGCCGTCCATCTTCGTCAGAACGACGCCTGTGATCGCCAGCCGCTTGTGGAACTCCTCGGCACTCTTCACCGCATCCTGGCCGGTCATTGCGTCGGCGACAAACAGAATCTCCGTCGGGTTGAACGCTGTCTTGAGTTCGCTCAGCTCAGCCATCAGGTCTTCGTCGATGTGCAGGCGGCCCGCTGTGTCCACCAGAACGATGTCCCGGCCGGTCTGTTCCGCTTCGCGCTTGGCGCCTTTGGCGAGATCGAGCGGCTTGGTCTCTTCGGGCTTGCCTTCGTAGCACGGTATCGAGAGTTCCTTCGCCAGCACGGCGAGCTGCTGTCGCGCCGCCGGACGGTACACGTCCACTGACACCATAAGCGGCCGATTGCCTTGCTTGGCGAGGAACCGCGCGAGTTTGCCCGTCGATGTGGTCTTGCCCGAACCCTGAAGGCCGACGATCAGCATGACGGTGGGCGGAGTGTTGGCCGTTCGAAGTCGCGCTGCGTGCGTGCCCAGGACGGCTATCAGCTCGTCCCGGACTATCTTGATCACCTGCTGCGCCGGAGTGAAGGAGCTCAGCACCTCCTGCCCCATCGCCTTCACTCGAACCGCTTCCATGAAAGCCTTGACGACCTTGAAATGCACGTCGGCCTCCAGGAGAGCCATGCGGATCTCCTTGAGGGCCGAGTCCATGTTCTCGGCGGTCAATTTGCCTTCGCCGCGCAGGTTTTTGAAGACCCGCTGCAGCTTGTCGCTTAGCGATTCAAACATAAGTCGCACCGGTCCATAGGCCGGGTACAGGACTGCGTTGGGATTTGAAGTCGATCCGCACGCGTTGACGCGCGGGGTCCGGCGTCGCGGCACACGACGCCCCAGGCAGCAATCTCCATTATAAGCACGATCGGCGACGCGGGATCAAAGGCCCCTGATTTGACTTACTGCTCAATTCCTATGGGTTTTGGCCAGCTTCTCGAACAGATCGTAGAACACCGGGTCGCGCTGCACATTCGTTGCCACCCGGATCAGATGCCTGCCGGACTGCTTTTGCCACCGCATGTCGTCGGTCAACTGCGGGCTGGGAACGAGCGCCGTGGGGATCCAGGCCGGGTTGATGATCCAAGCCACCGTGGAGATATCCCAAATCACCTTTGACCAGGGATACGGTTGCGGCTTTCCCTTGGTATGGACTTTGTAGTACTCCACAAACTGGTCAAACAGATAGTCCCCCAGCCGGGAACGCCCTTTCAGAAACCGCTCAGCCTCGGGCAGGGTGGTTCGCAGGTGCTCGGCGACGTTCTTAGTCGGGATCTGCACGAGCGGAACGCCGCTGTCGAACAGTACGCGCGAGGCGGCGAGGTCCTGCTGGAGGTTGAACTCGCGCGCTGAGGGCCAGTCGTGGTTGGCGCCTCCGAGCCACACTACGACGATCTTCTCCTTGATCTTCGGCTCGATCAGCACGGCTGACGACACGTTGACCGGGCAGCCCAGCGTGAGCACGTAGAGCGGAGTCGGACGCGGCTTCATAGCCCGTGCGATGAGGTCCCGTACAGCGGGACTCTCCACCGGTTTCCTGTCGCCGCCGAAGAAGCGGTCCGAGCCCCGAAATGCCAAGCCCGCCGAGTCCCGGCCCAGGAACTTCAGCAGCCGCAGAATCTCCTGGTAGCTCTTCTCCATGCCGTCGGCCGGACTGGTTGATCGGTCGTTCAAATAGGGTGCTGCGTAAATCGCCTCCACCTCCATCCGCTCCGGCGAGAGCAGGCCGTAGGCCACCGCGTACTGATCGTCGATCTCGTTGTACGTGTCGGTATCGATCACGACAGGCACTTTGCCGGTGGGCGGTTCGAGCATCTTGCGCAGCGCAGCCTCCGGCGCGCCGCTTTGCGCGAGCAAGCCTCCAGGCACCATTGCTGCCACCTTCATCAATTCCCTTCGGCTGGTCACCCGCCCTCCTTCTGGACACGAACCACCTGGACATCGGACAGCGACATCGTGCCGGTATCGATCATCTCCTCAACAACGGGCATGAGTGCGTTCAGCTTCTCGAAGCTATCCACGATAGAGATAGTGATGGACTGCTCGTGCCTGCCTTCCACTCCCCGCAGGACCGTGGCCCCGGCGATCTTCAGTTCGCGGCACTTGGCCACAATCGCTTCATACAGCGGCTTGCCTTGATACCGGTCCGATTCGAGAATGTGGATCCTGAGCATCCTAGCGGGCTGGCTCTGTTGCATCAGATGCCTCCAATACTTTCGGGCTCCGCACCAGTCGGACCATCTCGACCTCGGACGTCACAATAAGCCCGTCCTCCAACATCCCTTCAATCACCTCGGCGGCCGCCGCGATCTTGTCGGCCGTGTCGACTACAGACACCATGACCGGCAAGTCGCGCATTGGATGGAAGAAGCTCCGCTTGTGCTCGTGTCCTTTGGCGCCATAGCCGAGGATGCCGCGATAGACAGTGGCCCCGGCGATCTCCATCATTCGCAGCTTCTTGACGATGGCATTGTGCAGGGGCTCGTCGTGCCATCGATCCGCCTCTCCCATGAAGACTCTCAGCAGCACCGCGCGGCCCTGCTGCCGCTCGTGCGGCATAGGCGGCTCCGGGCTCGCGGGCTTTCGGGTCAGCTTAACAACCGTCGTGTCGTGGATTTCAATCAGGCCATCGGAGACCATCTCGTACAGCGTCGGCAGCACCTCGTCGACCTTTTCAGCGGTTTCGACGAACTCAATTCGGATCGGCAGGTGGTAGGCCATCACTTCGATATTGGGCGTGTGCAACTGCTGATGCGATCCGAAGCCCGAGTAGGCGCGGGTCGCGGTGGCGCCCGAGACGCCCTTGTGCATCAGGAACGCCATGATGGATTCGTGCAGCGCGCCCATGCCATGTTGCGTATCTTCGTTGATGAAGATCGTGACTTTCTTTGCGGGACCTTTGCTCAGCATGGAACCTCCTTATTCCCAGCGCCGCGTGGCCAGAATCGTGCCCAGCCAAACGGCGAGGTAGCCGAGAACAACGCTTCCCGACACATAGAGTAGACCCATCCAGCGCTCGCCGCTTCGGGCGGCCTGAAAAGCCTCATACTCGAAGCTCGAAAACGTGGTGTAGCCCCCGAGCACACCCACAACCAGGAACAGCCGCCAGTTCGGGTGCGGCTGGAATCGCTCGGAGAGCAGGGTCATGATCAACCCAATGAGAAACGACCCGCTCAGGTTGACGAAGAATGTCCCAGACGGAAACCGCCCACCCAGCCGCTCCATGATCCACAGCCCGGCGGCATAGCGGAGCAGCCCGCCAATACCGGCCCCCGCCAGGACAACCATGTACCTATCCAATCGTCGACCTCCTGGCCGCCTCCACCAGCGCGTGCATGTTCGCCGCCGGAGTATCCATGCTAACGCCGCCGCCCATCGAGAGGATCAGGCCGCGCCCTTCGCTCTTTTCGATCACCTCGAGCGCCGACTGCCGGACCATCTCCGGCGTTCCCCGCACCCCGACATCGAGCGGCGGCACGTTGCCGAGCAGGCACATTTTCCCTTGCGTCTTCTCCCGCGCCTCGCGGACGTCGATCTTGTGGCTCCAGTTCAATACGTCAAAGCCGGTATCGGCCAGTTCCGCCAGCATCGGCCGTGCATTGGCGTCGTTGTGATAGATCTTCACCCACCCGGCGGGAAACGCGTCGCAGATCTGCTTCATGTACGGATGGCCGAACTCCATGTATAGCTTGCGCGACAGGAAGCCGACGATGTCGTCGAGCACCAGGATGCCCTCCACCGAGTCGCCGATCGCCGCCGCCTGCGCCTTCAGCCAGTCGATCACAGTCCGCGTCGTCAGCCGGAACAACTCGTGCACGCCTTCAGGTTCGTCGTTGATGTCGAGCATCAACTGGTTCACGCCGCGCAGGAAGCTCGCCAGGCAGAGCGGACCCCGCGCCGCCACCATCGGCATCGTGTACCCCTCGTCGAAAATGCGCTGCCTGTGCATCCGGTAGAGGTGTAGCGCGAACGGCATCATCCCGTCCGTCTCGCAGTCCACCGGCTTCATCGAACTCACGTCGGCCAGCCGCATCAGCGTCGCCGACTGCTCGGGCGGCCGGTTTGACTGAAAGTGAATGCGGTTGCCCAGCGCGGACGGCTCGATCGCCATGCCGTACTCCACCCACCAGGACGGCAGCATGGCGATGTCCGGAAAGTCGCGCATCACCTTCAAATTGGCCTTGAACCACGCCTCAGGATTGGTGAAGTACTCCATGTGGCTGATGCCCACATAGCCGGGAATCCAGGGGCTGTCGACGATCGCCGCCACCGGCGTCTGGTTGTAGGCCCCCCCTTTCGCCACCGCTTTCAGAACCTTCCACTGCTCCGGTCTCATGGCCGTCCCCTCCGAATCTCAACGTAGTCGAGCGCCGCGGCTTCACCGCCGTCAGGCTGGCCCTCGATCCTGATCTCGTCTCCGGGCCTCAGGGCCACCACGCCGATTCTCCGCCGCATGGAGGAATGACCGTCCGGCTTCCGGGTCGGAATCGTGTCCGGGGCGGTCCACTCGTCAACCATCTGGCTCGCGATGAACACCTTGTACTTCGAGACTCCGTTCATCTGATCGAAATACTGAACGTCGACAGTGTGCCAGCCTGGCTCGCCCTCATATCGCAATGTTGCCGTGCAGGTCCTTGCACCACTGCCCTCACAAACGACAGCCTTCGTCCCAGAAGCGGTCTCCCACGGCTGCACAGGCGCCTCGCTATAGCCTGCAAGCGTCATGGCTTCGGCCTCGATCCTGCCGGGAAACTTCCCGGCGCGGCCTTTGGCGTCCGCGATACCGGACGTCTTCAGGAACCAGCTATTGATCGAATCCCGCCACACCTGCGCGTGCCCCGCCTGATACTCCAGCCGTTTGAGTACCTCTTCATAGCGTTGCCCGTCCACCAACCCTCGCAGCGATCGCCATTGCTCCGCGAAGCGCTCCACCTCCTCCGCGCCCTGGTAGTGCGTGTCATAGATGTGCTGGATCACAGTCTTGCCCGACTTCAGCACGTGCGTGTAAGGCACATGGTGCATCCACAGGATGAGCTCGTCGGGGCACGACTGCAGCGACTCGTAGACCTTGGCCACCGGCGGCCGGTATTGCCCGATGAAGCCGGTGCCGGTCGCCACGGTGCGATCCATCCCGATGCCCTGGGCATCGGCTCGATGCCATTGCCCCCAACCATTGCGTTCCGACGCCTCTACCGCCGGACCGTAGTGGTTGCCTGTGATCTCCGTGAGCGTCTGCGCGCCCAACGGTCCCGTGTAGTTCTCGAATGTGCTCCAGGACTTCAGCAACATTCCGGAGATCGCCGCCACAACGCGCGGATCGTGGCCGTATGTCAGGCGCACCCACTCGTTTGTGATCGCCTGCGAGCTCAGATCCGGATTCCATGCCAGCCTGCCGTAGCCATACAAATTCGCCTGGGAAAGCGGGTGGCCGGTCCAGTTCGCATCGAGGCCCACATTGGAGACCCCGACGAATCCGCCCGTCGGACGTTTGAAGACCTTGCCTGCCACCAGCGCCTTCACGGGCGTGCCCGGTCCCGCCGCCTGCAGATCGAAATCGAGCGCCGTTTTCCACATCGGCACCAGGAACACCATGTGCCGCGCCTGGCCGAAGTACTCCTGGGTGACTTGCAGCTCGATCGCCTGGTTGGTCTTCTCCAGCGCTCCGAACAGCGGCGACGCCGGTTCGCGCACTTGAAAATCGATCGGCCCGTGCTTGATCTGAATGATGACGTTGTCCTCAAACTCGCCATCCAGGGCGTGGAAGTTGTCGTAAGCCGCGCGCGCCCGGTCGTTCTTCAACTCCCGCCAATCCATTTTGTGGTTGTAGACAAACCCGCGGTAGAAGAACAGCCCGCCGTGGGGCCTCAGCGCCCGCGCGATCACGTTGGCGGCATCGGCGTGAGTTCTGCCGTAGGCCGATGGTCCAACGCGCCCTTCCGAATCCGCTTTCAACACGAAGCCGGCGAAATCGGGAATCGCCTCGTAGATCCTGTCGGCCGTCTGCTTCCAGAACTGCGCAACGCGCTCGTCGCCGGGGTCGAACGTGTCGAGGCCGCCGATCTTCTGCGGGCTGCTGAAGTCGACAGCCACTGAAATTCTGACTCCCCATGGACGGAACGCCGCGGCAAGTCTGGCCAGTTGCGGCAGGAACCCCGGTGTGATGACGAGCGTGTTGGCGTTGACGTTGTTCACTGTCACGCCATTGATGCCGAGCGAGGCCAGCAGACGACCGTACCCGCTCGCGCGAGAGAGGTCCTCGCGCACGTTGTTGTTCTCGAACCAGAGCGATTTTCCAGCGTAGCCACGCTCGATGGAGCCGTCGAGATTGTTCCACTCGTTCACCCACCGCACAGCCGAATAGGGCTCCTGCTTCTCGTCGAGCGTCGCCACCGGCTGCAGCAGCGCGATCTTCCTGAGCAGGCCGAAAGCGCCGTACAACGCGCCTCGCTCGTTCGAGCCGGTGATCAGCAGATGCCGGACGCCCGCCGCCAACACTGACTTCAACCTGAAGCCGTCCGGCTTGAGTCCTGCCTGGATAGCGACCGCCGGCAGCGCCTTTCGCACCGCCTCTTCCGTCCCGACGATGATGGCAGGCTCCTTGCCGGCCGCGTCTTCGACGCGGAGAACGCGCCCCAGCATCCCGCGCACCCCGGCGATCAATTCCGAACGCGCCGACTGAAGCGCCGGCGCGTCTCCAAGCACCACTAATGCCGCGGGCAGATTTGCGTATTGCAGGCGTGCCGACTCATTTTGGATCGCTTCATAACGCAGCCACGCCTGGCTCCCGTCCTCACCCCTCACTCCAGCGGCCGTCATCAGGACACAAGCAAACGCAACTGCCCGATGCCTCATTGGCTAAACCGCCTTCGCCTCGGTCCCCGTCCACGCGTAGGTCTTGCCGTACCGGATCGCCAGCACACCCATGAGGCAGGGCAGTGTTGCGTAGAACCCGTCTTCGATATCGACGGCCGGCCGCTGCCGGCTTTTGACGCAATCGAGGAAGTTCCGTACGTGAGCCTGATCCGACGGTCCGCCCACGTAGCGAAAACTCTCGTCGACCGGCGCAAACGCCGGCGGAGGGGGAGTCTGGCCGGGCATGGCGCGCGGCGGATTCGCCCGGAACCGGTAGCCGGTTCTGTTGATCTGCAGCGACCCTACGGAGCCGATGAAGTAGTTGCCCTGCGCGTCGAACTGCGGATTCGCCATCAGCGAATTCGAGTAAGTCATGACGAACTTGTCATAGACCCAGGAGCAGGCAACCGAGTCGGGCAGTTGATCGCGTTGCGGGCACGGATGCCGCACGTATTGGCCCGACCCGCTCGCCGTCAGTGGCGCCTTCGCGTTGAGATACCAGTGCGCGATGTGCGTCAAGTGGACGCCCCAGTCCAGCAGCGTGCCTCCGGAGTAGTCGTAGTAGGATCTCCAGGTCCGCTGCCGCGACCGCGTATACTGCCGCCTTTCGGCCGGCCCCTGGAACAGGTTCCAGTCCAGATCCGGCGGTGGATCGCCGCCCTCTTCCGGCGGCCGCAGGTAGTTGCCGAGGTAGACGCACTGCGCCTGATGGATTGCCCCGAACATGCCCTTCTGAACGCGCTCGGCGTTCTCCTGGAAGTGCTGCCATGAGCGCTGCTGCAGTCCAATCTGCACTACGCGCTTGTACCGGCGCGCAGCTTCGATCATCTTCAGCCCCACCTCGATGGAGTGCGTCACCGGTTTCTCGCAATAGGAGTCCTTGCCGGCCGCGCTGGCTTCCATCACCATCGGTCCGTGCCAGTGGTCCGGCGTCGCGATGAGTACGGCGTCGACGTCCTTGCGATCGAGCACCTTGCGGTAGTCGTTCACGGCTTCCGGCTTGCCCGGTAGTTTCGCCGCCACCTGTTCTCTCGTCGGTTTGTAGACGTCGCAGACCGCGACGCACTCGACGTCCGGAAAAGCCGCGAACACCCCGCCGACATAGCTGCCGCGCGTCCCCGCGCCGATGATGGCAAACCGGATCCGGTCATTCGCCCCGATGGCAGTCCGCGATGCCGCGGCCGTCACCGCTGAATTGGCCAGAAAAGTCCGTCTTGTCGACATGAGCCGCTCCTTCCGCCGAGCGCGGCGGTACGACGACTACTCTCTTACACCTCCAGGGCTGAACTCAACCGTCCGATTCAGTCAACCGAATAAAAGAAAGGCGCGTGGTCCGTGAACCCACGCGCCTTGCCTTGTGGACTGCGTGTCCGAATCTACCAGCCGATATCGACCAGTACGCTCTTGCTCAAGTCGTCAGGATTCTTCACGCTGGCAACCAGGTCGGAGTTAATGAAAGGCTCCATGAGGATGTTCGGTGTTGCCGTGACGTCCCAGTGCGACACTGACGAGCCGGCGGCATACACTGTGGGCGCGTAGAGACGCGGGTAGTTCATCCCTCCAGTGCCGGCCCGGTTCGTGGGATTCCGATTGAGTGCCACGAAAGCAGGCTGCACGTCGCGCAGCGACGCTCCCAATGCTTGGGTGATGCCGACCGACGGAATCAGGATTGACGGATTGGCGCCCGTCATCGAGGGCAGTCCCGGCGAGACATTGTTGGCAATGATTGCGCCTACCGCTCCTGCATTCTGGGCATTCAGCACCTTCTGCGCGAACGTGCAGGTGCCTCGATCCATCAGGACGAAGTTGCCGGCGATGGCCGGGTTGGGCGGAAATGGCTCGCACCCGTCGAGGAGGGAGGCGCCGCCTCCGTCATTTGGCGCGACAACAAGGCCTCGTGTGCGTCCCTTCAGCGGTTCACCGAAGTTGGCCGCCTGCGCTTCGCTTACGCCGAGCGAAGCCGGGTCCAGGACTTCCAGTTCTGTGCGGAAATCAAGCACGCTCGGCACCACGTTCGACGCCTTCTGCCCAGCCCACACCAGGTTGTAATTGTTTCGTGCCGAAGCGGCGCGCTCGGCGTTGGTCATCTCGATCCGAACGCTTGCCCGTCGAACAGTTGTCCCGGATTGCCTCCCACTGGCGTGGCGGGCGTTGGATCGTTAAACCCAACTCCGGGCGGATCGCCATTCACCACAATGACGTCGGCCGCAAAAAGCGCTGGCTGAAGCATTGCCAACGCACAAATCACAATTGCGAGTCTAACGGCCATCGGAGACTCCTTTCACTGCCTTTGAAGCAGCAGGTGCTGGCTTCGGCCCGGCGCCGTGCGAGAGTCTGGCCTTGCCGTCCTCTCCGAGGTCCGCGATCGCGAACGACATTTGCGAAACGTCCTGGCGAAGAGCTACTCCTCCGCTTTTCAGCGTGACTGAAGTGGCTGTGTTGGAAGAGGAGCCTGCGAGAACCGCGGCCTCCTCCGTTGTCGGCGCGCGCATCGCGCCCTCCGCGGCATCGCGAACGGCGATCTGCGCCGTCATCGATTGCCTGATGCGGTCAAGCATTTCCCTCGAGTACTGCCGCGCCGGCGCGGGTTCCGTCATTTTCCTGGTTACCGCTGGAGGCTCGCCAGCGGAAAGCATTGGCACGGTTGCCAAAGCAGCGATGCAACGCGACTATTCGCATATATTCCTCCGAGCTGATCTTGATCAAAGGCAGGTCAGTATTGCACGGGTCAGCCCGGTACCGCAATATAAATCACGCCGCGGTCTGTCGCTCGCTTCTGGGGATCGGGGTGGGTCGCTTCTCTCAGAGGCCTGACTTATGCAAGTGACGGCCATCCCAGCGCGTTTGAGCGCTGGCTTCGGAAATGGTTTTCTCGGGCGTCTTGACCTGACTGCTCGAGAGGAGTGAATTACCGGCGCCAGCCGGAGGTTGGCCGCGACGCCACTTCTCCACCAAGTCAAGGCCGACGTCATAAAGCGCAGCGCCGACCGACAGCACCACGAGGATCCCCAAACCGAGGTTGGTCAGATTGAGCAGGAGAGTTTGGGAGTTGTGCCAATCCACTTCAAACATCTGCTCCTCCTTGAAGGCGGGAACTCTTCAGAACCGCCTTCGAAGTCTAAGGCGTCGTTCCGGCGCGTGAGCCACAACCGGGATTCAGATTTCCTGAAGGTGACCGATAGACGTCAACTGCAGGCGGCGGCAATCTGCCGGGTTCGATCCCGCTCCCGCTGGTACACGATGTTGAAAGTGGGATCGTTCTCTATGGACTGCCACCATGTCAGGCTCTCTTTGCTCCAACGGCAAGCGTCCCGCGTCCTCGAGGCGGCCGCCATAATGGCGAATGCCCGAGCCTTCATCAGCCCGTTGTAGCTCGCATTCTTGCCTGAACCGCCGCTTGCGGCCAGATCGAGCGCCTCCCTGCCGCGCGCCTGCGCCTCGTCCTGGCGGCCCATCCTGACCAGGACGGATACCTCAGCGGCCAGAACCCGGATCAGAACTTTCTCTGTGGCGGCCTCCCCCGGTTTGCCGTCGAGAATCTGCCGGCACGTCGCGCGCGCATCGCGCAGCATGCGCCCGGCGCCGGCCAAGTCGCCTGCCTCGGCCATTCGTTCGCCCATCATCTCCAGTGTGGAGGCCATATTGACTGTCGCCGTGGCGTTGTTCGGATCCTTTGCCGTGAGCGTCCGGAATAGCCCAAGCGCCCTCTCATAGATAGAGAGTGCGTCCTGAGGTTGGCCGGCTGGAATGACATGGCCCAGGCGGCTGAGCCCGATCGCCAGATCCATCTGCGCCCTTTGGTTGTTTGGATCGGCTCTGGCCAGTTCTTCGGCCAGGGAGACAGACCTGCGGTAAGCTGCTTCCGACCCTGCGCGGTCACCCAGGCTCGGCAGCGTCGGCGAGCCGAGCAAATCTCCCAGATTCCCGAATGCCACTATCAGGTCCCGCTGCACGGCTGTGTCTTCCGGCTGCGCCTTTCTCACTTCTTCCATCAACCGGATGGACTCCCGGCGGGCTTCGCTGGCGCCTTTCAGATCATTGGCATACGCTTTCGACCTCGCCAGCGAGGAGAGTGCCACCGCTAACGTGTGTTTCACCTCGACATCTGCGGGTTGTTCTCTGTGCAGGCTTCTGAGAATCCGCAGAGCCCGATCGGAGCTTTCCATCGCTCCGGCCACATCCCCGGTGGGACGCTGCAGGTCTGAGATGTTCATCAGTAGATTGCCGAGTTGGAGACGAGCTTGCGTCGACGAAGCCGGCCCTCTTTCGAACGCTTCCGCCGCATGGAGTGCGCGCCGGTAGCAGTCCTTCGCCTTGTTTCGATCGCCGGCATAGGCGTAGCTTTGGCCCTGGCGTTTCAGCACTTCAACCAGGCCGAGGCGAGCGGCTTCCATCGTCGGTCTGCTCCGCAGTGCCGCCTCCAGCAGTCGCTCGGCTTTCTGATAGTGCGCCAGCGCCGTGCGCGTGTCTCCCAGATTGGCGCCCGTAACATGTCCCGTGACGTCGCCGATCTTCTGGTATGCCGTCAGCCAGTTCATACTGCAGTTGCGCGTCGCCGGGCGACTCGCGCTCGAGGCTCTCGATGTAGCCCAACGCCCGGCCGACAATCAGTTCGCGCGCCTTCGTCGCCCCGGGCAGCTTCGCGATCGCGTCGTAGACCTCGAAAACAAAAGTGTTCGCCAGTTGGCGCACTTGTACCGCTCGTCTCTCCGCGCGCCGGGCCTCGTAGACGCTGCCGGCCAACCCCGCGATCAGACTGCCCGCTGCCAACACAGCCAAACCCGCCGCCACCCTGTTTCGGAGCAGGAACTTCGTGAGCCTGTAGCCAGGCGAGGTCTTCCGTGCCAGCAGCGGCAGCCCGTCCAGGTATCTTCCGATGTCCTCCGTGAATCTCCCCACCGAGCCGTAGCGGCGCGCCGGGTCCTTTTCCATCGCCTTCGCCAGCAAGGTGTCCACGTCCTTGCCCAGGCCCAGCGCCGGTCCGTTGGTCTCGCAGATCACCCTGGCCATCTCTAATGCGTCGGTCTTGCGAAAACTGTAAGGTCGCCGTCCTCCCAGCAGCTCGTACAGCACGACACCCAGCGAATAGACGTCCGTGGCCGCGGTCAGCGGCTCACCCCGGACCTGCTCGGGACTTGCGTATTCCGGCGTCAAGGCCACTTGAGTGGTTGGCTGTGCCTCTTGCCCTGTTTCGCTCTCGAGCAATTTGGCAACCCCGAAGTCGAGCAACTTCACTTTGCCGCTCGCAGTCACGAAGATGTTCTCAGGCTTGAGGTCGCGGTGGAGCACCAGCCGCTGATGGGCATACTCGACGGCGTCGAGAACCTGCAGGAACAACTGAAATTTCCCCCGGACTCCCAGTCCGCGTTCGCTGCAATACGACGAAATCGGCACGCCCTCCACCTGTTCCATCACGATGTACGGCGTGTTGGCCCCATACGCCTCCAGTTCGATTTCGCCGCCGTCGAGCAAACGGGCGATGTTCGGATGCTCCAGCCTGGCCAGGATGCGGCGCTCCTGCCGGAAGCGGGCCATATCGGCTGGAGAGAGCGCGCCCAGCCGCAGAACTTTGATCGCTGCGTGCAGCTCAAACTGGAGATCGTCCCGAATCGCGCTGTAAACGGCCCCCATGCCGCCCTGTCCCAGCAATCCCGTAATTCGCCAGTTGCCGAGCCTCTTGCCCGCCCAGGCGCTTTCCGCCTCCTCCTCCAGAAGCTCGCTTGCTTCCTCTTCGATGGTGTGGCGGATATCGAGGGGCTTTCCCCCGTCTGCCGCGAGAAGCGCTTCTATTTCCTGCCGGAGTTCACCGTCCCCCGCGCAGGCCTCCTGCAGGTAAACTGCGCGTTCAGCCGGTGCGATTTCGCGGGCCGCGTGAAACAGCCGTTCGATCTTCTGCCATCGCTCCGCTTCCATGCGACCTCCCATCCGAACAGCCTCTTCTCCGATACTCTGCGTCAGGACATCAGCCGCACCTGCAGCCAGGCGCATGCCAGCCGGAGATCACGCGCCACCGTGTTTTCGTGGACGCCTTCCACTTCGGCGATTTCTGCCTGACTCATCCCGCCGAAGAAGTACAACTCCAGAATCCGGCCCTTCCGTTCGTCTATTTCGGACAGCGCGCACAACGCTTCGTCGAGGACGATCAGGTCAACCGGAGCCTCTGGCGACGCTACCAAAGCAAGGTTGTATGTCACCGGCCGGGCGCCCCCGCCCCGCTTCAACCGCCGGCGCTTCCGGGCGTGATCGACCAGGATCTGGCGCATGTGCCGTGCAGCGATCGCCAGAAAATGGGCCCTGTTGGAAAACCCTCTCTCCCCTTCCTGGACCAGCTTGAGATACGCCTCATGCACCAGTTCGGTCGGCTGCATGGTATGGCCGGTCCGCTCACGCCGCAGCAGCCCCGCCGCCACTGCTCGCAACTCGGCGTAGACCAATGGGGTGAGCCTGTCAATGGCCGAGGCATCCCCCTGCCGCCACTCCCTCAGGAGCTGCGTGACCGAGGCGCCATAAAAGGACATTGGGGTAAGATTACCCGAAAATGATCACCGTGAAAAGGTCCCACTCATGAGGACGCAACGCGAAGGTGTGAGGCGGGTGCAGGATCCCAGCTTCGCCGGTATGCGCGCTCGCGAGTGACGCTCCAGCGCCAGCCAGCGGGGCCACATCACTTGAGCTGCGGCTACCGGTCACGATACCCGCCAGGTTAAGCAAACTCGTCCGGGCCTCGCATATCAGGACCTCGACGACCTTTGGGTCAAACTGCCTGCCGCTCTGCCTCGATAGCTCCTGTAGGGCCTCCTCCAGGCTCATCGCCGCGCGATAAGGACGATCGTTCACCATGGCGTCGAGAGCATCGGCAACAGCCACGATGCGGCTCTCCAAGGGGATCAACTCACCACTCAGCCCAGGGGAATATCCAGTGCCGTCCCAGCGCTCGTGGTGAGTCAGGGCGATTGACTCGGCCGTTTGAAGAACTGGAGACCGGCTTCCCGATAGAATGCGCGAACCGATCAGGGTATGGGTCTTCATGACCTCCATCTCTGCTGGAGTAAGCGCCCCACGCTTCAGCAGAATCGAATCGGGGATCCCTACTTTGCCCACATCGTGCAAAGTGGCGGCCCGCCGGATGATTTCCGCCTTGTGCGGCGGAACTCCGAGACCCAGGGCCAGACGCTCCGAGAGTAATCCGACGCGTCTGGCGTGCTCGCCCGTGGCATCATCGCGATACTCGGCCGCCACCGAAAGCCGAACCAGGATTTCGTACTGAGCCTCTTCGAGATCCCGTGTGCGGTTCCGCACTTTCTCTTCCAATTCAGCGTTGTGAGCGCACAGTTGCAGGTGCAGGTGGCGTGTCTCGAGGAGATTCCGGATCCGCAGCAGGACCTCGGTGAGATCGAACGGCTTGGTCAGGAAATCGCGTGCCCCAGCCGAGAGCGCTTTTTGCTTTGCCCGGGGCGTGATATCAGCCGTCAGGACGAGGATCGGCAGATATGCCTCCGCCGGCATGCGGGCGCAGATCTGCCGCATCACGGCGTAGCCGTCCAGATGAGGCATCAATAGGTCGAGTAGGATCAGATCAGGTTTGAATTCCTCGTATAGCGGCAAGGCGTGACGGGGATCAGTAGCACTGCGATAGTTGGCGTAACCAGCCTCGTCCAGCAGGCGCTCGAGCAACTTTATGTTGGCCGGTTCGTCGTCAATGATCAGGATTCGGTAGGACGTCAGTGCGGTCGGACGAACTGAGCTAGGGAACTCGGGCATACTGCAGAACCTCCTCCACCTTCTCCAGAAAACGGGGCACATCGAGCGGCTTGGTGAGGTAGTCCTGCGCGCCCGCCTCGCGTAATCGGGCCTCCTGTCTGGGCGTGGCGTCTGCACTCACGACGATGACTGGAATCCCGGACGTTCGTTCATCCTCTTTCAACTGCCGGAGGACTTCCCTCCCATCGATGTCGGGCAGATGGACATCCAGCAGAATGAGGCTGGGGTGATGCTGTTGTGCGAGCCGCAGCCCAGCCGCACCATGTAGCGCGGTGAGCAGGCGGATCTCCGGCCGGAAGGCCAGGATGCGCTCGATCAATTGCAGGTTGGATGGATTGTCTTCGATGCAAAGGACGGTAGGGTGGCTGCTGGCGGATACAGCTTCGGCCGCCGCCGTCAACTGGGAACTATACGTTGGGTCGAAGTCTCCCCCGGGCGGCTCGGCCCGCGGAAGATCGAGGAAGAATGTGCAGCCCGCGCCAGGTTGGCTGTTCACTCCTAACGTGCCTCCCATGGCCTCCGCCAGTCGTTTGGAAATGGCCAATCCAATGCCGGTTCCTTCGACGCCCGTCTGTTCGGCCCCGAGTCGCTCGAACGGACTGAAGAGTAGTTCGAGTTTGGCGGCTGGAATGCCCGGTCCGGTGTCGCTTACCATCAGCCGGAGCATCTCCCCATCGGCAGGTTGACAGGTTACGGTCACCATCCCGCCTGCGCAGTTGTACTTGATGGCATTCGACAACAGATTCAACACAATCTGTTTGGCGCGCTGGCGGTCAGCCAGCATGAAGAGGCCAGAGCCCTTGGCGGATTCAGCGTCGATACGGATCCGCCGCTCGCTGGCCTGTGGTTGAACCATAGCCAGCGCCTCCTCCAGAACATCACTCACAAGGACTGGTTCCTGTGAAAGCGAAAGCTTGCCTGACTCGATGCGGGAGATGTCCAGTACTTCGTTGATCAGAGTGAGAAGGTGCCGTCCCGCCTTGAGGATTTGGCCCACGCTGTCACGGTGCGCGGGCTTCAGGCGAGCCATGTCGAGTAGTTGTGCGAATCCAAGAATTGCGTTGAGCGGTGTTCGAAGCTCGTGGCTCATGCGGGACAGGAACTCGCTTTTGGCTTGGTTTGCTCGTTCTGCTTCGTCTCTTGCCCGGCTGAGGGAATCCTGGTGACGTTTGTGGACCGTGATGTCCGTCAGGACCACCACCGCACCTCGCACGTCATCGGTCTCTGCTCGCAGGGGACGGGCGGACATGCGGATCCACAAACCGTCAGCGTGATTGCTCCGCGCCGCATAAAGGGTCTGCTCAGCGACGTCCTCGCCGCTGGCTGCGCGCGTCGCAGCGAAATCCTCGGGAGGGCAGGGAGTCATCGAATCGGGCAGACACAGCCCGTAGCGGTCAGTCCACTGTGATGCAGGGACAGCCGGCAATCCGGCAAAAATACCCGTCCGCCGAGGCATTGTAGAGCAGCGGCTCGCCATTTTCCCCCACTACCACGACCCCGTCGCTTAATCCCGCAAGCACCGACTCCAGCACGCGCTTCTGATTCCGTAGCGCCTGCTCCGATGCCGCCAGTTCCGTGGCTTGCGACTCCGCGCTTTTGAGCATTCGCTCCAGTTGCCGCTGGCTCTCCTGAACGGCGGCCTGAGCGCGGCGTCGTTCGGAGCTGATCACGCTGCTCATGAGTAGCCAGACCGCCAGGATGCCGCCGAGGAACCCGATGACGACCGTCCCCAGCACAACCGCGTCGGCCCTGTTCTGCGCCGCCGCCGCCAAGCTGGAAGCGTGCGCAAGCCTCTCATCCTCGTACTGCTGCATCTCGGCCAGCAGACTTCGGATCTGGTTCATCACGCGGCTTCCTTCGGCCATGACGTCCGACGGCGGATCCGCCTTTGTCAGGCCGGGCAGGGCGGCATGCCTGCGGAGATACCTGAGAATCTCCAGGTACTGCTCAACCAGGGGGCGCAGGCGAATGATCCGTTGTGATCGGACGGGGTCTGTGCTGAGAGACCGTTCCAGCCGCTCCAATTCGGCGAGAAGATCGGCCCGGGCTGTCTTGTACGGTTCAAGCAGCTCATCTTGTCCACGCAGCATGAAGTCCAGGATTGCTCCCTCGGCGACGCCGAGTTTCGGCAGCAGCAACATGGTTTGCCGTTGTACCGCAATACTCCGCCACACCTGTTCATCGGCCTTGCGATGCTCAGCCTGAAAGACTCTCATGGAAAGTGTGAGGGAGGCGAGGGCAGCCAGCGGCACCGCGACAGTGAGCAAGCCCTTCAGCTTGGCCGGCAGTTCGAATTTGAGTGGACTTGGCCAACGCATGAAATAGGCCCCCGTGGTGACAATCGGCCTGCATCCCGCGGTTCTTTACGGTCTATTTGTCGTCAAACCCCAATCAAACGGTGCGCACTCATCCGCATGGGTGCAAAGCGCCAGTGAACGTGGGGATCGTAAGTGATTGAATCGGATGGTGAGCCCGGAAGGACTTGAACCTTCAACCCGCTGATTAAGAGTCAGCTGCTCTGCCAATTGAGCTACGGGCCCGGTTTGGGTGGGACGCTTTTGAGTATACCAACGCGTCCGCGCTCAAGTCCACGTCGAGTCCAACATCAGGAACGCATGAGCATATCGCCGCCCAAGTTCCCTCAATGACGTGGCATTGAAATGCAGTTCGTCGCCCCGGTGTGCCAACCCGCCTGATGGCGCAAACGCGCAGTTCGCGATGGCCGCCGGCGCCTGCGCAAGCTGCCGGTTCACCACATCAGCCAAGGGCGTCGCGAAATCGACCCCTGAGCTTCGCAGGAATCTACCCAACTGGCCAACTACCACCGGCAGCGCCGGCGCTTCCAGGTCCTTTCGGAACGCCTCCACCACGCGGGTAAACCTCTCCAGGTAGGTCCTGGCTCGCGTCTCATCGTTGGCCTCCGACTCTCCCTGATGCCACAGCACGCCGCGCAGCCGCCCGCTTGCCTGCGCCACTTTTGCCCGGCGAAGCGCCTCGACATAGTGCTTTCCGCCCGGAAGCCACTCGTCCAGCATCGAGCCGCCGAACGCCCCGGGGATGAAGCCGATTTGCGCCGAGGGCCGCGCCGTCAGCAGCGTCCGGCCGAATGTCCGGGCCAAGCCGGTTCCGGCGATCTTGGGCTTGTCGAAGTGGATCGGGTCCACCGCCGGAACCCACTTGTCGTCAGCCGATAACGCGAACAAGCCATCGACGGGCTGTCGGTCCTGCGGCTCCAGGTCGCCACGCCCCGCCATGTTGGACTGCCCGGCAAGCAGAAACAGCTCCAGTCGATCATGCGTCCTCACCTGTGCCGTCGCTGCCAGCGACGCGGCCAGTACGGAGCGGCGGGTGACGTCGAAATTGGCCATCAGACTCTGGGAGTGTCCACCGAGTGTCGCAGCAGATCCTCCAGCGAAACGATCTCCAGCGCGCTTTCGTGCGTCGATTCCAGCACCACAGGAGCGGCCATCCCCGCTTCCAGCGCCTGCTTCCAGCTTCCCGCGCAGACGCACCACCTGTCACCAGCCTTGAGGCCCGGAAAACCGAATGCAGGCGCGGGGTTTGTGAGATCGTTCCCGCAGGCGGCGATGAAACCTAGAAAATCGTCCGTAACCTGCGTGCAGATGGTATGGGAGCCGGCGTCCTCCCGATCGGTGTCGCAACAGCCATTGCGATAGAAGCCCGTGAGCGGATTTTTCGAACAGGGGGCGAGGACTCCGCCCAGCACATTTCGGGAAGCGCGCATCTTCACTACAGGATGAGGCAAATCGGGCGCCGGATTCACCACTCGTTGTACAGTGTCCCTTCCAGCGACTTCTTGTCGGACTTGGATTTGACGTCAAAGATGCCAGGCTCGGTCTGGTTGACCGAGGTCATGGCGTCCTCCATAACCACCTCCCAGTCGGCCTGTCCTGTGATTGGGTCCGTCGGCACCTGCCGCAGGTAGCCTTCGCGCACCAGGTCCTCCAATGCCTGCGGAGCCTTGGCCTTGTCGTAGGTGTATTCGTCGATCACGTTCCTGAGACTGGTCAGGTTCTGGTGGAGCACGCTTTCCTTCGCGCGGATCACGCTCTTTGTATAGATCGGCACCGCCACGGCGACCAGCGTCGCGATCACCGCCATGACGATAAGCAGTTCAATCAGAGTGAAGCCGCGCCGGGAGCGGTCCCGGCGGCGGTCACCACTCACTGTAAGCCGTGCCATCTGGCGCTCTCTCCATGCTCTTGGTGAAGACGCTGAACACGTTCTGGCCGCCCCAGCTCATGCTCTTGGGGTCGTCCTGCGTAGCGCGCATCCCCCAGTCGGTCGACTTGGTGAACGGATCGCGGGGGATCTTGCGCAGAAACTTCATCTTCTTGCCGCCGGCGTCCTGGCCCATCTTGACGCCCTCCACCAGCACTTCGAGCGTCTCGGGATAGCATTCGGAACCCAGCTTGGGCGTGCCCAGTTGGCCGCCGTCGCACAGGTCCTTGTACTTGTCGATCGCAACGTGAATCTCGCGCAGCGCCAAGCGCAGCTCGCGTTCCTTCTCCCGCCGCACCCGGAATCGAGCCAGCGGCAGTGCCATCGCAGCAAGCAGGCTCATGATCGTGAATGCCACGATCAGCTCGATCAGGGTCAGCCCGATTTGCCTGCGCCTCCGCATAAACCAAACCCTCACTTCACTCTGATCGCCATCGACGGCGGCTGTATGTTCAGGCTGTTGAGTTTGCCGTCCCGCAGAATCGAGCTCCTCAAAGCTCAGCATGGCAGCCCCGCGGCCCACGGCCTGGAATTTGAGTGTCAGCAACGTGCCCTGTCCCGAGATCCCGCCCGAGCCTGGCAGCCGGTTCATGCTGACAATCACCCCGCCAGGGTCGGCGATCTTCGTTTCCGAAAACGTCACTTGCGCGCCATCGCTGGAAAGGAAGGCCCCGCGTGAAGCTTCGGTCAGGCGCAGGATCTTTGAATCGAACGCGATCCGCATCGGTGCCGCGAACAGCTCCTGCACGTTTTCAATCACCAGATTCACAGTCACTGTCTGGTTCAGGTCGATCTCGGTCGCCGAAGCCTGGAAGGCGAGCCTGGGCGCCCCCCCCGGTTGCGCGGCGCCCGCAACAGGTGCCGCCCCGCCCGCTGCCAGTTTCTTGGCCACTTCGGCGCCGGCCGCCTGCGCGGCTGCGATAGCTTCAGGAGTCGGCGGAGGTGTGGCCTCGCCCGGCACGGCTGCCGGCGGCTGAACCGCTGGCGTTTGACCGGCCGGCGTCTGCGCTGGAGGCGCAACTGGCTGCACTTGCGGCGGCGCAGCCACTGGATTGCCCGGCAACGCCGGATTCGCCCCAACCGGCGGCTTCGGCGCTTCCGGCTTCTTCACCGGCTCGGGCCGTGGAGCAAAGTTCACCTTGTACTGTTGATCGGTTCCGCTCGCCACTCCCCTCAGGTTCTCCGGCCTGATGTCGGGCGAACGCACGATGTGCGGCACAATCGCCACAAGCAGGTCGGCATCGGCATTCTCCGTCCCCGTCCCGGAGAAGAACCAGCCCAATCCGGGAATGCTCGCCAGCCCGGCGACACCTGAACGCGTTTTCGACTGAATGGCCTGCATCAGCCCGCCGATCAGCGTCACTTCCCCTTCCTTGACCCGGACTATGTGATTCACCTTGCGCTGCCCGATCACGGGCTGCTGAAGGCCTCCGACGTCGATTCGCTCTTTGATCGTGGAAATCTCGAACTCTACCTGCAGGGAGACCTCTTCTCCGCCGTGTATGCGAGGTGTCACGTCAACGTTGACGCCAACATCGGCGAACTGAAACTGCGTTTGAACGAGCGGATTGATCCCGGCGCCGCCGATGCCTGGCTGGAAGCTGCCCGTCGCGTAAGGGTAGCGGTCTCCGAGCCGCAGGGTCGCTTTTTGCCCATCAGTCGCGCGGACCTGTGGCGTCGTCATGATTTTCGTTTGTCGGTCGCTCATCAGCGCTTGCACCAGCGCGCCAGGCAATACGACACTCCAGTCACCCCACGTCAGATTCGGTATCTGGTTGAGGGGCACTGTGCCCTCTGTCCCGCCCGTGAATGAAACCGGCAGCGAAATGCCATTCACGCCGCCGCTGACCGGGGTGAACGCAAGGTTGCGCGACTTCGTGCGATTCGCCTCCATGATGATGACATCCACAACCACCTCAGGCTTCGGCTTGTCCAGGTCCATCAGGATCTTCTCGGCCAGCGAGATCTGGTCGGCCGATCCCCGCACCGCGATCGCCGACTGCGAGTTGATCGGGAATACCTTGCGGACATCCACCACCGTCCTCATGCCGCTCATCACTTCCTGCAGCTCCTGCGGACTCGTTACGTTCTGCAGGTAAAAAATCCTGGTCACCTGCTCCTCGTGCTCGCGACGCTTCGTAGGGTTGTCGTTGAGCACGAAAATCGTGTTCGCCGACAGCGCCTTCCAGAAGCTCTTGGTCTGTAACGAAGCGAAGTCCAGCGCGTCTTCCAGCGACGTCGACGTCAGGTCGAGCGAGTACTTCTTCCCCTGGTCGGCGTAGTCAGCCTCGAACAGGACGTTCACTCCCGTCAGCTTTCCCAATGTCTCGTAGATCACCTTCGGCGACTGATTCACGATCTTCAGGTTGGTCACTTGCGAGTTGAGCGGCTTCAGTTCGGGCACCGGCAGCATCGAGGCGGCACGCGTCTCCGCCTCGCGGCGTGCCTTCTCCACAGCGGTGAGTCCACGCGATTCCGGCGGCTCCGCAGCCTCCCCCGCGGGCTTCTTCTTCGCTTGCTCGATCATGTAGATCGTCCGGCGGATCTCCTGTTCGGCGATCGAAGATGAAGGGTCAATGGCGTACCCCTTCTGGAATTCGGCCAGCGCGTCCTCCAGTTGCCCCTGCTGACGCTGCTTCTGCCCGATGTCGACGTGCCTCTGCGCGGCGGCGAAGCGCACGCGGCGCGCCGCAAGTATGTACGATGTCTCGCGCGGGTCTAACGCCACTGCCTTCTCGTAGCAGTCCAGCGCCAGGTCGTACTCCCGCCTCGCCTCGTGGTCGCGACCCTCCTCCAGCAGTTTGTCCCCCTTCTTGTTGCCGGCGGGCAGGGGTGCCACCAGCAGGGTCATTAACCCCAGAAGCGCGGCTAACCGCTTCATCCGCCAAGTGTTAGGCTGCATGTTCTAAATCGATTCGCATGTTAGAGTGGAGGTAGAGCCAACCACCCTGCTCTCAACAGGATGACGCGCCCCGTGGCGCGAGCGTGGAGTACTAAATTTGGCATCCGAGGGGACCGCCTTCAAGATCGTCGCTGATAACCGCAAAGCGTTCCACGAGTACTTCGTGCTCGAACGCTTCGAAGCCGGTATGATTCTCTGCGGCACCGAAATCAAAAGCGCGCGCGAGGGCAAGGTGCAGCTCCGCGACGCCTACGCCGACATCCATCAGGGCGAGGCCTGGCTCTTCAACGCCCATTTCTCCCCCTATTCTCACGGCAATATCTGGAATCACGAACCCACCAAGAAGCGTAAGTTGTTGATGCACAAGCGGGAAATCGAAAAGCTCAAGGGTAAGGTCAAGGAAAAAGGCCTCACCCTGATCCCGCTGAAAATGTACCTGAAGAACGGCTGGCTGAAGTGCGAGCTGGGCTTGTGCAAGGGCAAGAAGATCCACGACAAGCGGGAGGCCGAGCAGACGCGCGACATAGAACTGGAAGCCAGAAAGTCGCTCGGCCGGCGCAACAAGGGCAAACAGGACTGATCAAATCATGGAATTGATTCTTACCGCATCGAACTGGATAACCACGGAGACCAGCGCCGCCGTTTGTTTCTCCTTCAGCGACGAACAGCCCCCGGCTGACCTTGCCGGCGGGCTGGCGCGCGATCTCTACGAGAAGAAGGAGTTCGAGGGCAAAACCGGCGAGACGGCCATCCTCCACCGGCCCCAGGGCTTCAAAGCCGACCGGCTGATTCTGGTCGGCCTCGGCGAAAAGGCCAAGGCCGAACCCGCGGAACTGCGCAAGGCAGCCGCCATCGCACTCCGGCTCCTGAAGGCCAAGGGAGTCCGCGATGCCCTCTTCTCGATGCATGGCGCCCTCGGCAACCCTCAATCGCTCGAGGCTGTTGTAGAAGGCGTTCTCCTCGGCGACTTCGAACCCGACCTCTACAAGACTGACCCCAAGAAGAACGACAAACATGTCGACGCGGTCAGGTTCTGCGTCGAGCACGAATCGATGCCGCTCATCGAAGCCCTGCGTCGCGGGCGAGTGATCGCCGAGGCCCAGAATTTCGCCCGCACTCTCGCCAACGAGCCCGCCCAATGTGCTCACACCCTTGAAACTAGCCGCCTCGGCCGAACTCATGGCCGCCGAATTCGGCCTCTCCTGCGAAGTGCTCGACGAGGCTCGCATGAAGCAGCTCGGCATGGGAGCCCTGCTCGGCGTCGCTCAGGGCAGCGCTGAACCCCCCTGCCTCATCGTGCTGCGCTATCAGCCCGCCGGCGAAACCATCCAGCGGCGCTCACCTTGCGCTGGTCGGCAAGGGCGTCACCTTCGACACCGGCGGCATCTCCATCAAACCCAGCGACGGCATGGAAAAGATGAAGTACGACATGTCGGGCGCGGCCTCCGTCCTCGGCGCCATGCGCGCCCTCGCCCAACTCAAGCCCAAGGTGCCCGTCACCGCCTTCGCTCCTTGCGTCGAGAACATGCCCTCCCATCGTGCCCAGCGGCCAGGCGATATCGTCAAAAGCTACCTCGGCAAGACGATCGAGGTCCTCAACACCGACGCCGAGGGCCGGCTCATCCTCGCCGACGCCCTCGCCTATGCCTCCAAGCTCGGCTGCACCCACCTTGTCGATGCGGCAACCCTCACCGGAGCTGTCGCCGTAGCCCTAGCCCATGTCCATGTCGGCCTCTTCTCCAACGACGAAGCATTCCTCTCCCGCATTCGTGCCGCTGCCGCAACTGCCGGCGAGAAGATGTGGACCTTGCCCTTGGACGAGGAGTACAAGGAGTTGCTCAAGAGCGCCTTCGCTGACCTCGCCAACATCGGCGGCCGGTATGGCGGGGCCGTCACAGCCGCGAAGTTTCTCGAGGAATTCGTCGAAGCTAAGCCTTGGGCCCACCTCGATATCGCCGGCACTGCCTGGCTCGACGAGAACAAACCCCATCAAGCCAAAGGTCCCACCGGCGTCGCTGTCCGCACGTTCGTCGAGTTGGCCATGGGCTGGAACTGATCCGCCGGAGGTCGCATGCGCTGCTTGACTGTCTGGCTCGTTGCTGCGGCACTGCTCCGTGCCGCTCCTCCGGCTTCAGACGCCGAACGCGAGGCTTTCCTCCGCAACGCCGAAGCCAAATCCTTCAAGCCCGCCGGCGGCGGCCTCACCGGCACCACCCGCGTCACGCTCAGCGATGGCCGCACAACCCACGACGCCCACGTCCAATCCATTGACGTCCGGGCTAGCCTGGCCCGCGACATCCTCCACCTTGAATCCGAGTTCACCGACAGTTATCGCTACAACATCGCCGCCTATCTGCTTGATCGCATGTTGGGATTCAATATGGCGCCCCCTACCGTCGAGCGCGAGTTCCGCGGCAAGCCCGCCTCCTACTCCTGGTGGATCGCCGGGGCTCAAACCGAGGCCCAGCGTTTCCTGGGGAGAAAGGCGCCTCCCGATCCGAAAGCCTATGATTTCCAGATGGCGCGCGTGAAGGTGTTCGACTACCTGATCGACAATACCGATCGCAACAAAAGCAATCTGCTCATCGACAAGCGCTGGCATGTGTGGATGATCGACCACTCACGTGCATTCCGGATCACTACGGACAAACCTCTGCCTGTGGGCGTCGATTTCTGCGCCGCTGATTTCCGCCCCCCGATCGAAGCTCTCGACCCGGCCGCCGTCACCGCCGCCCTTTCCCCACTCCTCGAAAACAGGCAGATCGAAGCCCTCCTCGAACGCCGGCGAATATTCCTCTCGGCCTGCAGCGACCCTCAACCCAGGTAGCTGCCACTGAAGATTTCGTCAAAGATCGAGGGCCGCCTCACCGTCCAGCCAAAAAAGCGCGCTGCCTTCGTGCTTCCCGCTTTCAAGTCCATGGCGAGACACTCGGCAACCGGGCCCAGCCGCTCTTTCGCCGCCTCGACAGGAATCGATTCCACTTTGCCCTCGATGCCACATGCCTTGGCGACCGCCAGCGCGATCTTCCTCACCGGCTGCGGCATCCCACCGCAGGCAATGAACATCTCTCCCCCGGCCGGCGCCTCGATCGCCAACCGGTACAGTTCGGCCAGGTCATCAGCGTGAACCGTCGACCAGTGCTGCTCGCCTGACCCGATAAATCGAACGACCCCCTCCTCCCGCGCCTGCCTGAAGAAACCCGCTGGCGCTCCGCCCTTTCTTCCGAATACCATCCCCGGACGGAAGACCATCGTCGCCACGTCCCGCTCCCGCGCCTCCAGGACGAGGTTCTCCACAGCCGGCCTCCAGGCTACGAGCGCCGGAGGATACAACGCGCCCATCTCGCCGAGCATCCTGCCCCGCGTGTCGCCGAACACCCACACACCGCTCGTGTAGATGAATGGCTTGCCCGAGCCCGCCAGAGCGTCCAGCATCGCGGTCACGGCTGCCCGGTCCAGCCCTGCCGCCTCCGGCGTGCTTATCTTGCCCGCAGCATGGATGATAGCCTCTGCGCGCTCAGTCGCCTGGGCCAGAAGGCCCGGCTCTTCCAGCGACGCCCTGATGACCCCATCTCCCCGGGCTTCCAATAGCGATTCGCTCGCCGCGCTGCGCGCCACCCCCGTCACCTGATGCCCCGCCTTGCGCAGCGCCTCGCAGACCGCCGAACCCACGTAGCCGCTCGCTCCTGTCACCAGTACCCGCATGAACAGACGACTCCTCGCCGCCCAGCATAGCGCGCTGTGTTTGTTCCGGGGAAGTGGGGAAGGTACCCCCCAAATAGAGGAAAGGCCCCGGTGGCGTTAACCGCAGGGGCCTCTGTCAGAGGGGCTATGAGAGGGTCTGGGTACCCTCTCGGGGATGATTTAGTCGTTTATAACGACTGGTTGACCTATACACTGCAAGATCGATGCCAAACTTCTCGAACCTGAAATCAAGCAGTTGCAGCCGTCCCGGACTCGCCGCCCGGGGGTTTTCACCCATACGAAAACCCTAATGTGAGAACTCTGCACCACTAGGTCCGAATACCTCATGAAGCGCCAGGTCGACTGCAATTGGGAGTTGGGGAGAATTTTCCGGCAGGCCCCAAAAGTGTCCCCCTAAAAGGCGTGAGGCCCCGCGGCTGGGATCCGTGGGGCCTCTGTCAGAGGGGCTTGAGAGGAGCTGGGCCTCCTCTCGGGGATGCAATTAAGTCGATGACGACTTATGTGTTGATATGATTATGCTTTTAAGACTCGATTGTCGTCAATAGAGAAGTTGAAGCTGAACGAAACTTAATTGCACACACTGAAGTCATCATCCCGCGCGCACTCTGCCGGTTCGATGCGGCCCAGGACCTATGGCAGTGCTGAACCTCGAGGTGGCCGATACGCCCTGCCGGCCGATCCAGGCCCGGCCGCTGCCTAGCCCCGCGTGCTCGCCGCCGGAATCTTCGTCAAAAGCTGCTTCAGCTCGGCTTCGCTCTCGCTTCCGATGGTGAAACAGTCCACCACCTTCTGGGCAAGGGCGAACTGCAGGCACTCGTCCGTGCGATTGCGCAGCTTTCCCGCGCCGAAGATCTTCATCCCGATGATCCCCTTGCCAGCCGCTTTCATCTCCTGAAGCACTGGCAGCACGACTTCCGGCGCTGCATCCATCGCCACACCCGCCGGGTTGATCCGCGCCAGGTCCACTTCCACCCACGGCGTCGCCGCCGCGGTCTTCAGCGCAGCCATCGTGTGGCAGCTCACACCCTTTGTGCGAACGATGCCATCGGACTGCAGCCTCGCGATGTGCTCCATCGCGCCCTTCTTCCGCTCCGGCCAGTTCCCGTCCATCATGCAATGCAGCAGAAGAATGTCGATGTAGTCCGTATTCAGCTCCCGCCTGAAGCGGTCGATGTCGGCCTTCATCTCGGCTTCAGTCGATGCGTGCGTCTTCGAGAGGATGACCACTTTGTCGCGCTTCACTCGCGCAAGCCCCGCCTTCAGATACGGATGCGTGCCGTACTGGTCGGCCGAATCCCAGAAGTTGACTCCGTTGTCGACAGCCGCCTCCAACATCCGGGCCAGGCCCTCGACGCCAAGCTGCTTGGTCTGATTTGAGCTGCCGCCGCCGCCGTTGGTTCCGGTGCCCATCGCCAGGCGGCTCAGCTTGATCTTCTTCGGCCCGAGTTCGATGACGTCGCTCGCCAGCTTCTGCTGGTCCTTCGCGAAAAGATGGTAGGGAAACGCGCTGAGGCTGAGTGCCGCCGCGCTTGACTTGAGAAGTTCACGCCGATGCATCTAAACCCTCCGGATTTCTTGACGTTAACACATGATTAGCGCTTGCGGAGCGCACCCAGCACCAACTCCATCAGCCGCTCGCCATCCTCCACCACCATGCGGACGCGCAAGCTGACGATGGGCAGCGCGCCCCGCAGCCGGTCGGGAACATTCAGCAGGTCCTTCTCCGTCGTCACCAGCTTTGGAGCGCCTGCGGCCATCGCCGTCAGTTCCACCTCTGAATACTTGTGGTGGTCCGGGAACACTTTGAAGAACACAGGCTCGCAGCCCAGCGAAAGCAGCGTCGCCCGGAAAGTCTCCGGCTGCGCGAGTCCGCAGAATGCCCCGACCTTTTCGCCGGGGGCGAACGGCGGCTGGTCTGTTTCCACTCGCGCCCGGAAGATCGGAGCGGTTGGATTCGCGGCTCTGATCTCGGCCATTAATCCCGCGTATGTCCGATGGGTTTGTGTGCGGGTCAGCACGATTACCTGGGCCCGTGCCAGCGCGCCCACATCTTCACGCAGCCGCCCCCCCGGCGGCAGTCCGCCGCGCCACGGGTCCAGTGAGTCGACCAGGACAATGTCCAAATCTCGCGCAAGCTGCCAATGCTGAAAGCCATCGTCAAGCAGAAAGACGTCGGGACTGATGTCCTTGGTCATCTGCCGGGCGATCGCCGCGCGGTTGCGCGCAATGCCCACCGGCACGAGACCGGACCGCAGCAGCAGTTGCGGTTCTTCCCCGGTCTCTGCAATCGGAGCGCGGCTTCCGGCGGGCAGCGAGACTGCCTTTCTCGACGTGCGCCCATAGCCCCTGGTCAGGACCGCGGCTCGCACTCCCGCCAGCGTAAGCTTCTCCGCCAGCCACAGCACCATGGGCGTCTTTCCGGTTCCCCCCATCGCCAGGTTGCCCACACTGATCACCGGCGTTTCCAGCCTCTGCCTGCGCGTCAGCGCACGATCCGCCGCAACCCCTGCCCGCCAGATGAACCCTGGCAGACTCACTCGTGGCGGCCGCGGAGTCGCCTGTTCGTACAACTCAGCGATGCGGTTGCCGGCGTGCGCCGTCGCCCCGCGCCGCAGGTTCGCCTGTTCACGTGCCCGCCCGCCGAGAGCCCCTCGAAGCAACGGATCATTCAGCAGTCGGTCCACCGCCGGCGCAAGCTCTTCCGCTGCATCGACCGTCACCACCGCATCGGCCTCGCGAAAGCTCGCCGCGATCTCCGAGAAGTTCTCCATGTGCGGCCCCGTCACCACTGCCCGGCCGAACGCCGCGGGCTCCAGTATGTTGTGGCCGCCGCGATGAACCAGCGTCCCTCCCATGAACACCACGTCGCCGCGCCCGAACAATCCCGATAGCTCCCCAATGCTGTCCAGCAGCAGAACTCCGGGCAGTGCCAGCGTCCCGCCTTCTCCAATCGCCGAGCGGCGCACAAAAGAGATGCCCCGCTGCTCCAGCAGTCTGGCTGCGGAATCGAAGCGCTCGGGTCGACGCGGCACAAGAATCATCAACAGCCGCTCGTGCCTTTGCCGCAGCGACTCAAATGCGTCCAGCACCACCACATCCTCGTCAGGGTCGTCCGAGGTCTCTGGCGGCATTGTCGACGCCGCGATCCACACCGCATCCGGACGCACCGCCGCCAGGAACGCCTCAACCTCAGCGGCGACCCTCGCTGCCGACGGATCGAAGTCGTACTTCAGATTGCCCGCGGCTTCCACTCTCTCCGCCCCCAACTCCCGATACCGTGCCGCTGCCGTCTCGTCCTGTGCCAGCACGCACGCGGCATCCGGCAGCACTGAGCGGAAGAACCACGCCCATCGGCGATAGCCGGGGAGCGCCTTGTCCGAAATGCGCCCATTGACGATCAGTAGCCGCGAGCCGCTCGCCCTTGTTTCCCTGAACAGGTTGGGCCAGATCTCGGTTTCCATCACCACCACTACCGCCGGCTTGATCTGCCTCAGGACACTCCGCACCACCCAGCCCAGGTCGAGCGGCGCGTAGAACACCCCGTCCGCCTTTCGAGCCAGCTTTTGCGCGGCCATCGCCCGCCCCGCCAGCGTGGTCGACGAAACAAAAACCCTCACCCCCGGCAATCGCCGCTTGATCTCCTCGATCAGCGGCAGCGCGACAATCGCCTCCCCCACGCTCACCGCATGCAACCAGACGGCGCCCGGCCCCGTCTGCCGGAAGTCGGCAGGAAGAAAGCCGAACCGTTCGCCGAGTCCGCGCAGGTATGCCCGGTTCTTGGCCACCCGGAATGCCAGATACAGTAAGAGAAGGGGGAAGCTGAGGACCGTGAAGGCCTTATACGACAGAAGCGTAACCGAGCGCCGCAAATTCCTGATTGTATGCTTTAACGCGGCTGCTTATCCGGCCTTCGCCGCCGACGAGCCTGCCTTCAAGCCCGGCCGGGCCGCCGATTTCCCCTCCCATCAGAAGGTGAACGGCCTGGAAATCGCCGCTGTAAAGTACGAAAGCGACGCCGAGGTCCGCACGGCTTTCGGCAAGAAGAACCCCAACGAATTCGGCGTCCTGCCCGTCCTGATGCTCTTCGAGAACAAGGGCAAGCAAACCCTCATGCTCGACCGCATGAAACTCCTCTACCAGTTCAAAGGCAATCAGGTCGAGCCCGTCCCGGCTTCCGACCTGCCCTACCTGACCGGCGGACCCAAACGGCCCAATACCGGACCCACCTACCCCGTCCCGATTCCCTTGCCCAAGAAGAAGAACCCTCTGTCGGCGATTGAATTCGAGACCCGCGCATTCAGCGCCAAAACGCTGCTCACCGGCGAATCGGCACACGGCTTCTTCTACTTTGAGGTGCGCCACCAGCGCAACGCCTTCATCTACATCAGCGGAATACGCGAAGGCGGACCCGGCGGCAAGGACCTCTTCTTTGTCGAGGTGCCGCTCGATCCGCCTTCCGCTTGAGGGCTACTTCTTCGCCGGCGCAGCCGGGGTTGTGGTCTTCGGCGCGGTCGTAGTGGTCTTCGGCGCCGTCGTTGTGGACTTGGTCGCCGGAGCAGTGCTCTTTGTAGCAGGAGCGCCAGTCTTGGGCGCGGCCTTCTTCGTAGCCGGTGCGGTCTTCGCCGGCAGCACAATCCCGCCCGGCGGCACCGCGCCCACTCGCTCAAAGGTCAGCCTTTGAATGATCACCGGTGTCACCGGCTTGTTGTTCGCCCCGGTCGGCACCCTGGAGATCTTCGCCACCAGGCCAAAGTTCTCTGTCACCTCGCCGAAGATCGTATGCAGGCCCTTCAGGTGCTTGGTCCGCTCCGCCGACTCCGTAATGAAGAACTGGCATGATCCCGTGCCAGGCCCTGCATTCGCCATCGCGAGCTTGCCCGGGACGTTGAAGTTCAGCGACGGGTTGAACTCGTCTTTGATCTCCTCCGTGCCGCCGGTTCCGGTTCCGAGCGGATCGCCGCCCTGAATCATGAAGTCCGGAATCACGCGATGGAAGGTCAATCCGTTATACAGCGGCCTCTTCACACGCGTCCCTGTCTTGGGGTCTTTCCAGTACTTCAGGCCGAGCCCGAGATCGACAAAATTCTTGACTGTGATGGGCGATTCGGTCTCATACATGCGTATGACGATCGTGCCCATCGACGTCTGCATGTTGGCGTAAAGACCAGGCTTGCGTTCCGGCGCCGTGGGTGCGGGAGCCGCGGCCGGCGTCTGGGCCGCGGCTGTGAGCGCCGCGCCGAGACCGGCGAGTACGATAAGGGACTTCAACATGCTGACAGCATACCAACCACCCTGGCGTCCTCGCGATCACCGCTTCCGGGCCGATTCTGTAGCAAGCCGCTCGCGGAACTGTTTCTCGTGCTCAGCGACCGCCTTCGGATACCCATCCCGATCCACGAACGAGCCCGTCTTCCGCTTATCCGCCATCTGATACTGCGAAGCGTGCGCAGCCACCCAGATATCGGGCCGCCACGTCTTCTGCGCCGCGAACGACTTCTCGAAGTCAGCCACGATGTTCGGGTACTTGGCATTGCCCACCAGCGGCATCACCACCGTGTTCATGTTCACGAACAGGAACTCCAACTGCTTGCCCCCCTCACGCACGGTCGTCGAGTAGCTGACGCTACCGCGCGTGTGGCCCGGCGTCGAACGCACTGTCAGCACCGTCCCCCCAAGCCGGATCGACTCTCCGTCCTTGAGCCGCCGTTCCACCTTCACTCGCGGAAAGTATCCCTCCGGACCCAGCCCCGGATCGCTCCGCCCGCCATCTTCGAGCACGCCTGCGTCGCCCTCGGTCGCGTACACCTTCGCTCCGGTCACTTTCACAACCTCCGCAAAGCCGGCCACGTGATCGTAATGTGCCTGCATCGTCAGCAGGATCTTGATGTCGCCGAATCGGAACCCCAACTTCTCGACGCCCTCGCGGATCTGTGGCACCGAGTTGGCGAGCCCTGTATTGATGAGAATGTGTCCCGCCGGGTCGGTCACCAGAAAGCAAGCCAGATCCTCGGTCCCGACATAATATACGTTGCCCGCTATCTTGTGCGCCGGATACGGCCGCGTCCAATTGCCGGGCTGGCCCGCCGCCAATCCGGAAATCGCCAGGAGTATGATCGCTCTAGTCACCCATCCAGAATATGCGACCTGCCATCTTCCTCCTCCTCGGCAGTGCTTTGATGGCCCAGCAGTCTGCCGCCCCCGACCCCAAGCCAACACCCCGGATCAAAGCCCGCCAACTCCTCGACTCCTCGCTCGAAACGCTCTCCTCCGCCTCGCCCGCCATCCAGGTCGCAGCTCTTCTCGAAATCATCCAGCTCTACCCGGAGTTCGACAAGGCCAAGACTCTCGAACTTCTCGACCAGGCCTTCGCCGCCGCCGGTGCCGTCCCGCCTGAGGCCAGCAGCAACATCACCCCGGCCAGCCTCCAGACCCGCGTCGTGTTCGCCGCCGCCGACGTCGATGTAGACAAGGCCATTGAGATGCTCCCCGGCCTCCCCGTCGATCGCCGCGGCAACGCCGTCGAGCGCATCGCCCTCGCCCTCATCGCGAAGAAGGAGACAGACCGCGCCGCCCGCGTCGTCGAGGAGAATGCCGGCCAGGGCTACCCTCCGCTCCGTGCCATCGACAGTCTACTCCGCACTCTCCCGCCGGACGACCCCCGCCGCCTCTCGCTCTTCTCCAACGCCTTCATGAACGTTCAGCTCGACTCCGGCGTCAGCTTCCAGGATCTGATTGCCAAACACTGGCGCTCATTGCCGCGCCCTGTCGTCGAGGCCGCTCTGACCAAACTCGTCAACGCCATCCTCGATCAGAAGGACGATGGCCGCTCCTCGATCATCTCCCTCGCCGCCTCCAAAGGCACGGCCAATTTCGAAAACCGAAAAGACTATCAGCTCTTCGACCTCATCCACGTTCTTGCAGGAGATCGATCCCAAACGCGCCGCCGACCTGCTTGAGAAGCGTCCCGGACTCCGCGAAGTCGTCCTTCGCTTCCCCGAAGGTAGGAAGTCCATGATGACCGACGAAAAGGAAGGCATCTCCACGAACATAAACAGCTCGGGCAAAGGCGACCAGCGAGATCCGCAAGCCGATGCCAATATGCGTCTCGAAGCTCTCTCGGAAACACGCTCGCTCGAAATCCTCGCCCTGTCGCAGAAGGACATCCAGTCGGCCATCTCCCGCGTCAAGGACATCCCGCTCGAGTCCACGCAGATCCAGACTCTGACGCAGCTAGCCCGGCAAGCCGCCGAGAAAGACCCGGCCACGGCCCGCAGCGTGATCGGCCAGGCCATCACGATCTTGAAGGGCATCAAGGATCCCCGCCTCAACGCCCAGGCCTGGGCCGCCATCGCTGACGCTGCCCGTCTCGCCAAGGACGAGGAAACCGCCCGCACTCGCCATCGACAAGGGCCTCTCCGCCTGCGCCGAACTCTATAAGGTCGACACCGATGCCGACATGCCCAACCTGGCCGAACGCGAGCATTGGCCCTCAGTCCAGCACTTCCGCAACACCCTCTACCGCGCCGCGCAGATCGACGGCGTCGACGCCGACACCTTCCTCGCCCGCATGAACGACCCCGACCTCGTCCTCATGGGCCGCATCGAAATCGCCCGCTCCCTCCTCGGCAAGCCCCGCGGCGGCATGTCCACTTCCGTCAACCGCGGCAAACGCCGCTGAACCGGTTCCCCCGGCCCTAATCTGGCGTTCGCTTCCGCTACTTCCCCGTCAGCACGCCAGCCAGAAACCTGAGCTCAGACTCCACTTCCGCGGGATCGGCCACCGTATCCGCGATTTCCTGGCGAAAGAGTTCGCGGTACCTCTTGCGAAGCCTGTGAATCGCGACTTTGAGCGCTCCCTCTGAGGTATTCATTTCGAGCGCTAGCGCGGCATACGGCGCATCGGACCGCCCGAGAAGAAAGACTTTCAACCGGTCGAAATGCTCCGGGCGGCCGTGTTGCACGAACTCGTTCCGCAATCTCTCAACGACCCGGTCGAGCACGGCAAGCGCCCAGCGTCGTTCGAAGATCCGCTCGGGCGTCTCATCGTGCGCAGGCTCGCGTTGGTAGCGCTCTTCGCCAGACGAGAATTCGAGCGAGACAACCGCCCCGCCGCCCCGTTTCTGCGCGCGCTGGCGATCTTCTTCGTCAGCGACAAAGAACTTCAAAGAGGTCAAAAGAAACGATCGGAACCGGCCCTTTTCCGGGTCAGCACGATCGAGATACCGCCCTTCGAGCACGCGGATGAAGAAGTCCTGCGTGAGATCCTGCGCCTGATCGGCTGGATAGCCGCGCCGGCGCAGATAGGCGTACAACGGATACCAGTAGTTCTCACACAGAGAAACCAGAGCCGACCGGGCTTCCTTCCGTTGCGGTCCACGGCACCGGTCGTCCCGCCGATCAAGGTGAGGTACCGGCCGCTGGTGATCGTCCCGGACTTCACGAACGCGATCGGCGACTTCTTCAGCATCGCGTCGGTCGCGTCGATCCCGCTCGGGATGTCGCTGAACTCGATGAGGGCCAGGGCGGATGCTTTCTTCATCACGTGATCCTGAAATGGTCGACCATCACGCACCGACGCCAGCGCGAGAACGATCGCGGCCCGGTCAGGCCTTCGCCGGTGGGGCTCGCGATGGTGAACGACGTGTACCCCTCGCCGTCGAGACCCAGTCCCGCCTGCGAGCGGCCGTTCTTCACGAAGATGCTGCAGTCGCACTCCCGCGCCATGCGGCTCAGGCTGTCGATGTTGGTCGAGTGCATGACGGCCGTGTGGCGGTTGCCGCCTTCGACGCGGACCGCCAGGTCGATCCCGGCATCGACGTCGGGCACACGGCACACCGGCATGATCGGCATCATCTGCTCGGTCCACAAGAGCGGATGCTCCTCGTCCACTTCGACGAGCCGAGGCGCAGCGACTCGGGCACGTTCAGGCCGATCATCCGCAAGATGACGCCGGCGTTCTTGCCGATCAGGTCCTTGTTGACGTGACCGGGCTTCCGCGGCCCGGCCGTCTCGGTGAAGATCAGCCGCTCGAGCGCCGCCACCTGGCTGCGGTCCACGACCACCGCGCCCGCCCGCGTCATCGCGCGAACCAGTTCGTCCGCCACGCTGGCCACCACCAGCACTTCCTTCTCGTCGGTGCAGATGATGTTGTTGTCGGTGGACGCGCCAAGGACGATGTCGCGGCCCGCCTTCTCCAGGTGGGCCGTCTCGTCGACGACGACCGGCGGGTTCCCGGGCCCGGCGCAGATCGCCCGCTTGCCGCTGGCCATGGCCGCCTTCACGACCGCGCCACCGCCGGTCACGACGAGCAGCCGGATTCCCCGGTGGCGCATGGTCTCCTGCGCGGTCTCGATGGTCGGGTTCGCGAGGCACGTCACGACGTCGGCCGGGCCGCCGGCCGCGACGATCGCCTTGTTGAGCAGGGCGACGGTCTGGATCGAGCACGACTTGGCCGAGGGGTGGACGTTGAAGACCACCGCGTTGCCGGCCGCGAGCATGCCGATCGCGTTGCAGATGATCGTGGACGTCGGGTTGGTGACCGGCGTGATCGCCCCGATCACCCCGAACGGCGCAGGCTCGATGAGCGAGAGCCCGTGATCGCCGGTGACCGCCTGCGGCGCCAGGTCCTCGACCCCCGGGGTCTTCTCGGTGACCAGGAGGTTCTTCACCACCTTGTCCTCGACCCGGCCGAGCCCGGTCTCGTCGTGGGCTGCCCTGGCGAGCGACCGCCGCGTGCTCGATCATCGTCCGGCGGATTTCCCCGATGATGGCCGCGCGCGTCTTGAGCGGCAGCCGCACGAATCGCGGCTGCGCGGCCCGCGCGGCAGCCACCGCCTCGTCCACGGTCGAGTACACGCCCATCCCGGCCGGCGGTGTCGGGGATGCCGCCACGCCGGGCGCCGGCCCGGACAGCGCCGCCGGCCTCCCGTCGAGGTCGGCGACGATCCGCCGCGCGATGGCTTCGATGTCGCGATCGGTCAGGCTCGCCATGCGGTCACTTCTTGTACTTGACGGTCGCTTCCGATGCTCCAGCTGTCCACGATCGCCATGACGACCGCGTCCACGGGTCGCTTGTCGGTCGCCTGGGTCTGGCGCGCGGAACTTCCCGCGGCAATCAGCACGATCTCGTCCGGACCGGCGCCGACGGCGTCGGCGGCCACCAGGTGCGCGCCGATTTCCTGCCCTTCGTCGTTCACGGGCCGCACGAGCAGGAGCTTGAGCCCGTCGAGGCTCGGCTCCTTCCGCGTGGCGACCACCGTGCCGACCACCTTCGCCAGCAGCATAGACCGTTCTCCGGGCCGGCCGCGCGCCGGCCCCAGCGGCTTACTTCTTGGCGGCCTTCGCCTCGGCCACGCGGCCGAGCGGCATGACCTGGTCCACGTTGACGTGCGGGCGCGCGATGATGTGGACGGCCACGACCTCGCCCACGCGGGCGGCCGCCACCTGCGCGGCGTCGCACGCCGCCTTCACCGCCGCGACGTCGCCGCGGATGACGACGGAGACGTAGCCGCCGCCGGTCTTCTCGTAGGACACCAGTTCGACCCGGGCCGCCTTCACCGCGGCGTCGGCAGCCTCCACGACGGCCGGAAACGACCGCGTCTCGATCATGCCAAGTGCGTCAGTCATTGCTCGAGACTCCTGTGTCCAAGTCAGGCCCTGCGATCGCGGCTCGTCGCGGCCTCTGACGCATCGCCCAGTCACTCAGACCTTCCCCTTCCGCCCCGTCACGTCGCGAATCGCCTGCTCCGCGGCGCGGTAGCCGACGTCGATGTCGCGCTCCTCCCCGCCCAGGTAGACGCGGCCGAAGCTGCCGAACGCGCGCACCTCGAGGATGTTGATGTGCGCCGCCTTCTCGGCCTCGTTCGCCGCGAGCGCCGCGTAGCCGGCCGGCGCCACCTCCATCACGTAGAGCGTCTGCCCCGGCAGGATCATGTCGCCGTGGCGCGAGCGGTTGATCAACTGCGTGTGGTAGTCGGTGATGTTGCGGATCACCTGGCTCGACACGATCTCCGGCTTGATCCGGTCCTCTTCCTTCAGGTTCGAGCGCGTCGAGGATCGCGCGCCCCGCCTGGCGCACGTCGGCCTGCGAGTCCGAGTGGATCTCGAGCATGCCGTACAGGCGCTCGATGATCAGCATGCCCGGCTTCACGTCGGTCGCCTTGAGCGCCACGTCGGTGACGTGCATGATGTCCATGCCCGGCGCGATCTCGACGAACAGCGACGCCTGGCCCGGCATCGGCAGGAAGCCCTGCGACGACCGACCCGAGGAACGACGCGTACTGCGGCTGCAGGCTGTCGAGGAAGATGTAGCAGCGAAGTTCGGCCATGGTTCCTCCCTTCCGACCTGTCCTACTGCGGCGCCCGCCGCCCGCGCCTCTTCGAGGATCTTCACGCTGCTGCTGCTGCCGACCCGGGTGGCGCCGGCCTCGACCATCTTGACCACGTCGGCGTAGCTGCGGATGCCGCCCGCGGCCTTCACGCCGAGCTTCTTCGCCGCCACGGTCCGGCTCATCAGGGCCACGTCCGCGACCGTCGCCCCGCCCGGGCCGAAGCCGGTGGACGTCTTCACGAAGTCGGCGCCGGCCTTCATGCTCAACTCGCAGCCGCGCATCTTCTCTTCGTCGTTCGAGCAGCGCCGTCTCGAGGATCACCTTGCAGATCGCCCGGCCGTCCCGGCAGGCCTCGACGACCGCCCGGATGTCCTTCGAGCACCAGCGGCATCCTCGCGCCCCTTGAGCGCGCCGATGTTGATCACCATGTCGATCTCGCGCGCGCCCTCGCGGATCGCGCGCCGCGCCTCGAGCGCCTTGGTCTCGGGCGGCTGCGCGCCGAGCGGGAAGCCGACCACGCAGCACACCTTCACCGGCGTGCCGCGCAGCAGCGCCGCCGCCTGGCGGACGTAGCTCGGGTTGACGCAGACCGAGAAGAACCGGTGGCGCCGCGCCTCGTCGCACAGCTTCTGGATGTCGGCCTGCGTCGCCTCCGGCTTGAGCAGCGTGTGGTCGATGAGGCGGCCACCTGGGCGATCGACATCGGCGCGGCGCCGGCCGCGCGCCCGCGCCGCCCTGCTCCTGCGAGCAGCTGCCGCACGCGCTCGGCGATGCGGTTGACGTCCTCGGCCGACAGCGCCGGCCCGCCCTGCGGAAGAAGTGCTCATGCGTCCTCGCTCGATGTCCCGGATCATCTGCACGCGCGCCCGGTGGCGGTCGGCCGTGCAGCGCGGTGGCCAGGAACACGTCCACGATGCCGCGCGCCGCGTCCGGCGGACGTCTGGCCGGCGCCGAGCGTCAGCACGTTGGCGTCGTTGTGCTCGCGGCGTTGCGCGCCAGCGCCTCGTTGTAGCAGGCGGCGGCCAGGACGCCCGGCACCTTGTTGGCGGCCATCGCCGACCCGATGCCGGCGCCGTCCACCATGACGCCGAACTCGCACTCGCCCGAGGCGACCAGCGCGGCCACCGCCGCGGCGATCCTCGGGTAGTCCACCGCGTCCTTGCCGTGCGTCCCGCAGTCGCGCACCGCGTGGCCGCGGGACGACAGGTGATCCTTGAGCTGCTGCTTGAGTTCGAAGCCGCCGTGGTCGGCGCCGAGGGCAATCCTGAAGGCCTGGGTCATGCCCGGAATCGACTCGAATCGCGATGCCCGGCGGCCACGACGGCCGCGGGAACTTGGAGCATATCACGACCGCCGGGCTCTTCAACTTCCCGCGCCGGCAATGTGCTATAGCTTCTGCTTCCGCGCGGCACAGCCCGTCGCGCCGCGAAACCTGCAGAGCCTCACGCCGATGCCCGAACTCGCACCGCCCGTCATGCTCAGCGCCGACGAAGTCCAGGCGCGCATCACGGCCCTGGCCCAGGAAATCTGCGCACGCGACTACCCGCCCGACGAGGACCTGCACCTCGTCGCGATCCTCAAGGGCGCGTTCCTGTTCCTCGGCGACCTGATCCGCGCGATGGACCGGCACGTCACGCATCGACTTCATGGCGGTCTCGAGCTACGCGCAAGGGCACGACCTCGTCGGGCGAGGTCCGGATGCTCAAGGACCTCGACTCCGGCCTCGAGGGCCGCAACGTCATCATCGTCGAGGACATCGTCGACACCGGCCTGACGCTCGCCTACCTGCAGGAGATCCTGCACGCGCGCGAACCCGAAGACGCTGCGCACCGCCTGCCTCCTCAGCAAGCCGTCGCGCCGGAAGGTCGACGTCAAGGTCGAGTACATCGGCTTCACGATCGAGGACCGGTTCGTCGTCGGCTACGGCCTCGACTACGCCGAGCAGTACCGCAACCTGCCGTACATCGGCGTGCTCGACGAGTGAGCGCGCCGACGTCCGGCCTGCTCCGCTGCCGACCTTCGTACCGTGCGGCCAGCGCGCGCGCCTCGGCGAGCACCGCCGCGCTCGTCGAGCGTGCAGCACCTGCCGGTCGCGCATCAGCACCCTGCCCGTTGACGATCGTCGTCCGCACGTCGTCGCCGCGCGTCACGTAGACGAGGTGCGAGACCGGGTCGTACATCGGCGTCTGCCGCGGCGCCGTTCATCGCCACGACGATGAGGTCGGCCCGCTTGCCCGCCTCGAGCGACCCGATCGAGCCTGTCCAGGCCGAGCGCGCGGGCGCCGCCGATCGTCGCCATCTCGAGCGCCGCCGGCGCCGGCACGGCCCGCGGATCGCTGCGTCGCGAGCTTGTGCAGGAACGCCGCCTGGCGCATCGCCTCGAACATGTCGAGGTCGTTGTTGCTGGCGGCGCCGTCGGTGCCGAGGCCGACGCGTCACGCCGGCCGCCAGGTACTTCGGCACCGGCGCCGTCCCGCTCGCCAGCTTCATGTTGCTCTCGGGGTTGTGCGACACGCCGACGCCGCGCGCGCTTCAGGATCGCGATGTCGTCGTCGGTCACCCAGACGCCGTGCGCCGCCAGCGATGCGCGGGCCCGAGGAAGCCGATCGACTCGAGGTAGCGCGGCCGGCGTCATGCTTGTGCTGCTCTCGCGACGATCGTCGACCTCGTCCTCGGTCTCGGCGAGGTGGATGAGGATCGGGCACGCCGTAGCGGTCGGCCAGCGCCGCGGACGCGCGCGAGCGTCGGCTCGTCGAGCGTGTACAGCGCGTGCGGCGCGACCGCCGGCGACGATCAGATCGTCGTCCGCGAACTCCTTGATGAACGCCTCGGCCCGCGCCAGCGCCTCGGCCGGCGTCTTCGCGTCGGCGACCGGGAACTGGATGATCGTCTGCCCGAGCACGCCGCGCAGGCCCGCCGCCTTGCGTCGCCCGCGCGATCTCCTCCTCGAAGTAGTACATGTCGGCGAAGGTCGTCGTGCCCGACTGGATCATCTCGAGCGCGGCCAGCCGCGTGCCGACGCGCACGAACTCCGGCGACACGGTCTTCGCCTCGGCCGGGAAAGATGTACTTGCTGCAGCCAGTCCATCAGCGCCAGGTCGTCGGCGAGGCCGCGGTACATCACCATCGGCGCGTGCGTGTGGGTGTTGATCAGGCCGGGCAGGACGACCTGCCCGGTCGCGTCGATCGTCTCGGCCGCCGGCGAACGCCTGCGCGATCGCCGTCGGGCGTGTCGACCGCGACGATGTCCGTGCCGTCGATCGCGACGGCGCCGGGCGACAGCACTCGCGCGGCTGCCGTCCATCGTGACGACGGTGCCGCCGGTGACGATGAGCGACACCTGGCGCCGGTCGGTCCGGCTGCGCGACGAGGCGAGCGGCAAGGACGAGCAGGAGCGACGCGGCAGCAAGGACACGACAGCGCGGCGAGTGGTCGTCATAGGACGCCGATCTTACCCGAATTCCGCGAGTTCGCCGGCGGACGCCCAGTCGCGCCGCGTTGTCCGCGTTGCGGCCTATCGTGTATAGTGGGCCGTGCCGGTCCACCTCGTCGATCATCCGCTCGTGCAGGATGCGCTCCTGGTGCTCCGCAGCCGGGACACCGACGCCTCCGAGGCGTTCCGCCGGATGGCGACGCGCATCAGCGTGCTGCTGGCCGCCGAGGCGCTGCGCGACCTGCCGACCGAACCGGCGACCGTGTCGCGACGCCGCTCGGGCCGCGCCGACGGCCGGCGGATCGGCCGCCGACGTCGTCGTCGTGCCGGTGCTGCGCGCCGGGCTCGGCATGCTCGACGCCGTGCTCGAACTGCTGCCCGCGGCGCGCGTCGGCCACATCGGCCTGCAGCGCGACGAGACTGACGGCGGTCGCGTCGCAGGTACTACTCGAAGCTGCCGCGCGGCCTCGACCACAGCTTCGTGCTGATGATCGATCCGATGCTCGCCACCGGCGGCAGCGCCGTCGCGGCGCTCGATCTGCTGAAGCGGGCCGGCGCCCGCGACATCCGCATGATCTGCATCGTCGCCGCGCCGGAAGGCATCGCGCTCGTCGAGCAGCATCATCCCGACGTCGCGCATCTACACGCCGGTCGTCGACCAGCGGGCTCAACGAGCACAAGTTCATCGTGCCGGGGCTCGGCGATTTCGGCGATCGGCTCTACGGGACGCTCTGAACTGAGGTCACTGCGACGGAACTGGGTCACTGGGTCACTGCGCCTCGGGTCGGCTGTCCTTGGGGGGCGAACATGGCAAAACAGCGCAGCAGCACGGTCCCGCGACGGACCCCGCGTCGGAGCGGCGCACGCAGCCACGCACCGACGACGCGGGCTGGCGCACGGCGATCACGCGGATCGAGCCGAACAAGATCCTGATCCGCGGCTACGCCGTCGACGAGCTGATGGGACGCCTGTCGTTCGCCGAGGCGATCTACCTGCTGCTGCGCGGCGAACTGCCGACGCCCGCGATCGGCAAGCTGTTCGGGGCGGTGCTGGTCTCGTCGATCGATCACGGCGTCACGCCGCCGTCGACGCTGGCCGCGCGCAACGTCGCCACGACCGGCGCCCCGCTCCGCGCCGCGGTCGCGGCCGGCGTGCTGGGCTTCGGCCCGTATCACGGCGGTGACATCGAGACCTGCATGCGGTTCCTCGAAGAGGGACTCGCCCGCGTGCGCAAGGGCGAGAACTATCGCGGAGGCGGCGGACGAACTCTTGCGCGTCTGCACGGAGGACGGGCGCACGCCGCCGGGATTCGGCCACCGGTTCCACACGCGCGATCCGCGGGCGTCGCGCCTGTTCCAGATGGCGCACGAGCTCGAGCTCGACGGCGAGCACGTCCAGATGATGCGCGCGATCGAGCGCCTGCTGGCGGCCCGGCGCCGCCGCCCGCCCCGTCCCGCTCAACATCGACGGCGCGATTGCCGCGGTCTGCGGCGACCTCGGGTTCGAACCCGAACTCGGCAACGCGATGTTCATGATCTCCCGCGTCCCCGGGCTCGTCGCGCACGCCAGCGAGGAACGGGCGCGTCAGCATCCGATGCGCCAGATCGACCCGAAGGACACCTCTACGACGGGCCGCCGCCCCGGCGGCTGCCGGAAACGAGGAAATAGCGACCGGAGGCTTGGCGCGAACGGCCGACTTGGTTTAGACTAAATGTTCTTGCCGGGACGGGCACTTAGATCAGCGGTTAGATCGCCTGCTTCACACGCAGGAGGTCACTGGTTCGAATCCAGTAGTGCCCACCATTCCTCTCCCTGACACATCCGTCACCATCGACCAGCCGCCCGTGGCGGGCGCGTGACGCTCGAACGTCATGCAGGCGTGCGCCGAAGGTCTCGTTGAAACAGCAAAGGCCAGAACGGAGCCGGCCGGCGGCCGGCTCCATTCTGGCCTTCGGGGCGTCCGGCCGGGCCCAGGGCCCGGCGGCGGTCACTAGGACTTCTTGGCCTGCGCAATCAGGGCGGTCAGGATCTTCACGTAGCGCTCGTCGGCGTCGCTGAACGCCTTGAGGTACTCGTCCTCGGAGTTCAGCTTCTGCTTCTTCCACTCGCCGTCGAACTGCACGCTCTTCGCGCCGATGTCGCACGTGTCGTAGCGGTTCTCGTCCTTCTTGGCCTTCAGGCCGTCGGCCCCCATGTCCATGACGAGCAGCTTGGAGCCTTCGATGCAGGCACTGTTCAGATCGGTGTAGACCTCCCGGAACTCCTTCTTCGTCAGCTTCTCGTTCATGATCGGCGGCACCGCGTACCGGGCCGACACGACGAGCAGCTGGCTGCCCGGGAAGTAGAGGGCCGCCACGAACAGGTCAGGCGCCGAGGGATCTTTCGCGGCAATGGAGTCGAGCTTGCGCTCGTCGAGCAGCTGTACCAACTCCTTGACCAGGGGAACCGACTTGGATTCTTGCGCGAGCGCAGCCGGAGCGAGGAACACGACGGAGCCGAACACGAACAGCAGCGACATCACCCGGACGACCCTGGTTCTCATATGAACTCCCCGTATCACAGAAGGCCACCACTCGAGCCAATGCGATTGTGTTCTACCACCTGCGGGGTCCGGCGTCAAATGCTGATTGGCGTGCGACGGCGAGAACGGGGGAAATAGGACGGTCGCGGGGGTGCGAGAAGCGCGGACGGGGGGCCGGCAGCCCCCGCCCGCACCTCACCCGATGAACAGGGGGTCGTCTTCGTCAACGGCCGAGCCGGACGAGGTCGACCGGCCCAGGCGAACCGCCCCAATGGCCGCGCCGACCGCCGCGAGCAGGGCGCGGCCCTGGCGTGCGGGCGCGAGGATCGTGTCCTGCAGCATGCGGGTGGTATCGTCCACCCGCCGGGCCACGTCGGCGAACAGCCTGTCGGCTCGTTCGATCTGGGCCACGGCCACCTCGCTCGCGCGCGCGGCGTTGGACGCGACCGTGGTCGCCTGCGCGATCAGCGGACGGATTTCGTGGTCGATCGTCTCGGCCACCGACTCGATGCGCTTCGCGAGACGCGCCACCACGACCGCCTGGAGCAGTTGGCCCACGGCGGTCAGCGCGGTGGCGACGGCGATGATCCCGAGGAACACCACCGCGGTCGTGCTCACGCGGTCTCCTTCTCTCGCGCGTCCCGGTAGGCCTCGCGCCCGCGCTCGATCGCCGAGCTGATCGTCTCCCGCTGCCTCGCCAGCGCTTCCCGGGCCTGGCGCGCGGCCTCGGTGGCCTTCTCGCGGCCTTCCCGGGCCTTTTCGCCCAGGAATTCCCGCGTCTCCTTCCCGGACTGCGGCGCGAACAACAAGGCCACTGCTGCGCCTGCCGCCGCGCCAATGACGAATGCTGTCAGGATCTTGCCGGCACCACTGTGTTCGTCGCTCATGGCCTCTACTCCTTGGAAGACTCGTTGGATGAGAACCGGGCGGCCACGGGCCGCTGGATCATGATCGCATATCGCCGCCCGAGTTGCAGCAACTGTCGCGCCGTGCCGGTTACCCGGCGGCGGCCCCGAACCCCAGTTCCCGCCGCTTCAGGCCCTTGATGCGGTCGCGAAGCTCCGCGGCCCTCTCGAAATCGAGGTTCGCCGCCGCCTCGCGCATCTCGCGCTCCAGGCCGGCGATGTGGGCGTCGAGCTCCGCCTGCGTCCGGAAGCCGGCGCGGGTTCGCGGCGCGGGCACGGCCATGTAGTCGCGCTCGTACACGCTGGACAGCACGTCGTCGATCTGCTTGACGATGGAGGCCGGCGTGATGCCGTGCTCCGGCGTTGTAGGCCTCCTGCGCCTGGCGCCGCCGGTCGGTCTCGGCGATCGCCGCCCGCATCGACTCGGTGATGACGGTCCGCGTACATGATCACCCGGCCGTTGACGTTGCGCGCCGCCCGGCCGGACGTCTGGATGAGCGACCCGGCCGACCGGAGGAACCCCTCCTTGTCGGCGTCGAGGATCGCCACCAGCGACACCTCGGGCAGGTCGAGCCCCTCGCGGAGCAGGTTGATGCCCGACCAGCACGTCGAACTCGCCGCGCCGCAGGTCGCGCAGGATCTCCACCCGCTCGAGGGTGTCGATGTCGGAGTGCAGGTAGCGCACGCGGACGCCCAGCTCCTGGTAGTACTGCGGTCAGGTCCTCGGCCATCCGCTTGGTCAGCGTCGTCACCAGCACCCGCTCGCTCCGCGCCGCGCGGTCGCGGATCTCGGCCAGCAGGTCGTCCACCTGGCCCTTCACCGGCCGGATCTCGATCGGCGGGTCGATCAGGCCCGTCGGCCGGATGATCTGCTCGACGACGACGCCGCCGGCCGCGCTGCAGCTCGAAGGGCCCGGGCGTGGCCGAGACGAAGACCACCTGGTGGGACCGCGCCTGCCACTCCTCGAAGTTCAGCGGGCGGTTGTCGAGCGCCGACGGCAGGCGGAAGCCGTAGCTCGACCAGGACCTCCTTGCGCGACCGGTCGCCGTGGTACATCCCGCGGATCTGCGGCACCGTCTGGTGGCTCTCGTCCACGAACACGAGGCGTCGGCCGGGAGGTAGTCGAGCAGCGTCGGCGGCGGCTCGCCCGGCGCCCGGCCGGTCAGGTGCCGGGCGTAGTTCTCGATGCCGTGGCAGTAGCCGATCTCGCGGATCATCTCGAGGTCGAACATCGTCCGCTGGTGCAGGCGCTGCGCCTCGAGCAGCTTGCCCTCCGCCTCCAGCTGCGGCGCGGCGCTCGACCAGCTCGGCCTTGATCGACTCGATCGCCTGCCGCGTGCGCTCGCGCGGCGTGACGAAGTGCGACTTCGGGTAGATCGGCGATCCGGTCGTGCCGGCGCGACGTGCGGCCGGTGAGCGGGTCGAAGACGACCAGTTCGTCCACCTCGTCGCCGAACAGCTCGATCCGGACCGCCTGCTCCTCGTACGACGGGTACACCTCGACGATGTCGCCGCGGACGCGGAAGGTGCCGCGGCCGAAGTCGACGTCGTTGCGCTCGTACTGGATGTCCACCAGCTTGCGGAGGATCTGCTCGCGCTCGATCCGCTGCCCCATCTCGAGCGGCAGCATCATCCCGTAGTAGGCCTCCGGGCGACCCCAGGCCGTAGATGCACGACACGCTGGCGACGATGATGCACGTCGCGGCGCTCGAAGAGCGAGCGGGTCGCGGACAGGCGCATCCGGTCGATCTCGTCGTTGATCGTCGCTTCCTTCTCGATGTAGGTGTCGCTGGCCGGGACGTAGGCCTCGGGCTGGTAGTAGTCGTAGTAGCTGACGAAGTACTCGACGGCGTTGTGCGGGAAGAAGCGCCTGAACTCCTCGTAGAGCTGGGCCGCCAGCGTCTTGTTGTGGACCATCACCAGCGTCGGGCGGTTCACCCGGGCGATGACCTGGGCCATCGTGAACGTCTTGCCCGACCCGGTCACGCCGAGCAGCACCTGGTGCGGGTCGCCCCGCTCCAGTCCCTGCGACCAGCTCGTCGATGGCCCGCGGCTGGTCGCCGCGCAGCTCGAAGTCGGAGACGAGGTCGAAATCGGTCCGCATCGCACCGGTTCCCTCGCGCTACCTTCCTGAGCGGTGCGAAGTAGCCCTGCCGGGTGCGCACCTTGACGTCCTTCAGCGCCGGGCCGCGCGACCTTGATCTCCGACCTTGCGCCACGTGCCGTCGGCCTTGGCGTTGGTCGAGAGGTAGCCCAGCGTGTACTGGGCGTCGATTTCGGCGGCCACCTTCTCGTAGACCGCGTCCAGTTCCTTCATCGACATCGGGAAGAACGCCTGGCCGCCGGTCAGCTCGGCGAGCCGCTGCAGCCGGACCCGCAGCTCCATGCGGGCGCTGGCCGGCTGGTGCTCGAGGAAGCCGATCGCGTGCACGGTGACGTCGGACGCCTTCAGCAGGTCGAGCAGGTCGTCGAAGCGTGATGTTGCTCGCGTTGTCGCCGCCGTCGGTGTAGAGGACGAGGATCTTCCGGCCGTCCTCGCGCGACGCGCCGTCGAGGTAGACGCCGGTCGCGTCCCAGAGGGCGGTGTAGCCGTCGGCCTTGCGGCTGCGGATCCGCTCGACCAGCCGGGTGAACTCGGACTGGCTGAAGCGCGCGACGCGCACCTCGGTGTCGAAGTCCACCAGGGTGAAGTCGCGCGCCTCGCTGAGGCTGTTGAGGAACTTGATCGCCGCGCTGCGGGCGAACGCCAGGTCGGCCTCCATGCTGCCGCTGATGTCGAACAGCGCGCCCAGGTGGAGTTCCGACGGCGGGATGGCCGACGCCGTCCCGCCCGCCTGGGCGTCGCAGGGCATGAAGAAGCGGAGCGACTGCTTCTGGCCGTCCTCGTAGACCTCGAAGTCCTCCTGCCGCGAGGTCGGTGAGGTAGTTGCCCTTCTTGTCCACCACGGTCACGCCGAAGTTGACGATGTCGACGCCGCTCCGGAAGGTCGGCTGCCCGCCCTGGGCCGCCAGCCCGGCCGCAACGCCGATCGCGCCGAGCAGCACGAGCGCCACGCCGCACGACCGCCGCCTGGTCATCGCGCTCCCTCGTCCGCCTTCGCACCGGGACCGCCCGGCTGCCCCGCCGGCCGCGCGGTCTCCGGCCAGCCCGCCTCTGTTTGAGTATAATAGGAGGTTGGCGCCGATGGACCGTCATCTCTCCGACTCATCCCGAGGTCACTGGCCGCGCGATGAGGTGCCTGGCCGTCTGTCAGACCGAACTCGTCGTGCGGATGCTGGAGACCGCGCTCGCGTCCAGCTTCGAGACCGAGTTCCTCGTCGAAAGCCGCCCGCTCGCGCGCAAGCTCCACGAGGCCGGCATCCGGCGTCACCGCGGGCGACCTGCGCCGCACCGACACCTACCTCAAGGCCGACCTCTCCCCCACCACCTGCGTCATCGTCGAGGACAACGGCCGCCCGGGGCTGAAGAAGCGCCTGGCGGCCATCAGCGACGCCGGCGCCACGCTGGTCTACGTGCTCGGCATGGGCGACGAACGCGGGCACGCGGCGCGAGGACGAGATCCGCGCCGCCTTCCCCGAGCGTGCTCTACCTGACGCTGGCCGAGCTGTTCGGCGGCCCGCTGGTCACGCCAGGTCAGCCGGTCGCTGACCCGCGCGCGGGTCCAGCAGTACCAGCGGTACTTCGCCGACGCCGACCGCGTGCTGATCCTGCTGCACAACGACCCGGACCCCGACGCGATGGCCAGCGGCCTGGCGCTCCGCAACATCCTCCGGCGCACCAAGGCCACCGCGATCCGATGGCTGCCGGCTTCTCGGCCAGGACAACGATGTAGCGGCCGTCCTTGTAGCTGTTGGGATCCAGATTCTTCTGGGCAACCGCCGCAACGGTGGAGCCCTGCGCTGGGGCCGCGGTGGCGGGCGCGATCGCGACTGTTGACAAGAGCACCGGCAAGCCCAGGGTCAGTGCCACGGCCCTCCGGAGTCCCCCGCTTCGAAGGAAGCTCTTTCCTGGTGTATTCACGTGTGGTTGAACCTTTCATAAGGAACGGTCCCGACGTTGCTGCCGGGTCAAAGGACTGGCAGGACGGAAAGAGCTGAGACTCTCAGGGCCCCGACGGATACCAGCCGATTCATACAGTACAGACTGAGAGCCAGATATGACATAGCACACATACGTGAAATCAAAATTTGTCACACAATTCGACAGCACCCTCGGGCGGGGGAGCGAAAGAGGGTGCGAAGACCCCCGCGGAGACCGCCAGCACACGGTCACCCACACTGGGCGCGAGGCCGCACCGGCCGGCTTACTGGCGGGGCGTCCGGACCACTTCGCTGATCCAGGCGCGGGTCTTCTCATCGAGCGGCCCGGCCACATTGCTCTGCCGGGCCCTGCGGTCCGCTTTGATCTTCTGCAGGACCATCCGCCCGAGGCCCGCGAAGACGGCGGCGGCAACAACGGGCAACAGCACGGATTTCGATTTCTCAGACATAAGCACATGCTACTGACGGGGCACCGGGGTGACCATAGCGTCGTCGCAGGTCACACCGCGTGACAAGGCCGTCCGCCGAAGATCGCTCCCGGCCGTTCACCCGGCACCGGGGCGGGCAGCGTTCACACTCCCGGCCGAATGCGGCCGGACGCGCCGCGGCCGGTAGAATGGGCTTGCAAGCTCGCGGAGCGCCCTTTCACGCTGTATTCACAAGCAGTTTCAACACACAGCGGATCGGCGTGAGACGGCACCACTCCGCTGCGCCCTTACCCAATGCTCACGCACAGGAGTTGCCGGATGCCCCGGATCGTTGTCGACGTCATGCCCAAGCCCGAGATTCTCGACCCGCAGGGGAAGGCCATCGTGGGTGCACTCCCCCGGCTGGGCTTCACCGCTTTTAGCGCTGTCCGCCAGGGGAAGCGTTTCGAACTCACGGTCGACGGCGAGGTGACCGACGAGATCCTGGCCCAGGCCCGGAACGCCGCAGAGACCCTGCTGTCCAACCCGGTCATCGAGGACGTCGTCAACGTCGAGGTCGTCGAGGCCTGAGATGACTGAACTCCCCCTGATCGGCGAGGCCGTCGCCGTCGCCGCCCACCCCCAGCTCGCCGGTGCGAAGATCGGCGTCGTCACCTTCCCCGGCACCCTGGACGACCGCGACGCCGTCCGTGCCGTCCGCCTGGCCGGCGCCACCCCGGTGGCCCTCTGGCACGCCGACACCACCCTTGGTGACGTTGACGCCGTCGTCATTCCCGGCGGTTTTTCCTACGGCGATTACCTCCGCGCCGGGGCCATCTCCCGGTTCGCCCCGCTGATGTCCAGGATCATCGACGCCGCCAACTCGGACGCCAGGCTGCCTGTCCTGGGCATCTGCAACGGTTTCCAGATCCTGACCGAATCGCACCTGCTCCCCGGCTCGATGATCAAGAACGACCACCTGAAGTTCATGTGCCGCGACCAGGTCCTGCGGGTGGAGAACAACACCACCGCCTGGACCGGGGACTACGCCGTCGGCCAGGAAATCACCGTGCCGCTGAAGAACCAGGACGGCCAGTACATCGCGGACGAGAAGACCCTGGACGCCCTGGAGGCGGAGGGCCGTGTGGTGTTCCGCTACGTCGGCTGGAACCCGAACGGCTCGCGCCGCGACATCGCCGGCATCTCCAACGCCGCGGGCAACGTGGTGGGCCTCATGCCGCACCCGGAGCACGCCGTGGAGGCAGGTTTCGGCCCCGAAGACGGCTCCGGCACCGAGGGCCTCGGCTTCTTCACCTCTGTACTGAACAAGATCGTGGGAGACAACAAATGACGGAGACGTCAACGGGCCGGACGGCCGGCACCGCCACCGAGACCAAGAAGTTCAACATCGACACCGTCGAGAACGCGGCCAAGACCCCGGACGTGGAGCTCCCCTGGGCCGAGCTGGGCCTGAAGCAGAACGAGTTCGACGAGGTGGTCAAGGTCCTGGGCCGCCGCCCGACCGGCGCCGAGCTCGCCATGTACTCCGTGATGTGGAGCGAGCACTGCTCCTACAAGTCCTCCAAGAACCACCTGCGCCAGTTCGGCGAAAAGGTGACCGAGGAGATGAAGAAGGACATGCTCGTCGGCATCGGCGAAAACGCCGGTGTCACCAACCTGGGCGACGGCTGGGCCGTGACGTTCAAGATCGAGTCCCACAACTCGCCGTCGTTCGTGGAGCCCTACCAGGGTGCCGCGACCGGCATCGGCGGGATCGTCCGCGACATCATCTCCATGGGCGCCCGCCCGGTGGCCGTGATGGACCCGCTGCGTTTCGGCGCCATTGACCACCCGGACACGGCCCGCGTCATGCACGGCGCCGTGGCCGGCATCGGCGGCTACGGGAACTCCCTGGGCCTGCCGAACATCGGCGGCGAAATGGTCTTCGACTCGGTGTACCAGGGCAACCCGCTGGTCAACGCCCTCGCCGTCGGCGTCATGCGGCACGAGGACATCCGCCTCGCCAACGCCTCCGGCAAGGGCAACAAGGTGGTGCTGTTCGGCGCCCGCACCGGCGGCGACGGCATCGGCGGCGCCTCCGTGCTGGCCTCGGAGTCCTTCGACGACACCAAGCCGTCCAAGCGCCCCGCCGTCCAGGTGGGCGACCCCTTCGCCGAGAAGGTCCTGATCGAATGCTGCCTCGAGCTGTTCAAGGGCTCCCTGGTTGAGGGCATCCAGGACCTCGGCGCCGCAGGCATTTCCTGCGCCACGTCCGAGCTCGCCTCCAACGGCGACGGCGGCATGGAAGTCGAGCTGACCTCCGTCCTGCTCCGCGACCCCACCCTGACCCCGGGCGAAATCCTGATGTCCGAGTCGCAGGAACGCATGATGGCCGTGGTCACCCCGGAGAACATCGCCGCGTTCGAAGCGGTCATGGACAAGTGGGCCGTGGAGTACTCCTGGCTGGGCGAGGTGACCGACACCGGCCGCCTGATCATCACGTGGGAAGGCGAGGTCATCGTCGACGTCGACCCGCGCACCGTGGCCCACGACGGTCCGGTCTACGACCGCCCGTACGCCCGCCCCGAGTGGCAGGACGCCGTGCAGGCCGATGCCTTCACCGGGTCCGTGCAGGACGCCGGCCGCCCCTCCGCCCCCGCGGAACTGGCCGCCGCCATCACCGAGCTCGTCGCCTCACCGAACATGTGCAGCAAGTCCTGGATCACCAACCAGTACGACCGCTACGTCGGCGGCAACACCGCCATGGCGTTCCCGGACGACGCCGGCGTGGTCCGGGTGGACGAGGAAACCGGCCTGGGCGTGGCCCTGGCCACCGACGCCAACGGCCGCTACACCTACCTCGATCCGTACCACGGCGCGCAGCTGGCCCTCGCCGAGGCGTACCGCAACGTCGCCACCTCCGGCGCCGTGCCGATGGCCGTCAGCGACTGCCTGAACTTCGGCTCCCCCGAGGACCCCGACGTGATGTGGCAGCTGGCCGAAGCCATCCGCGGCCTGTCCGACGCCTGCATGGTGCTCGGCATCCCGGTCACCGGCGGCAACGTCTCGCTGTACAACCAGACCGGCACCACGCCCATCCACCCCTCCCCCGTGGTGGCCGTGCTCGGCAAGTTCGACGACGTCGCGCGCCGCACGCCGTCGGGCTGGAAGGAAGACGGCCAGGCCATCTACCTGCTCGGCACGACGGCGGCGGAACTGGACGGCTCGGAATGGTCCAACATGCGCGGACACCTCGGCGGCCTGCCGCCCAAGGTTGACCTCGCCGCCGAACGCGAGCTGGGCGAGATCCTGATCAACGCCTCCCGCGACGGCATGGTGGACTCCGCGCACGACCTCTCCGAAGGCGGCCTCGCGGCAGCCCTCGTGGAGTCCTCGCTGCGCTACGGCGTGGGTGCCCGGATCGCCCTGCAGGACGTCCTGGACCGCGACGGCGTGGACCTGTTCACGGCGCTGTTCTCCGAGACGCAGGGCCGCGCCATCGTGGCCGTGCCCCGCTCCGAGGAGATCCGTTTCAAGGACATGTGCACCGCGCGCGGCTTCGCGCACGTCCGGATCGGCGTTGTGGACGCCGAGGGCGGCACGCTGGAGATCAACGGCGTCGAGACCATGAACCTCGACGCGCTCCGCGAAGCCCACGAGGCCACCCTGCCGAAGTACTTCGGCTAGTCCCCACCCACCGCCACGCACCATCGACTGCTCCGTAACTGCCCTTTTGAACCCTCAGAACGGCAGTTACGGAGCAGTCGCTGTGGTTTAGCGGCCAGGACGCCAGCCGGCCTGGACGAGCGCGGTCCGGACCTTCGCCACGGCGGCCTTGGCGTCGTCGTGCATGTGGCGCTTGGAGATCCGGACCTCGGTCCAGCCGAGGGCCGTGTACCGCTCGGAGCGGGCGATGTCCCGGACAATCTGCCCCTCGTCACCGTGGTGCTCGCCCTCGTACTCGATGCCGATCCGGTATTTCCGGTAGGACAGGTCGGGTTCGTGGTGCCGCGTTCCGCCGTCGTCGATGATCGGCACATTCAGTTCCGGTTCCGGAAGACCTGCCCGGACAATGGCAAGCCGCAGCAGGGATTCCTGCGGCGAGTCCGAGCCCACGCGAATCAGCTTGATAGCCTCCCGCGCTTTGCGGATCCCGCGTTTTCCCCGGTGGCGGTCGATCATCCGCTGCAGATCCGCGAGGCTGCACAAGGGCAGGTCCCGGCCGTCGAACTCCAGCCGGGGCACCCGGACGCAGCTGTCGCCGGCCACAACGAGTTCGTCGACGGTCAGCATTTCGGCCAGATCCAGCCACGTCCGTTCCGGGGTGGTGATCGGAATCCCGTCCAGGACGGTGACCTCGTCGTCGTAGAGCTTCATCCGGTGAACGATGACATGCGGCCGGTTGAGATGGGCCGCACCTTCGGGCCTGATCACGTGGTACATCTCGGGTCCCTCCTTCGCTTGCCGCGCCGGAACCGAACCAAGCTCCGCCGCGGTGAGGTGCGACGCGGCGCATCGCTCATTGACCTCAATGAAAGGCCGCACTCTCACGCTCAGCGGAAGCCCCGGCGTCGTGCCCAGGGAACGAATCCCCCGGCCAAGCGCTGCGAGGGAGCGGTGGCGGAGCCGCTTGGACGACACTCCGGCCGCTGCCGCTTCGGCAACGGTGAACGGTCGTCCGTGGAAATCGTCCGGCAGCGGGCTCGCGGTTTTCATGGCTTCATCAGACCAGAACCGCGCCGACGCCGCAGAAGTTATCCACAACGTCCCATCCGCTGCTCCGTAACTGCCGTTATGGGGCCTCAAAACGGCGTTTACGGAGCACTCGATGGGGATTAGTCGTCGCTGCGGAGTTCGCGCTGGCGGGCGCTGAGCAGTTCCAGTTCCGGCCGCGCCGCCACGAAGCGTTCGACGGCGGCCAGCACCTCGATCGAGATGCGCCCGGTCCGCCGCGACCAGCCCGACGCCAATGACGGTGCGCCGGTACTGGTCCTGCAGTCCGGCCTCGGTCACGGAGACGTCGAAGCGGCGCTTGAGCTCGGCCAGCACCGGGCGCACCACGGAGCGTTTCTCCTTCAGGCTGTGGACATCGCCGAGGAGGACATCGAATTCAATCCAGCCGATCCACATGCCTCAAGCGTATCCCGGCAATCGACGCAGGTTAGATGGTGAGTTCGCCCATCCGGTCCCAGCCTTCGCCGTCGAACTGGCGGCTGATGATCCGGGGAGTCTCCGCCAGGGCCTGCGGCATGTCCGCCATGGCCTGCTTGAAGTGGGCACTGTTGACGTGGTCCCCGGCGGCGTCGTCCTTGAAGGCCTCGACCAGGACGAATTCGTTGGGGTCCTCCACACTGCGGGACCAGTCGAACCAGAGGTTGCCGGGCTCCTGGCGGGTGGCCTGGGTGAAGTCCTCCACGAGGCCCAGCCAGCGCTCTGACCAGTCGGGCTTGACCTTGAATTTGACGACGATGAAGATCACTGGAGAAGTGCCTTTCGATGTGCGGGACGGTGTTCCATTCTTGCAACACGCAACGCGGGGTCACTTCCAGCCCATTCCGGCACTCCGTATGGGCCGTAAGTGACCCCGCGTTGCAGTTGAAGGGCGGGATCAGCAGGCCTGGATCGCTTCCCGGGCCAGCTCCTGCTGCCGCGGGGTGCCGACGCGTTCGGCCCACTGCTCCGCGAGCTGGAACTCGACCATCGCCTCGGTGCAGCGGCCGGCGTCGTGCAGCGTCCAGCCGAGGTTGTTGTGCAGCGGCCACGAGCCACCGCTTGGTCCGCTCGTCGTGGACCGTGGAGGCGTATTCCAGGGCGCTCCGGGTCCAGGTCTCGGCGTGGGCGGCGTCGGCGATGGCGAGCATGTGCAGCGCATCCACGGCCAGGAATTCCTCGCCCAGATGGTCCGCGAGTTCGGCGGCCTGCTCGAAGAGCGGCACGGCCATCTCGGGGTGGCCGCTGGAGTTCAGCACCCGGCCGCGTTCCAGCAGCACCCGGACGGCGACGGTGGGTTCGTCGCCGTCGATCGCGTCCAGCAGCGCGTCGGCTTCCTCGTACCGGCCCTGCAGCCCGATGGCCCGGCCCAGCTGGGTGGAAAGCTCGGCCCGTTCGTCGGCGTCGTAGCGGTCCTCGGACGCTGCCGCCCGGAAGCGGGCTTCCGAAAGGGCGGGGTCATCGAAGTCCCATAGTTGGTCAAGGGTCTGTTGATTCAGCATTCTGCCTGCTCTCAGTCCACACCTGCGGCCAGTTCCTGTGCACTCCTAATGTAACGGGAAGTGATGTGGCCCCGCGCCCGCTTCGTCACGGCGCCGCCCGCCGCGTAGAACCAGTTGGACGGCCCGCCGAACGCCGTGATGTGGATGTAAACCTGGCCCCTCGCATCGATGGAAATCTCGAACGCCTCCTCACCCCGGACCGGATGACCCGGGAGGGTCCCGTAGCCGAACCCCGCGGACTGCGGGGCGCCGCCGGGCACCGGACGGCGGACCCAGACGACCTCGCAGGGCGCGTTGAGCCGGAACGGCCCGACGCCGAAGCCGCTCACCACGCGCGTGCCGGGGACCACGACGTCGGATTCCGCGCGGACCCGCAGCCCCGCCCGTTTCTGCAGCTGCCAGGTCAGCATGCCCTGGACCACGCGGCGATACGTGGCCATTCCCTCGCCTACGAAGGCGTGGGTGACCAGGCAGTCGGCGTCTGCGGGCGGCGGCCCATGCTCGGTGGAACCGATCCCTTCATAGTTCAGCTCCCCGGCCGCGATCCGCGCGTTCACGATCCGCCGCCGGCCAGCCGCGCCCAGCCCAGCTGCTCCTGCTGGCGCCGGCTCAGCGAAGCCACCACAAGGTCGTACGAATCCTCGACCATGTCGCGCACCATCGAATCGGGCAGGGACCCGTCCAGGCGCACTCCGTTCCAATGCTTTTTGTTCAAGTGCCAGGCCCCGGTGATCTCCGGGTGGGCGGCGCGCAGCTGCTCGGCCAGGGCAGGCTCGCATTTCAGGCTGACGGCGAAATCGTGCTGGTCCATCGCGGACAGTGCGAACATCTTGGCTGCGTGGCCGGCACCGCCGGACACTGCGGCCCGCACCTTGAAGACGGACGTCTCCGGTCCGAACGGGAAGTCCTCGAAGGCACCGGGAAAGCCAAGGCAGATTCCCCGGAGTGCAGCTACGTCCATGATCCGAGCCTACTGGCCGGCCCGGACATTTTGCAGGGACCTCCCTGCTCCACCCGAAGGGCCGTCAGAGGCCGAAGCGCCGGGCGTCCTGCGCCGGGCAGGCGTTCATGATGACATCGAGGCCGGCGGCCTTCGCCCGGGCCGCCGCCGCTTCATCGATGACGCCCAGCTGCATCCAGACAGCCTTCGCGCCGACGGCGATCGCCTGATCCACCACGGCCCCCACTTTCTGGGAATTCACAAAACAGTCGACGACGTCGATCGGCTGCTTCTCGGCCGGGATGTCGGCCAGGGTGGCGTAGCCGGTTTCCCCGTGGACGGGATCGGCGGGCAGATTCACCGGGATGATCTCCATCCCGAGCCGGTCCCGGATGAACAGGGACGTGTCATAGGCGGCACGCCATTGATTCGTGGACAGGCCGACAATGGCCCACCGCCCCTTGGTGCGCATGAGTTTTTCGAGGACTGCCGGATCGTTGACGTGGGCCATGTGCACAGCCTATCCGCCGCGGCGCCGGGTCCCGGCCAGCGGCGGGGCATCCGCGGGTCACTGCCACTTTCGAACAATTGACCGTCAGTTCATCTCCAGACGGGCTGATCGCCGAATATTACGCGACAAATCCCCGGAATTTGAGGAAAAGCCCGCGATCCGTTTTAGTTGGGAAGGACCATCCCGAGCGGCCAAGAGACCTGGATCAATGAAGCCGCAGCAACCCTGACCGCAGGGTGCTACCGCCAGGACCGATGGAGTATCCCTATGACAACCGCCCTTTCCTCGCCCGCGCCCCGGACGCACCCCACGGCCCCGGCAAGCTGTCCCTGCCACCGAAGAGGAGCGCCTCTCCTTCTGGGAGGCGGCCGCCCTCCGGCTCGACTGGGAGGACGTGCCCGGGCAGGACAAGCCCTGGCACACCACCCACCGCCGCGTCCCGGCCGACGTCGACGCCGGCATCGGCCCGGACATCACCTGGTTCGACGGCGGAAAGCTCAACGTCGCCTACAACTGCGTCGACCGCCATGTAGCGGCGGGACGCGGGGACAAGGTGGCCCTGCACTTCGAGGGCGAGCCCGGCGACCGCCGCACCATCAGCTACGCCGAACTGCAGCGCGAGGTCTCCAAGGCCGCCAACGCCCTGCTGGACCTCGGCATCACCAAGGGCGACCGGGTGGTCATCTACCTGCCGGTCATCCCGGAAACGGTGATCATCACGCTGGCCGTGGCCCGCATCGGCGCCATCCACTCGCTCGTCTTCGGCGGCTTCTCCGCGGAGGCGCTCAAGTTCCGGGTGGAGGACACCGGCGCCAAGCTGCTGGTCACCACCGACGGCCAGTTCCGCCGCGGCGCCGCCGTGCCGGTCAAGGACAACGCGGATGCGGCCGTGTCCGGGGACAACGCCATCGAGCACGTGCTGGTGGTCAACCGCACCACCGCACCGGAACTCCTGGACACCGTCCCGATGACCGCGGGCCGCGACGTGTGGTGGCATGACGCCGTCGGGCAGGCCTCCGACGTCCACGAAGCCGAAGCGTTCGACGCCGAGACGCCGCTGTTCATCATGTACACCTCCGGCACCACCGGCAAGCCCAAGGGCCTGGTCCACACCTCCGGCGGCTACCTGACGCAGGCGTCCTGGAGCTTCGAGCACCTGTTCAGCAACCCGGACCCGGCGCTGCGGGACCAGGACGTCCACTGGTGCACGGCCGACCTCGCCTGGGTCACCGCGCACACCTACGAGCTCTACGGCCCGCTCTCCAACGGCGCCACCCAGGTGATCTTCGAGGGCACCCCCAACACGCCGCACCCGGGCCGGCACTTCGAAATCATCGAACGCTACGGCGTGACGCAGTACTACACCGCGCCCACCCTGGTGCGGTCCCTGATGGGCTGGTTCCCGGACGGCGTCCCGGCCAGCTACGACCTCTCCTCCATCCGCCTGCTCGGCACCGTCGGCGAGGCCGTCAACCCCGAGGCGTGGCGCTGGTTCCGGACCAACGTCGGCGCCGGCACCGCCCCCGTGGTGGACACCTGGTGGCAGTCCGAAACCGGCGCCACCATCCTCTCCCCTGCCCCGACGGACACCGCGTTCAAGCCCGGCTGCGCGGCCCGGCCCCTGCCCGGCGTCGGCACGCGGATCGTCGACGACGCCGGCAACACCGTGCCGCCGGGCGTCCAGGGCTTCATCGTGGTGGACGCCCCCGGCCCCGCCATCGCCCGCACCGTGTGGGGCAACCCGCAGCGCTACTTCGACTCGTACTGGCGCAAGTACGCCGCCCAGGGCTGGTTCCTCGCCGGCGACGGCGCCAAGTACGACGACGACGGCGACATCTGGATCCTCGGGCGCGTGGATGACACCCTCAACGTCTCCGGACACCTGCTCTCCACGATCGAGATCGAATCGGCCCTCGTCTCCCACCCGGACGTGGTGGAGGCCGGCGTGTGCCCCGTCGCGGACCCCAAGACCGGGCACGCCATCGTGGCGTTCGTCGTGCTGAAGACTTCGGACGCGACGTCCTCGCGCCGCTTAGACACACTCGCTCGTTCCTCGCTCGCGCGATGCGCGGCTACCGAGGACATCGCGGCCGAATTGAAGGCGCACGTCGCGACAGCAGATCGGGCCGATCGCGAAGCCGCGCGACGTCGTCGTCGTTCCTGATGTGCCGAAGACCCGCAGCGGCAAGATCATGCGCCGGCTGCTGACCCAGCTGTTCGAAGGAACCGAGCTCGGGGACACCACCTCGCTCCAGAACGAACCATCCATCGCGGACATCCAGGATGTCCTGCGGAACCGAAATACCCAGAAGTAAGGAACTCTCATGACTGACATCAGCAACGTCGCCCGTCTTTCCGAACCGCTCAAGTTCGCCTACTGGGTTCCGAATGTTTCCGGCGGCCTGGTGGTTTCCACCATCGAACAGCGCACCGGCTGGGACTTCGAGTACAACAAGAAGCTGGCCCGGATCGCGGAGAACTCCGGCTTCGAATACGCCCTCACCCAGACCCGCTACGCCGCCTCCTACGGCGCGGACAAGCAGCACGAGGCCACCTCGTTCAGCCTCGCGCTGCTGGCCGCCACCGAGCGGCTCAAGGTGATTTCCGCCGTCCACCCGGGCATGTGGCACCCCGGCGTGCTGGCGAAGTACATCATCACCGCGGACCACATCTCCAACGGCCGCGCCGCCGTGAACATCGTCTCCGGCTGGCTCAAGGACGAGTTCACCAACTTCGGCCTCGAATGGCTCGAGCACGACGAACGCTACGTCCGCACCGAGGAATTCATCAAGGTCCTCCGCGGGCTCTGGACCGAGCAGGAGTACAGCCAGTCCGGCAAGTACTACAACATCAACAACTTCACCCTGAACCCGGCTCCGGTGGACGTGCCGGGCCGGGCGCACCCGGAGATCTTCTTCGGCGGCAACTCCACCGCCGCGCAGGCCACGGCCGGCCGCGTGGCGGACTGGTACTTCTCCAACGGCAAGGACCTGGAAGGCTTCAAGGAGAACATCGCCGGCGTCGTCGCTGCGTCGGGTGAGGCCAAGCGCGGCACCGGCGGCGCCCTGCCCGTCCCCGCGGTTCGGCCTGAACGGCTTCGTCATCGCCCGCGATTCCGAGAAGGAAGCCCGGGACACCCTCCGCGAGATCGTCGCGAAGGCGCACAAGCCCGCCGTCGAGGGTTTCCGCGCCGCTGTCCAGGAAGCCGGGGCGTCCACGAAGGACGGCAAGGGCATGTGGGCCGACTCGAGCTTCGAGGACCTGGTCCAGTACAACGACGGTTTCAAGACCCAGCTGATCGGCACGCCGGAGCAGATCGCCGAGCGGATCGTGGAGTACAAGAAGATCGGCGTGAACCTGTTCCTCACCGGCTACCTGCACTTCCAGGAGGAGGTCGCCGCGTTCGGCCGGGACATCCTGCCGATCGTCCGCGAACTCGAAGCGGACCTCGCCCGCAAGCACGGCACGGAACTCGACCTGTCCGGCACCCGGCGGCGCGCCGGCTCAACCGCCGGGCTGGTGAACGCGTAATGGCGGACCGCAAGTTCGGTTTCCGCACCCGCGCGCTGCACGCCGGCGGCACGCCCGACGCCGAGCACGGCGCCCGGGCCGTGCCGATCTACCAGACCACGTCCTTCGTGTTCAAGGACACCCAGGACGCCGCCAACCTCTTCGCGCTGCAGAAGTACGGCAACATCTACTCCCGGATCGGCAACCCCACGGTGGCCGCGTTCGAGGAGCGCATCGCCTCCCTGGAGGGCGGCATCGGCGCGGTGGCCACGTCCTCGGGCATGGCCGCGGAGTTCATCACCTTCGCCGCGCTGACGCAGTCCGGCGACCACATCGTCGCCGCCTCCCAGCTCTACGGCGGCACGGTCACGCAGCTGGACGTCACGCTGCGCCGCTTCGGCGTGGACACCACGTTCGTCCCCGGCACCGACCCGGCGGACTACGCCGCCGCGGTCCGGGAGAACACCAAAGCGATCTTCGTCGAGGTGGTGGCCAACCCGTCGTCGGAAGTCCAGGACCTGGAGGGGCTGGCGAAGGTGGCGCGCGACGCCGGCATCCCCCTCGTCGTCGACGCCACCTTGAGCACGCCGTACCTCGTGCGGCCGATCGAGCACGGGGCGGACATCGTGATCCACTCCGCCACCAAGTTCCTCGGCGGGCACGGCACCACCCTGGGCGGCGTGATCGTCGAAAGCGGCCGCTTCAACTGGGGCAACGGGAAGTTCCCCACCATGACCGAACCGGTGGCCTCCTACGGCAACGTCTCCTGGTGGGGGAACTTCGGTGAATACGGCTTCCTGACCAAGCTCCGCTGCGAGCAGCTGCGCGACATCGGCCCCGCGCTGTCCCCGACAGTCCGCGTTCCAGCTCCTGCAGGGCGTCGAGACGCTTCCGCAGCGCCTGGACGAGCACCTCAGGAACGCCCAGGCCGTGGCCGAATGGCTTGAAGCGGACGAGCGGGTGGCCTACGTGAACTTCTCCGGCCTGCCCTCGCACCCGCACTTCGAGCGGGCCAGGAAATACCTGCCGCTGGGACCCGGCTCGGTGTTCTCCTTCGGCGTGAAGGGCGGCCGTGCCGCGGGCCAGAAAGTTCATCGAGTCCCTGCAGCTGGCCTCGCACCTGGCCAACGTCGGCGACTCGCGGACCCTCGTGATCCACCCCGGTTCCACGACCCACCAGCAGCTCAGCCCGGAACAGCTCGAATCCGCAGGTGTCCCCGAGGACCTCGTCCGGATTTCCATCGGGCTGGAAGACATCGAGGACATCCTCTGGGACCTGGACCAGGCCCTGGACGCGGCGTCGGAGTCGAGTCCGCCGCGACGCATCCGCCCGAGCGGCTTGAGCGACCGCCTCGTTCCCGGCGGCGCGATGCGCCGCTACCGCGGCGCATCAGAGGCAGAGCCTGCACGATCGGAGCAAACGCATGAGCACGGAAGAACGAACCTGGACCGGGCCGTCAGCTCCGGAACGGCTGAACCTGCTGCGGCAGGCGAAGTCGATCGCGATTGTGGGCGCCTCGGACAAGCCGTCCCGGGCGAGCTACTTCGTGGCGACCTACCTGCAGTCCTCCACGCGCTACAAGGTGTACTTCGTGAACCCGGTGGTGAAGGAGATCCTGGGCGAGCCGACGTACGCCTCGCTCGCTGACCTGCCGGAGAGCCCGGACATCGTGGACGTGTTCCGCAAGCACGACGACCTGCCGGGGGTCCTGGACGAGGCCATCGCGGCCGGCGCCAAGACGCTGTGGCTGCAGCTCGGCTCGTGGCACGAGGATGTCGCGAAGGAAGCGGAAGCCGCCGGGCTCGACGTCGTGATGGACCGCTGCGTGAAGATTGAGCATGCCCGGTTCCACGGCGGCCTGCACCTGGCCGGGTTCGACACCGGCGTCATTTCCTCCAAGCGGCAGGTCTGCTGGCCTAGCCCAGTGCGCGTGCCGGACTCGCGGGAAACGTGCGGGCTCGCCGTAACGTATCGGCGACCCCGCACGGTACCGGCGAACCGGAGGGGCCGGCGGACGGGCTAGGCTGGCGGGGAGCGTGGGAAGCACGCCGGGAAGGGTCGGCTCCGGCAGCGGATTCGCGGGGAGGACCCGGTCCCCGCCCGGGCCGGGGAGCCCGGGCATCCCCGGCGTGACCGGACGCTGGGGTGGTGTCGGAAGGACTCCGCCGCGGCCAACGGCAGGCGGAGTGCCGGCGCCGGGCTTCGCGGGAACCGCAGCCGCGGATCCGGGAGCCTGCGGGACAGCATCTGCCGCCGGCGGCGTGGTGGCGCCAGTTGCCTTCGACGGCACGGGAGCCGCCGGAATGTCCGCCGGTGACGGCTTGGCGGGTTCCGGAGCCACATCGGGTGTCTCGCCGGAAGGCTGGAAGATCATGCCCACCGTGTGGTTGACACTTTCGCGGAAGTCCTCGCTGGAGGCCGCCACTGCGCCGGCACCGAGGGTCATGGCACCCACGACGGCGCCACCGACGATCGCCAGCCTGCGCTTCCGGCCGCGGCGCTCGGCGAGGCTCGTGACGCCGGCCGGCAGCGCTTCGTCGGAGTGGTCCGGAGCGGACGCGACAGCGGGCATCGCCGTCGTCGTCGTTGCGGAGGAACCTCCGGCGGCGGAACCGGGCGCGCTGAATCCGGGGGCGCCGGCGGCCAGCAGCGCCGCGAGGTCGGCGCGGGGTGCGGGGGCCCGGTCCGGCACCAGGGCGCGGAGCTCCTCCAGCGAGCTGCGGAGCTCGGTGGATGCTTCGAGTCCGGAATCACGGAGCATCGCCTGGATGCTGCCATCCTGCTGGGGTTCGCGTGTTCCGGTCATGATGCTGCGTGGTCCTTTTCGGTGACGAGTTCGCGCAGGGCGCTGAGCCCGCGTCGTTGAAGCTGTTTGATGGCCCCCGGCGTCTTGTCCATGATGCGGGCCACCTGTTCGATGGAGAGGTCCGCGACGATCCGCAGGACCAGAACTTCCCGTTGCTCGTCGTTGAGTTGGGAGAGGGAATCTGCAATGCCGCCCAGGGAGCCCAGGGCCTCGTCCTCGGCGGAAGCGGCGTACCGGGTGTCGTCCCGGGAATCGTATTCGGCCAGGTAGGGCGTGCGTTCAGCCCGCCGGTGGTGATCGACCAGCCTGGCGTGGGCGATGGAGAAAATGAAGGTCCGCAAGCCGCTGTGGCCGCCGGTGACCTTGGCCAGTTTCGGCAGGACATCGACGAAGACGTCCTGGGTGAGCGCCTCGGCGTCGTCCACGCCGCGGGCCCGGAAGTAGCCGAGCACCGCGGGTGAAATGACGGTGTAGACAGCGCTGAATCCTGATGGGTCGCCAGCTAAGGCTGCTGACAATTCGTCATCGCTTAGCTGTTCCGCCAAGTGGCTGTCCTTCCGGTTACTGCTGGGGTGCGGCCCCGGCAAGTCTAGCGGCCGCACCCCCGGTGCCTCCAAAGAGGCGTTCAATGCCTACTTGTTGAGCTCAGGCAGCTCGTCCGACGGCAGGGTCGGAACGGCCGGGACGGCCGGAACAGCGGGCACGCCCTTGGCGCCCGGTACGGCGGGAACAGCGACGGTCACGCCGGCGTGGGCCTTGGCCTCGGCAGCGCCCTTGGCGTTGGCGGCACCCTCGACGGAGACGCCGTCCTTGTCAGCTTCGACGGAGCCCTCTGCGGAGCCTTCGGTGCCCTCGACGCTGACGTCACCCTTGGCGGAGCCGTCAGTGGACGGGGAAGCCGGAACGGCGGGGACGGCCGGAACAGCCGGCGTGGCGGGAAGTTCAGGAGTCGCCGGAACCGCGGGGGTTGCCGGGACGGCGGGCGTAGCGGGGGTCACTTCAGCCTGCTGGGTGTTCGAAACCTGGGCCGCGTTGGCCAGGCCGATACCGGAGAATCCTCCGACAGCGAGAATCGCGGCGCCGACAGCAATCTTGGTGGTCTTGCTAACACTCTTCATAAGAAACGTACATCCTTTGTTTTTTGTGTGAAGGCCGGCTGTTGCCTGATGGGGGCAGTCAACAGCCCGCTCGTTCAGTGGAAGGCTGGCCGGCGCCCGATGGGGGCGGACGCCGGCCTGCACTTGCAGTGGAAGGCCGGCCGGAGTCCTGGTGGGGGGTCCATCCTCCGGCGGCGCTTACAAAGGAGTAATCGCTGGAGGGCCGCAAAAGGTTACGCACCAATCGAAAGTTTTTTCCAGCACTTTCCGGGCAGCCTAACGACGACGGCGGCGGCACCCGTTCTCAGATGGACACGCCGCCGTCATCCGAGCGCTGTCAGGAACGGAAAAGCCCGCTGTACGCGTTGAGGGCGATCTGGCCGCCCAGGTGGGCGTACAGGACATTGCTGCCGGCCGGAATCTCCCGGCTCTTGACGAGGTCGATCAGCCCGGCGAGGGACTTGCCCTCGTAGACGGGGTCCGTGATCATCGCTTCGAGCGAGGCGCCGAGGCGGATGGCTTCCAGGGTGGAATCGACGGGAATTCCGTAGAGGTCACCGGCCCAGCCCTCCATGACGTTGATTTCGTCCTCGCGGAGCTCCCGCCCCAGGCCGATCAGCTCGGCGGTGTTCCGGGCAATGCGTTCCACCTGGTCGCGGGTTTTCTGCAGGGTCGCCGAGGCATCGATGCCGATGACGCGGCGCGGTTTGTCCTGGCCGGCGAAACCCGCGATCATCCCGGCGTGGGTGGATCCCGTGACGGTGCAGACGATGATGGTGTCGAAGAAGATGCCGAGCTCCCGCTCCTGCTGCTCCACCTCGTAGGCCCAGTTGGCGAAGCCCAGCCCGCCCAGCCGGTGGTCGGACCCGCCGGCCGGGATCGCGTAGGGCGTGCCGCCTGCGGCCTTGACCTCTTCGATGGCGTTCTCCCAGCTGCTGCGGATGCCGATGTCAAAGCCCGCGCTGTCCAGCCGGACGTCGGCCCCCATGATGCGGGAGAGCAGGATGTTGCCCACGCGGTCAGAGAGCGGATCGGGCCAGTCGACCCAGTTCTCCTGGACCAGGCGGGCCTTGAGTCCGAGTTTCGCGGCCACCGCCGCCACCTGGCGGGTGTGGTTGGACTGGTAGCCGCCAATGGAGACGAGGGTGTCCGCGCCCTGCGCCAGGGCATCCGGGACGAAATACTCGAGCTTGCGGGTCTTGTTGCCGCCAAACGCGAGGCCGCTGTTGACGTCCTCCCGCTTGGCCCAGATCTGCGCCCCGCCCAGGTGCGCGCTGAGCCGTGGCAGCGGGTGGATGGGGCTGGGTCCAAACGTCAGCGGGTAGCGCTCGAAATCGGTGATGGCCATCATCTGTCCTTTGCTCGGGTCACCGGAGACCTCCAAAATGCAATATATTGCAGTGCAAGGCAACCATCGTCACCCCCTGCGGCCTGGCCTCGAGCCCTCAGCACGCAGCAGGTGGCGGCCGGGATCGGCGGAGTGGCACCCCCAGGCGCGCCGCTTAACGACGGCGGCGGGCCACCTTTGTCAGGTGACCCGCCGCCGTCGTGCGTCAGTTAAAGCGTCAGTATCAGTCGTTGATCAAATCGTTGATCACGATGGTCTGGTCGCGGTCCGGGCCGACGCCGATCGCCGAGAAGCGCGTGCCGGAGAGCTTCTCGAGGGCCAGCACGTAGTTCTTGGCGTTCTCCGGGAGGTCGTCCAGGGTGCGGGCGCCGGTGATGTCCTCGGTCCAGCCTTCGAAGTACTCGAAGATCGGCTTGGCGTGGTGGAACTCGGTCTGGGTCATGGGCATTTCGTCGTGCCGGACGCCGTCGACGTCGTAGGCCACGCAGACCGGGATCTGCTCGATGCCGGTGAGCACGTCCAGCTTGGTGACGAAGTAGTCCGTGAAGCCGTTGACGCGGGAGGCGTGGCGCGCCAGCACGGCGTCGTACCAGCCGCAGCGGCGCGGCCGGCCGGTGTTGACGCCGAACTCGCCGCCCGTCTTCTGCAGGTACATGCCCATCTCGTCGAACAGTTCCGTGGGGAAGGGACCTGCGCCGACGCGGGTGGTGTACGCCTTGATGATGCCGATGGAGCGCGAGATGCGGGTGGGGCCGATGCCCGAGCCCACGGAGGCGCCGCCGGCGGTCGGGTTCGAGGAGGTCACGAACGGGTAGGTGCCGTGGTCGACGTCCAGGAACGTGGCCTGGCCGCCCTCCATGAGGACCACCTTGCCCTCGTCCAGGGCGGTGTTCAGGACATAGGTGCTGTCGATGACCAGCGGGCGGAGGCGCTCGGCGAAGGACAGGAAGTACTCCACGATCTCGTCCACCTCGATGTCGCGGCGGTTGTAGACCTTGACCAGGAGTTCGTTCTTCTGCCGCAGCGATCCTTCGACCTTCTGGCGCAGGATGGAGGCGTCAAAGACGTCCTGGACGCGGATGCCGAGGCGGGCCACCTTGTCCATGTAGGCCGGGCCGATGCCGCGGCCGGTGGTGCCGATGGCGCGGGAGCCGAGGAACCGCTCGGTGACCTTGTCCAGGACCTGGTGGTAGGGCGCCACGAGGTGGGCGTTGGCGGAGACGCGCAGCTTGGAGGTGTCGGCGCCGCGGGCTTCGAGGCCGTCGATCTCCTGGAACAGCGCCTCAAGGTTCACCACGCAGCCGTTGCCGATGATCGGAACCGCGTTGGGGCTCAGGATGCCGGCCGGAAGGAGCTTGAGCTCATACTTCTCACCGCCTACGACGACGGTGTGCCCGGCGTTGTTGCCGCCGTTGGGCTTGACGACGTAGTCGACTCGGCCACCAAGCAGGTCAGTGGCCTTACCTTTGCCTTCGTCGCCCCATTGGGCTCCGACGATCACGATTGCTGGCATGGGATCCTCCCCCATTCGTTCGGGCCGAAGTCCGGGTGATTCACCAGGGTGGTCATCGGAGCTCAGCGCCGTTCATGAGAATGCCCCGAATCTACCGCTGTGCTCTTACCATCAACGCCAGAGTCCGGGGCTCTTACCACCCAAGTTTAGCCGATAGCGGTCCCGGCAGCTCATTTGACCATCCAATGGACTTCCTGCCGGACTTCCCGGCGCGAAAATGTGATTGCTTCCACAGACCGCGGTCCCGGCGGCCGCGCGCACCCGCAAATCGCCTTCGCCGGGCTGGATTCCCTGGGCGGAGGCGCCCGCCGCGCCACCTCGCGGCCCTGGTGGCCGGGCGTCCGGCAGACACGTCATTTCGCAGGGCTTGATAGACTAATAAGGATCGACCAGGAATCGGTCCACACCACATTTTCAAACCACACCGTATTTGGCGTGCCCCGGTGCTCGGCGTGCCCGCGTACGGTCTGGCAGCTTTACCAATCCCGCAGGAGACTCAGCAATATATGACAGCCTTGGCCACTGAAAATTCCCGCGAACAGCTTCTGAGCCGCCGCTACGAACCTAGCGTCGCGGCCGTCAACGAGCTGTGCGACACGCTGCAGGCAACCAAAGCTGGCACGAATGTCCCGTATGTGGACCCGATGCACGACGTCGACGAGTGCCGGATCATCAGCCTCTTCTCCAACATCGGAACCGAGGACGAGTCGGGTTTCATCACTGCCGGTGACGACGAAGCGGCCACCCGCCTGCTCGGCGTCCAGTGGAAGCTGGGCCTGCGGCCCGAGTACGTGATGCCCTGGAACGTCCACCCCTGGTACGTCCCGGGCGAGCCCAACGGCAAGTTCACGCCGGACCAGATTTCCGCGGGCCTGAAGCCGCTGCTGAAGTTCCTCGCCGTCGTGCCCCGCGCCTCGGTGATTGTGGCCCACGGCACCGAGGCCAACCGCCTCGCGAACCTGCTCCTCAAGACCGAGGTGCCCATGATCTGGCGCCGCGGCCTCAAGACCTACAAGGTCCGCTCGCTCAGCGGCCGCGCCTTCGCCGGCACCCCGGCCCGCCAGGAGCAGTACCTCGATGAGATGGGCACCGTCTACGCGGACGCCATGGCCCGCACCGGCCTGGCCAAGACCAGCTGATCCCCACCCGTAACAACGACGGCGGGCGCCCACCTAACTGGTGGACGCCCGCCGTCGGCTTAACAACAACGCGGGGTCACTTACGGTCCATCCCAGGGTGTGGAATGGGCCGTAGTGACCCCGCGTTGTGGTTAGCGCTTTTCGGCTTCGATGGCTGCCTTGGCGGAGGGGTCCGAGTCCTTGAGGAACTTCTCGATCCGCTCCGGCTCCTCGGCCTCGCCGATCGCCGCGGACGCCCGGCCCAGCGAATACAGGGCGCGCAGGAAGCCGCGGTTCGGTTCGTGCTCCCACGGGATGGGCCCGACGCCGCGCCAGCCGTTGCGGCGCAGCGAATCCAGGCCGCGGTGGTAGCCGACGCGGGAGTAGGCGTAGGAATCGATGGTCCGGCCCTCGGTCCACGCTTCCTCGGCCAGCACGGCCCAGAGCAGCGAGGACGTCGGGTGCTTTTCCACCAGGTCCAGGGCTTCCTGGCCCGCGTCCAGCGCCGCGTAGACCTCGGTCTCGGCGGGCAGGAGCGTGGGCTCGGGACCCATCAGGTTCTTGCGGAACTCGTCCGACATGCCTAGAACGTCTTGCCGGTGGAGCCGAGCTGCTGGGCAGCCTCGACGACGCGGGCCGCGAGGCCGGCCTCGGCGGAGGCGCCCCAGACGCGCGGGTCGTACAGCTTCTTGTTGCCGACCTCGCCGTCGACCTTCAGCACGCCGTCGTAGTTGCGGAACATGTGGTCCACCACGGGGCGCGTGTAGGCGTACTGGGTGTCGGTGTCGATGTTCATCTTGATCACACCGTAGGAGACGGCGTCGGCGATCTCCTTCTCGGAGGAGCCGGAGCCGCCGTGGAAGACCAGGTCGAACGGGTTGGCCTTGCCGATCTTGGCGCCGACCTGCTCCTGGATGTCCTTGAGGATCTCCGGGCGGAGCTTGACGCCGCCGGGCTTGTAGACGCCGTGCACGTTGCCGAAGGTCAGCGCCGTGATGTAGCGGCCGTTTTCGCCGGAGCCGAGGGCGTCGATGGTGGCGAGGGCGTCCTCGACCGTGGTGTAGAGCTTGTCGTTGATGGCGTTCTCGACGCCGTCTTCCTCGCCGCCGACGGTGCCGATCTCGACCTCGAGGATCATCTTGGCGGCAGCGGTGCGCTCCAGCAGTTCACGGGCGATGCGCAGGTTTTCCTGCAGGGTCTCGGCGGAGCCGTCCCACATGTGCGAGTTGAAGAGCGGGTTGCGGCCGGCCTTGACCTCGGCTTCGGAGGCTGCCAGCAGCGGCAGGACGAAGCCGTCGAGCTTGTCCTTGGGGCAGTGGTCGGTGTGCAGGGCGATGTTGACGCCGTAGTTCTTGGCGACTTCGCGGGCGAACGCGGCGAAGCCGAGCGAGCCGGCCACCATGTCCTTGGTGGAGGCGCCGGACCAGTAGGCGGCGCCGCCGGTGGAGACCTGGACGATGCCGTCGGACTCGGCCTCGGCGAAGCCGCGGAGGGCCGCGTTCAGGGTCTGGGAGGACGTGACGTTAACGGCGGGGAACGCGAAGCCGCCCGTCTTAGCGCGGTCGATCATCTCGGAGTAGATCTCTGGGGTTGCAATGGGCATGCTGACTCCTAAAGTGAATTTCGTCTGCGGGCTGGGCTCACCCTGGAGTGAACCTCGTCGGCTAGGAACCATCCTAGCCATTCCTGCGCCCGGGCAGTGTTTCCGGTCACTCGCGCCTGTAATACTCGCCCCGGCCGGCGTCCGGCGCCCCGTCAGCCCAGGGCGGAGTCGGCACTTCGCGGCAGTGTTCCGAACACTGCCGCGATGCCACTCGCGCCGGGCCCTACCCCGGGAGCTGGTTGAACACGTGCCGGCGGATCCAGGCGTGCATCGCGATGGCGGCGGCCGAGGCGGCGTTGATCGAGCGGGTGGAGCCGAACTGCTCGATCGACAGGGTGTCCACCGCCGCTTCGTGGACCTCGGGGGAAAGCCCCGGGCCCTCCTGGCCGAACACCAGCACGCAGTCCCTGGGCAGTTCGTAGGTTTCCAGCGGGACGGAGTCCGGGAAGATGTCGATGCCGATGATCGCCAGGCCCTCCCCCTGCGCCCAGTCCACGAAGTCCGCGACGGTCGGGTGGTGCCGGACGTGCTGGTACCGGTCGGTGACCATGGCCCCGCGGCGGTTCCACCGGCGTCGTCCGATGATGTGGACTTCCTTGGCCAGGAACGCGTTGGCGCTGCGCACGACAGTGCCGATGTTCATGTCGTGCTGCCAGTTTTCGATCGCGATGTGGAAGTTGTGCCGCTTGGAGTCCAGGTCCGCGACGATCGCCTCGTGCTTCCAGTAGCGGTACTTGTCCACCACGTTGCGGCGGTCCCCGTCCGCCAGCAGGTCCGGGTCCCAGTGCGCGCCCTCCGGCAGTTCGCCTTCCCAGGGGCCGACGCCGACCTCCGCCTTGGGCTCCGCCTCCGGCTCCGGGCCGCCCTCTCTTGCGGTCAAGCTGCCGGAAAGGGTTTCGCTGGGTATCTCGGGTTCAGTCACGACTCAACATTAGACTGGGACTGGCATCGGCACATTATCGGCGGAGGACAGCATGGCGGAGCAGCAGGCAGACCACAGGGAAGACTCGGACCACGTGCTTTCATCAAAATCGGTGTACCGCAGCGGCCAGGAGATCGAGTGCTGGCTGACCGACATGGACGGTGTCCTGGTCCACGAAAACCAGCCCATCCCGGGCGCCGCGGAACTGATCCAGCGCTGGGTGGACACGTCCCGGCGGTTCCTCGTCCTGACCAACAACTCGATCTTCACGCCCCGGGACCTCGCCGCCCGGCTGAAGAGCTCGGGCCTGGAGATCCCCGAGGAGAACATCTGGACCTCGGCCCTGGCCACCGCCCAGTTCCTCAAGGACCAGGTGCGCGGCTCGGATTCCGGCAACCGCGCCTACACGATCGGCGAAGCGGGCCTGACGACGGCGCTGCACGAGGCCGGCTTTATCCTCACCGACCAGGACCCGGACTTCGTGGTGCTCGGCGAGACCCGCACCTACTCCTTCGAAGCGATCACCATGGCCATCCGGCTGATCCTGGGCGGGGCGAGGTTCATCGCCACCAACCCGGACGCCACCGGGCCCTCGAAGGACGGCCCCATGCCGGCCACCGGCGCGATCGCGGCGCTCATCACGAAGGCCACCGGCCGGGAGCCCTACATTGTGGGCAAGCCGAACCCGATGATGTTCCGCTCGGCCATGAACCAGATCGACGCGCATTCGGAAACCACCGCCATGATCGGTGACCGGATGGACACCGACATCATCGCGGGGATGGAGGCGGGGCTGCACACGGTGCTGGTGCTCAGCGGCATCACCCACAAGGACGACATCGCCGCCTACCCGTTCCGGCCCAACCAGATCCTGAACTCCGTGGCCGACCTGAAGAACCAGATCTAGGTCACCGCCTAGAAGGCGGTCTTCTTGCCTCCGCCGGAGGGCAGCGGGAAGATCCCGTCCTGCAGCTCCTCGATGACGGGCCGGTAGATGAACGGGTTCCAGCCCGGGCTGGCGTGCGCCGGCCGGGCGCCGTCGGTCCGCAGTGAGTCGTCGGCCATGTTGTCCTTGAAGGTCAGCGACCAGGAGTCCCGGGCGGTCTCGTAGTCGACGGTCCGGTCCCGGGGGTTGCCGATAAAGGCCATCCGCGTCCCGCCGAGCTTCCCCGCGAAGCGGGTGGCGTCGAAGTGGTAGATGTAGGCGGACTCGGACTGGATCAGCACGCTGGAGGGCGCGATCGGCGAGAGCTGTTCCAGGGTCTGGTCCACCACCTGCCCCCAGCTGCGCTCGTCCTTGTGCAGCATCCGCTCACCCAGTTCGTAGCCGCCGCGCAGCACCGAGGGGAACCGGAAGCCGCTCTCGTAGAGGAACACGACGCCCTCGAACCAGCTTTGGTCCAGCACGTCGTACTTGCTGTACGGGCTGGAGTCCAGCAGGATAAACGCCACCTCAATGCCGTGCAGCTCCCGGAGCCGGGCGGCGACCTGGGTGGCCACCATGCCGCCGAAGCTGTGGCCGTAGAAGTAGAACGTGGTCAGTTGGTGCGCCCGCGCGTGCTCGACCACGGCGATCACGATCTGGTCGATGTCGAGGCCCACATTGGAGTAGCCGACGGCGGCGAGCTGGCCGCGCTTGTTCAGCGCACCGCGCAGCGTGTTCAGGATCCACAGGGCTTCCTCCCAGCTGGTCTTGTAGCCGGGGAAGAGGAACCAGCTGGCGTTGGGAAAGTACCTCTCGGCGGTCTCGTCCGGCACCGTGAGGATCCTGTGGACGCGGCGTTCGGCCTGCACCCGCCGGGTGAACAGCATGTCGGCCGCCAGCACGGAGGCGGACCCGGTACCGATCAGGAAGCCCCGCCGGGAGAACCGCTTGAGTTCGGCGGCGTGCCGAAGCACACGGGCGTCGGCATCGCCGGCCCCGCCCACATCCTCAACTTCCGGCTCACGCGGCACATCTCTACCGTAGCCACCGGGGAACACGGATCAGAAACGGCGCCGGATAACAGCTCAGTTACGGCCTGGCCGGCTGGCGCCGCCTAGACCGGTTCCGGCTCCCGGCCCGCGTCCGGGGCGGCTGATTTCGAGGCCGGCGTCGCGGCGGACGGTTCCAGGCCGACTTCGCGGCGGCTGATTTCGAGGCCGATTTCGTCGTAGGTCGCGAGGAGCTGCGAGCGGGCCATGTCCGCCGGGTTGTCCAGCAGCCCGAACACGGAGTCGCTCGCGGCCAGCAGTTCGTCGTCGGAGTAGACGTTCAGCGGCCGGGTCCCGGAGGTGTCAATGGACGCGGTGAAGTCCGCCGAGAGATCGAGGGACGGCAGCGCGGCGACGCCGGTTCCCAGGTACGGGGTTCAGCTCGAGCGAGACGCCGGCGGAGCTCGGCAGGGCACCGGCGGTGTCGACGAGCGCTGCGGCGCCGTCGATCGCGTTGAGGTCGTTGCGGAGACCGGCCAGGGCCGCGGATTCCACGAAGGCGGCGTTGCCGAGGTTCACCCGGATGTGGGAGGTGATGCCCATCCGGCGGACGCGCTGGATCAGCTGCATGAGGGTGGGGCGGGAGTGCTGCGTGAGGCTGCCCCGGACATCGATCCGGAGGACATCGGAGGCGATGTCCAGCTTGACGTGGGCGTTCAACGAGGTGGTCCATAGGTACTCCAAAAAAGGGTGTCTATGGCCGACGGCTCAACCTCGTTCAGCGTATAGGCCGCCGGGGGTGCGCACAAGTCATATCCGGCGCGTCCCGGTTCAGCCGGCTTCTCTCCGGCCGGGTTCCTCGAAGTGGGTCCGGGACGCGGTGCCGCCCACGGACTGGACCAGGGAGGTGGCGATGTCACGCAGCTTGACGTTGCCGTTGCTGGACGCGTCGGTGAGGATCCGGACGGCTGTCTCCTGGTTGCAGCGGTTCTGCGCCATGACGATCCCGATCGCCATGTCGATCACGGTGCGGGATTCCAGGGTGGCCCGGAGATTGGTGGCGCTGTCCGTGTGCAGGGAGAAGCGGACGGCCAGCCGCAGCGCCTGGGAGATCTCGCGGGTGTAGCCGCGCGCCCGGGCGGCTACGTCGCCGTCGAACTTGTGCGGCACATCCGAATAGAGGTTCAGGGCCGCCTGGGCCTCGCCCTGCAGGTGGAACGGCACGGACAGCACCGAGCGAAGGCCGTGCGACGCGACGGCGTTGGCATAGTCCGGGCCCCAGCGGTCCTCATCGAACAGGTCCGGAACGTAGACTTCGCGTTCCTCCTGCGCCGCCGTCAGGCACGGGCCCTGCGAGAGCCGGTACTGGATTTCGTCCACTTCGCGGGCGGAGTCGCTGCTCCAGCCGATGGTCGCGGCCTTGCGGTCGCGCAGCAGCGTGATGCCGCACAGGGCGTCGTCGCCGGCGCCGGCCACCTGGTGGGCGGAGAAACGAGCGAGTTCGTTGAGGAAGTCCTCAAAATCGGCGCTGTCCAGGATGAGGTTCTGGATCTGGTCGACGGTGCTGAGGGGATCAGATCCGAGGATTTCTTCGGGCAGGAGCATGGCGCTTGGTCTCCGGAGGGGTGTGGTGGATATTTGAAAATGATAAGTCACGGCCGATTCCACCGTCCACACGCGTCCGCTGATGGATGAACTCCTAGCTGAGGCCGAGTTCGTCCTTGCCGAAGGCGAAGAGGTAGGGAACACCGGCCTCTGCCTCGATCTTTTCCTTGGCACCGGTGTCGCGGTCCACGATCACGGCGACGGCGACCACGTTGCCGCCGGCCCTGCGGACGCCCTCGACGGCGGTCAGCGCGGAGCCTCCGGTCGTGGAGGTGTCCTCCAGCACCAGCACCTTGCGGCCCTCGACGGAGGGGCCCTCCACCTGGCGGCCCATGCCGTAGGACTTCTGCGCCTTGCGGACCACGAACGCGTCCACGGGGCGTCCGGCGTCGACGGCGGCGTGCATCACGGCGGTGCCCACCGGGTCGGCACCCATGGTGAGTCCGCCGGCGCATTCGAAGTCGATGCCGGCGTCGTCCAGCAGCGAAAGCATGACCTGGCCGACCAGCTTGGAGGCCTCGTGGTGCAGCGTGATCCGGCGCAGGTCGATGTAGTAGTCGGCCTCGGCGCCGCTGGAGAGGATGACCTTGCCGCGCACGACGGCCAGCTCCTTGATCAGTTCAAGCAGGCGGGCACGGGCGGCAGCGGTGTCAGCTGCAGGGGCACTGTTGGCAGTCATGGGACCCAGTTTAGTGGCTGGCCTGCACCGGATCCCCAGCCGGCGGCTTTTCTACCCTCCGGAACGCCCCGCGCGGATCGCGTAGTCGAGCTCGACCAACCCGGCGTCGTAGGTCTTGGCGCTGCGCAGGCTCAGCAGGGTCGGATCCTGGCCGGCCGGGAACACCCCGCGGCCCGCGCCGATCGCGACCGGCATCACAACGAGCCGCACGGCGTCCACTTCGCCGGCCGCGAAGAACGCCTCGCTCAGGGTCAGGCTGCCCCACAGCACAATGGTGCCCTCGACCTCGCGCTTGATCCGGCGGATCGCCTCGACCGCGTCGCCGGATTCGATGGTGGCCGCGGGCAGGTTGCCCCACGGCGCGTTCTTGAGGCTGCGGGAAAACACGAAGCGGCGGAGGCCGTTCAGCGCCGGGGCGATGATCTTCCCCGTCGGAGGCCGGGGTGGGCCAGAATTCCACGAACATGCGGTAGGTGGTGGCCCCGAGCACCATGGCGTCCACGGTGTCGAGCCAGGCCAGCTGGCTGCGGTCGAACTCGGCGGTGCCGCCTTCGAGCATCTCGTAGGCGTTGAATTCGTTGTTGGTGTTGGCCGCGAACCCGTCGGCGGTCACGAATTCCTGGACCACCAGTTGCCCCATGATCGGCTCCTTATCTCTGCTCGAACGGCTAGAACGCTGCGGGGCGCGCCGGGCGAAGGCGGGCGCGTGTTCGGGCCGCGGTCCGAAGGCAACGAACCGCGGCATCACCCTGCCGACGGCCGGGATGTGCCGGGCCAGGAACAGCAGGACGGCCGGCGCCCCGGCCCGCTTTCCGGTCATGATCGGTTCGAACAGCAGCGGTGCATGACCCGCTGGACGGTCTGCACGACGACGGTGGGCGTCCGCCGCCGTCGTTCGACCTTCGCGAGGTCCGCGCGGGAGACCTGCCCGCGGAGCAGCGCCGGGGCCAGATCCGTCCGCGGCGGCCACGGCGTCCTGGATGGCCAGGTTGATCCCGACCCCGCCGGCCGGGGACATGGCGTGCGCGGCGTCCCCAATGCAGAGCAGCCCGTTGATGTGCCAGTGGCGCAGCCGGTCCAGGCGCACGTCGAGCCAGTGCAGGTCCTCCAGCGACGCGATGGCGTCCACGCGGTCGGCGAGGTCGGGGCGGAGCGCCGCGATCCGGCGTCGGAAGCCCTCAATCGCCCTCGGCGCGGATCCGGGCGTCGGTGCCCTTCGGCGCGAGGTATCCCATCTGGTAGTAGTCGGTGCGGTTGAGCGCCAGCAGTGCCTCGCCGCGGCCGAACGCGGGAACGATTCCCGCCACGGCGCCGCTGCTCGGAGGGGTAGCGCGGCAGCCGGAACCACCAGGTGTCGAACGGCACGCGGATACTCTTTCGGGGCCAGCCCGGCCGCGCGCGCAGGGCGGAATGGCGCCCGTCGGTCGCAACCACGACGTCGGCCCGGAGCTCTCCTCCGGCCCCGTCCGCGGTCGCGGTAGCGGACCCCCATGACCCGGCCGCCGTTGCGGACCAGCGAGGTGGCCTTGTGGCCCATCCGCAGGCTGAAGGACGGTTCCTGCGGCGGCGGCGTCGGCCAGGAAGTTCAGGAAGTCCCACTGCGGCATCATGGCGACGTAGTTGTAGGGCGGCGGCAGCGAATCGAAGTTGCCCATGGTCACGGGCTGACCGCCGGGCACCGGGAAGGCGACGTTGCTCAGCCGGCTTTGCGGGAGCCGGCGGAACTCCTCGCCCAGGCCCAGCTCGTCGATCAGCCGGATGGTGGAGGCGTGGACGGTGTCGCCGCGGAAGTCCCGGAAGAAATCGTCGTGCTTCTCCAGCACCGTGACCTGCACGCCGGCCCGCGCCAGCAGCAGTCCCAGCATCATGCCCGCCGGCCCGCCGCCGACCACCACACATCCGGTCTTCTCCATGGCCATACGGTACGCCTGCGCGGGGTGCGCGCGGGAGGGGTTTTCGCGGCGGTTTCGGACCGGCGCGGCGGGGATCCGCGCAGCGGCCGTCCGGAAGCGTAGCGCCGGTCCGAAAGCCCGCGCTCAGAGCCGGGTATCGAAGGAATCGCATCGCCATCGGCATGCTTCAGCGGCTCCGCGACCGCGGCTCCACCGGGCCGGCTCGGCTGGTGTGACGGCGGGTCCGGGTTGCCGCCGATGCGGTTCGACGCTGGCGATGCGGTTCCTGGCGTGCGCCGCGGTTCGACGCTGGCGCGAGGGGTATTCGCGTAGCGACCGGTAATTTGCGCAGCGCCATCCAATAGCCGCAGCGCCACTCAGGCGGACATAGTTGAGCGCGGTTGACACTGCTGGCTAGGCTTTGAGTCATGCGTGAACTCCAGGCGAAGATCATCGAAGAAATGGGCGTGCAGCCCCGGATCGACCCCGCCGGGGAGGTGCGTAAACGCGTCACGTTCCTCAAGGACTACCTGAAGGCGACCCACACCAAGGGATTCGTCCTCGGGATCTCCGGCGGTCTGGACTCCTCCCTCGCCGGCCGGCTGGCCCAGCTCGCCGTCGAAGAGCTCGCGGCCGAAGGTGTGGACGCCAACTTCGTCGCCGTCCGCCTCCCCTATGGCGTGCAGCACGACGAGCACGACGCCCAGGCCGCCCTGGACTTCATCCAGGCCAAGACGGAGTGGACGTTCAACATCTCCGCGGCCGTGGATGGCTTTGAGGACGAATTCGAGAAGACCGTGGGCAACGGGATCTCCGACTTCCACAAGGGCAACACCAAGGCCCGCACCCGCATGATCGCGCAGTACGCCCTCGCCGGCGAGCACAACTACCTGGTCATCGGCACGGACCACGGCGCGGAATCGGTCACCGGCTTCTTCACCAAGTACGGCGACGGCGGCGCGGACATCCTGCCGCTGTTCGGACTGAACAAGCGCCAGAACCGTGCCCTGCTCGCCGAACTGGGCGCCCCGGCCCGCGTCTGGGAGAAGGTCCCCACGGCCGACCTCCTCGACGGCCAGCCCGGCCGCACCGACGAGGACGAACTGGGCCTCAGCTACGACACGATCGACGACTACCTCGAGGGCCGCGATGTCCCCGTGGCCGCAGCCGAGCTGATCGAACAGAAATACCTCCGCACCCGGCACAAGCGCACCGTCCCGGTCACCATCTTCGACACCTGGTGGAAGTAGCCGGCGCGCCGGAGGGGCCTACGTGGCGCCCTGCAGCAGCGTGGAGATCCGGTGGGCCTCATCCATGAGGAGGCGGCCCAGCATCTCCTGCCGCTCCCCCTTGAAGCGCGGCTCGATGCCGGTCAGCGACAGCGCCCAGGCAGGGCGCCCGCGCTGGTCGAAGACTGCCGCCCCCATCCCCCAGCTGCCCTCCAGCACGAGCCCCGGATTCACCGAATAGCCGGCCTGCCGCGTCGCGGCCAGGTTGGCCCGGACCAGCGGCTCGGTGTGGGCGGCCGCGAAACTGCCCGCGTGCGCGGGCCAGTCCGCCAGCAGTTCCTCCTGCTCCGCCTCGGGCAGGAACGCCATGATGGCGGTCCCGGCGGAGGCGACCCCGAGCGGGAAGCGGACGCCCTCGTGCAGCACGAAGGACCGCACCGGGAAGCTGCCCTCCTCGCGGAGCAGGCACACCGTTTCGGCGCCGCGCCGGATGGAGAAGAACGCGCTTTCGCCGGTCTCCTCGGCGAGCCGGCGGAGGCTGGGCCGGGCGATGTCCTCCAGCGGGAACCGCGCCGAGGCCACCGAACCCATCAGCAGGATCTCCGGTCCCAGCACCCAGTTGCCGCTGGCCGGGTCCTGGTCCAGCAGCCCCTCGGCGGCCAGCGAGGACGAGCAGCCGGTGCACGGTGGGGCGGGTGAGCCCGGATTCCCTGACGAGTTCCACGAGCGGGGAGCCTTCCGGTTTCCGCCCGACGATGCGCAGCAGGGACGCGACGCGGCTGACGACCTGCGCGCCCTGGACCGGTGTTGAAGTCATCTTTTTCCTCGAAAGTCGGCGTCGGACCATACCAAAGCATCCACATTGTGGATAGTCTATAGCCTACCGTCCACACTGTAAAAACGGCACTCTCTGAAGCCAAAACCGTCCATTGACAGCCCCCTTTTCGGCACCGTAGGCTCCAACAGCAGAGGAACAGTCCACAAAGTGGATTGCGTCAACGAGCTCAATGAGGAGATGCGATGTCAAAGGTGAAATCCGGAGCGGCCGCCGCGCTGCAGGACGTACTGCGGGACGGCATGACGCTCGCCGTCGGAGGCTTTGGCCTCAGCGGCATCCCGGCCGACCTGATCGAGGCGGTGCGCGATTCGGGCGTCAAGGACCTCACCGTGGTCTCCAACAACATGGGCGTGGACGGCAAGGGCCTCGGCGTGCTGATTGAAGCCGGCCAGGTCCGCAAGGTCATCGCCTCCTACGTGGGCGAGAACAAGCTCTTCGCCGAGCAGTACCTCGCCGGCAAGCTGGAGGTGGAGTTCACCCCGCAGGGCACCCTGGCCGAGCGCCTCCGCGCCGGCGGCGCCGGCATCCCGGCCTTCTACACCAAGACCGGCGTCGGCACCCTCGTCGCCGAAGGCAAACCGCTCGCGGAGTTCGACGGCGAGACTTTCGTCCAGGAACGCGCCATCAAGGCCGACGTCGCCCTGGTGCACGCCCACACCGCCGACACCGACGGCAACCTGATCTACCGCTACACGGCGCAGAACTTCAACCCCGTCGTCGCGACGGCCGGCGCCGTGACCGTCGCGGAGGCCGAGGTCATCGTCGAACCCGGCGCCGCTGGACCCCAACCACATCATCACTCCCGGCGTCTTCGTCCAGCGCCTGGTCCAGGCCAGCGACCGGGTCAAGGACATCGAACAGCGCACGGTCCGCCCCCGCGCCGAAGCGCCGCCGCCGAAGCCGCCGCACCGCCGCATCCGTTCCGGCCTGAGCGCCGGCCCCTACTTTCTTCAGGAGAATCATCATGGCTTGGACCCGGAATGAAATGGCTGCCATCGCGGCCGAAGAACTCAACGACGGCGACTACGTCAACCTCGGCATCGGCATCCCCACGCTGGTCGCCAACAACCTGCGCGACGGCGTCCGCGTCGTCCTGCAGAGCGAAAACGGCCTGCTCGGCATGGGACCGTTCCCCTACGAGGGCGAGGAGGACGCGGACCTCATCAACGCCGGCAAGCAGACCGTCACGGTCCTGCCCGGCGGCAGCATCTTCGACTCCGCCACCTCCTTCGGCATGATCCGCGGCGGGCACGTCAAGGTCGCCATCCTGGGCGCCATGCAGGTCTCCGGCGACGGCGACCTCGCCAACTGGACCATCCCCGGCAAGATGGTCAAGGGCATGGGCGGCGCCATGGACCTCGTCGCCGGCACCCCGCGCGTCGTGGTCCTCACCGAGCACAACGCCAAGGACGGCACCGCCAAGATCGTCAAGGAATGCACCCTGCCGCTCACCGGGCTGAGCTGCGTGGACCGGATCATCAGCGACCTCGCGGTGTTTGACCTTGTGAAGAATGAACAAGAAGCAGGCGGCGTCCGGCGGCTCACGCTGACCCGCCTCGCCCCGGGCGTCACCGTGGAGGAAATCCGCGAAAAGACCGAGGCCGAGTTCGACGTCGCCCCGTCCCTCGACGCAACCCCCGACCCTTGACAGCAGCACCCTTGAAGGAGCCACCGCATGAGCCTGCGCGAACAGTTCGGCAAAGATGTCCTGCTGACCGGCTGGGGCCACAGCCGCTTCGGCAAACTCACGGACGAGACCCTCGAATCCCTGATCGTCCAGGTCGCCACGGAGGCGATCGGCAACGCCGGGATCGAGCCGGGCCAGATCGACGAGATCTACCTCGGCCAGTTCAACTCCGGCATGATGCCGCTGGCGTTCCCGTCCTCGCTGGCCCTGCAGGTCTCCGAGCAGCTGGCCAACGTCCCGTCCACCCGGGTCGAGAACGCCTGCGCCTCCGGATCGGCCGCGTTCCAGCAGGGCACCAAGTCGCTGCTGGCCGGCACCGCGAAGACCGTCCTCGTGATCGGCGCCGAAAAGATGACCCACGCCGGGCGCCGACGTCGTGGGCGCGGCCCTGCTCGGCGCGGACTACGACATGGCCGGCAAGGCCTCCAGCACCGGGCTTCACCGGGCCTCTTCGCCGAGGTGGCCAAGCACTACGAGAAGCGCTATGGCGCTGGCGCAGGGAACCTGTCGGACGTCCTGGGCACCATCGCCGCGAAGAACCACCGCAACGGCGTGGACAACCCCTACGCCCAGCTCCGCAAGGACCTCGGCGAGGAGTTCTGCCGCACCGTTTCGGACAAGAACCCGATGGTCGCCGACCCGCTGCGCCGCACCGACTGCTCGCCCGTGTCCGACGGCGCCGCCGCCGTCGTGCTGAGCGTCGCCCCCACCGGCGGGGCCACCGCCCCGGTGCGGCTCGCCGGGTTCGGCCACGCGAACGACTTCTTCCCCACCGAGCGCCGCGACCCCACCGCCTTCACCGCGACGCGGGCCTCCTGGCAGCGCGCGCTGGGGATGGCCGGCGTCGGGCTCGAGGAGCCTGGACTTCGCCGAGGTGCACGACTGCTTCACCATCGCCGAACTGCTGATGTACGAGGCGATGGGACTGACCGAACCGGGCCAGGGCGCCCGCGCCATCGAGGAAGGCTGGGTCTTCAAGGACGGCAAGCTGCCCGTCAACGTCTCCGGCGGGCTCAAGGCCAAGGGCCACCCCGTCGGCGCCACCGGCGTCTCGCAGCACGTCATCGCCGCAATGCAGCTCACCGGCACCGCGGGCGACATGCAGCTGCCCACGGCCCGCCGCGCCGCCGTGCAGAACATGGGCGGGGTGGGCATCGCCAACTACGTCAGCGTGCTTGAAGCCGTCTGAGAAAACCAACGCGGGGTCAGATACCGCCCATACGGGACGGCCCGGTGGGCCGTATCTGACCCCGCGTTGCTTGTGGTGCGAGGCGTACCTTGTCTGAGTCCAGCATTGAAAACGTCGCGGATCTGCTGTTCCGCGACCTGCAATTCCTGAAGGCGAACAGCGTTCAACGGTGCCTCGACGAGGTGCCCGGCTACCGCGGCGTGGCGGAAACGGACATCAGCTCCTCCGTTGAGCAGAATCTGCGCATGGCCATCCACGCGGTGAAGTCCGGTGTGGTGCCGGCGTCGTCGGAACTCGCGGTGGAGGCCCGGGTGGCCCAGGTCCGGTTCCACCAGGGCCTGCGCATCGAGGACGTCCTGCGGGGCTACCGCCTGTCCATGGCCGTGATCCAGGACCGCTTCCTCGACATCGCCCACGAACTGGGGCTCGGCGACCGGGAAGTCCTCGCGGCGCACCGGGTCCTCTGGGGCGTCAGCGACTCCTACACCGCCGCGCTCGTCCACTCGTACCGCGAAAGCAGCGTCCAGCAGGCCGTGCGCGACCATGAACTGCGGCAGGACTACCTGCGCGCGGTCCTGGCGGGGTCGCTCGCCGACAGCGAGCTGCGCACGCGCTCGTCGGACTTCGGGATCGATCCCCAGCGCCCCTTCCATGCCCTGCACGCCACGGCCCCGGCCCGGGTCCTCGCCCGATGAACTGCTGCGCGTCCTGGCCGGACGGTTGTCCACCGGCGACGGCGTGCTGACCCTGCGGGCGGGCGACGTCGTCGGGTTTACGGCCCGACGGCCGGAGCCGCCCGCGGACACCGCCACCATCGCGCTCGGTCCCGCCCTCCCGCTCGCGGAACTGCCCCGGTCCAAGGCCGCCGCCGACCGGGTCTTCGATGCCGCCTGGAAACGGCCGTCCGGCGGCGTGTTCTCCCTGGAGGACCTGACGTGGCGGACTGCCGCCGGCGATCCGGATGTCACGGCCGTGCTGCGCCAGCGCTACCTGGCCCCTTTTGCCGCCGACGCCGATTTCGGCCGCATCGTGCTGGCTTCGGTACGGAGCTACCTGGACCACGACCGCCGGATTTCCGCAGCAGCCAAGGCCCTGTCCGTGCACGAAAACACCCTCCGCTACCGCCTGCAGAAGTTCGAGCAGGCCACCGGCGCGCGGCTGGACGCCACCGGAACACCATCGTCGAACTCTGCTGGGCCTTCGAGGCCTGCCAGGACGGACACCTCGCCGGAGGCCGTTGTAGGAATCCACAACGGCCGCCGGAGTCCCTTTGAGCTGGCTCCATAGTCCGGGGCAGCCGGACGCTCCGTAACGTGGTTTGCATCACAGCCGGATGATCTGCTGACCCGCGACCTGACCGTCCGGACGACGCACCATTGATCGTCCGGGACCATCGGATCTGGGAGCAACCGGATGAGCGTCATCACCGCCGCACCACCTGTCAGCAGGGCCCGCCAACTGGCGGCCGCCACCGTCGGAAACATCGTTGAATGGTTCGACTGGTACGTCTACTCCATGCTGGCCCTGTACTTTTCCGCCCAGTTCTTCCCCAAGACGGGCGACCCCATCGTCCCGTTGCTCAGCGCCATGGCGATCTTCGCCGTCGGCTTCTTCATGCGTCCGCTGGGCGGTTTTCTCGGCGGCATGGTTGCGGACCGTTTCGGCCGGAAGAAGGCGCTCACCGCGACCGTGATGCTGATGGGCGTCGGCAGCCTCCTGGTGGCCATCGCCCCCACCTACGACCAGGTCGGGGTGCTCTCGCCCATCATCCTGGTGCTGGCCCGGCTCCTGCAGGGGCTGTCCACCGGCGGCGAATTTGCCGCCTCCTCGACGTTCCTGGTGGAATCCGCACCGGAGGGCCGCCGTGGATTCTTCTCCAGCTTCCTGTACATCGGCGCGACGCTCGGCAACCTCGCCGCGATCAGCTCGGTGGCCCTGCTGGTGGCCGGCCTGCCGGACGAGGCCATGCGCGAATGGGGCTGGCGTGTGCCGTTCGCCATCGGCACCCTCGGCGCGGCGGCCGGCCTGTTCATCCGCCGGTTCGCCGAGGAAACGCTGGTGGCCGAGGACGCGGACCCCGGCTCCGGCCGGGCGCGGCCCGCGCCCGAAGCCCTCCGTCTTCGAGTTCATGCGCACCCACCCGAAGGAATGCGTCCTCGTGTTCGCGATCAACGCCGCCCCCACCCTGTTCTTCTACGTGTTCACGTCCTACCTGCCGACGTACGCGCACATCACGGTCGGCTTCGACATGAAGAACGGCCTCTTGGTCGGCCTGATCTCGCTGTCCTACTTCGCGATCCTGCAGCCCGTCATGGGCATCCTCTCGGACCGGATCGGCCGCAAACCCCTGCTGCTGACCTTCGGCATCGGCTTCACCCTGCTGACCCTCCCGCTGCTGAATTCCCTCCAGAACAGCTTCCTGAGCCTGCTGCTGGTCCAGATGGCGGCCCTGACGCTGCTGGCCTGCTACACCTCCATCACGTCCGCCGTGATGTGCGAACTCTTCCCCGCCCGGATCCGGGCCGCCGGAATCGGCCTGCCCTACGCGCTCGGCGTTGCCCTGGTCGGCGGCACCGGACCGTACGTCGCCACCTGGCTGGCCGACGCCAAGATGATCGACGTCTTCGGCTGGTACCTGACCATCCTCGCGGCGGTCACAACGGCCGTCTTCCTGAGGCTGAAGGAAAGCTACAAGACGGGACTGCCGCAGTGAGCGTGATCGGATTCTTTGACCGCGGCTGGCGGTCCAACCCCAACGGCGTCGCCTACGTCCAGGGCACCACCTCCTACACCTTCACCGAGGCCGGCGAACTGTCCTGCCGGATCGCCAACGCGCTGCTGGCCTCCGGGCTCTCCGTCCGGGGCCAAGATTGCGGTCCTCGCCCCCAACGATCCGCTCGCCTGGATCTGCGTCCTGGGCATCTGGCGCTCCGGGCTCACCTGGATCCCGGCCAACCCGGCGAGCCCGAGCGGCGAAACCGCACAGCTGCTCGCAGCGCTTCGACGCGGAACTGGTGATCTTCCATTCCAGCCTGGCCGGGGATGCCCGCCACCTCCGGGACCGCCTCCCCGCCGTCGGGCAGTGGGTCCAGTTCGGGCCCGACGGCGCCGGGCCGGCGGACACCGTCGTTCACCGAGTGGATCGCCCCGCACCCGGCCACGAAACCGGCCGTCCGCTCCGCCCCGGACGACGTCGTCTCGCTGGCCCCCACCGGCGGCACCACGGGCCTGCCGAAGGGGGTGATGAACACCAACAGAAGCCTGTCGGCCTTCGCGACGCACCTGATGATGGCTGCGCACTACGGTTCCGAGGACGCCGATCGTGAACCTCGCCGCCGCCCCGATGACGCACACCGCCGGGCTGCTCAGCCTCGCCGCCACCGCCCGCGGCGGCACCGTCGTGGTGCTCCCCAAAGCGAATCCCGCGCGCGGTGCTCGACGCCATCGAGCAGTACGGGGTGACTGACCTGTTCCTGCCGCCCACCGTCATCTACCGGCTCCTGGAAGTGCTGCAGGAAACGCCGCGGGACCTGTCCTCGCTGCGGTACCTGATCTACGGGGCAGCGCCGATGTCCGTGGAGAAGCTCCGGCAGGCGCTCACCGCGATCGGCCCGGTGATGATGGAGCTGTACGGACAGATGGAGGCGCCCGCGTCCGTCACCTTCCTCCGGCCCGACGAGCACTTCGTCGACGGCGCCATCGCCCCGGATTCCCGGCTGTCCTCCTGCGGGCGGCCCTACCCGCTGGTCCAGGTCGAGGTGCGCGACGACGACGGGCTGGCGCTCCCGCCCGGAGCCCCCGGCGAGATCTGCGTCCGGGGCGACCTGGTCATGAAGGGCTACTACAAGAATCCCGAGCAGACCCGGCTGGCAATCCGGGACGGCTGGCTGCACACCGGCGACATCGGGCTCTTCGACGACGAGGGCTACCTGCACCTCACGGACCGGCGGCGCGACCTCATCATTTCCGGCGGGTTCAACGTCTACCCGAGCGAAGTGGAGCAGGTTATCTGGGGCCACCCGGCGGTGCGCGACTGCGCGGTGGTCGGGTCGCCGCACCCGGACTGGGGCGAGGCGGTGACCGCCGTCGTCGAACTCAACGAAAACTGCTCCGTCACGGAAGCAGGAACTCATCGCCCTCTGCAAACAGGAGCTGGGCAGCATCCGGGCGCCCAAAGCCGTGCACCTGGTCCCCGCGCTGCCCCGCAGCGTCAACGGGAAAGTCCTCAAGAAGACCATCCGCGAAGCCTTTTGGCGCGACGAAAAAACCAAGATCTAGGAGAACACTAATGTCGAAGAGACTACAAGGAAAAATCGCCCTCGTGGTGGGTGCCGGTTCCAGCGCGCCCGGCATGGGCAACGGCAAGGCCACCGCCATCGCCTTTGCCCGTGAAGGCGCCACGGTGGTGTGCACAGACGTCAACGAGGCGGCCGCCAAGGAGACCGAGCGGCTGATCCTGGACGAGGGCGGCCGCGCGCGGCATCTCGCCTTCGATGTCACGGACTCCGCCGCGGTCGGCCGCGCCGTCGCGGGCGTCATCGACAGAATTCGGCCGGATCGACGTCCTCGACAACAACGTCGGCATCGCCAAGGTGGGCGGCGTGGTGGAACTGGACGAAGCCGAGTGGGACCGGGTCCACGCCATCAACCTCAAGGGCCCCTTCCTGACCATGAAGCACGTCATCCCGCACATGGTGGCCCAGGGCGGCGGCTCCATCATCAACATCTCCTCGCTGGCGGGGATCCGCTGGACCGGGGTCCCGTACTCCACCTACTACTCCTCCAAGGCGGCCCTCAACCATCTGAGCCGCACCACCGCCGCCGAATACGCCGCGAAGCACGTCCGGGTCAACGCGATCCTTCCCGGCCTCATGGAAACCCCGATGGTCACGGAATCCGCCGAACTCGCCGGCGCCTACGCGGACGGGCAGCGCGAGGAAATGCTCAGGAAACGGCACGCCCAGGTCCCCATGGGCCACATGGGCACCGCCTGGGACGTGGCCAACGCCGCCGTCTTCCTGGCCAGCGACGAATCCGCGTACGTCACGGGCATCGAACTGCGCGTGGACGGCGGCATTTCGCTGGGGATCTAACCAACGCGGGGTCGTGCGGAGCGGGCTCGTGCCGGGGGCGAGGCGGGGTCAGGCGTAGTCGTTGTAGAAACCGCGGCCGCTCTTGACCCCCAGCCAGCCCTTGGCGATGTAGTCCTGCAGCATGGGGGCCGATTTGTTCTCGACCCCGGCCAGCTCGCAGTAGTGGTTCTCGATGCTCGAGGACCACGTCCAGGCCCACCTCGTCCATGAAGCGGAACGGGGTGATCTCGGATTTGAAGAGGTCGGCGAACAGGGCGTCCACGTCCCGCGGCTCCGCCACGCCCTCGGCCACGACCAGGAGCGATTCGCGCTTGATCGCCGCCCAGATCCGGTTGAAGATGAAGCCGGCACTCTGCTTGCGCACCCGGTGCGGGGCCAGCGCGTACTTGGGCAGCTCGGCCATGAGCAGCTCGATGATCCGCGGGTCGGTGTGGCCGCTGGACATCAGCTCCACCGAACGCACTGTCCGGCGGCATGTAGAAGTGCATGTTCAGGACACGCTCCGGGCTGCTCCACGCCGCCGATGAATTCGGAGGACGCGAACGCCGAGGAGTTGCTGGCCAGCACGGCGTCCGGGGCCGCCAGCTGGTCAAGGTCGGCGAAGATTGCCTGCTTGAGGCCAAGCTTTTCCGGTACGGCCTCGACCACCAGCCAGGAATCCCGCAGGGCGTCCACGAGATTGTCCCTCGCCGCGAGCCGGCACCGCCGGGTTGCCCCCGAGCTCCTCCACGGCGCGGTGGCGCTGCGGTGGCGACGTACTCGAGCGCGGCCCTGGCCACGGCGAGGCTGGTGTCGAAGACGCGCACTTCGGCGCCCTGGAGCGAGAGCATCAGGGCGATGCGGCGGCCCAGCGTTCCGCCGCCGACGACGGTAATGGGCCGGTCCGCGATGTCGGCGGGGAGCGTGTAGGTCATGTCGGTTCCTTTCATAGAGGGAACAGCAATGATTGTGGAACCATTTGCAAATGACAAAACAGAAGACAATCTAAACCCATTAGGTAGAATGTTTTATGCAGCTTCTACTATGGCATGTGTGCCCGGTTCGATGGCTTTCAACGGCCTAGCTCTGGGAGCCCAAGCTGGAGAAGCAAAAATATCTGAAACTGTCAAAGCAGGGGGTTTTAGTCGCTTTGGGAGAACTACACAAAATACCGTTCAATATAATATATGAAGCAAGACCTTAGTAGATGTATCTGTGCCTTAAATAGTACAACAGACTGGTCTTCCATCTCAAGGGCTCGAGTTGGATCATCTACTTGCACATATGGTTTCTGCCCTCGGGTTAAACCAATAAACTTACCCTTACCTTCCATATCATCAACCAATTCATTCAGTTATTTAGCTGGAAATCCTTTCATGTAGACATTGATGAAGTCGAATTAGATAACTCTCGTACTAAGATAGTAAATATTCAATAATTTCGGCTTGTCAAATATAAATAATTTCGAATAATCCCATCCGAACTATATTCCCCTGATATGGAAAATGCATTTCTTCGTGTTATAGTATCTCTAGGCTGTTCTCTTATTTGCTGCTTCTCTTATTTTCTCTTATTTTCTGTAAATAAGATATTTGCAGAAATATTTCATCGACTAAGTTACCTATAGTACTTGGAGAACTCTAGGCTGGAATAGTAGTGGGGCCATTTGCCCTGGGGAGTTTGCTATATTTCGATGGTGAGCCACTAGTGGCATTAGATGAAACCATCAGTAATATTGGAGAGATATCTGCCATTGTCATCTTATTTGTAGCCGGATTAGAAATTACCCCAAGAGAATTCTTGAGAGGAGGAGTATTATTGTTGCTCTTTCACTGCACAATCTGCAGCAACTAGACATGGGGTCGGGGTTGTTCAGCATTTCTTCCCCGACCTTAATATCTCCTTCCTCAAAAGATACAGAGTCGATTTATCTTTTCACAAGCTACTATAATTAGGACAATAGCAAGAGTAGCATATGTAGCCAAAATGACATACAGGACTGTCGAATCTTTCATTTCTCCTTCTATAAAAGAAGAACGAACTAATAAATATGAAGCGGCAATTGTTTTCTAATACATTAGCTCATCTTCTGTGGCTGGGTCAATTAGTAGACCAAATATGGTTGTGAACTTCCTATCAGCACTTATGAATATAACATTCTCAAATGTTTTTGAATCTAAGATATAGTTGTAATTATGTGATTGGGAAGTGTGGAAAGCTCCAATGGAAATGGAAATGATAATAGAAATTACATTTTAGCTCAATCATTAGATTGAGGAAGATTCCATATGATAGAAAACTAAAGCAGTCTTATGATATTAATTGATTATATTAACCGAAAGTGGCATTATAAATATTGGTTAAGTATCTAGTTAGAACCAAGTCCTTGATCAAAATAGAATGGAATCAGATATAGTTAAACTAACTAAATACTGTTTAATTGTCGTTATAGCATGACAATATGAGCGTGTTATATGGCGTAATTTGAAAAATTAATATTTCCATCTTTTGATTGAGAATCATGAAAAAATTCATCAGTGATTGCAACAATAATCCTTGTCGTCACAACTACAATCTACTGGTTCTTTACCAGTCATGGATATTAGAGAATAAATGGAACTATCAAAATCAAGCAATAATGAAATTATTCGCAATAATAGAATTATAATATCATGATTGCTTGGTTGTTGAATAAGTTCACCGATCACTCCCTCACCTGGCGGATCACGATCTGGTCCATCCCTCTCTTCACCACCTCTGTCTCTTTCCTCTTTAATCTTTTCTATTATCTTTTTGACGTTTTCCTGGAACCCAAATCGCTTTTTCAGTAAAGCTGATAATGTGTTTATCTAGAAGAACTCTTATTATTGCAATCCTCGGTATTTATACGGGATTGTTTATGGAAAATAAAGGTAGTAATCGGAATAGAATAAACCGTATAGTTACAACGAGATACATGATAAGACAAACTATCATTGGTATGATACATTGGAATAACCGTGATATTATCCGCTTTACATATACAATGTTCATTAATTCTAATAGAAAAATAAACTGCGTCTATTTTGTATGAGACTAGTCATTGATTCGTTGTACCAGATCTAAGTGATTCCATTTATTTAATACTTTATCAAATAACTTGGTTAATACTCAAGACTATTCACAAGAAGCATATGATTTATCAGAATCTTAATGTATTTGGTAGGTTCCTTGACCTCTATTTATTGTACCAGAGCCCAAAAGGGGGAAGCCAGTCAATATAGACAAAGCAAAAGCAGAGTCAGGCAAGTATAATCTATTGCAATCAAACTAGCCGTTCTTTTCACTGTTGTTTTCAATTAACCATTAGTTTTCTATATCAAGTTATCGTAGCCACGTCTATTTAGCAGAAGCTGCAGGCAGGTCCCATCCAGGCAACATCAGAGTAATGAAGATATTTTGTATATCGAACCATCATATCCAAGTATATACAGATAACCATCGTATGGATTATCCTTTATATCTGTAATAACGCCGAATCCTTGACCAAATATTACTGGGCCAAGTTCTTCATAAGTATCTGCAGTCTTGTCAGCAAGTGGACCAGAAAAGAAGCGGCACCCGCTCTGTCTTAAGGCTATAAATGAAGGACTGTAGTTGGTGGTGATAGTTTGTCTCGTGTATGAAGGGGATAATAGGGTTGAAACATAGAAGCAATCTCATTAGAGATTAAGAAACCTTAAAGATAGATGAATGTATCGATTCTTCTTCATTCAGCTCACGTGCACGAACGAGGATATACTTTTTTAATAACAGTGGCACATACTTAAAAATATTATAGTATCTTCGGCACTACAGTGCAATTCAGTGCACTCATAAGTACATTAATAAATAATGACAAGTTATTTTGGCTTAACTCAGCTTCCAACTGAATAATTTCACTACGAGGTTGGTTGCTGATACCCTCCAATTCTGGTATATCATTTATAATAGATATTTCTATAATCAACTGCTCCCATATAGTAAACATGGACCTGTGCATGCAGTTGACAAATAAAGAGGATATGATCTATAGTTGGCTGAACGATATCCGCTCCCAAGATGACACCTTCAAAGGTAGGCTTAACTTTTCCTCTGATAGAGATCTCCTAGCGGTTTTAGAAGGCGTCTCTAGCTCGGTAGGCAAGAATTGGAATAAATATTGAATTAGAGGTAGAGTGTCCAGACAAGAAAGCTACCCTTAAGATAAAAAGTAATGCTGATCTATCTGAGTAAGTTACTTAATTCTCCGTAGTCTAGTCTGAACTCGAAATATTTTTTCTGCATAGACAATCTAATAACTAGACTTCTTAACTAATATCTTACCTTTCTTTACGTTGTTCTTTACAGTCTCCCTTTTAGATAAACCAATATATGACGCTAAAATATGACGTAAATATTACATTCTGAATGCGCCAAGCTAGAGGAATGATCACCCGTCCAGCAAGAAAGAGAGCAGCCATAATAAAATGAGTCAAATGATATTGGCAGATCTTCGCATCAAAACTTCAATTTATCCCATTTGTTTCAGCATGCCCCCCCTCTACTGAATTATCAAAGCTTCCTTTTTTTATTATTTATGACAACTTATCCATACATCTATCAGTCTTTGTCGTTCCTCATTTGATATACTTGATCAGGGTATGAAGGATTGCTTTCGGGGATTTCATAATCACCTTTAGGAAGCATGCACATTATTTGAATAGCATGAGCTTGATTCATCGCCTTCCAAAGAAAGATGGTAGGTTCAGCGGCTTACTTGGTCAGTTCAATGCCAATGCGTAGCCCGTCACCTTAACCATTCAAGGTTTCTTAAACAACTGGGTCTCTGGATGAAAAGCTACCCATTCAAACCAATAGCCTCATCGAATGGTAGACGAGTCAGTTGTTTTCCTTTTATCCCTCCATTTACCGCCATTCCTTCAAAATTCCATTCAGTTCCTGTATGCAAGTCTTTAAAGGTGTTACCACTACTACGATTATTAACACCTATAAATTCAAATGTTAATATCTTTCCGTCTACTGAAGGAGTCAAATGCTCTTACTATGATGCGGATTGACGAAAATATTGCTATGGACTTACCGCTGATTTCATCGTTAATTATTTTATTGTTTCCACATTCGTTGCAAGTTTGTATGCTTTGTATTGTCCACCATTTTCCAGGCCTATGATAATTTCTTTTAGCCCAAGTCTATTATCCGTATTAGATACTGGAAATAGTACGTCTGGATTAGTATAGTAATCTCCATATGGATCCGCACCGTATGGTCTACTGGATCCTGTATCCCTTGAGAGTACCTTACTTTCTGGATATAATTCCTTCCATTCCTTCCAATTTGCAACATCAAAAGGCATCCTTTGCAAGATTGACCCCTGCATATTTTCCTACTATTCCCTGAGCAAGCGCTTGACTCCAGAGGGAATTACTGTTCTATCATACATTACTAAATTGCTATTATACAGCTTACCTGAGGTTCCAAACTCTACCACATTTCCATCTTCTAACGTACGGTTAAAGACCTGATTAGTAAAACATAGAGGACAATAAGTTACTGCAACTGGCACTCCACCTACATTATCATTTACAATTTCATGCCAAACTAATATCTGGAGTGGATATGCACGGATATCTCCATTGACATTTAGATCCAACCACTAATTCTGAATCTTCTAAGATTTCATCAGCCTCTTTTACTGACGTAAATTTTGGATTATCTATCGATGGAATTCCATCAGGAGGTGGACCTCCGCTGACTATTTGATTCTAATGGCACAATACTCTTTGTCTTCTCCTTGAGCTGATAGTGCTACTGTTGCTTTAGACCCTGAAATAGAAGTAGGAACTGGACTATTAGTATTAGAATATGGTAAGAGCAGAACAATAGTAATTCCTGTCCCCAAAGCAATCACAAGAATAAGAGTTACGACAAGTCTCTTGCTGATTGACAATTTGGGAACCAAAATCCTTTGTCACATTTCCCTTCTAGTTTGCTCTAATGTACTTGCTCTTGAAGGCTTGTTATTATCATCATCATCATTATAGTTGGGATTCGTCGTCCAGTTATCTAACAATCTTCTTTCAATCAATTCCTTTCTTAAACGTAGTAACGAAAGACCTGCAAAGCCTAGTACTATAGCAAGACCAATGTAGGACAATAGTGTAGAATATTCGATTAGTATTACAGAAACTGTCCCACCAAAGACAGAAGGCAACATGGATAATATGAATAGCCAACTTCCGCAGCATCCCAAAGGTACGAGGGAAAAGAATGAAAGAAATGAACTCATAACGGTACCTCCACCCGAAGCTGAACCACCAGTACGTCCACTTATACGAAATGCACGCCAGATATCTTTCTGTTGTTCTTTATACTTTCGTCTCTCATCTAATTTGCATCCCAGTCCTTTACTATAAGTTGTTGCGAATACTTGGATTCCAATGCCTATGGCAAGACCAATGATTATGATACCATTTACTTTTAGTGCAGCACTAACCGCCATATTAGGAGGAAGGTTAGGAGTAGTTATAACGACAACAGCGAGGTAGAATAGCTGCACTAATAATACCAACTATCATGCCTTTTACTATGGCATTTCTTGCATTATGACTTAAATTACTAGAAATGGTCGTTAATAGTTTGACTCTTCATATACAGGTTGTTACCACTGTATTACTATTTGATTTCTAGTATATATCGTCATACTCCAACGGTTAAAGAAATCATTGAACAGCTAAAGACCATTATGAATGTTTTTAGTTTAGTCCTCATACACCACTACTCATTTTATCTTAGTCTACTCAATAGTGGAATACTTAGAATAGAATGAATAGTCAAAGGCTGCTGGCATTCAGAGTATTGCTGGACACAAGAAGCTTTCCCAATGTTGTAAGATTTATGATCATCTTACCTCTATCGCCTCTTTCAACTTCTACTAACCCTAGGTTTGCTAGGCCTTTCGAATCCTTGCCTCCTTGGACATGATAGCTAAGAAGAGGCTTGCCAAGGCCTGATGCCTGTTCTAATTCCTCCAGACTATTAATCGTCCCTCCCATTCCATCAATGGTCCTAAGGATCTTTATCTTGGCACTAGAGATTATTTCATTGTAACTTAATTTTAGAACAGGCATTAGCAATGGAACTGATTTTGTTGAATCCATTCCAAATGCCTTTATTCCATTTATAAAAGCAGCTGAGAGTGCTGCACAACCAATCAGCTTATCCCCACTACTTACATTCATCAAAACTTGTTGAAAATTCTTACCTTCAATATTCAAAATTTCGTTAACTCTCTCCATTGTATCTCTGATGACATTTTCTTTTGTTACAAGGTTTATTGTAATAGGAAGTCCAAGTGACATTTTTGATCTTGCGTGCAAATTCTTCAGCCTTACTCTTGTCTGAGTCAAAACAAATGAATGACAACTTCTGAACGGGAAAGCTTCTAATTCCTAAAGCTATCCCTTCCTGTCCATCTGATCCAAAGGTCGCAATCTGTAATGTCACTAATTGCTGAGTCGTAATTCTGATTCTTATTCCTATCTAATAAGATAAACCTCCAACTGTTCAAGTTTACCTTTAACATTCATTATTAGAACTTGTAATAATCCAATAAGGGATTCCAACCGGCCAATGAAAGGAAAAAAGATGTGAATGGTCTGGTCTATATTGTAGACTCTATCGGGCCGTCATCTGCTGCTAATATTCATACTACTATTATTGCCCGCCACCAAACTGCTGACTCTTGTGTTCGAATACTGTCTCTGCATCAAGAAAAGGACAATTAACTACATGCATGCCACCCATAGCTGGAGTCACAGTTATCAGTCCTGCCTGCTGCATTGCGGCAACATCACTTACTGTTTGTAGCACTCTTGCTTGTGATGGGTCTTTCCATTCTATGAATGATATAAGCCACATGGGGCTATAATTTTGATCGTCTGGAGCAGTTTCGCCTATTCCTGCCTGAAATCCCATAGGTCCAGAACCATTTATTCCATTTGTAAACTGAAATAGACTTGGTGCGACTGGAGTTCCAACCAATTCTTCGTTGGCAGGTACATGTGATACTCCCATCATATTAGCAGGCATTTCAGGAGTTGCATCGGTGACGATGTAGTATATTGTCTTTCCATCAGTACCCCATCCTCTGTGGAGCTACCATAGTGACAACCATCTTCTCTGTGTCTATATTCAGCACTTGTCCTCCCGTGTATTTAGAATCATCATTTATGTTATTTGCATCTTTTCTTATCATTAGTGAACCGTTCTGCCACTGAATAGCTGGATGATTTACAACTACATCCGTTTTATTGATAGAAGCTCTCCATTCCGTTCTGCAGTTATAATTTCCTGTACTGATTTCAATTCTCTTGCAGTTGCATTGTCATTCCACGTGACTTGATTAACCTGCCACAGTGGACTATATCCCTCTTCCCCAGGTTTAGCACTTACAACTGGAATCTGAAATCCAAATGGACCGTCTCCAGCAACTCCATTAGTAAATGCATACGCCTGAGCTCTGGCTGAATCTGGAGCCTGAGCTAACACCGGGGCATAGTTTACTTTAAAGCCTGTTAAATTAGTAGCAAAAGTCCAGTCTTTTCATCTGAAACATCTGTTGCAATAAAGTATATCTCATTGCCGTTCTCATATCCCTTTAGCAACGGGATATCTATTGGTACGTTCGTTCTAGCTAATTTTAGCACTGATCCCGGCTCTGTCTGAGCCGATGTATTTTGTGCAAAAGCTTGCTGTTGCAAATATGGCACTGGTATCGTTGTAGCAGCAACAGCAAATGCAGCAACGTAAGTTAACAAAAAAATTCCTGCTCAAGACTCAGCATAGTTGGTGTTGAGAGACTGAGTTTGCACATATTGCAATTTATCTTCACAATCATTTCCACAGAAAGAATATGACTTTTGTTATAAAAGCAGATCCTTGAATACTAAAATAATTTCTTGAACTGTCAAAGATTACTTATCATATAAACTCTCAAACCGAGGTATAATACAAATAATATTAATCCCGATCGAGCTTAGACTAGATAGAGTTCTAGATCAAGGTATTAAAAAGGAAACTTTTTACCATTGCTATTTGGAATTGCTATTTTATTCATATATCATTTTCTGTATAATGGCGAAATGTCATTGTACCAGCAGAAATAAGTATTTAAGTACCTATCTGGTGCCATAAACCTGACGCTAATTCTTAAGCATTACTTTTAATACACCTTAAGGTTACTGATTTTACTTCCGCTAAGGCGTCCTGAACCTTTGAAAATTCCCATGGCTGTTATCAATTTTCTTCTCCCGTTGCATATCGATTGCTGCTTCTCTTAACAACCTATTCACTTTACGTTCTTGTCGTATGAATCTTATCAATTTCATTAAAAGTGGACTAGCAATCATACCTAGGATCATTCCCAACACCATGTCTGTCATAGAGGAGATTATCATTAGGAATAAGTCGCTCCCATGATCCTAGAGTATTAAGATCTATACTAAAAAAGTTGTGAAAAAGAGTGAAATAGAGATCTAACTTTTAACCTCACCCTATTGAGCTCCTAAATCCGTGTCTAGTTTCTTGCATAAATACAAAAACAAAGAGTCCATAACCCAATGAAATACCCAAGAAATGCAGATAAAGAAATACTGGAAGACGAAAGTTCATCAGAAAAAGTAGTAGTGAACGCTATGCATATCATAGTTTATCCTTGTAGTTTTGGCACCAGTCGATATCAAAAAAGCTGGGATTGGGATTTTCTTACTTCTTTAAGTGTGGTCCAATAGTTCCCGCTTCCAATCCTTCCTGGCCTTGAGAAGTCTCATTAGTACAACCTATACAATGTTGCTGGTCTGGAGCATCTTCGTTTGCACCGTTTGGGTCCCATCCAGGAGTATGAGGATCCTCTCCTGGACTAAGTCCTGAAGCGCCTGGGTCTTTTTCGTCTTGTGCGAATACTGATTCAGTGTTTAGATCTGTGATTATCATTAGGGTCGTCACAACAATGGATCCCATAATTAGTTCCATAAATATGTTATTTTTCATTGTAATCTCTTCTTCTAGAGAAGTAAAATATAAGGATGTCTCATAGATGTTACTCATCTTTCGAACATGTAGACACCAAGAAGCACAAGAATATGATGGCATACTTCAAAGCGATGCTTGAGATTGCAAAACTATCCAAATACCAATAGCCTGCGCTATCACGCCCGGATAAATGAGGGTGGCATGTTCCTCCATTGTCAATGTGTTTCATTTTATCAACCTTTCTTGTATTGTCTAATAAGGTTATCTTTCGTCCCATTAGTCGCCACATCCGGCCAATAATATTCGAAGAAAAAGCTTAAGGGAGGCTGATGGTAATACTGTCGTACAACAGGAGGTGTCCCTTTTCGATGTTGGCCTAGACAACAGACACGATGTATCCCCCTATAGCTGTAAAGTTAATTTGTATCGTAATATCAAGTACATGATTTTCGATCATCTTTTCAAGCCTTCTAGCAACTGTTTTTGATGACACTGAGATTTTTTCGGCAATATCTGAGATTTCCATCCTAGGATTATCAAGGAGACACCTCATAATCTCAAAGTCAATGTAAGTAGGCTGTTCTCTAATATTTTGGAATCCAACGGTTTGGTTTTGTATCAGCAGATTTTGACCACTTCTATTAAATCTCGTGATAATTGCAAAATCAAGGGTACTCATTTTGCATAACTATTGAAGTAGATTTATTAGATAGGAAGATCAGAAAACTCTACTATGATTATTAAGGCTGATTTTCCGTTTCAAAGCAGATATCTGGACATAAATGGATCTAAGATCCACTATGTGGAAGATGGAAAGGGTGATAACATACTATTGTTTTTGCACGGTAATCCTACTTCTTCATACCTATGGAGGAATATTATACCTATTGTATCTAAGACAGGTAATAATCGTTGTATAGCATTAGATCTTATTGGATTTGGAAAATCCGACAAGCCAGACATAGACTATAATTTTCAAGATCACTTCAGACTATGTCAAAGAATTCATTGATGTACTACAACTTGATAATAATAAAAATCTAATCATAGTAGGACATGATTGGGGCGGAGTATTAGGATTTTGGTATGCATTCAATCATCAAGAAAGCATTAAAGGAATAGCATTCATGGAGACCTTTCCTTTCACCATTTCTATCGATGACTTTCCACCTGATTTTGCGAAGTTGCTTCAAGCATTCAGAATTAGTGAGTCAGGCTACGAACTGATTCAAGTCCAGAATGTATTTGTTGAACAGGTTCTTCCATCTGCAGTATTTAACAAACAGAATTTGTCAGAGGAGATCATGAAGCATTATCGTGAACCTTTTCCAACAATCGAATCACGAAAGCCAATCAGACGATTCCCGGAAATGCTACCGTTACATCCTAATGTGGAAAGAGAGGACATACACGATAATTCAAAAGTTGGAAACTGCTCTTTCTGAGTTCAAGTTTCCTATGCTACTAATAAAGGGTAGACCAGGAGCAGTGATACCAGAATCTCGTGTTAAATGGCTCAGAGAAAAAATTCCGCATTTGGTCGTCAGAGATATAGGCCAGGGCATTCATTACCTCCAGGAGGATAATCCTGAAGGCATAGGGAACTGTATACTTGAGTGGAGCGCAAAGATGGTACAGAGATCGTATAGCTAACTGTGAGAATTGCAGCAAGTGAGCTCGTGTATTCTAATAGATCATTGAAGTGTGCTAACATATGCTTGTGTTCTTTAGCAAATGATACTGGCAGTACAAACTGCTTATATTAATACTATAAACAAGCCTACGTTCGACAACTCGTCGATGAATACGGAGAATATGATGGCAGTCACATCCATCTATGCATATTGCTGTAGCTCCAGCAGATGAATCCTGAGAACTAGTTAAGATGCTAGAAATATCAATTGGGTTCTGAGTTACGGCAATCATATTATTCCGCTTATTCCAAACCTAACCTCCGCTGATAGGCGGAAAAAGCGCTATTTCATCATAGGGAGTGAGCGTAGCGGGGGAGTGAGCGTAGCGGGGGAGTGAGCGTAGCGGGGGAGTGAGCGTAGCGGGGGAGTGAGCGTAGCGGGGGAGTGAGCGTAGCGGGGGAGTGAGCGTAGCGGGGCTATCAGCTTCAGATTCCCAAGCTATTTTATAATTAATTGCAAATGTCCTTTCTAATGTTACTTCATCTTTTCCTCCAGCTATCTTTTTGGCTGATGCGAATAGCTTTATCTTCATGACCATTGCATTTCGTATCTTGTTGGTCATGCTACTAACCGCCTATCGTATGCATCAAGTTCAGCGATGGTTTTAGCATATTTGTCCTTACGATCTTGATTATACCCTCAGGTTTTTTCTTTATGTTCTCAGTTATATTTTTCTTGATATAATATTCAGATTTTCCACTTCGCAGCATGCTAGCAAGGTCATGACCTGGATTCTCAAAAAGACACGTTAAAAGTCTACCGTCGGAAGTCAGCCTGATTCTATCACAATTGCCACAGAAAGGCTCGGTAATAGAAGGAATAAATCCAATTGTGCCTTTGCCATCAGCAAAAGAATAAAGCATAGCAGGATCGGTACTGTTTGTATTATGATCATTATTGGCGTGAGACATTTTCAAAGGTAAAATTTCCATCATTCTTTCACTAATTATTTTAACCATCTCCTTCTTACTAAAGACCAGATTTGATTGCCAAATCCCACTGCCATCTAGAGGCATGAATTCGATAAATCGTACTGTGTGCCCAGTATCTCGTGCAAAATTGGCAAAGTCTACTATCTCCTCATTATTCCAACCCCTAACAACTACAGTATTTATTTTTACCTTCAACCCGAAGTGATGTGCCTTATCAACAGCATCAAGAACTTTATTAAGACCGTCTACACCAGTCATTGCCTTGAATCTATCTGGTCTAAAGGTATCGAGGCTGATATTTACACTTCCAAGTCCTGCATCTTTTAATAATTTGACTTTATTGCTTAATAACATACCATTGGTTGTCATACTTATCGATTTTATGTTGTTTATTTTTGCTAACGAAATAATGAGATTCTCTAACTTGGGTCTTAGTAGGGGTTCTCCGCCTGTCAATCTTATTTTTTCTATGCCAAGATCTGCTAAAATGGAAACAAGTCCAGTGATCTCATCATAATTCAAAAGATCTGCTTCATTGAACCATTGAACTTTATCCTGTGGTGGCATACAGTACATACATCGCATATTGCACCTATCTGTCACCGAGACCCTTAGTTTTCTTGCAATCCTACCATAGCCATCAGTGAGAATAGATTTTTCCTTCTTATAATGCCCTAGTTGATTCGGTTGTAGTTCTTCTATGTCACGTTTATAGTTGCTTCTCATTTCTGTTTTCATTCACAAGAGTTTACCTTTGGCCTGATTTTTTTTCTACTCGTCTGATTTGTTCAAAAAAATAGTGTTTCCATCCTTCAGGTAGGGCTTCAACTTTGACAGCGCGTCGCATTGTTTTGATATCTTCTCTGTCACTTGCGTACAATCTTACAATGTCGCTAATGCCGACTCGATTAGTGTCTTTCTTTATTTGTACTATTGAATCTCCTGCACCAACCTCTCCCTCTTCTAACACTTTAAAATATATTCCTGAACGACCACTTGCCAGAAACTTTTTGAGGACATCCATACGTCCGAATTTAACACCCAGTTTATAACATGGCATTCTAGGTTGAGTTGCGATAACCTTTGAAGATCCTATTTTAAAAGCATCACCCACACTGACCTCACTTTCCATAAGACCCTCTATGGTAAAGTTCTCTCCAAACATCCCATTTGGCATCTCCATGTCAGGATAAACTTTACGCCAGAATTCATAATGTTCTATCGGATATGCATATACTGCCTTATCTGGACCACCATGAACTGTTAAATCTGCTTGTTTGTCACCATCTAGATTAAGTGTTCTTAACATTATACGTCCCTCAATAGGCTCCTTGAAAATACCTGTTGTTACCTTCTGTCCTTCAAAATCTATTTCTTTAGGGAGAGAAACATTGATAGAAAGTATTTTAGGTGTCATTTACGACCTCCATTCAATAGTTCCATTCCACTCAACATATCAAATTCTCTTTCATGCATATTTAAATATGAATTACCAAGTTTAAGCCTTAGCATTACTAATCTAGCGTACATGTCTGAGAGTTGATGCGCATACAATGACACAATCTTGAGTGTTCTCATCTAAAATTTAGTTCTTACGGCTTACAGTAAGGTACAGGTAAACCCTAATTCTTAAATAAAAAAAGCGATTTTCGTTTGTCATGAACAAACAAGTTTCAAATCAAAAAATGAACTACACAAGTACACTACACAAGACGGTAACGGTTGATGGATTATCTATCTTCTACAGGGAATCTGGGGATCCAACAAATCCGAAAATGGTATTGCTTCACGGCTTTCCTTCTTCTTCTCACCGGTACCGTAACCTTATTTCCACCCTAGCCGAACATTTCCATATTATAGCACCAGACTACCCTGGGTTTGGTAACTCCGACATGCCTAGTACGAAAGAGTTCAACTATACCTTTGATCGACTCTCTGAAGTAATAGAAGTTTTCTTGAAGACTACAGGATTTACACACTTTGGACTCTTTATGCAGGACTATGGCGGGCCGGTTGGCTTCAGGATCATATCTCGTCATCCCGAATGGCTCGAATGGCTGATCATCCAGAACACAAATGCTTACGAAGTGGGTTTCACCCCAGCTTGGGATGGATTTCGCAATGCACTCTGGAAGAACCGCACGGCAGAGACTGAGGCACCTCTAGCTGCCTTTCTACAACTTGAAGCTATTAAGCAAATATATCTGCATGGCCACAAGAATCCAGAGAATATTAGCCCCGATAACTGGAATATGGATTTCCGTTTCATGGAACGCCCTCATGCGCGGCAAGTACAGATGGATTTGTTCTATGACTACCGTACTAACGTTACGCTGTATCCACAATGGCAGAAATTCCTACGCGAACGTCAACCGAAAACGCTAATTTTCTGGGGACAGAACGACATATTCTTTACTCAAGAAGGCGGCGAAGCTTATCTGAAGGATCTACCAAATACCGAGATGCACCGGCTTGATTCAGGGCACTTTGCTGTAGAGGACTGCCTTGATGAGATCACTAATAATATCAACCGTTTCTATCTTGAGA
>CAVQOO010000049.1:0-101293 GCA_963714395.1 Bryobacteraceae bacterium
TCACTCCTTCCGCAAACCGTGCTTCTCCATGCGGTAGATCAGGGTCTGGCGCGAAATGTCGAGGTAGCGCGCCGCGCGTGACTGGTTCCAGTTGAACTTCTCCAGGGCGCGCAGGAGCAGTTCGCGTTCGACTCCTTCGAGGCTGATGCCCTGGTCCGGGAGGTCGAGGAGCAGGGACTCGCTGCGGCGGGGCCGACGCAGCGGCTCGGGAAGGTCGGCCGCGGCGATCTCGTCGCCGGACGAGAGCACCACCAGGCGCTCGATGACGTTTTCCAGTTCGCGGACGTTGCCGGGCCAGCGGTAGTTCGGGAAAGACGAGACCACGGCCGGCAACATGCGCAGGGCGGGCAGGGCGTGGCGTTCTTTCAGTTTGCGGAAGAGGTGCTGCGACAGCTCGGGGATATCGTCCTGGCGTTCGCGCAGCGGCGGCAGTTCCAGCGGAACAACGGCGAGGCGATAGTAGAGGTCTTCGCGGAAGGCGCCGTCCTCGATCATCGCCTGCAGGTTGCGATTGGTGGCGGCAATGATGCGCACATCCACGGTGCGATCGGTCGCTCCGACCTTCTCGAGCTCGCCCTGCTGCAGCAGCCGCAGCAGTTTGACCTGCAGTTCCGGCGGCAGCTCGCCGATTTCGTCGAGGAACAGCGTGCCGCCGTCGGCCAGCTCCACTTTGCCGGGCTTGGCGGCATGCGCGCCGGTAAAGGCGCCGCGCGTGAAGCCGAACAGCTCGGCTTCGAGCAGGTCGCTGGGAATGGCGCCGCAGTTGATGGTGACGAACGCGCCGTCCTTGCGGCGGCTGTTGTGGTGGATGGCTCGGGCCAGCAGTTCCTTGCCGGTGCCGGTTTCGCCGTGGATCAGGACGGTGGAGTCGCGCTGAGCGACGCGCGAGGCCATTTCCAGCACGTGCAGCAGGGCTTTGGAACGGCCGATGATGGTCTCGAAGCCGTACCGCTCATCGAGGCGGCCCGCAGCTTACGCACCTCCTCGAGCAGATTCTGCCGCTCCATCGCGCGGTGCACGACGAGCACCAGGGCCTCGTAGTCGATGGGCTTGGTGACGTAGTCGTAGGCGCCGGCCTTCATGGCCTCCACGGCGGTTTCCACGGTGCCGAAGGCGGTGATGATGATGACAGTCGTTTCCTGATACTCGCCGCGAATGTGCCGCAGCAGGTCCATGCCGTCCTTGCCCGGCATGCGGAGATCGGTGATGACAAGCTTCGGGTGGCGCTCGGCCAAGGCGTGCAGAGCATCGTCGCCGTTGGCGGCCAGGGCGACATCGTAGCCGGCTTCATCCAACTGCATCTTCATGACGCGACGGAGGCTGTCGTCGTCGTCCACCACGAGGATGAGATTGCGATTCATAGGGGGTGGGCGCCATCAAGTGGGAACTCGACCCGGAAGGTCATGCCACGATCTGCGTTGTTCTCGGCGGCCAGCAACCCGCCGTGCTGCTCGACGATCTTGGCGGCCACAGCCAATCCTAGGCCGGTGCCGTGCTCCTTGGTGGTGAAGAACGGATCGAAGATGCGGTCTCGTTCGGCAGGCGGGATGCCGCGGCCCTGATCGCGGACCTCGATGAGCAGGCGGTCGGCGGCCACTGCGGCGTGAAGTCGCACGACGCCTTGGCCTTCGGTGGCCTGGATGGCGTTGATCATGAGATTGAGCAGGACCTGTTTGAGCTGCTCAGGATCGCAGCGCAGTTCTGGAAGAGACTCTTCGACCTCGAGAAGCAGCTCGATCCCCGCCGCGCCATCGGCATGCTGGGCAAGACCGATTACCGATTCGAAGACGGAAAGCAGTTCCACGCGCTGGAAGCGCGGCGCGCGAGGGCGCGCGAAATCGAGAAAACTGCTGAGCAGGCGATTGAGCCGGTGTGTTTCCTTCTCGATGATGTCGAGGCAATCGCGCCGGTTCTCCCCGGAGGCGTGGCCGCGTTTCAGGATGCCCGCTGCACCGGTGATGCTGGCAAGCGGATTCCTGATCTCGTGCGCGAGGCCGGCGGACAACTGCCCGGCGGCGTACAGCCGCTCAGCCCGCTTGAGCCTCTCAAAATTCTGTTGCAGCTCCTGATAGACCTCTGCCAAATGTTGTCTGGTCTTCTCGAGCTTGGTGCGCTGGCCGCGCTCGCGTTCGGCCAGCAGGCCGGCAACGATTCCCGCAATGCCGAAAACGGGCAGTTCCAGCACAATGTCGGTTGCATAGAGAGGCAGCGGCTGCCAGGCTCGCCAGATGTGGGGCGCCTGCAGGGCTCCAGCGGCGAGGGTGGAAAGGACAGCGCCGCGCCAGCCGAAGAAGAGCCCGGCCAGGCCAATGGGAAGGAAATTGAGGTGCTGCAGGAAGCTGTGGACGTGGACATTCTGCAGCGGGATGGCCCAATGCAGCGCGGCAAGGATGACTACGCCGGTACCGACGAGCAGGAACTGCTTGCGGGCATCGTTGCGTTTCTGAGGCTCATCCAGCATGGCTTCCACATTGTGGCACGCCAGATTTTCGGCACGCTGCTCGAGGCGCGATAGGGCGGAAGCCGAGCCGGCAAGTGCCATGGCAGAAGTTCGTGATGCAATTCTCGGTCCAAGGGCCGAAAGAGCCCCGCGGGCGTCCGAATTGCCGCATATTCGACAATCCGGCCCGAATGCCTGTGGCATATCCAACACTAGCTGGCCGGTTTTTCAACAGAATCGCCGCCATTGCTGACGGCCAGCGGATTGCAAAGACGACCCGTAATGATTCTTGCCATGAGAATAGCCTGCCTGGCGGCCGCCCTGGCGCTGGCCGCCAGCGCGGCGGAACCCCTGACGCTGGAACGAGCCCTGGCGCTGGCGGTGCAGAATCATCCTCAGCTTCGCGTGGCGGCGGCGCAGATCGAAGGAGCGCAGGCGGGCGTGACGACGGCACGCGCGTATCCCAACCCGGAAGCAGGCGTGCTTGCAGGGCAGCAGCGAGCCCGATTGACAGGCACCATACCTGGGGCGATTCAGGTCTACAGCTTCTCTCAGCCTCTGGAAACGCGGCGCGTGCGGGAGACGCGTATCCGGACGGCGGAACTGAGCCGGGAGAGTAGCGAGTACGCGCTGGCTGAGGTGCGAATCGCGGTGCGGGCGGCGGTACGGCAGGCCTTCTACCAGGTGCTTCGGCGCAAGGCGGAGGTGGAACTCGCTGGGGAAAACCAGAAGCTGATCGAGGAACTGCGGCGACGGATTCAGGTGCAGGTGGAGGTAGGCGAAGCCGCGCGGCTGGAGTTGACGCGGGCCGATGCGGAGGTGGCCATTGCCCGGACATCGGCCAAGAGCGCGCAGTTGCGGCTGGTGACTGCGCTGGCGGCGCTGCGGGCGGCGCTGAGCGCGCCACTTGGCGACGATCTCGACCCCCAGGGCCAACTGGACGCCGCGGCGAGTCTGCCTGCTCTGCCTGCGTTGCGCTCGGAGGTGCTCGCGGCGTACCCGGCACTGAAGCAGGCACAGGCGGAGATCCGGCGCGCCGAGGCGCGGATGAAGAGCGAGATGGCATTGCGCATGCCCCAGCCGACGCTCCGCAGCGAGTACGAGCACCAGCCGGAGGTGGGTACCTACCGGATCGGGTTGTCGTTGCCAGTGCCTTTGTGGAACAAGCGGGAGGGGCCGATCGGAGAGGCAGCCGCGGCCCTGCGGCAGGCTACATCGACGCTCGACCTGCGGCGGCTCGAAATCAACGCCGCGCTGGAAAGCGCTTACGGCCGCTATCAGATCTCCAGCCAGCAACTGGCGGTTTACGAAGAGGGCGTGTTGAAACAGGCGGAAACGGCGTTGCAGGCGGCGGAAGCGGCGTACCGGTTCGGGGAGAGGGGCATCATCGAGGTGCTCGACGCACAGCGGGTGCTGCGCGGGGCGCGGCTCGATTTTCTCAACGCACAGTATGACCGGCAGGCGGCGCTCATTGAACTCGAGCAGTTGCGCGCCGCGGACCTTCAGGGAGCAAGGCCATGAAAAGCAGGATGAGTGCCATTCTTAGTGGCGCCGCCGCGGTAGCAATCGCGTGCATGATGAGCGGCTGCAATGCGGCCGGCTCGGGCGAGGCGAAGAACACTCCGAAGCAGGAGACTTCCGCGGCACAGCACGACCCGCTGGAAGTGAAGGTGGCCGACACATTCCGGGCACAGTTCCGCGTGGGCGAGCCAATCTGGGCGGAAGTGAGCGCCACTCTGAGCGTGCCCGGGCGGGTGGAGGCGGACGAAACGCGGCTAGCCCGGGCCGGCTCTCCAGTGGCCGGGCGCATCAACGAACTCAGCGCGGTGGAGGGACAGAGCGTGCACCGCGGGCAGGTACTGGCGACGTTGAACAGCACGGAACTCTCCGAAGGGCAGTTTGGATTCCTGCGCGCGCAGTCTCAGCAGCAACTGGCGCAGCGGGCCACCGCGAGAGCCACGCAATTGCTGGATGCCGGAGTGATCGGCGTGGCGGAGCTGCAGCGCCGCGAGGCCGAATATGCGCAGGCGTCGGCGGAGGTGACCACCTGGCACGACCGGCTGCGTGTGCTCGGGATGTCCGAGGAAGCGGTGGCGCGTCTGGAAAAGACGCGCGCCGTGAATTCGCTGTCGCAGGTGGTGGCGAGCATCGATGGCGTGATCCTGGAACGTAAGGTGACGCCGGGCCAGGTGGTGCAACCGGCCGACACGCTCTTCCTCATCGGGGATCTGTCGCAGGTGTGGCTGGTGGCCGATGTCCCGGAACAGGCCGCCGGACTGGTGAGGCCAGGCAGGGCTGTGCGTGCCGAGATCCCGGCATTGCCTGGGCTAACATTCCGGGGCAGGCTGTCGTTCGTTGCGGCCACGGTGAACCCCGAGACGCGTACCGTGCGGGTGCGCATGGATCTGCCCAATCCCGACCTCCTGTTCAAGCCCGCGATGCTCGCGATCATAACCTTGGAAGATCGGGCGGAGCGGCAGCGCGTGATTCCGGCAACGGCGGTGGTGCGCGAAGGCAATCAGGATCATGTCTTCGTCGAGATGTCGCCCGACACGTTCGTGCTCAAGCCCGTCAGCCTGGGGACGGAGCACCAGGACATGCGCGTGCTGACCGGCGGATTGCGCCCGGGCGAGAAGATTGCGCTCGACGGCGCCTTTCACCTGAACAACGAGCGCAAGCGCGCCAGCCTGCACGGAGAGTAGACGATGCTGAATCACCTTCTCCACGCGGCGCTGCAGCAACGGCTGGTGATCGCTGTGCTTGCAGCGATCGTCTTTCTCTTCGGCATCGACGCGACGCGCAAGCTGTCGGTGGACGCGTTTCCCGACGTGACCAACGTCCAGGTGCAGGTGGCCACGGAGGCGCCGGGCCGGTCGCCGGAGGAGGTGGAGCGCTTCGTCACCGTGCCGATCGAGATCTCCATGACCGGGCTGCCGGGCCTGACCGAGATGCGCTCGCTGAACAAGCCCGGGCTGTCGCTGATCACGCTGGTCTTCACCGACGAGACCAACGTCTACTTCGCGCGGCAGGTGGTGATGGAGCGGCTGGCGGAGGTGCGCGGGAACCTGCCGGAGGACACGATGCCGGTGCTCGGTCCGGTGTCGACAGCGCTGAGCGAGGTGTACCAGTACACGCTCGAGAAGCCCGCCGACGGCAAGCGCGCGCTGACGAAGGAGGAGCTGGTCAAGCGGCGCACGATCCAGGACTGGGTGGTGCGGCCGCTGCTGCGCTCGATTCCGGGCGTCGCCGAGATCAACTCGACCGGCGGCTACGTCAAGCAGTACCAGGTGCTGGTCGATCCGGCGAAGCTGCGCTACTACGGCGTCACGCTCCAAGACGTCTGCGACGGCGCTCGCGCGCAACAACGCCAACTCCGGCGGCGGCATTCTGCCGCAGGCGCCGAGCAGTATCTGGTGCGCGGCGTCGGCCTGATCCGGACGCTCGACGACATCGGCTCGATCGTCCTGAAGGAGGCGGGCGGCACGCCGGTGTACATCCGCGACGTGGCCGAAGTGCGGCTTCGGCGAGGAGGTGCGCTACGGCGCGATGATCAAGGGCGGCTACACCGAGGCGGCGGGCGGCACGGTCTTCATGATGGCGGCCGGCAACGCGAAGGAAGTGGTCACGCGCGTGAAGGAGCGCGTGCAGGAGATCAACGAGAAGGGCATGCTGCCGGACGGGCTGAAGATCGTGCCGTACTACGACCGCTCGGAGCTGGTGGACGCCGCGCTCGTGGACGGTGAGCAAGGTGCTGATCGAGGGCATCGCTGCTGGTGGTGGTCGTGCTGTTCCTGTTCCTCGGCGACGTGCGTTCGAGCCTGATCGTCATCGCGACGCTGCTGCTGACGCCGGTGGCGACGTTCATCGTGATGAACCACTACGGCCTGTCCGCCAACCTGATGTCGCTCGGCGGGCTGGCGATCGCGATCGGGCCTGATCGTGGACGGCTCGGTGGTGGTGGTGGAGAACGCCTTCGCGCGGCTGGGGCGAAACCGGCACGAGAGCCGCATGCAGAACCGTGCACGACGCGGTGATGGAAGTCGGCACGCCGGTGATCTTCGGCATCGGCGTGATCATCCTCGTGTTCCTGCCGCTGATGACGCTGCAGGGCATGGAGGGCAAGATGTTCGCGCCGCTGGCCTACACGATCGCCATCGCGCTGGCGATCTCGCTGGTGCTGTCGCTGACCCTGTCGCCCGTGCTGGCTTCGTACCTGCTCAAGGGCGGCGGCGAGCACGACACCTGGCTGGTGGCTTTGCTCAAGCGGCCGTACATGAAGGTGCTGGAATGGACTCTGCAAAACGCGAAGAAGACGATCCTGGCGGCAGTGGCAGTGTTCGCCGGCGCGGTCCTGCTGTTCCCGTTCCTCGGCACCTCCTTCATCCCGGAAATGAAGGAAGGCTCGATGTCGCCGAACATCGACCGCGTGCCGAATATCTCGCTCGATGAGTCGATCAAGATGGAGATGGAGGCGATGAAGCTCGTGAGCGGCGTGCCGGGCGTGACCCGCGTGTGTCGCGCATCGGCCGCGGCGGTTCGCCGGCCGACCCCGTGACGCCGGACGAGGCGGAAGTGATCGCGACCCTCGCGCCGCGCGAGCAGTGGCAGAAGGGCTGGTCGCAGGACATCGATCGCGGCGGAGATCCGGAAGCGGCTGGCGCACATTCCGGGCGTCAACCTGGTGATGGCACAGCCGATCTCCGACCGCGTGGACGAGATGGTGACCGGCGTGCGCGCCGACGTCGCCGTGAAGCTCTTCGGCGACGACCTGGACGTGCTGATTGAAAAGGCCAACGAAATCGCGCGCGTGGCAACGACAGTGCGCGGCATGCGCGACTCCAAAATCGAGAAACTCGGCGGGCAGCAGTATCTGAACATCACGATCGACCGGCAGGCGATCGCGCGGCAGGGGCTCAATGCCGCCGAGCGTACACGACGTGATCGAGACCGCGATCGGCGGGCGCGACGTGACCGAGATCTACGAAGGCGAGCGGCGATTCCAGGCCGTCGTGCGCTTCCCGGCCAACCTGCGCGACAGCGTCGAGCGAGATCCGCCGCATCCGAATTGAATACGCCGCGAGGCGGCAGGGTGCTGCTGGAGAACCTGGCCCGCATCGAGGTCGCCGAGGGTCCCGCGATGATCAACCGTGAGATCGGCCAAGCGCCGCATCGTGGTCGGATTCAATGTGCAGGACCGCGACCTCGGCGGATTCGTGGCGGACCTGCAGAAGGTGGTTGCGCAACAAGGTGAGACTGCCGCCGGGCTACTACATCACGTGGGGCGGTCAGTTCCAGAACATGGAACGCGCGCTGAATCACCTGATGATGATTGTGCCGGTGACCATCGGGCTGATCTTCTTCCTGCTGTTCCTGCTCTTCCGGTCGCTGCGATTCGCCGCGCTGATCATCACGGTGCTGCCGTTCGCCTCCATCGGCGGCGTCTTCGCGCTCTATCTCAGCGGCGAGTATCTGTCGGTGCCGGCGTCGGTGGGCTTCATCGCGCTGTGGGGCATTGCGGTGCTTGAATGGAGTGGTGCTGGTTTCTTACATCCGCAACCTGCGGGAAGGGCGCATGGAGCGCCACCAAGCCATCATCGAGGGCGCGCGGTTGCGGTTCCGGCCCGTTATGATGACCGCGACAGTGGCGGCGTTGGGTCTGGTGCCGTTCCTGTTCGCGACGGGCCCCGGCAGCGAAGTGCAGCGGCCGCTCGCCATCGTGGTGATCGGCGGGCTGATCACATCCACGCTGCTCACGCTGGTAGTGGTGCCGACGCTCTACCGGTACTTTGACGACCAGGAGATTCCTGCCGATTCTGACGATTTGTCCGAAGGAAAGAGAGTAGTTGAATGAAACCATCGATGAGTGCATCCGCGTCGAGACGCTCGCTGTTGCACGGCGCGGCCGCCGGCATTGGGCTGGGGCTTTGGGCGGACTCGACGCTCGAAGGCGCAGTACAGAACACACAAAGGAACTCGAACCCTTCGGACCTGCGCATCACCGATCTGCGCGTGGCCGTGCTGGCACGGGCGCCTTTCACGTGCCCGATCATCCGCATCGACACCAACCAGGGCATTTCTGGCTACGGCGAGGTCCGCGACGGCGCCAGCAAGACCTACGCGCTGTTGCTGAAGAGCCGCATTCTCGGCGAGAACCCGTGCAACATCGAGAAGATCTTCCGCAAACTGCGGCAGTTCGGCGGGCACGGACGCAAGGCGGGCGGCGTGGTGGCGATCGAAATGGCGCTGTGGGACCTGGTGGGCAAGGCGTACAACGTGCCGGTCTGGCAGATGCTGGGCGGCAAGTACCGCGACCGCATCCGTTGTTACTGCGACACTCCGGATTCGCGCGACCCCAAGGTGTTCGGCGAGCGCATGAAGCGGCGCATCGAAGAACAGGGCTTCACCTGGCTGAAGATGGACATCGGCATCGGTATGCTGCGGGATGTGCCGGGCGCCGTTTCGCGGCCGACTCAGATCGGAATCCGGCCGAGAGCACACGATGACCGGCGTCGAGGTGACCGAGAAGGGCGCCGCGCTGATGGCCGACTACATCATGAAAGTACGCGAGGTGGTGGGCTGGGAGATTCCGATCTCGGCCGACCATTTCGGCCGCATGGGCGAAAACTCGATCATCCGTCTGGCGAAGGCGTTCGAGAAGTGCAACCTGGCCTGGATGGAAGACCCGATTCCGTGGTATCGCACCGAGCAATTGAAGCGCATCACGGCAGCAGTGGACGTGCCGATCTGCACGGGCGAGGACATGTACCTCAAGGAGCCCTTCGAGGTGCTGTGCCGGGAGCAGGCTGTCGATATCGTGCATCCGGACCTCTCCACCTCCGGCGGCATCCTGGAAACCAAGCGAATCGGCGACATGGCCCAGGACCACGGCATTCCCATGGCGATGCACATGGCCGGCTCGCCGGTGGCGAACTTCGCCAACGTCCACTGCGCGGCGGCGACCGAGGGGTTCCTGGTGCTCGAAAACCATTCGGTGGACATCCCCTGGTGGGACAGCCTTGTCGACGGCGTCGCGAAGCCGATCTGCAACAAGGGCTACATCAAGGTGCCCGACGGTCCCGGTCTCGGAATCACGATCAACGAAGAGGCGTTGAAGCAGCATTTGCTGGAACCGGGCTATTTCGAGCCGACGCCCGAGTGGAACAAGGAGCGATCGGCGGACAACGTCTACAGCTAAGCATTTGCGCGAGCCTCGCGGACTCGGACAGAAGCGCCGCCAGCAAGGTCAAACCCAATGCCTCAGCTTCCGGCAACGAAGTGGTGATTCCCACATTCGAGCGCAACCGGATTCGCCGTTTGAAGAGCCACGTTCTACGCCGCCCGTTGCGCCTTCTGAGCACGCGCCAGAGCGCCCGGCGGCTCGGTGAGTTCCATGAAGCCGGCGGTCACCCATCGATTCGGCCGACGGCGAGCAGTGCCTGGCCCATGGCGATGCCGCCATCGTTGGGCGGAATGCGCTGGTGGGTATGAACCTGTTTTCCGTAAGACTCCAGACGTTCGCAGATCAGACGTGTCAGTAGGGTATTCTGGAAAACTTGTGGTTCGCCATTAATCCATCTGGCACTACGACATCGCATTTCCAATTTGATAGCGACTCGGCTGAAGTATCCGCGGCGCCGAATGCGGTTACATAAAATACCGTTACCCAGCTCGGTTGCGGTGCTCCTAACATCGGCTTAACGTGATGACGCGTACGTTCACGAAAGTGCGCTCCGGAGCTTCGCACAGTCGAGCACGTGTCTCGCTGCGACTAGCGCCGCTCACCCAGCCCGTGCTCTTTCCGAACGTCGCGGAACTTCCCGGGTCCGTGGCAGGTTGCGCACTGCTCCTTCCCGGCCAGAAGCGACTGCACGGCTCCAAACGAAGCGCCCATCGCGATCATGTGCTGCTTGTTGTCCGAGCTATCGTGGCAACCCGAGCAGACGGCTGCGATCGGGCTGATCCTGAGATCGTTGCTCGGGTCGATGTCTATCTGCCCCGGCAGCGGCGTCAACATGCTCATGGTCGTGATGCTGGAACCCAGCTTCGAGGCCATGGGAAGCTCATACGTTCCTTTGCCTGACACTTCGACGTGACATTTCGTGCACGTCTTCAGCTCCGCGGGGAACTCAACATGGCTGTAGTCGTTCACCGAGCCGTTCCGGCCGATGATGATCAGCGGATTCCTGCGCATTTTCCCAGCGTGGATCCCGTGGATCAGGCGCTTGAAGTCCACCGACTCCTCTGCGCCTGAGGTGCGGTAAGCCGCGTCGGTCTGGTTCGGATTGTGGCACATCACGCAGACTCCGGGCTCCTCGTTCCTGTTCGCGCCATGCAGGCTCAGGCGGGGAACCACAGTCTCGCCATGCTTCCGGTCGTCGTGGCAGCCCTGGCACTTGCTAAAATCGACGACCTTCCGCCGCGCAGCCGTGCCGGAGCTGATCTGGAAATCCTGATAGACGCTCTTCACCGGAACGCTGGCGATGATCGGCGCGGACGTTATTGGGTCCACTCCCGTCTGAACCGAGGGATGTCCCTCGATGCCCACCCGTCCGAAGGAAGAGGCTGCGGCTGGCAGTTGCGCCCTCACCCAATAGGTCAACATGGGGGTGCTAGTGGCAAACGGGCAGGGCGAACCGCCATCGCTGCATCGCTTCGCTGAGGTCAGAGCGTTAATCGCCGTCGCGCTGGCTGGCGCCGGACCGGTCGCGATGCCCCCGGGCATCGTTCGCGTCTGCAGTGTGAAAGGCCCGTCTTTCGTGTTCACCAGTTCCGTCGTGCCCCAACTGCCGGCATTCCAGGCCACATCAACACGAAGCGTTGCAGGAGCCTTAAAGGGGCTCGCCACCGTGGACCCCAGGATGTCGTAGGGCGCATTTCCGGCAGAAGGGTTTGTCACCGAAAACACCACCGTGGCCGTTCGCGTCGGAGTGTCATACCCCACGGAAATGATGTTGTAGCGGAAGTTCTTGACCTGGTCCCAGGCGAGCGACGCCTCCTGACCGGAGCTCACCGCCGGCGTGAGTATCGTCCATGCCAGGGCTGCAGTGGCGGCAAACCACCTCCACCCGCGCTGTTGGCCTGTTGGAAGCCTTCATTGTGTACCTCATTTCGTTGATCTCATCGGCCAGCCATGTGAGTAAGGTCCGGCGGGGTTTGTCAGCGCCTTCTCCGGGCTGGACAGGTGTAGTGCGGTGACGCCGAGCGCACCCGCGGAGTTCCGGCATGCTTCCAGAAGACCGCGACGGGATACGAGCATGATTGCCTCCTGATCCAAAAATCAAGGACGAGGTCCTCTAGTTCTCAGTAGCCAAAGCCCAAACCGGCTTTGGACAGTACGTACAGGACGATTCTGGCTGTCAGGGGAAGCCCTGGGATCTCTACTTGGAGCCCAACCCAAATCACCCGGTGTGGCCTTCTATTGCACGGCCGGTTCCAAACCACAACTTGTTGGTATTTGCGACATTCGAATGCAGACGTTCAGGCTGACCCTCGTCTTTCGGTGGACTTCGCGACACTCACAACCAGTTACTGCAGAACACGTTAACCCTAAGTGCGCGATCTGACGCAGAGCCGGGTTTTGCCGCCTAAGTAGACCGCCTGAAGCAGTTCTGAAAGATACAGGAGTTTAAGGTCGGTAATTATTGCCAGCTAAATTTCCCGCTCCCCACATCGTGCGGTGGTCCCAGTGATTGTAGACGCCAACTTTGGAGGTAGCCGGAAGGATGCCGGCCGGAAAGTCGTGCGACGGACTCGAGGAAATCGATGACGCAAGGATTCATTGCCATGGAAGAGGAGCGCCGCCACGGCGGAGCGATGGCAGCGAGGTTCAAACGAAGAAACCGACTCATGGATCCGGATGTAGGGTTAAAGTCTGGGTGATAGCCGTTGGTAGCGATGGTGGAGTCTGATGGAGAGGACCGGCAGAGCTATGCTCTCGGATTTCGCTTCTGGTCGCGGCACGCTGACAGGGAGGTAGCCGCATCGAGGTCGTTACCCACGGTGTGTTGGCGGCCGCTGCCGCGATCACCGCGGAGAGAGTGGCCAGTGGCAGCATCCACCGTGATGTATGCGCCAGGCGCGACATATCGATGAACGGCTGTGACGGGCAATATTCCATTCAAGACATCGACAATCCCGGCTGTCCACTTTCCCCGTTGAGCTTGTCGGAAACCTGGCTGTACATGCTCTGCTCGAGGCCTGATGGATAGGACGCCCAGTTTCTGGCCTCCAAGCCGAGCGTCTGACTCGAACGCAGATGTGACTGTTGGATGGCCTTGAGGCTGGGCGGTTCGAGTTTTCGGACCAAACGGGGTTCAACATGATGCGCTTGACCAGCGTCGCCTGCCGGGAATTCGAGCGACAGAATCCTCGTGAGCAGCGGAAGTTGTTGGATCTCGTGGTCAGCGAGGCGAGTTGGAAGGACGGGCAGTTAGAAACGGCCCTCCACGAGCCCTTCAGGACTTTGGCACTTTCGAACTCCGCAAGTGCAGCAAAAGACGGGGGGGAAGGCACTTCGCGAGCAGAGTTTGAGAAATGGCTCCCCGGCATGGATTCGAACCACGATTCACGGCTCCAAAGGCCGCTGTCCTACCATTAGACGACCGGGGAGTGCAGGTCAGCACGAGGGCGAGGAGATCACCCTACTTTCATCAGTTTATCACGCTGCATTGAGGGTACTGGGGTAAGGCTCACGCTTCGAGGGCGACGATCTCCCACTCGTCCACAAGATCCAACGAGAACACCAAAGCGCCGGCTTGCTGCTTGAACGGGACATCACGGCCGGCGGCGAGCGCGCGGATGCGCTTGACGGAGAGTCCCTTGGGCGGGGTGACACGTACCTGCTGCGGCCCGACGGGCACGATGGCGCGCGCGGGGCCGCGCATCAGCGCGGGGGTCGTGTAGTTCAGGATGTGGAGCGCAACGCCGGCTTCGGTCTCCCAATAGAAAAGATCGAAGAGACCGGGGCCATCGACGGTAGCAGCCAGGTCATTGCGCGCGGCCCAACGGACGGAATTGGCGAGAAGGCGCGAGAGGTCGGGGTTCCATGTGCGCCAGAGGGTGCGGTCGATGTCTGAGGGGAAGTAGACGACGCGGCCGCGGCCGGATTCGCGGACAAGCATTTCGGCTCCCGCGGGGGCGTCGCCTTCGCGGTAGACCATTTCCGGAGGAAAGGCAGGATAGGGCGGGATGCGGACGAGCAGGGGGTCGGCCGCGTCACGGAGAATGAGCCGGTTCTGTGCGCCGGGCAGGTAGCGGGTCTTGTCAAAGCCCTGCAGAATCTCGTGCGGGCGTTCGATGCGGAAATATGAATTGCGCAGCGGGCCTTCGCCGGCGGAGTAATGGGCGCCGAAAAGGGGGGCGAGGGCGAGGTCAGGCCGCTTTTTGCCTTGTTCGTCGAAGAGCGAAGATTCGTAGGTGGCGACGAGACCGCCGCCTTGGGCGACGAAGGCCGACAGCGCCGCGCATTCGGCGTCCGAGAGCAGTGCGGCGTTGGGCAGGGCGACGCAGGAATACGCGGCCAGTCGCGCAGCGTTGATGTCGCCGTCGTGGATGAGGTCGAAGGGAATACGGGCTTCGAGCAAGGCAAGATAGAAGCCCTGCAAAGCCTCGGTGTTCCGGCTCAACGATGGATGCCATACCTGCGTGCGCTGCGGCCAGACGAGCCCGATGCGGCAGAGCGAACGTTTGTTGTGGAAGTGGCGTTCATTCTGTTTCAACCAGGGGAAGACTTCGAGGCCGGTATCCATCCAGCGGGTGTCCTGCGGCTGGCCGCCGAGCCAGGTGAGCCAGGGGACCATGCCGCTGGAGGCGGACTGCTTGAGCCACATGCGCATCTCGGCAGGGCTTTTGGCGGTGTGGCGCCAGATGGCGTCGCTCATGTTGTAGGCGCTGGTGACGTTGGTCACCGGGCGGCCGCGCATGACGGCGTAACCGATGCGGCCTTGCTGGGCACAGTCCCACATGGGGATATTGCCGGAGCGGTCCTGGTGGTCGGCGTTCATCCAACGGGCAACGGCGGCGATGCGGCGAACGTCGGTTTCGGCGCGGATAGAACCACCGAGATTGCCAACGTAGACGCGGTCGGGGCGGCCGGTGGAGGCCGATTTGTCCCAGAGCTTCCAGACTTCGAGAACGCGCTCGAGGCGGCGTTCGGTCCAGGCGCGATAGGCGGGGCTGGAGCGGTCATCACGATCGGGAAGGGTGCCGAAAATACCGCGGCAGGTGTCGCAATAGCAAATAGAGCCGAGGCCGGTGCCAGGCCAGGCGTTGGTGTAGAAGGCGTCGGGGTCGTACCGGCGGCAGAGTTCATCGATGATCGACTTCATGTGGACGTCGTAGTAGGGGCCGAACTCGCAGGCCCGGAAAAGACCCTTGGCCTCATTGTGTTCGATAGGCTGACCGGAGCGGTTACGGGCGAACCAGGCGGGCTTGGCGTCGAGAACTTCCTGGAAGGCGTAGGAGGGGTCGAGGCGGGCGATGACGCGGATGCCCGCTTTGCGGGCTGCGGCGGAATACTCGCCGAAGAGGTCGCGGCTGCCGAGGGTGCGAGCGCGGCGATGCAGGGGGACTTCAGTGGGGTAGAAGGCCATGATGCCGGCGCAACTGACGATGAGGCCGTCGACCTTCATTCGAGACCAATAGTCGATCCAGCGGGAAACGTCGAGCGTAGCGGCATCCTGCTCGTTGATGTTGAGCTGGCCGAGGCGTCTCATGCGGAGATACCACGGCGTGCGGTCAGCCTGGCCATACAGCAGTGCGGCGGCGCCGCTGCCGACAAACTCCCTGCGGGATACGATCATGATTCGGAGATCCCCTTCGGGGGAGTTCTATCACATGAGGGCGTGAGAGAACTGTTCATGGTGCAGATGCGCATTAGCGAAGTAGTTCCAGATCGGCCAGGTCCTGCGGCCGGGCCAGCGCTGTCTTGTTCTTTATCAACTCCGGCTTGCCGAGATACCAGACGGCGAGACCTCCGAGATCGCCGCGGACCCGGCCTGCCCAGATATCTTCGTTCGAAATCCCGGTTAGCCCGGTCAGCAGGTCAACACGAACCGGTGCGTGGCCCAATTGGAGGACCTGATTTGGATCGAGGAAATCGGATTCATCCAGTGCAAGGCTGCCAAATCCGAACGCTTTCAGCGAGCCGATGATGTTGGCGGCGTTGGCAGGTGTTGGTCTGATCCACAGATCAAGGTCACCCGTGTAGCGTGGTTTGGCGTGGTAGGCCAGGGCGAATGCGCCGACAATCACGTACTCAACGCCGTTGGATTCGAACAACTCGAGCAACTCTCTTAAGTCTTTGGCGAGATTCATCGGTGGCTCCCTCTGGGTTGAGCATCTCGAGCAGAATCCTGATCCGATCTTCCGGAGTCATCAGCCGCCAGTACTCGCGGTCGGCGGCCTCGGCTTCCTCGCGTGTCTTGAAGCGGCGGACGATCTTCTCCATCAGCCTGACTTTAGCTCAGTCCAGAGGCGGTCGCGGAGGCGCTGGGCGGCGGGTGGGAGGGCCTGAAACCACTCGCCGCGGGCGAGGGTCCCGGCGGATGGGAACAGAGTGGGAATTGAGGCGATGGAGGCAGGCAGCAGGGCGCGGGCGGCGGCGTTGGCGGTGGCAGTGCGGGAGGTTTCGACGATCGAGGCTGCGACGTCGGCGCGCAGGAGGTAATCGATCAAGGCGCGCGCTTCGGCCGGGCGGCGGCTCTCGCGCAGGATGACGGCGCAGTCGGCATAGAGGGAGAAGCCTTCGCGCGGATAGACGAACTTGAGATGTGGAGCGGCGTCGATTGCTTGTTGCGCGGTGGTGGCCCAGAGTTGGCAGGCGGCGAGATCGCCGGCGACGATCTGGTCGCGCACTTCGGCGTTGAGATAGGCGCGCAGCAAGGGCTTCTGTCGCACGGCAGCAGCTTGTGCACGGCGGAGAGCAGCTTCGGAGGCATCGTTGAGAGACAGGCCGAGCATCTGCTGGGCAGCGCCAAAGACTTCGGCGGGGTCGTCGAGCATGGTGACGCGGCCGCGAAAGCGGTCTGTCCACAGGTCGGCCCAGGCGGCGGGTTCGGGCTGGGCGAGCCGGGGGTTGTAGAGGATGCCGCAGGCGCCCCACATGTAGGGAGCGCACCAGGCGAGGCCGGGATCCCATTGCGGGCGGCGGAAGCGCGGCTCCAGATTGCGCGCATTAGGCAGCGACGTGGCGTCCAGATGCGCGAGCAGGTTCATCTCGCGCATGGGGCCGATGAAGTAGTGACTGGGGAAGACGACGTCCCAACCGGAGTTGCCGCTCATGACGCGGGCCAGCATCTCCTCATTGCTCTCGTAGATGGCAGTAGCGAACTGAGATGCCTGTTTCCCTGGTGAAGCGATCCAGGGTCGAGGGGCCGATGTAGTTGGACCAATTCAGGACATTGAGGCGGCGCGCTGCCGAGCGGCGGCAGCCGGCGGCGCCGGAAAGGGACAGGAAGAACCACGTGCGGCGATTCATGACGAGCGCAGCTTCTCCGAGGCAAGGATGAGAACACCGAGGGCGGCGACGATCATGGTGCTGATGGCGTTGACGACCGGGTTGGCGCCGCGCCGGGCGATGGCATAGAGCGCCATGGGCAGCGTTTCCGAGTCGACCCCGGCGACAAGGCTGGTGATGACGTAGTCGTCGAAGCTGATGGTGAAGGCGAGCAGCGCCGCGCTAATGACCCCCGGCAGCAGATTCGGCAGTGTGATGCGGGCGAAAGCCTGCCACTGGTTGGCGCCGAGGTCCAGGGCGGCTTCCTCCAGGATAGGGTCCATGGTGCGCAGGCGGGCCAGCACGACGATGACGACATAGGAAAGGCAGAAGGAGACATGCGCCAGGATGACGGTGTGCATGCCGAGGCGGAGGTCGAGGCGCTGGAAGAGCCATTGGAAAAGTGCGAGAAGTGAAATGCCAATGACAATCTCGGGAGTGACGAGAGTGAGAGACAGGGTGAGAGTCGTAGCGCGCGACCGCTTCTTCCACAGGGCGTAGGCGCAGAGGGTGCCGGCAGCGGTAGCCACGGCGGTGGCGACAAGCGCGATGAGTAGGGAGTTGGCGGCGGCCTCAATCAGTTGCGAGTCGGCCAGCGCGCGCTTGTACCAATCGAGGGTGAATCCCTCCCAGACGCTGGCACGTGAGCGATTGAAGCTGAACAGGGCGAGCACAGCGAGAGGCAGATGGAGAAAGGCGAAGGCGGCGGCGGCGTAGAGACTGAGGGTCAGCTTCATAGCAGCCCCTCGTCCTGCCTGCGGGCTTCGAGCAGGAGCGCGATCAGGACGATAGCCGTCAAGGCAAGGGCCAGCGCCGCACCGAAGGGCCAGTCACGGGCCGATGTGAATTGGTTCTGGACGAGCGTTCCGGCGAGGATGGTCTTGCCGCCGCCAAGCAGGTCGGGTGTCAGGTAAGCGCCAAGGCAAGGGATGAAGACCAGCAGCAGTCCTGCGCGGATGCCGGGCGCGGCCAGCGGAACGACGACGCGCCAGAGGCTCTGCCACGGACGCGCGCCGAGGTCGGCGGCGGCTTCAAGCATGGAGTTGTCCAGGCGTTCGAGCGTCGCGAAGAGCGGGAGGACCATGAAGGGCAGGTAGCTGTAGACAAGGCCGACGATGACTGCGCCGTAGTTGTAGAGCAGCGGAAGCGGTTCGCGAATGATTCCGAGCGCCAGCAGAGCTGAGTTGATGAGGCCGGTGTCGCGCAGGAGAAACATCCAGGCGTAGGTGCGCACGAGGAAGCTGGTCCAGAAGGGGAGCATGACAAGTGCCAGCCACAGGTTTTGTCGCTTCCCTGCCCTTGCGATGAAAAAGGCCAGGGGAAAGCCGAGAATGAGGCAAAGCAGCGTGCTCGCGAGCGCAACGGCCACCGAGCGGAGCAGAATCGCGAGGTAGAGAGGGTCGGCGAGGCGTGTCCAGTTTTCGATGGTCCAGGGGACGGCGACACCGCCGTAGACGCCGCGCGACAGGAGGGAGTAAGAGGCGAGGATGGCGAGCGGGACGATGAAGAGCCCGAACAGCAGGGCCCACGCCGGAGCCAGGAAGAGCGTCCTGAGAGCCCTCATGCGGGCGGCAGCGCGAGTTCGTCACGCTTCTCCCACCGCACGTGGACGCGCTCGCCGGGGCAATACGAGCCGTCGAAGCGCGAGACTTCTGCTGTCAGGGTTTCGCCGGAATCCAGACGCGTTTCAACGTGCAGGCAGTTACCCAGGAAGATGGAGCCGAGGACAGTGGCGGAAAGCTCGCCGGCGACGCCGGTGCGGGCGGTGGAGAGCCTGGTGGCCTCAGGCCGCACGCCGACGCCATTCACCCAATTGACGGGGCCAAGAAAGCCGGCGGCAAAGCGGGTGCGGGGGCGCAGATAGATATCCTCGGGTGAGCCGGTTTGCTCCAGCTTTCCGCGATGGAGGAGGGCGATGCGGTCGCTGACGCTGAGCGCCTCTTCCTGATCGTGGGTGATGAACAGGAAGGTGATGCCAACCCTGCGCTGCAGGGCTCGGAGTTCTGTCCGAACTTGCTTGCGGAGATTCGGATCGAGCGCGGAGAGAGGCTCGTCGAGCAGCAGGACATCGGGCCGCACGACGAGCGAGCGGGCCAGGGCCACACGCTGTTTCTCGCCCCCGCTGAGTTCGGCAGGGCGCCGGTGCTGCTTGGAGCCGAGTTGCAGCAGTTCGATCACTTCGCCCATGCGGCGGGTGGATTCGGCGCGCTCGACACACCGGTGGTTCAGGCCGAATTCGATGTTCTGCCGGACAGTCATGTGCGGGAAAAGCGCGTAGCTTTGGAAGACGGTGGAGACGTTGCGCTGGTAAGGGTGTTTGCCGTTGAGAAGATCTCCCCGCAGCAAGACTTCGCCGCGAGTGGGCTGCTCGAAGCCGGCGATGAGCCTCAGCGTGGTTGTCTTGCCGCAGCCGGAGGGACCGAGAAGGGAGAAGAACTCACCTTCGCGGATCGACAGGGTGAGGTCGTCGAGCGCTATTTGATCTGAAAAGTGTTTGGAGAGCTGGCGCAGCTCAACCAGGTCGCCCATCGTGTTCAAAATGGTAGCGCAGAAAACGCCGCCGGAGGCCCTACTTGATGACGACGGCCGTGCCGGAAGCGGTGACCATGAGCATGCCGCCTCCGTGTGAGACGCTCATGCTCTCATAGTCGAGGTCGACAGCGATGACGGCGTTTGCGCCCATCTCTTGCGCTGCCTGCACCATCTCCTTGACAGCGATCTCCTTGGCCTTCCGCAACTCCTCTTCATAGGCTGCAGAACGGCCTCCGACGATATCGCGGATACCGGCGAAGAAGTCCTTGAAGATGTTCGCTCCAAGAATCGCCTCTCCGGTGACGAGCCCGAGGTACTGGACGATTTCCTTGCCTTGGAGGGTACTGGCTGTGACGACAAGCATGGTAGGTGTCCTCAAGACACTATGGCACAGACTGAGTTGGATCAATGTCCCGGGCGGCGCTGCCCCGGCAGGCGAGACCCTGACGGACCTTTTCCCGTTGCTCTGGCGTCAGGCCCTGTTCTCGATCGAATCCGCGCGGTGGCCCCCAGGCGCGATGGGAGCCGCCAATGAAGCCGGCGCGGAACAGAATCCAGCTCAGACCCATGAGCCCGAGAGCCTGCCAGTAATTGATGTGCTTCAAGCCGAACAGCTCGGGCATCAGCCAGTTCCACAGGTGCAGGACAGCCGAGCCGAAGCCAGCGGCGATGATCAGGATCAGGATGGCAATATTCGTTCCGAAGTGGATCTTTCGTTTGGTTGCACTGTTCATCTGTTGTCCTCGATTCCTATCGTTGGTTGAATTCGTCATGAACGCTTTGAAGACGGCGACGCAACTGCAGTACGGCCTGGTGCTTGCGCGAGATCAGCGTGCCGACACTCACTCCGGTCGCCCGGGAGATCTCTTTGAAGTCCCGGCCATCGATTTCGTGGGCAACGAACACGTCGCGCTGAAGCGGAGTCAATTCGTCGATGGCGCTGAGCAGCGCGTCAATCAGAACGCCCCGGGCAAAGACGGCATCGGGCCCGGCATCGGGGGACGGCAAAAGATCCTCCCATGTCCTGCTTTCGCCATCGGAAGCTGTCGTTGCGGCGTCTGTGAGGGCGATTGGCCGTTTCTTCCGGAACCAGTCAGTGATTCTGTTGCGGGCAACGCGGAACATCCAGGCTCCGGCTTGATGGATGGGCTCAGTGAGGGAATAAGCTTGCACATATTCGCGAAAGACATCCTGGAGCAGATCCTCTGCGTCGCCGTAGTCAGGGATGCGGCTCCGGATGAAGTTCCACAGGCGAGCGTGTTCCCGCTCGATCTCGTCCGAAATCTGAGACTCCGATTTGTCCCGCATGCCTTGAACAGGTATCGCCTGCATCCGGTCATGTAGACGAATGGAGGTGTCGAATATTGCAGGAATCGCCAATTAGTAGAGCTTGCGGTCCGGACTGATCCGCCAAGCGGCAAACGGGGCGGAGGATTCGGCGCATTCCATTTTGCTGGCGGGTTTGGAACGGCGATCGATGGGGAGCGGGATCTCGCGGTACAGAAAGGAGTCGTCAAAACCGGCAGCGGCGGCGTCATCGCGGGTGGCGGCAAAATAGACGGCATCCAGGTGGGCCCAGTAGATCGCGCCGAGGCACATGGGGCAAGGCTCGCAGCTCGAATAGATGGTGCAGCCTGCCAAGTCGTGGGTGCCCGAGGCTGCGGGCGGCCTCGCGGATGGCGAGGACTTCGGCGTGGGCGGTGGGGTCGGGGATGGTGGTGACCTGATTGGCACCCTCCGCGATGATGGCCCCATCCTTAACGATGACGGCGCCAAAAGGGCCGCCGCGCCCCTGCCCGACGTTTTCGACGGCGAGCCGGATGGCGCGGCGGAGGTACTGCTCATGCATGGCGGTTGAGCGCCTCAGTGCTTACTTGCCAGCGTTGAATCGGTCTTCGGCCTTGGCCCAGTTGACGACGTTCCACCAGGCGGCGATGTAGTCCGGCCGGCGGTTCTGATACTTGAGGTAGTAGGCGTGCTCCCAGACATCGAGTCCGATGACCGGCATGCTTGCCTTCCATCAGGGGGTTGTCCTGGTTGGCGGTGGACATGATGTCGACGCCGTCGGCCGTCTTGATCAGCCAGGCCCAGCCGGAGCCGAAGCGGCCTACGCCGGCGGCGGCAAACTTTTCCTTGAAGGTGTCGAAGCTGCCGAACTTGGCGGCGATGGCCTTCGCCAGATTGCCGACGGGGGCGCCGCCTGCTTTCGGGGCCATGATCTCCCAGAACAGCGTGTGGTTCCAGTGACCGCCGCCGTTGTTGCGGACGGCGGTCCGGATGGTCTCGGGCACTGCCGAAACGCCGCCGGCCAGCAGCTCTTCAACGCTCTTGCCGGCCAGGTCGGGCGCCGATTCCAGCGCCTTGTTCAGGTTGGTGACGTAGGCTTGGTGGTGCTTGCCGTGGTGGATTTCCATCGTCATCTTGTCGATGTACGGCTCCAGCGCGTCATGCGCATAGGGGAGAGGGGGCAGCGTGAAGGCCATAAGGTGTAACTTCCTCATTGGAATGGATGGCGGCAACCCTTGAAAGGATGCAGCCCTGCTGAGAAACCCAGACTGTCTTAAAGTGTAAATCCCCCGGCGCGCTCAAAGCGAGCGGCCAGGCGAAACATTCCCGGCTCGTCGAAGTGCCGGGTGAGGATCTGCATCCCGACCGGCAGCCCATCGGCGGTCTTGCCGCACGGCACGCTCATGCAGGGGATGCCGGCCAAGCTGCCGGTGATCGTGTAGATGTCGCGACAGGTACATCTGCGAGCGGATCGTCGATCTTCTCGCCCAGCTTGAAGGCCGGGAAGGGCGAGACCGGCGCGACGATGGCGTCCACCTCTTCGAAGGCGCGCCGCGAAATCGCGCGCGATCAGCGCGCGCACCTTCTGCGCCTTCAGGTAGTAGGCGTCGTAGTAGCCGGCGCTCAAGCACGTACGTGCCCAGCATGATGCGGCGCTTGCACTCCGCGCCGAAGCCTTCGCCGCGCGTGTTGCGGTACATGTCGCTGCAGCGTCTCGGCGCCTGGGCGAGCGGGAGGTGTAGCGCACGCCGTCGTAGCGCGCCAGGTTGGAACTGGCCTCCGCGGTGCAGATGATGTAGTAGCAGGCGATGGCGTAGTCGGTGTGCGGGCAGGCTGATCTCGCGCACCTCGCAGCCCAGCTTCTCGAGCAGTCTCGACGCCGCGCGCGATCAGGTCGCCGGTCTCGCTGGCAAGCCCTTCGAAGTACTCGCGCGGCAGGCCGATCTTCAGCCGCTGCACCGTTGCCGTCGAGCGGGCTGGCGGTAATCGGGCACCGGCGCGAAGGCGGAGGTGGAATCCATCGGGTCGCGGCCGGCGATGACTTCGAGCAGAGTGGCGGCGTCCTCGCACGTTTCGGGCGAACGGGCCGATGTGGTCGAGCGAACTGGCGAAGGCGACCAGTCCGTAGCGCGAGACGCGGCCGTAGGTCGGCGTGACGCCCGACCACGCCGCAGAAGGAGGCCGGCTGGCGGATGGAGCCGCCGGTGTCGGAGCCGAGCGAGACCACCGCCGTGCCCTGCGCGACCGCCGCGGCCGAGCCGCCGCTCGAGCTCCGCCCGGCACGCGGTCCGAGCGCAACGGGATTGCGCACCGGGCCGAAGGCCGAGTTCTCGTTCGACGAGCCCATGGCGAACTCGTCGCAGTTGGTCTTGCCGAGCAGGACGCCCCCGGCTGCTTCCAGGCGGGCGACGGCCGTGGCGTCGTAGGGCGGGATGAAGTTCTCCAGCAGCCTCGAGCCGCAGGTGGTGCGAAGGCCCTTGGTGACGATGACGTCCTTGACGGCGACCGGCACGCCGGCCAGCGGACCCGGGTCGCCTCCGGCTGCGAGGAGGTCATCGACCTGGCGTGCCGCGCTGAGCGCCCGCTCGTCCGAGAACTTGAGGAAGGCGTTTGTCGAGGAGTTCTGAGCCGCGGCAAATTGAAGAGCAGACTCGGCCAGTTCAACGGCGGAGAACTGCCTGGCGCGCAGCCCGGCCTGAATCTGGCCGATGGTGAGTGTCGCAACGTCCATGAGTATTGCCTGCTGATCCTTACCGTTCGATGATCTTGGGCACTTTGAACTGGCCCGCGCCGGAGAAAGGTGCATTGGCGAGGGCGACCTGGCTGGTGAACGGCTGGCCCGGTTCATCCTGGCGCAGGGTTGCGGTCTCGCCCGCGGGAGAGAGCACCTGGGCCATCGGCTCGACACCGGCGGTGTCGAGCTCGTTGAGCTTGTCCATGTGGGTAAGGATGGAGTCCAGGTCATGCACCATGCGCTGGGTCTCGGCTTCGCTAAGGTCCAGGTTGGCCAGGGCGGCGACGTAGCGCACTTGCTGTTCGGTGATCTTCATCTCAGGCGCCGACTCGCTTTCTTGAGTTGACATAAATGCGCCGCATCACTGGATCGACGATGGAATCGGCCTCATCGGCCGCGGCCGGTTCCACGCGGGTCTCACGCTGAGGCAGCCGCCTCGGGGCCCCGATCACAAACTCGATGAATCGGGGAGCCTCCGTGCCCACGAGGTCGCGGAGATTGGCCAGGATCTGAGCGGCGAGAGCCTGGAGATTACGCTGCCAGAGGATATCCTCGACGGCCACGGTCAACTGGCCATCAGACATGCGGATGATGCGCGCCCTGACGGCCAGGCGCTTGCCGACAGCGGCAGTCCAGGCCGCTTCGACGAGATCGCGATCGCGGAGGACTCTTCTGGCGGGTTTGAGTTGTGCGAGCAATCGGGCGGCGCGTTCCATGAGTGATTGCCGGACGTGGGGGAGGAACCGTCAGTTTAGCACGCAAGCGGGGCAATCGCGTGCCGGTCGAGGCATGTTAATCTCGTCGGTCGGAATGTTGATTCTTGCCAGCCAATCGCCCCGGAGAAGAGAGATCCTCTCGAATGCGGGGTTCAGCTTCGACGTACGATCGCCTGGGGTCGAGGAGATACACCGTTCAGGAGAGACACCCGCGGAGTATGTGGAGCGAATGGCGAGGTCCAAGGCCCTGGCTGCTGCCAGGGACGGCGACGAATGGGTATTGGCCGCGGACACCACGGTAGTCTGCGACGGGCAGATACTCGAGAAGCCGCTTGACGTTGAAGACGCGCGACGCATGTTGAGGGCGCTGGGTGGACGGCAGCATTCAGTGCTGACAGGCCTCTGCCTGCGCCATCAGGGACATGCCTGGAGCGGGGTGGAGGAGACCCGCGTCTGGTTCACGCCGCTCGAGGAAGCTGAAATCGAAGAACATGCGGCAAGCGGGGAACCGATGGACAAGGCGGGAGGATACGCCATACAAGGGCTGGCTTCCAAATTCATCCATCGGATCGAGGGCTGTTACTTTAACGTTGTGGGGCTGCCGGTGGCGCGGGTCCGGCTGCTGCTTGCCGGGGCAGGCTTCAATTTCAGCCGTGGGTAGCGCGTCTGCATCCAATCGACGAAAGCCGGCGGGGCCGCCATTGTTGAGAGGCGCCCCTGCCGGACCAGAGCCCATTCGTCGAACAGGCCGGTGGACTTGATTTCGCGCAAAGTAAGGGGCGGCTCGATCCGGCTGAGGAATTCCATCTCCACGACCCACGACTTAGGGTTCTTCCCATCCGGACGCGGCTCGGAAACCACCCGGCCGAGGCCGACGATGGCGGAGTCACCACCGGAATGGTAGATGAAGACCAGATCGCCTTTGGACATCGATTTGATGGAGTTGACGGCCTGAGGATTGGAAACTCCGTCCCAAACCGTTCTCCGATCGGAGCTAAACTGTTCAATGGAATAAGTTTCCGGATCCGTCTTGGCAAGGAAGCAGGTCATGTTAAGCACCTTTCAGGAGATTCACAAGAGGAGAAGCAGCCTGATGTACAATAGAACAAATCTATCAACTCATGGCGCTGGGGCTAAAGTACGAGAAGATATCCCTCGATGGGCTTGCTTAGGCGGGAAGTCAGGTCGAAGACTGTGGAGTATCGGAGTTATGTCTAGAATTTCTGAGGTAGCGGCGCTTGGGACTGCCGTCATTCTGCTGGGGGTATGGCAAGCCCCTCTAGGGAGCGCAGACTCAACAACCGGAACCGGTGAAACCGGCTGAGGTGAGGGGGACCAAGCCGGCCGGCCCCGACGAGTTACTGAACAAGAGCGGCGTAGGAATGGAGGCGGCTGCTCCGGTCGACCCCAAGGCTTACAAGATCGGGCCTGAAGATATCCTAGGCGTCAATGTGTGGAAGGAAAAGGAGTTCAGCGGCCAGTTCTCAGTTCGCCCCGACGGCAAGATTACGCTGCCGCTCATCGGCGACATGGTTGCGGTTCCGCTGACCCCGGACCAACTGCAGGGCAAGATCGCCGAGGCCCTGACAAAGTACCTGAATGAGCCGCGGGTGATCGTCTCGGTGGTCGAAGTCCGGAGTAAGCGCTACTACGTGTCGGGTGAAGTCAACAAGTCGGGTCCAGTAGCACTGGTGACGCCGACAACCGTCCTGCAGGCACTTTCCTCATGTGGAATGAGGGAATGGGCGAAGAAGAAGAAGATCGTTATCCTGCGGGGAACGGAGCGTCTCAAGTTCAACTACGAAGACGTGGTCAAGGGCAAGAAGATGGAGCAAAACATTCCGCTGCAGGACGGCGATCACATCGTTGTTCCGTAGCGAAGTCGCGCTCGCAGCCGATGAAGAGGGGTAAGGGACTATGAATCCAGCTTCCGACTCGAATGAGGTTCCGCTCAGCGTAATGAGAAGGGCGCTGGATGTCGAGGATTATATCGACATCCTTCGGCGTCACAGGGCGTTTATTATCGGGCCATTGTTTCTGGGCCTGGTTTGCGGCGTGGTGACGGCGTTCCTTTGGCCCAACAGCTATGTCTCGTCGGGCACCATACGAATCGTCCCGCCACAGGTTTCCCAACGCCTGATGCAGAGCAACATCAGCGAGGAAATGACGCAGCGCATTTCCGCCATCTATCAGAATCTCGGCAGCCGGGACAACATGAAGGCGCTGATCCAGAATTACAATCTCTATCCCGACGCGCGGCAGAGGCTGCCCCTCGAGGATGTTCTGGAAGAAATGCGCAAGGACATCAACCTGGGACAGGTGCAATCGCTGGCTTCAAGGAACGCGAACGGCCGCATCAACGCATTCAGCGTCAGCTACTCCTATTCGGACCGGAGAATCGCCCAGCGCATCTGCCAGGAACTCGTATCCCGGTTCATCGACGAATCGATCAGGGCACGGTCCAGCCAATCGGTGATGACCACCGAGTTTTTTAAGGATCAGTCCGAACTCGCGCGCCGGGAGTTGGATGAGCTCGACCAGAAGATCATGGCGTTGCGGATCCGCAATGGCGGCCAATTGCCGGACCAGGAAGGGATGATGATCAGCCGCATCAGCTCCATTGAGGCCGGCATGCAGAATATCGGCATGCAGGTTTCGCGGATCCAGCAGGACAAGCTCCATTTGCAGACCCAGTTGCGGCTCTTGCGGGAACAGGCGAACTCAATTCAGCAGACGACGACGGTCGAAATCCCCGCACAGACGGCGAGTAACAATCAACGGCTTATGGATTTGGAGACGGAAATCCGGCGCTACGAAGCTGCACTTCAAGCGATGAAGGAAACATACAAGGAAGCCCACCCCGACGTACAGCGGTTGAGCGGCTACTTGAGCGCAAAGCAGAAGGAAAGAGAACGTCTCCTGGATTCTTTAGAGGCCAGCAAGGTGGAGACGCCGTCTTCGCCGCAGAAGAGGACGGTCGTCAATCCGGAGTCGATCAAGACGTTGAGGGAGCTCAACAATCAGATCGCTACGATCCAGACGGCACTGCAGAACAAGGATACAGAGCTCGACGATCTGAACCGGAACATGAAGGTCCTGGAGGCGCGGTTGAAGGGTGTGCAGGCGAAGGCTGAAATAGCCCCAGCCGTCGCGCAGGAGTACTCGCAACTGGTCAGCGGCCGTGAACAGTTGAAGCGGCGCTACGACGAACTGGCCGGGAAGATGCAGATGTCGGCGATGGCAACCGACCTGGAGACCCGCAAGCAAGGTGAAACGCTGGAACAACTGGAAGCGCCAAACCTCCCGGAAGAGCCCTACGCTCCGAAACGGCCCCTGATCATCGCGATAGGAATCGTGCTCGGGCTTGGAACGGGTGTCGCCTTTGCGGCGGGCCGGGAACTGCGCGACTCTTCGCTCAAAAATCTGAAAGACGTGCGTGCGTATACGAAGCTGACAGTTCTCGGCAGCATCCCATTTCTAGAAAACGATTTTGTGGTTCGCCGCCGCCGCCGTCTGAACTGGCTCGCCTGGGCCGCAACCGTGGTGATTGGCCTGCTTCTCATGGCCGGTTCGATTGCCTACTACTTCACGACGAATTCCTGATGAACACAATGCAAACGGCAATCCGCCCCAAGAGGAGAACCCACTTGTCATGAGCCGAGTTCATGATGCGCTGCGCAGGGCCGAGTCGGCCGTATTCAGTAACCAGCCGGCGCCCCCCGCCCCGGCAGGGGAGCAAACCGAACAGCATCAGGCAGCGAGGGCAGGCGTCGCCACTCCGGCAGTACCAGGGTTGGACCTCGAAGGTCTGCTGGACCGGGTGAAGACGATTCCGTTCACTCCATCGCCGGACGCGTCGCTGCTGGACGTCAACCGCCCGAATGAAGCGCCGGCTGAAGAGTTCCGCAGCCTTCGGACCCGGTTGAACCACCTTCAAAACCTTCAGCCGATTCACACCGTTGTGGTCACGTCCGCTTCGCCGGCGGAGGGCAAGAGTTTCACGGCAGCCAATCTATCGCTGGCGCAGGCCCAGATGGAGGGCAACACGACCCTGCTTGCGGACTTCGACTTCCGGAGGCCGGTGATCCATACGCTCTTTCAAGTCCCGCGCTCGCCTGGAATCACAGACTATTTGCAGGGAAAAGCGAAGCTGGAGGAGATTATCCGCAAGGTGGAGGGAAGCAGCCTCTACATCCTGCCGGCAGGCGAGGCAGTTCTGAACCCGTTGGAGCTCCTCAATCTGCCGGATGCGAAAATGCTGCTCGACGGTCTGCCGAGACTCTTCAATTGGGTGGTAATTGATACGCCACCGCTGCTGTTTGCCGCCGACGCAAACCTGTTATCGACCATGGCGCACGGGCTGATCATGGTGGTCCGGATTGGGCATACCACGATCGACACCGTCACGCGAGCGATGGGATCGCTGTGTGAGAACAACATTCTCGGAATCGTTGTCAACGGCGCGCACAGGGGCGAATTGTACAGCAAGTACACCTACTACCACAGCTACTACTACAGTAAGGGCGAATAACGCCCGGGCCGGGAACGATGCAGCCGCCGCATTCCGAGTTGACCCTTGAGAACGGGTTCTCCGTGAGGGGATGCCGCTTTCTTGCAGGTCTGGATGTCGGTTTCGCCGGGTCGGTGGCAGTTCTCGTGTGGTTAGTGATTCACTCCCGTCTGGCGGGCGAGTGGTGGTGGGCTAAGTTCAACGTAGCGGGCGGACTGTTTTACGGGTCAGGTGTTTATTCGATGGGTCCGGGACGAGCGACGCTTGCGGGCGGCGCGCTGCTGATCCTGCTTTACACGTTGGCGGGGGTGATTTTCGGTCAAATCGCGCCTTCATCTGGCCACCTGCGGAATGCGCTGCTGGCGATGTTGTTTGCCGTTGCGGGGACCTTCGCGGCCGACAGATGGCTTTGGCCGCGGCTCGATCCGTTTGCGCCGGCGTTTTTCCCGTTCCCGGTTGTGTTGGCGGGTCATCTGCTGTTTGCCCTGGCTCTGACTCGATTCCCCAGCCGATTCAGATCGCTGGCAGCGACGTTCGGCAAGCCAGCCTGGGCGCCGGATCTTGTTACAGCGAAACGCTTTGAGGCTACGCAGACTCCCAACGAAGATGCCGCCGGTTCCGCGCCACCTGCCTCCGATTCAATTCCGGACATTGTTGAGAGCGAAGCAGATCGGCTAGAATGATGAATTCGGTCCCTCGTGCGGGATCCTGAAACGCCAGCCGACTCCGGCACGTCTGAGGCGAAGGCACGTTGAAGAAAGGATTTTGACTGTCCAAGATGATCCACAGGCGGAAATGCCTGCCCGCCCTCCTGTTGTGCCTCCTCTACATTGGGGTCCTCGGGACTGTGCAGGCGAAGGCGCAAACTCAGACGGCGCCTTCACCGGCAAGCCAGACTCCGCGACCCGCGGAGCCCCCGAAGCCGGCTCCTCCAAAGCAGGCAAGTCCTTTCGAGACGGTGCCCTCTGACCCTTCGGCACAGCCGCCACCGCCGGCGCAGCCCAAGAAGCCAGCTACCCCGTTCGAAACGCTGCCGGAATCAAAGCCCGACGTCGCAAAGCCTGAAGCCAAACCGGTGGAGGGCCAGCCCAAGCCGGAGGCGGAGGCGCCGAAGGCGATTCAAGACATCGTGGAAGCGATTGAGTTCCGCGGGTCGCGGCGAGTTCCGCAGGACACGCTGCGCGCGCTGATCTTCACGAAGAAAGGCGATCGCTTCGACGCGGACACGCTCAACCGCGACTTCATGGCTCTTTGGAACACCGGCCGCTTCGACGACATCGTGCTGGAGCGCGAAGCCGGCAAGGCCGGCTGGATCATCCGATTCGTCGTCACGGAACGCCGGGTGGTCCGGTCCATCAAGTACGAAGGCAACAAGAGCGTCACGGTCACCGAAATTCTCGACCGGTTCAAGGAACGGCGGGTCGGGCTCGCGGTGGAACAGCAATACGAGCAGGGTCGGTGCAGCGCGCGGCAAACGTGCTCAAGGAGTTTCTGTCCGAGCGCGGCCGCCAGTTCGCCGTGGTTACGCCGGAGGTCCGCCAGATCCCGCCTTCGAGCGTCGAAGTCACCTTCAGAGTGCAGGAAGGCGCCAAGGTCAAGGTCGGCAAGATCGACATCATCAACAACCAGGTCTTCAGCGACCGCGCCGTGATGCGCGCGATGAAGAACCTGAAGCCCCTCGGCATCCCGTACTCGATCTTCCTCGAGAATCTGTTTGCGCGGACCTTCGACTCGACCAAGCTCGAGGAGGACAAGGACCGCATCCGCATGTTCTATCCACCAACGGCTACTTCCTGGCGCGTGCCACCGAGCACAAGGTGACCTGAGGGAGACTGGCGGCGGGCGCATCTGGATTCCGCCGTTCAAGAAGACCAAGCCCGGCAAGGCGCCGACATCAGCATCACGATGGACGAAGGCCGCCTGTACAAGCTGGACAAGATCAACTTCGTGGGCGTGAAGCTGTTCCGCACGCCCGGACGTCCTGATGCGGCCGCTGTTCGGCATGGGAGAAGGCGACATCTTCTCCACCGAGAAGCTGCGCAAGGGCCTCAAGACATTGCGCAAGCTGTACGGCGAGTTCGGCTACATCGACTTCGTTCCCGAACCCGATCCCGTTCCCAACCCGGACGGCAAGATCGACCTGACAATCAGCGTCGACGAAGGCAAGCAGTTCTTCGTCCGCCGCATCGATTTCGCGGGCAACACCACCACGCGCGACAAGGTGATCCGCCGCGAACTGCTGATCGACGAAGGCGACATGTACTCGACCAAGCTGTGGGAGCTGACGATTCTGCGCCTCAACCAGCTCGGCTACTTCGAAACGCTGAAGGAAGAAGAAGCGGCCACGATCAATCGCGACACGAAGAACAACACCGTGGACATCACGCTCAAGGTGAAGGAGCGCGGCAAGAACACCGTCAGCCTGAACGGCGGCGTCTCCGGCATCGCCGGGAGCTTCATCGGCTTCAGCTACTCCACCAACAACTTCCTCGGCCTGGGCGAAACGCTGAGCCTGAACGCCGAACTCGGCGACCGCATCCGGTCGGCGACCTTCGGCTTCACCGAGCCCTACTTCCTCGACAGGCCGATGCAGCTCGGCTTCACGATCTACACCCAGCGCTTCAACTACGACCAGGCGCGCGAGGTGTCGATGTTTTCCGGCCGCAACCTGATTCCGCTGTACGACGCGATCGGCCACGACAACCTGCTCAACTACACCACCAACGGCTACGGCGCCACGGTATTCCTCAGCTATCCGCTCCGGCGCAGCTTCGCCCGCCTCGGCCTCACCTACGGCTCGACAACTCCGACAGTCGAACCTCTCAACACGTCGTCGAGCAGCTACTTCGAGTACTCAACTTCCAGAACTTCGACGGACCCAACTCGCTGGAGGGCATCATCACCAGCCGCGTCGTGCCGTCGTACACCTACAACACGGTCAACCACCCGATCACGCCGTCGCGCGGCCGCAGCCTGTTCTTCTCGATCGCATTCGCCGGCGGCCCGCTGGGCGGCAACGTGAACCTGATCGAGCCGACCCTGAGCTATACCTACTTCAAGAAGGGCTTCACGCCGAAGCACGTGATGGGGTGGCGCGTATTGAGCCGCCTGGTCGCCGGCTACGGCGGCAAGGTTGCGCCGCCGTTCAACCGCATCTTCATGGGCGGCGAGCAGGACGTCCGCGGCTTCGAGATCTGGGGCATCGGCCCGTTCGCCTACATCCCGAGCGAGGCGTCGATTCCGGTGCTCAACAACGACGGGTCAGCCCGCACGCAGAAAGTCATCGTCGACGGCCAGGAGCAGCTCCAAACCGTCACGCAGACGATGCCGATCTATCAGCTCGTCTTCCCGGGCGGCGACACGCAGGTGGTCGCCAACTTCGAGTACCGGATTCCGATCTTCGGACCGCTGACGCTGGCGCTCTTCTTCGATGCCGGCATCAACCGGATCAGCCTTCCCGGCCAGCTTCGCCTCAATCCCGGGCGGCTGGCGGGCCTCAACGGCACTTTCCCGCAGGCAGGCTTCGACAACAAGGCCGTCGTGATCGCCGAATCCCAGAAGCTGCGCACGTCCACCGGCGTCGAGTTCCAGATCATGATGCCGGTGGTGAACGCGCCATTCCGGCTGTACTGGGCCTACAATCCGACCCGGGTCAATGACGTTTTCGTGCCCCCGATCGCAGCGGACCGATCCCTCTTCCCCAATCAGGCGACGCTGGCTGCGGCGGCGCTCACTTTCGCCCGACCGACACCGTACATCGAGCGGGAAACGATGTTCCGATTCACCATCAGCCGGACATTCTGACAAGGACCCGAATCGCTCCACCATTCGACCCGGCTGCGGCATGTTAGCATCAAATTGTTCAGGAGTCCCAACAAAGTGACGATCGATGTGAAGAAGGCCGGGCTATCTCTGGCCGCCCTCATTCTCCTTGTGCCCGCCGCGCAAGCCCAGCAGGCGGCTACCAAGGTAGCCATTATGAACGTGCAAGGCGCCATTCTTGCGACCAAGGACGGCGAGAAGGCACGTGAGGCCATCCGCCAGAAATTCGAACCGCGAGCCAAGGAAATGGAAGGCCGCAATGCCGAGGTGCAGAAGAAGCGGCAATCGATGACCGCGGGCGCCAATACGATGTCGGCCGAAGCCCGCGAGAAGCTCTCCCGCGAGATCGACGATCTCCAGAAGAAACTCCAGTGGGACAGCGAGGACATGCAGAACGACCTCGACCAGGAGCAGGGCAAGCTGGTGAACTCCATCGGCCAGCGGCTGCTGCAAGTGGTCGACGAGTACTCCAAGGCCAACGGTTTCTCGATCGTGCTCGATGTGAGCGCACAGCAGAGCCCGGTTCTATGGGCCGCCAACGGAATCGACATCACCCAGCCGATCGTCGAGCTCTACGACAAGAAGTTCGGCGCAGGCGCCCCGCCTCCCGGAGTTTCAACACCCGGTGCGGCAGCACCGAAGACGACCCCACTCGCTCCTCCGGCGGCGGCGCCAAAGAAGCCTGCTGCTCCCACCAAGCAGTAGAAGAGCATCCTCACCAAAACGGGTCCGGTCAATACCCATCCGGCCGGACCCGGAACACCTCCTGCCAGACTTCTCCAGCTGGAATCATCTGCAGTTCCTTGTACCAGCCTTCGTGCGCGGCGTTGAAGGCGTTGGTGATTCCGCTCATGGGTTCGAAGCAAATGAATTCGCGCCCCTTGGGAGCATAGACCACCGCTGTCGAGTACTTGGGCCCGTATTCGACGGTGATCCGCTGCTTCTTGCCGGCGACATAGAAGCGGGCAAAGCCGTCCGGGTCGCGGACGAGAGAAACAAACACGTCGTCGAGAACCCGGTCGGCCAACTCAAACGGGGCAGCCATCTCGACAGGCAGGCGTTCTCCGGTCGGGTATCAAGCGCTGGCTCAGCACCATCTTTTCGCTGGCGGCGAGCTTTACGGTCCAGGCCGCGCGCGGCGCGTCGGTGATCTGGAAGTAAGGATGATAACCGAGCGATACGGGCATCGGCTGCGAACTCAGGTTCTCGACCCTGGTCAACACCTCCAGCGTCCCGCCTCGCAGAGAGTAAGTCATCTCCACGGTGTGAGCGAAGGGGAACTGGGCCATCCAGTCGGGATAACGGTGGAACTCGATGCGAGAGGTCATCGAAGCCCCGTCCTTTGAGGCCGCGGCGCGGATCACCTTCCAACGGTCAGAATAGACCAGCAAACCATGGATGGGCGTATTGTTGGGCCCTGGCCGAACGTTGCCGAGCTCGAGATTGAAAGAATACTTCTTTCCGTTCACCCAGTAGGAGCTTCCGTCGATCCGGTTGGCCCATGGCCAAAGAAACGGATTACCGAGGTGGGCAGGCTTGGCGGCGAACTGGCTGAGAGAAGTGTATGGAGACCAGAAGACGGGCTTGCCCCGTGCGGTCATTTCATAGGAGTTGTTGCCCAGAGAGGGGACAACCCGCACCTCCACGCCGCTCGACGGATCGGTGAGCCGGACCACTTCCAACCCATCGACTGACTCCCGATTCACGGCCGGAAGGCCCGCCTGACCTGATACTCTGCCCGAGGCCAACATAAGAATTGTTTCGCGTCGCGTCACGCTCGTTATTGTGTCGTATTTTGAGACGCGGGATCGACATCCCTGGTTCCGGGGTCGCGAAGATCGAGCTGCGTCTCCTCCTGACAGCACATGCACTTGCCGGGACTGTAAGTCCGGATGGAGCAGACCTCGCACCAATAGGTGATGACAAGAGGCTTTCCGTTCCGCAAGACGAAGAGCCCCCGTTCATGGATCGGCTCCACCCGGAGCCGGTTCTCGCCCTCCCACTCGCCGACCGCTTCTACCTGCGCGCCACTCAGGCGAGAATCTCGAATCACAGCAGTGGTTTCGGTGTCGCCGCTCAATGCGATGCGCCGGCCATCGGCTGTTTCAAGAACGTCAGACTTCCGGAGGGAACCCCGCAGACGTGCCTTTTCCCCGCGAGCCAGCGCCGCTACGCTGGAGAGCAACCCAAACAGGAAACTGCGCCTGAACATTCTTCCCATACCTGCAATCACTTCTTTGGATGCTTGCCCGCGTTCAGCAGTCGCAGGCCATTGAGCGTCACTGCCAAAGTCGCGCCCATATCGGCGGCGACGGCCATCCACAGGGTGGCCGAACCGGTCATGGCCGCGGCCAGGAATAGGACTTTTGCGCCAACGGCAAGCCACACATTCTGCTGGATGATCGTCAGGGTTCGGCGGGCGTGGGAGATGAGAAAGGCGAGCCGGCTTAGATCCAGCGGGAAGAATGATAACGGCAGCGTTCTCCCGGGCGACGTCGGACGCCTGCGGACCCATGGCGATTCCCACCGGCGCGACCGCCATGGCGTCGGCGTCGTGGACGCTATCGCCGACAAAGGCGACGTGCCGGTAGCGGCTCATCAGCGTGGCCACGTGGACGGTCTTGCCGGCGGGGCGAAGCTCCGGATGAACGTCGGAAATCCCCGCTCGCAGCGCAGTCACCGCGGCGCTCTCACGCATGTCTCCCGTCAGCAGCGCGATGTGTTCAATACCCAAGGCCCTCAGGCTGGAGATCTCCAGGCCGACGCCGGCTCGCATGTCGTGGCGAAACGATACGAGCGCCCAAACCTCAACCGTGCCCTTCCGATTCATGCCGCACGCCACGACAATGAGACCAGCCGCCGATAACGCCGCGGCCTGCCCTAGAGCGTCAGGTTCCTCACCGGAGGAAATCATCCCGCGGGGGCTGCCCGCCCAGAATCGCGCTTCGCGGGATTCCATCGATTCGACACCAAGCCCCTCGAGTGGCCTGAAACCTTCCGCGGCAGTCACGAAGATGCCGCGAGACTCAGCCTCTCGCAGGATTGCCTTGGCGATCGGGTGCTCGCTGGGACGCTCCAGCGAGGCCAGCGCTTCCAGCACGTGCCGCTCCTGCCGGCCGCCCAAGGGGATGATCCGGTCCAGCACAGGTTCACCCGCCAGCAATGCCGAGGTCTTATCCAGGGCCAAAGCGCGAAGCTTTGCCGACTCTTCCAGCGCCGCGCCGCCCTTGATCAGCACCTGCCGGCGGGCGGCGGCGGTGATGGCCGCCACGACACACACCGGCGTGGAAATCACGAGAGCGCAGGGACAGGCGATCAGCAGGACCACCATGCCCTGGTACATCCAGGCGTGCCAGTCGCCCCCACGCAGGAGAGGAGGCGCCAGTGTCACCAGCGAGGCCAAGGCAAGGATGACAGGCGTATAGATTCGCGTGAACTGGTCGATGAACCGCTCGCTGGGCGCACGGCGAGTCGACGATTCACCCGCCATGCGGATCAGCCGGGCGGCCAGCGTGTCGGAGGCCGCCCTGGTCGTGCGAATATCCAGCGATCCGGTCAGGTTGAGGGTGCCTGCCATCACGGCCTCTCCGGGCCCGATCTCCACGGCCACCGATTCTCCAGTCACAAAGGCTTGATTGACCTCTGAATTCCCGCGAAGGACGACGCCGTCAAATGCGATCTGCTCTCCAGGCCTCACCCTGACGACGGAGCCGGGAGCCACTTCGTCAGCGTCCTGGATATGCTCGTGTTCTCCTGCGTCGTGTTCGCCGTGCTGCGTACCCTCATGCAGCACTGCGACCCTGCTGGGCGTGCCCGCCACCAACTCGGAGATGGCCTCCCGAGCGCGCCTCAGACTCCAGGCGTCCAATCTCCCGGCAAGCGCGAACAGAAAACTCAATGTGGCCGCCTCCGCCCACTCGCCTAACCAGGAGGCGCCCGCGATGGAGATCAAGACCAACAGATTCATGTCGGCGCGCCTGGCACGCAAACTGGCCCACGCTTTCGGAACAATCCGCCACGAGCCGGCCATGATTGCCGTCAGAAACAGCGCCAGAATCGCCGGGCTTGTTGGATGCGCGTGAGACCCCCCAACGCCATGACCATGGGCCAGAAGCGTCTCCAAGACCTCCCCTCGCTCCCATGCTTGCCAAACCAGTCCAGCGATCAGCGCAATTCCACTGAGCCGGAACTGCCATCTTCGCCAAGTTTCGGGCTCCGGCTGCTCGCCGCGGCGTCCACGCCAGGGTTCACAACGCATTCCCGTGGCCGCCACGGCTCGTTCGATCTCCTCGCGGCTCGTCTGCGACGCCGCGTACTCAACCTCCAAGCGCCCCTGAACGACGTCAAATCGCAGTTCGCGCACGCCGGTAACGCGGCTCAAGCGAGCTCGCAGAATCGAAACCTCCTCCGCGCAGTCCATTCCCAAAACACGGTAGTGTGCCTGCTCGTTAATGAGAAGCCTCCCTCAATAACAAAGGTAGCGCGGGGACGCCCCTTGCGCCAATGAAGCCGTATCTGTAAGGCTGAAAGCAGGATGGCGAACCACCGGATCCACGGCAATCATGCCCATATTCACGGCAAAGGCTGCGGCCACACGGCGATCGAGCACGAAGGCCACACAGACTATTTGCACGACGGGTGCCTGCACCGGTTGCACGGCGACCATTTTGACGAGTGCCGGATCGAAGTAAGCGAGCAGAATCCGGCAGACTGTTCGCCTGAGGAGGGGTGCCACTTGCATGGTCCCGGCTGCGGACACGCCCTGGTACCGCACGGCGATCACAGGGACTACCTTGTGGGTGGCAGACTCCACAGCCCCCACGGCGACCACTGCGACGACCATGGCCCTGTGGAGGTTGTCGACTAGAATCCTGTCAGCTGAGTCCCCGACAGGAGTTGTCTGAGCCGATCGACACTGGGGATACCGATCCGGGACGGCGCAAGCTGCACAAGCTGTTCGTCAGCCATGCGGTTGAGCTTGGTCGAAACTGTTTCCCTGGTTGAGCAGACCAGTTGAGCCAGAGTGGCCTGTGAGAGCGGGAGGCTGGCCTCGAGCCCGTCCGTGGCCGGGCACCACTGTGACAGCTCTACCAGTCCGCTGAGTATCCGCATGGCGACATCCTGACTGCATAGAGTACCGAACCTCTCCAGTGCGCGCTGATGCCTGCGCACGAGCCGGTCAAAAACCCAAGACCATTCCGGGGCTGGTTCACTGTACTCGCCCTTCACGAGAGGCGGCGGAATCCACCGCAGAGAGCATCTCACCAGCACGGTAGCGAAAGCACCATAGGAGGCGGCCGCTGACAGCGATTCTTCCCCGAAGACGTCCCCAGGCACGATCACTTCAAAGACGAAGTTGTCACTTGAATTCCCCGAGGAATGCAGCTGAATAATCCCCCGCTCCAGGTAGTAAAGGCCCGACGCCGGAGCGCCTCGATGGTACAAGACGGCTTTGGACGGAATCTCTTTAAGGGCTTGGGCGCCAAGCAAACTGAGTGTGTCAATCACGTCAGCATGCATGGTGGATGCGGAAGAATGCATGAACCTCTCCGATGCGATCAACGAGGACGGTAATCCGCCCTCAAAAAACGTTAAGTATAGCTAATTGAAGGCCGCTAAAGCTTGTTCTTGCGGAGGTCTTCAGCAAACAGCCTGCCTGCATCGAAATAATGCTGCAAATCGCCGTTTCGTTTCAGTTCCTCACGCAGGTGTTCGAGGTGAGCGGCCAGGGCCGCGAGAGCGATCTCGATAGTGCCGCCGTTGGTAGCAAGGATGTCAGCCCAGACACCCCAGGGGCTGAGGGCGAGTCTGGTGGAGTCGAACAAACCGGGGCCGGCGGCGTGGAGGAGAGTGGCGCGGGATTGCTGTTGGTCGAGAAGGCTCGCCAAGGCAGTGGCGAGCATCTGGGGAAGGTGGCTTGTGAGGGCTACCGCTTCGTCATGCTGCTGTGGGGAGAGGACGCAGGGGGATGCCCCAACGGCTTTGACCCAGTGCGATGAACGACTGCGCGGCCGGGGTTTCGATATCGGCCGGATCCCGCGGGGTGAGTATGTATGGGCGTCCTCGAAACAAACCGGCCTCGGCGACAACGACCCCGCGAGTCTCCTTGCCCGCCATGGGGTGGCCGCCAAGGAACTGCGCCTGACTAAACAACTCTGAAGCTCGCCTCACTATCTCCGTTTTTGTGCTGCCGGCATCTGTGACAAGGCAGCCGGGGCCGCAGTGCGCGGCCACGCGCGGCAACAGCTCCAGGATGCGGGAGATGGGCAGCGCGAGATAGACCACGTCAGCTTGAGCGCAGGCCTCTTCCAGAGGCAGAACTTCGTCAATCACTCCGCGTTCGAGCGCGGCCGCCAAGCTCCTTCCGAGGTCGATTCCCGTCACGCGTATGGCCAGGCCCGCCTCGCGCAAGGCCATGGCGAACGAGCCTCCGATGAGGCCTACACCTGCAATTGCCAGCCTCTGCATGCGGCTACCTGCTCCGCCCGAGCGCAGACGCGATGGCAGCCACCTGCATCATCAGCTCACTGAACTGCTGAGGCTTGAGCGCCTGGGGGCCATCCTTGGCCGCGGATTCGGGATTTGGATGAACATCGATCAGCAGGCCGTCGGCGCCGGCGGCGACGGCGGCGCGAGCCATGGGCAGAACTCTGTCGCGGCGGCCTGTGGCCTTGGAGGGGTCGGCGATGACGGGCAGGTGGGAAAGCCGCTTCACGGCGGCGATCGCGGAAACGTCCATGGTCAGGCGCGTGTGGGTTTCGAAAGTGCGAATGCCCCGCTCGCAGAGAATGACCTGGTAGTTGCCGGCTTTGAGGAGAACTTCGGCGGCCATGAGCCACTCGTCGACCGTGGCGGCCTTGTTGCGGTTCAGGATTACCGGCTTGCCGCTGTTGCCGACCGCGTCCAGCAGCGCTTCATTCTGCATGTGATGTCCGCCGATCCGGATGACGTCCGCCACTGCCAGCGCCTGGACCTGAGCCGTATCGGCGGCTTCAATCACGAGCGCCAGTCCGTGGGCTGAAGCAGCTTCGCGGCCGGCGAGAAGATCGGCCGCCCTGCTGGCCGGCCGGAGTCCGCATTGAAGGAAGCCAGCTCCCGCTTCCGCGGCAAATTTCGCAACCTCCGAGACGTGCTCCACGCCCTCAATCTGGCTGACAGCGGCAATTACGGCAATGGCAGAATCGCCGATCTGATGGCCGGAGGCAGTTACCACAGTGCCTTCAGGACGAAAGCTCCGGCTGGCCAACTTGTATGGCGAGACGATCCGATGGCACTCCTTGACGCCCTCGAGAACCTCGAAGACTTCGGGAGCGACCTCATCGGGCCCGATTCCGCCGAGGATCGTATGGACTTCGCCTGTCGAGCGGTGGACCGAAAAGTCCAGGGAGACCAGGCGTTCGATCACCTGCTCAATCTGTTCCTCAGTAGCGCCCCGTTCCATGACCACGATCATGACGACTTCTCCTTCTTCTCCGCCATCCGTTCCCGCTGCAGTGTGCGCATTTCGTCGATGATGCGCTCGAACAGGCGTCTGATGGCTCCCTCCGAGAGTGGTCCTCGATTGTTGCCCAGGACGTTCTGGAAGACCAGTTCCTCACGCTTGGGTTCGTAGATGGGCATCGTCATCTCTTTCTTGACGGCGCCGATTCCCTCGACAATGCGGGCGCGCTCGTTGAACATCGCCAGTAGCCTGAGGTCGACTTCGTCGACTTGAGCACGAAGTTTGTCCAGCGTCTCCAACGCTTCTTCAGGTGTCATCTTCCGCACAACTCCCGGGCCGCGGTCTCCACGCGCCGTTCAAGGTCTTTGGAAGCGCCGTTCTCTTCGACTACGCGCATAAACGCGCTGCCTACCACCGCGCCGTCGGCGTACTGCGCCACGGCGTCGACGTGCTCTTTCCTGCTGATGCCGAACCCAACCGCGAGCGGCTTGCCGGTCAACTGCCGCAACTGCCCGACCAGGCCGCCTACGCTGCCGGCTACGCTGTCGCGCTCGCCTGTCACGCCGGTTCGCGAGACGACATAGACGAAGCCGCTGGACAGTTCGGAAACCAGTCGCAGCCGCCGTTCAGTCGACGTGGGAGCGGCCAGGAAAACGGTGTCCAGCCCTGCATCGTGCAGCGCCTTGACGGGAGCCTCGGCCTCTTCGACGCTCAGGTCGGTGAACAGGACGCCGTCAACTCCCGCGGCGCGGGCATCACGGGACAGGGCGTCGAGTCCGTAGCGCAGCAGAGGGTTCATGTAGCTGAAGAGCACGATGGGGATCGAACTCTGCCGCCTGATTTCGGCGGCGATCTCCAGAACCCGCTTCACGGTCGTGCCCTGCTTCAAGGCGCGATCGGAGGCGCGTTGAATGACGGGCCCGTCGGCGATTGGATCTGAGAACGGAACGCCGAGTTCGAGGATGTCAGCGCCGCCGCGCTCCATGGCGAGTGCAATGGCCGGCGGTGCGCGAGGGATGAGGGTCTCCGGCAGTGAGATAGGCGATCAATGCGCAACGGCCGTCTGCTTTGGCGCGCGAGAAGCAGTCGCCGATTCGTCCTGTACTGCTGATTAGCATGTCTTGAATCCACTTGTCAGGCTGCGGGGTCGTCCAATTCCGGGAAGTTCTCGCGGTAGATATCGATGTCCTTGTCGCCGCGGCCGGAGAGGTTCACAAGGAAGATCCGGCCTTCCATCCCGGGGGCGCGCCGGATGGCTTCGGCCACGGCGTGCGACGATTCGAGCGCCGGAATGATGCCTTCCGTGGTCGCCAGCATTCGCGCCGCGTCGAGCGCGTCGCGATCGGTCGCCGACACGTACTCGGCCCGGCCGCGATCGTGCAGCCAGGCGTGCTCGGGTCCGATCAGGGCGTAGTCGAGGCCGGCGGAGACCGAATGTGTGAGCGCGACTTGGCCGTCGTCGTCCTGAAGCAGGTAGCTGTAAGGCGCCCTGCAGGACGCCCGGTGACGCCGCCCGCGAATCGCGCCGCGTGCTCGCCGAGCGCCGTGCCGCGCCCGCCGGCTTCGACGCCGACCAGCTGCACGCCCGGATCGTCCAGGAACGCGTGGAAGATGCCGATCGCGTTCGAGCCGCCGCCCACGCAGGCGAACACCACGTCGGGCAGGCGTCCCTCGCGCTTCGAGGATCTGCGCGCCGCGCCTCCTCGCCGATGCAGCGGCTGAAAGTCGCGCACCATCATCGGATAGGGATGCGCGCCGAGCGCCGAGCCGAGCAGGTAGTGGGTCGATTCGACGTTGGTGACCCAGTCGCGCATGGCCTCGCTGATGGCGTCCTTGAGCGTCCGGCTGCCGCCGGTGACGCTCACGACTTTGGCGCCCAGCAGGCGCATGCGGAAGACGTTCAGCCGCTGCCGGCGCATGTCCTCCTCGCCCATGTAGACCATGCAATCGATGCCGAACAGGGCGCAGACGGTGGCGGTGGCCACGCCGTGCTGGCCCGCGCCGGTTTCGGCGATGATGCGGCGCTTGCCCATGCGGCGGGCCAGCAGAGACCTGGCCGAGACAGTTGTTGATCTTGTGCGCGCCGGTGTGCAGCAGGTCTTCGCGCTTCAGAAAGATGCGCGCGCCGCCGAGCTTCTCGCTCAGGCGCAAGCACTCATAAAGCGGAGTGGGGCGTCCGGCGAAGTTCTTCAGCAGGTCCGCCAACTCGGCTTGGAAGGCCGGGTCGTGCCGCGCATCAAGGTAAGCCTGCTCCAGTTCCTCCAGCGGCGCCATCAGCACCTCGGGCACGAAGCGCCCGCCGTAGGGACCGAAGTGCCCGCCTGCATCCGGCATCTGTGAATTCGTGCTCATGCCCTCTCTTCCCATCTCCTCACGGCTCGAATGAACGCGTCCATTCGAGCGGCATCCTTGACTCCGGGAGCGCTCTCGAGTCTCGAACAGGCGTCAACGCCCCACGGCCGGGCGGCATCCAAAGCCGCCTCGACATTGTCAGGGCCCAGTCCGCCGGCGAGAATCACCTTCGCCTCCAGGCCTGCGGCCAGTCGCCAATCGAATACGCGGCCGGTGCCGCCACGCTCCTCACCCGCCGGCGTGTCGACGAGGAAGGCCTCCGCTGCGGGTGTTTCCATCATTGTCGCGCGAATCCCGGCATGAGCGGAAAGCGCGCGCCACCAACGTCCTTGAGGGGTTTGCTGGAGCGCGCCGTGTACCTGCACTACATCGATGCCCTCTACGGGGGCGGAGGTCTCATCGACCAGCACAGCCACGCGCAGAATGCCAGCCGGGACGACTCGCAGAATGTCGCGCGCCTGTTCGGGAGTGACGTATCGAGGGCTCCGCGGCCAGAAGTTGAATCCGAGCGCGTCAGCGCCCGAGGACACCGCGGCCACCGCATCCTGGACGCGCGTAATTCCGCAGATCTTCACCAGAACGCTCATTCGCCTCGCAGCGCCTTCAGCGCGGCAACGGGGTCTCCCGCCTTCATGAGATGTTCTCCCACCAGGAATGCGCGATAGCCGCTTGCTCCCAATCGAACCACGTCCGCCCTGCCGTGAATGCCGCTTTCGGAGACTTTGAGGACACTCGATGGGCATGCGTGAGGCCAGCCGTTCGCTCGTTTCCAGTTTCACTTCAAAGGTGCGCAGATCGCGGTTGTTCACGCCGACGATTTCCGCGCCGGATTCGAGCGCCCGGTCAAGCTCGAACTCATCGTGGACTTCCACCAGCGCCGCCATCCGGTAGCCGGCGGCCAATTCCCGGAATTCGCGCAACTGGGCACTGGAGAGGATAGCCACAATCAGCAGAATCGCATCCGCGCCCGCAGCGGCGGCTTCGATGACGTCGATGGCGTCGATCGTAAAGTCCTTGCGGAGCGTGGGAATCGGGGCCACCGCGCGCGCCGTCTTGAGGTCCGAGAGCGAACCCTGGAAGAAGTCGCGATCGGTGAGAACCGACATGGCTGCGGCGCCGCCTTGAAAATACTGGCGCGCGCGTTCGGCCGGATTGAAATCGCCGGAGAGCAGTCCCTTGCTCGGACTGGCCTTCTTGATCTCCGCAATGAACGATGGCGGCTGCTTTTCAAGCAACCCGCGGAAGTCACGCCGTTGCCCACACTGATAGGCGGCACTCTGTTCAAGGCTCCGCCGGAGCGGCTGTTTCGCAGCCACTTCTTCGCGCTTGCGAGACACGATTTGCGCCAGAATATCGGGCAGTTCGGCAGTCATCGTTGGGAATCTTCCAAGATAACAAAACGGCGGGGAAGGCCTTACGGCCCGCCCCGCCCGAGGAGGTTCAGTTTCTGTTGAAGGTAGTTGGTTAGTTCTTATCGCCCAGAATGATCAACTCGAAGGGAGAACCGCCGCCCTTGGCGTCCACGGCGATCACCGTGCGAATCATGTTCGCCCACGTGGTCAGCCGATGGCTGTCGATGGCTACGGTCTTCGTCCCCGCAACCGCAACCCTCGCCTGATAAGTGGCAACAGGAACCGTAAGGTAGCCGGAAGCGGCTTTGAAAGGCACGCTTGAAAGCACCGGGTCCTTGCCCATCAGGGTCTCGAATGGACTCGTGACATAGACGTCGACTTCAGGCGCTCCAGGCGCTCGCGTGAACGACTCGGAGCTTGACACCATTGTTTGCGGGATTCACGTTGTCGTCTTCAAGCAGCAGCACGTCAAAGCCGGGCTGACGGTTGCCGGTGGCGTACCCGACGGCAATTGCGGTGTAGTCCTTGTTGGCGGCCACGGGGAGGCTGAGCGCCTTGACCACGGTGTCCGTGCCGGTAACCTTGATCTCGACATTGTACGTTCCAGCGGGAACACTCAAATAGTCGCTGTATTCCTTGAAGGGCAAGTTCTCCAAGACCTTGCCGGAATTCACGAAAATGTCCACGGCTGGAGCATCCGGAGACGCATGGACTACACGCACACGGCCATTCTGCGCAGACGCCAAGCCGGCGGCAGCGACGAGAAGGGCCATGGAGAGAAGAATCCTCTTCATGTTCACTCCCTTGTCTGTTGAATTGTCTGTTGAAGGATCTATTGGAGGCGATTGCCTCTACGTCAGTGCAGATGTGGCGCTGACAAGGGTGGATTGAAAGAATTTCACCGGCTAGTGAAGAGCATTCCTGCCCTGACCATCCTTGGACTTGCCAGCATCGGCGCGGGGCTGTATCCGGCCAGCACGGTGCGATTGAACGCATTCTCCAAGGCGAACTCCAGGACGACCCGGCTGCCGATGCGCTGGCGTGCCGTAGCGTGCCACACGGCGAAGCCAGGAAGGATGAACTGATTGCGGTCGTCTTCGAACTGCAGCGACGAAGAGCGGATGCCGCCCGCGATCAGGGTCGCTTTGCGGGACCAGGAGATGGTCGCGCTGCCCTGGTTCTTGGGGATTTGCGGCACACGCTCACCGGTGGGGAAGCGGGAATCGGCCAGCAGCCAGGCCAGGTCCAGGCTCCATGCACGCCATTGCTCGCGCCAGCCGGCTTCGATGCCGCGATTCAGGGCAGCGGCGGCGTTTTGGCGTTGGCGGGTGATCAATGCCGGAGTTGATGAGAGGGTGACATTGGTGATGAGGTCTTCGAGGGCATTGCGAAAGAGTGTCAGGCGCAGAGCGCGGCGGCCCCAGGTGGCATCCACGCCCGCCTCCACCGCGCTCAACGTCTCCGCGCGGAGGGCGCTGTTGGCCAGCGTGACCGCATTGCCCGCCCGGAATTCGCGGTACAGCTCGTTCAAGGTCGGCGCGCGAAAGGCGCGGTAGGCCGAGGCGCGCAGGCGGAAGTGCTCGAACCCTGCCGTGACGCCGCCGCTGGGGCTCCAGAAGAAGCCAGTGCCGGTCTGATGGCCGCGCAATCCGCCGTACAGCCGCATGCGGCCGATGCCCCAGTCTCCCTGCGCAAAGGCCCCGCCCTGCGTCTGGACGCCACCGCCGGTGCGCAGCCCCGCGGGGATGAAGGTTTCGTTGGAGTACCCTTCCACGCGCTGGAAATCACCGCCTGCGATCCAGGCGCCCTTGCCCCGGCCCTGCCGCAGTAAGGCCGAGAAGCCTGTGGCGTCTGAGGGGACGCTTTGAAAGGACGTCAGGCGCTCGGTCTGCCGGCCTGCGCCGATGGAAGAGAAGCTGGCACGATACTCCTCCCGCGCGTGAAAGCCAGTCAGCGCGAGCGCTCCGTCACCGATTTCGCGCTGATATTGGGCAGCGATAGTTCCGGTGCCCGTCGAGTTGCGCTGCAATTGCGTCCCGTTCTCACGCTCTTCCGCCAGAGCATCAAAGCGGAGGTAGAGCCGGTCGCGCGCACCGGCGTAGTCGAGCCGTGCCAAGCCGGAGGCGAAGCGCGAGTTGGCTTTCGTGTCGACGGGGCCGCGCGGGGGCAGCGGCACGAGGTAGTACCCGTCCATCTCGAAGAACCGCACGCGCGCCGTTGCCGCCCAGCGGGGACCAATGGGGAGCGAGGCCGAGCCCTTCACCGCAAGTTGGCCCAGATTGCCGCCATCGAAGCCGGCCGACCAGGCACGGCGGTCCATGCGGCTGAACAACGCAATCGCCCCACCGAGCGCTTTGTCGCCAAACACCGACGTAGTCGCGCCGCGGCTCAGCTCCACTTCGTCCACTTCCTCAGGCATGACTCGATCCCAATAGATCCACCCGCCGAACGGACTATTCAGCGGAACACCGTCCCAGAGCACCAGCGTGCGGCTTGCGCCTGTCGAGCCAATACCACGCAGGCTGACCCCCTGCGTCGTCGGATTGGCAACCAGGCTCGACGTGCGCCGGAAGAGTGAGAAACCGGGCACGAGGCGAAGGCGGTCGTCCAGATGGAGGCCAGGCATTTCCTCGAGCTTGCCCGCGTCGATTCTCGTCAACTCCACGGGGGCTTCAGCCGACACCTTTTCGGTGACTGTGATCGAGGTGCGAACCGGCTCGGGCTCAATGCTCTGTGAAAAGGCTGTCCAGGGGAGTGAAAACGCGAGCACCGCCCAGCTCATCCATGGCCAGGCGTTCGCTCGATGCGCTGAAAACAATCGCCAAGCTTTCCGGTTCATCGAGACTAGCAGCCCCCCGCGTCAGCCCTGCCGCTTTTCGACGCGGCTCAACCAGGGCCAGGTACTTCAGGATAACGTAGGCATCGCCTTCCACCGGGGCTTTGACGTCGAAGTCCTGCGTGCGGAAGCGCACGCGTGCGCCTTTGTCCAGCGACTGCCATACCAGGTAGGCCGAGCACTCCACCGCTCTTTCAAACCACGCTTCCGACCCTGCAGGGCACTCCAGGTCGAGCATCACGTCGATGAGCGGCTCCTGATCACGGGAGAATTCACGGACCTGCAGGCTGCCGGTGTGGGCCGTTCGCCGCCAATCGACATGGCGAGCGCTCTCGTTCGGCTCATAGGGCCGGATGCGATAGAAGTCGTGGCTCCTGCCGCGCTGCCGCGCCTGCGCTTCACCGGTGATGTCGTCGACCAGTTCGGCGAATCCAGGTTGCGGCTCCAACGCCGGGTAGACCAGCACCTCGTGCTTCATGACCACGTGCGCCCTGCGTTCGGCGAATCCGAAGGGAAAGCGCGAATGAAACAGAAAGCTGTCCTCGGCGTGATAGCCGCGCCGCGCGAAGGTCACTTCGACGCGCGTTTCCACCGATTTTCCGCCCGGGATGACGGGGAAATAGAGGGCTGTCGTAAAGACGCTGTCCTCCACTCCGGCGAGATGCACGCTGAAGGATGGCATCCAGGACTTGTCGTTCCTCAGAGACAGCTTCACGGGAGCCGGCTGCCGGGCGGAGATGTGATCGGGCAGCTCGATGTCCAGTTCCAATCCGGCCAGCCCCAGGCGGCTGATGAAGACGCTCACCAGCAATCCAGCCAACTGCGCAGCCAACAACAGGAACAGGAGATTGTTGCCGGAGACGAAGGCCGCCGCCGCGGTGAGGGCCACAGCCAGCACGTAGCCGAGGCCCGCCAGAGTGATCCGCTCCTTCAGGCGGAATCGCCACCAGCGTTCAATCTGTTTGCGCCGCTCAGCCCAGCTCATGACACGCGCCGTCGTCCCCACCATGTCACAATCACTAGATTCATGTCGAGCACAGCCGTTCGCCTCGACCGTTCACTCGGTCTCTGGCAGCTTCTCATCATGGGCGTGATCATGGTGCAGCCCACGGCGCCCATGCCGCCCTATGGCGCCATCAGCGCCGCATCGGGCGGGCACGCGGTCACCACCATTCTGATCGCCATGTTCGCCATGCTGCTGACCGCCCTGAGCTACGGCCGTATGGCCCGCGCCTATCCGTTCGCCGGAAGCGCCTACACGTACGTGGCTCGCGAGATTCACCCGGCCCTGGGATTCCTCACAGGTTGGAGCCTGTTGCTGGACTACATCGTGAATCCAGTCATCTGCACGATCTGGTGCGCCAAGGCGATCATGGGGCTGTTCCCCGCTGTTCCCTTTGCGGCGGGAGCGCTTGTTCTTCGCACTGCTGTTCACAATGCTGAACCTGCGCGGCATTCAGGCGACAGCTAAGACCAATGCGCTGCTCGCGCTCGCCATGGGCGCGGTTGTCGTGTGGATGGTGATTGCCAGCGTCAATTATCTCGCCGCGCGCGGCACGCTGTCGCTTTCCGAATTACTGCTGCCGTTCTACGACCCGACCCGCTTCACCTGGGCGCAGCTCTCCACAGGCGCTTCTGTCGCGGTGCTGACCTACATCGGCTTTGATGGCATTTCGACACTGTCGGAAGAGGTGCATGACCCCAAGCGAACGATTCTGCGGGCGATTGTCGGAACTTGCTTCATCATCGGGATCCTGTCGGCGATCGAGGTATACGTGGCACAACTCGTCTGGCCGGCATCGAAGCCGTATCCGGACCTCGACACCGCCTATATCCATGTGGCCGGCCGCGCTGGGGGCTCGCTTCTGTATTCGGTGATGAGCTGGACCCTGATTGTCGCCACCATCGGCTCGGCGTCCGGCGCCATGCTGGCCGGCGCGCGGCTGCTCTACGGGATGGGCCGGGACTCGGCGCTGCCCAAGAGCTTCTTTGGTTACCTCGATCCGCACCGGCGCATCCCTTCCCGCAATGTACTGCTCATCGGCGCCGTGTGCCTTGGCGGCGCATTCCTGATCAGCTACCAGATGGGGGCTGAGCTGTTGAACTTCGGCGCGCTGATCGGCTTCATGGGCGTGAACCTGTCGAGCCTGCTGCACGACTGGGTCCGTGCCCGTGCCCGCGGCGTTTCCCGCCGCTGGCACCACCTGGTCGCCCCGGCCGCGGGATTCCTGGTTTGTTTCTACCTCTGGGCGAGTCTCAACTGGAAAGCCAAGGCCGCCGGTTTCACGTGGGTGCTCTTTGGCCTTGCCTACGGCGCATGGAAGACCGGCGGCTTCCGCCGCGAGATATCCAGTTTCGATGAGCAGTGACGCCACGGTCAGGCCGGCTGGAGCCGCAATGGCTCCCGCCGTCTACTTCGCCGCGGGAGTGCGGGGCTTGGGTTCCACCGAGTCGGGAGCGAACTTGGCTAGATCCGGAGCCGGAGTCCGTCACTCCGCCCTGTGGCACATCCAGCTTGGCCGTCCACACGATTCCGTTCATGATGAAACGGCGCAAATCTTCGTTCGCCCAGTTGGCATAGAAGTGCGGCATCACAATTCCGAAGCCCCTTCCGCCATCCTTGCGCTCCGTGCCCCAGGCGACGATTTCCCGCTTCGGAGCTTCCGGGGGAAGCATCGCCGTTGCGAACGTCGTGACTTTTCCCGCCGGCTTGTTCACGTCCGGCCCGAAGTAGTTGTTGTAATAGGGCTCTTCGTCCAGGGTGAACTCGCGCCATCCGCGAGACACCGGATGCTTGGCCGCCGCCGGGGTGATGGCCACCGATTTGAAGACCTTGGCGACTGATTGATGATGCGGAGTCTTTGTGCCGAAGTAGCCGCCCAGCCATCCCAACAGAGGGTGCGCGCCGTCCGGTTCCACATCCTCCGCTCGCAGCCCCGTCGCGTAGTGCACACAGACGAGCCCGACACCGCGGTTCATCAGCTCTCCGAGGTCTCTCAGAATCGCGGCACGGTCAGGCATCCGCTGCGGAGGAAAGATATCGCCGATGAAAACGATCGTCCTGGCTGTTTCGAGAACGGCTTTGTCTTTAGGCCATTCATACAGGACATCGGCTTTCACCCCGGGAACATTGCCCATATTCTCCAGCGCCCACTGCATGAGCCGGCCGCCGGCTGCAACCTCATGCGTTCCGGGAGGGTGATTGGTCGGTCCGACAACGATCACGATCCGGGCTTTCTCCGCCGCGTTCGCCGCAAACAAGCCCGCCGCCAGGACGCACACCAGAAAAGCTGTCTTTAAGGTTTTCATTTGTCGCTAGAGCTTCAGCGCCTGTTCCCAGGTGATGGGCTGGCCTTTGATGGCGGCCTGCAGTGCCATGTATCCGGTGAGGGTGGAATCCACCGCGTGGAAGGCAGCGTTCTCGAGCTTGCCGGTGCGGGCGCCTTCGATGAACTGGTTCACGCAGTCTTCGGTGATGTCGTACTTGGTGGGGTACTCTTCCACTTCCTTGCGGTCGCCGCGATGGATGCGGATGCCCGTACGCGAGGTGTGTACGGTGCCCTTCTCGCAGATGAAAGTCTCGCCGACGTCGGACCAGCCCACCTGCCGGCCGAACTGCGTCGCGGCGTATGAGAAGTTGAGGCCGGTGGCGAACTTGTAGCTGACGCTGATGTTGTCGAAGATGTCGCCGATGTCGGTGCGGATCATGCGTGAGCCGGAACCGGCGGCCCAGTTGGGGTGAGAACCGGTAAACCAGTTCACGACGTCGATGTTGTGGCAGTCCTGCTCGATGATCATGTCGCCGGACATTTCGCGGTAGAAGTACCAGTTGCGCATCTTCTCTTCGGCGGCGGGAACGCCCTTCTTGATGGGAGGAGGGTTGCCGATCCAGGCGCCGCGAATGAACTTGATAGCGCCGAGTTCGCCGGACTTCACCAGGTCGTAGGCCTTGCGGTAGTCCTTGCCGTAGCGCTGCTGGAAGTCGACGGTGATGCGCTTTGTGGGGTCGGCCGTTTTCGCGGCCTTGAGCACGCGAAGGCAGCCTTTGGCATCTGCGGCTGCGGGCTTCTCCATGAAGATGTGCTTTCGCGCCTTCACCGCCATCTCGAAGTGCTCGGGATGGAAAACGACCGGCGTGGCGATCAGCACCGCGTCGAGATCGGAAGCAAGCAGTTCTTTGATGTCCTTGTAGACCTTGGCGCCGGAATACATCTTCTTGCCAGCCTCGATCTTGTCATCGTAGATATCGCAGATCGCCGCGACGCGGGCGAATTCGTTCTTGGCGAAGATGCCGGAGACGTAGCTGCCGCGGTTGCCGATGCCGACAAGGCCGACGGTGAGCGCGGAGTTGGCCTGGCTCCCGAAGGCGGTTGCGGAAGAAAGAATACTCAGTCCGGCTGCAGAGGAGCGGACGAAGTGGCGGCGGTCGGTTTGATCACTCATGAATGCCTCGATTCGTTGCCAGTATATTCCAGAGGCCGTCCTGAGGGCATTGGCGGCTCCGATAGAATACGCCATTACCTATGTCGTCTTCGGTCGGGCCGCTGGATCATGCCGTGATTGCCATATACATGGCCGGGGTGGTGGGCATTGGCTGTTATGCGGGATTTGTGCGCCGTAGAGGCGGCGGCGAAGGAAGCCACTACTTCCTGGCGGGCAACTCGCTCACCTGGCCAATCATCGGGCTGGCGATGTTCGCCGCCAATATCTCCACCGTTCACCTGGTGAGCCTGGCCGAGGCGGCCTACAAGTACGGTCTGGTGTTCGGCAACTTCGAATGGATGGCGGGATTCACGCTGGTGCTGCTGTCTCTGTTCTTCGCGCCGCTGTATCTGCGATCGAAGGTTCCGACACTGCCCGATTTTCTCGAGCGCCGCTACAACCGCAAGTGCCGCGACATCCTGGCGGTGGTTTCGGTGTTTTCGGCGATCGTTATCCATATCGGCATCGCACTGTATACAGCGGCATGGGTGCTGCGCGGAATTCTCGACATGCCGCCCGGGGCGACGATTCTCGGCATCGACGCGCTGATCTTCTTCATCGTGCTGCTCGGCGTGCTGACCGGCATCTACACGATGCTCGGCGGATTGTTGGCGGTGGTGTGGACGGAGAGCATCCAGACGGTGCTGCTGCTCATCGGCGCGATCGTGATCACGATCGCGGCGTGGATGAAGGTGGGCGGATGGGAGCAAATGGCGGCGACCCTGGCTTCGAATCCGCACCCGCTGGGCGGCGGCGACATCCCCCACAGCACAGCCAACTTCCTGCACATGGCGCGCGATGCGTCAGACGCGTCGGGGCAGCCGTGGCTGTCTGTCCTGCTGGGCTATCCGGTGCTCGGCATCTGGTACTGGTGCGCCGACCAGACGATCGTGCAGCGTGTGCTGGCTGCCAAGGACGAGCGTCATGCGCGGCTGGGGCCGCTGTTCTGCGCGTTCATCAAGATTCTGCCGGTGTTCATCTTCGTACTGCCGGGAGTGATCTGCGTGGCGCTGGTGCAGCAGGGCGCCTTCGGCGGCGACGCGCCGAAGAATGCGGCGGACACTTACACCTTCCTCATCACGCGACTGCTGCCGGCGGGGTTGAAAGGGCTGGTGACCGCTGCCATGCTGGCGGCGGCGATGCAGACCTGTTCGGCCGCCCTCAATTCGACCGCCACGCTGTTCGCCTATGACATCTTCAAGCGTTGGCGTCCGGCGACCTCGGATCATCAACTCGTGGTGATCGGCAAGGTGACCACAGCAGTCGCCACTGTGCTTTCGATCCTGTGGTCGCCGCTATTCAGCCACTACAGCACGATCTTCGAGGGACTCAACCGGCTGGTGTCCTACGTGGCGCCGCCGATCACGACGGTGTTTCTGTTCGGCGTGTTCTGGAGGAAAGCGTCGGGGCGTGCGGCGTACATCACCATGAAGTTCGGCGCATGCCTGGGGGCTGCAATGTTCGGGCTGGATTTCTTTCACAAGCAGATCAGCGCCTCGATGGGCGCGCGGGGGATGGGTGGCGTGCAACGGGCGTTTGACGCGATTTGCGATTTCGCGGTGAAGGACTTCATGCTGACCGCGTTCTACATGCTTCTGGTGTGCTGCGCAGTGATGTACGCGGCGTCGCGGCGGTATCCGGAAGCTCTCGAAGGAAGAGGCGCGGGACCTGGTGTGGAGTGACTGGCGCGAACCCCTGCGCGGTGAAGCGCACGGGCACGGTCTGGGGAACTACCGCATCCTCGCGGGTGTTGTCGTGACGACCTTCGTGGCGCTGTACGTCGCGTTCCGGTAGATGCCGGTTTAGCAATCTGCGCTGATGATCAGCTTCGCCGTGTCCGGTTTCGAACCGGCCACGTACTTGAATGTCATTCCCTTGCCAACCTGGCCGAGTTCGCGTCCAATCCGATGTCGGACCTCGACGGACAACACATCGCCGACACGCACGCCGATGCGGTCGAGAACCAGCTTCTGCTGTTCCCGCGAAACATCTTTGAACTCGATGGACTCAACCACTGCAAAGAACGGGACCTCAACGGTTGGCGATTGTGCCGGCCGAACGGTGGAGTGGCCCTGGGAAAAAGCCGGAACGAGCAGCGAAGAACACAACAGAGTTGCCGCAATACACGTGTTGACTGACGTGAGTTTCATTTCCTTGCTCCAGAAGGGGATTGCGAAGTTGCGTTCAGAATATCATGCAGCAGTCGGCCGCCTGTTCAGCGCGTTGGGAGGAAGAGGCTGCCAACCCCATTCAGCGAGATCAAACCGAGACGCCACGGAAGGAGCGGGTATTCACCTTTGTGCTCCGCAGCGGCCATGCCTTGCACGAGGAAATCCCAGCGGTCGGACGCGACTTCGAGGCGCTCGTCCCAACCTGAGCGCAACAACTCACCGTGGGAGACTTCGCCTGTCCAACGAGACTGGCCGGGCCGGTAGCTTAGCTGCTCGCCCGAGGCGAACCTGTCGGTCACCTTCGTCCAGGGTCCGGTGAGTGCAGACGCCCGCGCGAGGCCAAACCGCCGCCGGTCGCCTTCGTTCTGCTCGTACAGCATCACGTAAAGTGGATCCTTCCCTTTCACTGCGTAGACGTGAACCGCTTCGTGAACCGGCTTGAAGACCGTCCGCATGGCCCCAAATCCGTTGGGGAAATCTTCGAGCCGCGTTGACATCACCGCTACGTCCTGGTGAGAGCGCGTGAAAAAGAGGTAGGCGCGCTCGCTGTCGCAAATCACCCAGAAGTCGATCCATTTGGCGGCGTCCTGCTTGTCGACCAGCGGCTTGGGCGAACTCCATGCGGCGGGATTGTCGATGTCCTCCGATGTCGAGTACACGGGCAGGTAAGTGGAATCAGTGGTTTGGAAAATGAGGTACCAGCGCTTCTGGGGACGGAAGTAGAAGACCTGCGGTGCGGCGGCGTACTTGGATGCCGAGGCGTGCAGGTTCAAGAGTTGATGCCTGGTCGAGCGTGAGAGATCTTCGAGTTTGCCGGCGCTGACGTACCCAAGCGTATAGTCAGTTTGATCGCGCGCCGTGTAGAAGAGATGCCAGCGTCCCTCGTGGCGAACAATCGACGGGTCCTTCACCGACACTTCGTCGAATGTGCCTGGCCGGCCGGGATGAAGGAGGGCGGGTCCGACAATCCAGCGCAGCTGAATCTCCGCCGCAATGATGGCTGCAAGAGAGGCGAGAATGCCGGCCGTGAGCATGCGGCGCTTCACTGACCGGCCCTACTTCTGAAGATCCGCCGTGAGGATCGCTCCGTTCATCTGGGGCATGACTGCTTCCATCTTTACGGTCTTTCGTTCCTTCTTGGCAACCCAAAGCGTGGTCTTCTCGGGTCCGGCCTCGGCGGGCGTGATTTCGACCTTGAAGGTGTCGAACGTACCCGCTGCGACGGTGACCTGCTCGGACCCGACGACCTTGGCCTTTCGAATTGAGACCTTCTGCTTCTGCAGGTCAAAGTTTCTGTAGGCCGTTTCATAGCCCTCGACAAGCGGCAGGGATGCGACCGATTGCATGGTGCCGGCTGTGTCGGCGAAGATGGGCCCTCCGGTTTCGGCGCTGATCGGCTTGGGCTCCGCGCCCATCTTCATTTCTCCGGTGGCCTTGGCGCCGTCGAAAGCGACACTCATGTTGACTGGCCCTTGGGCCACGCTCACTTTGGAAACGCTGAGCGTGCCGGAGTCCATCTCGGCGGTGGCCTTGACTTCGCCCATGGGCGTTTTCATCGTATCCACGGCGATCAGCTTGCCGCCCTCGGACTTGATCTCGGTGGACATCTCCATCGCCATCTCCTGAGCGCCAAGTTTGATCTTTGCCAGATACTTGTCGAGTCCGGGAGCAGGGGCGGCGGCGATCTTCGGCAGCCCCACCGCGCCGGTCATCAGCTTTCTTCGGCAGGCTGACCGTCTTGACGTCAACGGTGACTTCCTTGAGCCGGGCGAGCGCCTCCGGCGTGCCGCCTTCCTGTACGCGCCCGCCGATCCGCTTGGCCAGAAACTGCTCAGCCGCGGCGAAGGAGGCCAGCGAGTTGATGGGCCGCGCGAAGCCGTGCCCTTCGTCGGGGAAGAGAATGTACTCGACGGGGAAGCCGCGGTCGCGCAAGGCGATGACGATTTGCTCTGACTCCGCCTTGTTGACGCGCGGATCGTTGGCACCCTGCATGATCATCAAAGGCGTCTTGATATTCTTCGCGTAGTTGAGCGGACTCATCTCCTCGAGGCGCTTCTTGCCTTCGGCCGTCGTGGGGTCGGCCATGCGGGCGTACATCATCTTGCGGCCAGCCTCCCAATAAGGAGGGATGGAGTCGAGCAAGGTGATCAAATTCGACGGGCCGACGATGGAGACGGCGGCGGCGTAGAGGTCGGGGGTGTAGGCGACGCCGGCGAGCGTTGCGTAGCCTCCGTAGGAGCCGCCCATGATGGCGACGCGCTTGGGATCGGCGATGCCTTTCTGCGTGAGGTACTTGACGCCCCAGGTGAGGTCGTCCTGCATCTTGCGGCCCCATTCGGCGTTGCCCTTGTCGAGGAACTTCTTGCCGTAGCCGACTGAGGCACGGAAGTTGGGCTGCAGCACGGCATAGCCGCGATTTGCGAGGAACTGCGGCAACCCGCTGTAGCCCCAGTTGTCGCGGCCCCACGGGCCGCCATGAGGCAGGATCACAACAGGCAGGTTCTTGGCCGGAACGCCCTTGGGCAGGGTCAGGTATGCAGGGATTTCAAGGCCATCAGAGCTTTCGTAGCGGACGGGCTGCATCGAGGCAAGGTGCTCACGAGGAAGCTTTTCTCGAACCTTGTAGAGGAGGTCGAGCTTTTTTGCTTTGCGGTCAAAGATGTGTGTGGCGCCGGGCTCGGTGTCCGCGGAGGCTGTAACTATCCACAGGTTCTCATCCTTGGTGTGGGAGCCGAAGCCGAGCCGGACATTAGCTCCGAGCTTGGACTTGAGCCAGTTGTAGTCAGCCTCGAATGCCTTGTTGCGCCAGATGACGCGCTCGCGCTCGTCGATGTAAACCGTGCCGAGGAGCTCGTCGGTGAGGTCGGAGAAAATCGCATCTCCAATGTCGACGCGCTTCAGGGGGTCTGATTCGACCAAAGTGGCGCTTCCGCTGGCGGGGTCCATGAGGGCGAGCTCCATAAACTCGCGCGAGGAGCCCTGATTAGTAATGACGTAGACCTGCTTGTTGTCCTTGTCGAAGCGGAGAGGCGCACAGATTTCAAGCACCGAGCAGGAGTAAATCTTGCTGAACTTGTCGGCATCGACGCGAAGGAACTCGGTATCGCCGTTCTCGGCCGAACGAGTCGCCATGCGGAGTCCGGCCTTGTTATCGAAGATCCAGGCGGAAACCCGATCGGTGTTCTTGCGAACAAGTGTCTTCTGGCCGGTGGAAAGGGAGAGCTGATAGAGGTCGTGCCAGGCTTTGTCGCGGTCGTTGAGGCCGAGGAAAACTGTATCCGGCTGGGTCTTCGGCAGAGCGTAAATCATCACCCGGGCGCCCTTGACGCCGGTCAGGTCTCGCGCCGGGGGTACGCCGGTGGCTTCAACCGCCGCTGCGGCGGGGTCGACTGAATAAATATTGAAGTTCTCGTCCCCGTCGTTGTCCTTGGTGAATAGCAGATACCTGGAGTCGCGGGTCCAGAAATAGCCGGCCAGGGGACGCTTGGTTTCCGCCGTCATCGGCCGCGCGGCGGAAAAGGGTTCTTCGGCTTTCTTGACCCAGATGTTCCTGACGCCCCTGTATGGCTTCAGGAAGGACACGAACTTGCCATCGGGCGAGATCTGCCCGCCGGCAATCTCAATTTCACCGAAAAACGCATCGCGGTCAATGACAGGCGGGAGTTGCCCAAGGGCAAGGCCGCCGATGAAAACTGCGAGTGTGATGGTTTTCATAGGAGGTAGCTTCCAGGATAACGAGCGATTAGACGCGGATGTTCCCTGGAACGGTAGGAGGATCCTACGGCGCCATCGAGGGGATCAGGGAGGGAGGGTGGGCTAGCGGCCCTTCTTAGCGGAGAACTTGAGGGCCTCGGCGGGGACGGCACCAGCCGTTGTATCGGGCTTGAAAATGGCCTTGATCTGGAGTCGCTTGGCGATTGTGCGCTTGCGCAGGCGGTTATGCCGCGACTTATCACCGTTGTTGGCAGACATGACCCTTCAAGGTTAGCAGGTTCGCGCCGGGCGGACCTTAGTCCTGCTTATCCAGTACGTTAGGCTCATGAGAATCGGGACTAATGGGTTCTTGCCCAGTTCGTCTCCGAATCGTCTCCTGGGAACATGAGTGGTGCCAAAGATCGCCGAACGGAAGGCCGGGTCCGAGTTCAGACCCAGGTCAAGGTCACCCACCAGGACCGGGGGAAAGTTCTCGGGAAGTTTGATCTGGTTGAGCTCTCCGGCCGGGGATTCAGTTTCCTTTCGTGGGATCGGTTTGCGCCTGGCACACGCCTTTGGTGCGAGGTGCGCGACTTCAACCTGTGTGTTTCGGCCGAGGTGTGCCATTCCCGAGGTTTGTTCCGCAAACTGACGGGTGTGCGTTTCCTCAATTCGCCGTGCTGCGTCGATTGAGGCAGTAGACTTCGCCGAACGGAAGAGGACAAACCGATGGAACACCAAAACGAGCGCCGCCGGCACAATCGAAGTAGCATGTCGGGATCCGTTTATATCGTTGGTGAAACGTGCGGATGGGCCTTTCGAGGTGCGCGGCACGTTGGAGAACGTCAGCGCCCTGGGGATGGCAGTGTCCTTGCGGGAGACGGCTTCAGCCGGGAACCATCGTCTGGTGCGCCGCACCGGCACACAATCTTTATGAACGCGGGCAGATTTGCTACTCCAGCGGCTCGCTGCTCTGCGAAAGGGCGCGACGGGGATTCGATTTCTGGCCGTCCGTTACAGGACGGATCGCTACCGCTGAGACGGACATCCTGCACTATCCTGGATGTCATGCCCCATCGACGTGATCTCCTGAAAATGCTTCCCCTGCCCCTGCTGGCCAGTGCTGCCCCAATAGCCAAACTGCCCGATGCCACTCTGGCAGCCGCGTCCATCAAGACAGTGAACGAACCATTTGGCGATCTTCGAATTTACTTCGAGGGGAAAACCGATCAACTCCGTTCGATGACTGCAGGCAGCCTCCTGCTCAAGGCAGGGATGAGCCCCCACCCTCCTCACGAGCACCCCGAAGAAGAGTTCATGGTGATCACCGAAGGAACCGGCGAGCTCACCGTCGCCGGGAAGATGACCAAGGTCGCGCCCGGCTCGATGATGTACTGCGCCGGGGGCAAAGTGCACGGCATCGTGAACACGGGAAAGACGCCTTTGCTTTTCTATTTCTACAAGTGGATGGCCTGAAGTCTGGTAGATTCTGAAAATAGGACCACGGATATGCCCAAAGTCACACGTCGCAAAGCCATGCAAAGCGCGGCTCTCCTGAGTGCAGCGCCCACCGCAATCGCCACACCGAAGGCCACCGGCCCGACTTCGATCAAGTTCGCCCTGATGCAGAATCCGGGCGGAACCGTAAAGCAGAAGCTCGGCAAGCAGATGGGCGTCGACTACGCCATCGTGGGCGTTCAGGGCGAACTGAATAAGGTGCGCAAAGAGCAATACGTGGAGACTCTCCAGCGGATCAAGAGCGAGTTCGCCGCAAGCGGCATCGCAATCGCCGGCGTCGAGAGCCACCCCGTCGCGGCGGAGAAGATCAAGCTCGGCGTGGCCGGGCGGGACGAGGAAATCGAGAACTACAAGTGGGCCATCGATGCGCTGGGCAAGGTCGGCATTCCGGTGCTTTGCTACAACTTCATGGCCGGGCTCGGCTGGTATCGAACCAAGACGAACGCGCTGGGACGCGGCGGCGCCCTGATCACGGAGTTCGACGACGAAGCCGCTCGCGCTCAGGGACCCACCGAGTGGGGCGAGATCTCGACCGAGAAGATCTGGGACAACCTCAACTACTTCCTTAAGCAGGTGATCCCGGTGGCGGAGAAGGCCAACGTCCAGATGGCTCTGCACCCGGACGACCCGCCGATCTCGCCGCTGCGCGGTATCGGCCGCATTATCATCAGTGCAAAGAATTACCGCCGTGTGCTCGACTCTGTGCCGAGCAAAGTGAACGGCGTCACCTACTGCCAGGCCAACTTTGTCGCCATGGGCGAGGACGTGGAGGCCCTGGCAAAGGAATGGCTGCGGCAGAAGAAGATCTTCTTCGTCCACTTCCGCGACATTGAAGGAAACGGGCACAAGTTCCGCGAGACCTTCCACGACAACGGTGCGACCGACATGGTTCGCATGTTGAAGATCTACTCCGAAGGTGGTTTCAACGGCCCAATCCGTCCGGACCACGCGCCGACGATGGAAGGCGACAGGAACGATCGCCCAGGCTATGCGTATACCGGCAAGGTGTTCGCCATCGGTTACATGAAGGGCATCATGGAAGCCCTCAAACTCCCGTACGCTTGAGTCCGGCTGGGTCGCCTGGGCCTTCATGCGCTAGAGCATGTGGTAATAGCCGCCGGACTGGTGCACATCAACCGGGGCTCCAAACAGTTCACTGAGCGCAGTGGCGGTGAGGACTACATCCTTCGGTCCGTCGGCGACAATGCGCCCCTGGCTCAGGGCGATGACCCGCTGGATCTCCGGAATAATGTCCGGCAGATGATGCGTCACGAGGATCACGCTAACGCCATTCTGCGCGAGTTTTCGCATCGCCGCGCGCACCTCGTGCTGCGCGCGGATGTCGAGTGAATTGGTGGGCTCGTCGAGAATCAGAGCCTTAGGTTCGTTCACCAGAGCCCTGGCAAAGACGGCGCGGCGCGCCTCGCCGCTGGAGAGCTCCTTCATAATGCGATCGCGCAGATGGTCGATCTCGAAGAAGTGCATCGATTCGGCGGCCTTTTCGCGCATCGAATGCGTGACCTCATGGTTCGGCCACACACCGATGCTGGAAAAGAACCCCGAGAGTACAGTCTCCTCGACCGAGTAGGGCTGTGTGCAGCGGGCAACGAGGTCGTTGGTCACGATTCCCAGCAGCGCCCGCAGCTCGAACAGGTGCCACTGTTCCCTGCCCCAGAGACGGAGGCTGCAGCGCGGCGGCGGGTAGCGTGGATAGCAGTCGCGCGTGATCGCCTGAATGAGCGTCGATTTGCCGCTGCCGTTCGGTCCCACCAGCGCGACGTGCTCGCCGGCGCGGATGGAAAAGGTCACTCCGCTGAGCGCCGGGCGCGTCTCCCGCTCGATGAACACATTCTCGAACTCGATGAGTGCCGGTTGATGCATCTAGTGGTCATGCTAGCGTGAAGAGTTGGCGCGCTATTCACCGCTCTGGCTCCTGCTGCCGGTCCAGGCGGTCCTGCTCTTCTGGAACCTGGACCTGCTCTCGGTGTGGACCGACGAGTTGTTCACGCTGGACGTGGCGCCGCTGCCATTCTCCGAAATCGCCAGCCGGCTCGCCAGGGACATCCATCCGCCGCTGTACTACTTCCAATTGCACCTGGTCGCGCAGGCCGCGGGAGGCGCAAGCCTGGCGCTCTTTAGGGGAGTTTCGGCGTTCTGGGCTCTTGTGCTGACCGCCCTGATGGACACTCTTTGGCTGCGGCGTTGGAAGCCGTCACACCGCCTGATGGCCCTCAGCCTCATTGCGCTGTCGCCCGCCATGCTCCTGTACGGACGGATGGCTCGCAGTTATTCGATGCAGGCGGCCCTGGCATTTCTCGCCGTTTGGGCACTGCGCCGGTGGCTGAAAGAACCAAACGAGATCTGGCGCAGGGCAGTGCCGGCGGTTCTTGCCACTGCCGCCCTGCTTTACACGCACTACGTGCCCGGACTCGCCGTGCTGTGCGGATTCGCGCTGGTTTCACTTCGGCGAGTCGGCTGGCGTCAGGCGGTGCTGCTGACAGGCGTGGTGCTTCTCCTCTATGCTCCCTGGCTTTGGGTTCTGGCATACGCCCTCAGCCGCTGGCGCGCCGCGCCCGATTTCTCTTCGGGCTACTTGCTGACGGGCTCGTGGATTGCGGAGCAGTTCTTGAAGGTCGGCTTTGGATGGACCTCGCTGTCAATCGGCGAGTCTTTCCCCGTGATCTCGCTCGCACTATCGGCATTTCTGCTGCTACTGCTGGCACTAGCCGTCCGGCAGATGGGCATCCTTCACAGCGCGGCGGGCTTGGCGGTATCCATAGCCGCAGTGCTGGGCTATGTCGCGGTGTCGCGTTGGGTGAGCTACCCGTTCACGCCCGCACGCCTGCTCTGGCTCCTGCCCTTTCTCGTCATCGCCTGGACGGCGGGGTTTGACGCGCTTCGCCCCGCCAAGGCACGATGGATGCTCTTCAGCGTCGTCCTGCTCTCGCACGCAATCTCCATCAGCTACTACTTCCAGAAACGCGACTTCCTGAATCCGGGTTACTCGGCTCCCCTGCGGGAGATCGCCGCCAGAATCAATGCGGAGTCCGCCCAGGCGGATCTGGTCTTGTTCGATGCCTACAACACCGATGGAATGGCGTTGGCCCGATACCTGAAGCCGGGCGTTTCCTGGATGATCGTCAACGCCGGCAACGAACGGCAGGCACAGGCGCGCTGGGCTCGGGCACAGAATGTGTGGGTGGTGAGAAATACCCGGGATATCTCGCCCGGGACGAGTGAGTAGCCGGATTGAAGAGGAGTCCTGCCTGGGCCGGCTCCGCGTGGCAGGACTCTGGCACCCGTACGCCGATTGGCAGGTCACGGTGATGCAATTGATGGGCATCGGCGCCCCCCCTCATTCCTTTTATCGCGTGACCCACTGCCGCGCACCCGGATAAGCTTTCAATAGATGCCTCGCGCTGTGAACCCGGCCCTGGTCTATGGGGCGCTCTCAATAGGAGCCGCCGTCGCCGGAATACTGCTGGCCTGGACGCCGCTGGCCACTCGCCTGGACAACATCGTCTACGATTCCTTCTTCCGGCTTTCACCGCCGGCGGCCCCGGCCACAAACACTGCGGTCGTCGGCTTCGACGAAGGAACCCTGAAGGAGCACGGAGGTCTGCGCGGCATCCGCACAGTCCTGGCCAAGGTTCTCGTTCGACTGCAGGAGGTCCAACCCCGCGCGATCGGCATCGACTTCACGCTCGCCGACGCCGGCACTGAAGTAGAAGATGCGGATCTCGAAGCCGCCTTGCGCGCGCTGCCGAGGGTTGTGATGGCCAGCGAGATGCTGCCGGACGGTTCCAACTGGCAGGATCCGCCGCCCGCATTCAGGCGCCGGGCGGCTGGACTCGGACATGTGGGCGCACTCCCCGGACCGGGCGACGACATCAACCGGCGTGTTCCTTTGGAGCGCGTCGCCGGACGAACGCGCCGCTGGGCGCTCTCGCTCGAAGTCTGGCGACAAAGCCTGGGGGCCCCGGAGATTCTCGCCACCCCCGTTGGACTGGAGGCCGGCACCTGGCGAATCGATTCACGCTGGGATGAAGGCCGTCCCATGTGGATCCGCTACAGGCCTAAGGGGTCGATGGCGCATGTGAGCGCATCGGACGTCCTGGCCGGCCGCGGCCTGGAAGCACTGCGCGGAAAGGCGATCTTTATCGGAGTCACTGCTTTGTCGGCGGCCGACGATAGGCTGTTTACACCACTTTCCGACGCGATGCAGGTACCAGGCGTTGAAATCCATGCCCACGCCTACGAGACCCTGGCCTCCGGCGATGCGCCGAAGCAGGCAGCGCTATCGACCTCGGTGCTGTTGGCCTTGGGGCTGGCTGCCGCCGTCGCGATCCTGTTCACATTTGCTATGGGCTGGCCCGTGTACGCCGGCGCGGCCCTTCTTCTGATCGCTGCTCACGCAGCACCCTGGGCCGCCTTTCGTTCCGGTTGGGTCCTGCCGGCCATGGCTCCGGCCGCCTCAGCCTGGCTCGCCGTCCTGGCTTCGGCCAGCTTCCAGTACTTCATCGTCAGACGACGGATGGTGACCAGCGAGGCGGCAACCCATCGCTACCAGCAGGCCTTTCACTTCGTCGCCCATGAGATGCGGACTCCCCTGACGGCCATACAGGGCTCCAGCGAACTCATGACGCGCTACAACCTTCCCGAACCTAAGCGCAAGGAACTGGGGACCATGATCAACTCCGAATCCAAACGGCTCGCCCGGATGATCACGACTTTCCTGGACGTGGAGAAGCTCGGCGCCGGCCAGATGGAGCTCAGGTTGGAGGAATTCCCGGCCCAGGACCTCGTGGCTACCTGTCTGGCCCGTGCCGCCCCGCTGGCTGAGCGCAAGCAGATCAGGCTCGCATTCGATGACTCGCACTCCGTCCGCCTTCGAGCCGACCGGGAGTTGCTCGAGTACGCTCTCTACAATCTGATTACGAACGCAATCAAATACTCACCCGCCGAAAGCGAGGTGTTCATCCAGGCGAAGGCCGCGAACGGCAGCGTTCACCTGGCGGTCGCCGACCGTGGAATGGGCATGGACGCGGGTGAAGTCAGTAATCTCTTCCGCAAGTTCTATCGCACCAACCGCGCCCAGGCTTCCGGCGAGGTCGGAACCGGCATCGGGCTGTCGATCGTGAAGGAAATCGCCACGCACCACGGAGGCAGGGTGGAGGTTGAAAGCACCCCCGGCAAGGGTTCGAAATTCACCCTTGTTGTGCCCGCCCGGTGAGCCGCACGGTAGACTGGTTGTTTATGCCCTCGTTGTTGCTCGTCGAGGACGATCCCTCGGTCCGGACCACGCTGAAAACCTTCCTGGAATTGGAAGGCTACGGTGTGGAGGCCGTTTCTTCGACCACGGAGGCGCTGGCGCTTCTTTCGTCGTCCAGCTACCCCATTGTCATTTCTGACATCTACATTGACCACAGGACTGGAATTGATGTGTTGAACGCCGCTCGTGCGGCCAATCCGCAATGCACCGTGATTCTGATGTCTGCTCGCGGCAGCATGGAAACGGTGATGGCCGCGACACGAGGCGGGGCATTCGAGTATCTTGCCAAGCCGTTTGAGCTCGACAGCCTGCTGGAGGTAGTTAAACGCGCCGAAAGCACCCTGGTCGTCGACGATGAGGATGAGGACTTTGAGCAGGAGGAGCCGCTCGCAACCGAGATGATCGGCTCCAGTTCGAAACTCGTCGAAATCTACAAGATGATTTCGCGCGTTGCCCCGACTGACGCGCTTGTGCTGATCGAAGGTGAAACGGGGACTGGCAAAGAGTTGATCGCCCACATGCTCCATGCCAACTCGCTGCGCTCGCAAGCGCCGTTCATTCCGGTCGATTGCGCGTCGCTGGCTCCGACTCTCATCGAAAGCGAGCTCTTCGGCGCGGTCCGCGGAGCCTATACCGGGGCTGACCGGGATCGCACAGGTGTATTTGAAGCGGCTCACGGCGGCACGGTATTTCTCGATGAAATCGGCGAAATCGACTTGAACTTTCAGTTGAAGCTGCTTCGATTTCTGCAGGAAAAGGAAGTCCGCCCCCTTGGCAGCGCCCGGCCGAAAAAGGTCGATGTGCGCATCCTGGCTGCTACCAACAGGAACCTCAGAAAGATGGTGGACGAGGGCAAGTTCCGTGAGGATCTCTGGTACCGCCTCGACGTCGTTCGCATCGCCGTGCCCGCACTGCGTGAGCGTCACGGCGACGTGCCCTTATTGGTCGGCTTCTTCCTGAAGAAATACAACGAGCGCTACGGTTTGGACGCCAGGGTCACCGAAAGCGGAATGAAGTCCCTCTGCGACTACACTTGGCCCGGCAACGTCCGGCAGTTGCAGCACATGATGGAGCGACTGGTGATTCTCTCACCCGGCGGGCGTATCACCGAGGACACCGTCGACGACTCGGTGCGGGCTTCCGGCCCGCGCGACGAGGCAGGGGAGACTCTGGCGGGCGCGGAAGCCGATCAGATCAGGAAGGTCCTGGCGGCCACCGGAGGCAACAAAAGCCGCGCGGCCCGTATACTCGGCATCGAACGCAAGACGCTCTATCGAAAGCTCGAACGCATGGGAATCGCCTGACCCCCCGGCTTCACTCCACGTCCATCCTCAATCGGAAATCGACTGTGTGCCATTCAAGGCATACTAATCAGGATTCCAACTCACCGTTCCAGCGAAATACTGCAGATCGAAGGAGTTCCTCAGGCTTCTAACTGATTGAATGAGCTGGAAATATAAATTGCCACGATTCGGACCGGCTGGCATTACAATGGGGTTGCTCAGGCCAACAGTAAGCCTTATACATCGATAACCTTGACGGGAGGTCAACCATGTTCGAGACCCTCGATGATCGTATGAAGCAAGACGAGAGGGAAACCACCACATCCAAGGAGCGCATGCTCAAGTGGGTGCTGGTCGGCATCGTGAGCGTAATCCTTTTCGGCGGCCTGTATATGGGCGTCCGACTGCTGGAATAGATAGGCAACCGTGGTCGCCTGGCGCGTCGGGGGTGGCCTGAAGAGCAGTATCTAAGCGCGACAACAAAACAGGCCAGGGGCATGAAGCCCTTGGCCTGTTTCGTTTAGATTGACTCACCCTCGATTCAGAAGATGCCTTCGGGAACCAGATCGGCTGGGCCAATCTGGCTCATGATGGCTTTGACTCTTGGGGCGTACTCGACACGCGGATTGTAGATCTGCAGAATCTGGTCGAGAGATTTGTTTCGATACAGGCGGGAAGCGCCTAGCCGTTCAGCTACACGGTAGATTCCGTCGCGGTCGCTTCGGAACCGTTCCTTGCAGTTATCCCAGCCGAACATGTTGTTGTTGACCGACTCCTTGCCGCCCGAGCTTTCGACCATTGAAAGACTTGGCAGAAGCCTCCAGTCCAGGTCGTGCTGATCCGCGGCTGAAACAAAGTCCTCAGCGAACATATGCGCTGGGCACTCCCGTTCCAGAAAGTACTGCTTGATGCGGATCAGGCGAGGGTCGGTCTTGACGATGAAATCCGCGGGACGAGGGTCCGGGTCGGCGGGTGTGGTTGAGGCCAGCAACCCGGCGACCATGATCATGCCTCTGGATATCGCTTTCGTCATCAATAGTTGGTTTCTCCTATCTCACTTTGGTCTCGCCGGTACGCGGATTGTTTCCGCGTCCGGAGTTGCCGGATGAGCAGCATGTAGAACCGATTCCCGAAAACTTGGGGGAAAGCCGGTCCCATCGTGAATCAAAGGATCATGGCCGGTTTCAAGGAGGAGGGGGTCACGAGCTAACGCTTGCGACTCGCTCCACGCAGCCGGGCGAGATCCTGACCGCATCCGGCAGGTGCATTCCCCGCAAACGCGGGAAAGAGGCGCCTGGGGGTGCGGGTTAGTTCGGTTCGCGCATAGAACTCAGTATACCATCCGTGCAACCCTCACGATAGCCTGCAAGTTATTGAAAACAATTAACTGAACATTCAAGGCTATTCAGGTCCGATAGCCAATTCCGGGTCCAAACGGGTCTCTTGGCAGATGCGCGCCGGATAACTGTGATAGCTTGGATGTTTCCGGACATCCGGCTCGGACACCTTCGGTTCGCGAAGAGGAAGGACACAAGCTATATGGAAGCCCTCGGCATGGTTGAAACCAAGGGGCTGATTGGCGCCATCGAGGCTGCCGACGCCATGGTGAAGACAGCCAACGTGACGTTGACCGGCAAGGAATATATCGGCGCCGCGTATGTTACTGTCACCGTTCGTGGCGATGTCGGCGCCGTGAAGGCTGCTGTTGATGCGGGCGCCGCGGCCGCCAGGCGTGTCGGGGAACTCATCGCCGTCCACGTCATTCCGAATCCGCACGACGAAGTAGAGAAAGTGCTCCCCGGAGCGAAGAAGAACGACAAGGGTTCGTTAAGCTGATCGAGCAGGGCACCTGCTCTCGCATGGAAGCCGGCAGCGCCCGCCATCCTGGCAAGGCGAAAGAGAGTGAGTGAGAGGCATGCGTCACGATCAGGACATGGCTTCTGTTCAGGAAGTTAACAGCAAAGTCGAAAAAGCCTGGGCCGCGTGGCAAATCTATCGCGGTTTTCCCCAATCACGGATTGATGCCATTGTCGAGGCGGCCGCCGCAGCCGCGCGCGCCAACTCTCGATCCCTGGCGGAATTGGCCGTAGAGGAAACCGGCTATGGCAACGTCGAGGACAAGATCGCAAAGAACATGCTGAACGCCGACATTCTGCCGCGAGCCATCCGCGGCATGAAGACAGTCGGCGTGCTTCGTGAAGATTCGGAGAAGAAGATCGTCGAGATCGGCGTGCCCGTGGGCGTTGTGGCAGCGATTTGCCCCACGACCAATCCGACGTCGACCGCCATTTTCAAGACGATCATCTCGCTCAAAGCCGGCAACGCCGTTGTCTTGAGCCCCCACCCTCGCGCGCGGCGCTGCACCTGCGCCACTGCGGCGGTGATGATGCAGGCGGCGGTTGCCGCCGGCGCTCCCGAGGGGCTGATCCAGTGCCTTGACCAGTCGACTCTGGAGGGCACCAAGGCGCTCATGACGCATCCCAAGACCGGGGTCATTCTCGCCACCGGCGGCTCGGGTCTGGTTCGATCAGCCTATTCATCCGGCAAGCCCGCCTTCGGCGTCGGGCCCGGCAATGTGCCGATCCTCATCGACACTTCAGCGCCCCTGGCCGAGGCAGTGTCGGCGGTTGTCAGCGGCAAGAGCTTCGATTACGGCACGGTCTGTTCCAGTGAACAAACCGTGGTCGCTGAACGCACCCTGCGCGATGCGATGCTGGCCGAGTTCAAGCGGCTGAAGGCTCACCTCTGCTCCGACGCGGAGCGCACCGCTCTGGAAAAGACGCTGTTCACCGGCGGCACGACGGTACGAGCTGAGTGCGTCGGACAGAGCCCGCAGAAAATCGCCCAGCTCGCCGGTTTCTCGGTGCCTGCTGAGACGAGCATTATCGTCGCGGAAATCCAAGGAATCGGGCCGCAGCATCCCCTCTCGGCGGAAAAGCTCTCGCCCGTCCTGGCATTGCTCTTCGTCGATCACTTCGAAGCCGCGGTGGCGGCCTGCGAGCAGATCCTGCATTTCGGCGGGCTCGGCCACACGGCGGTCATCCATGCCGCGGACGACGCGCGGATCCGGCAATACGGACTTCGCATGCCTGCCTTCCGCGTGCTCGTCAACACCTCGTCACCGCAAGGTTCTGTGGGCATTTCCACAAACGTTCAACCCTCGATGACCCTCGGCTGCGGCGCCATGGCGGGCAACATCACCTCCGACAACGTCGGGCCGCAGCATTTGATCAACATCAAACGGATCGCCTGGAAGGTCAATAAGGCCGATGAACCGCCGAGCCGCTGCCCCGGCCGCCGCCTCCAACCCCGAGCGCGCCGGCTTGATGGCGGCTGTGGAGACCTACCTCAGCGCTCGCGGCATTTCTTTGTCGGCGGAGACGCCCACAGCCCAGCAGGCGCCCGCGGCCGTCGCACGCACGGTGGTGGAATCGGTTGTGGACCGGTTCATCGCGCAGCGTTCGACGCCTGCCCCCGCTCAGGCAACCCCGTCTTGCGGCTGTACCCTGCCGCCTGCCTCCACTGCGCCCCCAGCCGCCGCGCCCCCCGCACCCGCGATTGAGATCGCTGAATTCGTCTGCGAGGCCGACGTGCGCGAGGCGATAGCCCAGAACCGGAAAATCTTTATCGGGCCACGAACCATCGTCACGCCGTCGGCCCGCGACGCGGCGGCACTCGACGAAACCCTGGTGATGGCCCAGCGCTGACACCGCGACAAGGAAAAACTCCCCGTCATGCGACCCAACCTCGATTCTTTGCACGAAGAGATCATGAGCTACCTGGAGTCCGAGCACTTCGTAGTCTTCCGCTGCCTCAGCCGCGGCAACGAGGATGGCGATTTCGTCTACTGGGACTCGGACCGCTCCCCCGACTACAAACCCTTCCTCGAATGCGCGTTGAAGCTCGGTATCCGGCTCATCCACTTTCATGCCCGCGATTTCCGCGCGCACCATCGCGAAGAGGCCCTCGAACTTCTCGAGCAGACTTCGCTGGCCCGCGACGAAAAACGATCCCTGGAGCGGCGCATCGAAGAGTTGGCTATCTATGAGGGCTTCACTTGCGCCATCGAGATGAGCTTTGACGTAGAAGACCGCGTTTACCTGTTTGAAGTGCAGACCGACTGGTACGAGGAATGGCACGACATCCTCGACGAGATTGAAGAATCCGGGCCGGGCGGCGGAGACGCTGCCGGCTACGGCGGCTTCTACTCCAACAATTGAGGCCGGATGATCGCCGCGTCTCGCTGGAAACTTCCGGAAACTTCTGAATCGGCAGCGGCAAAACTCGCCGCGGCCTGCGGCCTCGGCCTTCCTGCCGTGCGCGTGCTCCTGACCAGGGGCTATCGAACCCCGGCCGACGTTGAAAGGTTCCTTCACCCCAGGTTGGCCGACCTGCCCGACCCATTCCTGATGCTGGGCATGGAAGCAGCCGTCGCTCGCATCAGGCGCGCGGTGGCGCAGCGCGAGAAAATCCTCCTCTACGGCGATTACGACGTCGACGGCGTGTCGAGCATTGTCATCCTGCGCAAGATGCTCGAACTGCTCGGCCACACTGCCGGCTACCTCGTGCCGGACCGCCTCAAGGAAGGCTACGGCATGCAGCCTGAGGCGGTGCTGCAAGCCGCGGCGGAGGGCGTCTCACTGATCATCAGCGTCGACACCGGCATCCGCGCCCTTGAGGCTGTCAAGACCGCCAAAGAGGCAGGCGTCGATGTCATCATCACCGATCACCATCTGCCTGAGCAGGAATTGCCGCCTGCAGTCGCTATTCTCAATCCCAACCAGCCCCATTGCCCCTATCCGAACAAGAGCCTCTGCGGCGCCGGCGTCACATTCAAACTCGCCCAGGGCCTGATGGACCGCGAAAACTGGCCTCCAGACAAGATCGTGCGCTTCTCGGATTCCTTCATGGTCATGGCCGCCATCGCGACCGTGGCGGACGTGGTGCCCTTGATTGGCGAAAACAGGGCTCTGGTCAAGCGTGGGCTGGAAGGATTGGCCAAGACCCGCAACCACGGCCTCCGCGCCTTGATGGAAGCGTCGGGATTCGAACCTGGCTGCTCATTGAGCGCCGGCGACGTCGGCTTCCGCATCGCCCCTCGCATCAACGCCGCCGGCCGGATGGACCACGCCGGCGAGGTGGTTGAAATGCTCCTGACTCCCGACGAGTCCAGGGCCCGCTCCATCGCCCAACATCTGGACCTGCTGAATCTGGACCGCCAGCGGGCCTGCGAAGTGATCGTCCGCCAAGTGCAGGAGCAGCTTGGTGAACTCGGCCGCCCGGATCCCGCCCTGGCAGGCCTTGTCTTCTACTCGCCCGACTGGCATCGCGGCGTCGTCGGCATTGTCGCCAGCCGCCTCGTTGAACTCTACAACCGCCCGGCCATCGTTCTCGGCAGGGACGATCGAACAGGCCTCGTCCAGGGCTCCGGCCGCTCCATCGCTGGTTTCCACCTGCTGGAGACGCTCGAGTCGATGCCAGACCTGTTCATTCGCTTTGGCGGGCACAAACAGGCCGTCGGAGTCACCCTGGAAGAGGAGCGCGTGGCTGAACTGGTGCAGCGCTTCGCGGCGGGTGCCCGTGCCCGCCTGTCCGAGGAGGACCTGGCCCTCGAACTCGCCATCGACGCCATCGTGCGCCCTGATGAACTGAACGACGACGCAGCGGCGGAGATTCTCCAATTGGCCCCCTTCGGCTTGGCCAACCGGGCGCCCATCCTGCTCATGGAGGGCGTGGAGATCCGAGCAACGCCGGAAGCCTTCGGCAGAGATCACGACCACCTCCGGCTTCGTCTGGGCAATGCGACCCGCCAGTTCGCCGCAAAGGCCTGGAAATTTGCCGGCCGCGCCTCGGAGCTCACCCCTGGAACGCGCGTTGACGCCGCGGTGTCTATCGACGAAGATCCTTACAGCGCCCGGCGCGGCTACTCGCCGTGGTCGTTGACTCTCAAGGATGTGAGGCCTGCCTGATGAAGTGGATGGATTGGCTCGGGGGTATTCCGGGCGCGGCAACTTTCGCGCTCATGGCCTGCGGCGTCCTGGCGCTGCCGCTCAAGTTCCCCTTCTACGACAATCTCCTGCTGCTCGTGTTCTCTGCGTTTACCTATCTGCTGGCGGCCAACTCGGCCTCCTACGCGTTTGGGCGCGAAGAGGTGTACCGCGCGCTCGCTTCCGGAACCGGTGACGGTGACCGTCCCGCCATCCTCTCCAGGGTCCGGATGCCCGCTCTGGTCGCACTGCTCGGATGGGCTCTCCTGCTTGGCCTGTCGTTGGCCTCCCTGCGAAGCTCTCGCCCCGCTGCCGGCCTCCCTTCCCCCATCCTGCTGCTCGGCCTTGCCGCCTTCAACGGCGGTCTCGCCTGGCTCATCTCGATGGTCGGCGCATGGATGGGCCTGAACATTCAGACCGTCAAAGGCACCCGCGACCTGCTCCGCATGGGCCTCACCTTTATGCTCGTTCTGCTGGTGCTCGCATTCTTTGTCAGCCCCGTTGCATGGCGAGCTTCCCTCGCGCGCATCTGCCGGAACGACATCCAATTGGCTGCCATAGCAGCCCTGTCGGGAGGCTTGTTCCTGCTCGCCTCGGAGTTCTGCCTGAGACACATCCTGCGGCTTCTCAATGAGAAGCGGCAGGGTATTTCGATCCTCGGCTAGGGCCTTCCCTTTCACGCTCCTGTGGCATTTGCGAATTCAATTCGACAGGCTTTCCGCCGATGCTAGTTCTATATGAACGCTGAAGCCGTGCTTGCCTTGGCAGCCGAGCAGGAAGACTTTGAATTCGTGCCGCCGATTCCCGAGTCTCTGGACGACCTCGGGATTCCGCACTCCATGGTCGAGCAAATCATCCTCAAGATGCTCTACTTCCGGAATGAGGCCACCGGCCGCGTTCTAGCCGGCTCTCTCGGTTTGAACTTCAGCGTCATCGGCCCGCTGCTGGAGAACATGAAGCGGCAACACCTGATCAGTGTTCGATCCAGTCTGGGCATGGGCGACATCTCGTCGAGCTTCACGCTGTCCGAGGCCGGCCGCGTGCTGGCCATCCAGTACATCGAGGCAAACTCCTACTCCGGCCGCGTCCCGGTTCCCATGGAGCAGTACACGGTGGGCGTCAAGATGCAGCGCCACAAGTCCGACTGGCTCACACCGGAAATGCTCAACTCGGCGCTCAAGCACATGGTCCTGTCAGAGGACACGCTCAGCCAGGTGGGGCCGGCGGTCAATGCCGGCAAATCGTTTCTTATCTATGGGCAGCCCGGGAATGGCAAAACCTATCTGGCGGAAGGCCTGTTCAATATCGAGAGTGAACCCGTCTACATTCCTTTCGCGCTCGAGTTCCAGGGTCAGATCATCCAGATGTATGACCCCATCTATCACCAACGGCTGGATGAAGACGAAACCGAGCTCAGCGCCTTCCATCAGGAGAAGTCCTTCGACGGACGCTGGTTCAAGGCGCGCCGCCCCTTCATCATGTCCGGCGGCGAACTCTCCCTCGAAATGCTCGATCTGAGCTTCAACCCCGCCTCGAAGGTCTACGACGCGCCCTTCCAGCTCAAGGCCAACAACGGCATTTACCTGATCGACGACTTCGGACGCCAGAAGGTCACTCCGGCCGAGGTCCTCAATCGCTGGATCGTGCCGATGGAGCGGCGCATCGACTTCCTTACCTTCCTCACAGGCGGTAAGGCGCAGGTGCCCTTCGAGTGCTTCCTCGTGTTCTCCACAAACCTGAGGCCACAGCAACTGGGCGACGAAGCGTTCCTGCGCAGGATTCAGTACAAGATGTTCGTCCGCTCGCCCGGCTCTCAGGAGTTCATCTCCATCTTCAAGCGCTACTGCCTGTCGCAGCAGATCACCATCGAGGATTCGGTCCTCGAGGATTACCTGGATCACCGCTACTTCCGGACCAAGCGGATATTCCGGCGCTGCCAGGCAAGGGACGTGATCAGCCATGCCATCGACCTGATCCGCTTCGAGCGACGTGAATTCAAGCTGACAGAGGAGATTCTCCAACGCGCCTTCGACATGACCTTCGTGAGCGAGGAATACGAGGAATAGGCGTCGCGCAGCGCGCCTACTGGCCCATCAGCGCCAGTGTCAAGGAGTCTGCCACCAGCCCGATTGACTCGGGATTGCGCAGCAGGTTGCGCATGTACGGCTCGCCGTAGCTCTTGTACATCGTGTCGACGGCGGCCAGAGACATCGCATAAGCCAAGTTGGCGTGCCACGGGCTGAGCTTGCCCCAGGAGGCCGGCATCTGGTTCAGTCCAGGCATCCGCTTGGCCTTCAGCATCTGCCGCACCGTCGCCAGCTCTGATGATGTGACACCTTCACCGCTCCAGCGCTGCGCCATGCCTTCGTGAAACCAGGCCGGGAATGCCCCATTGCGGGCCAGGCAGGCATGAACCAGTTCATGCGCCATCGTCTGCCGCGTCCGCGGGGTCAGTGCACGCCCTTCATAGGCGATCCGTATGCGCCCGTCGAACTGTCCGCCGCTCCACTCCGCCGCGCTGCTGGCGGCACGGTAGACCTCCATGGTCTGCACCACAACCGTGGTCTGCTCCGACAAGCCGCAGCCGAGCGCGGCATCGAGCCGCGAGTACTCTTCATTGAGGGCGCTCAGAAGCTGTTCGGCTGTCCCCTGGCCCATCACGCTGTCGTTGTAGCGGAGCACGAAGCGCGTGCCGTGCATCCTGCTGCGGCTCGTATCGGCCGTAATTTCCTTCTGCGCCTTGCGATAAAGCGACTCGATGGACGGATTGGGTTTGATGGCAAGCGCCTCGCCCCAATAATTGAGAGCCTGGCCCGGCTGATCGCTCTGGTAGGCTGCCAGCCCGGCGAGCGAGAGCACAAATGGGTCCTTGGCATGGGTTCGCAGCAGGCCAGTCTCGATGAGTTCAAGCGCGCGCCGCGGCTGATTGGTCTCGATGAGTTGCAGCGCTCCGGCCACCGCCGGATCCATCCCGGCGCGCGACACCCCCGAATCCGGCGCGGTCTGCTTCGCCTGTTCGGCCAGGTCTGACTTGAGCCGTCCGATCTCGGCCCGGATCATCTGTGGAAGGCCTTGCTCGCTCCCCGCCCGACGGGCCTGGTCAAACGACTCCAGGCCGGTGAGTTCATCAATCAGCAGGTAGCCGCTTTGTGAACCGGAAGTCACCTTGTAGCAGGTCCCGATCTCTCCGGAAATCGAGAGCCGGATTTGCACTGGGCGTGCCACCCGCGAGCCGGGAGACCACCTCGGCGTCAGCCGAGCACCCGGCTCGCAACCCCGCTCCACCCTCCCGCACCGTTGCCGCTGTGGCGGCTGCAAGAGCCAGAAGAGACACTAATCCCGCCATCGATTCTCTATCGGCGGGATCGCTCCTCCTCTGTAGCCTTCAATTCATACATTCACTTCTGCATCTTGCCGGCCTCCTTCATACAATAGGAGATTCATGTCCGCAATCCCGCCTCCTGTGGCCCACCTGCTTATCCTCACTGCCCTCCTCCTGTCGCCCGCGGCGGCCGAGCCTAACCCTCTGCCCTACGACAAGCAGGCTTATTGGTTCAGCTACTTCACCGATCTTGCCGTCAACGACCGCGTGGCGCTCCACTTCGACACCAGCTACAGGCTGATTGACGACACGACATGGCGGCAGTGGCTCGTGCGGCCCGGGGTCAATATCGACCTCAGTCAACAACTGGAGTCTCTCTCTCACCTACAGCTACATCAAGGCGCACCCAAATGGGCTTGGAGTTGACACCTTCGCGGTTCCAGAACATCGCGTTCACCAGCAGTTCACCTACCGGCACGGTATGGGCCGGCTCGCCGCGCGCCACCGCTTTCGCAATGAGCAGCGCTGGATCGGGTCCGAGGTGCTCGGCTACGACCCGCGATTATGGCGGTTCCAGGAGAGGCTGCGCTATCAGTTCCGCACCGACGTCCCACTGAGACATGGAGCGGGAGAGCGTCCAGCGGTCTTCTTAAGCGTCTACGACGAAGTCGCCGTCCGATTCGGCTATCACGGCACGTCCTACTTTGATCAGAACAGGCTGTACGCGGGGCTCGGCTTCCGGCCCAAGCCGTCAACCACCATCGAATTCGGAGCTTTTGGACAACGCTTCAAACCGCTTGCCGGCGGGCACTTCGAGCACAACGTCGTCGTGCTGTTCAGTGTGGCAACAGATTTCTCTCTGAAGCGGCGCTAGCGACCCATCCAGCCGCCGTCAACAGTCAGGATTGTGCCGTTCGCATAATCCGACGCCGCCGACGCCAGGTAAACCACCGCGCCTTTCAGGTCTTCCGGTTTGCCCCACCGTCCGGCGGGAATGCGCGCCATGATCGCCTGATTGCGCGCCGGCGTCAGCCCGGAGCGCGGCCGTGTTGTCCGTCTCCATATAACCAGGCGCGATCGCGTTCACCTGCACGCCGTGAGGCGCCCACTCGTTGGCCAAGGCCTTGGTGAGTTGCCCGATCGCCCCCTTGGCCGCGGCATAGCCAGGCACCGTCACCCCTCCTTGAAACGTCAGCAGCGACGCCACGAACACAATCTTGCCGCGCCCCCTGGCCACCATCCGCCGTCCCAACTCCCGGCTCAGGATCCACTGCGCGTGCAGGTTCGTATTGATCACCTCGTCCCAGTATTCGTCCGGATGTTCCGCCGCCGGCTTCCGCAGAACAGTACCGGCGTTGTTGATCAGGATGTCGATCACGGGAAAATCGCTCGTCACTTTTGAAATAAAGGCCTGAAGCGCGCCCCTGTCGTTGAAGTCGCACGCGTATGCCTTGAAGCCCTTGCCAATCGCCTCGACCTCGCGGCCCACCGCGCTCCCACTGGCCGGCAGCGTCTTGCTGACCCCGACGATGTCCGCTCCGGCTTCGGCCAGCGCCAGCGCCATCGCTTTGCCCAAGCCGCGGCTGCACCCTGTAACCAGGGCAACTTGGCCATCCAGTCGAAACAACTCCATCACGCTCATCGTCTCGTCCTCCTGTTCATCGACCCGCGCTGCGTATCATCTTATAGAGATCACGAGCCACCAAGCCATGAATCGCAGAGCCTTCCTCGCGCTCGCCGCCGCATCAGCCGCCTCGGGCGCAGCCGCCGCCAGAATCCGCCGCATCACGCTCGCACCCATCGAGTGCCGGTTCCACAAGTTCGTGGCCATGAACTCCTACGACAAGGTGCCCAAAGGCCACACCTACTCGAACACGCTGGTCCGCATTCAGACCGATCAGGGAGTCGAAGGCGTCGGCGTGATGGGTTACACCGCTCCCGATCAGCAATTCCACCAGGCTCTCAAGACCCTGATCGGCGCGGACCCGCTCTCGCTGTATGAAATGAAGAACGGCCTCATCACCGGCCGTTCTTCTGCATTCTCAACCGTTCTATGCAGCTATCGCCACCTCGACGGACCGCTCTTCGACCTCATCGGCAAACTCACATCCAAACCCGCCTGGCAGCTCATCGGCCCCTCGGCCCGCGACCGCGTTGAGGTCTACGACGGCACCCTCTATTTCTCCGACGTCTGGTTCAGCGATCGCGGAGCGCGCGCCGTCGTCGAGGAGGTTGAGGAAGCGCAGAAGAAGGGCTACAGCGGCGTCAAACTCAAGATGGGCCGCGGCTGGAAGTGGATGGACCGCGAAGCCGGCGTGCTCCGCGACATCGAAGTGACGCACGCCGTCCGCAAAGCCGCCGGTTCGCAACTGAAAGTGCTAGTCGATGGAAATAATGGCTACCAGAACGACATGGACCGCCTGTGGCGCTACATTTCCGGCACTGCCGCCGACAACCTCTATTGGCTCGAGGAGATGATCCCCGAAGACGTCGCCACATACACCGCCCTCCGCCAGCGCATGGAGAAAGCTGGCATCAAGGGAACCATCGCCGAAGGCGAGAGCGTTCGGGATATCGCTGCGTTTGAACCCTACCTCAAGCCCAAACGCCTGTTCGACGTGCTGCAGATGGACATCCGGACCGGTGGGTTCATCGACAACATCGCGGTTGCCCGGATGGCCGCCGAAGTCGGTGCCACCTCCATCCCCCACAATTGGGGTTCGCAGATCGGCGGCTACATGGGCCTCCACCTCGCCAAGGCCATCGCTGCCGTTCCCGCGGCCGAAGACGACCGCTCCACTTGCGACGTCATCATCGCCGACGGCTATGATTTTCGTGGTGGATCCTATTCTGTGCCCGACTCGCCGGGCCTCTCCCTGAGGGTCGACGAGAAGGCCTACCAGCTCAAGTGCAAACCCGCCGAGGTCGTTCTCTCATGATCACCATCCCAATGCGTCATCTGCCGCGCGCCCAGGAAATAGACCGTATGCCCGGCCCCGCGCTGCGCGAGCAGTTCCTGGTCGAACAATTGTTCGAACCGGGAGCATTGAACATCGTCGCAACGGACCTCGACCGCCTGGCCGTCGGCGCCGCGATGCCGGCAGGCGAACTCCCTTTGCCTGCCTGCAACGAGTTCGGCACCGCTTACTTCACCGAACGGCGCGAACTCGGCATCATCAACATCGGAGCGCCCGGCGCCGTTCGTGTCGGCTCTCAGTCCTATTCCCTCGATCCGCTCGATTGCCTCTACATCGGCATTGGCGAGCAGGACATCGTTTTCGAGTCCGCGACTGCAACACCAGCGGAGTTCTACTTCCTGAGCTGCCCGGCGCACCAGAAGCATCCCACCGCGAAACTCGCGCGCGCCGAGGCGCAGTCAGTCCTGCTCGGCACAACAGCCAACGCCTCCCAACGCCGCCTGAACAAGTACATCCATCCCGGGGGGATCAAGAGCTGCCAGCTCGTCATGGGCTTCACCGAGCTTCTGCCCGGCAGCGTCTGGAACACCATGCCCGCCCACAGGCACTCCCGCCGCTCGGAAATCTACCTCTACTTCGACCTCGCTGAAAACCTCGTCGTTCACCTCTACGGCACGCCGGACAACACGCGCCACCTGATCGTTCGCGACCGCCAGGCCGTCCTGTCTCCGCCCTGGTCGCTGCACGCCGGCGCAGGTACCGCCAACTACCGCTTCATCTGGGGCATGGCGGGCGAGAATCAAAGCTTCGACGATATGGATCCCATCGCTCTCGCGGATCTGTCCTGATCATTCGTCGTCACCCTGCCGCAGGCTCAAGCGCGCAGTTGCTCCGCCCGGACCGCGTCATAGTCGGGAATCTGATTCAGCCGCCGCCCCAACCACGTCGCCACACCAATACCCAGCAGCATGGGCAGTCCCACATTTCCGAGCTTCCAACCGAGCGCCGCGCATATGGTCGCAACGACGGCAAGCCGACCACAGAGCCCGCCATTTCCCAACTCCAGGTCAGCCACAGCTTGCGGGGCCGCTTGTGGAGCCCCAGTGCCCGCAACTTCATGCAATTCTGAAAAAACCGATACCAAAGGCCCAGCGATACCGCGCAAAAGGCCCCCGCCAACCAGACCCCGCCTTTTCTCAGCGCTGATACGATCAGGGCCGACTCCTCAGGCAAACAGGCGAAGACGAGAGCCGCGGCTGTCAGGCAATAACCGCGGACGAGGACGTCCGCTCCCGAAGCGCCATGCTGCGTCTCCCGAAGCGCGGCTTTCTCCAGGTGCGCCCCCGGCCCGATACTCTCCGGCAGCAGCCTTCCCATCATCTCTTCGGACATAACGCCTCCATCAGCTTCTTCCTCGCCCGATGCGCCCGCAGCCTCGCCGCTTCCGCCGTGCCGCCCACCAGCGCGGCAATCTCGTCGTAGGACAACCCGCCTTCAGCCCGCAACAGCAGCAACTCCCGCTCCGCTTCCGGCAAATAAGCCAGCGCCTGAAGCACCTGCTCCAACTCCACCTTCACCAGCGGATCCACCGCGGGCGCCGCCAACTCCGGCGGCATCTCCCCACGCCGCTTCTCCCTCCGCCACTGGCTCCGGTACAGGTTCCTCACAATGGCCACCAGGTACGCCCTCACCGTTAACAGCTCGACCCTCGACCCGGCCTCCCAAACCCGCAGAAACGCCTCCGCCGTCAGGTCCTCCGCAACTGCCTCGTTCCCCGAAAGCGCCAGTGCGAACCGGTAAACGTCCCTCGCATGCCGTTCGTACAGCATCGCGAAGCTCGCCGGTGAAACCGATTCGCCCATCCATACGACAATACTCATGAGTGCGCCTCGCGTTACAAATCCTCCTTTGTATTTCCGCCGCCGGCGCGCTCCTGCACGCCGACAGCAAGAATCAGACCTTCGACGATTTCGTCACCCCGCTCCCCGTTAAACGCGGCGAGACTCTTGTACTCGGCATCGTCGGCGGGTGGGAGCGTTGGGACAACCCCGGGCGCTGCATCCGGCGCACCGCCATAGAAATAAAGCGCCAGTTCAGCCCCGGCGTCCACGTCGAGACGGTCGAGAACCACAAGCTCTTCCTGGCCGAAGAACTCATCCGGCGCGCATTCGACTTTGATCAGGACGGCTCACTCTCGCGCGAAGAAGCCGCGCAGGCAAAGATCATCCTATTCGGCCAGAGCCTCGGCGGCCGTGCCGTCCTCTACCTCGCGCGCACGCTGAATGACTGGGGCGCGCCAGTCCGCCTCGCCTTCATCGTCGACGCCTACGGCAAGGACACTTACATCGTCCCGCCGAACGTCGCCGAAGCCGCCAACATCTTCCAGCGCGACCACCTGCTCATCAAAGGCGCCCCCGAAATCCGGGCTGTCGACCCCTCGAAGACCAGGATCCTCTTCAACCGCCAGGTCTCCTACAAAGACAGGAAGCTTCCCATGCCTGAGCACACCCGCACCGAGCGCCTCTTCATGGACGAGCACGCCATGGTCGAGTACGATCCCGAAATCTGGGATGAGGTCATCCGCTTGATCACTTCAGCAATTGCCGGACTCCGCTGAGCTGCCCGTCGATCCCCTCCGGCGCCGGAATCCCCATCAGCTCGCACAGCAGCGGCATCACGTCCACCGCCCGCGCCTCGCTCACCCTTGCTCCCGCCTTGAATGCCGGCCCCGAACCGATCAAGGATCGCTCCCATCTCCGGCACGCGATCCACCGCATAGCCGTGCATGCCCTTCAAGTCTGGCGCCTTCTCCCCACCCAGCCCCACATACACGATCGACGTCTTCTTCGGCACCACCACCAAATCCCCGATCCGCGGATTCCCGCGAAATCGCCACGCCGCCGGCGTCGTGTCCCGGCGATACACATCGACTTCATCGGAATGCTTCCGCAGCGCCGCCTCCACCGGTCCCGGATCCTTGCAGTAAAGCATCGTCATCGGCAGCTCGTTCGCCGCCACGCAGCCCGTGTAGTCGGCCCAGGTCGTCATATCGATGACCCGATCCACCGCCACCATCCCGTGGTCGCTCACGATCACCACATTCAGCCCCGGCACGCGACCCTTCGCCTCCCGCACCAGCTTTCCCACCGTCTCGTCCACCTTCAGAATCGCCGCCCGCGTCTCCGGCGCGTCCGGCCCCTTCTGGTGCCCGGCCGAATCGGCATCCGAAAAGTAAGCCACCACCAGATCCGGCCGCTTGCCCTCCGGCAGGCTGAGCCACTCGATCACCTGCGCCGACTTCTGCTCGTGCGTCACCTTGTAGTCGTATTTGCGATACTCGTCCGGGAATCCGCCTCCCGCGCCCGCATCCGTCCCCGGCCAGAAGTACGTGAACACGCGTTTGCCGTGCTGCTTGCCCCATGCCCAGATCGACGTCCCGCCGTACCAGACTCCCTCGCTGGCCGTCTTTCTGTAGCTGAACGATCGCCCCATCTGGGGATCGTAGAACTCCATCGCCACCACGCCGTGCCGCGCGGGCTCAAGTCCCGTCGCCATCGAGTGGTGGTTCGGAAACGTTGTCGACGAAAACGACGGATGCAATCGCATCACGCGCGCCCCGCCCTCGGCCAGCGCCGACAACTCCGGCGGCTTGTCCCGCTCGATGTAGTCGTGCCGGAAACCGTCCAGCGAGATCAACAGCACCGGCGCTGCCGCCAGCAACAGAACCAGGATGTGTAGCATTGTTTCAGCTCAATTGAATCGTCAGCGCCACAACGCTCGCCGCTGGCAGCGTGAGCCGCACTCCGCCATCTGCCAGTGTCGTCGCCAACTCCGCCGGCACCACCGCATTCGGCGTCTTGAACGTGTTGTGCGCCGTCAGGAAGGCCGCGCCCAACACCTTCGCCTGGACGCTCGCCACTTTCGCGCCCGCCACCGACAGGTTCGCCTGCAGCGATCGCCCGTCATGCGGGTTCGTGCAGGTCACCGTCAGTGTCTTCTGCTTCATCGACGCCGAGCCCGTCACGCCCGGCGCGCCAAACTGCGCTGCCGGCGAGCCGAATACCGCCCTTACCGATTCCGCTCCCTGGTGCGCCTGGTGCATCGCGAACACGTGATAGTTCACTGTCCGCACATATTGGTCTTCATGCGCCAGGAACAGGCTCTGCAGGCAGTTGATCAACTGAGCGATGTTCGCCATCGCCACCTTGTCCGCGTGCCGGTTGAAGACATCCAGCGTCATCCCGGCGATCACCGCGTCGCGCATCGTCGATTGCTGCCCCAGCAGATGGTGTTCAGCTACCTGGCTTCCCGGCCTGTGCCATGCGCCCCACTCGTCTACCACCAGCTTCACCGAGTGCTCGCGATCGAACTCGCCCATGATCGTCCAATGGTCGGTGATCAGCCGGTCCATGTCGTAGGCCCGCTTCAGGTGCTTGTACCAGTCGTCGTTGGTGAACTTGATCGCCTCGCCTTCAGTCCCGCAGTAATGGTGCAGCGCAAAGCCCCAGACGTTGCGCAGCGTCCGCGGGCCCTTCTTGAGTAGCTCCTCGAAGAAACCCCGCGACCACGCCAGGTCTCCGCTGCTCGGCCCCGCCGCGATGTATTTCAAAGCCACGCCTGCCCGCGGCACCCAACTGATGAACCGCCGGTACTCCACCGCGTACTCCTGCGCCGTGAAATTGCCGCCGCAGCCCCAACTCTCGTTGCCGATCCCCCAGTACTCTACGTTGAACGGCGCTCCGCCGCGCTGCTTGGCCAGGGTCGTCGAACCCGCCGGCGAATTGCAGTATTCCACCCACTCGTAGAACTCGCGCGACGTCCCGCTGCGCAGGTTCGCGGCGAAATACGGTTGGCCGCCAGCCAACTGGCAGAATCGTGCAAATTCGTTCGTGCCGAATGTGTTCGGATCGAACTTCGCCGGCCCACTCGTCTGCTTTGCCAGGAAACCGTTGTCCGACCAGAAATTCGTCCGCACCGGCCGCTCCGCCCGCGGGCCGACTCCATCCTTCCAGTTGTAGCTGTCCGCAAAACACCCGCCCGGCCACCGGAATACCGGCGCGTTGATCGCCTTCAAATCGTCTGTCAGCGATTTCCGGATTCCGTCCACATTCGGAATCTTCGACCCCTCGCCCACCCAGATGCCGTCATACACCACGCCGCCCAGATGCTCGACAAAATGTCCGTGCACCATCGGCGAAATGATGCCGATCTTTTCCTGCGGAAGTATTGAGATTTCGACTTCGGCTGCCGAAGCCGGCCGGGGAGCCATTGCGCCTGCTGTGGCGCCCAGGACGAACTGCCTGCGGTTCATTGATCTTTTGTATCAGATATGATGGCGTTCACACAGGTTCAGGAGGGTTCATGACGGGCCTGCACGTCACCTTCAACCCTGAGAAACTGGAACTCGCATGAGTGCTGTCAAGACAATTGAAGTCTTCCCCGTTCGCTACGCCGTCACTGGCTACTTCCGCTTCTTCACCAAGCCGGAGCGCCAGGCCATCTTCGTCAAGATCACCCTCGAAAACGGCATCACCGGATGGGGCCAGTCCGTCCCCATCCCCACCTGGAGCTACGAAACCGTCGAAAGCGCCACCCACACGCTCCGACACTACCTCGCACCCGTCATCATCGGCGCCGATCCCCGCGACCTCCAGAGCGCCCACTGGGCCATGAACAAGGCCATCTCTCCGTCGTTCTCTACCGGCATGCCCATCGCCAAGGCCGGCATCGACCTCGCCCTTCACGATGCCTGGGGCAAACTCCTCAAACGCAACGTCGCCGACATCTGGGGCCGCAAGCCTATCGAGAAGATAGTCCTCTCCTGGACCGTCAACACCAGAACCATCGCCGAGGTCGAAGCCTCCGTGAACGAGGGCCGCTCCCGCGGCTACAAGCACTTCAACATCAAGGTCGCCCCCGACCCCAAGTTCGATGTCGAACTCGCCCGCACCGTCCGCAAGCTCGCCCCCGATTGCTGGCTCTGGGCCGACGCCAATGGCGGCTACGATACCGCCACCGCCCTCGAAGTCACTCCGAAGCTCAAAGACGCCGGCGTCAACGTTCTCGAACAGCCCGTCCCCTCCAACCGGCTCTCCGGCTTCTATGCCGTCCGCAAGCTCGGCTCCTTGCCCATCCTGCTCGACGAAGGCGTCGTTTCCACCGTCGACCTCGAGGAGTTCCACAAGCTTGGCCTGCTCGACGGCGTCGCCATGAAGCCCGCCCGGACCGCCGGACTCTACGAAGCCCGCCGTCAGTGCGACTACCTCGAGCGCAACAAGCTCATGTTCCTCGGCTCCGGCCTCACTGACCCCGACGTCTCCCTCGCCGCTTCCCTCGTCCTCTACGGCGCATACGCGCTCAAGTACCCCGCCGCCCTCAATGGCCTGCAATTCCTGAATGGTTCCTTCCTCACCGAGCCCTTCCGCCTCGAGGACGGCGCCCTCCGCGTCCCCACCGGCCCCGGATTGGGCGTCACCGTGGACGAAGACAAGGTACGCAAAGCCAGCCTGGAGTTTGAAAAATGACCACCGCCCTGCTCTTCCTTCTGGCCGCCGCTTCTCCGCTTGAATGGAAGGACCTCGGCGACGGCCGCCTCGCCCTGCTCGAAAACGGCAAGCAGGCATTCGTCTACAACTACGGTCCGCAACTCTCCAACAACGCTCCCGAGGATCGTCGCCGCTGCTGCTACATCTACCCGGTCGCGACTCCCTCCGGCGTCGTCACCGTTGACGACTTCCCCAAGGACCACTACCATCACCACGGCGTTTTTTGGGGTTGGCCCGATGTCGAGACTGGCGGCAAACGTTATGACTTCTGGATGTACCGCGCCGGCGCCCGGCAAAAGTTCGAAAAGTTCCTCGGCAGAGGAGTCTCCTCCTCCGAAGCCTGGGTCAAAATTCAAAACGCCTGGCACACCCCTGACAGGCGCATCGTCGAGGAAATCGTCTCCATCCGCGTCTTCCCCGCGAAAGGCAATTCGCGGGAGTTTGAAGTCGTACTCACCCTCACTGCCCAGGACCAGCCCGTGACTCTCCGCGGCTCTCAGGACAAGGGCAAATCTTATGGCGGATTCTCCGCCCGCTTCGCCTCCTCGCGAAGGCACGCTCCTCCGCGCCGACACCCAGCCCATCGCCAAAGACGAAGACCTCGTTCGTCCACAAATCCGCCGAACTCGAAGCATCCTATGGCGGCAAGCGCGCCCTTCTCCGGATAACAGCCACGTCCGATGCCCCCCATCAGTGGTGTTTGCGCAATTACGGTTTCGTCGGAGCCTCCTTTCCCGGCCGCTTCGGCGATAGGGACGGATTCAGTCTCGAACCCGGCAAGCCCCTCACGCTAAAATACTTGGTAACCGTCGCTGATATCCCCTAGTCACTTCTTGCGCTGTCAAAACTAGTGCACCCTTGAACCGTTCGAAGGCATCTTTCACAAAGTATAGGGAGATACTTCTGATGTTTAGCTGTGCTCTAAAAACTATTGCCCTTCTGGGCGTCTTCGCTTCCATCTTGCCCGCCGATCAGGTCAGCCTGAAAAACGGCGACCGCATCACGGGCAGCATTCTCGACTCGGACGACAAAGTCATATTCTTTAAAACCGCCTACGCCGGCGACATCAAGATCAACCGCACCGACATCGCCACCCTCTCCTCCGAGGCCGAATTGTTCGTCACCCGCAAGGACGAGAAAGCGGCCAAGGTCAAACTCGCTCAAACCGAGCCAGCCGCATTCGTCGCCGTCCGCGACGACACAGCCCAAAAGGCGTGGGAGCGTGAGCAGGAGCGCCTGTCCAATCCTCGTATCAACGATTTTTGGACTGGTTTCGTGGGTTTTGCTCTCGCCAATTCCCGCGGCAACTCCAAGACCACCAGTTACTCAACCGCCGCCTCGGCCACCCGCCAGGCGGGCAAGAACAAGATGGGCCTCTACTTTAACCAGCTTTATGCCAGTCAAAGCACCACCCGGCCCACCGGCGAAACCGCCAATCGCATCTCCGGCGGCTATCGCATCGACCGCGACCTCGCCCCCAAACTCTTCGTCTTCGGGACCGCGGACTTCGATTACGACAAGTTCCTCTCCCTCGACCTTCGCTCCGTTCTCGGCGGTGGTCTCGGATTCCACGCGTGGAAGTCAAAAAACGGCTTCTTCGACGTAGGCGCCGGCGGCGGCTGGAACCGTGAAAAATTCGCGGATGGTTTGCTCAGAAACTCGGCCGAACTGATGATCTACGAGGAATTCGGCTACCTCGCTTTCAATCGCCTCAAACTCAATGAAAAAGTAACCTTTTACCCCAACCTCTCCTATACCGGCGAGTACCGCATGAATTTCGACCTCAACGCTTCGCTTCCTATCTTCAAATGGCTGGAATGGAATTTGGGCTTCAGCAACCGCTACCTCACCAATCCCCCCATCGGCCGCCAGACCAATGACCTGCTCACAACCACCGGAGTCCGACTCTCTTTCGACCAAACGAAACGCTAAAGTCGCACGATCGCAATGGATTCTGGGCTAACCTTACATTTAAGAGTCTGTTCCAGCTTGAAACATTCTTTGCTATTTCTGATTCTGACCTCGCTGTGCCCGGCTGCCACAGTCTCTCCCGGCACGCTTGTGGAAGTGCGCCTCCGCGCCCCCATCGACAGCCGGACTGCCAAACCCGGCGACACTGTCGTCGCCGATGTCATCGCCCCCGTCATGGAGGGCAGCGGAGGCGTCGTAGTCCCTTTCAACGCCGCAATGCGCGGCCGGATTACCAGCGTCGACGCCATCGGCAAGGGTTTGCGCCGGCAGCGCGCTTCCATCGGCCTGGCATTTGACACCGTCGAGTTTCCTGACGGCTCCACCCGCGCAGTTCCCGTTCGCCTGAAGGCCATCGACAACGCCCGCGAATCAGTCGACGAAAACGGCGTGATCCTCGGCATTAAGCCCAGGTCCCCCATGGGCCATCGCCTGGCCGGCATCACTCGAAACCTCTTCATCTGGGATCCGCTAATCCAGGTTGTTCTCGCCGCGTCCACCATGGCGACCCTGCGCTTCCCGGAAGCCGAGATCCATCTCCCCGCCGGCAGCGAACTCTGGATCGAGGTCACCGAACCATTCGAACTCACCCCCACCTGGCCGCGGTCCTTGCCCTCCATCGCCTCTACCCCGGAAGAACGAACCGAGCTCGCCTCAATGGTTCGCGCCATGTCCATCAAGACGACCAAAGCCGGTTCAAGCAAACCCGCCGATGTCGTCAACCTCCTGCTGCTCGGCGACGAGAACTGGATCCGCCTCGCCCTGGCCCGCGCCGGCTGGGTTGAGGCAGATCCGCTCACCAAGGCCACAGGATGGAAGTCCTTCCGTTCCGTCGCGGAATCCTTGCCCTACCCTGCCGCCCCCATGAGTGCGCAGTTGCTCGATGAGCGGCCTTCACTTGGCGAATTCTCCAAAGCCCTCAACAACGCCTCCAAACGCCACCACGTGCGGTACTTCGACGAGGGCGTGTCCTGGCGCGGGTTGCCGCTCCACCCCGCCAGCGCAACCCAGGATATTGCCACCACCTTCTCCTTCTCCCGCCTCAAGATCATCCACGCCATCGATCTCGCCATCGACAACGAACGCGCCAAGCTCGTCAACGACCTTATTCACACCGGCTGCGTCGACGCCGCGGAATTGATCGAACGCCCCTGGGTCCCGGCCCGCAGCCGCAATGCCACCGGCGAAATCGTCAACACCGACGGCGCCATCGCTGTCCTCGAACTGAACCCCTGCCGGGCCGCCGAAGCAAACCCCGCTGCCACCTTCACAATCGCCAGGGATCCTGCTTCAAAGATGAATCCTTTCTCCAAGGGCTTCCGCGAATTCATCCTCACCGTCGGCCAGGACTTCACCGAAAACAACCCCTTCAAGCAGGCCTACGAGGGAGGACGCTTCCTCCTCCGTCGCATGAACGGCAAGGAAAAACGCGACCGCGTCCAGCCGGCCCGCTCATCCAACGTCACCCGCTCCGCCTTTGCTTACTGAAGCGGAGGCATGATCGGGTAGATACTGGTTCTTGCCTATGCTGTCCAGGCTCTCGCTCCTCGCCCTCTTCACAGCCGCCGCCTTCGCAGCCCCGAAGCCACCGCCTCCGCAGGGCGTCCCTGTCATGCTCGATGACCGCGAAGTCCTCCGTGTCTGGGCCCCCACCCCGCCCTTCACCGTTGAGGAGCGCGCCGCCGAGATCCAGCGGCGCCTCGAGCGCGTTGCCGAACGCTCCGGCTCCGAACGCATCCCAATCACCACCGTCGAAACCGGCCTCGGCATCGTCCTGCTCACCGAAAACACCCATTTCCTGGTCGTCACCGAAAACGACGCCGCAGGCGCAGGCGTTTCCCGCTCCGAACTAGCCGCCCGCTACGCCTCCTCCATTCAGGAGGCCATCCTCGGCTACACAAAGCAGCGCTCATTTCTCTCCTACCTCTTCTCCATCGGCAAGGCCCTGGCCGCCTGGGCCGTCTTCGCAGCTGTTTTGCTGGCTCGTCGTGCGCGGCTTCCGCGCCGCAGGCGCCTCCATCCGTTCGCGGTTTCAGAGCAGGTCCGCCGCAACAGCCTCTCGCGGCGTGACGCTCCTGCTCTGGGAAAAGGCGACCATCTTCGCGCTGATTCTCCTCAGAATCCTCGCTGGCATCTTCCTCCTCTTCCAGTTCTCCTTCGTCATCAGCTTCACCCTCGGCCTCTTCCCCCAAACCGTCCACATCTCCACCACCTTCCTCGATTACCTGAAAAGCACCTTCACCGCCATCGGCCTCGCCTTCCTCGATTACCTCCCCAGCGGCGGCTTCGTCGTCATCGTCGCCATCCTCACGAACTATCTGCTCCAGTTCCTCAAAACCATCTCGGTTGCCGCCGAGCGCGGCGATATCAGCGTTCCGGTCTTCTCCGCCGACACCGCCCGCCCCACTTATCAACTCCTCCGCATCGGCGTCATCATCTTCGCCGTCGTCGTCGCCTATCCCTTATCTCCCCGGCGGCCAGTCGGAAGCCTTCAAGGGCAGTCTCACTGTTCCTCGGCGTCCTCATCTCACTCTCCTCCGGCTCCATCGTCGCCAACCTCTTCGCCGGAATCGTGCTCACCTACATGCGCCCCTACAAGTTAGGCGATCGCATCCTCGTCTCCGGCACGCTCGGCGCCGTTGTCCACAAAAACCTCCTCGTCACCCGCAGTCCGGACCTTTAAGAACGAGGAAGTCATCTTCCCCAACTCCACCATCCTCGGCGGGCAAATCCTGAACTACAGTTCCTTCGCCAAAGAGGACGGATTCACACTCAACACCACGGTCACCATCGGCTACGACGCCCCCTGGCGCAAGGTCCACGAGATCATGCTCGAAGCCGCCCGCCGCACCGATGGCGTCAAGCAATCCCCCGAACCCTACATCCTCCAGAAGTCGCTCAACGACTTCCACGTCAGCTACCAGCTCAACGCCTACTCCGACCGCCCCGAGGAATGGGAAAAACTCTACTCACGCCTCCACCAGAACATTCAGGATTGCTTCAACGAAGCCGGCGTCGAGATCATGTCGCCCACCTTCCTCGGCATCCGTGACGGCAACACCGTCACCACCCCCGAAACTACCGCCCGCCCGGTTACGAAGCTCCGGGCTTCCGCATCGACAAATAGCGCGAGTACACCGGGCAATCCTCATCGTGGGCGCCCGGCAGATAACCGGTGCTCAACAGAAACTCGCCCACAATCTCCCCGCCCGTGAACACGAATGTCCGCTTGAACAGCTTCACCCAGGCCGCCTTCTCCATCGGATGGTTCGCATCCAGCCATCCCTTGAACGACCCGTATTCCGCGCGCAGCGCCACAATCCTCCGCGCATTCTCGATGGCCGCCTTCACCTTCAACCGATTCCGGATGATCCCCGCGTCGGCCAGCAACCGCGCAACATCAGCTTCCCCATACCCCGCCACCACATCGACATCGAAGCCGCTGTACGCCGCTCGGAACGCCTCCTGCTTTCGCAGTATCGTCGTCCACGATAGCCCCGCCTGGTTGATCTCCAGCACCAGCCGTTCGAACAGCCCGTTGTCGTCCTCCAGCGGAAACCCGTATTCGTGGTCGTGATACCGCTTGTGTTCCGCCCCAAGCCCGCCCCCACTCACCGCCGCGCAATAGCTCATCGCTCTCCTGCTCATTCGCCTTGGTGCAGGATAGCAAGCGAATCATGGAACACCCCCCAGCCATCGCAGTGCGGTCATGCTGTATCTTCTGCCTGAATCAGTTGTTCGATAGCAGATCTGCAAAGTTCCCCGATGGCCAGGCGAACAACGGCACGCGGAAGCCTCGCAGGGATAAGTGAGGTATCGAACTGGAATTGCGTCCCATCCCCGCTCGCGCAGCACCCGTGCGGCCTGCGGCGCTAGCCCTTGATCCAGGAGTACTCGCCTCATGCCACCTGCACGGACACTACTTCACCATCCACCGAGGCGGCTGCGTAACGAAGGGCTTGACGCAGATCTTCCTCCTCGAGGAAGGGGTACTCTCTCAGAAGTTCGGCCCGGTCCGCGAACCCCTCCAGGAGTTCGAGCACTCGGCGCACGGTGATTCGCATGCCCCTGATGCAAGGCTTGCCGCCGCACTTCTCGGGTTCCACCGTGATCCGGTCAAATCGGGGATCCGTCGCCATGCCCTCAGTGTACCCCTTCATTCCTGAAACAACCCCATCTGCCCCCACTCCGGCGCAGCCTCGACGCTCTTCCCGCTCAACCCATATTTGTCCCGCAGCTCAGACACCATCTTCTCCACTTTCGCCGCAAACTGGCCGCCACTAAAAGCCCTTTTGCCGAACTGCTCCGCATATGCCTCGGCCAGCCACGGATACCGCTCCTCCACGAACGGTAGAAACACCCGTAGTGCACACTCCTTCAGGAACAGCGGATTCGCTCCGAACCTCTTCGCCCCTGCCTCGGCCGCCGCACGCGCCACCGCTTCCAGATCCCCCCTCGCATCGTTCAATCCTGGCATCACCGGGCTGGCGAAAACGCCCACATTCACCCCCGCCTCACTCAGCGCTTTCACAGCACCCATCCGCAAGTCCGGCCTCGGCGCCATCGGCTCCATCGCCCTTGCCAACCCGGCGTCCATCGTCGTCACCGTCACGTTGACCCGCACCGTGTTCCGCCGTCCAGCTTCCGCCAGCAACGCCGCATCCCGCGACACCAGATCCGACTTCGTCGTCAGCGCCAGCTTGAATCCTCCCCGCCTCGCAAAGACCTCCAGGACCTTCCGCGTCAGCCCGTACCGCCGCTCCGCCGGCTGATAAGGGTCCGTCGCCGTCCCGATCGCCACCCACTCCCCCTGCTTCACCTGCCGCAGTTCACGCCCAAACCCAGCCGCATTGAATTCCTTCGCAAAAATCCGCCGCTCGAAATCCTCCGGTTCCCTCAACTCCATGAACTCGTGCGTGTACCGCGCATAGCAGTACTTGCACCCGAACTCGCAGCCCCGATACGGATTGATGGTCCAGTCGAACGGCATCCGCGTCCCGCTGCACCGGTTCAATAGCGACCGGGCCGCCAACTCGCGGTACTCCACCCGCGCCTTTGCCTCGAGCGCCTTTGCATCCTGCGCCATCCGGGCGATCCCAATCAACGGAGATCCGGCCATGCGCTAATTTTCGCCTTTTATTCGCTTCTGGTCAAGCCCTGTTTTGCATAGAGTTGTCACGATGCCCACCGATCGCCGCACTTTCCTCCAGATCGCCGCTATGACGCCCGCGGCGCCCGTCCCTTCCCCCACTCCCACCGCCCAACCCCTCCCGCCGCCCCCGCCGCCTCCATTCAATGGCCACGCCGTTTCTCCGGCGCACAACTCGCCCGCATCGCCTTCCCCCTTGGCGGCATCGGCGCCGGCACTCTCCACCTCGGCGGTCGCGGCGACCTCCGTGATTGGGAGATCTTCAATCGCCCCGACAAAGGCAATGCCCCCGCCTTCCGTTTCTTCTCCATCTGGGCGCAATCCGGCTCGAAGAAGCCCGTCGCCAAAGTCGCTGAAGCCCGCTACCTGCCGCCCTACGAAGGTTCCAGCGGTCTCGGATCCGCCAACGTGCCCGGCCTGCCTCGATTCGATTCCGCCGTTTTCACCGGCGCTTGGCCCCTCGCCTCCATCGACTTTCGGGACCGAAGGCTCCCGGTGAAACTCTCCCTTGAAGCCTTCACACCCGTCTTCCCCCTCGACGCCGACGCCTCCGGCTTCCCTTGCGCCGTCTTCCGCTACACTGCCCGCAATCCCGGCACCGAGACGGCCACCGTCGCCATCGCCTTCAGCCTCGACAACCCCGTCGGCCCCGGCAACGATCGCGTCGCCGAAAACACCGCTGCTCCAGGTCTCCGCGGCCTGCTCTTTACCAATCCCTCCCTTCCCGCCGGCCACGATCTCGCGGGCGATTTCACCGTTGCCGTCATCGGTGCCGACAACGCCGGCGACATCACAACCTGGCGCGGCTGGCCTCGCGAGCGCTGGTTCTCCTCCCCCCTGCTCTTCTGGGACCAGTTCTCCAAGGAGGGCCGTCTCGACAATGAACCAGCCAATCGGGGCCCCGTCGGCAGTCTCTGCCTTCGCCGTGAAATCGCCCCGGGAGCCAGCGCCAGCTTCACCTTTGTCCTCGCCTGGCGATTCCCCAACCGCACCCCGGAACGCATGGGCTGGACCGCCCCCAAGGGCCTCGAAAAAACCGTCGTCGGCAACTTCGCCTGCGCCCGCTTCAAATCCTCCCTCGACGCCGCCGCCGAACTCGCCCGCCAACTCCCCGAACTCGAACTCAAGACCCGCGCCTTCGTCCAGGCCGTCAAGGAATCCTCTCTCCCCGGCGCCGTCAAGGACGCCGCAATGAGCAACCTCTCCACCCTCGTCTCCCAAACCTGCTTCCGCACCGCCGACGGCGAGTTCCACGGCTTCGAAGGCACCAACGACAAGAGCGGCTGCTGCTACGGCTCCTGCACACACGTCTGGAACTACGAAACCGCCACCGCCTTCCTCTACCCCACCCTCTCCCGTTCCCTCCGCAACGCCGCCTTCTCCCACATGCTCGACCCCCGCGGCGCCATCCACTTCCGCGAGATGCTTCCCGCCGGCAAGGGCCTCTCCGGCATCGTCGCCGCCGACGGCCAGATGGGCCAGATCATGAAGGCCTACCTCGACTGGAAACTCAACGGCGACACAGCCTGGCTCAAATCCCTCTGGCCCAACATCCGCAAGGCCATCGAGTTCTGCTGGGTCAAGGGCGGTTGGGACGCCGACAAGGACGGCGTCATGGAAGGCTCTCAGCACAACACCTACGACGTCGAGTTCTTCGGACCCAATCCCCAGTGCGGCGTCTACTACCTCGGCGCACTCCGCGCCGCCGCCGAGATGGCGCGCGCCCTCGACGACACCGCCTTCGCCGCCGAGTGCGACGCCCTGCTCCAACGCGGCCGCGCCTGGATCGACGCGAATCTCTTCAACGGCGAGTACTACATCCAGAAGGTCCAGGGCCAGAAGAAGGACACCATCGCCGACAAGCTCGTCTCCACAATGGGCTCCGAAGACACCGAAAACCCCGACTACCAGGTCGGCGCCGGCTGCCTCATCGACCAGCTCATCGGCCAGTATCAAGCCGACGTCTGCTCGCCTCGGCCCTCTGCTCGACCCCGCCAACATCCGCAAGGCCATCGCCTCAATCCACCGCTACAACACCAAGTCCCCCATGGGCGACCACGAAAGCGTTCAGCGCATCTTCGCACTCAACGACGAATCCGCCCTTGTCATCTGCGACTACGCGCAAGGCCCCCCGCCCGCGCATTCCCTTCCCCTACTACGCCGAGGTCATGACCGGCTTCGAATACGCCGCCGCCTCGCAGATGCTCTGGGCCGGCATGGTCGACGAGGGCGTCGAAGCCGTCGAGAACATTCGCCGCCGCTACGACGGCGAGCGTCGCAACCCGTGGGACGAGGCCGAATGCGGCCACCACTACGCCCGCGCCATGGCTGCCTGGACTCCGCTCATCGCCCTTTCCGGCTTCGACTACTTCGCCCCCGCCGCTCGCCTCTCCGTCCAACCTCTCCGCCCCGGAGCGCGCTTCAAGTGCTTCTGGTCCGCCGCCTCCGGTTGGGGCACATTCACACTCACCCCGCGCACCTTCCGCCTCGACGTCCTCTCGGGCTCCCTCGAAATCCTCGAACTCAGCCTCCCCAACAACCGCAAAAAGACCTACAGCGACCGTATCCGCATCACCGAATCCAATCCTCTGGTGCTCGCATGATTGCCTTGCTTCCCTTCCTCCTCGCGCAAGCCTCAAACCCAATCCTGCCCAGCGGCGCCGACCCCTACATCGCCGTCCACAACAACATCTACTACCTCACCTACACCACCGCCCGCGATATCCGCATTCGCAGCGCCTCGACACTTGCCGGCCTCGCCAAGGCCGAAGCCGTCCAGGTCTGGATCGACGACGACCCCTCTCGCTGCTGCAACCTCTGGGCACCCGAATTCCATCGCCTGCCCGGCCCCGACGGCCCGCGCTGGTATCTCTATTACACGGCCGGACCCAAACCCTGCTGCACAGGACAGCGTATGCACGTCCTCGAAAGTGAGGCCGACGACCCCCTCGGCCCCTACCATTACAAGTCCCGCCTCTTCGATCCCGCTCACGATTTCTGGGCCATTGACTCCACTGTCATCACAAGCAGCAGCGGCTCACTCTTCGTCGTTTACAGCGGCACCCCTCAAGACCTCATGCCGCGCGAGAAGCCGCAGAACCTCTACATCGCTGCCCTCTCCAACCCCTGGACTCTCCGCGGCGAGCGCATCCTGCTCTCCGAGCCCACTCTCGATTGGGAGCGTATTGGCGGCGGCGTCAATGAAGGCCCCGCTGTCCTCCGCCACAACGACTCCATCTTCCTCTCCTTCTCCGGCAGCGGCTGCTACACCGACGACTACTCCGTCGGCCTCCTCGAAGCCAAATTCTCCTCCAACCTCGCCGACCCCTCAGCCTGGAAGAAGCACCCCGCCCCGTGGCTCACCCGCAACGACGCAGCCCAGGTCTTTGCCCCCGGCCACAACACATTCTTCCGCCCACCGGGTTCCACCGAGGATTGGATCGTCTACCATGCCAACGCCAAGCCCGGCCTCGGCTGCGGCGCCGCCCGCAGTCCCCGAGTCCAGCCCATCCGCTGGTCCGCCACCGGCCAGCCCCTCCTCGAGCCTGAATTTTCAGGTCGCGTGGCGGATTACTTTTCCGATCGTTCGGCCCGCGCTGCTGGCGTCGGCGATGCTGAACTTTGTGCGGGCCATCGAAAGTTTTGAAACTCCGGCGATCATCGCTTTGCCCGCCCGCATCGAAGTTTTCACGACCAAAATCTACCGCGAGGCGATCGGTGCTTTCCCGCCCAATCAAAACCTAGCGGCCACCTACGCTGTCTCCCTGCTGTTGATCACGATGATTTTCGTTTACTTTTACCGCCGCCTCACTTTCCGGACCGAACGCTATGTCACGGTCACCGGCCGCGGCTACCGCCCCAATATCATCGACCTAGGCAAATGGCGCTATGCTGCATCAGCCGTCGCCAGTTTGATCTTGATCCTCATTGTCGCCTTGCCGTTTATCATTTTGGTTTACGTCTCGTTTATTACCTACGTTCATGTTCCGAGCGCGAAAACCTGGGAGTTGCTGACCCTGGATAATTATCGTTCGAACCTGACGGATAGTCGTACGTTTCGCGCGCTACAGAACAGCCTGCTGCTTGCGGTGGGAGGGGCGACGCTCTGCATGTTGATCGCCTCGGTCACCGCGTGGGTGACCACCAAGACCAAGACGGCCGGTAGGGGACTGATCGAAGCATTGACTTTTATTCCGTGGGCCTTTCCTGGAACCGCTCTTGCCATCGGCCTTTTGTGGACCTACGTCTACATGCCGCTGCCGATCTACGGGACTTTGTGGATTCTGTTGATCGCCTATATTACCCGGTTTTTGCCCTATGGCCTGCGTGCGATGACCAGCACCGTGGTGCAGATCCACGGTGATTTGCCCGAGGCTTCCCTGGTTTGTGGCGCCGGTTTCGCGACAACGTTTCGCCGCGTGCTGCTGCCGTTGTTGCGTCCCGGATTTATTGCCGGCTGGATCATTCTCGCAACGATCTTCCTCCGCGAATTCAGTACTTCAGTTTTTCTTTATTCTCCGGGCTCCGAACCGTTGGGTCCCTTGCTGTATCACTTTTATGTCGATGGTAATCTCGGTCCGATGTGCTCCCTGGCCTTGATTGTCAGCGCAGTGTGTATCACTTTGATTCTGGTCGCTCGTAAAATAGGTAGAGGTAGGTAACCAGTTCGAGGGGCACTAACGGGCAGTAGTAGGTCGCTGAAGAAAAGACTAGGAATGCTTCGAGTGAGTGCCTCAGCGTGGACGGAAAAACATTAATTATTTCAAAACCTCTCCGTTCGTCCTGAGCTCCGTCGAAGGACTCCGAGAACATTGTTCGGCAACTTGTTAGGCGAGAGTCACTAACCTTAGGAACCACGTAAATGGAAGCGGGAAGCGCAAAGAAAATAATTGAAAAGAATCTCCAATATGACGAGGTCAAGCGGCTGCTCGTCAAGCTGGTCCAACATGCGAGCCCGCAAACGGAACAGTTGGAAGCCGAGCCACAAGTGCTTGCCTTGATCCGCGACGTAATCAAACCGGAGCTCGATCAGGCCGGACTCCATCCGTCCATTGATAACAAAGGCAATCTGATCCTTCGACTCAACGGTCGGGGACGCGACGATCGGCTCATGCTCGTCGGCTATGCGATGAATGCTGCGCCCAGCACCATGCAGAATCCCTATTCTGGCGCAATCGTTGACGGCGCGCCTTACAAGCTGGAGGGTGAATGTGTTTGGGGCCGCGGCGCCTGCGAGCAGAAGGGCAGTCTCGCCGCCATGATCGCAGCCATGCGATTCGTCGGTGCCACCAAAGTCGAACTGCCGGCCGATCTTTACTTCGTTGTCAGCACCGCGGGCGAAACTGGACGGCACGATTCCCTCGCCCACGTGCTCGATCACGGCAAGGTAGAAGCCGATTGGTGCATTATCGACGGCCCGCCGGAAATCCAGCTGGGCAATAAAGGAAGGGTCGACGTGCTCGTGATCGTGCGAGGCAAACAAGCGCACAGCAGCCGGCCGTGGGACGGAATCAATGCCGTCGAGGGCGCGATGAAAGTCCTTGAAAAATTGAAACCCTTGATGCCCTATCCGGAAGAAAAAGCCCATCCTGAGTTAGGTAAGGTCAGTTTAACGCCCAACGCCATCGAGAGTTTTCCCAAGGCGACGCACACGATCCAGAGCGAATGCCGAATCATGTTTGACCGGCGGCTCCTACCTGGAGACGATCCGAGAAAGGCCATCCAGCAGATGCGCGATGCCATCGGCAAGCTGGAGCCCTTCGAGATCGAGATTCAGCCGCGGGATTTTATGTATCCCAGTGAAGTCGGCAAGGACGCGGAAGTTGTGCAAACGTTGGAACATGGAATTCGCACGATGCTGGGACAGGTGCCAACCTACAGCTTTTCGACCGCGGCCAATGACACGGGCCTTTTCAACTTTCGTGGGATTCAGGCGATCAATTACGGCGCACGGGATATTCGTTTCCAACACACCGATCACGATCTGGTTTCAGTCAACAAAGTATTCGACGCCGCGAAGGTGTTTACTTTCTTGGCGCTGCACCGTTAAAAGAAGCAGACACTTTGTGAACCGAAGGCCACTCACCCTGAGGCCATGGGCAGAGTGTGAACAATCCGGGGATCTCACCGTTTCATCCCATTATCGTGGCTCGCTCACCTCATAGCGCTAACTTTGAAGCCCACCGTCCTGTGGTCATGGGTCGGAACGGAATGGTCTGCGCGGGCCATCCACTAGCGTCCCAGGCGGGTATGGCCATGCTGCAGAAAGGCGGCAATGCGGTTGATGCTGCGATCGCGACAGCCGCCGCCCTTAATGTCGTCGAGCCTTTGATGTCGGGGATTGGGGGCGAGGGCTTTTTGATGATCTATTGGAAAAATGACGACCGCCTGAGTGTGGTCAATGCTACCGGAGCAGCGCCCGGTGCGGCTACCCCCGAGCGGTTTTTACCGCAAGGGATACCGATGAAGGGTATTTTATCCGCCTTGGTGCCCGGATTGGTGGACGGGTGGCTTACTGCTCACGAGAAATATGGCTACCTTTCGCTTGCCGACGTGTTTGCCGCGGCCATGGATCTCGCAACCAACGGCTTTCCAACCAGCCACGTGCTGGCCAAAGCGATTGCTGCGGACCCACTCATCTGTGAGTTTCCGACATCCAAGAAAGTCTTTAGCCCCCACGGCCGGCCACTGCGCGCCGGCGAACTCCTTTATCAGAGAGACCTCGGCCGAACTTTTCAGGCCATCGTCGATGGCGGCGCGGACGCTTTCTATCGCGGGGAGATCGCCCGTGACCTAGTCCGATTCAGCGACGCGGAGGGAGGCTTGCTGACGGAGGCGGATTTTGCGCAATGTCGCAGTCGCTGGGAAGAGGCCATTTGCACGAGCTATCGGGGCTACACCGTCTGTGAAGCGCCGCCCAATTCGAGCGGTCATGTGCTGTTGCAGGAGCTAAATTTAGTCGAGCATTTTGATCTGAAGTCGCTTGGCTGCAATAGCGCCGAGAGCATACACAGGATGGTCGAAGCCAAAAAGCTGGCCTTCATGGATCGCGAAGCTTTTCTCGCCGATCCGGACTTCGTAGAGGTTCCCACGGAGGGATTGGTTTCTAAGGAGTATGCGAAGGAGCGGGTAAAGCTCATTCATTCTGACCGCGGGGCCACAAGGGTGCAACCGGGCGATCCGTGGCGATATCAGAAAGGGCGAAGCAATCTCTCGGTGTCTAGGAAGCCCTCTGCTGTGCGCGAAACAAGAGGGGATACGACTTGTTTCGCAGTAGTGGATCGGTGGGGTAATGCGGTGTGTCAATTGCAGAGTCTCCAAAGCCCGTTCGGATCGAGTCTCATCGCCGGCGACACCGGTATTCTGCTCAATAACCGGATGACCTACTGGCATCTCGAACCGGACCACCCGGACTGCCTGCAACCCGGGAAGCGAGTGCGCCAGACTATGAACCCGGTTATGATATTCAAGCAACAAAACGGAAAGCGGCATTTGATTCTGGTCTGCGGTACACCCGGAGCGGACACGCAGGTGCAGACCAACCTTCAGGTCATCACCCACATGTTGGATTTTGGTATGACGGTGGCCGAGGCAGTGGAAGCTCCGCGCTGGCGTCATACACAAAATCCGACAGAATCTACGGTCCCTCACACATGCAATGACGAGATCATCCTTGAAGGCCGTTTTCCCGAGGAAGTTCGGAGCGGCCTGGCGAATTGCGGCCATGCACTCAATATCATCGGTGATTGGGAAGCGACGGGCAGTGAGATGATGATCCAGATTGATCCAGAAAGCGGCGCGCTTTTCGGAGCCGCGGATCCTCGGCGCGACGGTTACGCTATCGGTTGGTAATGCGGCTTATGATTTGCGCTTCCACCTCTTTAGAAGTCGCGTATTGCTAGTTGAGCATCTGAAAAAGAGCGGCGGTCCAAAGCGATTTCTCGCCTTGGGCCGCCACCGGCAGATTCCTCGATTGGAAGTGGCTGGGTTTGCCTTAATGCTGCCACCATCCAAAACGCCGATCATCACGGTCGTACCGCCCATAGCGATTATCGTCACGATCATTCCATCCGAAAACTCGTCCGGAACGTTGGGCGATCTCCTGTCTCAGTTCCGGACGTGCCTTTAGAAAGCGCTCCACTTCGGAGTGGCTTTTGAGAAATTTGCCGTCATAGACCAACTGCGGATTCTCTCGTATCTGCGTAGATGCTTTTGGATGGTCGTCCATAAATACATGGTATTGCGCGATCTGATCTCTCAGCCGTCGGTCGTCGCTCCATGCGTGGCCCTCGGTGGCCAAGGTCAGAAACGCTCCCACCAGAAAAAACCCTGCGGTATGGATAATCTTGTTATTCAATTTCTTGGTGTTCATTGTGTTTCCTCCTTCGCTCGTTAGACGCGGCACACCTGAGGATTGTTTATTAGCCACGCACGAACGCAAGGAATGCTTCAACAAAGTGGCAATATATCAACTAGTTATATCAGAAACTTTATCTATTACACAAGGGATAGATCGGCGCCATGGGTAAGTGTGGTGTCAAGTGCGCCGGCGCCAGGAGAGCTACCGTGAAGCGTTGCAGCATAGGGAGAAGGGCCAAAAGTTCGTAGCCAATTGATGAGAGGACTTTGAGGTTCCAGCGGCATAAGGAAATCAAGGGTGTGCGGTCCGACTGGGTAGCGCACTCCTTTAGCCTGTAGTTTTTCGTTGATGATGTTCATTCCGGGGCAACTCAAGACAGCATCATACCACTGCCGGATCGCCGTGAGCTCTCCCACCGCAACGGTTACGGTTCCGATACCGCTTGCGCCATTCTTGTGATCGAACGTCTGTGGGATTCTCTCTTTTCTCGGCGTTATGTCCTGAATCAGAAATGGCGCAACACCGCGATGACTTCCCTGAGCCAAGGACAAAAGCCACTTAAGCTCATAGCCATCCGGGCGGGTCCTGGACCATGGAACCGGATCGTTAATCGCGACGCCGCCTCGGCGAAGTTTCAAGGTATCGCCCTTAAGATCGTCCGTCTGCATGCAGAAATCGACCAGACGCTCGCCTTTTTGCAGCGGGTCCCACCAACGGTGGTCGATAGCCTCGCGGTAGAAGGCGATAATTTCGATGTAGGATCCGTCAGCCAACGCGATAAGAACATTGTGGCTGCCCACCGGATGCTTGCCGCCGGGGACGACAGTAAAACCCAGCTGTTCATAATCTTTGGCTGCCTGTTCCAGATCACTCACGACAATAACGATATGATCGATCCCTTGAAGCATAGGCGTTAACGACTCAATTTCATTTAAAAGCAGGAGCAACTTCGCCAAGAAAGCGCTTCAACTGCCCGGTCTGGTCCCAGGAAGTCATGCGCAATGTGATGTGATCCAGTCCGGCCGCGAAATAGGCTTTGAGCTCCTCGATGCACTGCTTGGGGCTTCCCGCCGTGGTGAAGCCCTCGACGAACTTCATGCTGAAGTTGGAGGTGTAGTATTTGTCGAGAAAAGCCTTGCTCTCGTCCAACGCAGCTTTGCGGTCTTCGTTGATGGTAATGTTGTGATAGAGGGCGCTGCCGATCTTCGCCGAATCGCGTCCTTCTTCTTTGGCCATCGCGAGAATGCGTGTCCATTGTGACTTGAACTCCGCCGGTGTGACCTTATTGGTCATCCAGCCGTCGGCGAAGCGGGCGACGCGACGCAATCCGCGTTCGACTGCGGGACTAGGCGCACTGGCGCCATCTTTCCACGTAAGTCCGGTGGGATTGCTGGCGATCCAGATGGGCATGGGATTTTGCACTGGACGGGGTTGAATCGTAACGCCTTCAAATTCGTAGAAGCGGCCTTTGTACGATGCCTGTTCTTGGTGAAAGAGCTTGCGGAGAATGGTGATTCCTTCCTCGAGTCGGGCGACTCGCTCGGTGTCCTTGATGCCCATGACCTTATGCTCGAGAGCTTGCGCAGGACTCTGTTCGTTGGGGCCACCCAAACAAACCGCCAACCATGCGCGGCCGCCGGAGATAACATCCAAACTCGCCCACTGCTGGGCCAATAACGCGGGGTGGCGATGTGGAAAGGTCGCCATGCAACCAACGGCGAGTCGCACTTTTTTGGTCACAGCCGCAAGCGCGGATAGCAGCGCGATAGATTCAAGTCGCGGCTTTGCCAGCAAACTGTCGCCGACCCAAACAGCATCGAAGGCGCCTGAGTCCTCGCCGCGCTTTGCCATATCGAAGAGTTCAGGTACGGTCACAGCGCCGATGATCACGCCGCGATTGGCCAAGGTCAGTCCGAATGTTCCCATGATCGAGTCACTCCCTCCGCGTCTCTATAGCATAGGCTGCAGGTGATGCGAAGCCGCGAAGGAAGGCTGGTAATAACTCCTCAGTGTCTGCCATGCCGGGCCGAGGCAAAATCGAGACTCTTCGCTCTGCCGAGAGTGACTATGGACTGATCTGTCATTCCGGGCAAAGTGAGGATCTTCCGAA
>CAVQOO010000050.1:0-28199 GCA_963714395.1 Bryobacteraceae bacterium
CTGGCGGAGACAGCCATCAGGAGTGCCGTGAGAGTGATGCCAGCGAGACGGATATGCTTCATTCTGAGACTCCTTCACCCAAGTGGGAGCGCGAGCAAGGCGTCTGGAAGTACAGGGCGTCCTGGCCCGACATCCAAGGTGGGATGCAGACAGTATAAGCCGAATCGGCTCTGGGTTTGGTTGGGTTCGGCGCAGCGGCTGAGGTGCCGGCACGCGAATCGGGATTGAAGTCATATACTCAAGCTCAACATGCGAAATCAGGTCGTGCTCGCCGCCTCGCTTACGTTCGGGGCATTGCAGTGTCTTGCCCAATCCCCGTCAATTCAGTTCGACAGCGCACGCAAGGTCTGGCTGTTGACGACCAGGCAGAACTCATATGCGATGGGCGTCGATTCCAACGGGACGCTGCAGCACCTGTATTGGGGCGCTCCGTTGTGGCGGATTCAGGATGTTCCGGCGGCGACGCCTCGACGCGACCTCTCCTCGTTCGATCCGCGCCAGATGCTCGAAACGGAGGAGTATCCCGGCTGGGGCGGTCCGCGCTACGACGAGCCGGCACTGAAGCTCACGCGCCCGAACGGCAATCGCGACCTGGTGCTCAAGTACGCGTCGCACAAAATCACTGGCGACGAGCTCACAGTCGATGTGAAGGACATCAAGGACGACATACAGGTTGCTCTCCACTACCGTGTGTTCCCCGAGTACGGCATCATGCGCCGCAGCGCGACGATTCTCAACCGGACAGCCGCGCCTGTGACGCTCGAGAGCGCGCAGTCGGCCACGTTCAACCTGCCTCCGGGCGAGGGCTATCAACTCACGTACCTCACCGGGCGATGGGCTGCCGAGACGCAGGTGAACCGCGAGCCGATCCATGAAGGCAAGAAGGTGCTGGAGAGCCGCAAGGGGCACACAAGCCACAACTTCAATCCGTGGTTTGCCATCGACGACGGCAGCGCCGGTGAAGAGCAGGGCGGCGTTTGGTTCGGTGCGCTCGCGTGGAGCGGAAACTGGCGCATCACGGTGGAGCAGACGCCCTACCGTCAGGTTCGGGTCACGGGCGGGCTGAACAGCTTCGACTTCGAATACCCGCTGAAGCCGGGCGAGACGCTGCAGACACCGGACTTCTACGCGGGCTACTCGGCCGAGGGGTTCGGCGGCGCATCGAGGCTGTTGCACAGGTTCGAGAACGAGCAGATCATGCCCGGAGGCGGGAAGTCGCGGCTCCGGCCGGTGCTCTACAACTCGTGGGAAGCGACCACGTTCAACGTGGACGAGCCCGGACAGAAGCTGCTTGCCGAGAAGGCCGCGAAGCTCGGGGTCGAGTTGTTCGTGGTGGACGACGGCTGGTTCGGAAAGCGTGACAACGATCGCGCCGGGCTGGGCGATTGGTTCGTGAACAAGAAGAAGTTCCCGAACGGGCTCAACGGCCTGATCAACTCAGTGAACAGCCTTGGAATGGACTTCGGCCTGTGGGTTGAGCCGGAGATGGTCAACGCCGACAGCGATCTGTACCGCGCCCATCCCGATTGGGTGATGAACTTCCCCGGCCGTCCGCGGAGCGAGCTGCGCAACCAGATGGTGCTGAACCTGGCGCGCGACGACGTCAAGGACTACCTGTTCAAAGTTCTGGACAAGCTCGCGACCGACTACAAGATCAAATACTTCAAGTGGGACATGAACCGCTCGTTCTCCGAACCCGGGTGGCCGGAAGCGCCTCCGGCCGAGCAGCGCGAGCTTTGGACAAAGTACGTCTGGAACTACTACGATCTGCTCGATAAGCTTCGCGCGAAGCATCCGGGACTGGAGATCGAATCGTGCTCGGGAGGCGGCGGACGCGTGGACCTGGGGGTTCTGCAGCGCGTGGAAGAAGTATGGCCATCAGATAACACCGAGGCCTTTGACAGGCTCAGGATTCAGGAAGGCTTCACGCAGGCGTACACGCCGAAGGTCATGTCGGCCTGGGTGACGGATGTGCCGAACATGAACGGACGGAGCGCGCCGCTCGAGTACCGTTTCCTGGTAGCGATGCAGGGTGCGCTCGGCATCGGCGCGAACCTCAACCACTGGTCGGCCAAGGATTCGGAGCTTGCGACGAAAATGGTGGGCGTCTACAAGCGCATCCGGAGCACGGTGCAGACGGGCAGCCTGTACCGGCTGATGTCACCGCGCACGAGCGACACGACGGCCAATATGTACGTGTCGCTGGATGGGAAGCAGGCGGTGCTGTTCGGGTTCAGGCACTCGCAGCAATACAATACGGCTGCTCCGCTCATCCGGCTGCGAGGACTGGACGCAAAGGCGGTTTATCGCCTCGAGGCGGTGAACGGGAAACTGCAGGGCGGGCAGGCGGAGGTCAGCGGGGCGTATCTGATGAGTCACGGTGTCGCGCTGAATCTCCGGGGCGACTACGACAGCGCGGCGGTGATCCTGGAGCGGCAATAGGCTGTGGACTGATCTCTCGATATCTCCGGCGCACCAGAGCCGAGTACATGCCAACCGAAACAGCTGAAACCAAGCTTGCCATTGGCCAGAGATGTTCGGTGCCAGTAAACAAGCCGTTTAATGAAAACGTTGCCGGAGCGGGGCCCAGAAGGGCATGAAGTGCCGCGGTGGTAAGAAGCATAGCCGCCATCGCCAGCGGGCCGAGGCAGCCGCCAACGATAAGAACCACTGGCCATGGCACCTGTGAGAGCACACGTGACGGCACCGGAAGTACGATCGGCAATCCGACAAATGCCCAGCCAATTGCCGCGGCGATGATGAAGTACAACCACAGCGGATGGCCTGCAGCCAGAACCGCCATCGTTGCCTCTCCGGTCAGCAGCCCGATCATGGCGAAGAGCAGCCGGTGACCGAGTCGAATCTCCTCCGGCCTGGCGACCCATCCGTTTGGTCTTCCGAGCATCAGTGTTTTCTCTCACAGAAGATGGTACTCCGGAGCCGGCCCGATCCCTGAAAACAGGTTTACGTCCAGCTTGGGAAACGACTGCCAATTGAAAACAAATAACTTATGCGTTCACGGCGCCGAAGTCCCACGCAAAAAGCCTCGCAAGCGCCGAATGGCGTGAGGGACCGGTAACATCTCAAGTCGACATAGGGTCTCTACCGTGGAGGCACATTATGGCTGGAAAAGTCGATACGTCCAAGCATCCTGCTGACAAGAGCAAGCGCAAGGCGAAGGGCCTTGCCTCGCCATCCACACATGGGAAAAACCAGGCCGGCCAGACGAACGGCCAGAACGAGATGGTCCTCAAGGAACGCGGCACGGGAAACAGTACCTCTGCCGGCGGAGCACCACGGATAACCCCGTAGCCGGATACGAAACTTCCGATCCTGCGAACAGCGAAGGTAGATCTGTATTCGTCACTCGTCAGCTCAGGACTGGCCTAATTCGCGCGGCGCAACGTTGGCGCAATGTTGGCGGCTTGCTCCCCCAACGCCTTTGAAATAGGATCAATTCAGCGCTCGCCCTCACATTGGCAGTACCGCTGCCGAAGTCCTGGCCCGGCGTCGAGACGACAATGAGACACAACAGATTCCCCAGACGCTATTTCTTTTACGGATCTCTTCTGGCTGGAGCCGTTCCGACAGGCGGGTTCGGCAGCGTCCCGTCGCTCTCCGCGGCGGGCTACAAGTCACCCAACGAGAAACTGAACATCGCCGCAATCGGCGTCGGCACCCGCGGTCCGGAGATCCTGGTCGGAGTGACGTCCACCGAAAACGTCGTCGCTCTGTGCGATGTCGATGAGGCGCGGGCCGCAAAGGCGTTCAAGACCTATCCGAAGGCGACCAAGCACAAGGACTACCGCAAACTGCTCGAGACGGAAAAGTCGGTCGACGCAGTGATGATCGCGACGCCGGATCACATGCACACACCGATTGCCCTCGCCGCCATGCAGCACGGCAAGCACGTGTATTGCGAGAAGCCGCTGACACGCACCGCCTGGGAATCGCGACTGCTCACCGAGGCCGCCGCCAAGTACAAGGTCGCTACACAGATGGGCAACCAGGGGTTCAATCACGAGGCCACCAAGACTGCGTGCGAGATCCTCTGGTCCGGCGACATCGGCGAGGTGAAGGAGTTGCATGCCTGGACGGGCGGAATCTACGGCGGCCAGCCGAATCTCCCGCCGACCGGTCCGGCAAAGACCACGGTCCCCGAGACGCTCGATTGGGACCTGTGGCTCGGCCCGGCGAAACCCCGCGATTTCAATCCGCTGATGACGAATCAGTGGCGCGCATTTCTCGACTTCTCGACCGGCGGATCACTCGGCGACTGGCTGGTGCACAATCTCGGGCCCGCGCACCTGGCCCTGCAACTGGACAAGGCGTCGCCCACGAGCGTGGAGTGCGTGTTCGTCGAAGGCAAGAACGAGTGGCTGTGGCCGCTGCGCGCGCACATCGTCTTCGAGTTCCCGGCTCGCGCCAACATGCCGCCGGTGACGGTCCACGCCTACCAGAACATGCGCGGCGATTTCAAGAATCCTCCCGGCATGGGTGAAACCGAGCGCCTGTTTCCGCCCATGAACAACCTGGCGGAAAAGGGCCGGCCGTTCCTGAGCACGATGGACGGCATGATGCTGGTCGGCGAGCGTCTGACGGTGGACGGCAAACCGGTTGCGGGAGTGATGGCGCCGGCGGGCCTCGTCCCGCCAACATGCCGGCTCGCCCGGGCCTGGAGGGTTCGGCGGCGGGCCGCAGAGCGGCGATCCCGCGATGCGCGCTCCCGGCAACGGCGCGGTGTTCGTCGGTTCCAAGGGATACATGGCCACGACAACCCGCGGCGAGGGCGTGTGGCTGCTGCCGGCATCGCGGTGGGCGGAATACAAACTCCCGCCGCAGATGCTGCAGCGCGGGATCAACCATCAGCAGGATTGGATGCGCGCCTGCAAGGGCGGCGCGCCGGGTGTGTCGGAATTCTCCGTCGCGTCGAAGTACATCGAGTGGCTGTCGCTCGGCGCCATCGCGCTGCGCGTTCCAGGCAAGTTGAACTGGGATGGCGAGAAGATGCGGTTCACAAACAGCGCGGAAGCGAATGGTTACCTGAGACCATTCATGCGCAAGGGCTGGGAGTCCAAGCTGTAGGAGCCGGCATTGGGATGGCGAGGTCACGCCATCCTTTGTCGATCCGCTATGCGCCGGACGTCATTGCCGCTGCGAAGGGGCCGCGGGTCAATGCCGTAGCCTCTGGCATGACTTCAAACTGCTTCATCGAGATGTTTCGTATGGTTGTGAGTTCTCTCGGCCTTGCCACAATTGGACCGTCCAGGTATGCATCCAGGGATGCCTGGCTATCGAATAGATGATTCCGCCCGCCTCCTGAGCATCCGGGTTTAGCAGCCAGATCTTCCAGCTCAGCCCAGGCACATCGAGAAAGGCATGCGCGATGGAATCAGCCATCTTCTGGTATTCCGCGGCAGGCACATTGAGATTGAAATTGATTTGTAAAATCATGTGAAATGCGTCTCCTTGTTGAAAGCCGGCGGAATGGACAACGTGCCGCCGGCGAATAGTGCTCTCAAACCCGGGCCTCGAAGATCAGATTGAAAGGTGTTTGTGCGGCTCTGCGAAATTGGCCGAACCCTGAGTTGGCGACGACCGCTCGAAGACGCGCCTCGCCAGCCTGCGCTCCCAGCGCAAGTCCGCCTTCCTGTGACAATGAACAGGGCGTGCAAAGCAGCGTCGAGGCCGAGAAATAAGCGCGGCCAACGGGATTGAAGTTCGCCTCCAACCGGTCCTCGGCATAGGGCTCAACGATCATCCACGCTCCGTCCGGCTTGAGAGTGGAGCGGACATGCGCGGCTGCGCCTGCCGGGTCTCCCAAGTCGTGGAGAGCATCGAAGATCGTAACCAGATCGTAGCCCGTTCCGGGAAAGTCCTTGGCTCCGGCGATGGCGAACTGGACCCTGTCTGACAGACCCTTGGCAGCGGCCCGCTCCCGTGCCGCTTCAATCGACGCGGCGTGGGAATCGAAGCCGAAAAACCGCGAGTTCGGGAACGCCTGCGCCATCAGAAGAGTGGATGCCCCATGGCCACAGCCAATATCTGCGACGCAGCCACCCCTCGTTAGAGACTCCTGAGCTCCGGCGATCGACGGTATCCAGTTCGACACCAGATTGGCGACATAGCCGGAGCGATAAAAGCGCTCCGTACCATGAAAGACCTGATGGTCGTGCTGGTGCCATGGGAGCCCCTCGCCGGTTCGGAAGGCCTGTTCCAGCGCCTGGCGAATGGCCCCCGCGCCCGTCGCCGCCTGGAAGGCTCCCACGATGAACGCGGGGCCGCCTTCGTCGGCGAACAGCATGGACTGCTCCGGCGACAGCGAGTATGTTCCATTTTCGGTGTGATAGTCGACATAGCCCGCCGCCGCGTGTGCATTGAGCCACTCCCGGACGTATCGTTCGGCCGTGTCCGTTCGTTCTGCGAGCGCAGACGGCGTGGTGGGTTGGCCATCCCGCATCGCGCGGTACAGACCCAGGCTGTCCCCGATCAGGATCAACGGGGCTTGAAACACGGCGCCGAAGTCCAACACAGCCTTGCCCAGCAGCGCGTGCAGTTTTTGTTCGTTGATATTCATGACGTATCCTCTTTCTTTCTCTTCTGAGTGGAATCAATAGTTTTCTGAGTCCTTGCGGACAGGCTGCAATAACTTCCCCACGGCTCTTCCGATGCTGCGCCCCTGGCGGTGTCCGTCCCGCACGGCATGCGGAAAGTGGATGCCGGCGAGGACGCGCGAGTTTTCGTTCTCTTCGGCCGCGTCCGAGAAGCCGCGGAAACTACGGGACACGCCCGGCAACGTAAGGCTGGTGGTCTCGTAGCGGATCCGGTCGCCAAAAAGGTCGATCAGGATCTCGGCCGCCGCTGCGCCCACCACGGAGTGCGTGGAGGGATAGTCGGGCACGGGGGGAGTCACGAGGAAAGGCTGCCAGGCGGTATCGGCCTCTGTGCGTTCGTTACCGTCGGTCGCGGCATTCTGGATCGCAGTAACCGGACGCCAGAACCGGAATTCGTACTTCGCCTCGAATCCGGCGATGTAAGCATCGGCCATGGCGAAGTTGACCAGTGCAAATGCCCGCGCAGCTTGCCAGGAATCCAGACTCCTCTGGCGGACGACCGTATTGGTGATGCGGTTCCAACTGAGTGGAGAATCTTCGTACCAGAACTGAGCGATCTCCGACTGCTCCTCGGTGCGCGTGCGGCTGTCAATCCGTCCGATCTCTTTGACGAACTGGAAGTCGCGGGCGTAGCGCGCGCTGGAGACTGCCAGGGGGCCGTCGAGTTCGTGTTCCTTCAGCACGATCGCGAATGGTGTAACGCGGCCCCAACCCGGAAACGCTGCAAAGTTGAAGGGGGCGGTGAATTGATACTCACCGGGACCGGTATGGGGGAGGAACACCGGGTCTGCGGAAGCGGTCCGCGCCGTCCTGTTGCCGCCGCCGCAGAATCGATTGCGCGGCTGCCTCGCCCAGGGCGATGCCGCGGGCCTTGGCCGGACCGTCCACAATCGCAGCCAACTCCGTTGTGTAGGCCGTGCGGATGAAGCCGGCTTGATCGGGGATCAGCGTGGTCAGAACCAAGCGGGAGGCCGCCGCGACGGCGGCGGCTAGCGAGGCGCCTGGATCCAGGGGCAGACCCGGCGTGTAGGAGCCGTAGCGGGCGTCAATCGCGTTCAGCGCATCGTGTATAGATGCATGCAGGATCGCGTAGGTTCTTGATTGGGCGACAGGGTTGGCGCCCTGCGTCGGGGTGAACGCTTGCCCGGCCACTGAGTTCCAGAAGGTGACGGGCTCGGCAGCGGAGAGCGAGTTGGCGGCCCCAACTGCCAGCGCAAGCGTGAACAGTAAGCGTGTCGACATGGAGTTTGCTCCTTAGATTTGGTACGTGTTCGGCGGGGCCTACTGAGTAGCGCGCCGTGGATTTACACTGTCAGTTTGGGGTCAGATTGCCGGCGAGCATGAGGCTGGGATGAGGTCGGGATGAGAAATCGACAACTCTGGATTGCTCTCTGTATTTCAATGGATTGCGATGCAAGATGAGTACGATCAAGGACAGTCTCGAGCGCTCTCACGCTGATCGTTTCAGGGGGCGGGAGCGGGAGTTGGCGCGGCTCGCGACGCTGTTCGAGCCCGAAGGACCGCTCGTCGTGCTCCTGCATGGCGTTGGCGGCATCGGCAAGACAAGCCTGGTGCGCGCATTCGAGCGGGAATCGGCTGCTCGGGGCCGGCAGGTGCGCCTGCTCGATTGCCGCGGCGTCGAACCGGTTCCGCTGGGCCTTCTGGGTGCCATCGGAACATCGCTCGGCGTGGAATTGCGAAATGTCTCAGAGGTGGCGGCGGCGGTCGGCGCCCTGGCCGAGCCGATGGTCTTCGCCCTGGACAACTACGAAGCCCTGCGCCTTCTGGATGGCTGGCTGCGCACGGAGTTCCTTCCGGCCCTGCCCATGTCGGTGAGGTTCATTATCATGGGGCGTTCGCTCGCAACTGCCCCTTGGATAGCTGCTCCCGGTTGGGCGGACCACGTGCTGAGTTTGCGGCTGGGTCCTCTTCCCGAGGCAGATGTGGGAGCCTTCCTGGCCAGCCGCGGGTTCACGGAAGCGGTCCAGGACCGGATTGCCCGCTTCGCTAGAGGACATCCTCTCGCTCTGCAGTTGTGTACGGCGAGTCTTGCGGACAAACCCGACGCTCTCACCGGCGACCTGGAGCTCAACCAGGTGATCGATCACCTGGCGCTCACGTGCGTAAACGAAATAGCCGACCCCGTGCTGAGGGAAGCGATTGAAGCCGCTTCTCTGGTTCGCCGGGTTACCCGACCGGTACTCGAAGCGATGCTGCCGGACCATTCCGCCGAGAACATTCTGGCGAATCTGCGCCAGCTTTCATTCGTCGAGGCGGCGGCCGACGGGCTTGTGTTGCACGACGCCTTTCGCCTCGGCTATTGAGTCCCGCGTGGCGGCAACGGACCCTGTCCGAGCCCGGAAACTGAAACGAGCAGCCTGGCAATCTATGCGAGATCAGTTGGTGGTTGCGGGAGCACGAGATACTTGGCGGCACACAGCCGACTTGTTGTTCCTGTTGGAGCGCCCGGTCCTGCGCGAGGCGTTCTTTCCTTCCGGGGCAACGCTACCAGTTGAAAGGGCCAGACCCGCCGATCGCGACCCGATTCAGGACATAGCACGAATCCATGATGGCGACAGTGGCGCTGCCATCCTGTCCGAGCGGTGGAAACAAGCCGCGCACATATTCTCAGTGGTTCGAGGAAGCGCTGGAGAAGTGAGTCGGATTCTACGTCATGGGGCGGCCTCAGGATATCCCGCCAACTCTGGCCGAGTGCGATCCGCTGCTGGCGGCTTGGCTCGGTTACGTGCAGGCTCGCGGGCGCGATCCGCGACGGCCCTACCTTTTGTTCGCGTCTGCTGTCCCGCGCCAACGGGAGAACGCCAAAGCCGGAGTGGGCGGCTTGCGTTTTGGATGCCAAGCGATCGTATCTGGAGAATCCGCGGGCCATGGGAGTATTTACGTCGATTCGGGAACCTGCGTCGGTTCCACAGGCTGTGATCGACCTCGGGTTTGAGCCTGGAGCCAAGCCTGACCGTTCCGATCGGTCAGTCGGTCCTTCACACCGCCGTGCTTCGGTTTGGGCGGCAGGGTCCGATGCAGAGGATGTTCATTTTCGTCATCAAACCCTCCGCGCTACGCCGGTGCGGCGACGCCGGCTTCCGCAAGGTACTGGCGCATCGTTTTCGCGTAGTGCGGAAACGCTACCTCAGGCTCTTCGATCTCGGGGTGCCAGCGTTTTTCCCACTCGAGGCAGTAATAGCCTTTGTAACCGCCAGCGGCCAGCACACGCACCGTTTCCTTGACCGGAATGTCGCCGGCTCCCGTCAAGACGTAGCGGCGATCTTCTTTCGGCTTCCCTGGCACCGGCACGGAGTCCTTGAGGTGAACATGGCGGGTGTACTTGCCCAGGTCGCGGAACGTGTCGGCGGGCTTCTCGCCTTCCACGCAGGTATGGTGGGCGTCCCAGAGAAAGGCGACGTTTTTCGACTTCGCGCCGGTGAGAATCGGGACGATGGTTTCGGCTCGCCGAAATTCGCCGTGCGACTCGACAATCACCGTCACCTTCGCAGGCTTGGCGTATTCGCCGAGTTCATGGAGGCCTTCGGCGATGCGCGCGAATGTCACCTTCCTGTCCTCGCCCGGCAGGAACCGATCCGGAAACACGCGAACGTAAGGCGCCTGCAAGGCATGAGCGAGATCGATGAATCGCCGGGCCTCGTCCAGGTGTTTGGCGCGTTTGGCCGGATCGGGTTCGTGCATCTGGGCCGACGCGCCGAGGTCGGAGATCCGGAGACCCGCTGCAGAAAGATCCTGAAGCGTGCCTTTCAGGCGCGTGCCGCTGAACTCGGCGCACTTGGGCAAGTCCATCTCATTCTGAATGCCGCGCAATTCGAGCGCAGCAAATCCATACGACGATGCGTTCCTGACGATGGTGCTCCAATCCCACTTGGGGCATCCCAGGGTGGAGACGGCGATCGGAAGGCGGCGGGCCTGTTTGGCCGAGCCAACGGCAGCGCTCATCGCCAGCCGAGGCGGCAGATCTCAGAAGTTGACGGCGGTTCATATTCAGATGCTAATCGGTGAACTGTGCTACCAGCGATACCACGGCGCGGGCCGGGATCTCCAGCGGCTTGTCTGGCGCTGATTCGGGGTACTTCTTCAGTTCGTCGCCTTCGCGGCCGGAGGTGACGTAGGGCGTGAGCGACTTGAGCCGCCAGCGCCTGGCGCCGAGGGCGAAATCGGGTTGGACGGTCTGGGGAGCGGTCGCCATGTTGACGTAGACAGCTACCACGCGCTTTGCCTTTTCATCCTTGTAGGCGGAACCCATCAGACCACGGATGTCGTGGCCTGAGCCTTTGAGCTCGACGCGGCGCATGCCCGGGCGGACGAAGCGGCTGTAGTTGCCGAATGCCCACAGCAGACGGGCCGGGATGATCGACTCGGCATCGCCGGGTTTCTTCCAATCGGTGTAGATCAAACCGTCTTTGTAATTCACGGGGGAAACGGCGGTCCACCATTGCCAGGCGGTTACTCCGACCAGGGTCAGATCGAGATGGATGATGCGGGCTACATCGAGGGCGGTGTTCATGGTGAGGTCGCGACCCCCGCCGCCCCGGCCTTCCGAGCCGGTCATGACGCAGTACTCCGACATCCAGAGCTTCCAGCCGGGGTACTTCGCGATTCGATCGCGCACGATCTGGCGGTGTTCGACGAGTTCGCCCTTCAGCCGGTCGGAGCCGTAGTCGTGGTAGAGGAGGCGGTTGTTCAGCAGGCCGTTCACGGATTTGTCGTCGAGGAATTCCCTGATGTAGTCGCCGTATTGCGCACCGTACTTGGACGACATCTTCTCGACGGTGGAGGAGAGCGGCTCCAGGCCGGCCGCCTCGATGCCGGCGATCCGGCTGGGACATTTGCGCTTTTTGAGTTCGGAGTCGAGGGCGCGCAGCATGGCTTTGATATCGTTGTTGCTCGACCGGCACCCTTCCTGCGTCTTGCCGTTCCACTCGACGTTCGGCTCATTCACCGGGCTGATGAAATCGAACTTCAGGCGTTCGGCGGTTCTGAAGTGCTCGAGGATGTCGACCAGGTAGCGGGCGAATTGGCCTTCGAAACCGGGCTTGAGGTTGGTGGCGCCGAGTCCGGACTGGCCGTAAGTGATGCCGGTGCGCGTCATGCGACCAGGCGGACTGTTGACGAAGGCGAGGAACTGGGGTACTCCGGCGGCTTGCGCCGCTTTAAGGAACCAGCGCTCGGGGGCCTGGCGGGACCAGTCGTACTTGCCTTCGGCGACTTCGAAGGTCTCTGCCGTGCGCCACGGATCGTTGATCCTGTCTGTGATTCCGCCGCCGATATTGAAGCGCCAGCAGGAGAGTCCGATGCCGGTGGATTGGGAGAAGAGGAGATCGGCCACGCGCTGGCGGTTGGAGAGCGACCATGTGCCGAGTTTCTGCATACTCCAGCAGTCAGAGGCGCCGAAGTTTTCGATGGCCTGGTGTTCGGTGTCGAGGTCGATCGTGTCGCGGTGGGGGGCGTCCTGAGCTTTGAGGAGGCTGCTCAGCAGGACGGTCTTGAGGGCAGAGCGGCGGGTCGGGTTCACGGAAGATAGCGTATCAGTAGTCCCTGACCGTGTCCGGACGCCGGGGTTCAGACGATGTAGGCCCAGTCGAAGAAGAAGAACAGCATCAACAGGTTGACCATCGCGAGAGTGGCCGCCACGAGCAGCACGGCCCAGGAGGCTCGAGCCCTCGCGCCCAGTGCGATGAACGCAGGGAAGATGGCCATCGAGTAGCGCATCATGCTGTGAAGGGGCGGGGTGGTGTTGGCGGTGAGGAGAAACAGCACCATGCAGGCGGAGATGAGCTTGTACTCCGTGCGCAAGGCCGATGTGAATACGAGCAGGGCAACGACTACGATCGCCGTGAGGTTGAAAATGACGAAGCCGGCATGGTCGCTGGCCAATGCGCGCATCGCGGCAAGAAGCGTGGTCCAGGGAGCTGCCGCTTCGGTCCGCCAATAGATGGGATAGGACACCGAGGGAAGAGCCAATCCGCTCAGCTTCAAATAGATCGGAAACAGCAGTGGGCCGATCGAGGCGAAAGCGAGCGGCGCCCACTGGACCGGTCTGCGCTGCCAGGCCAGCCAATAGAGTGCAGGCAGGAGAGCGATGCCGGTGGAGCGGGAAAGACAGGCGAGTACGGCGCAGAGGGCAGCCGGCCACCAGTGCCCAGCGCGGACGAAGACGAGCGACCAGACCATCGCGGCGACGAGGAACGGCTCCGAGTAGCCGGCGAGCAGCATGAAACTCATCGGCCAGCAGAGCCAGAAGAGCACGGCCCGGCCGGCGGTTCGCTCATCGTAGTCCGCGGAGGCGAGACGGAACATCCCCCAGATGGCCAGAAATGCAGCCAGGCGCGAGGCGAGCAGGACGGCCCAACTGGACGATATTCCCAACAGCATAAGCCCGGCGGCCGCCATGGGAAGCAGCGGGTAGAACGGGGTGGAGATGTTCTCATACCCGCGCTCGGCGATCCGCTGGTACCAGAGGGAGTCGTAACGCAGCCAGAGTCCCCGGAGGAGGCAATCCAGGGTCCGCACAGGCTTCTCGTAGGCGGGAATGAGGTAAGAATTCTTCCAGATGGTTTCCTGGGTGTGCCCCAGGGCAGGAACGACCAGCCATCCGACTGCGGTTGAAACAATCAGGAGGGCCAGCGTGGCCGCGAGGGCGCGAAGGGCCATACGCTCGTCTATCGGGCGGCGCCGACGGATTCTTGAGCCCTGAACATGCTGCTGACCCAGGCGGGCGGATCAGGCTCGTCGCGCAGGCGGCTCGACTGGCCCCGGGTCATCGACCAGCGGTGGACGTAGCTGGGCCCCGACTTGCCGACGTAGCCATCCCTGGTCTCGTAGAGGTCGTCGGCCAGGGCCTCGTCGAGGGAAATGAATCTGTAGCCGCGGGCTTTGATGCGGGCGAGCAGCTCAGGCAGGACCTCGGCGTTCAAGGGGATTGGCGTGCAGCAGCAAGTACCTGGGGCACGTCCCGGCCGAAGGACTCCGCCGACAGGCGCTCGAACCAGCCGAACATGATGTCGTTGAAATCGAGGTAGGCGTTCCGGATGCGCTCGGCGGTTTCGCGGTCACCCGAGCGAACGGCAGTCACCCAGGCGGAGGAGAAGAGCCAATCGGAGTTCTCGATGGTGAAGGGAGCGACACGGTAGCCCTTCCGCTTGAGGAATAGTTCGAGATTGACCTTGATCTGCTGGGTGGGGCCGGTGTGCGTGAAGGGGTGACGAAACCAGCGCAACTGCTTTCCGGCGCTCTTCATCATGGGCCGGATGAGCCGTTCGCCTCGCAGAATGTCGCTCTGGTAGACGAGCAGGGGAGTGGTGTTGAGATCGGGATGCGAGTAGGTGTGATTGCCGAGTTCATGGCCGGCGTCAATCCAGGCGCGGAGCAGGCTCAGCCGGCGATCGAGCTCGCCAGGCTCCTCGAGCTTATTTTCGTTGACAAAGGCGACGGCAGGACTGCCTGTCGTCTTCAGTGCGGCTAGAATCTGATTCGTGGCGCGCCGGGCTTCCTCGATAGGGAGTTGGGGCACCATGGGCAGGTCGTCAAACGTCAGGGCAATCGTCCGCGACGGTTCCCCGGCCCAAGCGAGGCAGGAGGCGGCCAGCAGGAATAGAATCAGACCATGCATCGTGCAGTCATCCTAGTTTCGCTCGGTTTTGGTCTTGCCGCAGAGGCCGCTCCCCGGCCGGAGATTCCGAACCCGCAGTTCGCCCGGCCGCAGTGGACAAGCCTGAACGGCCCATGGGAGTTCGAGTTCGACGATTCGGACGCCGGGTTGAAGGAGGACTGGGCAACCGGAACGAAGAAATTCTCCAAGAGCATCACTGTGCCCTTCTGCTTTGAAAGCAAGTTGAGCGGCATCGGCGACACGTCCTTTCACCCGGTGGTTTGGTACCGGCGGCAGTTTACGCTGGCCAAGGAGTGGTCGGGAAAGAACGTTCTGTTGCATTTTGGCGCGGTCGACTATCAGGCGCGGGTCTGGGTGAACGGCCGTTTCGCCGGCGAGCACGAGGGCGGCAATACACCGTTCCGGTTCGACATCACGCCATATCTGAAGACGGGCGCCAACACGATTACGTTGCGGGCTTGGGATCCTCCGACGGACCGGTCGATCCCCAGGGGCAAGCAGTATTGGGAGCCCAAATCGCGTGGAATCTTCTATACGCGCACGTCCGGAATCTGGCAGAGTGTCTGGCTGGAAGCGACCGGGGCGAGCCGGGTGGAGTACTTCCGGATCGACTCGGAACTGGATGGCCGGGTCACCTTTGACGCGCGGGTAGTGAATCCGTCGAGCGGCCTGACGCTGCATTACTCGATCAAATCGGGGGCAACCGTTGTCGCCGAGGGGTCAGCCCCAGTGCGAGGCAAGTATGCGGCCGCCGGCGCCTGGATCAGGGAACCTCGATTGTGGTCGCTTGAGAATCCGAACCTGTATGACGTGGCATTCGAACTGCGCAGCGCCGGCGAGGTTCTGGACCATGTGGACAGCTACTTCGGCATCCGCAAGGTGGCGGTGGAGAAAGGGCGGGTGACTCTGAATGGCCGGCCTGTGTACCTCAAGCTCGTGCTCGACCAGGGGTATTGGCCGGAGAGCCTGTTGACGCCGCCCTCGGACGAGGCGATTCAGTTCGATCTCAAGGCAACCAAGGAGATGGGCTTCAATGGCGCGAGGAAGCACCAGAAGGTGGAGGATCCGCGGTTTCTGTATTGGGCCGACAAGATGGGGCTCATCGTTTCGGGCGAGATGGCCAACGCGTACCTGTTCGACGAGCAGTATGCAAGCCGCTTCACGCGCGAGTGGATGGAGTGCCTGGAACGTGACATCAACCACCCGTCGATCCTCATCTGGGCTCCGATCAACGAGAGTTGGGGCGTGCCGAAGTTGAGCGACGTGAGGCAGCAAGCGCACCTGCGCAGCCTCTACCATCTGACGAAGGCTTTCGACCCGACGCGACTGGTGATTGACAACGAGGGCTGGGAACATCTGGAAACCACGGACCTGTTCGCCGTACACGATTACGCGCCGACGCTCGATGCGCTGATGGAACGATGGAAGGTCTTCATCGAGAAGAAGCAGTTGCCGCCGCTCGGCCATCCTTACCTGATCTCGGGCTATGAGTACAATGGCTCGCCGCTTTACCTGAGCGAATTCGGCGGCATCGCCTACATCCCGCCGGGGACTCAGACGGCGGAGAACGCCTGGGGCTACTCGGGCGTGGAGAAGACGCCGGAGGCAGTTCTGACGCGCCTCAGCGGGCAATACAACGCCATCAGCGCAGATCCCGTTCATTGGCATTTGCTATACGCAGTTGACCGATGTCGAGCAGGAAGTGAACGGCCTGCTGACCTACGACCGCAAGATGAAGTTCGACGTGAAGCAACTGAAGGCGATCAACGACAGGCTGAAGTAGGAGCAAGGCGGAAAACCGGCCAGCCGGAGTTCCGCCGTCCCCGAGGGCCGGTCCTTGCGCGTCATCGCGTTCGAACCACTCAGTACAAAGCAAAAGACTTTTTGGTTGACTCCACCACCCTGTGTGATAAAATCCTGACCAACTGGTGAACTAACACCGATGGGACTGAACAGTCCCGCCGGGTAGGACTTAAGGGGATTCGGGGATGCAGTCGCTGAAATTAGCCTTGTATCGCATACGCCGCAGTTCTGCGGCAGATCCCTTGGTTTGCCAGTTGCAGGAGCGGACTACGCCGGATTCCGGGGTAAGCCGCACATTCCAATCCCAAGGTGGTCCCATGCTGTCGATTCGCTCCATAGCCGCGTTGGCTGTAGTTCTCCTCGTCGGACTGGCAAACACTGCTCTCGCCCAGTCAGACCGAGGCACACTCACCGGTACAGTCCAGGACGCTTCCGGCGCAGTTGTGCCGGGCGCCGTGGTTACGTTGACGAACACCTCGACCGGCGCTGCCATGTCGGTTCCGACGAATGAGGCCGGCGATTACACGGTTCCGCAACTTCCTCCTGGAACCTACACGGTGAAGGTCGAGAAAGAAGGGTTTCGGCCCGCCAGCGTCACGGGCATCGAACTGAACGCTTCGGCGACCGTTCGCGCCGACGCCACTCTCGAAGTCGGCACGGCGGTGCAGGCTGTCGAGGTTTCCGCCAGTGCGATGGCGCTCTCGACGGAGAACGCCAAGACGAGCGTCACGGTGACCAACAAGCTCGTCGATGAACTGCCGCTTGTTGTCGGCGGCGGCGATGCGCAGCCCGTTCAATCTGGCGGCGCTGACGCCGGAAGCCAAGAACGTCGGCGGCGACAACGGCTTCATCCTGGGCGGCGGACAGGCCGCGGGCTACGGCACCAACCTGGATGGCGTGTCGGCCAACACCTCGCGCGCGCTGTCAGCAAAGCTGGGTGGCCGTCAACGCTCCGTCGGTCGAAGCGGTCACCGAGTTCACGGTCGACACCAACGGCTTCAAGGCCGAGTACGGGCAGGCCTCGGGCGGCATCATGAGCTTCGCCTCCAAGTCGGGCACCAACGATATCCATGGCACGGCCTACGACTTCATCCGCAACGAGTGCGTTCGACGCCAACAACTTCTTCAACAACGGCCGCGGCATCGCCCGCCCCGTCTACAAGCAGCATGACTTTGGCGGCTCGGTGGGCGGTCCTGTCTGGATTCCGAAGATCTACAACGGCAAGAACAAGACGTTCTTCTTCTTCAGCTACGAAGCCTTCCGCAACCGCGACGGCGCCAACGGCGCCACGCGGACGGTGCCGACGGCGGAGATGTACGACGGCGACTTCCGCAACTGGGTGAACGCGCAGGGGCAGGTGATCCCCATCTACAATCCGACGACGCAGGTGACAGCTCCGGACGGGACGGTGACCCGCCAAGTCTTCCCCAACAACAGATCCCGAAGACCCTCTTCGATCCGACGGTGGTGAAGGCACTGGCGGCTTTCCGAGAAGGCCCTACGCCGCTTCCGAACAATGGCGCCGCTCCGGGGTCGGTCAACTACGTGACGAACAACTACCTGGTCACGCAAGGCACCGAGGTTCGCCCGAACACCAAGATCAGCGTCAAGGGCGATCACATGTTCAGCGCCAAGAGCCGGATCTCCGGGTACTGGGGCTACAACCGCTCGAGCCAGAAGCCCGGCGCCTACGGTGTGGCCGACCTGCCCGGGAATTTCGTCAATTACAACGACACCACGCGCAACTCCGACGTCTTTCGCGGAAGCTGGGACTACACGATTTCTCCGACGATCTACAACCACTTCTACGGCGGCGGCAACAACTGGAAAGAGAATCACGATCCGCCGCAGGCCACGGTTCGCAGCGGCATCAGCTGGAAGGACAAGGTCTGCATCGTGAATGTCCCCGATTGCGATCAGAATCTGGTCAACTTCAACTTCTCGAACGGTTACTCACAGTGGGGCGGCCGCGCGAACAACGGCAGCGAGAACTTCATCAAGATGTTTGCCGACGATCTGACGATCATCAAAGGCAAGCACACGCTCAAGATGGGCGGCCAGGTTCAGTATCAGTACTACAACGGCTTCGGACGGCAGTGCGTTTCCGGCTGCATCACGTTCGACTTCAAGAACACCGGGCGGCCCGGCGACACGAACTTCGCCACTGCCGGCGGAAGTCCGATCGCCTCCATGCTGCTTGGCTACGCCAACGCGGGCTCAATCGACACGATCCGCTACATCGGCCAGCAGTGGCCCTCATACGCCGGATTCTTCCAGGACGACTGGCGGGTGCGTCCCAACCTGATGGTGAACCTGGGCGTCCGCTGGGAAACGACTCTGCCGCCGACCGGCGAGAACGACAATTGGAGCGACTTCGCTCCCGACCGGCCGAATCCCGGGGCTGGAAACCTGCCGGGCGCGCTGATCTACGCTGGAAGCTGCCAGGGTTGTGAAGGCACACGCTCCCTGGCCGACAGCTACTACAAGGCATTTGGTCCGCGATTCGGTCTCGCATACACTTTCAAACAGAAGACGGTGTTCCGGCTCTCCTACGGGCTGAGCTACGGCAACATCACCACGGTCACCGGCTCCACTCACACTCTTGGATTCACCCTGACCGACACGCAATCCGATTCCACGCAGGGCTTGCAGCCGCGATTCCTGGTGAAGGACGGGCAGCCGTTCTGGCAGGCGCCGCCATTCGTCGATCCGAGCTTCGGAAACGGCCGCGCGATGCCGTGGTGGCAGGGCAGCGAAGCGACGCGGCCGCCGGCGTACCAGAGCTTCAATCTCTCCATCCAGCACCAGATCACGACGACGACGGTGGCCGAGGTTGCCTACAACGGCAAGTCTCGGAAGCAGGCTGCAGGCCGGATTGCTCTCCTACAACGCGCTGCATCCCGTCTCTGCTGGCGCAGTACGGCCCGACGCTGCTGAACTCGAACATCAACTCGCCGGCGGCCGTCGCGGCAGGATTCCGGCCGCCATTCCCGAGTTTCATCGCAGCTTTGGGGTAGCGGGGCGACGGTCCGGCAGGCGCTGCGGCCCTATCCGCAGTTCCAGAACATCGACACGCGCTCGGGCGGCGGCGACCACAGCGGCCACTCCACCTACCACTCCGGAATGGTGCGGCTGGAGAAGCGCTACTCGAGCGGGGTGCAGTTCCTGGGGTCGTACGTCTTTTCAAAGCTGATGACCGACGCCGACAGCTACTGGTCGGATTCCTACGGCTTCGCGATGGATCACTACAACCGCGGTCTGGAGAAGTCCATCGGCGCGTTCGACGTCACGCACAACTTCAAGTTCAGCGCGGTCGTCGACCTGCCGTTCGGCAAGGGGAAGAAGTTCCTGAACAAGGGCGGCGTCGTCGAACTGGATCGTCGGCGGCTGGCGCGTTTCCGGGCATCGCCACTTACTCAGGCGGACAGCCCGCGGCCATCAGCACCTCCAACGGGCTGCCGCTGTTCGCCGGCGGCAACCGGCCCATCATCAACACGTACGACGGGTGGCGGCCGGAGACCAAGGGCGACAAGTTCGATCCCGCCGTCGACCGGACTGTTCAGCCCGCCAGCTTCTTCCCGGCTCAGCCCGCCAACGTGTTCGGCAACATGACCCGCTTCAATCCGAAGTTCCGTTCGAACAATATTTACAACGAGAACATCTCGTTCTCGAAGTCCTTCCCGATCACCGAAGGCGGTGTCCGCATCGATCTCCGCGGAGAATTGTTCAACGCGTTCAACCGCGTCCGTTTCGGCCAGGGCTCACTCGGTTTGCAGAGTCAGACCTTTCGGAGTGCTGAGCCAGACGGCTGGCGATCAGGCGAACTCGCCGCGACAGATCCAATTGGCTCTGAAGCTGTACTTCTAAGGTTGAGCGGTTGTCGCCGGGGCACCCCTCGGCGACAACCCGTCAGCGCAACGACTTCAGGATCCCGATGGAACCGTTGTTGTTGGTGAGCCGGAGTTCACAGCCGCCCGCACCGATCTTGCCTGTCAGGCTGTCCGAGCCAATCTGGCCGGTGGCCGCGATGGGGAGTTCGGAGTTGATTTTGCCGAACGTAGTGGAAGCAGAGACGTCATAGGCGGCATTCGCCGGCAAGGTGACCCGAATCTGGGAGAAGGTCGTGCGGAGCACGATCGGGATTGCAGCCCTTCAGCGGAGCGGCTGAAACTGTGATGGCGCCGTTCTGATTGCTGACATTGACGAGCCCGGCGATCTCGTCGAGCGTGACGCCGCCAAATGTCGTGCGGACCGTTGCGCCGCCTTTGACACGGACCGCGCGGACGCTCCCGTTGGCGTTTGTTACATCCAGCGTCCCGCCAACATCCTCAAGGTCAATGGCGCCGAAGTTGGTCCGCACATCCGCGGGGCCACCTATCCGCGCGCCTTTAATGCTGGAGTTTCCGGCTACAGCGACGACAGCCTTGCCGATATCGCTGAAGTCGATGGAACCGAAAGTCGTGCGGAGCTGCGCGGACCCCGTGATGTTTCTTGCCTCAACCGCACCGTTGCCGCCCTCGATCGTAATGTCGGCCTTCACGCCGGTGGCCTTGACGCTGCCGAAGCTGTTCTTGATGCTGGAGACGCCGCCTGCGGTGTCCAGCAGAACCGACCCATTGGCGTTCACGATCGTGGCGCCCTGGCCCGCGCGAACCACTTCGACTTTGCCGAAACGATTGCGCGCGTTCACCGCGCCTGTGACGTCGGCGGCTACGATGTTTCCGTTGCCGTTCGTGATGGCGACGTCGCCCGTGTTGTTCGCCACCTCGATGGAACCGAAAGAGTTCTCGATGGTGTGGGAACCCCGCGCGTCGCGAAGCACGATCGAACCGTGGGAGTTATTGATGCGGGCGCTGGCCTTGGGCCCGGTGACGTTCACGCTGCCGAAGCTGTTCCGGATGTCGAGCAGCGCAGCTTCGGGCGCCAGGATCGTGTAGTTCACCGAAAAGGAGGTATTGCGGGATCGGAAGAAGCCGCTGTCTTGCCGTTCGGGGTAGCGCGTGCGAACGGACACGCCCGATGGCCCCGGCTGGATATCGATGGCAATCTGGGACAACATGCTGTCCGCTTCGGCCTTGTCAGAGGAGGCAGCGCGGATGACTGCCTTGATCTCCACGTCGCTGCGAGGAGAGGCCGCAATGGTGATCGAGCCGAAACGGTGCTCCAACTGCAGAGTCTTGCCCGCGGCGAGTGGCACCGTGCGCGCGAAATCGCGGGTCGACTCCTGCTGCGCGGCGAATGCGAGAACCGGGAGAGTAAAGGTGATGGCAAGAGCCTTAATTGCTCTGCTGGAGTTCGTGAGCATGACGCAAAACCTCTTTCAACGTTTTCTGTTTCTCCTGATACAGGGAGACGAGCTCAGCGCGGAGATAGGCGTTGAGCCGGTTTCCCTCGGCGGCGTCGCGGATCTCGGAGATCGCGGAATCGAGCACGACGAGTTTTTCCCTGTAGGCGGCCATCAATGGCGAGCGGTCGTCCAGGCCTGGCTGGGCGAGGCGGGAGAGATTATCGATTGACTTGATGTATGCGGCTTCGGAGGCTTCCACTTCCCTCAGGGCACGTTCAGTGAGGAACTGCCTCTGGGTGGAGGGCTCCGTGGGGCGGAGCATGACCCATGAGGAAGCGGCGGCGATGACGAGCACGGCCGCCGCGGCCATTGGGAACATCCAGTGCTGGGAGAAGGCCTCGCGGAGCCGGACGGGCCACGTCGGCTCGGCCGCAATGCCTGGTCGATTCCGCGGCAAGCGATTCACGGATGCGCTCCCACAGCTCGGGGCTTTCTTCGCGGTGCCGGAGGAGGCTGGCGGCTGTGGAGACGGCGTCCCACTGCTCGAGCTGTTCGCGGCAGGCGGGACAGGACTCCGCGTGCCGGCGGGCGGCGTCAAGGAGCGCGGAATCCTCGTCACGGAGGGCCTGATCGAGCCGGCTGCATTCGAAGTTCACGACTGAGGCTCCTTTCTAATCGTCAGGTGGGACTGGAGAGCACGCTTGGCTTCAAAGAGCCAGCTCTTCGAGGTCCCGACGGGGATATCGAGGATCCCGGCAATCTCGGCGTGTTTAAGACCCTCGACTTCGGCCATGAGGAAAACCTCGCGGTGGCGTGGGTTCAGCAGCCGCAGAGCGGTCTCGATGGAGTGCCGAAGCGAGGGGTCGGCGGCGCGGCTGCGGAAGAAGACCTCTTCCATCCCGTTGACGTCCGGGGCATTGTTCTCGCCCCTCGCGTTGCGGGCACGGAGCATGTCGCGGCAGGTGTTGACGAGGATGCGGAAGACCCAGGTTGTGAAGGTGGCGTCCGCACGGATGTTACTGATTGACCTGAAGACTTTGAGGAACGTCTCCTGGACGGCGTCGTCGGCGTCGGTCGGGCTGCCCAACATATTCCAGGCCAGACTCCGCAGACGGGGGCCCAGGAGCCGGTAGACACGCTCGTAGCCTGAAAGGTCACCGCGCTTGCATAGCTCGATGAGTGCGGGGTCGATGGCGAGGGCAGTCCGCGGTGGTTCCTCCATCGAAGGGTCCAGAGAGTTCATCGACATGCTTAGCACACCCGGAGATGCCGGGGATCGTCCAGAATCCAGCGCCAATGGCCATCCTTGCATGTCGCCGGTACAGACGGAGCGACGGGGCCAAGGGTTGGAAAAGTGGAGGGAAGATTCAGAGCGCGTGAGCGCGCAGGAGCTTGTCGTTGAGCCGGATCCCGAGGCCCGGCCGGTCAGGCACGCGGATTGAGCCGTTTTCGAAACGCTCTTCGGGGCTGACCAGTTCGGAGCGCCAGCCGACCTCGCCCCATTGCAGTTCGAGGATGCGGAAGTTCCTCATGCCGGCGCAGGCCTGCACGCTGGCGGCGGTAGCAACCGGGCCGCTCGGATTGTGCGGCGCGACAGCGATGCCGTCGACCAGCGCCAATGCGGCGATGTGAGTCATTTCGAGCAGTCCGCCGCAGTGCTTCACGTCCGGCATGATGACGTGGACCGCCTGTGCGCGGCAGAGCGGGGCGAAGCCCTTGGCGCCGAACAGCATCTCGCCGCCAGCCATAGGCTGCCGGATTGACTTCCTGATTTCCAATGTCTCGGAGGTGCGCTGCGGCGGAACTGGCTCCTCATACCACGCCAGATTGTAGGGCTCCAGCCGCTGGGCAACTTCGCGGGCCAGAGCCACGTTGAAGTTGCTGTGGCAGTCGACCATCACTTCCACGTCCGCGCCAACGGCCTCGCGGATGGCGGCGGTGCAGGCGATACCCAGATCGACGGCGTCGCGGATGGCGGGGGCAGAGCCCTTTCTCGGGAAACCGTCCCAGGGCGCCGCCTTGATGGCGCGGAAGCCCTCGGCGACTGCTCTCTTCGCCGTCGCGGCGAAGCCTTCCGGCGTGCGCGGCTTGGTTGTCCGGTTGACGTTGGCGTAGACGGGCAGGCTGTCTCTGAGCTTGCCGCCGAACAGGCTGTAGGTGGGGACTTCCAATGCCTGCCCGGCGAGATCCCAAAGCGCGTGCTCGATGGCGCTGTAGGCGGTCGCCGAAATCAGGCCGCCGGCAGCGGCGAGAGGTTCGCCCTTCTGCCGGTAGGCCTCGACATCGAGAGGAGAGTTCCCCCTGGCCAGCTCGAAGAACTTGCGCAGCTCAGACTCGATCCGCAGCGCGTCCTGCTTCGACGTATTCGAAAATCCAACTGCGTCGGAGGCCTCGCCGAGACCGGAAAGCCCCTGATCCGTAGTCAGCCGGACCAGGAGCCAGACTGTCCGTTCGGTCGCCCGAACAGGCAGCATTTCGAGGCCGGTGAGACGCAGTTTCGGTGCGGCGCGCAAACGCGTGAAAAGGGCGAGCGGCAGGCCCGCCGCGAGGAATTTCCGCCGACTGGACAATCGGCGCCTCTACTTCTCCGCCATCAGCACGTTCTTGGCCTCGAGGAGTTCCTGCTTCTGCTTCTCCGTGATTACCGGATACTTCAGCTTGAGCTCCTTCAGCGTCCTGAGAATAATGCGCTCCCACGGCGAGGCGCGTGAACCACTTCGTGTCAGCGGGGATCACATACCACGGAGCATACTTCGTGCTGGTGGCGCTCAGGCAATCACTGTAAGCCTTCATGTACTCGTCCCAGTGGCCGCGTTCCTTCGCGTCGCTGGCCGAGAACTTCCAGTTTTTGTCAGGGCGGTCGATCCGCTCCATGAACCGCTTCTTCTGCTCGTCTTTGGAGACGTTGAGAAAGAACTTCAGCGTGACGATGCCCTGGTGCGCCAGGTAGCGCTCGAAATCGTTGATCTCCTGGTAACGCCGGTTGTAGACGTCCTTGTCCTTGTACTTCTCCGGGAGCTGCTGCTTCTGGATGATTTCCGGGTGGACTTTGGTGACCAGGACCTCTTCGTAGTAAGAGCGGTTGAAGATCCCGATGCGGCCACGCTCAGGCAGACACCTGGAGGTGCGCCACAGGTAGTCGTGATCGAGTTCCAACGATGAAGGGGCTTTGAACGAATAGACCTCGCACCCTTGCGGGTTGATCCCGCTCATCACGTGCTTAATGGCGCCATCCTTGCCGGCGGCGTCCATAGCCTGGAAGATCAGGAGCAGCGCGTTGGTGTTCTGCGCATACAGCTTGTCCTGCATCTCAGCCAACTGCGAGACGCCATCAGCAAGCAGTTCCGGGGCTTTCTCTTTCCCAATGAAATCAGGCTTCATGTCCGGGTCGTAATGCTTCGACACCGATATCTTCTTGCCCGGGGGGACAACCATCTTGTCGATGAGGTTCCAGAAGGTCTTTCTCTTTGATGCCATTTGATACTCCGAACACGAATCATACGCTCTAATTCGTTGAAAGTAAAACAAACGGGTCAGTGCGAGCAATCGCCGGAGCGGCCCTTCACCGCATGGTTCGCAGCTCACGGAAGAGTTCGCGGAAGCACTGAACGGCTTCCGCCACCTGCGCGCGCGGGTTTTTGTCCTCGTCGAAGTACGCGCGGGCAAAGGGGCCGAATCCGACCCACGTGGTCTGGAGCATGCCGAGCAGGCGGTCGCGGACGGCGGGCGTCGAATGGGCACGTGCGTCGCGAATCTGAGCGAGTTGACCAAGGGCAACTGCGGATTTGCGCCATGGGGAGCTCGTAACACGGTAGCCGTTCAAGGCGAACATCGTTGCAGTGGGGTGCGGCGCTTCGTAGTGCCAATCGTTGATGACGACGTCGCGCGGGATGAGGCGGATTGCGGGCTCGGTCTGATTCAGGCTTGCCTCCCACTTGCCGATACCGCTGGCGTCGCCGTCGATCAGGCGGTCGCCCCAGATCCAGAATTCCTGGCCCTTGGCGGCGAGGTGGTCGCGGATTGCTTTGATTTCTCCGGCGAACAGTTCGGCCTTGTTCCTGCCTTTGCAGCGTGGGCAATCGTCCTCGCCGAGGAGAAAGACCTCGTCCATGCCGCCGTGGAACGCCTTTGCTCCGGTGGCTTCCATGATCTCGTCGATGAGGTCGAAGATCACGGCATGAACCTGGGGATGGAGCGGACAATAGCTACGGCAGTAGATGTTCTCGTTGTTGGGGTATTTGCCAGGCGTTTCGTCGAAATCGGGGTGCGCGCGTAGAAGTCCGAATGTAGTCTTGGCCCACGACTGATGACCGAGGACATTGATCAAAGGGATGAGCTGGATGCCGGCCTTGCGGCAGGCGTCGGCCAATTGCTTGACCTGCTCCATGCTCAACGCGCCTTCGTCGACCACTTCAGGCCGTTTCGCAAACTGGTAGCGGTAATTGAATTCGAGGACAAGGACATTGGCGCCCTCTTTCGGCAGGGCTTGTTCGATGAAGCGGAGAGCGAGGGGGATCTCGTCGGGTTTGGGAGCGGCCAGATGGATGCCTCGCACGGGAAGGGGTTGGGCCCACGCGGTGGAGAGAAGAATAAGCGGAAGCAGATACCTCGGCATGGCGGCACCATTCTATCGGACACTTCGGCCATCGCACCGCGCATGCGGTGGGCTGAGAATGGAGGACCCGCCGTTGTGTCCGAGCTTGGCGCGCTGTAGACTTCGATTGTATGAAATGCGATATTCGGAGCCGGGTAGACTAATGGCACCCGACAAGTTGGTGCCTTTTCGTTGGCCGTCTGCCTGGCAAGACCCGGCATTACTGGCGTTGTTTGCGGGAGGCCCGATCAATTGTCTCCTGCTCGGCCCGGAGATGAGCGCAGGCCCTATCGCCGGCGCTGCCCGCGCCGCAGGCCTGACGGTGTTGGACTGGGGTTCACTCTCGGCCGCGCCGCTGGAAAAGACCAAGTGGGATTCCGCTACTGAGCGGATCGTGATCAACGATCTGGTGTGGCCGCGCATGAAGCTGTCGCCGAGGGGCAGCCGTGACGACTCCGAAGCAGGCCCAACTGGCGCTCCCTGGATCGACTCCAACTCCTGGGTGGCAAGGCTCGCGACAGTGCGTGCCCCTGGCAAGCCCGTGTGGCTGAGTTACGAACCTGATCCCAAAGAGCCGGCGCCGGAGGAGTCCGGGTACGCCATTGCCGTCGCCGATTCCGCGGCGACTGGCGCCCGCTGGATTGTCAGCCTCGATGGCAGCCTTGTCAAAGGGCTCCCGGCCGGCAATGCCGACGCTTTGAAGAAATGGCAGCGGCATCCTGGCGGCACTCTCATTTTTCGAGAAGCATCGAGATTGGACCGCTCTGGAACCGTGGGGGCCAATCGGCGTCCTATCGAGCTTCGCCGGGAAGGACGCATACTTCGGGCAGGAAGTGCTGAACCTTGCCGCCCGCCGCAATCTGCTTTACCGCATCCTCGATCGCTCGATGCCGGCGAGCCAGAAGCTCGACGGCCTCCGCGCCGTGCTCTATGTGGACGATGGCCAACCCGATGCGGGGCTGAAGGCCCGGCTCGTCGCGTTTGCCCGCGCGGGCGGCCTGCTGATCGTACCTCGCGCCTTGGCCTCGCAGTTTCCCGCCGAGCGGCCGCGGCAATGCCCGGTTGCCGGATATGAGCTGCGCACTTTCGGGAAAGGAACGCTAGCCGCTGCCACCGTTGACTGGGACGATCCTTACTTCCTCGCCGCCGACGTTCACAGCCTTGTCAGCCGCCGAAACGATCCGGTTCGACTGTTTAACGGCCGATCTCTCTGGGCCCACTATTCCATCCCGGCTGCCGGCACTACTGCGGCGCTCCTGCAACTCGTTTCTTTCGCTAACCGGCCAAGTCAGACTGTGAGCGTAGCTTCGGCGCGTCCCTGGCGATCGGCGGCACTGCACGTCATGGGGTCTGGGACGCCCATCGTTCTCGAGCCGCACAAGGTCGAAGCACTGACGGAGTTCAATCTGCCGCCTTTTTCTTATTACGCAGCCGTGGAGTTCCAGGCATGAATAGAGAGCATCCCGTTTGCTTGAAGATGGAGCGCCGCCGCCTGCTGACTGGCGCGGGGCTGTCCGCCCTTGGCGCCTTGGCCCTGCCGCGCAGGACATGGGCCGCCGAGGGTCCGGCTTCCCCGGTCGCGCTCGCGAAGTGCGCGTCATACGGTTCTGAACTGTTGCCCGCGCTGACGGCAATGTTCGATCAGATCGGCGGATTGGGACGGTTGGTCAAGGGCAAGACCGTTGCCGTCAAGGTCAACCTGACCGGTGACCCGGACGGCAGAATGGGCTTCATCCCCATCGGCCAGACCACCTGGACCCATCCGGCGGTGATCGCCGGAACGGTGCATCTCCTGGGACGCGCCGGCGCCCGCCGAATCCGCCTGCTCGAAAGCCCCTGGAAGTCAGCCGAGCCGCTGGAAGAGCACATGATCGCCGCCGGCTGGGACCTCGCGATGTTCACCAGTGCGGCTCGCGGCGTCGAGTTCGAGAACACCAATTTCCTTGGTTTCGGCAAGCAGTATATTCGGTTCCCGGTGCCCAAAGGCGGGCACCTGTTCCCGGCTTTTGATCTCAATCACTCCTATCAGGACTGCGACGTTTTTGTGTCGATCGCCAAGCTGAAGGAGCACATGACGGCCGGCATCACGCTGTCGATGAAGAACTGCTTCGGCATCACGCCTTGCACGATCTACGGAGACGGCGCTCCTGAAGACGAGCCCGGCCTTGTCCCGCGGGCGGCCGCTATCCGATCCACTCCGGCCACCGCCAGGTGCCGAAGAGTTCGCTCCCGGAGATCGATCCGAAGAGCCCCCGGCAGGGAGG
>CAVQOO010000051.1:0-176875 GCA_963714395.1 Bryobacteraceae bacterium
ATGACGCGGGGCTGCGGGCAGGCGGCACGCTCGGGCAGAAGACGGAGGTTATCCCGAGTATGGTTTGCCGCAAGCTCATGACACGATCGCCGGCGACGGGTTGGGGCATCCCCCGAAATAAGATGCGCCGCAAGAAGTCTCAAGGCCATCAGCTTCGCCGTTTTCCTGCAATCATCATGCCTGCTCCGGCCAGGATCGTCGCCCGACCCACGATCGGCGACAGCCTCTGCGAGTGTTGCGTTTCTATACCGATTGAGATTCCGCCAGCCTAGAATCCGTCGCGCTCAGTGCGGGGAATTGGGACCGCCAGAGAGCAAGTCCAGGATCAGCACCGTCAACCCGATCCTGCGACAGAGCTTTCATCTGTCTCCTTTCCGGCGATTCTTCAGGAAGCCAGGATCGTCCGATACTCGGGCTGCCACATGGCGTCCTGCACCTGCTGAACGATGTCGGTGAGTTTCGCTCGGGCCAAGCCTTCCGCGTCCGCGGTCTCGGCAACGGCCACCGCTACCGTCGCCGACACGCTGCGCAGGTCGTCTATATGCGGGAGCAGCGACGCGCCGGGCTGGCGCACAGGTCACCAGACTGGACACCGCACTCGCGGCCGCGGCGCACATGCCTTCACTGATCCTGCTCGCTTGCGCGACGACAGCGCCGAGGCTGAGACCCGGGTACAGCATGGCATTGTTGGCCTGGCCGACGACGTAGGTCACGCCCTTGTATGTGACCGGGGCGAACGAGCTGCCGGTGACGATCAGCGCCCTCCCCTCAGTCCAGGCGATCAAATCGGCTGGCTTCGCTTCGGCCCGCACTGCGGATTGGAGAGCGGGAAAATGATCGGCCGCTCAGTGTGCGCCGCCATATCTTTCACGATCGCTTCCGTGAAACTGCCGGATGCCGTTGACGCACCGATCAGCATCGTCGGTTTCACACGGCGTACCACTTCGGCTAAACTGACGCCGTTGCCGTTCCCGTCGTGCCTCCAGACCTTGCTTTCCGCTACCGGCCGAGCGTAGGTCATCTGGTCTTCGCGCAGCTCACCAGCCATGCCGGCTGTCAGCAATCCCTGCCGGTCGACGCACCAGAAGCGCCTGTTTGCATCGTCTTTGGAAAGCCCCTCTCGCACCATGGCATCCCGAAGCTGATCGGCGATTCCGACGCCCGCCGTGCCGGCTCCAAAGATGACCACCCGCTGGTTGCGGAGCGGCGTCCCGCAAACACGGACGGCTGAGATCGCAGCAGCCAGTGTGATCGCACCAGTGCCCTGCATGTTGTCGTTGAAGGTGCAGATCCGGTCGCGGTACCTTTCGAGGATGCGCCGTCCGTTCCCAGGTGCGAAATCCTCCCACTGCAACAGTGCTTTCGGGAATAACCTTGTCACGACATCGACGTAAGTGTCGATGAAAGCATCGTACCGCTCACCGCGTATCCGGGCGTGCCGGTTCCCGATATAGAAGGGATCACCCACAAGACTTTCCCGATTGGTGCCGACATCGAGCATCACCGGGATCACACGGGTCGGGTCAACGCCTCCGGCCGCCGTGTAAATCGCCAGCTTGCCGATCGACACTTCCATGCCGCCTACTCCCCAATCGCCGATTCCCAGGATTTGCTCGGCGTCGGTTGCGAGGATCAGGTCGATATCTCCGGGGCCGGCGCCGAGGTTGGAGAACGCCTCCTCAATGGCATCGGCGTGATCGATGGAGAGGTAAACGCCTCGCGGAGGGCGGCACTCATGATGGTACTGCTCCATCGCCTTGCCGACCGTCAAATCGTTGACGATGGGGATCATCTCGCGCAGGTGCTCTGAGAACAGGCGGTAGAACAGCACCTCGTTCCGGTCGTGCAGGGCGGTCAAGTAGATGTTCTTGCTCAAGGCATCCGGCAGTCGCTCGTACTGGAGGTAAGCACGCTCGACCTGAAACGCGAGAGTGCTGATGTCCGGCGGGAGCAGTCCCGTGAGGCCCAGATCTTGTCGTTCTTCCCTGGTGAAGGCCGTCCCCTTGTTCAAAAGCGGCGAGTTGAGTACGGCCAATCCGCGGGATTTGGTCTCATAGTGCCTATTGCCATTTCGCCGCGGCTTCGTAACCGACGCCAGTAGTGGAATGATTCTTTGTCGCATGAGGCGAATCTCGGCGGGCAGCTCCCGCCTTATACACAGGCATTTCAAGGTCCGTCAGCCACCGGCCGCCGTAACCTATACGCGCCCGTATTCCGCAGCCCGCGGAAAAGTGAAGACGAGATGTCGAAATGACCTTGCGGGGTCATGTGACCGAATGTCGTCATGGGGCGACGACCCGACCGGGGTGTTGCACGACGCCCGGCGCGTACGCTGGCGAGGCATGTCGACATTCCCTTCCCCTGCATGCTAGTCTTCCCCTCATGATCCAGCTTGAGGCGCTCACCCGGCGCTTCGACGGGCAAAGGGCTGTGGATGCGGTTTCGCTGCAAGTGGCCGAGGGCGAGATGCTCGTCCTGCTCGGGGGATCAGGCTCCGGCAAAACCACAACGCTCAAGATGATTAACAGGCTCATCGAGCCAACCAGCGGAAGGGTGCTCCTTTCCGGCGAGGACGTGGCTGGCATGAAGCCCCATGAACTGCGCCGGCGCATCGGCTATGTCTTCCAGCGAATCGGACTCTTCCCTCATATGACGGTGGCCGAGAATATCGCCATCACTCCGACTCTCCTGGGTTGGGATCGCGCCCGCATCCGCTCGCGCGTCGACACCCTTCTCGAACTGGTCGAGCTTGATCCCGCGGTCTTTCGCGAACGCCGGCCGGAAGCCCTCTCCGGCGGCCAGGCCCAGCGCGTCGCTGCAGCCCGTGCACTCGCTGCCGAGCCCCGGGTGATGCTGCTCGATGAACCTTTTGGCGCCCTCGACTCGCTGACGCGGGGCCGTCTTCAGCAGTCGTTCTTGCGCATCCGCACGAGTCTCCACCTGACGGCGATCTTCGTCACTCACGATGTGATGGAGGCCATTCTGCTCGCCGACCGAATCGCGGTAATGGACTCGGGACGGGTCACTCAAGTGGGCACGGCGCGCGAACTCCTGGATTCGCCCGCCGACGAGTCCATCCGGGAGATGATCAACGCGCCATGGCGCCAGGCCCAGATTGCATCGAACTGCCTGACACGGGGCCACGGGGCATCCTGAGATTGAACGAGCAACTCCAACTCCTCCCGGGCTACCTCTCCGCGCACCTGGGACTCACGCTGGCGGCAATCCTCGTGGGTGTCGTCGTGAGCGTGCCCCTCGGCGTGCTCGTGGCGGGCTCGCGACGGCTGGAACCCATCGTCCTCGGAACCGCGAGCGTGATCCAGACGGTGCCGAGCCTCGCCCTGCTGGCCTTCATGGTCCCAGCACTGGCGGCGTTGGGTGCGCAGAGCATCGGTTATCTTCCCGCGCTCATCGGGCTGTGCCTCTACAGCGTGCTGCCTATCCTGCGCAACACACTGGTCGGTCTATCGAGCATTGACCCCGCTATCGTCGAGGCCGCCCAAAGCGTCGGGATGACCCCGCGCGAACAACTCTTCCGCGTGGAACTGCCGCTCGCGCTGCCGATGATTATCGCCGGGATCCGGACCGCTACCGTGTGGACAGTGGGCACCGCTACGCTGTCCACGCCCGTGGGCGCACCAAGCCTGGGCAACTACATCTTCAGCGGCCTCCAGACGCGCAACTACTCGGCCGTTCTGGTAGGCTGCGTCGCCGCTGCCCTGCTCGCCCTCGCGCTCGATGGGCTCATCCGCGCCGTCGAATTTGGCCTGAGGCTGCGTCGACGCGCACTTTGGATCGGCGCATTGTGCGTGTTCGCGGCGCTCGCCGCATGGCCGCTCGGTGTTCTCGCCCACGCGTTCGTCAGCCGCGACGAGACGCCCGTGCGCATCGGCGCGAAGAACTTCACCGAGCAGTACATCCTCACGCGCATCCTCGCCGGCCGCATCACCTCGGTGACCGGCCAACCCACGCAACTGATTGAGTCTCTCGGCTCCACCGTCGTTTTCGACGCGCTTCGAACAGATCAGATCGACGTCTACGTGGATTACACGGGAACGCTGTGGGCGAACGTGCTGGGGCGCAAGGGCCGCCCCAGTAATCGCGCGGACGTGCTCGAGGAGACCCGCCGCAGCCTCCACGAGCGCTTCGGAGTCGAGGTGCTGGCCACGCTCGGCTTCGAAAACGCCTACGCGCTCGCGATGAATGAAAAGGAAGCCGAACGGCTGAACATCCGGCGCATCAGTGACCTCGTTCCGCACGCACCGAGGCTCAGGTTGGGCAGCGACTACGAGTTTCTTGCGCGGCCGGAGTGGGCGGCGCTCCGGCAGGCGTACGGAGTGACGTTTCGAGAGCAGCGCTCCATGGATCCGGCGCTCATGTACCAAGCCCTTCGCAGCGGCGGCGTGGACTTGATCAGCGCGTTTTCCACCGATGGGCGAATCGCGCCGTATGAACTGCGCGTGCTGGAGGACGACCGCGGCGCCATCCCGCCATACGATGCCGTCATCCTCGTGAATGCCCGGTTTGCCCGGGAGCACGAGGTCGTCGTCCGCGCCCTGCGCTCACTTGCACACGCCATCGACGCCGCCCGGATGAGGAGCATGAACGCTGAGGTCGATGAGAAGGGACGCTCACCCTCCGAAGTCGCGGTCGAATTTCTCGCGAGCGCCCCCTGATTAGCGAATCGCCATATTTCGCGATACCATCGGCACATGGACCGGGCTGTGTCTGGGAAGTACAGCGCGATCATTATTGGAACTGGGCAGGCGGGGCCGCCTCTGGCTGCAAAATTGGCCGGAGCCGGGCAAACAGTCGCCATTGTCGAGCGGGGCCAGTTCGGGGGTACCTGCGTCAACACCGGCTGCATCCCTACCAAGACCCTCGTCGCCAGCGCACGCGCTGCCTACATCGCGCGCCGCGCGGCCGATTTCGGCGTCATGATCGAAGGCTCGATCTGCGTAGACATGAAGCGCGTGAAGGCGCGCAAGGATGAGATCTCGGGCGCGTCGCGTACGGGCGTCGAACATTGGTTGAAGAACACACCCAACTGCGACGTTTACTCCGGGCATGCCAGGTTCCTCTCCGATCATGAGATTCAGGTTGGAGATGCCGTCCTGAAGGCGGACAAGATCTTCATCAACACCGGCGGACGGGCCTCAATCCCACCCATCTCCGGCCTGGACCAAGTGCCGCACCTCACGAACTCCTCGATGATGGACATCGATTTCCTCCCGCCGCATCTCGTCGTCATCGGCGGCAGTTACATTGGCCTCGAGTTCGCGCAGATGTACCGCCGTTTCGGCAGCCGGGTGACGATCGTCGAGCGCGGCCCCAGGCTGATCGGCCGTGAAGATCCGGCGGTCTCCGATGCCATCCGGGGGATTCTCGAGAATGAGCAGATTGACATACGCTTGAACGCCGATTGCATCGCGGTGGCGAAGACAGGCGACGGCGTAGAGGTCCGTGCCAAGTGCGATTCCGGCGAGAACGCCGTGCACGGATCACACGTGCTGGTAGCGGTCGGGCGGCAGCCCAACACTGGCGATCTTGGCCTCGAAAACACCGGCATTCAACGCGACCAGCGCGGTTACATCCAAGTCGACGATCAACTCCGAACCACCGCGCCGGGCGTCTGGGCTTTGGGCGACTGCAACGGCCGCGGCGCCTTCACTCACACCTCGTATAACGACTTCGAAATCGTCGCAGCGAACCTGTTGCAGAACGACCCGCGGCGTGTGAGCGATCGCATTCAGGCTTATGCGCTCTACATCGACCCGCCGCTGGGGCGTGCCGGAGCGACTGAGTCGGAGATCCTGCGCTCTGGCCGCCCGGCCCTGGTCGGCGAACGGCCCATGTCACGGGTCGGCCGCGCCAACGAAAAGGGCGAAACGCAAGGCTTCATGAGAATCGCCGTGGACACGGAATCTAAACAGATCCTCGGCGCGGCGATTCTCGGCACCGAAGGCGACGAGGCGATCCACTGCATTCTGGATGTCATGTACGCGAAAGCACCCTATACGGTGCTGCAGCGCGCTATGCACATTCACCCGACAGTTTCAGAGCTTATCCCGACCGTGCTCGGCGAACTGAAACCACTGGAGAAGAACTGAGAATGGCAATCCAGGAAGCTGTTGCCAATGACCGCCAGGCGCTGATCAGCCGGCTCCTTCACGCAAGAGCGGAAACAGATGCGCTCTTCCGGATCGTTCAGAGCGAAGCCATCTACGATCGCCCCATTCCCGAACGCCATCGCATCATCTTCTACCGCGGCCATCTCGAAGCGTTTGACTGGAATCTTCTGAGCGGGCCGTGCAATCTGGCCGGTTCCGATCCCGAGTTGGATCGACTGTTCGCTTTCGGCATCGACCCCATTGACGGGAAAGTGCCGGCGGACACCCCGGAACATTGGCCGCGCCCCGAGCGGGTGGATGCCTATAGGGATCGTGTCCGCGCCGCTCTCGACACGGCGCTCGACAAGGTTCCAAATCCGGGACTCCTTCTGAACGTCGCGATTGAGCACCGTCTGATGCATGCCGAGACGCTTGCCTACATGTTCCACCAGATGCCGTATGAGCGGAAGACGAGTATGGTCGTGCGCCGTGTCCTGGAAGCAGGCCCATTGGACTCCGGAATCGGTGCGTGTTCCCCCGGGTCCTGCGAAGTTGGGGCTACGCCGCGACTCCGATGTGTTTGGATGGTGCAACGAGTTCGAGGAGCAAACCGTCCAGGTCCCCGGGTTCTCGATCGACAAGTACAAGGTCAGCAATGGGCAGTTCCTCCGATTCCTCGAGGAGGGCGGCTATGAAAACAGGGCGTTCTGGACGGATGCGGACTGGGAGTGGAGGTCGGGGCGACGGCATCTCGCATCCTGCGTTTTGGGTCGGATCGCGGCGGCCAGTGGGCTTACCGCTCAATGTTCGATGAAGTAGCGCTTCCCCTCGACTGGCCCGTTTACGTTAGCCATGCCGAAGCGAACGCGTATGCCCAGTGGCAGCGGAAGCGTCTGCCAACGGAAGCTCAATGGCATCGGGCAGCCCAGGGCGCGGCTGACCACCACAACGATCCGCCCCCCGATGTCTGGGACCCGTCGCCTGTGCAGTCGTGCGGATCAGGGGCGAGCGGGTACGGGGTCGTGGGGTTGTTCGCAAACGGGTGGGAATGGACATCGACTGAATTTGCGCCGTTTCCCGGGTTTCGTCCCTATGCGTTCTACCCGGGATACTCCGCTGACTTCTTCGACGGTCAGCACTACGTGCTGAAGGGCGGCAGCGTGCGTACGGCCGGCTGTATGCTCCGCGGTAGTTACCGCAACTGGTTTCAGCCCAGGTATCAATACGTGTACGCGGGATTCCGCTGCGTCAGCGTGGAGGACTGATCATCCGCATGGCCGCACCAGCAACCGCGCTCAGCCCCCTCGAGCAGTTCGCATCCGACGTGCGCTCCGGGCTCATCCAGCCGCGGAAGGAACTACCTTCCAAGTACTTCTATGACGCCTTGGGATCCGCGTTGTTTGAATCAATCTGCCTGCTACCGGAGTACGGACTGACACGTGCCGATGAGCGGGTGCTCTCTCGACACACGAAGGAGATAGTGAGCCGCACTCCACATCCCGTCCTGGTCTCCGAGCTCGGCAGCGGCAGCGGAAGGAAGACGCGCCTGATTCTGGCAGCTCTGTGCGAGCGCGGCCCCGTCCCCTACTACCCCATTGAGATCTCCCCGAAGGCGCTCGCCACCTGTGCGGCTGAACTGGACGACATCGACTGCCTTAGCATCGTCGGCATCGAACGGGAATACCTGGACGGGCTGAGATCGGTGGCCGCCGCAAGAACTCAAGGCGCGCACATGCTCGTGTTGTTCCTCGGAAGTACGATCGGCAATTTCGACACGGGCGCCGATGCGAAGTTTCTGAGGGAGGTTCGAGGCACGCTTGAGCCGGGCGATTCACTCCTGCTCGGAACCGATCTCGTGAAACCGGTCGACCTTATGCTTGGAGCCTACAACGACTCCCTCGGGGTAACGGCGGCCTTCAATATGAACCTGCTTGCGCGGATCAACCGGGAACTGCAGGCGGACTTCGACCTTCGCCAGTTCGAGCACATGGTCCGCTTCAACGAAGCTACGTCGAGCATCGAGATGCACCTCATGTCGAAAAGACGGCAGGTGGTCAACGTGCGTCTTAGTAGCCTTGAAGTCAGTTTTGAAGAGGGCGAGACCATCTGGACGGAAACCTCCCACAAATACACCCGCCCCGAGATTGCACGGCTGGCCGCCGCCTCAGGCTTCCGTGTCGCGGCCCAGTGGGTGGACGGGGAGTGGCCCTTCGCCGAGAGCCAGTTTGTCGCCGAGTGATTCATGACATGATCTTGCTGGAGTCCGCTGCAGCCGCGGCGGCTTGTTCATCACGTCATGCTTCAACTCTTTCTGCTCGCATTGCTGGCGGCGACCAGCGGAATCGCCGCCGAAATTCCCATCGCTCTTCCCTCCTCGCCTGGGCCGGTTGAAAAACTCGCCGCGTCCGAACTGGCTCGCTACCTGGGGAGGATCTACCCGGAAGAGAAGTTCAGCGTTGTGGCGCAAGCGCCGGCCAAAGCGCGCGCCATAGCCATGGAGCGGTTCAAGGGCAAGCCTGAAAGCTATCGCGTCACGGTTTCGGGCGAACGGGCTGTCATCGCCGGTGCGGATGCGCGCGGCCTCCTGTATGGCGTCTACGCGCTGCTGGAGAAGCTCGGGTGCGGGTTCTACTTGTCGTATGAAACCCTGCCTCCAGCGAAGAAGGGGCCGCTCCGTTTCGACGGGTGGAAGCTGGACGACGAACCGCTGGCCGGCGATCGCATCGTCTTCAACTGGCACAACTTTCTCAGCAGCGCCTCCACGTGGGAGTTTGAAGACTGGCAGCGTTATATCGACAACTCGACACGCATGCGCTTCAACGACCTGATGGTTCACGCCTACGGCAACAATCCCATGTTCGAGTTCGAGTTCAACGGGCTGAAGAAGCCGGTTGGCTATCTGGCCACGACACGATCCGGCCGCGATTGGGGCACAGAGCACGTGAATGACGTGCGGCGGCTCATTGGCGGGGACGTGTTCCAGGAGCCCGTGTTTGGGGCGAGTGTTGCCAAAGTGGAGGCGGGCCTGAGGTCGAAAGCAGCTACGGCGCTCATTCAGCGCGTGTTTGCACACGCATCGTCGCGCGGAATGGGGGTGACGTTCGCGCTCGACGTGGATACCGTGTCGGCCAATCCGCAGGAGCTGATCCGAACGCTGCCGGCAGCGGCGCGCTTTCGCGCGGGCCAGTACGAGTTCGCCAATCCCGACACGCCGGAGGGGTACCAGTATTACAAGACGCAGGTGGAGCAGTTGCTGCGCACTTATCCGCAGATCACGAGGCTGGCGGTTTGGTTCCGCCGGGAGAACACGCCGATCCATGCCATCAAGCGCGAGGAACTGCCGGCCGGCTGGCGGAGCGAGTTCGCGGCCACTTCGGGCAATGCCAAGATGTTCACGCTGGCGAAGCTGGTTTCTGTCTTCGGGCGCGCACTGAAAGAGACCGGCCATGGCAACGTGGAACTGGCGACGGGCTCGTGGCAGCTGGACTTTCTGGCCGCCGCGGACGAGTACATGCCCAAGGGAGTGACGGTGTTGCCGCTGGATTGGAGCACTGTGTTCGACACCGCGCCGGCGCAGCGGATGCTGCGGCAGGTGCGCAGCGGGCGGAAGCTGGTGCCGATCGTCTGGGCGCATCACGACGACCGGACTTACATAGGGCGGAGTTACACGCCTTACGTTAACTTTGCCGGTCTGCTTCGCAGCAGCGGCAGCCAGGGTTTCGGAGTCATTCACTGGACCACTCGGCCGCTCGACCTGTACTTCAAGAGCAGTATCACCCAAGTGTGGAAGAGCTCTGAGAACCAGGCTCTGGAGGCGGCGTGCGAAGAGATGGCAGCCCGCACTTTCGGGGAGTCGGCCAGGAAAGCCGGCGGGGAGTACCTGTTCGCGTGGGTGACCGAGGCGCCCATGTTTGGCCGGGAAACCACGGATCGGTTCATGGACATCCCGCTGCCCGATCCGGCGGCGCATCGCCGCATGAGCCGCGCGCGGAGCGAGATGCTGGCGACGCATCGACGGTTCCGCGCTGCCGCCGGAGGCTCGCAGCCGGCTCGACTACTACCGCAACTACGAGCGGTTCATCGAGCTGTTCTTCGAGAGCCAGTCCGCACTTCAACGCGCGCAGGAGAGTGTTAAGGCAGGCGACCTGGAGAAGGCCCGGCGCGAGATCGAGTAGCGTCCGGCCGGCGGACACCATTCGCGCCTACGCTGAGGCTGCACGGTGCGGCACCATAACGCCCGGCGAAAAGGCCCTGATCATCAGCCTGAATCTGCGCTGGCTGCCGTACGTTCTTTCGATGCGGCAGGCACTGGGGCTGGAGCCGGTTCGCTACAGGATCGGGGAAGTGCAGCGGGAGCCGCTGGCGCAGGGCGCGGGCACGAACACGTTTCACGTCGACGAGAAGGGTCAACTGTGGAGAGTGATCGAGCGGGCAGCCGGGATCGACAGTCTCCGGCTGGGCGCCATGATGGGCGACAAACTCGAACCGGGCCGCTACTCGATCAACGGCGGCGCGCCGGTGGAGGCCCGCGACGGAATGATTGACGTTGCGCTTTCGACCGATACCGCTGAGATCGTGCTGGTGAAGGTGCAATAGCCCGAGCTATTACCGCTGGGGCTTGGCCGGCTCAGGCCGCGGCTGAGATTGCCGCTTCTGGTATGCGGCGTACGCCTCAGGGCCGAGCTTCTGCTTGAGATACGCCTCATATTCCTTGATCAGCTCAGGGTCATGGGGGCGGCCGTAGATGTCGGATGACTTGTACTTGCCCTCGTCGAATTTCATGCGCGTCCAATCATCGTGAATGATCGTGATGATGGCGTTGTCGACGAAGCGTTGAACCTGATGAGGCGGGATGAAGGTGACGCCTTCGCGATCGCCGAAGACGACGTCGCCCGGCATGACCGTCACCTTTCCGATGCGGACGGGCACATTGATGCCGGTGACCATGAGGCCCCTGATGGCCGGAGGCACGGCACCGCGGAAGTAGCCAGCCATGCCGATGGGCGCGACGTCCTGGAGGTCGCGAATGGCGCCATCGATGACGAAACCGGCGCCGGTCTTTTTCCAGATATAGTAGGCCAGGTTATTGCCGATGATGCCGCCGGCATCGAGGTTCCCTCCGGCATCGACGACAAAGACGTCTCCGGGCTGGAGCATGTCGAGGGCGGTCTGATGATTGAGCGGTCGCGGGTTGCCCTGCTCTTTCCATGCAGCCGCTGTCGGGTCGGCGACTTCGGCGCGCAGGGGCATTAGTTGGACCGTGAAGGCCCGGCCGATGAGCCGCTTGCCAGGGTTGAGGACCTGCAATCCATCGACATAGTGATTGGAGCCGCGCTCGCCAACGCCGAGGAACTCCTCGGAGGAGAGGTCCTTGAGTTGGTTCAAGACAGAATCGGGGACCTTGGGGCGGCCGTCAGGGAACCGCTCATAAGGGTTCTGCGAGGTGTAGCGGATCATCGACTCGCGGGTCAGATTGTTGATCTGGCCGTAGCTGAGGCAGGCGGAAGCGATGGCGGCCAGAAGGATGTACCGGCTGCAGGCGAGGGGGCGGATTGGCATGTGCATATTCTCCTCTAGGGTGCGAAGAGCATCATGTCACAGTGGAGGAATGAGTGCAGGGGTATGCTCGACAGTATGGCTCATTTCGCGGGGATCGCTGGTGCGTGCGAGGGGATAGTCCGGCTGCTGCGCGCAAGTTACAGGCCCGCCGACTTCGGCGGCGCCGCGCTCGAGTTTCACGTCTGCCGGGCGGACGATTTCGGTGGTCCCATGCACGAGGGAGTTTCGGTTTTCTTGTACAGGGTCAGCGAGGACACCGCGCGCCGCGAGAGGCACACCTCGAATCTCGCGCTCGAACTTCACCTTCTGCTAACCGCCTGGGCGAAGCAGGCGTCCCGGCAACAGGAGATTGCTGGCTGGATGATGCGCACTCTGCATGATCACCCGGTCCTGACCGCCAGCCTGCTGAACGAGTACAGCGTGAACGTGTTTTCGGACGGAGAAGCGATCCGAGTGGTGCGAGCGGAACTCAGTGTCGAGGAAATGTGCCATGTGTGGCAAACCATGACGGATCATCCATACCAGCTCTCGGCCGCCTATCTGGCTCAAGGGCTGGAGATCGAGCCTGGCGCTTCGCCAGGGTAGCGGAGGCAGACAATGGGAAACCGCCATCTTTCGCGACGCGAGATCCTGAACTCCATTCCAGTGCTTGTGTCAGGGACCCGGCTCGTTGCGGATGGATCCGGAGGCGAGGCTCGCGGCATGGGGACGATTCGGGGGACTCTCAAGGGAACGGTCCGCGATGCGGCAACGGGGAAGCCCACCGCCGCCAAGATGAGGATCACGGACGCGGCGAGCGGACAGGCGTACATGCCGGCAGAATGCGTCAAGTCGATGCCGCAGAAGAACGATACAGCGGTTCGGTACTTCTACGTTCGAGGCAGCTATGAGGTGGCCGTGCCGGCAGGGCGTTACGAGGTGGAGGTGGTGCGAGGCATCTGCCACGCGCCCGAGACACGGGTCGTTGAGGTGGGCGAAGGCGCGCGGACGCTCGATGTTTCGCTGGGACTGGTGGCGGACCTGCACCACGCGGGGTGGTACTCGGGGAACACACACACGCACTACAACGTGGAGATCGAAGAGAGCGTGGATGAGCGGATGCGGATCGTACCGCCGGCAGAGGCAGTGGACGTGAACGTGATCAGTTACCTGATTCGCAACAAGCTGCCATACGCCAGCAACCGGATTCCGATCGGCCGCCTGCCGGAATTCTCGCGGGACGGGACGATTATGGACATGGGCGAGGAGTGCCGGAACAACTTCGTCTCCAAGGAACGCCCGCACAATCTCGGCTACGGTCATTGCCTGTTCCTGAACATCCCGCGGCTGATCGAGCCGGTTTCGACGGGACAGCTTTCGCCGGACGGGCAGGCGCCGGACTTTCCGACGCTGTCGATGCTGTGCGCAGAGGCGCGCCGCATTGGAGGCACGACAGTGTGGTGCCACAACGGTCATGGGATGGAAGCGCCGGTGGCGATCGCGCTGGGACACGTGGATGCGTTGAATATCGCCGACGGATTTCCGGTGGAATACGAATGGTATTACCGGTTCCTGAATTGCGGATTGCGTCTGCCTATTTCGACTGGAACGGATTGGTGGGAATACGATCACAACCGCGTGTTCGTGCGGGTACGGGGCGGTTTCAAATACGAGTCATGGCTGGAGGGCTTGCGCGGGGGGAGGACGTTCGTGACCAACGGGCCGCTGCTGGAGCTGACGGTGAACGGCGAGGGGCCCGGCGCCGTGTTGAAGGGTTTGCGGCGGGCCAAGGTTGTGGCTCGGGCAATTTCGCGAGTTCCATTCGAGCAGTTGGAGATCGTGCAGGACGGGGCCGTGGTGGCTCAGAAGACAGCCGTTGGCCGAAGGGAGGCGATGATCGAGTGGGAAGGACCGGTCGAGCGGTGGGGCTGGATCGCGGCCCGGGTGGGAGGCAAGACGTTGACGCGAACGGGATACAGGGTGTTCGCACACACCAATCCGGTGTATGTGGAGGGAGCGGGGCCGCTCGCGCGGCGGGGGGATTCCTGTAAGGCGGTGGTGAAGGAGATCGAAGACTCGATGGAGTTCATCCGGAAGAACTACCGGTTTGCGAGCGAGGCGGACCAGGCGCTGGCATTGGGGCGATTCGAGGAGGGGAGGCGGTTCTACGCCAAACTTGCCTCTGAGGCCGGATCAGCGCGATAGGGGCCGCTGGGATGCGGGGAATCGCCGTGCAGAGGCTCACGGGCTCCTATAGGCTTAATTCAGAAGTTATTCAGCATCCGGAGATCGATCCATGTTCAAGTTTCTGCTCGCATCCATTTTCATTTTGCTGCTGCCTGCCGTGCTTTCCGCGCAAGGTGTGACAGGCACAGTCCTGGGGACGGTGCTCGATGCTTCAGGCGCGTCGATCCCGGGCGCAGCGATCGCGGTGACGAACACGCGCACCGGCGAGACGCGCAATGTGACTACGGATACTTCCGGCAATTTCATTGCGACAGCTCTGAACGTGGGCCTGTACCGAGTGGAGATCAAGCAGGAAGGGTTCAAGACTTTCATCAGCGAGGGGATCGTTCTGGAGGTGAACCAGAATATCCGCCTCGATGCGCGCCTGGTTCTGGGCGCGATCGCCGAATCCATCGAGGTGAAAGCGGACTCGGCGCAAGTGGATACCTACCAGACGCAGGTTGGCTCGATTGTCGACACGAATCGCGTGAACGACCTGCCGCTGAACGGGCGGAATGTTTACGATCTCGCGATTACGCTGCCCGGGGTGGCGAACACCCGTTTCAGCACCGTCTCCGACAGCGGCGGCAACTACATGAATGTGAACGGAAACCGTAGCCGCTCGAGCACGTTTCTGCTGGACGGCGGTTTCAACAACGACATGTGGCGCAATAGCGGCAGTTCGTCGCCCAATCCCGACGCGGTGCAGGAGTTCCGGCTGATTACGAGCAATTTCAACGCGGAGTTCGGACGCTCTCCCGGCGCCATATTCAATGTGGTTTTGAAATCGGGCACCAACCAGATCCACGGCAGCGTGTGGGAGTTCCTGCGCAACGACAAGCTGAATGCGCGGAACTTTTTCCAGCCGACGGTGGCTCCACTGCGACAGAATCAATACGGCTTCTCGGCTGGCGGGCCGGTAATCCGGAACAAAACCTTCGTATTCGGCTCATTCCAAGGGCTGCGCATTCGCAGCCAGGCGTTCGTGAATGCCGCCACGACACCCACCGCGGCCGAACGCAACGGCGACTTCTCGGCAGCACCCGCCGCGCAGTTGCCCAACGATCCGACGACCGGCCGGCCCTTTCCGGGCGGACAGATTCCCACAAGCCGAATCGATCCGGTGGCGAATAAGATCCTCAGCAGCTACGTGCCGCTGCCGAACCAGCCGGATGGGCGACTGGAGGCGACGGGCAGCAGCAGGGACAACGAAGACCAGTACCTGGTCAAGATGGATCACCAGTTCAGTTCAGAGCACAAGGTGTACGGGAGCCTGTTCTGGATCAAGGGCAGCAGCTATCAGCCTTTCCCTTCGAGCACTCAGGTGCCTAACTACGCGGACAACACGACGGAGTACCAGCAGCGCAACATTCTAGTGAACGAAGACTGGATCGTCAGTTCGACCACGTTCAACCAATTCCAGTTCAGCTATAGCAAGCGCGACACGCCGATCGTGGATCTCTACCAACACAGTTGGGCGGACTACGGCAGCAAGGCCGTACTGGGCGCGAATCCGCCGCGGCCGCCGCAGTTGTTCATCAACGGCCGCTGGCAGATGGGGACGTTCGGCGCGAACGGGCAGCTTCAAACGTCGTTTGGCATCACGGACAACCTGACAATGACGCGCGGCGCACATACGATGAAAGCCGGGTTCTGGTATCTGCGAGGCGTATTCGACGAGCTGGGCAACTGGCTGGGAGCGGGGCAGGTGCGCTTCACCGGCGGCTTCACGCGCAACACGCTGGCGGATTTCATGCTTGGGCAAGCGGCGAGTTTCCGGCAGAATAACGGCCTCAACCGCACTTTCCGATCGGACAGTTACCACGGCTACTTCCAGGACGACTGGCGCATCCACCCGCGGGTGACGCTGAATCTGGGCCTCCGCTACGAGCTGAACATGCCAATGTACAGCACGATTGACGAGTTGGCGACGTTCCGCTTCAACCAGCAGTCGACGACAATCCCGGCGGCGCCGCGCGGGCAGGTGTTCTACGGCGACCAGGGTATTCCGCGGGGAATGATGAAAGTCGACCGGAACAACTTCGCGCCGCGCATCGGCATCGCCTACGATCCAAGGGGCAACGGAAAGACGGCAATTCGCGCCGGCTATGGATTGTTCTACGCCGTTTCCTTCGCGAACGTGACTTCCAATCTGCAGGGCCAGCCGTTCCTGATCGACGTGACGGTCTTCGGAACGCCGAACCTCGTCGATCCCTGGGCCAATGTTCCCGGCGGCACACCGTTCCCCTACACACTCGACCCAAAGAACCCGAAGTTCTCACTTCCGCTGACCGCAAACTACTTCGACGAGAACGCAGTGTCGCCATACGTGCAGCACTACAGTCTTGCGATTGAGCAGCAACTAACCTCCTCGCTGACCGTCCAGGCGGCTTATGTGGGGAACACCTCAAGAAAGCTCTGGTTCCAGAGGGACGCGAATGGGCCGGTGTATGGACCTGGCGCCACGGCGGGCAACGTGAACCAGCGGCGCCCATATCTGCCTGCCTCGTTCGCGCAGGTCGCGCACGTGCTGTCGGGGTCGAACGCCAACTACAATTCGCTACAGGTTTCGTTCCGGCAGCGGGTGATCCGCGGCTTCTCGATCAACGGCGCTTACACGTGGTCGAAATCGATGGACGAGATTTCGGACGACATCTTCAACGCGACAGCGGTACCGCTTGTTGATTCGAATGATCGCCTGCGGGAATATGCGCCTTCGGGCTTCAATCCCGCGCACGTGTTTGTCCTCTCCTATCTATGGGAAATTCCGTCGGTGAACCGTTGGGGCTGGTTTGGCAAGCAGGTGGTGAGCGGCTGGCAGTTGGGCGGCATTACGCGCTTCGACCAGGGCAGCCCGATGACGTTCACCTCCGGCAGTGACCGAAATCTCGATGGCAACGCGAACGATCGCGCCGATTTGGTCGGCGATCCAGTTATCAGCGGCGACCGCTCGCGCGATGAATGGCTCCTTCGCTATTTCAATACAGCCGCATTCGCTCAGCCCGCGCTCGGCACGGCAGGCACTTCCGGGCGCAGCATCATGGTGGGCCCGGGAGCCGCTACGTGGAACTTGTCCGCCTTTAAGAACTTCGTGCCGTTTGAAAAGCACAGACTGCAGTTCCGCACAGAGATGTTCGGCGCGTTCAACCACCCGAACTTCAATAATCCCAACACCGCATTGAACAACACCAACTTCGGGCGGATTCTTGGGGCGGGAGGCGCGCGGGTAGTACAGTTCGGATTGAAATATCTCTTCTGAGTCAACCGCGCCGGGCAGGTTGGGCCACCCCCTTGCAATTCGGCGCGGGTGGAGCTATAGTCGATACGGAACAGGAGGCGTCCATGAGCTTTTGGGCCATCGTTCTCTGTTACGCCGGCGTACTCATTCTCTCGGCGTGGCTTCTTTGGCGATTCAGTCACGTGCGCTGGTATTGGCACGTGCTGGGTATCGTTGTCGCTATCGGGATCGGCTTGATGCCGATGCGTGAAGCGTGGAACAGACCTTCCATCGACCTGTTGATCGGAGCGGTAATCCTGCTGTTGCTGTGCTGGGGAGCCGGTGAGTGGGCATTCCGCTGGTTCCACGTGCACCGTCACGCGTGATAGCTCGCGCGCTTATAGCCGCTCCAGCAGGCCAGTGAGGAAGCGATAGAAGGGCTCGACTGAGGAGACCTTGAAGCGTTCGCCGGGACTGTGGACATCGAGGATGTGCGGGCCGAACGAAATCAACTGCATGCCGGGGTGCTTCTCGCCGATGACGCCGCATTCCAGTCCGGCGTGCATGGCGACGAGGCCGGGGTCGGTGCCGAGGATCTCCTTGTGGGCGGCGCGGGCCGTGCGAACGATGTCGCTCGTTGGTTCGGGCTTCCATCCAGGGTAGCCGCCGGAGTGCTCAGCTTCGAAGCCTGCCATGCGGAGGAGAGTGGTGACCATGCGGCCGGCGTCGCGCTTGCTGCTCTCGATGGCGCTGCGCTGGCTGGATTCAATACGCAGTTCGCCATCGGCGGCAGACGCGATGGCGAGGTTGGTGGAGGTCTGGACGAGTCCAGGGACGTCGGGGCTCATGGCGAGCACTCCGTGATGCAGGCTGGCCAGCAGTCCGGCCAGTTGCAGTGCGGCGGAGGGTTCAAAGACTTGTGCGGGAGATGGAACGGAGGTCGCCGAGAGGAGAAGGTCCGGGTCGAAGGCACCGAATTCCGCGCGGATCTCGGCCTGGAGTTCGGCCAGGAAGGTGTCGGGGGCAGATTGCAGAATCACAACGGCGGAGGCTTCGCGCGGGATCGCGTTGCGTTTGCTGCCGCCTTCGAGGGAAGCGAGGGAGAGGGGCTGACGGTCGGCCAGGCTGACCAGGACGCGACCGAGGATGCGCAGCGCATTGCCGCGGCCCTTGTTGATATCGAGGCCGGAGTGGCCGCCCATCAAGCCGGACACGCGGATTCGAAAGGCGAGGCCGGCCGGGGCGCGCTGCATCGGGACGCTGCGCCGCGCGACTGTGTTGAGTCCGCCGGCGCAGCCGATGCACAGAGTGCCCTCTTCCTCGCCGTCGAGGTTCAGGAAGTACTTCGACTGCAGCAGGCCGGTGGGGAATTCGGAGGCGCCGGTGAGACCGGTCTCCTCGTCGATGGTGAAGACAAATTCAAGCGGACCGTGCGCGATCGTGTCACTCTCCATGACTGCCAGAGAGGCGGCGACGCCGGCGCCGTTGTCAGCGCCGAGAGTGGTGCCGGCGGCGCGGAGCCAGTCGCCTTCAAGGACGAGTTGGATGGGGTCGGTGTCGAAGTCGTGGGCCGTGCCCTCGTTCTTCTCGCAGACCATGTCGAGATGGCTTTGCAGCGCCGCGGGGATGGCGCCTTCGCGGCCGGGGCGGGCGGGTTTGCGCACGACGACGTTGCCGACGGCGTCCTGAGAGGCGAGGAGTCCGAGCGCGGCGGCCTGTGCCAGGACGTAGGCTCGGGCGGCCGCTTCACGGCCTGAAGCGCGCGGGATGGCGGAGAGCGCCTCAAAATGTTTCCAGAAGGGTTGGGGTTCGAGACCGGCGAGGACATTGCTCATGGCTCCTCCCAGCATAAGATGGAGCCATGAAACTCGCTGTCTTTTTGTGCACTCTGGTTGCATTGCCCGTGATGGGGGGCTCGGTTCCAACCGCGAAACCCGAGGAAATCGGGATGTCCGCAGATCGCCTGCGCCGGGTTCACGAATCGATTCAGCGTCACGTGGACGCGGGGGCGATTTCGGGGGCCGTCACCCTGGTGTCGCGGCGAGGCAAGATCGCGCATTTCGAAGCGCACGGATTGATGGACATCGAATCGAAGAAGCCGATGGCGACCGACACCATCTTCCGCCTGGCTTCGATGAGCAAGCCGGTGACGGGGGTGGCGGTAATGATGCTGGTGGAGGAGGGCAAGCTGAGGCTCAACGACCCGGTGTCGAAATTCATTCCGCAATTAAAGGAAATGAAGGTCGCGGTGGCGAGGGGGGCGGCGCCGCAGTTCTACGTTGTACCGGCGGAGAGAGAGATTACGATTCGCGATCTGCTGACGCATACGTCAGGGCTGGGGTCGGCGGGAATCACTTCGCAGGTGGTTGCGAAGTTGATGCAGGCGAGGCAGCCGGCAGACACGCTGGCGGACTTCACTTCCAAGCTGGGGGAAGTCCCGCTGGAGTTTCAGCCGGGATCGTTGTGGCGATACAGCGGCAGGTTGGGAATTGACTTGCTGGGACGCGTGGTTGAAGTGGTGTCGGGGCTCACCTTCGATCAGTTCTTGAAGCAGCGGCTGTTCGAGCCTCTGGGGATGAAGGACACTTCGTTCTTCGTCGAGCCAGGGCGGCGGGGGCGTCTGGTGACGCTGTACCAACGGGGGAAAGACGGGAAGCTGGAGAAGAATCCCAATCAGGAAGCGCTGATGAGCGAGACCTACTTTTCGGGGGCAGGCGGCCTGACCAGCACGGCGGAGGACTACCTGCAATTCGCGCAGATGCTGGTGAACGGCGGACAGCTCAATGGGAAACGGTACCTCGGGCCAAGAACAGTGGAGCTGCTGGCCTCGCAACCACGTGGGGGATATGTTCAATGGACAGCTCGGCCGGCCGGCGAAGGGAATGGGGTTCGGGCTGACTGTCGCAGTGGTGCAGGACTCTGTGGCGGCGGGGCTGCGGGTGTCCAATGGCAGTTTCGGCTGGGACGGGGCTTTCGGCACGCAGGTGTGGATGGACCCGAAGGAGAAGATGGTGAGCATCGTAATGATCCAGACGCAGGTTTCGCAGGTGCAGCGGGACTTCGAGAACGCGGTGATGCAGGCGATTGTCGACTGAAGCGCTCAGAAGATGATCTTCATGACCAGGGCGATGATCCTGGTTCCGGGGGATATCGCGAAGGCGGTCAAGAAGGCCGCTGCGGCAGTCTGAGCTTGAGCTGCACGGGGCTGCTCAGGGAATCGGTCCGGACGAGCGCCGGAAAGCTTCGCGGAATGTCCGCCGCAGGTGGGAACAGAAGGGAGCGGGGTCGCTCAAACTGAAGGCGGCGAAGGATCGTGCGCGGGTGACGAACGCGGCGGAGCGCAACCATTCGCCGGGGGAGCGCGATTGCCAGACACGGCGCGCCTCCCACGCTTCATTGACGAACAGAACGCCGGATTTGTGGGTGAATAAGGGAGCCGGTGATGCTCCTGTCAATGCCCCGTAGGCGATCCAGGGCATGTCGCAGCCACTGTCTATGGCGAGTTGGAGTCCGGAAACCGGGCGCGGATTGATTTCAATCAGCTTCATGCGCAGGTCCGCCGGGTCGAGTTTGTATTCGATGGTGCCAAATCCCGCGTAGCCGAGGTTCCGGAAGATCTCCTGAGAGCGATGCGCCAGGTCAGGCAAGTCGACAGAAACCTGCACGCTGCCGTTGCCGAAACGAGCTGGGTATTGGCACAGCTTCCGTTTGGTCATGGTGACGAGCGGCCGGCTGTGCGAGTCGAAGTAGCAGAGGGCGCCGTAGAACTGGTCATCGCGCGCCGGGAATCAGTTCCTGCAGCAGGAATCCGCAGCGGGATGCGGTCATCGCGCGATAGCTGACTGCAGCCTCGCCGGGGTCATTGATGACGGCGAGTTTATCTCCGGAACGGCCGGCCCAAAGGTAGGAGAACGCAGGCTTGGCGAGACATGGGAAGCCGAGGTCGTGCGCATCGATTGCGGCTTGTTCGGGAGAATCCGGAATACGCGTTCGGGGCAGATCCACGCCCTGGCTGTGCAGGTATTGGTACTGCCTGCGTTTGTCGGAGAGCAACTGGAGAATGGCGTGATCGGGGATGGAAAAATCGTAGAAGGCGCGGAGGGAATCGCGGGCCGAAGAGAGCAAGGCGAGGTGAGGATCGCCGGTAGCGAAGAGGATTGGCCTGCAGTCGAGTCTCGGGCCGGCGGCGAGGAGGAAGTCGATCCAGTCTTCCGGGTTGGACAAAGGATCGGACAGAGTCAGGGGACGAGCATGCCGCGAATGCATTCCGACTTCCTCGGGACGCGAGTCCAGGATGAAGACAGGAATGCCTCGTTTGCCCAGGCTGCGGGCGAATGCGAGGCCGATGTAGCCGGCGCACAGGATGATCGAGGGGCGGGCTCCGGCGCGAATTGAGGCGGTGTTGATTTCATCTGCCCATAAGCCAGGATTCATTCGGGAGCCACGCTATCAGGGTAATCGGGAAAGGGGGCGAGAATCCGGCTCTCGGTCCACGAGGTTGGATATGCTGGTGAGCAGGAGTTTCGCGCATGAAACGCTTTATTGGTGTGGCACTCATTCTTTTTCTGTACGCCGTTTCGGCGATGGCACAGGGCACAGTCACAATTTTCGGCACGGTCCAGGACAAGTCTGGAGCCGTGGCCCCCAATGTGGAAGTGACGATCACCAACACGCTAACCGGGGCCGCGCGAGTGGTGAAATCGAACGATACGGGCAGTTACATCGCATCGCAGCTTCCAGTGGGCGTTTATAGCGTACGGGCGCAAATGCAGGGCTTCAAGACGTTCGTCCAGGACAAGATCCAGGTCCAGGTGGACGAAAACCGGCAGGTGAACATCCTGCTGGAGGTGGGGTCGCTGACGGAAAGCGTGGAGGTGCAGGCCGAGTTGACGCAGGTGGAGACGCGGTCGGGGAGCCTGAGGGAGGTGGTGGACTCGGCGCGCATCGTCGAACTGCCTTTGAACGGGCGCAACCCGCTGCAGTTGACGCGGTTGGTCGCGGGGTCGGGCGGAGTCGCGGCGAAGGACCAGGGGCAGAACGAGACCGTCTCCATCAACGGCGCGCGCGCCAACTCAAACAACTACCAGTTGGACGGCGGGGACAACCACGATCCTTACTTCAACGCGCCGGCGATTTTTCCGAATCCCGACGCGTTGGACGAGTTTTCGATCCAGACCAATTCCTACGGCGCGGACCGGGGACGGAACGCCGGAGCGTTCATGATGGCGGTAACGAAGTCAGGCACTAATCAGTTTCATGGCACGCTCTTCGAGTTCCTGCGGAACGAGAAGATGAACGCGCGCAACTTCTTTTCCACCACGGTGCCGCCGTTCAAGCGCAATCAGTACGGGGGCACGTTCGGCGGGCGGATCATTCGCGACCGCACGTTCTTCTTCGGGTCGTTCCAGGGGACGAACGAGCGGAGCGCCCCAGGCGCGGTAACGGCGACGGTGCCGACGGAGGCGCAGCGGCAAGGGGACTTTTCGAGTTCAAAGATCGTGCTGAAAGACCCCAACGGTGGAACGTTCCCGGGGAACATCATTCCTTCGAGCCGGCTGAACACGGCGTCGCAGAAATTCCTGCAGGCCTTTGTCCCTCTCCCCAATCTGGCCAACGGGGTTCTCTCGACGGCCAGCCAGCAAAAGGTGGACGACTATCAGGGCGTGGTGAAGGTGGACCACCGGTTCACGAACTCGAACAACATCACTGGGCGGCTCCTGCGGAACAAGAACGATTTCCAGGAGGCGACAGGCAACCTGCCCGGGTTCTTTGCGCTGATCAACTATCAGAACTGGAACGTTGCGGTGACGGACACGCACATCATTTCGCCGTCGATGATCAATTCCTTTGTGGTCACGTACAACAAGATCGACCGCAGACAGATTTCGGTGGTGCCAGGAAACAAGACATGGAATGATTTCGGCGCCGGATTCACCCGGACCTTCGAAGGCGACGCGCCCGCGGGCATGCATACGCAGGTGGACGGCTACTTCAATGCGTTTTCGCGGTTTCCGCTGAACCATTTCAGGCAGAACTATCAGTTCTCAGACACAGTGTCGTGGAACAAGGGTGCGCATTTCCTGAAGCTCGGTGTGGACGTGCGCCGTCAGATCCTCGACATGCAGGAACTGTTCCGCGGCGACCCCTACATCCGATTCGGCAACACATGGACGGGCGAGGCGGCCGCAGACCTCATGATCGGATTGCCCCTGCAATACGAACAGATCGCCGAAGCGCACAATCTGCCGCGCGTGTGGGAATTGGGTTTCTTTGCGCAGGACGACTGGAAAGTAAACCGGCAGCTGACGCTGAATCTGGGCGTCAGGTGGGATCCCTGGTTCCCGTTCCTGGATGAGATGGACAAGTTCGCGCAACATTGGCCGGGCCAGCAATCCACGAAGTTCCCGACAGCTCCGTTGGGAGTCCTGTTCCCGGAGGATCCGGGCATGACGCGCACGATGCTGCAGAATGCCTGGGGGAATCTGGGTCCGCGGTTCGGATTCGCATACGATCCGACGGGAGACGGCAAGACGAGCCTGCGCGGCGGATACGGGCTGTTCTACTCGCAGGTGCGGCAGCAGGCCAACAATCAAATTTCGACGAACCAGCCGTTTTCGCTCAAGCTGACCGTGAACAACCCCGCGGGGGGCGTGAACGCGCCATACCAGGGCGTTGGCAATCCCTTCCCCTTCGTGCCGCCGGCCAACGCGCAGGAGTCTCAGAATTACAAATGGGTCCTGCCGCTCACCCTCACGCAGTGGAATCCGAACATGCGGAATGCCGTGGTGCAGCAGTGGAACCTGAATTTCCAGCGCGAGTTTTTCACGAGCTGGATCGGAACGCTGGCGTACGTGGGCTCAAAGGGCAACCACCTGTTCATGACCGCGGAAATGAATCCGGGCGTATACGGACGGACCGGCAACCTGAACCAGCGGCGAGTGTACGCGCCCAATTTCGCGCAGATCACCGACCAGTCGTCGCGGGGCAACTCGAATTATCACGCCATGCAGATGAGCGTGAACAAGCGGATGGCTCATGGGTTGACCGTGCTGGCCAACTACACGTGGAGCAAGCTGATCGACGACGCCTCAGGCGACGGCGGCAATCCAAACAACCCGTTCAACTTCCAGGAGAATCGCGGCCGTTCGGACTTCGACCTGCCGCACCGCTTTGTGGTCTCCTACATCTGGCAACTGCCCTCGTTGAAGACAAGCCCGGCAGCGGTCCGCTACGCCTTCGGCGATTGGGAGACCAACGGAATTGTGACGCTGCAAAGCGGCAGGGGACTGTCGATTATCTCGGGAAGAGATAACTCGCAATCGGGAACGAACCTGGATCGCGCGGATTCAGTGGGCGAATGGTATTTGTCGCCGGACCGCGACCGCGACGCGGTGATCACGTCCGTACTTCAATACCGCGGCGTTCGCGCAGAACCCGGCGGGCACCTTCGGAACAGCGGGGCGAAACATCGTCGAAGGCCCGGGCAATGCGACGATCGACTTCGGCGTGGCCAAGGTGTTTCCGATCACCGAAGGGTTGCGACTGCAGTTCCGGGGCGAATTCTTCAACCTGCTGAACCGGGTCAATCTGGGGAATCCGAATGCGAACCTGAGCTCGGCGCAGTTCGGCCGCATCACTTCGGCCGAATCGCCCCGCGTAGTGCAACTGGCGTTGAAACTGATGTTCTAACCGCCATGGAATCCAGCCGGCGACGGTTCATGCAGATCGGCGCGATGGGCGCCGCGCAGTCGCGTCCGGACGATGGGTGCAAGCCCTCGTTTCTGGACAGGAGGTCGGGCGCGCATCCGTACTGTTCTTCCGTGGCTGATGGGAAGCCGCATGTCTTCGTGATCAGCGTGGACATGATCAGCGCGGACCACTGGATGCCGGGGCGGACGGCGGGCAAGGCGATGCATCTGCCGGCGCTCAGGGAACTGTTTGCCGACAGCGTGCTGTTCACCAGTGCGTTCTCGACGAATCCGTTGTGCGCGCCGGCGCGGGCGGCGCTGCTCACAGGACGCTCGACGTACATTCTGGCGAACAACGAGAGGGCGCACGACGGGCACGAAACGTCGCTCCGCGCGTCGGATTCGATCTTCCCCGAGTACTTGAAAGCCACGGGCTACGACACTCGGCACTGCGGGAAGGGTCACCTCGGCCCACAGAAGTTCTTCGACGCGTTTGATGAGAACGCGGACGGCTGGGACAGGTGGGACCCGCCGATCCGGTCGGACGAGAACTACATCGCTTATCTGCGCGGGCTGGGCGTGAAGCCGCAACGGTACCGGCGGGAATTGCGAGGCCTGCAGCAGGACCGGCGGACGCCGGCGAACTCATTCGGGGGCTGGATCGAGCAGAGTGACGGCCGCGACTTCCCGGTGGAAGCCCAGTACAGCCACTACCTGGCGGCGCGGGCTGTGAACAAGCTCGACACGGCGCTTCAGTCGAAGAAGCCGGTTTATCTGCAGCTCGACTTCTTTGATCCGCATCAGCCGTTTTCGATTCCGGCAGGCTTCGAGGCGAGAGAGAAGGAGTTGAGGGCCGCAATGCGCCTGCCGGCGAGCTACGTGGCGGCACAGCAGCGCGACTTCCGGCCGGACCCTTCCCTGCCCCGCGTGTATGACCTGTATCGCAAGTATTGGGGCCTGTACGATGCGCGGACGGTGGAGGATTACAGGGTCGCGAATGCGCTGCAGGTCGAGGTGATCGACAAGGCGCTGAACATCTTCGTCGGCGAGTTGAAGCGGCGGGGGTTGTACGACGAGTCGATGATTCTCTTCACCTCGGACCACGGGGAGATGAACGGACGGCGGGCGCTGGTGGACAAGGGCGTGTACCTGCATCCGGAAGTGTTGCGGGTTCCTCTGGCGGTGAAGATGCCGAAGGCCGCCGGGATCGCGCCGCGGGTGGATGCGACGCCGGTGTCGCACCTCGACGTGGCGCCCACACTGCTGGAATTGGCAGGCGTAAGGCCGACGGAGCGGCTGGATGGGGTGTCGCTGCTGCCGCTGATCAATGGAAAGCCCCACGCCCCAAAGCCTCACATCGCCGAGTGCGGGTGGCATGTCGGGACCAACTTCGCGTGTGCGATGCATAATGGCGCGCATCTGTATTCGTATAACCTCGCGTCGGAAACGGCCGGAGCTTTACGATCTCAGGGACGAAGATCCGCAGAATCTGGCCGCCCTGCCCGAGCACGCGGGCACCAAGGCCGGGCTGGTTGAGCGGATGGGCGCTTTCCTGGAGTCTGACCAGAGATGGCAGTGCTACTGGTCGAGCTTCCGGCTGGATCACTACGACATCCTGCCGCGGCCGAAGGGTGACTTGCAGCTACAGAAGGCGGATTGACGGCCGGTCCTACCTGAGAAGGCCGTTCATCTGCTTGCGGTAGCCGTCGAATGCTCTTCGGCCAGGGGCGGTGAGGCCGATGAGGGTGAGGGGAACCTTTCCGCGATAGGTCTTTTCGATCTGCACGTAGCCTGCTTCTTCGAGCTTCGTCAGGTGGCTGGAGAGGTTGCCCTTCGTCAGGCCGCTCTCGTTCAGGAGGAATACAAAGTCCGCCTTATCGATGTTGCGCAGGAGCGCCATGAGGAGCAGCCGGGCGGGTTCATGAATGAGGCGGTCCAGTTCAGCCATGTTGCCGTCCCTCGACCTGGGATGGCACCAGAGACGCTCCCGGCAGTCTGCAGGGATCAGACATTGGGCTGCACCTCCGCGTGGGATCGAACGAATCGCCAGAGGCGCCAAAGGCCGCCGATTGTCATCGCCAAGCCAAGTCCACCCCAGAGGAACGCGAAGCCTAATTCGATGTTCGTTTGCTGGCGAACGATGACGAAGCCGATGGCGATGCTTAGCACCGCGTAGAACGCCGCTCCCGGAACGCCTTGGCGGCCGAGTCCGAAAGCGAGCCCGGCGGCGACGAGGACGGAACAACCCAAAGGCATAAGGTCGAGGTATCCGCGGTTACCCGTCAGGAACCCGGCCACGACAGCGGCGGAGACCATTGTGATGAGCGGTATCGCCCAGAGCTTGCCATGTGTGGGCGGGTTGGGCTGCACATAGCCGCCTCTGCGGTAAGTCCAGCGCTCCTTGAGCCGCTTGATCGCCCATTGGCTGGCGAAGCCGCTGGACACGAGTAGCAGAGGGACGACGATCCAATAGGGGGTCCACCAGGCGCCGCGAGGCATGATCTGGGGAAGGCCGATGAGGCTACCCCAGAGAAGCCAGGTGAGGCCCATGACCAATTCGGAGATGCCGTCGGCGTGGATGGCGCGGAGGGGACGGGAGGAGAGGTCGTCGAGATCGGAAGGCTGCATACTGGTTTGCCTTGCAAACTAGTATGTGGACAAAGAGAGCTGATGTCAAGCCGTCAATTGGCGAGAAACCTTGGATTACTGCAGCCTGGCGTATTCGGCCTTGGCTTGGTTGAGGATGGGGATATCGGGATCGGCGTCTTTCCAGAGTGTGAGGAAATCCTGGTAGGCGGCTTTTGCTTTGGTCTTATCTCCTGACATTGCGAGCGATCTGCCGAGTTGGAGGCGCGCCATCGCGCCGACGGGATCGGCGAACACAATGCCGCGGTGATTGAGGATTTTCTGGAATTCCGCGGCGGCTTCGGCGCCTTGATTCCTTGCCATGTAAGCCAAGCCGCGAACATAGACCGGGTACAGGTCCCCGAAAAAGCCCACAAAGCCGATGCCGGTGACGGCGAACTCGTATGGCGCATTAGTCTGCAGCAAGTCCAAGGCAACTACGGGATCTTTGCGGGTCAGCGTGTCTAGTGCGCGAAGCGTTGGGAGATAGCTGTACCGGACGGAAGTGTCCTCTGGGAAGCGTTTTTCCAGATCGCTCGCCAAGGCGTGTAAACGGGAGCCATCTCCCGCAAGAGCCTGGGCGATGGCGGCGCCGAATTCCACGTGACGTCCCTTAGAATGTTCCAGTGCGGTGAGTGCGGCGCGCTTTGCCTCAGGTGCGTTTCCATAGAAGGCTTCCCACACAGCCTCTCCGGCGATGTAAATAGCCGCCGTTTCCTTCTGCGCCGACCGTTGCGCCAGTTCCACCGCGCGTCGAGACATGTTTCTGGCCTGATGCAGATGACCGGAATGGGCAAGGACCAGAGCTTCTAAGTGAGCCATCCAGTCTTCCGCGCCAGGATTGCCCTTGGCCCGTGCAATTTCCCGCTCCATTCCGGCTTTATCGCCCTTTAAGAACGAGAGGCGGTAACGCAGGATCATGAAATCAGGGATCTCGATTTTACGCTCTGAGGCGCGTTTGAGGGTCCTTTCGGCTTCGTCCAACCGGTCAAGGTAGATGTTGGCATCGGTCAGGTTGGCGTATGCGAAGGAGTGGTCGGGATCGAGATCGAGCGCCTTGTTGCATTGTTTGATGGTCTTTTCATACGTCCCGGAGCCTTGGGATGCAAACCCCGAGCACACGCCCTGGAGGGTGATGTCGCGAGGATAGGTGCGCATCCATAACTCACAGGTCTGTTGCGCCTTTTCCAGGTTGCCGGTCACATGCCGGTCGTAGATAAGGGTGATGAAGAACTTCTCACGATCGCTTGTCCGATCCTGCAGCTCGTAGGCTTTGCTGGTGCTCTCGGCGGCGAGGGCAGATTCTCCAAGGGCGCTATAGCTGAGCCCAAGTTGGGCATGAGCCATAGCGAATCGAGGGTCGATCGCGATGGCGCGCTTCAAATGAGGAGCTGCCTCGGCTTGACTCGCGGTGAGGAGAAGCTTCATGGCTGTGCTGTATGCTTTCAAGGCTTCCAGTGAGGGTGTGGTTGCCTCGGCGAGAGGAGTCGCATGCTTTTCGACGGTGGCAAGCGATTCGCCGGCCCGGGTTCTGAATTTACTCGCCATCTGGGTCAGGGCGTTCAGGACATCCTCTTTTCTGGCGGCTTGCACTTGCTGCTCGTCGAGGACGTCGCCGCTGCGGCAGGTGGTGGCGCGCAATGTCAGCACGTACTGAGTTCCGATTCCGGCGATGGAGCCCTCCAACAGTGCGACTCCGCCGGTTCGCTCGCAGACTTCACGGGCCAGGTCCGGAGTCAGCCGGGCGTCGGCTGGCTGGCTCATCAGGCGTAATGTCCGCCGAATTCGCTGTTCCGGAACCAGGCTCAGGAAGGGAGACTGTCCGAGCTGGACCGCCAGTCCCTGGCGGAGCGTGTCGTCGAAGACGGGATCCCCTGTCTTGTTAGTGAAGTCGGCGAGGACAATTGTGTCCTTGTCGGTGAGTTTCGGCGGGCGCTGCAGGTATATGTAGCCGGCGACGAGGCATGCCAGCAGGGCGGCCGCCGCAATCGGAGCCTTCCAGCGTTTTCGATGTTGAGCAGCTACTGGGGGGACCGCACTGGAGATCAGGCGCGCTGAATCCTCATCCCGTTTGAAGCGCTGGAGGTCGCTGCGGATCTCAGCCGCGTGCTGGTAGCGCAGGTTTGGGTCCTTTTCGAGGCACTTGAAGATGATGCGTTCCAGTTCCGCGGGCGGAGCGGGATTCAAATTCCTGAGAGGCGCAGGCTGGCGGTTGAGAATTGCGTCGAAAATGATCCCCGCGCTCTCCCCGTGAAAAGGGCGTCTGCCGCTGGCCATCTCATAGAGCACGACCCCAAGCGAGAAGAGGTCCGTGCGGCTGTCCAACGGTGCGGCCCGGACCTGTTCAGGCGACATGTACGCCACCGTGCCCATCATCGCGCCTGGACTCGTCATCATCGCTTCGGAAATTGTGGGCGCTTCCGGCGAGATTGCCGGCTCCGAGGCCACCTTGGCGAGGCCGAAATCCAGAATCTTCGGCTGCTGCCGATTGGTGACAAAGATGTTTGCGGACTTGATGTCGCGATGGACAATGCCTCGCGCGTGCGCGGCGTCCAGCGCATCGGCGATTTCAACGCCCAGCTCCAGGATTTCTTCGAGTTTGAGCGGTTGACCGGCAATCCGTTCATGGAGCGTCTGTCCCTCCAACAGCTCCATGGCAATGAAAGGCCGCCCGTCGTGCTCGCCGACGTCGTAGATTGTACAGATGTTGGAGTGGTTGAGGGCCGAAGCAGCGCGGGCCTCCCGCTGAAACCGGGCGAGCGCCTGGCGGTCTCTTGAAAAGTCCTCAGGCAGGAACTTCAAGGCGACGCTTCGGCCGAGGCGGATGTCCTCGGCTCTGTAGACCACACCCATGCCACCGGCGCCAATCTTATCGACGACTCTGTAGTGGGAAACGGTCTGATTGATCATAGGCGCAAACTGCGCTGGCGCGCCTCAAATATTCTCCGGCACCACGTACGGACTACGGTAGTTCCGGGTGAGCATGGCGTTGGCTTCCTGGTCGCCGACGAACTGCATGGTGGCCGGATCGAATCGCAGGTCGCGCTTCACGCGATAGCTGATGTTGCCCAGATGACAGAGCGCGGTTGAAATCGCGGTCTCCTCGATCTCCGAGTGCAGCAGACTAGAATCGCGCGCCCGCACGGCCTCGGCGAAGTTCTTGAAATGGTCGATGTTGGGCGGATACTCCGCCTCAGGCTCAGGCTGCTTGTTGCGGCCCAGGGTGATGCGAAACCTGCCGTCGGCGTTGATGTGCATGTGGCCCTTCTCCCCGAAGAGATCCCACGACATCGGCTCGGCAGTGTACAGACCGCGAAGCTGTCCGAGGATCATCGCGCCGTCTTCATAGACCCAGGTCACATTCTGGGTGTTCGGCGTTTCCGCCTGGTCCTTGTAGCCGAACCGGCCGCCAGTGGATTGGACACGCACGGGCAGCGTCTTTTTCATGGCCCAGCGGAGCAGATCGATCAGGTGAATGCCGTTGTTGCCGAGTTCGCCGTTGCCGAAATCCCAGAACCAGTGCCAGTTGTAGTGCACCAGATTCTCGTGATACGCCTGCATCGGCGCGGGCCCCACCCAGAGGTCCCAGTTGAGCCAGGCGGGCGGCTCCTTCGGCTCCTTGAAGCCAATGGAATCCCGGCTGCCGGGAAAGTAGAAGTTGCCTTGGTAGACGTTGCCGATCGCGCCCGCGTGAACCAGCTCGACAGCTTTGCGGAAGCGGCCCCAGAAGCGGCGCTGGGTTCCGCCGGCGGCAATGCGCTTGTACTTGCGCGCCGCCTCCACCAGCTTGATGCCTTCGAACACGTTGTGCGACACCGGCTTCTCGACGTAGACGTCCTTGCCGGCCTGCATGGCCCAGATGGCCGTCAGTGTGTGCCAGTGGTTGGTGGTGGCGATGGCGACCGCATCGATCTCCTTGTCGTCGAAGACGCGGCGCATGTCGGACTCGATCTTCGGAGTCTTGCCGGTCCGCTTTGAGACCAAGGCGGCTGCGGCCTCGGTCCTTCTCCCGTCGGGGTCGACGACAGCGGCGACCTCGATGGTTCCCGAGGGAAGCATCTCCTGGATGTGCGCGACCCCGCGCGAGCCCACTCCGACGATGGCTACGCGAACGCGATCGTTCGCGCCGGCCCAGGATTGAGATGCGGCGGCGGAGGCAGTGACAAGAAAGTGACGGCGTTTCATAGTGTTTGTTAGCGGGTGGCCCACCATGCGCGATGGCCCAGGTAGTCGGCATCGGGCAGGTTGGCGAGAATGATGCGGCGAAGTGCGAGGATGTCGACCTCGCCCTGATGCTGGTAAAGCACCTTGCCATCGGGCGCGATCAACATCGTGAAGGGGACACCGGAATCCCACTTGGCGTCGAAGGCCTTTTGCATAGCCTCGATGTCGTCGGAGGCGAACTGGAGGTTGCGCGTGGTGGCGTGGTATTTCTTCAGGACGTTCAGGACGCCGGGGCGTTCGTCGGGGAGGTTTGCGGCGACGGTGACGAAGTCGAAGTCGCGGCGGCGGTACATGCGGAAGGTCGTTTGCAGGTCTGGAAACTCAGTGAGACACGGCCCGCACCAGGTGGCCCAGAAGTTGACCAGAAGGACTTTGCCGGTTGGGTTCCGGCGGAGAGCTTGGAGCGCCGCCGCATCGGCGGAGTCAACTGTGACCGGCTCGGCTTGGATCTTCTTCATCTCGCCCGCCCGGCCGGCCGCTTTGGACTTCCACTTGGTGCTGCAGCCGAATACGTTGGTGTGAGGCACGTCGACGGGCTTCCCGGCCAGAAGGGCGTCGAGGGCGGCGCGCGTGTCGCGCGTCTTCACGAGAGACTCGCGCTGGCTCGAATCGATGCGCCCCTCGAAGCGCAGCTTTCTTTCGGCATCGAAGATGAACACGTGCGGAGTGGCTTTGGGACCGTAGGCAACCGAGACGGATTGGGTCTCGCCGTCGTAGAGGTAAGGGAAGTTGAACTTACGGTAGGCGGCGCGGACCTTCATGTCTTCGAGGTCGTCTCCTACGTCGGTGTAGCCCATTTCGTCGAGGCGGACGGCCTCGGGATCGTTGGGGGAGATGGCGACGAAGGCGACGCCCTTGGGACGGTAGTCGTTGACAAGCTGGATGAGGCGGGCCTCGTAGAGTTGCGCCGTGGGGCAATGGTTGCAGGTGAAGACAATGGCGAGGACCTTGGCCGAAGAGTAGTCAGAGAGTTTGTGTGTCTGGCCATCGATACCGGGGAGAGAGAAGTCCGGCGCCGGCGAGTTGAGAGCGAGAGTGGCCGGAGGCTCTTCAAAAGCGAAGAGCAGAGCGGGCAGCAGGAGAGCAAGGAATCGCATTTGCGCCTCCCAGGCGGGGTTTCGTTCGGTCGAGTGCAATCAGTGTACCAATCTGGCCGTATCAATGTGGTCGGCACGCCTGCGGCATGCGCCGAGTGATAAGATTCCGGCCAGTTATGAATAGAGCATGGGTCGTGTTCGCTTTGAGCCCGGGGTTCGTCTTCGCGCAATGGGATGACAGCCGGTTGAAGCCTTATACGATCAACCACCGCGATGCTGGGGCCTCGCCGGCCGATGTGTCATTTCTGCTTGAAGCCCCGGCGGGCAAGGACGGCTTCATCCAGGTGAAAGATGGCCATTTCTTCCGTCCGGATGGGCGGCGCATCCGGTTCTGGGGAGTCCATTTCACAGACTGGAGCAAGGGCTCGGTGACGCTGCCGCCGAAGGAAGACTCGCCAATGTGGGCGGCGACTCTGGCACGGCACGGCGTCAATTGCGTGAGGCTCCACTTCATCGACCTGTTTGCGCCGCGCGGCATTGTCGACAACACGCGGAGCGACAGCCGGGCGTTCGATGCGCAGCAGCTTGACCGGCTCGACTTCCTGGTCGCCGAGCTGAAGAAGCGCGGCATCTACGTCGATTTGAACCTCAACGTGGGCAAGTCGTACAAAGCCGGCGACGGAGTGCAGGATGCGGAGAAGATCCGGTGGGGCAAAGGGCTGGTGCTCTATGATCCGCGCCTGATCGAACTGCAGAAAGAGTACGCCAGGCAGATCCTGACGCACGTCAACCCGTATACGAAGAACGAATACAGGAACGAGCCGGCGATGGCCATCGTCGAGATCCTGAATGAGAACGGGCTCTATCTCGGGTTCCGCGCACCCACGCCTTACTACGACGAACTGCTGACGACGCAGTACAACGCCTGGCTGCGCAAAAAGCTCAGCGCCGGTGAACTAGAGAAGCTGCGCGGGCTGGCGGGAGTCGAGGGCGACGCGCCCGTCCCGCGGTTGAAGGCAGCCGAAGTTGCCGCTGCACCGCGAGAGCGCTTCACCGCCGAGATGGCCTTCTACATGGAAACGGAGAGCGCGTTCTATCTGGGCATGGCCGACTACTTGAAGAACACGCTCGGGGTGAAGGCGCCGATTACGGGAACGGCCGATCACAGCCATTCGAGCAGCCCCTATGCCATGCTCTCGACACTGTCCAAGCTCGACATTGTCGACGGCCACGTCTACTGGCAGCATCCGGGCGCCCGTGGGCCGGTGAACACTCCGATGGTCAATGATCCATTCAACTCAACCATCGTGCAGCTTTCACGGACCGCCTTCGCGGGCAAACCATACACGGTGAGCGAGGTCAATCATCCCTTCCCCAACGACTGGGCGAGCGAGGGCATTCCGCTCCTGGCAGCGTACGGCTGTCTGCAGGACTGGGACGCGATCATTCTCTACACCTTTGAACCGAAACTGGACGCCAAGTGGCAGCCCTATGTCGGCGACCCTTTCGACATCTCGCTGGACCCTGTCCGGATGACTCAGATGGCCGCCGGGGCTCTGACGTTTCTGCGAGGCGACGTGCGGGCAGCGAGCAAGACGATTGAACGCAGCTATTCGAAGGATCAGGTGCTCGACAGCCGGCGGCTTCCGGAGACCGAGGCGCCTTACTTCACGCCAGGCTTCCCCTTGGCGTATCCGCTGATGCACAAGGTACGCATCAAGTCCTTCGACGGGGCGTCGATGGAGAAGTACGCCGCGGCTACGGGCAATCCGGTGGTTTCCGATACGCGGGAGCTGGCCTGGCACCTGTCGGGGGATAAATCGGGATTGGTCACTGTGGATACCGATCGAACCCAAGCACTGATTGGATTCGTCAAGACGCAGAAGAAGCTGCTGAAGAATCTCTCCGTCGATTTGACGACTGAATTCGCGAGCCTGGTTCTGGCGTCGATGGACGGCAAGCCGATCTCGCGGGCGGGCAAGCTGCTGCTGAGCGCCGGATCGCGCGTGGCGAATTCCGGTTCGAAATGGAACGAGACGCGGACAAGGCTCGCAGCCAATGGGGGCCCGCCTACGTTGATCGAGCCGGTCACGGGAACGGTGCTGCTCCGCGGTTTACAGAAGGCTTCACAAGTCAGCGCGGTTGCTCTCGATGGAGCTGGCAAACCGCTTGGTTCGCCGATTCAGGCCAGGAAGACGGCCGAGGGCTGGGCGGTCGCCATCGGGGATCCGGTGACAAGCTGGTACGTCATCAGCGTCGAAAGGTAAGGAGAGATATGAAGTACCTGTCAGTTGCACTACTGCTGCTGAGCTCGACATCGGCCCGGCTCGCGGGGGCGGAGTATGCGGTCGGCGCCGATCTGTCGTTCCTGAAACAAGCCGAAGACAAGGGAACGGTGTTCAAAGACGCGGGTGTCGCAAAGCCGGGCCTGCAGATTTTCAAGGACCACGGCTACAACTGGATCCGGCTGCGGCTGTTCCACACGCCAACGCGGCTCCCCAACAACCTGGAGTACACGATCGCGCTGGCCAAAGCGGCCAAGGAACTCGGCTACAAGTTCCTGCTCGACTTCCACTACTCGGACACGTGGGCAGATCCAGCCAAGCAGTTCATCCCCAAGGCCTGGGAAGGCAAGTCTCATGCGGAGCTGGCGCAGGCCGTTCTTGAATACACGCGCGAGACCATCGCCGCATTCGGCGAGGCGGGCGTCTTCCCCGACATGGTGCAGATCGGCAACGAGATCACCAATGGGATGATCTGGCCCGACGGGAAGCTGCCCGAGAACTGGGACAACTTCGCGGACCTGGTGAAGGCAGGCATCAAGGGCGTGGAGGCGGGCAGAGGCACGCGGCCGCGGCCGAAGATCATGATCCAGATCGAGAAGGGCGGCGATTGGGTGAAGACCAAGTACTTCTTCGACAAGCTGCACTCTTACGGCGTGGAGTACGACATTCAGGGCCAGTCGTACTATCCGTGGTGGCACGGCAGCCTGAACGACCTGCGCGAGACGCTGCACTTCATGGCGGCCGAATACAAGAAGCCGATCATTGTGGTGGAAGCGGCGTATAACTGGAAGCCGTCGGAATATCTGAAGCGGCCGGGCCCGTTCCCGGAGTCGCCCGAGGGACAGAGGGATTTTCTGGACGAGGTGAATCGGGTTGTTCTGGGGGTGCCCAATGGCCTGGGACAGGGCGTGTTCTGGTGGGAGCCGGCCGTGACGGGCGGGCTGAACCGCCGGGGCTTCTTCGACAATGAAGGCAATGCGCTGCCGGTGATGACGGTATTCGATAAGTACACGCGGCATTAGGATTGATGGAAAACAAATGAGCAAGAAGATGCCTGCTTTGTCGCGTCGAAGCCTGCTGATGGCGCTGGCCGCGCCAGTGGAAGAGGCACATTGGCGGGTGTGGGACGACCGGCCGGCGCCGGACTGGAACGAGGCCTATCCGCTCGGCAACGGCCGGTTGGGGGCGATGGTGTTCGGGGGCGTCGAGCAGGAGCGGCTCGCGCTGAACGAGGACACGCTGTACTCTGACGAGCCGGGGCATCATGAGCTGCCTCTGGACGTGACGATCCGTTTCGACGAGGTGCTCGGTCTCTTGAAGCGCGGCAAGCACGTCGAGGCGGAAGAGATCATGAACCGGGAGTGGGTAGGCAGGTCCTGGCCTTGCTATCAGCCGCTAGGTGACCTGCTCATTTCGTTCGAGGGCCAGTCTGGGACCGCGGGATACCGAAGAGTGCTCGACCTCGAGAATGCGAAAGCCGTGGTGGAAGCGGGTGGGTGGCGGAGAGAGTATTTCGCCAGCCAGCCTGACGATGTCATCGTGATGCGGTTCACTGGAGCCGGCCGGTTTACGGCGAAGTTCGAAGGTCCTCACACGAACGCGAAGATGGAATGGCTGGATGACAGAACGCTGGTGTATCGCGGGCAATTGCCCGGCTTCGTTCTCCGACGCACTTTGGAGTGGGTCGAGGAGCGGAAGGAACAGTGGAAGTACCCGGAGCTCTGGGAAAAGGACGGGAAGCGGAAACCATTCGCGAAACAGGTGCTGTATGGAGAGGAGGTGGGCGGTCGAGGGATGCGATTCGAGGCCCGGCTGCGGGTGTTGCGGAGAGACGCCGAAGAGAGCGTTCTGGCCTTGGCGATGGCGTCCAGCTACAACGGTTTCCGCAAGAGCCCGTCGAGAGAAGGGGCGGACGAGAAGGGCCGCAATGCGAAGACGATCAGCGGCCTCGAGGGCCGGTCGTGGGAGGATCTGCGCGGACGCCACGAAGCCGACTATCACGCGCTTTTCTCACGGTGCTCGCTGCGGCTGGGCTCGGGAAGTGCGGCGCATCAGACCACTCCGGCGCGGATCGCCGCATTCGTCAAAGGCGGGGACGAGGACCTGGCCGCGCTGTACTTCCACTTTCGCCCGGTATCTGATGATCTCGGGGTCCAGGCCAGGCACGCAGCCGTTGAACCTGCAAGGCCTGTGGAACAAGGAGGTGATTCCTCCGTGGGCCTCGGGATACACAGTCAACATCAACACCGAGATGAACTACTGGCCGGTTCACGTGTTCCGGCTGGACGAGTGCGCTGAACCGCTGGTGAGGATGATTCGGGAACTGGCCGCGACGGGCCGCACAACGGCACGGACGATGTACAAGCGGCGCGGTTGGGTGTCGCATCACAACACGACAATCTGGCGTGCTTCGCAGCCGGTGGATAACAACGCGATGCCGAGTTTCTGGCCGATGTCGGCGGGGTGGCTGAGTCTGCATCTGATGGAGCAACTATCGGTTCACGCAGGACAAGGAGTTTCTGCGGCGTGAGTATCCTCAACTGCGCGACGCGGCGGCGTTCTTCCTCGATTGGTTGGTGGAGGACAAGGCGGGGAAGCTGGTGACGCCGGCGGGGCATTCGCCTGAGCTGCGATTTCATTACGTGGACCCCGACAGCGGGGAGAAGAAGACCGGCGGGGTCACCATGGGACCGACGATGGACATCGCCATCGTGCGTGAGGTCCTGATGGCGGCTGAGGAGGCGGCGGCGATTCTGGACACGGACGCGGAGATGCGGGCTGCATGGGCGAAGGCGCGGGTGCGGCTGGCGCCGTTTCGGATTGGCAAGCGAGGCAACATCGAGGAGTGGCCGGGAGATCTGGTGGAGACGGAAGTCACCCACAGGCACGTCTCGCATCTCTTTGGTCTCCATCCAGGCACGCAAATTCAGCCGAGGCGCGACCAGGCGTTGACGGAAGCGGCGAAGAAGGTGCTCGAGATTCGCGGCGATGCCGGCACGGGCTGGTCGATGGCCTGGAAGATCTGCTTCAGAGCACGGCTGTTGGAAGGCGAACGCGCGCACAAGATGGTGGTGAGCCTGCTCAACCAGTCGAAGACCGCGGAACTGCGCTACAACCGCGGCGGCGTGCTGCCGAATCTGTTCTCGACGCACCCGCCGTTTCAGATCGACGGCAATTTCGGCGGCGCGGCGGGGATTGCCGAGATGCTGCTGCAATCGCAGAACGGGGAGTTGGACCTCCTCCCTGCCCTGCCGAAGGCGTGGGCCGACGGGGAGTTCAGCGGCTTTGGAGCGCGCGGCGGCTTCGTCGTCGACGCCAAGTGGAGCGGAGGGAGACTGGAATCGGCGCGTGTGACTGCGCGGGTCGCGGGGAAGGCGCGCGTGCGATATGGGGAGAAGACGCGGGAGGTTGCGCTTGCGCGAGGGGGATCGGTGCGTTTGGATGGCAAGCTGGATGGAGGACAATAGTTACCCATGGACGCCTGGATTGAATACTTGAAAACCGTCGATTCGCCGACGCTGTCGAACGCGATTGAACTGCTGAAGGTGCGGCAGGACCACGAAGGCTTTACGCCCCTTGAGGTACGCTGCCTCTTCCCGGAGCTGGGAAGGATGTGCGGCTACGCGGTGACGGCGCAGGTGGAGACGTACACGTCAGCCGAGCCGAGGGACAACGAACGGTTCACGGAGTTATACAGGCTGGTTGAAGCGGCTCCGAAGCCGGCGGTGATCGTGTTGCAGGAGATCGGGGGACACGGCAATTTCGCAGCGCACTGCGGGGAAGTGATGGCCACCTTCTTCACAAGGCTTGGAGCAGTGGGACTGGTCAGCGATTGCGGAGTGCGGGACCTGCCTGAGGTTCGCGCGATGAAGTTCCATTATTTCGCGAAAGGCTCGGTAGCCAGCCATGGGCATTTCAGGATTGTGCGATCGGGAGAACCGGTGCAGGTTCACGGCCTGGTGGTCAGGCCGGGGGATGTATTGCATGGGGACGAGAACGGGCTGATCTCCGTGCCGAAGCTGGATGCTGGCGCGTTGAAGGAGGCGGTGGAGCGTGTGCGGGCGAAGGAAAAGCGATTGATGGACTACGTGCGGGGGGCGGAGTTCACCCTGGACGGGGTGAAGCCGTACACACAGTGAGAGCATAGAAAGTGATGGAGATTTTCAAGGAGTTCACGTTCGAGGCCGCGCACAGACTGCCGAACGTGCCCGAGGGACACAAGTGCGCGCGGCTGCACGGCCACAGCTTCCGGGCGCGTGTGTGGGTGAGCGGGGACGTGGACGCGAAGCTGGGCTGGGTGATGGACTTCGCCGACATCAAGGCTGCTGCCAAACCGGTGATCGCGCGGCTGGACCATTACTACCTGAACGAGATCGAGGGCCTGGAGAATCCGACGAGCGAAAACGTCGCGCGCTGGATCTGGGCGAGGCTGAAGCCTGGGCTGCCGGGGTTGTCGCGCGTCGAGGTGCAGGAGACGTGCACTGCAGGCTGCAGATACGCGGGGGAATGAGGCAATGGAGGCGGAGCGCGGCAGGCGGCTGATGCGGCGGCTGGCGATCGCGGTGGGTGTGATTCTGGTGATCGGCGAGGTCGGCCATAGCTGGGAGTTCTGGCGGCGCTGGCTGGCGCCGGGCACCGTGGCGAGCATTCCGGTGGAGATGGCCGATTTTCGCGGAAAGGTGACCAAGGTCGAAAAGGAGGCCGAAGAGGCTGGGGTCGCCAAGGGCGATGTGGTCGTGGCCGTGGACGGGCGGCCACTGGAGAACGAAACCCACATCCGCAGAGCGGTCTTCCGGAAAAAGCCGGGAGAGACCCTGGTCCTGCGACTGCGACTTGAGGGCGGCGGCCTGGGCGAAGCCGACATCAAGCTGAAGGCGTTCGACGGCACGCGAAGCTGGGACGACCGTGTCATTGGCTTCTTCCTGGATTTCTTCTCGCGGTGGATGTGCGTGGCGCTGGGGCTGTTTGTGGTGATCGTCCGGCCGATGGACAAACTGGCGTGGCTGGTGCTGGCGATGCTGGTCGGGTTCTCCTTTCTTGGCACGACACTATCGGCGCCGCATAACGACTGGCCGCCGGCGTTCATGGTGCTGCGAATGATACCGGCGAGTTTCGGGCCAGTCACGTGGCCGCTGTGGATGCTATTGTTCGGGCTCAATTTTCCGGATCCGCGCTCGAAAGTGAGGCTGCTTTGCCTGGGTGAAATGGCCGGTCATCCCTTTGTCCGTGGTGATGGGCCTGCTCGCGACGGCGCTGAATGTTCTTAGCGCGTTGGGCCGGGTGAATCTCGATCCCCTCATCGCGCTGGCGAAACCGTTGAGCGCGCCCATGCTGTATGTAGGCATGGCCTGCGTCAGCGTCTTCTTCATCAACATCACCTACAAGGCCACAAAGGAGCCTGATCCCGACAGCCGGCGGCGGCTGGTGCTCTTTCTATGGGGCGCAGCCGCAACTCTGACCCCGCTGTTGTTCCTGCTGGTTGCATCGAACCTATACAAGGACTCAATCGGCAAGACGCCGGAGTGGATGCTGCTGCCGCCACTGGTGCTGATGTCGATGTTCCCGGCCGTGGTGGGCTACGTGATCGTGGTGCAGCGCGCGATGGACGTCCGCGTGGTGCTGCGGCAGGGACTGCAGTACGCACTGGCGTCGCGCGTGGTGCTGGTGCTGCAGGTGGCGCTGTCGGTGGCCGCTGTCTTCTTCGCCCTCGATGCCGCAACGGGGGAGGGTGTGAGAAGACCGCAGAAACTGATGGTTCTGGCCGGGGCCGTGCTGGCAGTGGTTCTCCTCCAGAAGTTCGCCGGAAGGCTGCAGGCCTGGCTGGACAAGCGTTTCTTCCGCGAGCAGGTGGATGCGGAAAGAGTGTTGAGTGAGCTGGCGCGCGAGGTACGCGGGATCGGCAACGAGCATGATCTGCAGCAGTTGGTGCGCGAGCGGGTGGCTACTGCGCTGCACGTGGAGAGCGTAGCGATGTCGTTTGCGCCCGAGGCCCCGAAGAACGGATTCGAATTGCGGCTGCCGCTGGAAGGCAGCAAGGGACGGATCGGCTGGCTGCTGCTGGGTCGCAAGCGCAGTGAGGAGCCGTATTCAAAGGGCGACTTGAGGCTCTTGGAGAGCGTGACGGCGCAGGCCGCGATGGCGCTGGACAACGGCCGGCTGGCGCGGGAAGTGGCGACGCAGATGGCGCATCGCGAGGTGCTTGAACACGAGTTGGCGATTGCGCGCGAGGTGCAGGAGCGGCTGCTGCCGCAGAAGAAGCCTCTGGTTCACGGACTCGACTACGCGGGAATGTGCCGCCCGGCGTCCTCGGTTGGCGGCGACTGCTACGAACACATGCTGGATGCGCGCGGCAGTTTGTGGATGGCTATCGGCGATGTCGCAGGCAAGGGCGTGCCGGCGGCGTTACTCATGGCTGGGGTGAACTCGGCGCTTGCGCGGTCTGCTGGCAGCCGATGTGGCCGAACCGGCCCGGATGATGACTCTCCTGAACCGCGTGCTGTACGAGTCGACGCCGAAGAACCGCTTCGTGACGCTGTTCCTGGCGCGGTTCGATCCCGGGACGGCGGAGCTGGTTTACACCAGCGCGGGCCATAACCCGATGCTGGTGCACAGGGCGAGCGGCGAGGCGGAATGGTTGACGACACGCGGAGTGGGGCTTGGGCTGACCGGGCAAGCCAGTTACCGGCAGTCGTCGATCCATCTGGGAGTCGGGGACGTTTTCGTGTTCTACACCGACGGCGTTACGGAGGCTCGCAGCACGAGCGGGGACGAGTTCGGCGAGCAGAGACTGCTGGCCGCACTCAATAGCGGCCGGGGCGCGCTGGCGATGACGGGTGCGGTGCTGGAGGCGATCGACCAGTTCGCCGAAGGGGCCGCGCAGCACGACGACATTACTCTGCTGGTCGGGAGCCGGACTCGATGATTCTTGCCTTCCTGCTGGCCGCGCTTCTGCCGGCGTTTCCCGGAGCTGAGGGATTTGGGGCTCAGACGCCGGGCGGGCGAGGCGGCCGCGTGATCTACGTTCGAAATCTGGCCGATTCGGGTACGGGGAGCCTGCGTGAGGCCGTGGAGACGAAGGGGCCGAGGACGATCGTGTTCGCAGTGAGCGGCGTCATCGATCTGAAGTCGCCGGTTCAGGTGCGGGAGCCGTTTGTGACGATCGCCGGCCAGACGGCGCCGGGCGACGGCATCTGCCTGCGCGGATTCGGGCTGAACGTCGACACACATGACGTCGTGATCCGCTTCATCCGCAGCCGGCCCGGCGACATCGCCGGCAAGGAGGTGGATGCGATCGCGGTCGGCGGGTCGAGCTACAACGTGGTGGTCGACCACAGCTCGGCGACATGGTGCGTCGACGAGTGCCTGTCGGCCAGCGGGTCCATCCGGGACGTGACGGTGCAGTGGTGCCTGATCGGGGAGTCGCTGAACAGGAGCGTGCACGGCAAGGGCGAGCACGGGTATGGATCGCTGGTGCGGGCGATTGGCGGAGTCTCGCTGCATCACAATTTATGGGTTCACAACACGGCGCGCAATCCGCGACTGGGCGACAACTACGGCAAGCCGCCGTTCCCGGTCTTCGATGTGCGCAACAACGTGATGTACAACTGGGGCGGCATTTGCAGCGGCATGACGGGGGACAAGCTAAGCGCGAACTACGTGGGAAATTACCTGCGCCCTGGCCCGGACAGCAGCACGCGGCCTCCGATTGTGCTGACCAAGACAGCGGATGTGGCGTATTTTGTCGAGGGCAATGTGGTTGAGGGGCGGCCGGAGGTTCAGGGCGAGGCGATGTTCGCGCCACATGAGGAAGGCGGGAGGAGGTTGTTCAGGCTGGAGTCGAAGCGGTTTGATGCGGCGGCAGTTGCGGTGACATCGGCGCAGGCGGCGTTGGAGGAAGTGCTGCAGTGGGCGGGCGCGGTGCTGCCGAAGAGGGATGCGGTGGATGCTCGGATTGCGGAACAGGTAAGGTCCGGCGGAGGCAGAATCATCGACTCGCAGAAGGCGGTGGGAGGGTGGCCGGAGTATAGGCAGTCCCCCGCCCCGGCCGATACGGACCAGGACGGGATTCCGGATGAGTGGGAATTGGCGAAGGGGCTTGACCCGAAGGATCAGGCAGATGGGGCGAAAGATCGGGACGGAGACGGGTACACGAACCTGGAGGAGTACCTGAATGGCCTGGCGAGGAAGGCATTTCCGGCTCGGCTGAATAAATAGCGTCCGCGCAGCGCGCGCCCATCCGGCAGGCAGACATATGGCTACCCGGCCTTCACTAAACAAAGATTAAACTCGAACTTCAGCCTTTACCCTGCGAAGAAGCACCTCCATAATGGCCAAAGTAAGGGGGGTGGAAAGTGGCCGAAACAACTAAAGACTCCAGCGCCACATATCGCGGCACAGACTATCGCACGCGAGTGATCGTAAAGTTCAAAGATTTCATCGATCTACCTTACGAAGACGGCATCGAGCGGTTGTTTCGCGAAAAACCGATCGGTCCTTGGAATTCACTGATCGCCAAGTATCCGGGACTTACATTCCGGCGCTATTTCACCTCGATTGAGCCGGCGGCCATACGCGAACTCGAGGACCGCGCGCGGCAGACGGACTCTTCGTACAAAGGCGCGGGCCTGCTGAAGTGGTTCGCCGTGGAAGTGCCAGAGCCAATCGACGCGGAAGAAGTGGCACAAGCGCTGAAAAAGTGGCGCTCAATTCAGACTGCTTACGTTGAGCAGAGACCGATGCCGCCCCCGGCGGTCACTCCAGATGACGATCCCCGCTGGCCCAACCAGGGCTACCTTGACCCGGCGCCGGATGGCATCGACGCGGAGTATGCCTGGACCGTCGATGGAGGTGACGGGCACGGGATCGGTTTCGTCGATCTTGAGCAAGGCTGGAATCTGAACCACGAGGACCTCGCCGCCCACAACATTGAGCTCATTTCGGGGGGTAAACAATGGCTGTAAGGACCACGGCAACGCCGTGCTCGGAGTGGTGGCTGCGGTCGACAACGATCTCGGGTGCGTCGGCATCACCCCCAACCTGGCGTCGATCCGGGTGGTTTCCGAGGAACCGGAGCTAAACGTGACCAATGTTGGCGACGCGATCCTGAGTGCTCTGGGGAGCATGGACTTCGGGGACGTGCTCCTTCTCGAGACCCAGGAGTCGGGCGATGACGCAGGAGACCCTGGTTTTGGCGTGGTGCCCAGTGAAGCCATCCCCGCATATTTCGACACGATACGCTTGGCTACGGCCCTCGGTATCGTCGTTGTCGAGGCCGCGGGCAACGACATCCCCGGCAACGACCTCGACACATTTACGAACGCCGGCGGCTTGCACGTGCTCGACCGTGACAATGCCGAGTTTCGCGAGTCAGGGGCGATCATGGTCGGCGCGGCGGGGTCCAGCGTGCCCCACGAACGTGAAACCCGCTCCAACTATGGCAGCCGCATCGATTGCTACGCCTGGGGAGAGAATATCGACACCCTCGAGGCCACCGATTACCAGACCGGCTTCAATGGCACTTCCGGAGCCTCTGCGATCGTTGCCGGAGCGGCGCTCGCTGTTCAGGGACTCGCCGCAGCGAACCTCGGCTACAGGCTCGGCCCCTTCCAGATGCGCGCGATCTTGAGTGATCCGGCCCTCGGCACGCCCTCGGCCGATCCGCCGGCAGATCGCATCGGTGTGATGCCGAACCTGCGCGCCATCATCGAAAGCGACGTGCTCAACGTGGCGCCGGACGTCTACCTTCGCGACAACCTGGCCGACACGGGCGATCCGCACGGCGGAGCAATCTCATCGAGTCCCGATATCATTCTTCGCCCGAGGCGGTCGCCGATCCGCAAGGCGCCTTCGGCGAGGGCAGCGGTACGGAAAATGACAATACACTGGGGTCCGAGGCGGAAGCGGGCCAGGATAACTTCATCTACGTGCGAGCCAGAAACCGTGGCGGCTCGGACGCGGCGAACGTCACTGCGACCGTATACTGGGCGCCTCCCGCCACCCTGCTCACACCCGATCTCTGGACACTTGTAGGCTCGGTTGTGCTTCCCGAAATTCCGGCGGGCGATGTGCTCACCGTCTCGGATGCAATCACTTGGCAAGCCGACGAGATCCCCGGCCCCGGGCACTACTGCTTTGTCGGATTAATTGGAAATGCACAGGACCCGGCGCCGAATCCGGCTGAGTTTCTCGACTGGCAGACTTACCGGACGTTCATTCGAAATAACAACAACGTCACCTGGCGTAACTTCAACGTCGTAAACAACGCCCCCCCTCCCAACGTCGAACCGCCGGGCTTCGTGCCGCTGCAGTTTCTTGCCCCGGGTGCTCCCGACATTACCCGTTTCATGACGGTTGAGATCGTGTCGCGGCTACCCCGCGGCTCGCGTGCCCTGCTGGAGTTGCCTTCCGCGTGGTTGAACGGCTTGAATCCGCGCGGATCCCGAATCGAACCTGTTCCGCAAACCGCAAACGTTCGAATCGCCATTAACCACGCAGGGACAACCCGGCTCGGCCCACTCCCGTTCCCTCCCAGGTCACGCACGGCACTGCGTCTGTTAGTCCAGTTACCGGAACAATTGCGAAACCGGTCTTACACGGTGTACGCGCGCCAGTTGTTTGAGAACGACGAGGTTGGCCGCGTCACGTGGAGGCTTGCGCCACGCGGCGACAAGGGGTGAACCAATGGCTAACCCATCTAACGGCGGGCCGAACCAACCACCGCCGCATCGGCTCGACTATGGCGTTCGGAACCGCAGGTTTGAATGGCGGTCGCAATGGTGGGCGAACGGGCGCGACGCAGGCGATGCCGTGTTGGACCGGATACGTGGCCGCGCGCTGCGTGTCAAGCGCGCGAAAATCGAACGGCAGCGCACTACTGCGAATCATCTGGCCGCGTATGCGGCGCCTCCGGCAGCCGGCTCGCCGTGGGTATCGGTGGGGCCGCGCAATGTCAACGGCCGCGTGAAGTGCCTGGCCGTCCATCCGGCCGACCCGCAGACCGTCTATGCGGGCGCGGCCAGTGGTGGTGTGTGGAAGAGTACGGACGGCGGGCAATCCTGGTACTCACTCTGGCACGACGAAGAGTCACTATCCATCGGAGCACTGGCCATTGCTCCCACAGACCCTGATGTAGTCTACGCTGCCACGGGGGAGTGGGCGCCCACACACAACTGGACCTTTCCCGGCGCCGGAATGTTTGCTTCCACTGACGGCGGCAACACCTGGACTCAGCACACCGGACTGGTTTCACGGCGTGTCTCCCAGGCTCGTGTCTCGCCTGCTGACCCGAACACGATTTACGTCGCCGGGGAGAACGGCCTTGAAGTCTCTACCGATGGCGGCGTTACCTGGAATACGCTGATGAACGGCCAAATCAGCGACATGGCCATCGATCCAATCAACGCTGACGTTATCTACATCAATGTGTGTGACGACGGTATCTATAAGACGGAAAACGCTGGTGCGAACTGGGACCTCCTGGCGAACGGACCTACTGGTGCGTCGGCCGATTGGGTGAGGCTGGATATCGGGGTCAGCGGCGCACACGGCAGTAACTTCGTCGTCGCCAAACGCAGCGGGACGATCTACACCACGACTAACGGCGGCGCCGATTGGGCAACCTTGCCCGGGAGCCACGGCGGCGTGAGTTACCACAGATGGTGCAATCTGGTGGCGGTGGCGCCGGACGATGAGAGTATCCTCCTGGCCGGTGGCGCGACCCAGTTCCAGCGCACAGAGGATGGTGGAACGGACTGGGACAATATCGGCGCGGTCCATGACGATCATCACCGGGCCGTGTTCGCCCCGTCGGATACATCGATCGTTTACACCTGCAACGATGGCGGCGTTTATCGCTCTGAGAATAAAGGAGCGCTATTCCGGAAGGCCAGCCACGGAATGGTCATCACCCAGTTCTACGACGTTGGATCGTGGGAGGCGATCGGCACTGTCGTTGCCGGCGGCTCACAGGATCAGGGACTCATCTTCTCGCACGGCGGTCTTACATGGATGCGACCTGTCGGGCGGTGATGGCGGGTACTTCGTCATTCATCCCGACGATCCGCGGACGATGTACGCGGAAACGCAGTGGACTGACATCCAGAAGAGTACCAACGGCGGCCAGAACTGGGTCGAGCGCACCGCGGGCATTTCTGGCGCCAATCCGTGGATCGGCGTCATCACCATGGACCCGAACGATCCGGACACTTTGTTCACCGGTACGCAATGGGTTTTCCGGACGACGGATGGATGCGCAACTCCGTGGGAACAGGTGAGCCAGGAGTTGACCGGCGATGTCACTTCAATCGCGGTGGCGCGTTCGAATTCCGACCGGGTCTATGCCGCGACATCCAGTGGAATGATCGTCCGGAGCGATGATGGCGGCGACTCGAGTCCTTGGGACAACGTTACTGAGGCGCCCTTGCCGGACCGGCCTTGCACCGACGTTGTTGTCGACGACTCGGACGAAGATCGCGTAGTCGCGGTGTTTGGGGAGACAACCGGAGGTGCGGCCAGCCATGTTTTCCTGAGCACCAACGGGGGCGGCAGTTGGACGGACATCAGCGGGGACCTGCCGGATATTCCCGTGAACGCCGCCGCGCTCGACCCGAATGACAGCGACACGATGTATGTCGGCACGGATGCCGGCGTCTATCGCACGACGGATGGCGGAACCGTTTGGGAGGCCTTTGACAACGGAATCCCAAACGTGGTCATCACCGATTTGACCATCGATCCGGAAGACGAACTCCTGGTTGCGGCCACCTATGGGCGCGGCATGTATAAGGTATCGATCGCGCCGGCCAATGTCGAGCCTGCGGTGGACTTATATCTCAGAGACAGCGTACTGGATACCGGCGAGCGTTTCCCGACACCTTCAAACTTGCCGAATCCCACCGACTTGAGCGACACGGTGAGGCATTGGGAAAGTCCCGATATTAAGGTCGAAGTCCAGCCGTTTTACTCACCCGATGCAGTGTTCGACGGCGTCGAGTTCGATGAAGACGTCGAGCATGACGATCCCTATCGGGACCAGGTGAATCGAGTCTATCTTCAAGTGCACAATCGCGGCTATGAGAATGCCACCGATGTTCGAGTACGTGTCTTCTTCACATCGGCGTCCGGAGGGCTGCCCGAGTTCCCGAATGCTTTGGTTCCACCTGACTTCGACCTCATTTCAGACGAAGATTGGCAGCCCGTGGGGCCGGCGCAGACAATTCCTCTACTGGAGCCGAATCGCCCGGTTGTCGTTCACTGGGATTTTGAGGTACCGGCGGATGCAACAACGCATAGTTGTCTGATTGGCGTGGTATCGAGTAACGAGGACCCGATCACGACCAACGAGACGGACCCGGAAGCGCTTCACAAGAACGAGAAGCGGGTCTGTCTGAAGAATCTCCATGTCATCGATTCGCCGGGACCTCGCCCACCTGCGCAGTTAGTAACGATCAACTTCCACAACATCCTGGACGTTGACGATTTCATCGATATCATCGTAGGTCCGGCCGGCTTCGCGGAAGGAGTCATCGGGATGATTGCGCCGCCGCTCGTTTTTCGCGATCCGCCAAACGCGCTCCATGGTGTGAAGGTCGTGCCGTTGCTCGAGAACGAGTTTGTGGGCGATTGGTACGTCAAGCCGGGAGACAAGCCGGCGCAGGTTCCGACAGACCTATGGGCTCAGTTGGATCGGACCCGCATTTATGACTTTGATCCCGCGAAGGCGTCCGAATTGCGGGGCGTAAGACTGCCGGCGAAAGGGAAACTACGAGCCGTTCTTTCAGTACGCGGATCACGTCGCGTACCGTATGGAGTACACCAGCGTTTCGCTGTGATGCAGCGGCAGCACGGAAGGATCATTGGCGGCAGCACGTTCGAGGTGCGGGTGAGAAGGGCGAGGGCCTTACATCCAGTCTCCCGGATTCGTGTGACGCTCGAAAAGATCAGAATGCTGGATGACAACCACCACTGGTTCAAAGGTGCGGGCGAGTTTCAGTTTGACGCATGCATCGAGTTCAATAATGACCCATGCCGCCGGCATTTCCGGCGGTTGCCTCATCAGGGCAGTTACAGAATCAAGGATCGAAAAGGTCATACCGAGCAGATTGTCGATATGTGCATTTTCGACGGGTTTGTGGCTGAGCAGGACAGGATGACGATCACGCTTTTACCGGCGGAGAAAGATCTGATCGGCAAGCATCAGCTCGCCTTGTACCGGCGGAAGTTTGACAGCCCGCCGGAGAATTGGGTAGGGCGATACGTGCCTGGCGACGAGGCTCGGCCCGATCCGGAGGCGCTGGCTGAGTGGCTGGTGTGGTATCGCATCGAGTCGGTACCGTTTGAGAGGTTTAGGAACAGATAGCACCACGAGGATGTTCACGTTGCATGGTGGATCGTTGGTCACTCGATTACAGCCTGCGCGACGGCGTTGTCGAAGTCGAAGTGCAACGACCGACCTGGCGTCTGGATGAACAGGATGGTCACCAACTGCTCCTTGCGGTTCACCGTCCAATAGGTTCCGAAGGCGCCATCCCACCCATACGTGCCGTTGGGTTTGCGGAGCTTTGCATCCACGGCGTTCACCACCACTTCGCCGCCGAGGCCGAACGCGACACCCCTGGGTGGGCGCCCGCTCTTGCCGTTGAACAGGTCGCCGACGTTGTTGCTCATCATCAGGTCGACCGTCCACGGACTCAGGTAGCGTTTCCCGTCCAGTACGCCGCCGTTCGCCAGCATCTGGGCAAATCTCAGGAAATCGCCGGCTGTCGAGGTCAACCCGCCGGCGCCAGAGGGGTAATTCGGACCGCCGATTGCCGGCTGAGTCGGAAATTTCTCCAGACCATTGGCTGTCCGGCGGTAGATAGTCACTTTGCGTCCGGCTTCCGATTCCGGAACGTTGAACCATGTATTGTTCATACCCAACGGGGCGAAGAGCCGCTTCTGGAGGAACTCGTCGAACTTCATTCCCGACGTGATTTCGACAATTCTCCCTAATGTGTCGAATCCGGCTCCGCCGCTATACCGCCACTCGGTGCCCGGTTGGAAATCCAGCGGAACGGCGCCAAGCTTTGGAATGAAATCCGCCAGTGTGTCGGAAGGCTGTCGTTGTTTCATTACCTTCAGGAATTCAGCGTTTGCAGCGCCCCCGCTGCCCAGGCCTGATCCATGCGTCAGGAGGTCGAAAATGGTAATTGCCCTGCTGGCGGGTACCGTCGTCACCTCCCCACCGGCCGATTGCCCCGCCGTCGCAACCCTCGACCCCTTGAACTCCGGAATGAACTTGGATACCGGATCGGTGAGCAGAAGTTTGCCCTCTTCCATCTGCATCAGGATCGCGACGGTGGTCACCGGCTTTGTCGTCGAAGCGAGCCGGAACAGGGAGTCCTTTGCCATCGGCTTCTTTGACTCGAGGTCCATCACGCCGTGAGCCTCAAAGTGCACCACTTTGCCTTTTCTCGCGACGAGGGTCACGGCGCCCGAAACGGCGCCCTCTCCTACGCGAGTCATCACCATCTCGTGGATGCGCTTCAGCCTCTCTGCCGATATGCCGACACTCTCCGGCTTCACGGGTGGAGGCGGCGGAGCACCCGCCGCGGGCAATAGCATTGCAGAAAGAATGGCCACGGTCAGCAAAGGCCGCGGCATCAGTTTTGAATTCATGGGGATCGTCTGGCTCCTCGCATTCGGTAGTTCGCGCCAATCGAATTCTATCCGCATCCGCCACGGAAAGGTTGATTGAGAGAATCAATGATTCAGCCGGCGCAGGCCCCAGGCGCATTCGACAACGCACGATCCTCTTTCAAAAACTGAAGGATTCTTTCATTGACCATCGCCGTCTGTGCAAAGGTCAGATCGTGGCCAGCGCCCGGAATTATCTCAGCCGTGACTTGAGGAGCTACTCGCTTCAGGCGACGCACGGCCTTTTCGGCAGAGTAAATGACCTCGTGTTCACCGGCCAGGAACAATGCGGGGGTCCGCAGACTTCCCCATTCGGTATCGGTCAACACCGGTGGTATCGGAGTCTTGTGCCGCTGGATGCTCCGCATGTTCAACTCCAACTGCTCGATCGTCGAGTCAATCCATTGCGGATCCTTCCGCGCCATATCCGCAAAGATCCACCGAAAGAACGTTCGCAAGCCCCTTCTGTCTGGCGATAGCGAGCGCGAGCAGGCGCACCCAGAACTCGGCCGGGGGCCGCAGAACGGTCGCGCCGGGCGCGAGGAGGACCACCTTCTCGAGGCGCTCTGGATAATGCAATGCATATTGAGCGGCCAACGCTCCACCGTAGGACATCCCAACAAGACTGATCCGCTCTCGCGCTTCCAACGCCCTGATGAGTTCATCCAGCCAGGCGATGAGGTCTTGGAGAGACCGGACCGGCTTGGCGCAAACGCTCTTGCCGAACTCTCCGACCTGATCGACTGCTACCGTTCGGTACTCCCTGGATAGTGCTTCGATATTCGGCGCCCACATGAGCGAAGTCGACCCCGCGCCGTGCAACAGGACGAGCGTCGGCGCGGCAGGTGGGCCGCTCACGCGAACGAAGGTTGCGCCGAACGTCGTCGGGACCATTCGCTCTTCCGACATAATCGGCCACAGCTTGGCGGCCAGGCCGTCGAGGTAGTGGAAACAGAGATCTCTCGCCGCCGCGGTTCGATAAGGATAATACTCTGCAGTGTTCATCGTCTCGTCCGAGACGGCGGCATTGCCACTGAAGCGACCTGCGCAATCAACTTGCGAAGATCGGGGCGTTGCCGGAGTCCGGCCCCGATTTTGTTGGACACTGGGGCGAGCAGCCTGGTTCCTTATTTCACCGGGCCCGAAGACGATGGAAGCACAGATGGCAAACAGCCTGACGACTCTCATGAGCAGAAATCTTAACGGGGTTGGCAAGTTAGGTTCGTATGAGCTACTATTCTCCGCATCATGCTACGACGGACCCTCTTCGAAATGGCGCCCGCGGTGCTTCTGGCCGGGACACGCCGGCCTTGGCGAGAAGTGGAACTCATGCTCGAGAACGGCGATTTCAAAGGCCGCCTTTCGGTGGACGATTTGCCGACCCCCGTCCTGCTGGTCGACCTCGATGCGCTCGAAGCGAACATCGCCAAGATGGCTGCGCACTGCAAAGCCAAGAACCGGGCGCTGCGTCCGCATGGCAAGACGCACAAGTGCCCCGAGATTGCGCGGCGGCTGATCTCAGCGGGGGCGGTGGGATCCTGCGCGGCCAAGTTGAGCGAGGCGGAAGCCTTCGCCAAGGGCGGCATCGGCGGCCTGCTGATCACGACCGCGGTTGTCGGCCAGCACAAGATCGAACGCGCGATCCGATTGGCGCGCCTGAAGCCGGACACGATCTTTTGCGTCGACAACTCATTGAACGCCGCCGACCTGAATGAGGCGGCCAGGAGCGGCGGGGTGAAGTTGAACGTCGCCATCGATCTGTATGTCGGCAACCGTACGGGCATCCAGCCAGGGCAGCCCGCCGTGGCTCTGGCGCAGGCGGTTTCGCGGCATGGCAACCTGCGGCTGGCCGGATTGCAGGCGTACGCCGGGCACGCCTCTCACAGAAACGGCTTCGAAGCGCGGCGCACTTTCTCGCGCGACGTCATGCAGGCCGCGGTCGAAACCAGGCGAATGCTCGAAGCGAGCGGCACTCCGTGTCCTCTGCTGACTGGCGGGTCGACGGGAACCTACAACATCGACTGCGACATCGACGGCATCACCGAGCTTCAGCCCGGCAGTTTCGTGTTCATGGACGTCGACTACGCCCGCATCGGAGGAGCCGACGGCCCTGTATTCCGGGACTTCCGCCACTCCCTCACGGTCCTGACCACGGTCGTCAGCAAGCCCAGGGACGCCGAGGTTGTGGTGGATGGCGGGCTGAAGGCTTTCTCCACGGACAGACCCTTCCCGCCCGAAGCCCGGGGCATCGACGGAGTCGCATTCTCGTGGGGAGGCGACGAACACGGCAAGCTCAACCTGGCCAATGCGTCGCGGGCGCTCAACGTCGGCGACCGAGTCGAGTTCGTGATCCCCCACTGCGATCCGACGGTCAATCTCTATGACCGTATGTATGGTGTGCGGGGCAAACAGGTGGAAACTTCCTGGCTGGTGGCGGCGCGCGGAATGGGCCAGTAGCGCGGTCGGCCGGGCTGGGTTTTACTGCGGGGCGATGAAGAGGGTGACCGGTTCGCTCACTGTTCCGTTGACGGCGATACGCAATGCGCTTGCTCCATCGGGAACATCGTAGGGGATTCGCAGTGTGACCTGGTAGAGACCAACTCGGCCAGGGACGAGTCCCGCAAAGTCCGGGATCAGGGTGCTTGTCCCGATCAGGACTCGGATGGGGTCAGACGCCCGCAACGGCGGATTGTCCGGCGCTTGCTGGCCCGCTTGGATCTCTCCGGAAATTGCCCCGAGCCCGACAGCGTGAAGGGTCATTTGCTCGCCGCGGCGCACCGGCGAAGCAGGCGTCACCAGTGCCCAGGTGTCAGATTTCCAGATGGAGGCGAACCGGCGAAAGCCGAGTGGAGTTTCCAGGACCGCCGGAGCGTTGGGTAGGACTTCGATCGCCGTTTCGGCCGATGACGTCCGAGTATTCACGCACAGGTTGACAGGGCCGCTGAGTCCGTAGGGAAGTTGCGCGCTGATGTGGTGGGGAGACACAGACAGGAGCGGGATGGACTCGCCGTTGACGGTGACGCTGGTGCCGGCAAGTTCGCGAGCAGCCGGGAGCCAGGGTGGAGGCACCCGTTCTTCGACTGCAAGGTCTCGGCCGAAGATGCTGAAGAGGGAACCTCCCGCGAGGGCGGAAGTGGACGCCGCCGCGTTGACCACCGCCTCCACGTAGGGCTGGGCAGGCGCGGTGATAGTCACCGTATCGAGGATCTCGCCGTCAATGCCGACAGCGTCCAAAGTCATGCGCGCGCCGCGAACCTCGGCCCGCAGATAGTGATGAGCTGAGCGCGAGGCTGCCATGAGCGGCGTCTGGTTGATGGCATGCAGACCGCCGCCGCCGCCGCCCGTGATCATGTAGGTTGTTCCGCCCGGGCCTTCCACCGGAACTCCGCCGCGCAGGGGGAAAGTGCGCTGATAGCTGTGCTCGTGCCCTGAGAGGACCAGTTGCACGCCGTGACGCTCGACGATCGGGACCACGCGATCGCGCATCGCAGCGCAGACTGGATCATCAAGGTGGTGGCCCGTGGGATAGGGCGGGTGGTGGAAGTACACGACTTTCCAGAAGTTGCGTTGGCGTCCAAGGTCACGTTCAAGCCAGGTCAACATGCGCTCGAAGGCGTCGGGGAATTCCGCCAGGTTCGAGTTCAACGAGACGAAGTGAACATTACCCCAATCGAAGGAGTAGTAGTGGCCCGAATCCACCTGAGGCACATCAGACAGGGGGGCGGCATGAAGCGCGAACGCAGGGTTCGCCCCGTCGGTGTAGTAGTCGTGATTGCCGGGCGAGGGGAAGAACGGTGCCCGCGCCATGAGCTGGGCATAGACCTGAAGATAGTTCGCTTCCAACTGATCGAGGGTGCCGCTCTCCTGGGAGAGGTCGCCGGTGTGGAGAACAAGGGAAGGATCCTCGCTCTCGATCATGCGCTGAGCCAGGGAAAACTGGGTCTGCGTACCTGTGCCGCTGTCACCGAAGACAAGAAAGCGAAAGGGACCTGGCCCCGCCGTGCGGAACCGGAGGTTCTCCATGACCATGCCGGCGCCGTCAATCAGCTCATAAAAATACTCGCGATTGGGCGCCAGGTTCCGTAACTCGACGCGGTACTTGAACAGAGGTTTGACGCCGGCTGGGGTCGGCAGTGCTTGAATCGAGGCGGCTGCTACACGCGAGAGATCGCCGTCGGCGGAGTAGCGAACGATTGCCGGAGCGCTCTCGGTAGAGGTCCAGACAATTGTCGCGGTGTTGGCGCCGACGTTTTGGAGGTAAGGATTCCGGGGGAGTGGAGCCGCCGGGCAGATTGATGACGGGAGCGCGTATGCGACGACCGCGAGGACGATCGAGTTAAGTTGGCGCAGACCGGGCTACTCCTGCTATGACCATCTTCATTGTAGCCCCGATTCTTCAGTTTCGTGCAGAGCCTGTGTACTGAACTTGGGAAACGACGAAATCGGCACGAAGAGAGATGAACTGCTTAAGACGATCGGCAGCCGCCTCGAATTCCGCAGGTCCGCAGGAAACCATGACGCCGGAGAAGGTGCACTGCTTGTGCGGGTCCTCCGAGGCAGAATTGCGGACTAGTTCGTACAGTCGCAGAAACTCCTGATCCAACCACCCGCCAGGCCCTCCTGCGATAGTCGCAGCGCGGAGCAGCCCATTCAGGTATTGAGCTTGCCATTCCGGCACATTCATCATTCGCCGCGTGAGGACGTTTTCGAAGACGCCTTCATCGATGGGTTTGTATTCCCAATCGAAGGAGCCGTCCTTGTCCCAGGCGATGAAGGTGGACCGTTTGGAGCCCTCAAATCGGTAAAAGTAGAAGTTGTTCATTCCGAACACAGTGCCGAGAATGCCGTCATAGTCGGCGACGAAATTCTCCGTCGCGATGTAGTTCAGCAAGTTGTCCGGATCGATGTACTCGGCGAGATGGTCGCGGAAATCCTCATCAGATGAGTTGTTGACGAAATCCACGAGTTCGACCAAGGGCATGGGGTCGGGGTCCGACTCGTGATTGGACGGGCTCCACATGATGGGCGAATAGAGTGCCGGGTCGGAACCGAGGTATTCGAATCGATACCCCTCGGGGGTGCGCATCGCCTCCCATTCATACAGGAATCCTTGATTCTCACCGAAGTTGCCGGCGAGAAATGCGGAATCGATTTTCTCGACGAGCATGTAGGCGCCGAAGTATTCGCCGTTGACGTAAAGGCGGACAGGCGCCTCGCGGGGAGCGGGCACGCCCATTGCACGCAGGAGTTTCATCGTCAGCACTTCACGAAGCAGCGATGGGTCCTGGTTATTGGCTTTCAGGGTCACTGCGGAAAGCCCCAACAGCGTCTGGTTCTTCTGGTATTTATCGAACGAGAGCAACAGGTTGGGCTTGTCAGGGCTGCGGCTTCCGCTGCCACGGGAGCGAATGCCGATTTTGGCGAGTTCCTGTCCTTCGATACGAAGCTGTGCGGGATAGTATGTGTTCAGCAGGTAATCCTGCTTGAGTTGGGCCCAATTTGAGGCTTCGACAGTCATCCACAACTCATGCTCGCGACTGTCGTCGAATAACGCATCTGCGGAATCTGCTGCGGCTCCCGCTGCGGTGGTTATCAGCGCAAGCGCCACAACCACATTGCGAGACACTGGCAGGATCCGGCTCCATTCAGAAAGGAGATTCCTGCACATGGTTACAAGGCGTGTTCGCGCCGGTTACTGTTACCGGCAGTTCCCCAAGTCCGGCTACGATCCAGTACCGGCTGATCGCGAACGCGCCAATCAAGTAGCCGTCGCTCGCCTTTAGCCTCGGCTGAACAAATAGCCTATGTTATGATGCGAGTAGACCGACCACACTCTTGCGGAGAGGTGGCTGAGTGGTCGAAAGCAGCGGTTTGCTAAACCGTCGTAGGCCTTTAAAGTCTACCGAGGGTTCGAATCTCTCCCTCTCCGCCATCCTCATAAAAAAAACATACATAAGCAAACACTCGGGCCGCGTATGGTCAGAGCAGATGAGGTCATTGTTCTCGTAGCCGGGGCCGATCTGCCTCTGATCGCGCGGCAAATACTGTTACGGCAGGGACGTAGACTTGGCCATCCGAGCCTGGTGCGTTACCTTGGAGCGAGCCTGCTTAAACAAAACTTCCTCTGCCGTGCTGAGCTTGATACCGCCCATGAGAGTGGCGATTCTCTTCGTGTAGCTCCAGTCAATCTCGTCGTGCGCTGCCTCTAGAAACTCACGGCCTTCGCTCGTCAACCACACTGGGTTAATTCCCTGCTCAAGATGGTCAGAAGCCCGCACTAGCCCCGCGTTCATGGAGACCAATGTGCCTTTAGCAGCAATGGTCTCCAGCAATACACGGACTCGCTCAAGGTCCTGCTGAGTCATGCGCCGCCTCCGGATGAATACTTGTACATGATTGTCGAGAATTAAATGCATATCGTCCCGTGGCGCACGCTCAGGCCGCGGACAGCCGCATAATGGAACCATGTCGATTGTAGGGCGTCGCGCGGTGGCCGTCGCATTGTTCTGCGGCGCCGCGGGCATTCTGGCCGGCCAGTCCGCAACACCTGCCGGCGAGTGGGTTTCATTGTTCGACGGCAAGTCTCTCAAAGGCTGGAAGGAGACGCCCTTCTCCCTGCACGGGGAGGTGCAAGTTAAAGATGGCATGATCCTGATCGGAAGAGGACACCTCACGGGCATCACTTGGTCAGGCGATTTCCCCAAGTCCGGCTATGAGATCCGCTTCGAGGCCGCGCGACTGGACGGCAATGACTTCTTCGCCGGCATCACCTTTCCCGTCAAGGACTCGTTCTGTTCCTGGATCAACGGCGGCTGGGGCGGCTCAGTCGTGGGGCTGTCGAGCCTGGACGACGATGACGCCTCCGAGAACGATACCTCCACGGCTCGGGATTTTGTGAAAGGACGCTGGTACACCTTTCGGCTGGCTGTTACCGAAGGCCGCATTCGAGGTTGGATCGACGAAGTACTGGTAATCGACGCCGACATCGCGGGACGGCGTGTCGGACTTCGTCCCGGTGAGATTGACCTGAACACTCCACTTGGGATTTGCAGCGTACTCGACAACTGCGGGCCTGCGGAAGATCGACTACCGGCTGCTCGCGGCCGAAGCAGGCAAGTAGCCGTCGCTGCCGTTTCACCGATGCCATGGTTAGCGCTGTATAATCCCCTCAGGATTGGTTCAGTCTGTGCGCAAAGGAGACCTATGAATCGACGCTATTTCATCATGAGTTCAGCCGCGGCCACCGCCAGCCAGGCGGTCCGAGCGGTCCAAAGTCCGAATGACACCGTCCGTGTCGCCGTCGTCGGATGTGGCGGCCGCGGCAACAGCCACATGGGCGCCTGGACGAACCAGCCGAACGTCGAACTGGCCGCACTGGTCGACGTGGACGATTCGCACTCGGAAAGGTTCATCGGCGTCGCTTCAGAAGCGCGAAAAGAAGCCGGTGCCCACCTTCCGCGACATCCGCAAGGTGCTCGAGGACAAGAACATCGACGCCGTCTCCATCGCCACGCCCGAACCACTGGCACACGCTGCAGACCATCTGGGCCTGCCAGGCCGGCAAGGACGTCTACGTCGAGAAGCCGTGCTCGCACAACATCTTCGAGTCGCAAGCAGATCGTCGCGGCGGCGCGCAAGTACAACCGCATCGTGCAGATGGGCAGCCAGAGCCGCTCGTCACCGGCGCTTGCAGGAAGCCGTGCAGAAGATGCGCGACGGCGAATTCGGCGAGATCTACATGGCGCGCGGCCTGTGCTTCAAGGCGCGCAACACGATCGGCAAGACGCCCGGTCGAGCCGGTCCCGCCCGGCGTCGACTACGACCTGTGGCCCGGCCCCGCGCCGATGCGCCCGTTCACCAAGAACCGCTTCCACTACAACTGGCACTGGTTCTGGGACACCGGCAACGGCGACCTCGGCAACCAGGGCATCCACGAGATGGACATCGCGCGCTGGGGCCTGGGCGTGACGCATCCGACCAAGGTCAGCGCGATCGGCGGCAAGTTCATGTTCGACGACGATCAGGAGACGCCGAACACGATCAACGCCGTCCTACGAGTTCAACGTCGACGGCAAGACCAAGATGATGACGTTCGAGGTGCGCCACTGGTACAGCAACCACGAAGCCGGCATCAACGGCGAGCGGCCGGGCAACACGATCGGCAACACCTTCTACGGCTCGAAGGGCTACCTGGTCATCGACAACTACAACAAGTACTACAGCTTCATGGGTCGCGATCAGAAGCCCGGGCCGACCAGGACCGAGCGCGACAATCACTTCGCGAACTTCATCGCCGCCGTGCGCAGCCGCAAGCGGGAAGACCTGAACGCGGAGATCGAAGAAGGCGCGCATGTCCTGCGTCCTGATGCACCTGGCCAACATCTCCTACCGCGTTGGGCCGCACGCTGAACTGGGACGAGAAGACCTGGACCGTCAAGGGCGACCCGGAAGCGACCAAGATGCTCACGCGGGACTACCGGGCGCCGTACATCGTGCCGGAAAAGGTGTAGGTCCAGCGGAGCGGCATCGCGCAGAATTCAGAACGACTCGGCTGAGTTGAAGGCCGAGGCCGTCTTTTCTTGTGCGGGCGGGCAGATGTCCGGACTCAGGTTGTTTCCAGCGCCACGACGCGGACCTCTACCCAGATGACTTCCTGGCCGCCGCCGCCGCGGGTGATGCCCCTGAGTGGAGTCACATCGCCGTAGTCCCTGCCCCAACCGATGGTGACGTGATTCTCCGAGACCAGCACATCGTTGGTGGGATCGAAGTGGACCCAACCAGCGCCGGGCACAAATACCGCGACCCAGGCGTGGGAAGCCTCAGAGCCCAGGTAGTTTTCGCCGCTCCGCAGGTAGCCGCTCACATAGCGAGCGGCGAGCCCGAGCGAGCGAAGCGTGCCAACCATCAGATGCGCGAAGTCCTGGCAGACACCAGCGCGCTTGTGCAGGACCTCACCGACGGGCGTGTCGATGGTGGTTGCCTTCGGCTCGTAACGGAACTCCAACTTGATCCGGCTGGTGAGCTCGCGCGCAGCATCAAGCAGTGGGCGTCCCGGCGTGAAAGTGGGCCGGGCGTAATCGGCCAGTTCGGGAGAGCAGATCACGAAGGGGGAGTCGAAGAGGTACTCGCAGGCGGCCAGGCATTGGTCGTCGGTCTGAGCGGCGATCATGTCGCGAGCCTCTTCCCATGAGGGCGAAAACCCAAGCTGCTGCTGTGGAGGTAGCACGTCGACGTCGCTTGAAGCGGTAACGGTGAGCCTGTCGTGCGGCTCGAAGACGGCGAGGGTGGTGACGAGATTGCCGAAATAGTCGGTGCGGGTAGACAGGGAGGCCGGCTCGGGGTGTGACCAGGATCTGCGAGGAGCGCACGTTTTGCCAGGGCAACTGGCGAGGGGTGAGACGCGCTTCGTTGACACTCTTTGAGACCGGCTGCTCGTAGGTGTAGGTGGTGGTATGTGTGGCGCGGTAGAGCATTGGCGTCTCAGAGCGAAGCGATGATGCGCGATGGCACAAGGTGGGTCAGATATCTTGCGGTAAGGCCTTCGGAGAGGTCGAGAAGATCGTTGCGGAGAAGATCGATGAGCGATGCAAGCTCATGCCGGTAGCCGCTGCCATCGACTTCGGCCAGCACGTCCATGCGCGCCAGTCGCACGGCGGTGAGCGCCTTCAGGGCGAGACGCTGCTCAAGCGGATGACGGTTTTGCGAGTCTCGCTCGGGTAGCCTTTGAACGTGTTCGTAAAGCGTACAAAGCTGGAAGGCGACCGAGCGCGGGTTGGACTCATCGGCCAGCAGCAGGTCGAGCACGAACTCGGTGCGCAGATCGGTCATGTGGCGGCTGCGATAGGTGATGGAGCTGTCTGCAATCTGCAGTAGAGTTTCGAGGAAGGCAGAGGCGTCGGGCGGAGCGCCCGCCAGACCCTGCCGTAGGAACTGCCCCATCTGCAATCCGCGCTCAAGCCGCCGGCCGATATCGAGGAAGCGCCAGCCCTGGCCGCGGGTGGTGTTCTCCATGGCGAGGCCCGCGAACGCCGAGAGCGTGAGGATCGCTCCGTCGAGCAGATTCATCTGGGCCATGAAGCGCTGATCGGCACGGATGGGCGCGGCCCGGGAGAGTTCCAGCTCCAGTTGCTGAAGCACTCGCCAGGTGTCGGAAGAGAGCCGCTCCTTTAACTGCCAGGCCACTCGTCGGACCTGCTTCAGGTTCCAACCAAGCCCGTTGGTCCGGGTGGGATCGTAGACCATGTCCGAAAGGAGCCGCTCCATCTGACGCCGCTGCTCGTTGAGCGAGAGCCGGAACACCTCTGGAGGCAGGTTACTGAAGTCGACCTGCATCCGGATCGCCGTCTCCAGCGAGGCGGAGTGACCGAAGTCTTCTTCGCCGGAGAGAGAAGGGAGCAGAACACGAGCCAGGCGCACGACGGATTCGACACGCTCGGCATAGCGGCCGAGCCAGAATAGGTTGTCGGCGACGCGGCTGGGCAGGTCGTTGCCGGTGCTGCTGGCGGTGGCGTTGCTGCGCACGGGCCTGGGCGGTGCCGGGGCAGCATCCTCGTGATTTCCGGTGACCCAGGTATCCTTGCTGCCGCCTCCCATTTGGAGGGAAACCACCAGCGAGTTGTGGCTCGTGGAGACGCGGGTCAAGCCTCCCGGCATCACCGCATAAGAGTTTCCATCCCAGGCGGCAAAGACTCGCAACACTATGTGGCGAGGGGTGAGCGCATTTCCGGCCCAGGAGGGAGCGGTGGACAATGCCACTTTCTCCTGCGCGACAAACTGCTCCGGGTGCGCTTCGATTTCGTCACTCAGGCGGGCTCGGCTTTCGTGGTCCAGTTCGGCGCCGAAAACCGCACGCCGGTCGTAGCGGGGAAAGGCCGGCTTGACGACAAGCTCTCTCAGGTGGTCCAGGACGTACCGCCGGGGACCTTCGTGGCCGCACCACCATGTGGCCACCGACGGCATGAGCAGTTGCTCCCCGAGCAGGTGCCGGCAGAGTCCCGAGAGAAACGCCATATGCGCCGAGGTCTGCATCAGGCCACTGCCGAGCGAGTTGGCGATGGCGACTCGCCCGGAGCGCGCCACCTGCAGCAGGCCCGGAACTCCCAACAGGGAGTCGCTGCGCAGTTCAAGCGGATCGCAATAGCTGTCGTCCTGTCTTCTCAGGATCAGGTCGACTGGCTCCAGGCCGGCGAGCGTTTTCAAGTAGACGCGGTCGTCTCGCACGGTCAGGTCGGCTGACTCGACAAGCGGGAAACCGAAGGTGAGGGCAAGAAACGCGTGCTCGAAATACGTTTCGTTGTGCGGACCAGGGGTGAGCAGGACGGCGCGCGGTGTCGTCTTCCCGCCGGGCGCCAGCGCCAGCAGGGCGTCGCGCGCCGATTGGAAGAACCTGGCGAGTTGTCGCACGCGGCACTGCGTGAACACCTGGGGTAGGGTTCGTGCGCTGACCAGGCGGTTCTCGAGTGCGTAGCCCATGCCTGAGGGCGCCTGCGTGCGGTCCGCCAGAACCCACCATTGCCCGTCCGGCGAGCGAGCGAGGTCGGCGGCGTAGGAGTGCAGGTGGACCCCGCCGGGGGGTTGGATGCCGCTGCACGAGCGCAGGAAATGCGGATTGGCGTAGAGCAGCGCGGGCGGCAGTTGGCGGCCGGTGATGAGCTTCTTAGGCCCGTACAGGTCGGCCAGCAGCGCGTTGAGCAGGGTGGCGCGCTGTGCGATAGCCTTTTCAATCGAGGCCCACTCCAGGTCGTCGATCACCAGTGGGATGGGGTCCAGCGGCCAGAGCCGTTCCCTGCCCTGCGGGTCGCCATAGACGTTGAAGGTGATCCCGTTGGCCTGAATGAGTTCCTGCCCGGTGCGCCAGTGCTGCCCGAATTGCGTCGAACCCATGTGGGCCAGCGCCGTGGAGAGCTTCCGCCAGTGCCTGCGCGGCAATCCCGACTCCACCACAGCTTCGTCCCACTGTCCCGGCTGAGGGATATAGGACCAGAGGGCGGCTTGACGATGTTCGATTTTGCAGGTCCTGTCGCTCAAATCCCGTCCTCGTTTACCCGGATGAGACTATTTGGTCATGCTCCTGGAATTCCGCAGCTCCAGCTTGGCCGGGGGCCCAGGCTTGATCGCCTGCGGTTCCGGTTTTGCAGGGCGAAGGGCGAAGAAATCGCGCTGAATGCACTCGTCTATGGTGTTCATCCTGAGCTGGAGGTCGTCCAGGAACTCGTGCAGGCCGTCGCTCAGGATGCCGTCGACGGCGGCGTAATTCAGGTGCGCCTCCAACATCCCCAGCAACTGCTCGCAGCGGTAGTGAAACGACCCCTGGGGCGTGCCGGTGATTTCGTGCAGGCTGCGGTCGGCCCGGTGAATGCAATAGCGGATGGCGCGCGGGAATTCGTGGTCCATGACCAGGAATTGGACGATATTTCGCGGAGAAATGCGGCCGTGCTTTTTACGGTACATTTCAAAGCCGCTCAGGCATTTCAGCACGGCCGACCAGAGCACGTCGTCATAGGGCGTGCCGATGTCGGCCACCGAGGGCAGCAGCATGAAGTACTTCACGTCGAGGATGCGGGAGGCTTTGTCGGCGCGCTCCAACTCGCGGCCCGCACGCAGGAAATGCCATGCCTCGTCGTGCGTCATCGTGGTATCGGTGATGCCCTGAAAGAGGTGGCAGGCAAGGCGAATGCTTCGGAAGTACTCCGGCAGCGACTCGGCGCTCGGCCGCTTGCCGTTGGAGGGAGTCATCAGGTAGATCGAGTTGATCTGCTCCCACATCTCCGAGGAGATGGTCTCGCGGACGCTGCGCGCGTTCTCGCGCGCAGCCCGGATGCAGGCGGAAATGGAGTTGGGGTTCTGCGGGTCAAAGGCGAGAAACTCGATTACCTTGGCCTGTGTGGCGCGGCGCCAGGCGCTCTTTGAACACGGCTGCATCGCCGGTGGCCTGTCGACCAGCGAGTTCCACTGGCTGACGGGATCCAGCGGCATGTCGAGCTGCAGGTGGAGCTCCACGCCGATGAACCGGGCGAGGTTCTCCGCGCGCTCGATGTAGCGGGCCATCCAGTAGACGGAAGCCGCGACGCGGCTCAGTAGCGGACGGGAGTCTGTCATCTGCTGCGCACCTCCCTGCTCTGCGGAATCTGCCAGAACCCAGGTGTCCTTGCTGCCGCCGCCCTGCGAGGAATTCACCACGAGCGAACCCTTCTTCAGCGCCACGCGCGTCAGACCGCCGGGAAGAACATAGATGTCTTCGCCGTAGAGGACATAGGGACGAAGATCGACGTGACGGCCCTCGAATTCGCCCTCGATCAGGGTCGGGACGCGGGACAGCCCCAGCGTCGGCTGCGCGATGTAGTTGCGCGGATTGGCCTCGATCTTCACGGCGAACTCGTCGCGCTGTGCGGCAGTGGCGTGGGGACCGACCAGCATGCCGTAGCCGCCGGCCTCGTTGGCGGCCTTGACGACGAGCTTGTCGAGGTTCTCGAGCACGTGCTGGCGGTCGGCATCGCGCCAGCAGAGGTAGGTGGGCACGTTGGGGAGAATGGGCTCTTCGCCTTCGTAGTAGCGGATCATGTCCGGCACGTAGGCGTACACCACTTTGTCGTCGGCGACGCCGTTGCCGGGCGCGTTGGCCAGGGCCACCTTGCCCTCGCGATAGGCTTCCATCAGTCCGGGCACACCGAGAAGGGAGTCGGGCCGGAACGTCAGTGGATCGAGGAAGTCGTCGTCGATCCGCCGGTAGATGACGTCGATCCGCCGTGAGCCCTTGGTTGTCTGCATCCACACGCCGCGGTCGGTCCACCACGAGGTCGCGAGCCCTCCACCAACTGGACGCCCATGCGCTGGGCCAGGAAGCTGTGCTCAAAGTAGGCTGAATTGTAGACGCCCGGAGTCAGCAGGACAACGGTGGGCTTCCCGTTTGAAGCCTGCGGCGCGATGGACTCCAGCATTTCCAGAAGCCGGATGGGATACTCTTCCACGGGCCTCACGTGCAGGCCCTCGAAAACGCTCGGGAACGTGCGCTTCAGCACGTCGCGATTCTCAAGGACATAGGAGACGCCGGAAGGAACGCGCAAGTTGTCTTCGAGGACGTAGATCTGGCCGTCGCGGTCGCGAACCAGGTCGGTTCCGGTGATGTGGCACCAGACGCCCCGGGGAGGATTCATGCCGTGGCACTGTGGGCGGTAGGAGGCTGCCGATAGGATCACCTCCTCGGGGATGATCTTGTCCTTGAGGATTTTCCGGTCGTGGTAGATGTCGTTGAGGAATTCGTTCAAGGCGTGGACGCGCTGCCGTAGCCCTCGCTCGATCCAGGCCCACTCGGCGGCAGGAACGATTCTGGGAATCAGATCGAACGGGAAGATGCGCTCTGTGCCTGCCAGGTCGCCGTAGACGTTGAAGGTGATCCCCATCTGGAGCAATTGCTGCTCGGCGGCCCGCTGGCATCGCTCCATTTGCGCGTCGTCAACCGAGCGGATGGTGTCTACCAGAAGCTTCGCCTCAGGTCTGGGCGCACCGCTGTCGTCGAGCATCTCATCGAAGAAGCCGTCAGTCTGGTAGTGATCGAATCTCACCCTTTGCTCCGTATCGAATTACACTATTCTGGCAAAGCTACTATCGAGAGTCGAATTCAAAGATCTTATGAGGCTGATAGGGCCAAATAGCGCAGAATGAGCCAGATCCCGCTGTGGAATCTTACGACAGTCTACTGCTGTGGAGTCTGGCTCGGGATATTCGGTTTCGGGATTCGCGATACCGGCACATCGAGGCTTCCATAGCGGCCGGTGACGCGGTCCCTGACCAGCACGCGAACGGAGGCAATGCCTGCCGCAGGCTTCCAGGAACGGGCATAACGGACGTTGGCTGGACTCCCGGAGGCATACTGTTGAGCACTCAGCGCATACTGGCCGGACTCCCTGTAGAAGTTCGATTGCCCTGAAGGCATCTTTTCGGCGATGGCGATCTCGACGTTGGCCACGTGCCGCTCGCCCTCCTTCTTGAAGTACAGGTGTGAGGGATCGATCTGGACGATGAGAGCCAGGGCCCGGGAGTCGTCTCCGGGAGCGGGGCCAACGCGCGCGTCGAGCGCAATCGAGGTGGAGCCGAGCGGATTCATGATGGCCGATTGCCAATCGGCCTGCAACCACTCTGCAAGCATCGAGCCGCCGGTTTCAGCCAGGAAACCCTCGCGGTAGACCATCCTGACGCCGGGCCGCTTGAGACGCACTTTCAGACTATGCCACTTGCCGTCCGGCTCTCCGGCGGCATAGAAACCGAGGGTATAGGCGGCGCGCACATCCTGCTCAGCCTGCCTCATCCCCTCGGCAGGGTCGTTGGTGTTCCTGATCACGCGGCCGCCGGTAATTGCCGCCATCGAGAGTGCGGCCGGGAGCGGGTCGGCGCTGATGTTCTCGGCCTGTTGCTGGCGCTCGAAACGTCCGCGTCCCGGGAGCGGACTCGCTCCCGCCAGGCTGGCGCTGGCGTCGGTCGGCCCGGTCAACCCCCTGGCATCGACCACGTACAGGGCGATGTTCTGCTGTGCCAGCTTCTGCGAGGCCTCGCGAATGATCGTCTCGTGACTTTGGATGCCGCCTCTTGGCCCGAACCCCATGGCTCCGGTGATGGTCAGCATGGAGATGCCGCCACCTATCCAAACCATGTTCTTGCGGCCGGGAATGCCGGTGAGGTGCGCGCCGAGAGAACCCATTGCCGAGAGGGTCATCTCCACCTTGCGCTGCCTCACCTGCGCGTTGTACATCATCTCGGTTTCAATCTGAGTCTTGAGGAATTCCGCCAAAGCCGGGTCGTCGGGAAACATCGCGATCAACTGCTCGGCCTCGCGAATTGTGCGATCCATGTCTGCCGTAGTCTGGACGGGCAGTTGCAGCGAGTCCTTCGCAATTCGCGCATGGAGAGCGGCTGCGTCGTCGGTGAAGTCGTGGAGCACCTTCAACTGATTGCCCAGATGGTAGACCGCTACGCGAGTTTGCGGTCCCAGGGTTTTCAGGTACCGCATCAGTTGGGCGCGCACCCACATCTGGTCTTGAGAAGTGGTGTTGAGTGTGTCCAGCACCAGAGCTACGACATTTCGGGGCGGGCCGCCGGAGTACTCGACACGGTTGGTGAAGATCCCGGGCGGAAGCGCCTGCACTCGTGGCTTGGCTTCCGGCGCGCCATCGAATCGGAAAAAGGCGAGATCCCGCCGCTTGCCCTTTTCGAAGACTTCTACTTCCTCCTTGGTCAGGTCGGTGATAGGCTTGCCGTTCTTGTCCAGGGCGACGAGCGAGAACTCGACCAGGCGGGTGGTGGAGCGGAAGATGGGCGGCTCGTCCTGGGCCTGTGCTGCCGGCATGGCGCCGCAGATCGCGGTGAACAGCAGAAGGCGGCTCGACCTCACATGCGCAAGTTTAACAGTCCATGGGCTGACGGGAGGTAGTACTAGGTGTACCTGAGAGCTTGGTTTGCAAATTAGTCCGGCAGTACCATTCTCGATACAAACGCCTCGGAGAAAATAGGGTAACTAGACGCGGAAACGCGTCGGGGGAAAAATCAATTTTCTCCTCCTCCTCCAAGGGGCGTGAATCCTCCTCCAAAACAGATCACGCCCCACTAAATCCCACATTAAATAAGATTGGCCGGATCCACGCCCTGCCAGCGGCCTGGCTCGAGCCCGTCCAATCGGATTGAGCCGACAGCGACGCGAACCAAACGCAGTGTCGGAAGCCCGACTGCTGCGGTCATTCGGCGGACCTGGCGATTGCGGCCTTCCGAGATGGTGATTTCGAGCCAGGAAGTTGGGATGGATTTGCGGAAGCGAACTGGCGGGTTGCGAGGGGGCAGGAGCGGTTCGGTCTGAAGTGCCGTAACGGTAGCCGGGCCGGTGGGACCATCATTGAGCAGGACGCCGCCGCGCAAGTGTTCGAGCGAATCGGTGTTGGGGAGGCCCTCCACCTGAACCAGGTAAGTTTTGGGATGGAGGAATCGAGGGTTGGTGAGCCTGTGCTGCAGGGCGCCATCGGTGGTCAGCAGCAGCAGGCCTTCACTGTCGAGATCCAGACGTCCAGCCGGGTAATAGCCCTTCAAGGGGATAAAGTCGCGCAAAGTCTGGCGGCCGGGAGCGCTGGCGCCGGAGAACTGAGAGAGCACCCCATAGGGCTTCCAAAACCGGATCAGGCGAGAGGCTATCGCCACAACAGCTATGGCAGCACAAAAGAAGTGGTGCGCCTCGAAGTACGCTAACGTTGAACCACTGGAGGTTGAAGTCGCATGAGCATCGGAGAAGGGCGATGATGCGAGGTCTGCTCGCCGGGCCGGCGGCGCTGATGGCTCAAAGCAAGCGCTCGTTTCCCGATGTGCCCAAGGACTACCTGAGAGAACCGGATCAAATCCCTGGCTTTTGGGTCAGCTCAGTTCCGGAAGTGGAGGAGTTCCTCCGCACGCGGGTGAAGAAGGGCGAGGTGCGGCGGATTGGCGCCAGTGCCGGCGGGCGCGCGATTCATGCGGTGTTTTACGGACAGGCCCGGAAGGGCAACGGGACCGCAACGTTCTCTGGAGCATTGGGCTTTGGGGATGTGCGGGCGTATTTGGGGCCGGATGCGGATCGGAAGGTGTATCTGGCGATGGCCGGAGTGCATGGCGGCGAGTTCGAGGGGATGCAGGGTATCGTCAATCTGCTCTCGATTCTGGAGACCGGCGTCGACCTGCGCGGCCGCGCGTGGCCGGAGATCATCGCTGCTGCAGGACAGCTCGACCGGCTGATTCTCGTCCCGATCGTCAACGTGGACGGGCGGGCGCGAATACCTCTGCGGATGATCGCGCATCGCGGGACCGACCACACCGTGCACGAGTACCTGAACACAGGCGGCAGGCTGGACGGCGCCATCATCGGCTGGCCGCAATGCAAGCAGCACATCCCCCTCGATTTCTCGACGGTGCAGTTCCCTGGCGGCTATCCAAATGACGCGGGCGTGAACATCCAACACGATGATTTCCTGGGCGCCCGGCAGCCGGAAACGCAGGCGCTATTCGACCTTTGCGCACGGGAGCGGCCCGACTTGACCATAAATATGCACACCGGCGCGGACTTCCTGCACCCCTTGCGGCCTTTCCAGGAACCAGCTCTTGCGCCGCGGTTTGACGAGTATTACAGTCGCCTCCTCCCGAAATTGACAGAGGCGAAGCTTCAAGCCTCCGATGACGCGAAGGTGACTGCGAATCCTTTACGTGAGCGCATGTCGGTTTACAACCTGGACACGGCGCTGAATCTGCATTGTGGGTCGCTGAGCATTCTGATCGAATCGCCGTCGCATAACTTCTCAGCCGCGAAACGGAATGGGGAACCTTTCTTTCACACACCCGACAATCTGCTGGATGCGCAGCTCATTGCACATCAGGAGGCGCTCAGGTTCCTTTTGGAAACCGGAGGCCGTTCGCGCTGGACCGCGGCGAAACGCTAGGCTCCGGAAGAGATACTCCCCGGCGTGTGCCTCTTCCAATTAACCTCACTCGCGTTCCCATACCACCCCGGGCCGACGGTCTTTTCGACAAACCGGTCCAGCCGTTCAGTCGGATTGATGTTTCGTGTCGGCACCTTGTCCTCCTGGTTATCCTGCCCATAGTTGGCAATCTTTGCCAATGCCGCCACGTTGCCCAGTTGCGGCCGGCGTAACCTGCACCTACCGCAAGTGGAAGCCTCCTGGTTTCACAGCAGTTCGGAGAGATTGTGGCAACTCGCGTGCGGACTCGTCGATCACCGGGGGACTGTGGGGGAACGTGTCCCATTCGGAGAACTCGTATGGCATGATGGGCTGATGATCGGGCAGAGAATCTCCCACTACGAGGTCCTCGAGAAGATCGGTCAGGGCGGGATGGGCGTCGTGTACAAGTGTCGCGACCTGGTCCTCGGCCGATTCGTCGCCCTCAAGGTGTTGCCGCCCGACGCTCTTGGAGATAGTGACCGTCGCCATCGCCTGATCAACGAAGCACGCACGGCTTCAGCGCTGAACCACCCCAACATCGTCACCATTTATGAGGTCGACGAGGCGAATGGCGTCAGTTTCATCGCCATGGAGTACATCGAAGGCTCGGCATTGAACGCCGTGCTCCAAAGCGGCCCGGTGGGCGTCGAGCGCGCTGTTCGATACGGATCGGACGTTGCCCGCGCGCTCGCGGCCGCACACCAGGCCGGCATCGTCCATCGCGATATCAAACCCGGGAACATCCTGATCACTCGCGAGGACCGGGCAAAAGTTCTCGATTTCGGCCTTGCAAAACTGACTGAATTGCACTCCGGGACCGAAACTCAAGCCGAGACGCGCACCGTAACCCAGCCCGGCATGGTTGTCGGGACCGTCGCCTACATGTCGCCTGAGCAGGCCGAGGGCAAGCCCATCGACGAACGGTCGGACATCTTCTCCCTCGGCGTGGTTCTGTTCGAGATGCTCAGCGGGCGTCGCCCCTTTGTTGGTGACACCAATTTGTCGACACTCCTGTCGATACTGAAGGACCCTGCTCCGGACCTCAGCGCAATCCGGGCGTCGATCCCCACGCCGCTCAGCCGGATCGTCCGCCGCGCGTTGGAGAAGAAGCTTTCCGGACGCTATCAATCCGCCGCCGAATTTGCCCGGGACCTCGATATGGCCCCTCGAAGGGCGGCGTCACGATACCGCTGGGTGGCCGCCGCGCTCGCCGTCGTGGCGATCGCCGCTGCCGCCGGCTGGTGGGTCTACCGCGAGCGTCAGATCCGGTGGGCCCAGGACATCGCGCTCGTAGAGGCGCAGGAGGCTGACGGATCAGGGTAGGCTGACCGCTGCCTACGATCTCGCGGAACAGGCAGAGAAGATCATTCCCAACAGCCCGGAACTGAAAAAGCTGTGGCAGGATGTCGCACGCGACGTCACGCTGGAATCCGAACCGCCCGGTGCCATGGTTTGGCGCAAGGACCTGACCGAGCCGGATAGCGCATTTCGTCTGTTGGGCGTAACCCCGCTCAGGAATTTCCGCACCGTGCGCGGCTATCATCACCTCAAGTTCCAAAAGGAAGGCTACGCAGCGAGCAACGATGTCGCCATGGCCAACGCCGCTGAGATGCGATATTACCTTACTCCGGAGGTCGATGTCCCTGGGGATATGGTCCTGGTTCCTCCTGCTCCTGCTTTGACCCAGACTCTGGCCGGACTCCCCACGCTGAATCTCATCGGCCTCGATGCCTTCCTCATCGATCGGCACGAGGTCACGAACCGGCGGTTTAAGGCCTTCGTCGATGCTGGCGGCTACGCCAAACCCGACTACTGGCTGGAGCCTTTCATCGATGGACCAAACACCCTCACTTTTAAACAGGCCATGGAACGCTTCCGCGACTCCACCGGCCGGCCTGGACCTGCTTCCTGGATTGGCGGCAGTTTCCCGGAGGGTCGCGAAGACTTCCCCGTATCCGGTGTGAGCTGGTTTGAAGCGGCAGCATTTGCGAAGTTTGCGCAAAAGCAGCTGCCGGATCTCTACCACTGGTTTCGCGTTGCGGACCCTCGTATCGCCGTCATCTTCGGCCCCCAGAGCAATATCGGCGGTAAACAGATCGCCAAGGTCGGCCAATTTCCCAACTCTGCTCCCTTCGGCGCGTGGGACGTGTTTGGAAATGTGAAGGAATGGATCTGGAACGACGCCGGCAATGGCATGCGCTTCATCGAGGGCGGCGCCGCCAACGAATTCGTTTACCAGACAACTGCAATCGATGCGCGCTCGCCCTGGGACCGCGCACTTTCACACGGCTTTCGTTGCTCGCGATACTTGAAGCCGCCCGATGCCAGGTATCTGCAGCCCCACCTCCGCCAGGTGCGCGATTTCTCCAAAGAGAAGCCTGTCAGCGACGATGCCTTTGCTGTTCTCAAGAGGTTCTACGCCTGCGAAGCCGGCGGCCTCAAGCCTTCCATCGACGCTGCGGACGCATCGAACGAAGATTGGCGCAAAGAAAAAGTGTCATTTCAGACCTGCTACGGCGAGGAGAGGATCTTCGGCTACCTCTTCCTGCCGAAAGCCGTACCCCCGCCGTTCCAATGCGTCATCTATAGCCCCGGCGCGGACGCGAATGTGCAAGCCAGCAGTGAGAATCTCAGCGGATTTGGCCGCGTTGATTTTATGATTCGCAGTGGCCGAGCGGTGTTCTGGCCGGTGGTCAGTGGGCAGTACGAACGCCGAGATTCTCAGCCGGCCGGGTCCACGGCGGAGGTTCGGGACAGAGGAATCAGGCCCGTGTTGGACGTTCTGCGTTCTGTTGAATACCTCCAATCCCGCCCCGAGATCCTGGGGAACAGCATCGCCTATGCGGGAACCAGTCTTGGTTCGAGTCGCGGCGTCATCACTGTTGCCCTCGAGCCGCGATTCCGGACGGCTGTCCTGCTGGATGGGGGGTTGCCGCTGCGAGTCGGCCTCGACCCTGAACGGGATCCCTTCAACTTTGCTCCTCGAATCAGGGTGCCCACGTTAATGGTGAATGGACGTTACGACTTCACCTATCCAGTGGAAACTTCCCAAAAGCCGCTTTTCCGGCTCTTGGGTGCGCCGGAACATCAAAAACGGCACGTCCTGTTTGACAGTGCTCACGACGTCATCCTGTTTCGCACAGACCTGATCCGTGAAGTCCTGACCTGGCTCGACCAATACCTTGGCCCCGTAAAGAGATAGGAGCTGTCGCCAAGCACTCGAGAGCGGATGCGTGACCGCCAGCCCAAAAATGTTCCTGCTCCGAGGGCAAACTGCAAAGGGTGAAGCCCTCTGATCACACCGCGGAGAGCGCACTGATCGTAACGTAATATCCGTCCGGATCCCGGAGCGAGAACTCCTTGGTTTGAGTGTTCGGATTCACGTGTGGCTCCTCTTCGAGCCGAGTGACGAGAGAGCGTGCCCTTTGAAGCGCCAGGTCGAAATCATCGACACGGAAGAACAACAGGAGCCCGTTGCCGGGTGTCCCGTGATCGGGGCTCATCAATGAGGGATGCTCGTGGGCGCCCCACTCGTGGAGGCAGAGCAAGACAGTTCCATCTGAATCGAGGATTTGCCCAAAGTAATCATGGGCAGGAAGGGTAGCCGGCTGACCGAACAGCGCCTGGTACCATTTCAAGCTGGCCGGCACGTCGCCTACCCCTATGATCGTCCACGTGCGCTTCATCGTTCAACGTCAGCCTCGCCGCGCTGCCTCGATGGCGGCGACGTCGATCTTCTTCATCGTCATCATCGCCTCGAAGGCACGCTTTGCCTCACCGCCACCAGCCGCAAGCGCATCGGTTAGCGCGCGCGGGGTGATCTGCCAGGAGAGGCCCCAGCGGTCCTTGCACCAACCGCACTGGCTTTCCGTGCCGCCATTGCCGACGATCGCGTTCCAGTAACGGTCCGTCTCTTCCTGATTCTCCGTCGCGATCTGGAAGGAAAAGGCCTCGGTGTGCCTGAACGCCGGGCCGCCGTTGAGACCGAGACAGGGAATGCCCAGGACGGTGAACTCCACCGTCAGCACATCGCCCTTCTTGCCGCCCGGATAGTCACCGGGAGCCTCGTGAACAGCGGTTACTTTACTATCCGGAAAGGTGACGGCGTAGAAGCGCGCCGCCTCATGCGCGTCCTTGTCGAACCAGAGGCAGATCGTGTTCTTTGGCTTCATGTTTCGTGTGCTCCTTGTGCTCGATCAGGGCGAACGCCGGTGCTCTCCGGCCCGGTCCCTCTCACCCCCTGCTCTTCTCAAATAATATCGCTGGCAGGGATCGACTTCGAGATCCGGAGCGGACTCACTCGAGGCGGAGCGGACTCACGCGAGGCGGCGCCAGAAGAAGTAGGAGAGCCCCCAGAGCACGCCGGTGGCCGCCGCCCATCCCCACGCCTCCGGTCCATCGCCTACCGAGAGATGCGCGATCACCGCCGAGGCGAGGTCGATGGCGAAGCCGGCATAGGCCCACTCCTTGAGCCGCGCCGGCACCGGCGCAAGCAACAGCACCACGCCGAGCAGCTTGGCCAACGAGAGTTCCACCCGGAAGTAGCCGGGGAAGCCGAGGTGGGCGAACGCCTCCGCCACCTGCGGCAGGCGCAGTTGCGCATAGGCGGTGAAACTCATCTGCAGACAGAAGAGCGCTGTGACCGTCCAATAGGCAATGGTCGTGGCCTTCGGGGCGGTCTTGGCGGCAACGAGGGCCGGCTTCTGCACGTTCGATATCGGCCCTCCAGCGGCATCAAAAAAAAATCCTCGGTCATCTCAACAGTCTTGTGTAAACGATACTCGGAGTCTCTGAGAAACCGTGTTCCCGCCGGAGCCGCCCGTCGCGGCAATGACTTGTGCAGAACGGCGCGGAGCAGGCAAGGGCGCGCCGCAGTCGCGGCGCAGCGAACCCTTGCCTGCGAGCACCTTCTGTCGCGCTCGGCCTTGGGGGCAAGGATGATCCTCCGTCGTGGACCTGACTTACCCACGTCTCTTCCCGACCTTGGACTCCGACTTTATTGTTGACGCTATTTCATCGATCCTCGCTTCCAAGTCTCCAATCGACGCGAATTCGATTCCCTGCCCCCCTTCGATTTCGTCAAGTCCGTCCTTCACAGCTCCACGCAACCACTTCAGCTTGGTCCGCTCTCCTTCCTCTCGCTGCTCTAACAGCCGAAGCCCCTCCCGGACAACCTCACTCGCGTTCCCATACCGCCCCGAGCCGACGGTCTTTTCGACAAACCGGTCCAGCCGTTCAGTCAGATTGATGTTTCGTGTCGGCATCTTGTCCTCCTGGTGATTCTGCCATAATTGGCAATCTTTGCCAAGCGCTGACCAGGAGGAGGATCGCAGAGACTCGTTGGCGGCGCTCACTGCCCCATTCCAACATCATCAGACCAGACCAGATCTATCCTAAAATGGAAGTATGAAACTGCGGAACGTGTCCCAAGCCAAGGCCGAGTTGTCCGCGCTTCTGGAGGACGTCCTCAAAGGCCAAGTGGTCATTATTGCCAAGGCAGGCAAACCCGTGGCCCGCCTGGTCGCTCACGGAGGCGAGACTTCGCGCCGTACCCCCGGATCTCTCGCCGGCAAGATCTGGATCGCTCCAGACTTCGACACCCTCCCCGATGACATCGCCCAAGCCTTCGGAATGAAAGCGCCCAAGAGGCCTCGGCCGTGAAGCTCCTCCTGGACACTCATCTCCTGCTCTGGTGGATGGCAGACAGCCCATGTGCATGTTAATTTCCCAAGCCCGGGCCGCTCACCCCCAAGCGGCTGGAGCGTCGCTGCCAACGAGCAGACGCCGGGTTCCTCCGAAGGGTCATCACAAATCTCACCCGCCTCAATTCCCTCTCCCCCCAACCGCTTGCAGCGATCCCACCCCAAAACCCTTGTACCCCCGCGCCCTGATGTGTGGCGGAAGGAGGCGCCATGCCTATCTCAGACAAGCAGCTCGCCGCCAACAAGGCCAACGCGAGAAAATCCACCGGCCCCCGCACACCTCAAGGCAAGCGGCAAGGTCAGCCGCAACGCCGTCACCCACTCTCTCACCGCCCGCCGACCGCTCGTCCAACCCCATCAGCAGTCGGCCTTCGACGCCCTCGCCACCGGCCTCCGCGCTGAAATCCAGCCCTGGGGCGCCCTCGAATCCGACGCCTTCCAGCAGCTCCTCCACGCCGCCTGGCAGCTCCGCCTCTCCGACGAATACCAGGCCGCCATCTTTTCCCCAACCGCCTCCCCCGAAACCCACCTCCAGCAGCTCGAACGCCTCACCCGGCTCCGCGGCGCCCTCGAACGCTCCTACCAGCGCGCCTACCGCCGCCTCCGCGAGCTCCAGGCCACCCGCGCCGCCGAATCCGGCCTCCCCGTCAACGCCGCTCTCGATCACTCCCTCAGCACCCCGCTCGCCCCCCTCCACGCACCGCCAAAACAAACCCATTTCTACTCCGAAGACACGCCCCAGCAATGGCTTAGCATCTTCTCCAACCCTGAAATCTACCCTCTTCTCCCCTTCCGCACTGTCTTTCTCCTCCACCGTGTCATCTCCAGCCACCCCGAACTGGCGCCAGCAATACCAGCCTCGGCCCCCCAACCCTCCCCGGAGACCCCAACCGTATGACTCCTTACCCTTTTTCTGCATCCCAGGGAAGAACTTGCCTCTACCCCTCGTCTTTGGAGTTGAGGAAGCAGAAAATGGGATCAATCGGTTTAGCAATCAGTTCGCAGCCGACACACATACCAGTGACCAACGATTTCCAGTCTCTTTATCAAAGGCACTCCCAGACGGTCTATCGCACCGCCCTCCGCGTCACCGGCAACCCGGCCGACGCCGAAGATGCCCTCCAGACCGTATTCATGCGCCTTCTCAAGCAGGAGCAGCGCGAGGAGCCCGGCTTCGCCGCCGAGGCTTACCTCCGCCGCGCGGCCACCAACGCCTCCATCGACATCATCCGGCGCCGCTCCTCCCAGAACGAAACCCCGATTGATCTCGGCCGTGAACGCGCCGGACCCGAGTCCACCGCCTTCCTCAAACAGCGATTGCGCGAGGCGCTGTCTAAAATCCCTCCCCAGGATGCCGAGCTGTTCTGCCTCAAGCACCTTGAAGGCCTCTCCTACGAGGAGCTCAGCGAACAGTTCAACATCGAGCGCGGCACAGTGGCGAGCCGCCTGCACAGAATTCGCCACACCCTGCAATTCGAGATCGCTAAGTAAGGCGGGAGATACGACCATGGCGGACAAGAATTTCAACGATCTTCAGTTCGACGAACTCATCGAGTCCATGCGCAGCGAGGAAGCCCAATCCGGGGAATTCGAAACCGCGCGTGACCGGGTTTGGAAGCAGCTCGCTGCTCAATCCCCCGAACTCCCTGCGACGCTGGCCACCGGCGTCGCGGAGTCCATTTGCGATAACTTCCGCGAGCAATTCCCTATCTACCAGTCGGGTAAGCTCTCCGGAGCCCGCAAACTCCTCATGGAAGACCACCTCGGCCGCTGCGCCGGCTGCCGCCGCTCCTTCGCGCAGTTCGAAGGACGGAGGCCCAAACTCGCAGTCATGCCGTCGGTCCCCATTTCCAGGGCTCGCCAGGCATTCTCGCAGCCCTGGGCCAAATGGGCCATCGCCGCCAGCCTCACTCTGGTCGGCGTCTACGCCGGCCGCGACCGCATCGACGCCGCCCTCGCCCCCTCCGGGCCCCGCGCCACCGTCGCCTCCGTCGACGGCCAGCTCTACAACCTCGCCGGCGCCGCTCTCAAGCCTGGCGCTCCCATTTCCGAAAACGAAGTCGTCCGCACAGGCCCCGGCTCCCGCGCCCACCTCAAGCTCGCCGACGGCTCCCAGGTTGAGGTCAACGAACGCACCCAGCTCGCCGTCCTCGCCGCCTGGTCCGGACAGACAATCAGTCTCGAGCGCGGCGACGTCATCGTCGAAGCCGCCAAGCAGCGCCGCGGCCGCCTCCGGGTCGTCACCCGCGACGCTGTCGCCAGTGTCAAGGGCACCGTTTTCGCAGTTTCCACCGGCGTCTCCGGCTCCGTCGTCGGCGTCGTTCGCGGCGCTGTCGAAGTCCAACAGCCCGGCTCCGTCAAACTCCTCGCCCCCGGCCAGCAGGCAGCCTCCACCCCTAACCTGGAGGCCGTCCAGATCGGCGAAACCGTCGAATGGAGCCAGGACCGCGAGAAGTACCTCTCCGTCCTCGCCGAGCTGAAAGTCATCGAGAAGGAGCTCGCCCGCGCCCTCTCGCCCACTTCCCGCACACAGTCCCGGCTGCTCGGCCAGATCCCCGCTCAGCCCCTCGTCTACGCCGCCATTCCGAATCTCGGCAACGCCATCGACCGCGCTATCCACCTCATCGAACAGCGCGCCGAAACCAGCCCCGCCCTCCGCGAATGGTGGACCTCCAGTGGCTCCAACGACATGAAGGGCGTCCTCGAACGCCTCCAGAGCATCCATCCGCTGCTCGGCGACGAGATCGTCTTCGTTCTCGCCGGAGCCGCCACCTGGAACCAGGCCTATCCGCTCCTCATGGCCGAAGTCCGCAACGGCAGTGAAGCCGCCCTCCGCACCCAACTCGACACCATCTTCTCCGGCGACAAGGTCCACACCCCAAGCTACGAAGCCGCCAACGGCCTCCTGCTCGTCACCAAAGACGCGGCCACATTGGCTCGCGCTCGCGCTTCCCTCGGCCAAGGCGCTAACTCTCCCTATGCCCGCGAAATCGCCGCCCACTACAGCCGCGGCGTCTCCTGGCTCTGGTCCGCCGACCTCGAATCTCTCAGCTCCACCACCGAAGCCCAAACCGCGGCCTCCCTCGGCATCGGCAAGATGAAGAACGTCTTTATCGAAAGCCGCTCCAACGGTGGCCAGGACCTCAATGAAGCCAGCCTCTCCTTCTCAGGTACCCGCACCGGCTTCGCCTCCTGGCTCGCCTCCCCGGCCCCCGCCGGCTCCGCCGAGTACATCCCCACCGACGCCCTCGCGGCCGTCTCTGCCTCCACCCGCGACCCCAAACAGGTGTTTGACGAACTCGCCAACACCGTCGGCAAGTTAAACAAGGATTCCGGCAAGTTCTTCGATGAACTCGAATCCAAGGGCGGCGTCCGCTTCGGCGACGACATCGTCGCTGCCCTCGGCAACGACTTCTCCTTCGCCGTCACCCCGCCCGCCCTGCCGCTCCCCGGCTGGTTCTTCGCCATCGAGGTCTACAACCCCTCCGGCCTCAACTCCGCCATAGAGCGCATCGTCGAGGCCTCCAGCCGCGAACTCGCCGCCAATAAGTCCAATGTCAAGGTCAGCCTCACCCGCGAGAACGTCGACGGCCGCGAATGGCTCACCATCCATGGCGGCAACGCTCTCACCACCGTCACCTGGACCTACGACCGCGGCTACATGGTCATGGCCACTGACCGCGCCATCGCCCGCAAGGCCATCGACACCCGCAACGGCGGCTTCCCGCTCGTCCACTCGGCCATGTTCCGCGCTGAGCTGCCCGCTTCCGGCAGCGTTCACCAGTCGGCCTTCTTCTGGTTCAACGCACAGGGCGCCTTGGCCTCCCTCGCCAGCCTCGCGCCGAATCCCTCGCTCAAGTCCCTCATGGAGAATCGCGCTCCCGCACTCGTCGTCATCGACGGAGAAACGGAACGAATCCGCGCCATGAGTCGTACTCGTATTACGAGTCTTGTTCTCGACATGCTCGCCGCCGGCGAAGCCGAAAACTTCGGCAAGCCAAAACCGGCAGCCGTAAAGAAGGCTCAAGTCAAACTCTGAGGCCCGAATGCCACACGTCATCGAGCTCGATAACCTGAGCGTCAAGTTCGGGCGGCGGGAGATCCTTAAAAAGATCTCCTGCCGCCTCGGCCGTCCCGGAGCAGGCCGCGCCATCGGCCTGCTCGGACCCAACGGCGCCGGCAAGTCCACCCTCATCCAGACCCTGCTCGGCTTCATTAAGCCCGTCTCCGGCAACGCTCGGATCCTCGGCTTCGATTGCCACCACTCCAGCACCCAGGTCAAAGCCCTCGTCGGCTACATGCCTGAAACTGACGCCTTCGTCGCCACCCTCCCCGCCATCACCTTCATCCGCCTCCTTGCCGAACTCTCCGGCCTGCCCCCTTCCGCCGCTCTCGAAAAGGCCCACGAGACCCTTTTCCACGTCGGCCTCGGCGAAGCCCGCTACCGCCCCATCGGCACCTATTCCCTCGGCATGAAGCAAATGGCCAAGCTCGCCCAGGCCATCGTCCACGGACCCGAACTCGTCATCCTCGACGAGCCCACCAACGGTCTCGACCCCGGCGCCCGCACCCGCATGTTGAAGCTCATCCGCGAGATGAAGGAGGACCACGGCATGAACGTCGTCCTCTGCTCCCACCTGCTCCGCGACGTCGAAGAGACCTGCGACGAGGTCGTCATCCTCAAGGACGGCGAAATCGTCCATCAGGCCGATCTCGAAGAAGAGCGCCGCGCCAACCGCCGCTTCGTCGAACTCGAAGTCATCGGCGACGACGCCCATCTTGCCAACGCCCTCCGCAAGGTCGGAGCCGAAGGCTTGAGCGAAGGCGCCGGACGCTGGCGCATCGTCCTTCCCGGCGACATCGAGATCTCCGCCCTCTGGCAGATCGCCGCCAACTGCTCGCTCGCCATCCGCAAACTCACCCACCGCCGCGACACCCTCGAGGAGATCTTCCTCAAGGCCGTCGGCCACATTCGCGCCACCCCCGGAGATTCAGCCCCTCAGGAAACCAAGCAGGAGGCCGCCACCCATGGCCGTCTATAAACGCGGTTACTCCCGCTACACGGGAGACCTCACCTCACGCTGGCAGCGCCTGCTCGCCGTCCCGCGCTTCATGTGGTCGCGGCTCTTTGGCCAGCGCCTCGTCGTCGCCCTCTTCGTCGGCGCCCTGTTCTGGCCCCTGCTCTGTTCCCTGTTCGTCTACGTCTCCAACCACACCGAGCTTTGGACCGGCTTCGGACGCGACATGGCCAAGATGCTCGAGATCAACGGCAAGTTCTTCCTGGTGTTCATGAACGTCCAGTCGGTCTTCGCCATGATCCTGGCCTCCATGGCCGGCCCCGGCCTCATCGCGCCCGACATCGCCAACAACGCCCTGCCTCTCTACTTCTCACGCCCCCTCTCGCGAGTCGACTATGTCCTGGCCCGCTTCGTCGTCCTGGCAGGCCTCCTCTCGCTGGTCACCATCATCCCCGCCCTGTTCCTGCTCGGTATGCAGACCGGCCTGGCCGGCTTCAAGTGGGCGATCGAATACTGGTACCTGCCCGCCGGCGTCCTGGGCGGCTTCGCCCTCTGGATCCTGGTCGTCTCCCTTGTCGCTTTGGCCTGCTCGGCCTACGTCAAGTGGCGCGTCGTCTCCGGCGCTCTCGTCCTGGCCTTCTTCTTCCTGCTCGCCGGCGCCGCCGAAATGATGAACGCCGTCTTCCGCACCGACGCCATGAGCATCTTCAACCCCGCCAAGGCCCTCAACACCATTTGGGCCGCCATGCTCCGCACCGACCCTGACGTCAATCTCGACGTCCTGCTCTGCGCCGGCTTCCTGGTCGCCCTCGCCGGCCTGCTCGTCTTCGTGCTTGAACGCAAGCTCCGCCCGATCGAGGTGATCTCATGAGCGCGCCTCCCCCCGTCGAATTCGCTCTCAACGAGCTCATCACCTTCGACGAAGTCTCGAAGTTTTACGGTGAAGTGCTTGGCGTCAATCACGTTACGCTTCGCATTCCACCAGGCATAACCTCTCTCGTCGGCCCCAACGGCAGCGGCAAGACCACCCTCATGAACCTCATGAGCGGCCTCATCCACCCCGACCGCGGCTCCATCTCCGTCCGCGGCGTCAGCCCTCGCCGCCCCGAGCTGCTCATGCGCATGCTCGGCTACGCCACGCAGTACGACGCAGCCCCGCGCGGCGTCACCGGCTTCGAGTTCCTACTCGCCGGACTCCTCCTGCACGGCTACCCGCAGAAGGAAGCCGAACAGCGCGCTTGGGCGGCCCTCGACCGTGTCTCGCTCACCGATGCCGGCCGCCGCAAGGTCGCCGCCTACTCCAAAGGCATGCGCCAGCGCGTCCGCCTCGCCTCCGCTCTCTCCCACGAGCCCCAGATCCTCGTCCTCGACGAACCCCTCAACGGACTCGACCCGCTCGTCCGCGCCGAGACCATCGCCCTGTTCCGCCAGTACGCCAACGAAGGCCGCCACGTCCTGCTCTCCTCGCACGTCCTTCAGGAGGTCGACGTCTTCTCCGACCAGGTCATCCTGATCGCCAACGGCATGGTCATCGCCGAAGGCCAGATCCGCGGCGTCCGCGACGAGATCAGCGAGCACCCCAGCCAGTACCTGCTGCGCTGCCCCACCCCCTCCCGCGTCGCTTCCCTGCTCTTCCAGGAGGATCATGTCGCAGAGGTCAAGCTCAGCGAGGACGGCTCCGGCCTGCTGGTCATGACCCGCAACCGCGAAGCCCTCGCCCACGCCCTCTCCCGCATCGCCCTGCTCGGCAACGACATCGACGGCGTCGTGCCCTTCGACGAGAACGTCGACGCCCTCTACGAATACCTCATCGGAGGCCGCTCATGATCAACGCCGCCGAACTCCGCCAGGCCTGGACCATCGCCCGGCTCGAAATGCGCCGCGCCTTCTTCTCCAAGCGCTCCTTCTGGATCTACATCCTCGCTCTCTTCCCCGCCATCATCTTCATCGGTCATGGCATCGAGATCAAGTACAGGCAGCAGCGCTACTCCTCCCGCGGCACCATCACCGCCCAGCAGATGGACTCCATCACCAAGGGCGAGAACATCGACAAGCTCGTCGAGCGACTCCCCACCACCGTCGAAGACCACAACTTCAACTTCCGCCGCGGCCGCGACCGTGACGGCGATCGCGAAGAAGAGGAGCACCGCAATGTCCAGTACTTCGACGGCAAGCGCCGCGCCTTCGTCTTCGCCCGCAACGGCGTCGTGCAGGATGTCAACGTTCGCCCGCTGAAAGACTTCGACGAAGAGCGAGAGGCCTTCGCCGGTGTCTTCCAGTACTTCTACCTGCGGCTGGCCATCTTCTTCGGCTGCCTCGGCATCTTCATCAACCTCTTCCGCGGCGAGATGATGGACAAGACCCTTCACTTCTGGTTCTTGACTCCGGTCAAGCGCAGCGTCCTGCTGCTCGGCAAGTACCTGGCTGGCTTCATCGCCGCCTCGGTCATCTTCTCCGGCGGCGCGCTGCTGGCTTGGGGCGGCATGCTCTGGCCGCAGGACTCAGCCTCGATCAGCGCCTACCTCGCCGGTCCCGGCTACGCTCACCTGGCCCGCTACCTGTTGGCGGCCGTGCTCGGCTGTGTCGGCTACGGCAGCGTCTTTCTGGCCTCCGGCCTCCTCTTGCGCAACCCGATCGTCCCGGCCGTCGTGATCCTGATCTGGGAAGGCATCAACGGCTTCCTGCCGGACGTACTACAAAAGTTGAGTGTTTTGTTTTATCTTCAATCGGTCTGCCCGACCCCCGCCCCCATGGACCGGGACGTGCCCCCGTTGATGCGCCTGCTGCTCGCCCCGGCCGAATCGGTCAGCCCCTTCGTCGCGGTCCTCGGCCTGCTGGCCGTCACCGCCCTCGTGCTGACCCTCGCCGCCCGCGCCGTCCAGCGCCTCGAGATCAACTACTCCACCGACTGAGCGGCGCCCTTCAGAAACCGGTCGATCCAGTCGAATGCGTCCGCCTGCATCGCCCGGTCGAACTTGTGCCCGCCGTCATAGTACTTCGCCCGGTAGCGATCGCTCGCCTTCGCGCGCTTGAACGTCTCGGCGATCATCGCGTCCGCCCGCTCCATCTCCGGCATGGTGTACAGCGGATCCTGCCTGCAGTTCAGCACCATCGTCGCCGCCGGCGCCCGCATCGCCAGGATCTCCGGAAAGTCCAGGTCCTTCGGCAGCAGCGGAACGTACGTCATCCAGGTATGCGTGAACGCCTTGTCCAGCAGGAACTCCCGCCACGTCGTCATGAAGCCCACCGCCACCGCCACCTTGATCCGGTCGTCGAGTCCCGCCAGGAAGACAGTCCGCATCCCTCCGCCCGACAGCCCCGCGCACCCGATCCGCGAGGCGTCCACCTCCGGCCGGCTGCTCAACACATCCAGCGCCCGCTGGTCTTCCACCAGGTAGACGCCCGGCCACGTCGTTCCCGCCGACAACAGGCTCTTCTCCATGATGTGCTCGTGCGCCCCGGCGAACGCGTTGTACTTCGCCACTCCCTCCTCGTCCTCGGGCTGCGGATCGACCCCGCCCGCCTGAAGCCGCGGCGGCACGTCCTTGACCAGCACCCTCCGGCTGGCGAATGGGAACGTGTCGTGAACAAGCACCACGTAGCCCCGCTTGGCGATCTCGTTCGCCCACCCGACTCCGCCGTAGTAGTTGGCCTGGTGCTTCTCCTGGAGCGACCACGGCTTCGCGTCCGTCCGGACGATCTTGCGCCAACCCATGAACTTGTTCCCGCCGTGATCGTGCAGCGCAAGAATCCCCGGCAGCGGCCCTCGCGCTCCCGCCGGCTTCAGCAGCACCGCCTCTGTCTTTGGCCCGTTCGGCAACTGCCATTCCAGGAACTCGATCTCCAGCCCGTCATACGTCGTGCGACCCGTGACAGTCACCACCGGCCGGCCGCCGAGGTCCACCGGCGCGATGCACTCGAGCGCGCGTTTCCGCGCCGCCTGCCGCCACTCGTCGACGCTCTTCCACTTGCCCGTTCGAAACGACAGCCGCGCCGGACCGTCGCCCAGCACCTTGTCCGCAAGCCACGGCCCGTAACTGCCCACCTGGTTCACTCGCGGCTCAGTCGCCTGCCCGAACGCAATCAGCGAGGCCGCAAGAACCGCCACGGCAAGTCCTGTATGATGCACTCTCATGTCTCCCTATTGTGCGTCAGCGGGGAGGCACGCAAACGTCCTACTTCTTCTTTGCGGCGGGTTTGCCTGGCGCGTCTTCCTCGCCGGGCGGCGGAGCGCTGAGATTCCTGCCGGCGCTGGCCGGGGGCTTCCAGCCATCCTTCGATGGACCGTTCTGAAAGAACCTCGCGTCTTTGCTCAGCGGATGGCCTTGGGCGTAGTTCGCGTTTGCCTGGCCGAAAATCTTGCCCGCACGCAGAGTGTCGTCCCGAACCTTGGTCACCAACATCTGGTAGCGGTCGTCGTCCTGGGCGAATCCCGAAAACACGCTCAGATCATTGTTGCCAATGATCACGACGTCGATCCCGGGGACCGAGGCGATGTCAAAGGCGTTGGCAACACCGGTCGGGGATTCGATCATCACCACCACAAGCATGTTGTCGTTGAACGTTTTGGCGTAGTTGATGCCGTTGATCCCCCAGAGGCTGCGTGCCTGTCCGCCGCCGGAGCTGCGCCGCGCCACAGGGGGATACCTGGACCACTTTGCAGCCTCGCGGGCCCTCTCCACATCATCGACGGTGGGGATGATGACCCCCAACGCACCGAGATCGGTTGCGTGCTGGATATGAAACTCCTGAGCATCCGGCAACCGGATCATCGGAATCGCTCCGGCGCGGGGGCATGCCGCGATCATCGCCTCGACGTCCTTAAACTCCAACGTGCTGTGCTGCATCTCAAACCATGTGTAGTCGTAGTGCTTGGCAGCTTCGCAGTAGCCTGCAATATCGAAAGAGGTCTGGGTAAAGCTGAAGATCTGTTTTCCTTCCAGGAGTTTCTGCTTCGCAGTGTTGTAAAGGGCCGGCTTCGGCTCGCCCGAGCCCGACGCCGCGGTCTGTGCGATCGAAGGCGTGCACAGCAGCGCAGCCGATAGAGTCAACCTAAACGCGGAAACGAATCTCATCGTTGCCATCCTTTCCCAGTAGGGGCTGGCGTCCCTCCTGCCCCGTTAGGGACCAATTATACTGCCTGTCATCCATCGCGTTTTTTGTCCGCGAAAGTCAGCAAAGAAGCACTTTTTCAGCTGGGACCAAAGTCCGGTAAACGGACGCCGCCGGTCCGCCTGAAGGCCTACAAAGAAGCGAAACTCGACAATGGCAGCAGAACGGCAACGGACGACCCCGATTGCAGCGTCTTCACCGTCGGGCTGCGCTACGACTTCAGTTGGCGAACGAGCCACCAGCGGCAGGAATCACCCTCCTGCGATTGCACCGATGATCAGCAACGGCTCCGCGCCGGAAGCCACTGCCTCGGGCAGCGGTTCGTCAGGCGCCTGATGCGAGAGATCCTGTTCACACGCGAAGAAGCGCAGGAACGGCCTGCGCTGCCCAGTGGATTGATCTCTGATCGTTCCCCGAAGCGCTGGAAATCGGAACTCCAGCGCATCGAGCACCGATCTCTGAGTCACAGGGTCCGGCACTTCTATCTTTACCTCGGCGCCTGACTGCGCCAGCGTCTGCAAATGGAACGGCAGAACAACCCGAATCATGAGAGTGTTTGGACTTCGACGGACAGCACCGGCGGAAGGTCCCTGACAATCGGTGCCCAGTTATCTCCGGCGTCAGTGGAAGCGTACACCTGCCCGCCTGTGGTGCCGAAGTAGACGCCGCAGGAATCGAGCGAATCGATGGCCATCGCCTCGCGCAGCACATTGACGTAGCAATCCTGTTGCGGCAGGCCTCGTGGTGAGCGCCTCCCACTCGTTTCCACCCGAACGGCTGCGGTAAACGCACAGCTTTCCATCCATCGGATAGTGCTCCGAATCGCTCTTGATCGGCACCACGTAGATGGTCTCGGGCTCGTGCGCGTGGACATCGACGACGAACCCGAAGTCGGTAGGCAGGTTGCCGCTCACTTCTTGCCATGAATCGCCGGCGTTATCGCTGCGCATCACGTCCCAGTGTTTCTGCATGAAGAGCACATCGGGTTTCGACTTGTGCATCGCCATGCGGTGAACACAGTGGCCGACCTCAGCATCAGGGTCCGGGATGTATTCGGACTTCAATCCGCGATTGATGGCCCGCCACGTCACGCCATTGTCATCGCTGCGGAATGCGCCGGCCGACGAGATGGCGATGAAGATCCGTCCGGAGCCATTCGGGGCGAGCAGGATCGTGTGCAACCCCAATCCACCAGCCCCCGGCTGCCATTTCGGCCCTGATCCGTGGCCGCGCATTCCCGCGAGTTCATGCCACGTCGTCCCGCCGTCGGTGGTGCGAAACAAAGCCGCGTCCTCGACCCCGGCATAGACGGTGTCTGGATCGGTCAAGGACGGTTCAAGATGCCAGACCCGCTTGAATTCCCACGGGTGCGGGGTCCCGTCATACCACTGATGGGTGCCGAGGCGTGCCCTCATACTCGAATTTGTTTCCCACGGCTGCCAGGTTTGGCCGCCGTCCTCAGAGCGCTGGATCATCTGCCCGAACCAGCCGCTGCACTGCGATGCGTAAAGCCGATTCGGCTCGACCGGCGATCCCTTGACGTGGTAAATCTCCCAGCCCCCGAAGTGAGGTCCGTTGACGTCCCATTTTTCCCGTTTGCCATCAGAGGTCAGAACGAACGCCCCTTTGCGCGTTCCGACCAATACTCTGACTTTGCTCATTTCTGCCTCCTTGCGTAATTCCCAGCCCCCTGAACCTCGGAATCAGGGGAGTCAAGTCGCGCTCCTCCCAACGCCGGCGAACTTCGGCGAGCACCTGCTCGCGGTCTCTTTCCAATCGATCTACCAGCGCGCAGGATGCCCGCGTGTTCTCATGCCGCGCCCCCCAGATCAACAAATCCAGCAGCACCGGTGCGAGATCAATCCCCTTGCCGGTTAGCCGGTAGTTTACCCTGCGCCGATCCGATGACTCCACCTCCACTGATACAATTCCGGCCGATTCGAGTCTTCGCAAGCGGTCGGCCAGGATGTTGGTAGCGATGCCTTCCCCGGACTCATGAAACTCCTTGAACGTGCGATACCCGCGCACCATCAGATCCCGCACAACAAGCAGCGACCAGCGATCCCCCAGCATCTCCAGCGAGATGCTGACCGGACACCCGGATCTTCGGATTGCGTTCGCCGCTCCGGACATGAAAAGGAAGGTAGCAATGTCACTTGCATATTGCAAGTAACTTAATGCGTTCCATCGTGGCGCGGCATTTGCCAAAACTCTGCTAGCATCGCACAAATGCTGCGGTTCATTCTTGCGGTGGCGTCGACAGCACTCATTGCGCAGAACCCGCGTCCGCCTGCCATCACATCTCCCGAGCTGCTTGCCGACGGACGGGTTATCTTCCGAATCTGGGCGCCGAAAGCAGCCGAAGTTCAACTTTCCGGGGACTGGATGGGGCCGCAGCCGCCGACTCCGTTAGCAAAATCGGAGGACGGCGTCTGGACGGTCACCGCGGGTCCGCTTCCGCCCAACATTTACAGCTATGGGTTTCTGGTCGACGGCGTGAGGGCCAGCGACCCTGCGTGCCGCTGTACGCTGGCGTCCGCCCGCCGATTCGCGTCGAGCACGTTCACGGTTGCCGGTCCCGCCGCCCAGGCATGGGAACCGCGTGCCGTCGCAAAAGGCACGCTCCACTTCGAGACGTACTTCTCGAAGGCGCAGCAGAGAATCCGGAACTTCGTGGTCTACACTCCGCCGGATTACCATGCATCTGGCTCGAGACGATTCCCGGTTTTGCTGTTGCTGCCCGGGACGCCCGGTGACGAGCTTGACTGGACCCTGGGCGGGGGCTTCGCGCACGTGATCTTCGACAATCTGATAGCCGAAGGCAAAATGCGATCGATGGTTGTAGCCATGCACGTCTCGGACGTGCTTCCGAGCGGCCGGCGTGTTGAGCACCTGCGAGAGTTTGAACCGATCGTCGTGAACGACCTCCTGCCCGAACTGAAAAAGCGCTATCGCCTGGAGAACAAGCCCGAGCATTGGGCGATTGCCGGCCTCTCACTCGGCGGCGAATTTGCAATGACGGTAGGACTGCGCCATCCGGAGCTTTTCCTAACCGCGGCTTCCATCAGCGGTTCGATGGTCGAGGCTGACTTCGATGACCGCTACGGTGTGGCAATGAAAAGGGATGCCGGAATCAAGAAACGCTACCGGCTGATCTGGATCGGCTGCGGCGCGGACGACGTGTTCGCGGGCGGCAATCAGGCACTGGTGAAGAAGTTCAGGTCGGCAGGGATTGATGCAACGCAATACGTCCTGCCGGGCTTCCATGCGATGCCCGTCTTCCGCCAACAATTGGTCGAGTTGCTTCCAAAACTATTCCGCTAATCGGGCGCGGAAAGAAAGCGGAGAATCTCGCGCATCACGCGCTCCCCCTGATCAGATTGAAAGAGGAACTGCGCGTGAGCCGATCCGTCCAGGATGATGAGTTTCTTCGGCTGGGGGACTTTCTCGTAATCCGCGAGTTGCTGGGGCAACCGTGGTCCGCTGCCGCTCACATCGTCCCGGCTGACGATGAACAGTTTTCTCCCGTTCAGCTTCTCCGGCTCTCCATTGCCCGCAGTCCCTCCGAGGATGACCAACCTCTCGATCTCTTTCGGTCCGGCCTTGATCACAGCATCGGCTGCGGCGCCTCCGCCCATGCTGCCCCCGACGGCATAGACCGTTTTCGAGCCCGACTTTCTCAGGTACCGGACCGCGGCCAGGACGTCGAAGTAAAGAGGCGCTCCCAGAGGTTCGGACATTCCAGGTCCTGTCGACTGGCCGTATCCGCGGAAGTCGAAAGCCAATACCCGGAACCCGGAAGCCGCCAGCGAGCGCGCCTGTTTCTCCCAACTCTCCTTGTTGAAACGCCCGCCGTGGGCCAGAACAACGCCTCGGGCGCCCGCTCCGTAGATGTCCCCGTGGATGAACCCGCCGTCCTGAGTGGGAAACGAAACGCGCTCCTGCGCGCCGGCGAGGCCGGCCAAAACCGCGATTGCAGAAACCAAGCGTGAATAATGCATACGGCTATAGGGGAGTAGCGACCACGCGAAAACCGATGTGATCGGACCCGCGTTCGGGCTCATAGCGCAGCCGGAACGCTGACCGGCAATACATCACCTCGTCATTGAATGCTCCCCCGCGGCGCACCCTGGAATAAGTGCCATCGCGATTCATCGCACCTTTGACCGCCGACAGATCGGGGTCGACGCCGCCGGGCAGTCGCGTGTGATACCAGTCGCGGCACCATTCAAAAACATTGCCGTGGACATCGTGCAATCCCCAGGGATTGGGGGGATAGCTTCCCACTTCGGTGACACGATTGAGCGCTGGCGTCGGGTCGTTGTCATTCTTCCCGCTGCCCTTGACGTTGGCCTGCTTCCGGGTCAGGCCGTTTCCGAAGGCGGTCATTGTCGTTGTTCCTGCCCTGCACGCGTACTCCCATTGGGCCTCAGTGGGGAGGCGGAATCTCCAGGTGCCTGGCAGCTCACGCGCGGCCTGGGCGCGCTCGGTCAACTTCCGCGCGAATTCCTCAGCCTCCGTGTAGTTCACCCAACAGACAGGGATGTTCGGCCCTTCACCCCAAGTCATCTGGCCGGGGAGCGGACCAGCGAAGCGCTTCCACTCGCCCTGAGTCACTTCATACTTGCCTGCCCAGAAGCCGTGGGAGAGCGTTACGTCGACTTGCGCCTCATCCGGCCGCCGGCCTGTCTCATCCGGAGGACTGCCCATTCGAAAACGCCCTGCCGGGCACCAACACAGCTTCACGCCAAGGATTTCCCGCGCCTGCCCGGCCTTGATTCCGGAGAATCGGTCGACCTTGGGAGCGGCGAACAAGCCGGCGCCACACGCCATGAATCCCCGGCGATCGTAAACATCCCTCGACATTGCTTTCTCACAGTATCGCCGCAATGGAGCCACCTCCGGACAGGTGAAACGCACCGGGACTTCATGTCATACCCACTTGATCGCACTTACAGGAGGGACCATGCCCCTGAAAAATTACGGCGTCCTGAAAGGACGTCCCATCGCCCGCCGCCTCGGCTCGGGCAACTCCCCGCACTACCAGATCCACATCGTCGACGATTCCGGCACGAACTACCGGATCGCGATGAATGTGAAATCGAAACTGGCGCCCTCGGAGCTCATGTTCCACATCAAGTCGCACTTCGTGCATCCTTTGGTAGACGGATTGGCCGGCTTGCCCAGTGGATTCAACCCGATCCCCCGCACCCCGTCAGGGGGTGCGCTGGACTACATTCGGGGGAACCTCGTGCAGCCCGGGCTGATGACCCCGTTGCCGCACGATGTGCCCGGTCCTGATAACGACCTGAACGAGAAGCTCGACCAGATCGTTCAGAGGGCTATGGCCGACGAACCCGCGCTCGTGTATGCGTTCGGCGAAAGGTGGGGTCCGGAGAACAAGGCCGACGCGTACTTCGGTTTCGTCCCAGGCAACGGCATCCACGATATCCACATGAACCAGGGCAACGTGGGCAGCTTTGTGAGCGACGACGGCGTCTGGCAGGATGGCGGCCTGCTGTTTCACTTCCCGGGCGCCGGCCAGTGGACCGCCGTATTCCTCAAATTCCAGTCGCAATCGTGGCACACCGACGATGCTACGGGCCACACCATGACCGCACCGAAGCCGGGAGAACCGGTGAATCCGGACCCCGTGACCCCGCAACCGACCGAAGACCTCCCGGACGGGCTGGTGCGGATCGTCGCAGCGATGGTGAATTCGAAGCAATCGCCGGAGAAGGAATGGGTTTACTTGCTGAACGCGAGCGACAGGGATCTATCACTGGCCGGCTGGCAGATCGCCGATAAGCAGAAGGCCAAGATGGCATTGAGCGGCACGCTGGGCGCAGGCGAGGTCCTGAAGGTGGACATCAAAGCTCCGGTGGCGCTGTCCAATAAGGGTGGGATTATCACCCTCCTGAACAGCAAGGGGCTGAAAGTACACGGCGCGTCGTACTCGAAGGAGCAGGCGAACCAGCCGGGCTGGACAATCGTGTTTTGAGCCGAGCGGTTCCGTTCAGAGAGGCGGCTGCGCTATTCTGGTCGCTTCCTGGGCAGCTCGACCATGTTAAGCGAACAACTCCATACGATGGGCGTCGTGGGCGCCGGCGGCGCGGGGTTTCCCGCGTCTGTGAAGGCTCGCTCACAGCGTGGAGTACGTGCTTGCCAACGGCGCCGAGTGCGAGCCGCTGCTGCACAAGGACCTGGAACTGATGAAGCGGCACGCCGCCGACGTCGTGGCGGGGCTCGCAAGGATGGCTGAAGCCACCGGCGCCAGCACTGCCAAGTTCGGCATCAAGACGAAGAACAAGGACGCGGTGGTCGGCCGTGGAGCCGCATCTGAAGAAAGCCGGGATGGAGTTCACCTTCCTGGGCGACTTCTATCCTTCCGGCGATGAATACGAGCTGGTCTACGCGGCAACGGGCCGCCTGATTCCGGCCGGCGGGATTCCGCTGGATGTGGGCTGCGTGGTCAACAATGTCGAGACGCTGTACAACGTCGAGCGCGCCGTTCACGGCGAGCCGGTGACCAGGAAATTCGTCTCGATCAGCGGAGCCGTGAAAAAGCCGTGTTCATTCTGGACGCCGCTGGGAACCAGCTTCAAGGAATTGCTGGCCGCCGCCGGCGGAGCGAGTTGCGACGATTTCGGAGTCTTCGAAAGCGGCATGATGATGGGGACTCTGACCTTCGACCTGAAGAAGGTGGTGACCAAGACGACGTGCGGCCTGATCGTGCTGCCGCGCGACCACACCCTGGTGGAACGGAAGAGCCGGCCGGTGGAGGCGATGGCGAAGATCGGGCGATCGGCCTGCGACCAGTGCAGTTACTGCACGGAATTCTGCCCGCGGTATCTGCTTGGTTATGACGTGCAGCCACACAAGGTCATGCGGACACTCGGCTTCACGTTGGCAGGGGAAAAGAACTGGAGCCAGTGGGGCCAGCTCTGCTGCGCGTGCGGCCTGTGCACGCTGTACGCCTGTCCGGAAGACCTGTTCCCGAAAGAAGCGTGTGACTCGTCGAAGGCGAGTTATCGGGAAGCGGGGATGAAGTTCACGCAGCTCCAGCCGGTTCAGGTGCACCCGATGAAGGAGTACAGGCGGGTGCCGCTTGAGCAGTTGCGGCGGCGGCTGCAGGTGGAGCAGTATGAAATGCCAACCCCCTTCACGCCCAAGGGTCCGGAACCGAAGACGGTGCGCATTCTGACAAAGCAGCACGCCGGAAAGCCGGCGGCGCCGGTGGTGGAGGAAGGCGCGCGCGTTGAAGTGGGTCAGGCGGTAGCGCGCATGAAGGAAGGCGAGTTGGGCGCGGACATCCACGCCAGCATTGCAGGCCGTGTGACGCGCGTGGGTCCCGATGAAATCTGGATTGAAGCCTGAGGCAGAGGGAAATCACAAGTGGCGCGGAATTCCATTGGACTGATTGAACTGAGCTCGATCGCATCGGGCTTCGCGGTAACGGACGCGATGCTGAAGGCAAGCGACGTGGAGCTTGTGGTGGCGCGCTCGATCTGCAGCGGCAAGTACATGGTGATGATCCGCGGCGACGTCGCGGCGGTGGAGAGCGCGGTTGAAGCCGGAACCGGCACAGGCGCATTCTCGATTGTCGACAGCTTCATCATTCCCAACGTGCACGAAGACCTCTTCCCTGCCCTGAGCGGCACGTCGGCGGCGGGTCCACTGGAAGCGCTTGGGATCATCGAGGCATTCTCGGTGGCCAGCCTGATCGAGGGCGCGGACGCGATGGCAAAGGCGGCCAACGTGCGGCTGGTGGAAGTTCGGCTTGCGATGGCGCTGGGAGGCAAGGCGTTCGCGACGGTCACGGGAAGCGTTTCTGCGGTCTCGAGCGCTGTCGAAGCCGGAGCCCGGATGGTGGGCCGGAAAGGGCTCCTGGTGAACAAGGTGGTGATCGCCTCGCCGCGGCCCGAATTGCTGAGGGAGATGATCTAGAAAATGGCTTTGCACCCGTTGGCCGGCCAGAAGGCGCCGGCGGAGATGCTCATTGACGTGGCGGCCCTCGAGAGGGCGTTCTACGAATTGAAGCCTGATCCCGAGAACCCGCTGGAGCGCGTCAGTTTCGGTACCAGCGGCCACAGGGGGACATCGACCGCGCGCTCTTTCAATGAGGCGCATATCCTGGCCATCACGCAGGCAATCTGCGAGTATCGGGCGGCGCAGGGCTACACCGGGCCGCTCTACATGGGGCAGGATACGCACGCTTTGTCTGCTGCCGCCCAGCGCACGGCTCTGGAATCGCTCGCGGCCAATGGCGTCTCCACAGTGATTCAGAGCGGAGGCGGCTACACCCCGACGCCTGCGATCTCAAGGGCGATTCTGGCCTACAACCATGGGCGGGAAAACGGGTGGGCGGATGGCATCGTCATCACTCCGTCTCACAATCCGCCGTCCGATGGCGGCTTCAAATACAACCCCCCAAATGGAGGACCTGCGGACACCGACGTGACCGGCTGGGTGCAGAATCGGGCGAACGAACTGATCGCCGGTGGCAACGCGGGCGTCAAGCGACTCGCTTACGAAAAAGCGCTGGCAGCGGATACGACCAAGCAGGAAGACTTCATTGCGGGCTACGTGGCAGACCTGGGGTCGGTGATCGACTTCGAGCCGATTCGCGTCTGCGGGTTAAAGATCGGCGTCGATCCGCTGGGCGGCGCCTCGGTGGGTTATTGGCAGCCGGTCGCCGAAAAGTATGGACTGAATCTCGAAGTGGTGCAGAAGTCTGTAGACCCGACGTTCAGCTTCATGACCCTGGACCACGACGGAAAGATCCGGATGGATTGCTCGAGTCCCGTATGCGATGGCGGGACTCGTTGCACTGAAGGATCGTTTCGACGTGGCATTCGGCAACGACCCGGACGCGGACCGGCACGGGGTGGTGACTCGTTCTTCGGGCTTGCTCAATCCCAACCACTACCTGTGTGTGGCGATCCAATACCTCCTGGGCAGCCGTCGAAACTGGCCGCTCTCTGCGCGCGTAGGTAAGACGCTGGTGTCTTCCAGCCTCATCGACCGGGTGGTGGCCCGCCTGGGCCGGGCCGTCTATGAAGTGCCAGTGGGGTTCAAATGGTTCACTCCTGGACTGCACGATTCGACTGTCTGTTTCGGGGGCGAGGAGAGCGCAGGAGCGAGTTTCCTGCGGCAGAACGGCAAGGTCTGGACTACGGACAAGGATGGGTTGATCCTGGGCCTGCTGGCGGCGGAGATCATGGCTCGAACCGGCCGTGATCCGGGCGAACATTACCGGCAAATCGAGGCTGAATTCGGCTCGTCGCACTACACTCGAATCGACGCGCCGGCAACGCCTCAGCAGAAAGCTGCATTCTCGAAACTGACGCCCGACTCAGTCACTGCGAAGGAACTCGCCGGGTCCAGGGTCACCGCGAAACTCACAAAAGCGCCGGGCAACGATGCGTCGATCGGCGGACTGAAGGTTGTGACCGAAGATGGCTGGTTCGCGGCGCGGCCGTCGGGGACTGAGAACATCTACAAGCTGTACGCGGAGAGCCTGAAGAGCGCGGAGCATCTGGCGCGCCTCGTAGACGAAGCCAAGGGCCTGCTATCCCGCATCCTCTAATACCCCAGGTACTAAGGGGGGACAGTCCCTCCTTAGTACCTGGGATATTCCAAGGGCCACTGAGGGCTACTTGGCGAGTTCTTTGGCTTTGGCGATCGCAGTGTCGTAGTTGGGGTGGTCGGCCACTTCCGGGACGTATTCGACGTGCTGCAGGACGCCATTGCCGTCGATGACGAACAGGGCGCGGCTCTCGATCCGCCAATCCTTGATCAGCGTGCCGTAGTTCTCGCCGAAGCTGGCGAACTTGTGGTCGCTGATCATCTTCACGTTGTCGACGCCAAAGCTGGTGCACCAGCGCTTCTGGGCGAACGGCAGGTCCATGCTCACCGTGAAGAAAGTGACGCTGGGGAGCTTGGCCGCCTCGTCGTTAAACTTCTTGGTCTGCATGTCGCAGACAGGAGTATCGAGCGATGGCACGACACTGAAGACGCGCACGCCCGACCCGGTCTTGGCCAGGGTGACTTCCTGCAGCGTTGTATCGACAGCTTTGAATTCGGGGGCCTTTTCGCCCGCCTTGAGTTCAGGACCGGCCAGATCCAGCGGTCCACCCTTAAAAGTAGTTTGTCTCGACATAATTGGTTCCCTTCTGGGTTAGTCTAGCAGCGAAACAAGGGCGTCCGGCGTGGTCACCGGCGCCTGGCAAGTGAAGTTCTCGCAGAGCCACGCGGTAGCGCCGCCCTCGTGCGGTGTCATGGCATTGAGTTCGGGATGACTGGCGGCTAGAGAGCCCGGGGTGTAGATTCCCGTGAAAGGCCGGAAGCGCGTGTGGTAGGCATTCAGCAGTGCTTCCTTGCCCCGGCCTGCGACGACGAGCTGCGACTTCGGCGCCTCGGCGCGCATGAAGACGCAGACCATCTGTGGGACGGTGACGGCCTGTTGATTGAGGCGGCCCGCAAAGGCGGCGAGCGTGTCGCGGCCGGCCTCGGCCAGCTCTGCATCGTCGAAGTAAGCGGACAAGCGAAGCAGCAGCTCGGCGGCGAGGCTGTTGCCTGAAGGCTCCGCGCCGTCGTAGTCCTCTTTGAGGCGCAGGACGAGGTCCGCCGCTCCGGCGGGGGATGAATAGAAGCCGCCGTGCTGCTTGTCCTGAAAGCGCTGCAGCATGGCGCGGGCGAGCAGGGCGGCCAGGTCCAGGTGGGCCGCGTCGAGAGTTGCTTCGTAGAGATCAACCTGGGCAAGACCGAAAGCGGCGTAGTCGTCGAGGAAGCCCTCGATGGCGGCTTCGCCGTCTCGCCAGCGGCGGAGCAGCAAACCGGTCTCCGCGCCGCAGCATCTTCTCGACAATGAAGGCGGAAGCGCCCAGGGCGGCGTCGCGATAGCGGGAGGCGTCTTGCGGCCACCCGGCGGCCAGCACTTGCGCACCGCGCGCGAACGCGCCGATCATGAGCCCGTTCCAGGAGGCCAGGATCTTGTCATCCAGATGCGGCCTCGGACGAAGGGCGCGCGCAGCCAGCAGGATGCGGCGGCATTCAGCCAGCTCTTGGTCGGCCGGGTCGACCGGCGAAGACTCGAACAGGATGTTGCGGCCCGTGAATTCGGCGTGCGGGTCCTGGCGGACGTTGCCGCCGGCCTCACAGCCGTACGCGCGGGCGAAGCGGCTGGCGCGCTCGGCGCCGAGCAGCGTCTCCAGCTCCTGCATGGACCAGATGTAGAATGCGCCTTCGCCCTTATCATGAGGGTGCTCGGGGTCGGCAGCGCTGTCGGCATCCTCGGCCGAGTAGAATGCGCCCTCAGGGTGGCGGAGGTCGCGAAGGACGTATTCGAAGACGCTGCGCGCGACCAGGGCGTACTGAGGATCGCGGCTGATCTGGTAAGCCTCCAGGTAGGAGACAGCGAGCTGCGCCTGATCGTAGAGCATCTTCTCGAAGTGGGGCACGAACCAGCGCTCGTCCACCGAGTAGCGATGAAAGCCGCCGCCCAGTTGGTCGTTCATGCCGCCGCGGGCCATCTCGCGCAGCGTGTGAAGCGCCATGTCGCGCGCTTCGTCTTCCCCTGTGCGATGCCAGTAGCGGAATAGAAAATTGTAGTTGACCGGCCGCGGGAATTTGGGTGCGCTGCCGAAGCCGCCGTCACGGCTGTCATAGGTGCGGCGCAGCGTGTGGTAGCAGGAGTCAATCGCGGCTGGCTCAGGACTTTGACCACCTCGGGCCAGTTTCTGGTGATTGTCGAGCTCGACGAGGATCTCGCGGGCAGAGGTCACCAGCTTTTCGCGCTGGCCGCTCCAGGCCGAGGCGATTTGCTCGAGCACGTGGCGGAAGCCGGGGCGTCCGTAGCGATTGTCAGGCGGGAAGTAGGTGCCGCCGTAGAAGGGCTCCAGTTGCGGAGTCAACCAGACGGACATCGGCCAGCCACCGGAGCCGGTAGTGGCCTGGACGAAGAGCATGTAGATGCGATCGACGTCGGGCCGCTCCTCGCGGTCCACCTTGATCGGAACAAAGTAGCGATTGAGCACCTCGGCGACTTCGTCGCTTTCGAAAGACTCGCGCTCCATGACGTGGCACCAATGGCAGGTGGAGTAGCCGACGGAGAGGAAGATGGGCTTGTCTTCATCACGCGCTTTGGCGAAGGCCTCGTCTCCCCAGGGGTGCCAATCGACAGGGTTGTAGGCGTGCTGAAGAAGATACGGGCTTTTTTCGTCCAACAGTCGATTGGGGTTCATTAGATTATCAGAGGATCCGGTTTCAGCGGACTGCGAGCGGGAAACGATATAAATGCATCCAGGAGATTGGATTCATGGCTGTGGACGCTGGCTTCAGAAAACAGGCGCTGGAAGAGATGTTCGAGCTGCTGCGAATCCCCAGCATCAGCACGCTGGCAGAGCATAAGCGCGACATCGTGCACGCCGCCGATTTTATCGAGGCGGCGCTGCGCCGGGCCGGGATGACGCAGTCGGGGCTGATCGAACGCGGCGGCCACCCGATGGTGTTCGGCGAATGGCTGGGCGCTCCCGGCAAGCCGACTCTGCTGCTGTACGGCCACTACGACGTGCAGCCGCCGGATCCGCTGGACGAGTGGCTCTCCCCGCCGTTTGAGCCGACCGTGCGCGGCGACGACGTTTTCGCCCGCGGCGCCAGCGACGACAAGGGCCAGACCTGGATTCTTATCAAGGCCGTCGAGTACCTGATGAAGCGCGACGGCAAGCTCCCGGTGAATGTGAAGTTCCTGATCGAGGGCGAGGAGGAGTCCGGCGGCGAATCCATCGAGGGCCTGCTCAGGGAGCGTCCGCCGGAACTGCGCGCTGACGCCGCGGTGGTCTGCGACAGCGAGATGTTCGCGGCGGGTATACCCACGATCTGCACCGGGCTGCGCGGGATTGTCTACGGAGAACTGCATGTGCAGGGCGCGCGGCAGGATCTGCATTCGGGTGTCTACGGCGGCGCCGCGCCGAATCCGCTCATGGCCATCGCCGAGATCGTGACCAAACTGAAGGACAGCGGCGGGCTGATTCTGATTCCGGGCTTCTACGACGACGTGCGCAAGCCGGCGCCGGAGGAGTACGAGGCTTGGGAGTCCCTGCCGTTCGACGAGGCTGCGTATCTGGAAAAGGAAGTCGGGTCGACTTGCCTTACCGGCGAGGCCGGCTTCACCGTCTTCGAAAGAACCTGGGCGCGGCCGACGCATGGAAGTCCACGGCATCCGAGGAGGCTTTATCGGGGAGGGCGCGAAGACCGTCATCCCGGCCCGGGCGGTCGCCAAGATCAGTTTCCGGCTGGTGGCTGACCAGGACCCGTCGCGGGTCATTCGGCAGGTGGAGCAGGCGATTGAAGCGGCAATGCCGCAGGGCGTGACGGCGCAGTTCAAGCTGCTCCACGGTGCGGGGCCATCGCTGGTGGATCCGGCGAACCCGTTCATCCGTGAAGCCGCCGCGGCGATGGAAGAGGTCTTCGGCCGCAAGACTGTCTACATGCGCTCGGGCGGGTCGATCCCGATCGTCGGCCTGTTCCAGGAAGAGCTGGGGATTCCCAGTGTGCTGATGGGCTTCGGACTGCCGGACGACAACCTCCACTCGCCCAACGAGAAGTTCCATCTGCCCAACTTCACGCTGGGGCTGGAGTCAGTAATTCGATACCTGGAACGGCTGTAGAGGCAGGCCGTGACGCTAGACTGAAGATAGAGCTTCATGGTCACACCTCTGGTTATTTTCGATCTGGACGGTACGCTCATCGATTCCAAACAGGATTTGTGCAACTCCGTCAATGCAACGCGGGAAGCGATGGGCCTGTCGCGGCTGCCGGACGATCTCGTGGCTTCCTATGTCGGCAACGGCGCGCCGGTGCTGATTCGCCGGGCGATGGGCGACAGCGCCAGCGAGGAACAGGTGAAGATGGCGCTGGCCTACTTCCTCGGCTACTACCGCGAACACATGCTCGACAGCACGGTTCCCTACGATGGCGTCATGGAGTGCCTGGAAGCGCTGGCCGCGGCGGGCGCGAAGATGGCTGTGCTGACCAACAAGCCGGTGCGGTTTTCCACTGACCTGGTGCGCGGCCTCGGCATGGGCGACTTCTTCTTCCAGGTGTACGGCGGTAACAGTTTCGAAGAGAAGAAGCCGCACCCCATCGGGATTCACACTCTCATCAAGGAAGCGCAGGCGGAGCCCGGGCACACTTGGATGGTGGGCGACTCCTCCACCGATGTCCTGACGGCGCGCAACGCGAAGGTCAAGGCAGTCGGCGTCACCTACGGCCTCCAGCCCGAATCGCTGGAGCAGACGCCACCGGACATCCTGCTGGACAGCTTGAGCGAGTTGCCCCCGCTTGTGCTTGAATAGGGGCGATGAGCGCCCTCACGCGCAGGGCCATGCTGGCCTTTCCTATGTTCGCCGCAGCCACTGACCGGCCTTCTTCGCGTTCGACTGTCTACTCGACAGGAGGCATCGTTTCGACGTCGCATGTGCTGGCGTCACAGGCTGGAGCGCAGGTACTGGCGCGCGGCGGCACAGCCGTTGACGCGGCGCTCGCGGCGAACCTGGCGCTGTCGGCCGTCGAGCCGATGATGTGCGGGCCCGGCGGCGACTTCTTCCTGATCTACTTCGAGGCCAAGACAGGGAAGCTGCATGGACTGAATGCATCGGGACCTGCGCCGCGAGGGTTGTCTTTGCAGACGATGGCTCACCTGGGATTGAAAGCGATGCCCGCCTCGGGCATCCACTCGGTCTCGGTGCCTGGCGCGGTGGACGGCTGGTGGAGGGCTCACTCCAGATTCGGAAAGTTGAAATGGGCGGAGCTGTTTCCGGCTGCGATTGATTTGGCCGAAGCGCATCCGGTGCACGATGTGATCTGCGATCACTGGGTCGAAGAGCGGTTGCTGGAGGATGAGGAGTTCGTCAGGTTGTTCATGCCCGCGCCGAAGCCGGGACAGGTGTTCAGGAACCCCGCGTTGGCCCGGTGCTTCAATGTGCTGGCCGCGGGAGGACGGGACGCGTTCTACAAAGGCGAAATAAGCCAGGCGATTCTGGCGACTTCGCGCAAGCGGGGCGGAACGATGATCGCTGAGGACCTCGCCGCGTTCGAGGCCGAATGGGTTGAGCCGATTTCGACTGCCTATCGCGGAGCGAAGGTCTACGAGCTGCCGCCTAACGGGCAGGGGCTGGCGGCGCTGGTGATGCTGAACATCATGGGGCAATTCGAGCCCGCGCGCGAAGGACCGCTATCCGCGGAAGAGTGGCACAAGCGGATCGAGGCGATGAAGCTCGCCTATGCCGACGTCGCTGCGACGGTCGCCGACCCGAAGCAACAGCGGATTCCGGTGGCGGGAATGCTCTCAAACGCGCACGCCGCTAGCACGGGCAAAACTCATCCAACCCGGTAAGGCTAATTGCAGCGTTCGTGCGTCGGATCTCGTCACGACGCCCGACACCACCTATCTGGCGGTGGCCGATCGCGAAGGCAATATTGCGTCTTGGATTCAATCGATCTCCTGGTTGTGGGGGTCGGGGGTTCCGGTGAGCGGATTCGGATTCCCGCTGCACAACCGGGGATCGGGTTTCACGCTGGACCCAAAGCATCCGAACGTGCTGATGCCGGGTAAGCGGCCGTTTCACACGATCATTCCGGGTTTCCTGGAACATGACGGCTGGCGGGCGGGGTTCGGCATCATGGGCGGACCGAATCAGCCGCTGGCGCACGCGCAGTATGTGTCGAACCTGGTCGACTTCGGCATGGACCTCCAGGGCGCGCTGGACGCGCCGCGGTTCACCAAGGCCTCCGCCCAGGGCTGCGACGTCAAGGTGGAGAACAGGCTGCCGGCTGCAACGCTGGAGGGCTTGTCGAAGCGCGGACATACATTGGACGTGCGCGGAGCGTACTCGACAACGATGGGGCGCGGCGCGGTGGCGGCGGTGCAGTCGTCTACTGGCCTCAAGGCCGCAGCAGCCGACCCGCGGTCGGACGGTGCGGCGATTCCCGAGCCGAAAGCCTGAAGTCCTCGGTCGATGCCCACACGCCCGGTGCACCAGGCAACGCGGGTAGCTCACCCGCCGCCGGGCGCCGGATCGCCAGGATTCATCAACAGCACCAGAAACCGCGAGGCAAGTTCGAACTGCCTTGTCATTTCCGCGGCGGCCCAGGCAGTCTCTTCAGGGAGGCGGCACTCCAAAACGACTTGCCTCCCCTGGCCTTCCTCGATGGACGGCCCGAACAGGAATTGGCAGCCCATCGCAGCAGCCAGTTGACGCATGGTTGCCTCGATCGGCTTCGACCCCAGGGCAGGCAGGCTGCCGATTGAGCTCAACAGCTCAATCTCTTCGCCAGGCTTGATCAGGACGGGCATCTCGGCGCCGTCGCCTCGCACCGCCATGACGAAGATCGACTCGTCGCCGCCCTCCTGCCACTCCAAACCCAAGTCAGTCAGAAGTTCCTTGAGCGCATCGAATTCCATGACTCCTCCAACGGCACGCAGGCGCCAACCCTTTAGGCCGGCGCCTTTCCCGAATGGTTCTATCTTCGCAAACTACTTCTTGGGTCCGCAGTCAACCCATTTGCGTTTGGAGTTCGATTCAATCACCTTCTCGAGCAGTTGCATGCCCCGCAAGCCGTCGGCGAACGTCGGGTATTCCACCGGCGCCTTCGGGTCGGCCACACGGGTCCAGAACCGTTTGGCCAATTGCTTGTGCGTATCGTCGTAGCCTTCGCTGTGCCCGCCCGGGTAATCGGCGTACGCGGCGGCCTTGGGGTAATACAGCGACGGATCCTTCAACATGATGCGGTTGGCTTCATTGCGGTTGCCAATCCACAGCTCGTCGGGGCGCTCCTGGTTCCAACTGGCGCCCATTTTCGTACCGAAGACATTGATCTCGAAGCGGTTCTTGCAGCCGGCCGCGACCTGGCTGACAGTGTAGGCGCCGCGACATTTATCGCCGAGGTGAAGCAGCACACCGCCGTAGTCTTCGGTGTCGATCTTCACTTCTTCGTAATCGGACGGCTTCAGTTTCTTGCCGGCGAACGTCTCGACGGCCACCTTCGGCATCTTGCGGGTCTTGTGCACGATGTTGAGATCGGCACAGAGCTTGGTGATGGAGAGCCCCGTGACGTGCTGGATCATGTCCATCCAGTGCGAGCCGATGTCGCCGACGACCCGGAGCGGGCCGTTGTCCTTTTTCAGGATGCGCCAGTTAAAGTCGGTGTCGTAGAGGAGCCAATCCTGGGAATAGGTGCCCTGAACGACAATAATGTCGCCCAGATCGCCGTTTTCAACCATCCGGCGAAGCTGTTGCGTGGCCGGATAGTAGCGCAGGTTATGGTTGGTGGCGTGGCAGAGGCCCTTTTTCTCCGCAAGCTCAAGCATTTGCTTGGCTTCCTTGGCCGACATGGAAAGCGGCTTTTCGCAAAGCACGTGCTTGCCGGCTTTTAGCGCGGCGAGCGAAATGGGGGCGTGGAGGGCGTTCGGGGTGCAATTGTGGACGCCGGCGATCTCGGGATCCGCCAGGATCTCCTCCACGGTGGTGGCGCGCGGAATGTGATTTGCCTTGGCAAATCGCTGCGCTTCTTCGAGGGAAATCGCCGCGACGGCGTCGACTTCGACGAATCCGAGGCGGCGGATCGCCTCAACGTGGGTCCGGCCCATAAAGCCGGCGCCGATGACTGCTGCCTTAATCTTGCTCATAAAGTTCTGTCCTTGACCAGCCGATACGTAATCGAGTGTAAGGCTGATAGCCCCCAACACTTTATCTCATTCATCATGACGCTGCTCAAGCCTTGGACGCCGGGATCATGATCATCCGCCTTCGCTGGAAACAGGGGAGCGACGGTACTCCCAGTGCCGTCCAGAACGTGGTCGAAATCCCTCGCCGGCACGACCCACGCGAGAAGCACGAGAGTGCCGCGGCCCCGGAAAGAGAGCTGGTGACGAGCGAAGAAATGGCGCGAGGGGTTTCCGCTCTGCTCTGGCCTGCTTCGACGGTGCCGATGGCGCTGGCGCTGTGGCGAATGGGGCAGGACCTCGGCTTTGCCAGGGACTTCTTTCTGCAGGCCGGCTTCGGCATCGAAATGGCAGGTTTGGTTTGCGCTCAGCCTCTCGATTATGGCAGCGGCGCGCTATCTGGCCAAGTGGAGAGCTTCGCAGCCGAAGGCCGCCGCCTCAACGCGGCCAGCCGCATTCGAGGTCGTCACTCAACCCAGCCTGACCGAGCCCGTTCTCGCCGAACAGACCGATGGGCATTCCCGGCGGCGGTTCGGGAACCTTCGGTAGCGACATCTGTTTGGGGTCCTTTCGAAACAGCTCAACCTGAGCCAGCGCGTAGCGCCGGTGAGCGGAAGGGGCCATCTGGCGGATGCGAACCTCCCACTCCGCTATCGCTTCCAGCGCCGCGGCACGGGCTGCCCCGCCGGCGGTCTCATCGACGGCCACCGCCATGAGCTGGCGCAAAGCGACAAGATCGATGGCACGGCCTATGTGCGCCGCCAAGCCTGAAGCCGCCGGGCGTCCGAATGTGGCGGCATACAGCTTTTCGGCGAGTTCGCGAAAGGTCAGCGAGCCTGGCGCGCGGGCGGCCTGCTCTTCGAGCCGGGCAACTCGCTCGGGATTGAGCAGCAGCGAGAACACCATGCCCGCCGCGCTCTCCGCTGCCGCGGAGGGGTCAAACACAAGTCCAGTGCGACGGGCGAAAAGCTCGCGCGTTGATTCGATTCCATCCGGGCGCGGGGGGATCATGCGGATGATCCTTTCGTCCAGCGTTAACGCCGCCGTCGATACCGTCCTGAGCACGGCGTCGAGCGCAAGGCGTTGCTGGGCCGCGGGAACGATTGCGGTAACAATCTGGCCATCGCCGCGCAGGGCATAGCGGTAGTCAACGCCTCCGATCAGCTTGACGGCGGCCTCCGCCTGGTAGCGGTGGCCGAGATAGAGCGGCACGAGCACTTCTTCGAGCGTTGCCTGGGCGGCGCCTTGGCGAATATTGGCCGCTCCAAATCTCTGCAGGGCCGCTGCTCTGACCTTCATGAAACGATCGAGCTCATCCACCGCATTGGCGCCGTTATCCCACAGATGAGTCTGCGGGTGCGCGCTGCCGGCCGGGCGCGCATCCTGGTCGCTCAGAAAGACCAGGCCTCGCTTGGCCGCGGCGTCGAGCACGCCGGCGTCGAAGGGCTCCGCATAACCGAACCGGATCGCCACCTTGTCCCATTCGCCGATGCCTTCCGGATAGGCGTTGCGCATGTGCGGCACGCCGGTGGGGTCCAACTCGATGCGAGGGTGCGGGTAATCCATGACCGACGCATTGTTGAGAGCACTGGCGATGTAGTTGTGGCTCAGTCCGAGAGTGTGGCCGACTTCGTGTGCGGCGAGTTGCCGCAGGCGCGCCAGGGCCATCTGCATCATCGGGGAGTCGTTGCCGGGCCAGCCATTGGCATGAGCGCCTTCGTAGGGCGCCAGGAAAGCTTCAGCGATCAGGAAGTCCTGCCGCACCCGCAGGCTGCCGAGGGTGACGTGCCCCTTGATGATCTCCCCCGTGCGCGGGTCTGTCACCGATGCGCCATACGACCAGCCGCGAGTGGAGCGATGAACCCACTGGATCATGTTGTAACGGACATCCATCGGGTCCGCGCCCTCGGGCAGAATCTCCACCTGAAAGCCGCCTGGGAACCCGGCGGCTTCATAGGCCTGCGCCCACCAGCGCGCGCCCTCCAGCAGCGCGGAGCGGATCGGCTCCGGCGTGCCGGGGTCGAGGTAATACCGAATGGGTTTGCCTTGCGCGAGGCGATGGCGCCTGATGAGGCGCTTCACAATGGGCTCGCTCACCGGCGTGGCGTAGTCCATGAACGCGAGCGGATGATAGCCGCCGCGAGGGTCGTACGCGCGCGGCGTGAAACCGGGACCGGGCAACTCGACGAAGCTGTGGTGCATGCGAACGGTCACGCTATCCGGCGACGGCACAACGGACCGCAGGTTTTGGCCTGCCGGCCCGCCAGCGAACGTGATCACTGCCTCGAATTCAGAGTTTTTCGGGAAGTTCTTAGTCCTGTCCAGATACACGACGCTGCGCGAAGGCTCGACGCGATACGTGCCCTGCCGGGCGCGCTGGAGACGGTCAACCACCCCATGCGCGTCGCGCAGCAGGAAAGGCGTGAAATCCACCAGCGCCTTGCCGCCTTCTTCCGCTGCAACCTCGAAGCCCCAGATCACGCTTTCCGCAAAGCTGTCCTTTACCGCCTTGCGTTCGGCCGGGTCAGCGGAAACCGCGCGATAGTCGAGATTGCGCTGCGTCAGCAGCACTTTGTTCCCGTGACGCTCCCAGCGCACGATGCGCGTGCCGCCCAACTGTCCGCGGTCAAGCCCGATGTCGTTCGACCCTACGCCGGCGGGCAGGGAGTTCACATAGAGGAAGTCCTGCTCCCATCGCTCGATTTCCAGCCAGATGCGTCCTTGCGCCGCATCCCAGTAGAACGGGTGATAGCCGGGAGACGCGGTGAGCCCCTTGGTCTTCTCTGCGATGGGCGGCGCCGCCAGCAGCGCGCCGTTCAACAAGAGCGGCAGCAGTGTTCTCAGGGCGAGCATTTGTCAGATCTCTTTCCAGTGAAGTTCAGCGTCAGAGCGCCGCACATAGTTGGCATCGATGGCAGCGGGATCGACGAGACAGTCCGCGCCAAGCCTTCCGATGACGGCGGCCAGCGAGCGCGGCGCCCGGGTGGCTTCAACGTTGTAGGTCTCCGGCGACCATGTGATCAGTTCGACTGCGCCATGGGCCCGCACCACCTCCAGCCAGGCTGGAAGCGGCATCACAATCTCTTCGGTGAGCGGCGACAGGGCCGACGTCAAACAGTCCGCCATAGATCTCGCCACGGCGGGCGTCATAAAATGCAGCGCGTCGCCCCGACGTGCCGAATGAGGCCAGCGCACGCAGGTTCGAAACCGCCGCGGCCTTGGTTCCCGCCGTCTCGGCCAGGCCTTTCACTGCCGCAAGTGCAATGCGGACTCCTGTGAAAGAGCCTGGGCCGGCGCCGGCCGCGTAGCCGGCCACCGTCCCATACGTCCAGCCATGCCGCTCCATCAACCGCTGCAACTGCTGGAACAGTATGTGGCCGAAACCTTCCGGGCTGTGCAGCGGCAGTTCCTCCACCAGGGCGCCGTTCTCGATCAATGCCAGCGAACCGAATTCGCTCGCCGTATCGATGGCGACGATCCTCATTCCCCGCCCTGCCCCGTTTTCTTCGCCGTGAAAACGTAGTCGACGAAGTAGAGCTTGCCAGGCGCGTTCAGCGCAGCGACACGCAGCGCGATCGGCGCTTCGCCTTCTTTGAGCATGTGCGCCGGGAGACGCAGGTTGCCTTTCGGGCCTGAACCCAGCACACGTACCCCTTGCCCGTCGCGAGCGATTTCACCCTTGATCAGGTACATCATCCTGCGCGTTCCGGCAGTCTCTTTCTTGAGCTTGATCTCGTAGGGGATGGGCTTGCCGACTTCGAGCACCTGATCGACCGGAGGTTGCGCCAGTTCGTACGGAGCCTTCACCTTCGAAACTTCAGGCTCCTGCACGGGAACGCGGCGCGACTCGAAGAAGTAGCTCTTCAGTCCTTCTTTGCGGCCGTCGCGAGACAGATGCAGGATCCAATCGTGCGTGGAATTCGGCGGCGAGCCCTTGTAGAGTTCGCCCTTCCACTCCTTCTTTTCCTTCGTGGCTTCTCCAGTTGCCGGATTGATCCAATAGACGTCGTAGCCGTGTTTTTCGACGACGATCTCGATGGGGCCGGGATTCTCGATGTAGACCAGGTATTCGGTGTCGGGCAAGGCCAGCGCTCTGCCGCCGTCGACGTCGAAGTAGGGCTCAAGATCCCACCACCGCGTTCTCGACATCGTGTCGAACCAGGCGGTCATCGCTTTGGCGCCCGGCGCGTCAAGGTGCTTCACATCGGGCACCAGGTTCCGCCCGCCGTATGTGCCCGTATTGCCATGCGTGACGTACTGGCCGTTCATCGTCGCGTTCCAGAGTCGTTTCCGGAACACCTCCGGGGTGACATGATGCGCATGTGTCCCGCCTGCGCCTGAATTCTCGTAAGCGAACTCCGAGTTCACCTGTGGCGCAGTGAACTCCTGGTGTTCAATCGCGCCCAGGGCATCGTCAGACGACTGATAGAGGATGTGGTCCATCCAGCCGTCGCCCAACAGCGGCGACGAGGTATTGAGGGTGTGTGTCGTGCGCGGGTGGGAATACGGGTCCAGTTCCTTGAGCTTGAGTCCAATCTCTTTTGTGATGGCGCGCGGATCGTCGTATTCTTCGTATTCCTGCATGAGCTGCCAGGTCACGTTGAAGGCCGCAAACCGGGCCACGATGTAGCGGAGGTAGCGCTCCCGCGCCGCGGGTGTCGGAAATAGCTTCACCATCGAGTTGGTGTCGCCGGCCAGAATCAGATCGGCGACGATGCCATTTTCGTTGATCTTCAGCAGGCGGGCATCGAGCCTGGAGTAGAAGGCCTCGGGAGGCGGTCCGTTCTCTGGCCAGGGGATCATGTACTGCATGTGGACCGGGCCGGCATAGAAGCGGACGTGATTGAATTTCTGCTTCGAACGGGCGTCGAGCCATGCGTCGAAAAATGCGTCCTCGGCCCACGCGAGTGTGTACATGGTGTCGCCCATCCACAGGTGCGCCTTCTTCGAATGTGTGTAGCGCCAGTGGTGGACATTCGCCGGATTGATAAAGCCGTCGACGTCCCGTGCGGTGGCATCGAACTTGCCTTCCTTGCCATCGAGCGCGGCGACGTTGCCGCTCAACCGGTAGGTCCACGAGCCCGGCTCTGTCGGCGAGACTCGGATCACCATCTTGGACCCGCCGGCCCAAAATGCCGGAAAGCGGAAGGTCTTGAACTCGGGGCTCCGCAGCTCCGCCCACAACAAGGTCTGGTACGACGCGCCGGGCACGTCGAATTCAATATCGCAAGGGCGATAAATCGGGGTGTTTCCGCAGGGCGCCATTGCCCACAGTGGCGCGGCCAGCAAAGCCGGCAAAAGAACCCTCATTTGAACAGTGTACGCCGGGCGGACTGCTGACTACTTTGCTGACGGTTTCTTCGGCTCGGGCTTGGCGGCTGCCTTGGCAGGCGGTTCGCCGAGTTTGAGGTCGAAACTGACCGCCTGATTCGGCAGGTACTGACTGACTTTTCGCGGCTGACTCGATTTACCGCCTGATTCGGCCGTGAATTCGTAGTCCGCGGTTCTCTTCAGACCCTCGAAAATGTACTCGCCGGTTTCGAGCGTCTGCCGCGTTTCGATCTTATTGGAGGCCATGTCCTTCATCGCCACGTTGGCGCGCGCGACAGGCTTGCCCGCGGTGTCCCGCACCACAACGCGCACGATACGCTGGTCGGCCGGGATTGCGCCCTTGGCCTGCTTCTTGAACCAGGAGTCCGTCCTGCGCGTTCCTTCGGTATAGCTATCGGGATCCGTTGACGATGGCGGGCGCTGTGCGTCGGCGGAAAAGGACAGCATCCCTGCCATCGCCGCGGTCGAAATGATGAGAGACTTGCGCGAACTCCTCATAATTAATCATTCTCTCATGCGGCGAGCTGCATCGCGGAGCCAGACAACTGCCGGATCGTTGTCCAGAACGCGCGGCCATACCAATCGCGTTGTGAAATCGGGCATGTCCAGCGGCACGTCGCGATAGCGCAGCTTCATCTGGCGCCCAAAGGCCCGGACCATCGTCTCCGGCAGGCAGGCGATGAGGTCGCTCGCCGCCACGGCACGGAGGACTCCGAAGAAAAAAGGCGACGTGAATCGCAGTTTGCGACGCGCCCCGCGTCCAGCCATCTCGCGCTCCACGATGCCTGGAGCGCCGGTAGACATGATCACCGCGGCGTGAGCGCAGGCTGCGAATTTTTCGAAGTTCCACCGTCCACGGAAGGCCTCATTGCCCTGTCTGCCGACAGCGACGTTGCGTGTCGATTCGAACGCCTCCGAACTGAGAGCCGGCTCGAGCCCCCTCAGATCGGGGAAGAAACCGGCCGCAACGTCCAATGCCCCGCGGCGCAGCGCCTCCGGAGGCTGGAACAGAACATCCAGCCGTCGCACTTCCAGCCGCAGGCCTGGCGCGTCGCGACCCGCGGCGCGGGTCAAGCCGGGCATCAGGCGCCACTCGTCATAGTCCGACATCGCACAGCGCAGCGTCCTCTCCCCCGCCAGGGAACCCGGACCGCCGTGAGGTGAGAGCGCCTGACGCACCTGCGCCAGTGCCGTCCTCAGTGGCGCGGCGAGTTCCTCAGCCCGCGGCGTGGGGCTCATCCGGCGGCCCTGTCGCCGGAACAGGTCGTCGCCGGTGTGCTCGCGAAGTCGGGCCAACGCGTGGCTGACGGCGGGCTGAGTCAACCGCAGCCGCTCGGCTGCCTGGCCGACGTGGCCGGTTTCGTACACAGCTTCGAAGACCATCAGCAGGTTGAGGTCGAAATTCTCAAGATGCACCTGGTTCATATTGCCTATGCATATTATGCAGCTACCATTACCCGGTCCAAACACGTTTCACTGGTCATGATGACAAGATTCATGTTCACCGTCGCGCTGGCCCTGGGCTCACTGGCCGCGCAAGCACCCCAACTCCCCGACACCCCCGCCGGCAAGGCCTTCGGCGCCTGGCTCAAAGCCATGAACTCCCCGGAAGCCATGTCAGTCGAGGCCTACGCAAAAGTCCACGAACCCCAAGGCGACGCCGACCACGTCAAGATGCTCCAGAGCATCCGCGAACGCACTGGCGGCTTCGACCTCGTCAAGTTCGAGGCGCGCTCGGCCACTGAGGCCACCGCCACCATCAAAGCGAAGAAGGACGCCAGGGTGATGAACTTCATCTTCGAGGTGGAGAGCGGCGACCCGCCCCGCATCGCCGGTGCGAACCTGCGCCCGGTGGAAGCCCCTAAACCCCCGGTCGCCCGTATGCCGCTGCCAGAGGCCGTCCAGGCTCTCGACAAGGAGGCGGCGGCGCTCGCCGCGAGCGACAAGTTCTCCGGCACGTTGCTTATCGCGCACGACGGCAAGGTCCTGATCGAAAAGGCCTACGGACTGGCCGACCGTGAGAGCAAGGCTCCCAACACACCCGGCACGCAGTTTCGAATCGGCTCGATGAACAAGATGTTCACCGCCGTGGCTGCGCTGCAGCTCGTGGAAAAGGGCAAACTCGACCTGGCTGCGCCCATCGGCCAATACCTGACCGACTATCCCAACAAGGACCTCGCCTCAAAGGTCACACTGCGCCATCTGCTGACTCACACAGGCGGCACCGGCGACATCTTCGGTCCCGACTTCACGCGCGAGCGCATGAATTTGCGCAGTATCGGCGACTACGTGAAGCTCTATGGCGACCGCCCTCTGCGCTTCGAGCCTGGCCCCAAGGCGGCTTACTCGAATTACGGCTTCATCCTCATCGGCGCCCTCATCGAGAAAGTGAGCGGCATGACCTACTACGAGTACGTGAAGAAGAACATCTTCGAGCCCGCGGGCATGAAGTCCACCGATTCACTGCCAGAGAACGAGACCGTGGCAAAGCGTTCCCATGGCTACATGAAGAAAGACGGAGTCTGGGTAGACAACAAGGACACACTGCCCTGGCGCGGCACTTCCGCCGGCGGCGGCTACTCCACAACGCAGGATTTGTTCAGATTCGCGCAGGCGCTCGAAACGGGCAAATTGCTCCGCAAGGACCTGCTTGCTGAAGCCACTCGCAAGACTCAATCGAAAATGGGGGGCGGTTATGGTTACGGCTTCGGAGTCGATGTGAAGCCTTTGGCATACGGCCATGGCGGCGGCGCGCCCGGCATGAACGGCAGCTTGCGCGTCCTGACTGAGTCAGGGCTCATCGTGGTCGTGCTCTCGAACCTGGACCCGCCCGCCGCGGGCGAACTGGCCGAGTTCTTCGAGGCGCGAATCCCGCCAGGAAGCTAGATTCAGTGTGCCTTGAATCATAAAGTGGCATCGAGTCAGTTTCCGAGTGGCGCTTGATCCGGTCCACAATCCTCATAAAAAAGGTTGGCCGAGCCTTCCGCGGGTTGACTGCCAGAGTGCGCTGTGATGTATTGACTGACGTTAGGACGCACCCTTGAAGCTGACCAACATGCATCGAACATCTCTGAGGCTGGGAATTCTGGCCGTCGCCCCGGCTCTGTCGATCGGCATCCTGAGTCTGCCCGCGCGGACCGCGGCAGCCGCTGCGCAGCCGAAGATCGAGGCGCGTGTGGCCCCCATCCTCAAAATAGACGGACTGACCTTCAAGGACCTCAACAGGAACGGAGCACTCGATGCCTACGAAGATTGGCGGCTGCCAATCGATCGCCGGGTCGCTGACCTGATCTCCAGGATGACCGTCGAAGAGAAGGCTGGTCTCATGTTTCATGCCTCGATTCAGGGCGCGATGGGACCGAACGGTGAAGTGCTCGACACCATGGGTTCATTCGGAGGCGGTGGTCGAGCGGGCGGCGCCGTTCCAGCGCCCACCGGAGTAACGCGTGCAATCCGCGGCCGTACGAACCCTTACAATGTCGAGCCTGTTGACAGCGTTTCCGCCACAGAACTGATATTGAAGCGAGGCATCCGATGGGCGGTGATCCGACCCGGCAACGAACCGCCAGAGGTTACCGCAAAATTCGTGAACAACCTACAGCAGATCGCCGAAGGTTCAAGGCTCGGCATCCCAATGGTGCCGAGCGACAACCCGCGCAGCGGAATCCGGCGCTCGGCGATGGGCGTCGAGATGGCTGCGGAAACCAATCAGCGCAACTCTGTCCGTGGCCCGTCGCGGTGGCCGGGTCAGCTCGGCCTCGCGGCCATCGGCGATGTCGAAGCTGTCAGGGAGCACGCCAGAATGGCGGCACAGGAGATGCGCGCGATGGGGCTGCGCGTGGTCCTCTGTCCGCAGGCCGACGTCGCTACCGAGCCCCGCTGGAACCGCATCAGCGGCACTTTCGGCGAGGATGCTGAGTTGGTGGCCAAGCTGGTCGCCGCTTACATAGAAGGGTTTCAGGGCAAAGAATTGGGCCCGGACAGCGTGATCACCGTCACAAAACACTTTCCCGGCGACGGACCAGTCAAGGACGGCAACGATCCTCACAGTGATTACGGCAAGTGGACTATATATCCTGCCAATCAGTTCGAGTATCATCTGATCCCGTTCAAGGCCGCCATCCGCGCTGGCACTGGCGGCGTCATGGGGGGGTACATGATCCCGGTGGGCCAGGACACGGTAGGCGCCAATTACTCTAGGGTCATCTCTACGGGCCTACTGCGCGAGAAGCTCGGTTTCCAGGGTGTCATGATCAGCGATACGTTGCGTAGTATGCCGTGGGGTGTCGAGCACCTGTCGCAGAAGGATCGCCATAAGACGTTGGTCCTCGCCGGCGTGGATCAGATCCTGAGCGAGAACCATGCCAATTACGTGATCCAGTGCGTCCGGGAGGGGAGCATTCCGGCGGACCGCCTCGACCTCTCAGCGCGCCGGATTCTCCGGGCGACCTTCCAATTGGGAATGTTCGAGAATCCCTACGTCGATCCGGAAAAGGCGAAGGAGCTAGTCGGCAACGAACAATTCAGCGCAGCCGGTCGCACGGCGCAGATCAAAAGCGTCGTTCTGCTGAAGAACTCCGGCGGGCTCCTCCCCGTCGCGGTCGGCAGGAAGATCTACGTTCAAAACGTGGATAAGAGCGTGGCCGCCCAGTACGGAACCGTGGTCGACGACCCGAAAAGTGCCGACGTGGTAATTATCCGGATGACGACGCCCGCCATCGTGTATCCGTTTGGCGGCGGCTTCGGGTTCGGCGGTGCAATGGGAGGCGGACGCGGCCCGGGTGGTCGTGGCGCAGGCCCCGGCGGCGCGGGCGGACCCGGGGGGATGGCCAGCCCCGGCAGCCGTACTGGCGCCCCAGGACCGATCACCGTACCCACCGTGCTCGGCAACACGCTCGCCTACACCGGATCCGCGAACCAGGCGCAACTCGACGATGTGCTGAAACTGGCAAGTTCGGGCGTCCCGACCATCGTGTGGGTTGACATGGACCGCCCTGCGATCCTCACCGAGTTCATCGACCAGGTGGCCGGCGTTTTCGCCACTTTTGGAATCGAGGACACGGCATTGCTCGACGTGCTCTTCGGCAAGCACAAGCCCACCGGCAAACTACCCTACAATCTGCCGAGCGACATGCCCTCGGTGGCAGCGCAGGCCGCCGACGCCGCACACGATCTCGGCGATCCGCTTTTCACGTTCGGGTTTGGGCTGACGTACCAGAATCCGAAATGAATGTGCCTCGCCGGCATCCGATGACGTGACGCCGCCTACTGATGCGGTATCCGCGTCAATGCCGTCAATCCGGGCCTGATAAACACGCAGATTGCTCGCGACGTGGTGAATGGCAACGAGCAGGCCTACGACGATATCGCCCTCGGCGGCACCCTCGACGTTACTAGACCTGACGAACGCGTGACTGGGCTCCGCCGACATAACGCCGGAATTGGCACCATCAGTGGCAGCTACTGCCACTGAATGGTTCATGTCACATTTAGTCTCGCGAGTCAGGCAATTACTTTGGGCAGCCGGGCTGCAACCGGCGGCAGCGCCGGGAAATCATTCGCCGGCGCGGAGGCATACCAGAAGCAGCAGGAGTAGTAGTTGTCGCCCCGGTCGTTGGCATGGCCGTGCTCCATCGTGTGCTTCAGGTATCGCGAATAGGTCACCGGATTGTCGCCGTGGAAGCGATAGCAGCAGTACCGGCCGCCCACCCGCTCGGGACTCTGGATCAACGGCGCCCCGTACTGATGATGCGAAAACGGCGCGCGCCCCGTCCCGCCCGCCGAAGTTCCAGCTCCCCAGGAAGTAGTCCTCACTGCCCGTCCCGATGATCGCCGGCTTCGCCTCGTCGTCGACGAAGATCATGTCGTCGCCTTCGCCCATCCAGCACTCGCGTTCTGGACCACGCCGAGCGTGACGCCCATCAGGTGGCCGCGCCCGCGCGTCTCGCAGTAGACGTGGTTCTGCTTGCCGTCGGGGTTCTTCTCCTCCGCCGGGGTCGCATACTTCATTGCCTGCGTCGGCGCCGCCTGCCGGTACTGCGCGTGGAAATACATCGCGTCGGCCGGCAGCTGTCGATCGACATCCAGTCGATGTTGGAGTAGAACGATCCCACCGGTCTGCGTGCCTTCGTTGGTCACCGTCATCCGGGCGCCTTTCCGGAACGGCATCGACGAAGTAGCAGTTCAGCGATCGCCCGGGCGAACACGCAAGATAGTCGCTTTCGTAGATGACGTAGTCGCCCAGATTCAATCCGAAGAAGTCGCCGACCGGCGTCTCGACGCTCGGCTTCGCCGCGCCGTCCCAGTACGCGCGCAGCACCACCTCCTTCAGGTGAAGCGGGCTCTGCGCGGCGATGGTGAACCAGATGTGAGTGATCGCGCCGGCCCCTGCTGGTTGAAGATCTCCTGCGTCGCTCCCGGCGCGATCGGCCAGCGGTCGGAGTTGCCGCCGGTCGTGTCGTGGCTCGATTGCTTGAGCGACTTGTGGCTCATCGGCCGGCAGTAGTCCGGCAGCAGGTCGCCGCCTTGGCCCGGCTGGCGGGCAGGGCGCCCGCCGTCAGCATCAGTGCTCTTGAAGAAGCCTCTTCGCTGCATATATGGGCCCTATTCAATCACGACTTTGCGCCGGCTGCGAGTGGGTTCCATCCCCGGCACTGTTGCCGTCGCCACCAGTTCAATCTCACCGGCCATCACCGGGCGCGGCCAGTTGATAGTTCCAGGTGTGCGCTCCGAACGCGGGAATTTCGAAGTCGATCGTCGCAGTCGAGCTGCCCGGGAATTCCAGCGTCAGCTTCCCCTTGCGGGCGACAGCATCGTCGTTGACCATCATCACGCTGTAGGTTCGGGTTGAGGCGGCGCGCAGCTTGGGCTGCCAGAAGTTGATGTACAGCCCGAGAGGCTTGAAGGCCTCCCGCACCCACTCCGCGAAGTTCGGCTCCAGCTCCAGTGTCTCGACGTTGCGCCAGTGGTCGCTCGTCTTCACCCCCGGATAGGAGCAGGTCAGCCAGGTGAAGTGCAGAACCCCGGCGAAGTTCCGGTGCGCGCGCCAGAACTCCGTGAGCCCCGCCAGGTAATACGCGTATATCTTGAACCGCTCCTCCGGCGTGGCGTTCTTGCCCACCAGCTTCTCGTACACCGCCTCGGTCAGAAGCGTCGGAGTCCCGTCGCGGTTGAGCCAGAGCCACCCGTATTCGTTGACGAACGTCGCATGCGCCGAAGGATGGCCTGCGTTGGTGGTCTTTGCGCCGGTCATCTGCTCCAGTTGCGTCATTGAGAAATTGCCGCCCGACCGGATTCTCGAGAAGAGATATGGGTGATCCTCCACCGGGTCGTCCGGCCCGGAGGGCACGGAGTAGCCGTTGTCCCATGGCCGGTTGGACAAGTCCAGCTGGCGCACCTCGGGGATCACTCTCTCACGCAGCATGTCCGAGTCAGTCTCGTTCGACGCATCCCAGATCGCCATGGACGGATGGTTCCAGTGGTCGCGCATCCAGTCCCTGTACTGCGCCAGAAGCTCATCCTGCTTGTACGGCGGGAAGTAGCCGCGGCCGTTCCAGATGAAGAACTCATTCTGGATGAGCAGACCCGCTTCGTCGGCGATATCAAACCAGATGTCGGGCACCGGCCCGATGCAGAATCGGAAGGAATTCCAGTTGCATCTGTTTCGGCAGGTCGGACAAGCAGCCTCTTCACCCACGGCGCGATCCCACGGGTGCTGTTTGCGACAGCGGATCCTCGAAGAACCGGTGCAGGGTGATGTTCGACCCCCGCAGGAAGATCGGCTTTCCGTTCAGATAGGCGCGCTTGGTGGCTGTGTCGAATCGGAATTCCCTGAAGCCGAACCGCGTGTCGACCGAATCGGCGCCTACGGTGGTCTTGACAGTGTAGAGATGGGGATCCTCCGGCGACCAGAGCCGGGGCTTGGCCAACTTGATTGTCGAGACGACTGACCTCACCTCTCCCGGCGGCACAGCGATCACCCTCAGCGGCGCTGATTCGCCTGCAATGCTGTTGGTCACTCTCACCTCCGTCTCGGTCGTGCCCCGATTGCGGATCGTAGTCTCCACCAGCACGGTGCTGTCGGCCAGACGCGGCGCCGCCTGCACGCTTTCGATGTGAGTCGCGCTCGCCAGCGTGATCAGGTCCACATCGTCATAGATTCCCGGCGTCCACTTGTACTTTTCAAAGTCCGTCCCCGCCGGAGCCCAATCGGGGAGCACAGCCGGATGCGCTCCGATGCGGATCACCAATTCGTTCGTCTTGCCCCAAAGCACGACGCCCGTGAGGTCAAAGTGGCTGGCCGAAAAGCAGGCCCGCGCGTCGCCGACGTACTTACCGTTCAAGTAAACCGCATGGCCGAACTGCGCTTTCCGGACTCGCAGCAGCAGGCGCTCCGCCTTCAGCGGCGCAAGAAACTGCCGCTGGTACCAGAGGAAGTTTCGATCCTGCCGCGACTCGCCCGCATGCGCCACTCGAGCCGATTCCGGCAGCTTCTTCTCTCGAATCGAACTTTGTATGTACTCTCTTGAATCGAAAGCGTCGACATTCGCCAGCGGCGGCGTGGCCGAGTGCGCCAGGCCCGGAACCGGAGCGGTGTGCGGGTATGCCGCCGGCATCGAATCCATGGCGGCCGACTCCGCCAATTGCCACGTGCCATTCAACGAAATAACGCTTCGCCCCGCGGTAGCCGCCATCGACGCGACCAATAGCAGACAAGTGAGTCTCATACCGCTTTACCCTATCATCTGAGTCAGTGAGCGAGAGCCGGTCTTATGACGTCCTGGTGCTCGGCGGCGGCGCCGCCGGACTCTTCTGCGCCGCCCTCGCCGGCCAGCGCGGGCGCCGCGTCGCCGTCATCGAACATCAGCCGCGTCCCGGCAGGAAAATCCTGATATCCGGCGGCGGCCGCTGCAACTTCACCAACCTGCGCGTCTCAGCCTCGAATTTCCTCTCTCGAAACCCGCATTTCGCCAAATCCGCACTGGCCCGTTTCACGCCGGCGGACTTCATCGCTCTCCTCCGCAAGCACAAGGTTTCCTGGCATGAGAAGACCCTCGGCCAGTTGTTCTGCGACGGAAGCGCACAGGCGATTCTCGACCTGCTGCTCAACGAATGCCGCCAAGGCGGCGTTGATATGCACATCGGGTGCCGCATCCAGGCCGTCCGGCGCGATACGCGGTTTAGCGTCGAAACCAGCGAGCGGCAATTTCACCGCGACAACCCTCGTCGTCGCCACCGGAGGCCTCTCCATCCCAAAATTGGGCGCCACGGGACTGGCCTATGATCTCGCACGGCAGTTCGGACTTGAACGTGGTGGAACCCTTCCCCGCCCTCGTCCCGTTCGTTTTCTCGCCCGAGGATAAAGCCAAATGGTCGCCCCTCGCAGGGGTCAGTTGCCCTGCCTTGGTCTCTTGCGGCAAGGCCCGCTTTCGCGAAAACGTCCTGTTCACCCACCGCGGCCTCTCCGGACCCGCGGCTCTGCAGTCCTCCTCCTATTGGAGCCCCGGTCAGCCGCTGGTGGTCGACTGGCTGCCTGACGGCGGCGTTCTCGATCTCACCCCCGAATCGGCCCGCAAAGAAATGGAGATGAAACTACCGGCCCGCTTGGCCCGTCAATTCCTTGAGAGCGAAGGTTTCAGGCAGCCCGTGCTGCCTCTCAAGCGGCTCGAACAGCGCCTGCACTCCTGGAGCATCGTTCCAGCAGGCACTGAAGGGTTTGAAAAGGCTGAAGTCACCGGCGGCGGCGCCGATACCGCTGAACTTGCTTCGCAGTCCATGGAAGCCCGGCGGGTGCCCGGCCTGTTTTTCATCGGCGAGGCGGTGGATGTCACCGGCTGGCTGGGCGGCTACAATTTTCAATGGGCGTGGGCTTCTGCTCACGCGGCGGCGAGTTCGATATGAACACAATATTCCTGCTGCTGGCTTTCCTGGCCCCGCCCATCACGGGCGAGGGCCAGGATCAGAAAATCAAGATCGAGGCCCAGATCTGGCTCGACCGCGCCGAAATGAAGAAGGAGACCGGCATCGACCCTGGGGAGGGCTTCATGATCGTCAAAGTGAGGGTCACCCCGGCCCAGGGAGAAATCGTCGACATGAATCGCGACGACTTCCTCCTTCGGTCCGACAAGGATGGTGAAAAGTCTCGCCCGTTCGAGCCGACCCAGATCGCCGGCTCCAGCGTCATGGTAATCTCCAGCAGAGCAGGATCACAGGGCCAGGTGATGAGCCAGCAACGCCGGGTTCCAATGGGGCTGCCCGTGCCCACTGGAGGCGACCCCCGTGGCGTCCCCGGCCAGGGACTGCCGGTGCCGAATGAGTCGCCCAACGTCGGATCGGCAACAGCGGATACCAGCGAAGCGCAGGCTTCATTCGAAGACAAGAAGGGCGACAAGACTCTGCTGGAGCTGCTCAAGCAGAAACAGCTTCCCGACGGCGAACTCAAAGGACCCGTCGAGGGCCTGCTCTACTTCCAGATCGAGGGCAAAAAGCACAAGGTGAAACACTTCGAACTCGTGTACCGCAAGGCCCCGCCCCGCGTTCATCTCCGCTTCATCGAACCCAAGAAGAAATGACCATTCACGACCTCGATACCCCCGCCATGGTCCTCGACCTCGACCGCGTCGAGCACAACGTTTCCCGCGTGGCCGAGTACGCCCGCCGCCATGGGCTCAACCTCAGGCCCCACACCAAGACCCACAAAATCCCGGCGCTGGCCCGGCTGCAATTGGACCATGGCGCCATCGGGCTCACGGTCGCCAAGTCCACCGAAGCCGAGGTGATGGCCGCATCCGGCGTCAAGGATCTTCTCGTCGCCTATCCCGTGCTGGGACGCCGGAAAGTCGAGCGGCTCCAGCAACTCCTGGGTAAAACTCGCATCACCGTCGCCCTGGACAGCGTCGAAGCCGCTGAGGCGTTGCGCGGCACCGGCATCGGCGTGCTCGTCGAGGTCGATGTCGGCCTGCACCGCGTCGGCGTGCAGCCGGGACTGGAGTTGATTGAACTCGTGGAGGCCGTCCGCCGCATCGACGGCGTTCACTACCGCGGCGTTGCGTTCTATCCGGGCCACCTCAGGATCTACGAGCCGGTGCCCTTCGACCAACTCCGCCGCACAGTCGCCGGCATGGTCGATGAACTCGAGCGCGCCGGACACAAGCCGGAAATCGTCTCAGGCGGTTCCACGCCGCTGCTGTTTGAAAGCCACCGCATTGAGGGCCTCACCGAAATCCGCCCCGGCACCTCGATTTTTAACGATCGTAATTGCGTCGGACAGGGAGTGGCCACCTGGTCAGATTGCGCCGCATCGCTGCTGGTCACCGTCGTTAGCTCCAACGGCGACCGGCTCATGATCGACGGCGGCTCCAAGACCTTCTCCTCGGACGGCCTTTCCGGCGCCGCCGAGCAGAGCTTTGGCCGGATGCTGGAGTGCCCCGAAGCGCGCTTTCACAAAATGAACGAGGAGCACGGCTTTATCGAGTTGCCGGACGCCGGGCGCAGGTACCGTCCCGGCGCACGGCTCACCGTGATCCCCAATCACATCTGCGTGGCCATGAATCTGCAGGAGCGCGTCTACGGCGTGAGGGCGGGACAGGTTGAAGCTGTCTGGGTCGTGGCCGGCCGCGGCAAACTTCAGTAAAATCACACGCGGACAGTGCGCTTCGGGACTCCCAGCCCCAGACCTAGTGCGCTTCTTCCACCGAGGTCAGGGTCAAGGTGTCGCCGCTCAGGTCTCCCTTGACGGTGACCTTCTTGCCGAGAACGTCCTCTTTGACCAAATCGGGGTTGCCAATTTTGATCACCTTCCCGTCGGCCACCAGGACCGGCTTCTGCCCGCCCTTCACACAAGCCTTGACACAGGCGATCGATTTCGCCGAGCCGTCCGAGTGGCCGGCGGCGCACTTGGAGTCCGAAATGTATCCGGTCCACTCGCCCGCGAACGCTGTCGCGCCGGCAAGAAATGCAAACAAAGCAATTTTCTTCATGGATTGATATCCCCTCTGGTGGGTGAATTCTTATCCATCAGTATGCACAGGTCAGGATTAGGACGCAAGGCCCCCTGAGGGCATAAGGGTCCAACCTTCAGTCCACTAGTTCGCTCAGCCGGCGCATGAGAAACCTGTGCTCTGGCTTTTGTCTGGTTAGTTCAAGTGCCCGCCGGTAAGAGTCTCGGGCCTCGGCGGTCCTTCCCATCCGCCGGCACAAGTCCGCCCGCGCCGCATGTGCCAGATGGTAGTCCTGTAATTCGCCTCTTGCCAGAATTGCCTCGATTAAGGCAAGTCCCATCGAAGGGCCGTCGCGCATGGCTACAGCAACTGCGCGGTTCAATTCCACCACGGGTGACGGCTCCATGCGCGCCAGCACATCGTACAACCCCACAACCTGAGCCCAATCCGTCGCAGCGGCGCTGGAAGCCTCGGCATGTAACGCCGCAATCGCGGATTGGAGCGAATAGGGACCGAACCCGCGCCCATGCAGCGCCCTCTCCACGAGCGCTAGTCCCTCCGTGATCTGCGCGCGGTTCCAGAGTGAGCGATCCTGGTCTTCCAAAAGGATGAGCTCGCCCTCAGGAGTCGCGCGCGCCGCGCGTCGCGATTCGTGCAACAGCATAAGGGCTAGCAGTCCCATCACTTCGGGCTCCGGCAGCAATTCCATCAACAATCGCCCCAGGCGGATCGCCTCTTCTGAAAGGTCCGAACGCGTCAGCGACGCGCCGGAAGACGCGGAATACCCCTCATTGAACACCAGGTAGATCACGTGCAGAACGGTGTCCAGCCGTTCCGTTAGATCGTCTCGTGACGGCACGACGTAGGGAATGCGCGCGTCGCGGATCTTCGCCTTGGCTCGGACGATTCGCTGGGCGATTGTGGGCGCGGCGGTGAGGAAAGCATGCGCAATCTGTTCGGTTGTTAGGCCGCACACCTCCCGCAAGGTCAGAGCCAGCCGGGCATCCGGTGGGAGGGCTGGATGGCAGCAGGTGAAGATCAGCCGCAATCGATCGTCGTCAACGGCTTGATCGTCCTGCGTTTCCTCATCGAACCCGCCGCGGCGTCGAGCAAGTCGGCTCTTTCAACAATCGAAGCGTCGAACCGTGCCCGCCTTCGAATGCTGTCGATGGCTTTGAAGCGACCGGCGGAAACGAGCCATGCCCGGGGATTCGCGGGTACGCCGTCCCTCGGCCATTGCTCCATGGCCGCCGTAAAGGCATCGTGCAGCGCCTCTTCGGCGAGTTCGAAGTCGCCCAGCAGGCGGATCAGGGTGGCGAGTACACGCCGCGACTCGGAACGGTAGAGGTCGTCCACGATCTCGCGCACCCTGCCCGCCGCAGCTTCACTCATGCCGTCGGCCCTCCACTGACGCTGGTCAGAACCACCTGATCCAACGATAGCGAAGGATGCTCAATCACTGGAAACGGCCGGGAGCGTATCAGTCTGGTCACACACTCGCTGCTGCTGCAGACTGAGTGCGCATCTGCTGCATGAACTGCCGCATGCCGGCAATATGCCCGGGCGCGCGTCGCTCCTTCCACGCTTCGTAGCGCAGTGCGGAGCGCTCCAGGTGCGCCAGAATCTGCTTGTCGGCGAAACGTTCGCGCATCTGCGGGACGATGGGTTTGAGCATCTCCCATACCCCGAAGAACTCTCCGCTTGTCTCGAAGAAGAGATCCTCGTGAAGCAGGCCGTAATTGAGCAGCGCGCAGGCCTGCTCCCAATAGCCGATCACCATCCCGGCGTACGCGCCCGCTTCTGTTCCAGGCGCCGCAATGCGCATGGCGTCTTCGAAAGTGTCCACAATGTAGTTCTTAAAGAACCAATCGCGGGCTTGGCGCAGCCGGGCCTCACGGCGCAAATCATAGACCTGCAGATGGAGTTGCGCTTGTTCGTGCGTGGGTTTCGTTCCCGTTTGCATAGTGTTTTATCTCCTTTTCCACGATCACATTTACACGCTTTGGTTGGCTTTTAACTGCAAAGAGTCGATGCAGACGTCTCACCGCCAGATAAGCAGCAACGAGGCGCCGCACAGTGTCAGGAGCAACAATCGCAGGTATATCGCGGTTGAGAGAGTAAGCCCCAGTCCGGTCCAGACCGCCACATATGCCGCTAAACATGCGGGACACTTTGGCAGCAACGCCCAGGCGGCGCCGGAGGAAACCCATCCGGCGAGCTCTAGACCACGCCGGGCTGTTGTTGGCGACTCGGAATTCATCTTCATCACCGCTATCCATGCACTGTCCCCAGCTTTCTATTCGTGAACCCCGCAGGCGCAGCCTGACCGGTGGTAGCGCCCGTTGGCCTCCACAATCCCTTCCTGACCGTACATATTGCTCGGCCGGACCCAGTCGGCGAGCGTGCGGTACGGGCCTTGTTCGTCGCGCCCCTTCGGCGTCACATCAAGATACCTGTAAACTCCGAGGAACTCTTCTCCGCCCCGGCCGAAGGTCGAGTACGTGTGAAAGATCCGACCGGCGTTGTCCTTGAAGAAGACGCTGTCGCCGGAACGGTCCTCCAGCCATGGATTGACGTACTCGTAGTTGTAGTAGGCGCGGCCCGCGGCGATCTCTTCCGGCGTGAAAGAGACGTTGAAGTCGTAGTTGAAATCGGAGTTGTGAGAGGAGACCCATCTGAATCGCCAGCCCATCCGTTTGCGGACGGCCTCTATCTCCTCGATCGGTGCGCGAGCCACCACGGCGTATGTGACATCGTGGTTCTGCAGGTGGACCAGCAGGCCATCGATATGGTCGACTTCCAAAGAGCAGCCTACGCACTGCCCAACCTGCCCGGGCGCCATCATGAAATGTTTGATGAAGAGCTGGCTGCGTCCATCAAATAGATCCGCAAGAGTCACTTTGCCATCTGGCGCGTCGAAGACATACTCCTTCTCGATCTTCACCCAAGGCAAGGTCCGTCGGGCGGCGCACAATCGATCGTGAATACTCGTAAACTCCTTCTCCTTTGCCAGAAGCGCTTTACGGGCTTCGATCCACTCCTCGCGCGGCACGACCGCGTGGTCAGTTATTGCATTCTCAATTGTTTCCACAGATTCACCTCTTTGCTCAAGATTGAACTGCTGATTACTACACTTGATAGTCGTTTGGCTAACCGCGATTTCGACAATGACACCACGTTACAGTCGTCGCTTTGACTGGATTCAAAACTTCCTACCGGAAAGCTGCCTGATCGGCCGTACCTCGACGCACCCTACGCGCGCCGGCGGAATCTTCGAGGCAACCTGAATGGCTTCATTCAGGTCGCGAGCGTCGATCAGGTAAAATCCGGCCAATTGCTCCTTAGTCTCGGCGAACGGGCCGTCGGTAACGGATACCTTGCCGTTGCGCATGCGCACTGTCGTTGCGGTCTGAACGGGCTGAAGTGCTTCAGAGGCAATGCATTGACCGCGATTCCGAAGCGCTTCGTCGTATGCGACGCACTCTTCATCGGGCATGCTTTCCAGCTTGCCCTCCTCGCCGTAAACCAAGCACAGGTATTTCATCGATGTCTCCATTCAGGGTCAGTGTCGGAAACTTTGTCCTCACAATATTGTCGTTCGGGAAACGCCCAAATCGACATCGTTGGGCATACCCTGATTTTTTGTGACAATTTTCACGCCGGTTGAAGTTGAGGCAGGGCGGGAGCCATCGGTTTTACTACACGAACTGAGCTCTAGGAATCAATTCCGCCAGTTCAGAACCACTTTGCCAGTGTTGCCGTTCAGCATCGATTCGAACGCCTTCTGGAACTCCGTGTAATGGAATCGGTGCGTGATGACCGGCTCAATGTCGAGCCCCGACTGCAGCATCACCGTCATCTTGTACCAGGTCTCGTACATCTCGCGGCCGTAGATGCCCTTGATCGTCAGCATGTTGAAGATGACGGTGTTCCAGTCGATCGCCATCTCCTCCGGCAGGAATGCCCAGCATCGCGATCTTGCCGCCGTGGCCATGTTGGCGAGCATCTCGCGGAACGCCGACGGCATTGCCCGACATTTCCAGCCCGACGTCGAAGCCCTCCTTCATCCCGAGTTCCTTCTGCACGTCCGCCAGCGTCGTCGTGCTGACGTCCACCGCCAGGGTGACGCCCATCTTCCTGGCCAGCTCCAGCCGGTACGGATTCACGTCGGTGATCACGACGTAGCCGCGCGCCGGCATGGCGCACCACGGCCGCAGCCATGATGCCGATCGGCCCCGCGCCCGTGATCAGCACGTCTTCGCCCAGCACGGGAAACGAGAGCGCCGTGTGCACCGCGTTGCCGAACGGATCGAAGATGGAGGCTACGTCCCGGCGACATCACGGCGTCGTGCTGCCAGACGTTCGTCATCGGCACCGCGATGTACTCGGCGAAGCCCCCGGCCGGTTCACGCCGACCCCCAGGGTGTGCGCGCACAGATGCCGCCGGCCCGCCAGGCAGTTGCGGCAGCGCCCGCAGACCACGTGCCCCTCGCCGCTCACCAGGTCGCCGGGGGGAAATCAGCCACGTTCGAGCCCACCTCGACGATCTCGCCGACGAACTCGTGCCCCACCACCATCGGGACGGGGATCGTCTTCTCGCGCCCAGTCGTCCCACTTGTAGATGTGCACGTCCGTGCCGCAGATGGCCGTGCGGTCGACCTGGATCAGCACGTCGTTGATGCCGATCGTGGGCGTTGCGACGTCCTCCAGCCACAAACCGGCTTCGCTCTTTGACTTGACGAGTGCTTTCAAGGTCTCGCGTCCTCCTGGAAATTCAATCCTACAACCGGAGGCCTCGCCGCAGCAGGACGCCGCGTTCGTGCTCTACTGGAGCAAAGAGAGGTCGCATGGGCTGGGCACTCCGCCTCCGCCGCAAGGCGAAAAAGATCGGCCGCATAGCGCGCGAGACGCGCATGTTCGCCCGCGCCATGGCGTCGCCCTCCCACGCCATTCTCGCCCAGATCGTTCCCATCCGCCGCTGCAACCTCGCTTGCACGTACTGCAACGAGTACGACAAAACGTCGGCGCCCGTTCCGCTCGAAGAGATGCTCGCGCGCATCGACCACCTCGCCCGCCTCGGCACCACCATCATCACCATCAGCGGCGGCGAACCCACTCTCCACCCCGGCCTGGACGCCATCATCGCCCGCATCCGCTCTCACGGCGCCATCGCCACCCTCATCACCAACGGCTACTTCCTGACTCCGGACCGCATTCGCTCTCTCAATGCCGCCGGCCTCGACTACCTGCAGATCTCCATCGACAACGTTCAGCCTGACGATGTCTCCGTCAAGAGCCTCAAAGTGCTCGACCGGAAACTCCAATGGCTCGCCGAATTCGCCGAGTTCGATATCACCATCAACTCGGTCCTCGGCAGCGGCGTCGTCCGTACCGAGGATGCCTACGAGATCGCCGTCCGCGCCCGGCAACTCGGCTTCACCTCCACCGTCGGCGTCATCCACGATCACGGCGGCCAGCTCGTGCCGCTCGACACGGGCCAGCAGGACGTCCACTCCCGAATCCTTCACCTCGGCACGGGACTCTTCTCCTTCGCCCACTTCGACCGCTTCCAGCAGAATATCGTCCATGGCCTGCCCAACACCTGGCATTGCCGCGCCGGGGGACGCTTCCTCTATATCTGTGAGGACGGACTGGTGCACTACTGTTCACAGCGACGCGGAACCCCCGCCATCCCGCTCTCCGAATACACGCTGGAGAACCTGCGAGTCGAAGCCGCCCGGCCCAAGGGCTGCGCCCCGTTCTGCACCGTCTCCTGCGTCCACCAGGTCGCCATGCTGGATGCTTTCCGGGAACAGCCTCGCGACGCCCTCAAAGGCATCATCGATCGCCGCAAACAGCGCGACCCCGCCTTCCAGCCCCCCGCTCTGGTTCAGATCCTCTCCTACACGTTCCTGGAGTCTCCGGCGAGCGGGTTCTTCCGCTCCCTCGGTCGCAGGCTGTTGGCCAACCGCGACAGCGGCCGTACCGGCTGAACGATCAACGTGGAATGAGCGGCACGCCGCAATGAAGGTTGATCACCATCGTGTGGTTGTTCTCCCACATCGGCGCCGCGCGCTTCCGGAGCAATTGGTGCATGTAACCGCCCTCCGATCGCCCAACGATTGCTGAATCTGTGTCCCAACACCCGCGAACACGCGGTTCTGGTCGAACCAATAGCCGGAGGTGCCGGGGCCGAAGTTCACCCAGAACTCGTTGTAGGCCGTCATGTACCAGCCTTGTTGCGGCGTTGACGATTTGCCCAGGGGCACTGTCTCACGCAGCATCCACCGGAACCGGTTCTCGTAGTTCCATGCTCTGACGTCGAATTCGCCATCGGCCGAGCGTGCCACCTGAGCGATGTAGCGCTGCTCCACGCGGAACCGGTTCAGCATCGTATGGCTCGGCTTGCGGCGCGTCCACTGCAGGTCCTCCCAGATCCGGTGCTCCGGAAACGGGGCAGCCGCGGGAGCTTCTCCATAAGGATAGGTCCGGATGTAGCCGTAGCCGACAACGACTCGCAGGCTCGGCGTCAGGTCATGAGTCGCGCCGTAGCGCATCAGCAGTTGCTGCCAGGTTTCACCCCACCCGGACCGCCGGAACTGCACCTCGGTGTGGACCCCCCACTTGCCGGAGATGGCATGATGGCCGAACCAGTTGTACCAACTGTTATGGTTGTTGACCGTGCGGGAGGAGACACTCTGGCCGTGAACGGTGGCGGTAAGGAAAACAAGAATCCAGGCGAGACGAAGAAGCAATAGAAACAGGTTATCTCAGCCGTGGGAGCCGCGCTGCCGCGGCCCCCGCGCCTGAAATCTTACTTGGCCAACGTGAAGTTCACCTGGACTTCCGTGATCACCTCTACCGCGTTGCCATTGAGCAGAGTCGGCTGCCACCGCCACTGCTTCACGGCCTCGATCGATGCGTCCACAAGCCTCTTGTCCACCAGCTCATTGAGCGGTTTCAGTTCCAGCGGCTCGCCGGCTTTCGAAATGACCGTCTTGAGCAGCACCGAGCCTTCCACCCCCTCGGCCTTGCAGCCGGGCGGGTACACCGGGTTCACTTTCGCCACCAACTTAGCGGCCTGCATATTACCGCCAATCCTGACCCGCTGCGGAGGTCCGCCCGTGGACGGAACGCCGCCGATCACGCCGCCTTGGACCCCGCCGGGTACGCCGCCGACGATCCCACCCTTGGGCCCGTCAGCCGTTACGGTCAAGGTCTCCTTGATCTGTCCCGTTGCCAGCGTAATTGTCAGCCGCTGCGGTTGCGATCCGACTGACTTCCACCCCTTCCATGGTTGTCAGCGCGAATCCGGGCTGGGCAACAGTGACTTTATATTTCCCTTCAGGAATCGGGCTGAGCTGGAATTCGCCGACTTCGTTGGTCTTCGTGAATTCGCGGCGGTCCGAACCTGCCAGGAACACAGTCACCAATGCTTTCGGCACAGCCGCGCCGCTTGCATCCCGCACGACGCCGGCCAGGGTGGCCGAGCCTGTTTGTGCCGGCGCGCGGAGCGACGCCAGCGGAATCAGCACCGCCACCGTTGCAACCGCCGTCAGCGCCATCATTCGTCCGCTGGCCGCGCCGCGGCCGCGATTTGGATGGAACAGCGCACTCACGCGCTGCTCGAGTTCAGAAAAACGTGCCATTGCTATTGCTCCTTCCGCCATGCCGGGCTCCGCGGTGATACCCCGCACGACTTCCACCAGGTGCCCCGCGTAATCCGAGGCCCTCTCACCTTGCGCAAGAACTCCGTCGTCGCATGCCTGCTCGCACTCCAGCCGCAGTCGCGACGCCGCCCACCAGACGAGCGGATGAAACCAGTAGAAGAACACACGCGCATTGCGCTACCGCCTGCCACAGCAGGTCCTTGCGCCGCACGTGCATCGATTCGTGCGCCAGCACGACACGCAGCCGTTCGGCAGGCCATTGGCGCGCGGCTTCCGGCAGCACGATCACCGGGCGTCGCAACCCGCACACCACAGGGATCGCGATCTCGCCGCTGATGCGCACCCGCCCATCATCGAGAAACCCGTCAGCCCGCGCCGCCAGGCGGGCCGCTCCCCGGTAGGAAGCCCAAAGCCTTGCAGCGACAAAGCCCGCTCCGGCCAACCACAACCCCAGCAGGAAACTCGACAGGCTTGGGGCGCTGCCTTTCACACCCGCCACAACATCGACAACGATTCGCGGTGTCGTCGCCTGGACCGTCACAACTTTCTTGACCGGCGTCCAATCGGGACTGAGCAGCACGGCCGCCGGCAGCAGCAGCACGATTGCGATCGCCGACATCCAAACCAGGTGCCGGATGGAAGCCGCGGCGCGCGCCAGCAGCGTTACCGAGAGCCCGGCCACCGCCAGAACCAGCGTCGCCTTCAAAACTACCGCAAGTGCCTCGTTCATCTCACTTGCCCTCCTGTCGCGCCTTTTCAATCAACGCCGACAACCGATCCAGGTCTTCCTTGGATAATTCCGCCGAGTTGCCGTCCAGCAGCGCTGCCGCCGCCAGGGCGGGAGACCCCGCAAAGAACGTATCCACCAGATGCCTCAACGCCCCCCGTCGAGCCTTTGCCTGCGGGACTGTCGGCAGGTAGACGTAGCGCAGATCCTCCGCCTCGTGCCGCACGTGCCCCTTCTCTTCCAAGGTCCGCAAATGCGCCCGCATCGCCGAATATCCCGGCGCCTCTGGCACAGCCGCCATGATCTCCGCCGCTGTCCCCTTCCCCAACCGGTAGAGGGCGTCCATGATCTGCCGCTCCCTGCGGCTCAGGTGAACGTGCGGTGTTTTTTCGACTTCCATATGTCCCGGCTACCTTTTTAGCACTCTGCTAGAAAACTAGCACAACATCGCGCTCGTTACAAGAGACTCCGGTCAGATATTTCCGGTTCCCGCTTCTAGTCGAATTCCCGAACCGGCGGCGGTTGCTTCGGCCCCACCTGCCCTGCGGCGATAACCGCCTTGGAGTAGTTTTCCGCGCGTATAGGCGCGCCTGCCGCCCGGCGCATCATCGCGATTTGCCCAACGTGAGTCAGCGCATCGGCCACCGGGCCCTGAAATAATTGCTCCGGCTCCGCATGAAGGGGCTCCTCCGACGCCAGGTACTCGTCCAATGCCTGCAAGGCCGAATAGAAGCGCTCCACTCCGTCGTCCCATCCCCCCGCGTGCAGCTCGTGCCATTCCTCGCGGCCCAAAGCCATCGAAAGCCCCCACTCCAGCAGATCACCCAGGTGCGCCAGGGTTTCGCCTGCGGTTCGCGTCCCTTCAACGACTCGAAATGCGGAGAATCCTTCCGGCGCGTCGCGCAGCGGCTTGGCCGCGCGATAGGCAAGCGTGGCAAGTGTATGACGAAGGAAATCGCGCTTGGTGTCCGGCATGATGCGCCTCCTTCGACCAGCGTACACTCGCCCCGTGAAAAGCGCCTCCACCTGCCGTCCAATGAACAATGCCGACTGCGCGATTCACGCGCTTCGCCCTCGGAAACGATACTCGGTCCCGGGCCGCCATGCATCGCGCTGGTGCAGTAGTTCACCGCGACAGCAACGCCCATGCGCGAGCCCAAAGGGCGGCCGGTCCGCCCTCGACTCTCTCGCCGGGAAGACCCAGCAGTTGTTGAAGCTGCTCGGTTCCAGCGGGACGGCGGGGCGGCCATGGGATGCCGCACTGAAAGGCGAGTGTCCGGCTCTCGTCCAAAAGGCCACCGGCGAAACCGGGGTCGATTTCAGCCAGGGCATGGGCGGCTTGCAGGAATCCTGTGGCCAGGCCCGCGCGGTCGTCGATCTGGAGACGTAGTTCCATCGCGCGCGCAAGGCAGTTCAGGCTCTCCCTCCGTGGCAGGACTTCAGCCAGCAAGGAGAGCGAGGCCGCTTCGCCCCAGCGGCTCTCGATCTCGCGCCACACTGCGACGGACTCTTCAAGGAGCGCCCGCGCCATTGGGGAATCGCCCAGCGCCAGGGCCGCCTCGCCCCTGCTGGTGAGCGCTCCGGCGAGGATGGAGCGGTTGCCCCCGTCGGAAGCGAGCCGGATCGCCTTATCGAGCGGCTCCACCGCCTCGGCGGCCTGTCCGGCGTGCAGCGCGATCAGGCCCTGGTGAAGCAGGCAGTGCGAGACGAGCACTGGGTCGCGGACCTCTTCAAGGATCCGCAGCGCCTGCGAAACCGAGGCACGCGCCTCGTCGAGCTTGCCCAACTCCTGCTGCGCCCAGCCGGCGTTCGCCAGTTGAAACGCCTCGCCGCGCCTGTCTTCGGCCTCGCGGCGGAGAGCGAGGCTTTTCAGGAAACAGTTCTCCGCAAGGTGGAAGGAACCCTGGTAGCCTGCGATCCAGCCTGAGTTGTTCCAGGCGAGTGCGATGACGCGCGGGTCGCCGGAACGTTCCGCAATCGCCAACGCTTCGTCGCAGCGTGCGCGGGCCTCTTCGAGATCGGACAGCTCGCAGGCCACCCAGACCAGAGAGTTCAGAGCGGCCGCGATGGGTTGGGGATCGGCCTGGAGGCGGCGCAGGCTGAGACATTCGGAGAGCGCGGCGCGGGCGCGGCGGTTCAGCCCGAGGTTCTGGGCGATCATGCCCGCGCCGAGCAGCGCCTCGGCCTTGAGGGCGGCGGGCGTATCCGGTGCGGCGGCGTCCAGGAATTGCTCGAGCCATTTCAGGCCGGACGCGAACGCGCCTTGGCGGATCCAGAGACGCCAAAGATGTGCGGCAAGGTCCAGGCCGTCCTCGAAGCGGCGGTTGTCGACGGCCCATTGCAGAGCGGCGTCGAGGTCGGCCCCGGCAGCGGACAGCTCCGCGGCAGCGGTCTGTTGCGCTTCACCGATGAGAAGCGGAGCGGAGCGTCGGGCGAGATCGGCATGCCAGCGGAAGTGGGCTTCCCGCGCCGGCTGCTCCTGGCCCAACGACTTCAGGCCTTGCAAGGCATAAGCCCTGATGGTCTGCAGCCACTTGAATCGCGGCGAAGCCGCGGCCCGGTCGTCACGAGTCAGAAGGCTGTGATCGATCAGAGTCTCGATCGCGGCCTCGCTGAAGGCGTCCCGCCCGAGAGCGGCGGCGAGTTCAATGGGGAAGGCGCCTTCGCAGACGGCGAGGCGCTGGAGCAGGAGGCGTTCGTCCGGGCTCAGCAGATTCAGGCTCCATTCAAACGTGGCCTGAAGACTCTTCTGCCGGCTGGGCAGGTCCCTCGGACCACCCCTGCTCGAGGCCTCGCCCTGGGTGAGTTTGTCGAGCAGTTGGCGCGGCGTGAACAGCCGGATTCGGGGCGCGGTCAGCTCGATGGCCAGTGGAAGACAGTCGAGCAGGCGGCAGATTTCCGCGACTTCGGCGGAATTCTCGCTGGTCAGCCTGAAGGCCGGATCGGCGCGGCGGGCTCGCTCGGAAAACAGGGCGACCGCCGGCGACGCGGTTGGATCCCCGGCTTTCGAGGGCGGATGCGGCAGCGGTCCGACGGGGTACTCGCGCTCGGCGGACAAGCGCAGCGGGGCACGGCTCGTGACGAGCAGATTGAGGCTGGGGCAGGCCGCAAGCAGCGTGGAGAGCCAGCCAGCGCTCTCGAGAAGGTGTTCGAGATTGTCGAGGATGAGGAGCGCTTTCGCGGAACCAAAGGAGGATTGAAACGCGCCTATTCCCAGGCGGCCGAACTCCTGGCCGAGACCGAGGGCGTCGGCAACGGCGAATCCGAGTTGAGCGGGTTCCCGGAGCTCCCCCAGCTCGGCGAGGTGGATGCCGCCATCGAACGCATCGCCTTCGAGGTTCGCGGCGCGGACGGCAAGTCGGGTCTTGCCGGCGCCGCCCGGGCCGGTGAGGGTAACCAGGCGTGTCTCGCGGATGAGCGTGGTAAGCTCGCGTAGTTCGACCTCACGGCCATGGAACGTTGTGGACGGCTCGGCGAGAAGAGCGGCGGCCGGCGCGGCGGCCATCGATAGGAGCCGCAGGAATCCCTGGGCATCCGGCCGATTCTCCGGCTCGGGGCTGAGGCAGGCGGAGAACAGCGGGTCAAAGCGCTCAGGCGGCCTGATGCCAGGGCCGGGCCGCCTTCCGGTGAGCATCTCGTGCAGGACAACGGCGAGGGACCAGATGTCGGAACGGGCGTTGGGGGGCTCCCCCATTGCCTGTTCGGGCGGCATGTAGGCCGGCGTTCCGGCGGCGAACGCCTGATGGGATTGATGAGCCGCGCGAGCGATTCCGAAGTCGAGCACGCGCACGCCGAGGCCCGGGACGAGCATGAGGTTGGAAGGCTTGATGTCACGATGGACGATGCCGGCGGCATGGGCGTGAAGTAGCGCTTCAGCCGCCTGGCGGGCTATGTCGACGGCGGCCTCTGTCGAGAGCGCGCCGTGGCGCAGACGCTGCGCGAGAGTCTCTCCCTCGTAATACGGCATGACGAAATACGCGCATCCATCGTCGCGGCGTCCGACGTCGTAGACAGGGCAGATGCCGGGGTGATGCAACGCCGCGGCAGCGCGCGCCTCGTCCAACAGGGTGTCGCCGGAGAACGGCGCCAGGTGGAACTTGATGGCGACGCGGCGCTGCAGGCGTAGATCGGTGGCGAGCCAGACGACTCCCATCCCGCCGCGGGCGAGTTCGGAGATCAGGCCGTATGGTCCGAGGCGCTCGCCGGATTCCAGCCGGGGACCAAGCCAGGGTTCGGCCGCGGGTGCTGCGAGGAATCCTCCTGCTTGCTCATGGGCTTTCAGCAGGCGCAGCGCGGCATCAAACGTGCTCCTGTCCGCGGCGGTGGTCACAAGGAATGCCTCGCGTTGTTCCTCCGGCAGTTCAATGGCCTGATCGAAGAGCCGCCTGACCTCCTCCCATTGAGCAGCCCTGCTCATCGCGTGCTCCAGCCGGGCTGTAACCGGTCAAACAGCCATGCCCTCGCGACGGCCCAATCGCGTTGAACGGTTCGAGTTGTGACGTCAAGGACGGAAGCGACTTCTTCCTCGGTCATGCCGGCATAGAAGCGCAACTCCACGACCCTGGCGAGCCGGGGATCCACGTCGGCCAGTTCGTCCAGCGCCCGGTTGATGGAGACGAGTTCCTCCGTCCGTGGGAGAAATGCGAGGTCGTTGCCGTCGAGTGAACCATGCGCGGCGCCTCCGCCGCGTTTCCCGGACTGCCGCCTGCGGGCATGGTCAGTCAGAAGCTGCCGCATGGCCCGGGCCGCGACCGAAAAGAAGTGGGCGCGGTTGTCGTAGTCGATCCGGGTCTCGCCGGCCAGTTTGAGGAAGGCTTCGTGGGCCAAGGCAGTGGCCTGCAGCGTATGCCCCGCGCGCTCATGGCTCAGTTGAGCCCGGGCAAGCCTCCGCAACTCCTGATAGACCACGGGCACCAGTCTCGCCAAGGCGTCCGGACCGCCCTCAGGCAACTCCGCCAAAAGGCGAGTGACTTCCCATGTTGTTACAGGTGTATCCATTGGCTATTTTGTCGGGATTCCCAGGTGGTTTGCGCCAACCCAATTGAAAGCGCCTGATCCGCCTCTTCCACATTCTACGGAAGATCGGGCGGGATTCTCAGACGGGCAAAGGAGATGAAACAGATGACGACGATGACAACTGTGAGCACCGCGGCGGCGCGGGAGAATCGGGAGAAGATGCAGGACCGGATCCTGCAGTCGTCTGCCGGGACGTTCGCCTTGTTTGGAATGTACCTGGGGGACCGGCTCGGCTACTACAAAGCCTTGGCCACAATTGGCGGGATGACGGCGGGGCAGTTGGCGGCGGCGGTGGGGACTCACGTTCGCTACACCCGGGAGTGGCTCGAACAGCAGACCATGAGCGGAATCCTGCAGGTGGACGATGCTTCGGCTCCGTCGGATCGCCGGCGCTACGCCATCCCCGAGGGAGCCGAGGAGGTGCTGGCGGACGAGGATAGCCGGGAGTTCATGGCTCCGCTCGCACAACTGACGGCTGGCGCTGTGTCTCCTTTCGAGAAGGTGGCGGAGGTCTTCCGAACGGGCCGCGGTATCGCCTTCGAGGAGTACGGCCGCAACGCGTTGGAGGGACAGGCGCGGATGAACCGCGCGATGTTTCTTCAACTGCTGCCGCAGGAGTGGCTGCCAGGCGTCGAGGACATTCATGCCCGGCTGATGGCGGCTCCTGCGGCGCGTGTGGCCGACATCGGCTGCGGCGCGGGCTGGTCCAGCATCGGCATGGCTCTGGGCTACCCGCGGATCAGCGTTCACGGATTGGACATGGACCGCGCTTCCGTGGAGGCCGCGCAAGCCAACGCCCGGAATCAAGGGGTGGAAGACCGAGTCCGGTTCGAAGTGCGGAACGCCGGCGACCCGGCGCTGGACGGGCAGTACGACCTGGTGACGGCGTTCGAGTGCGTGCACGACATGAGCGATCCCGTGGCCGCACTGGGGACGATGCGGAGAATGACGGCTCCGGGAGGCTCGGTCCTGGTGGTGGACGAGAAAGTCGCGGACCGCTTCTCGCCTGATGCCGGTGTGTTCGAGACCGTGCTGTACGGATTCAGCGTGTTCCACTGCCTGCCTTCGGGGATGTGTTGCGACCATGCGCCGGGCACCGGGACGGTGATGCGCGCGGAGACGCTGCGCCAGTATGCGCTGGCTGCTGGATTCCGGAGCGTTGAGGTGCTGCCGGTAGATTGCGTGCTGTTCCGGATGTACCGGCTGCACGTGTGAGGGGGCGGCACCGACGCTGCCGGGACAACCCAGCTCTCCGGCAGCTTGTCCGCCTCGGGACCGGCTTGGGCGGCAATGGCGGCCAGCGCGTTCGGCTCTCCAGACGAACGGGAGACCTCCGGCGCCGAGGTCGCAATCGAGCGAGAAGGACCGCACCACCACCCGCCCTCTCCTGGGGGCTTGGCTGGGGCCTCGAACCAGCAGTTCTCTGGATTTGAAGCCGCCTTTCGACCTGTTATCCTGCTTTTTGGCCCGGCCAAAGCAGAACGATGCGGACTTTCCTCGCCGCCCTCGTTTTTACCGTTGTTGTCTGCGCCCAGTCCTCGCTCGATTCCGCCCATGCCCGCCTCGGCCGCCAGTCGAGCCTTCCACTCTCCCGCTGCACCATCCCTGGCTCTAAGGAACCAGCCCTTTGCACTTCATATACCGTTCCTGAGGATCGCGCCAACCCCCGCAGCCGCCGCATCTCGCTGAACATTCTCATCCTCCCCGCGCTCGGCGGCAGGCCACTCCCCGACCCCCTCTTCCCCCTCGTCGGCGGACCGGGCCAGGCCGCCACACACAACGCCGCATTCTTCTCGAAAACCTTCGCCGCCCTTCGAGCCCGAAGGGACATTGTCCTTGTCGACCAGCGCGGAACCGGAGCCTCCGCGCCGCTCAACTGCAACCTGTATGCCGCCGCGCCGAACGGCTTCCTCGGCGACCGCTTCCCGCCCGAAGGCGCGCGCGCCTGCCTTCAGTCCCTCCAGCCCCGCGCCGACGTTCGCCTCTACACCACGCCGCACGCCGTCGCCGACCTGGACGACGTCCGGAACAGGCTCGGCTTCAACTCCATCAACCTCTTCGGCTCTTCTTATGGGACACGCGTTGCCCTGGTATACCTTCGCCAGCACGGCGCTTCGGTCCGTACCATGATTCTCAAGGGCGTGGTGAACTTCGAACCCTTCGATCGCGGCGCAGTCGAGCGCGCACTAGGCCGCGCCATCGAAGATTGTGCCGCCGATCCTGCCTGCGCCGGAGCCTTCCCTCGCATCGCGGCCGAAGCCGAATCGCTCCGCGCATCATTGAAGGTCCGATCCACGCCGCCGTCGGATACCCTATTCCTCTCCGTGCTTCGCACCCTCCTCCAAGGCTTGAACACCGCAGCCCAGGTTCCCCTTCTCATCCATCAGCTCGCCTCCGGCGACATGGCCCGTCTCACTGAATTGGCCGCCACCCATCGCTCCGCTCTCAAGGATCAACTCAGCCTCGGCATGACTCTGTCGGTATTGTGCGGCGAAGACGGTTCATACTGGCCTGACTTCACCGTTGGGCCTGACCCCATTGCTCCCGCCTGTCGCGATTGGCCGGCCGCCAGCCTGCCGGCCGGCTACTGGGAGCCGGTCCGTTCCAATAAGCCCGTCCTGCTCATTTCAGGCGTACTCGACCCGGCCACGCCCGGACGTTCCGCCGACTCTGCCGCCCGCCAGCTCTCGCGTGCTCGCCATATCCTCATCCGCAATGCGAGCCACTCGTACACAGGTCTCAGTCCCTGTGTCGACCAAATCATGAGTTCGTTCATCGAGCGCGCCGACGCCACCTCCCTCGATGTCTCCTGCACCCTCTCCATTCGCCGGCCGCCGTTCAGGACAAGGCCTTAGCCCCAAGAGATCTACAATCGTTCACATCGGAGATGCACCCAATGACCCGAACCTGTTTTCTGTTCCTTCTCACTGCCGCCGCCTGCTGCGCGCAGTCTCAAAATGCGGCGGCTGAACTCAAACCCGTCATCGAGCGAATGCACCGGGCCTGGGAAACGCTCGACATGCAGAAAGTGAAGCCGCTCTACGCCGACGACAACGCGACACTCTACTTCGACATCGGCGCGCTGAAGTCGACAGGATTGAAAGCCTATCTCGACGACTTCAAGCCCGTCGCCGCCGATTGGAAGTCGCTCAAGCTGACCTTGAACCCTGACTTCCAGGCCACAAAGCAGGGCGATCTCGCCTGGGCTGCATTCACGTATCAGTTCGAAATCAACACCAAGGGCGGTGAGGTCATGAGAGGCGAATCCCGCTCGACGACGGTGCTCGAGCGCCGCGCCGGCCTCTGGCTGATCGTGCACGAGCACTCATCCGTGCCGTTCACCGGCAAGTAGAGGTAGCGGATCGGCCCTAATGGCGGCAGCTTCCTACGGCAGGCATGCTCCAGCGTCCCTTTAGAGCTCCTTCCGCGTGATTTCAGGTGGGTACTTCGTCACAGCCACGAGGTACTCGACTCCGTGCCGTTTGTATCGCTTCAACTGCTCCATCGTGAGCACCGACTCGACTTTGCTTTCAAGGTAGAAGACCGGGAGTGAGCGTCCAACCCCATTGGTCGGCGCTATGCGGATATCTACACGCCCGCCGCCCCGCCGTGGAGTTGGCACTTCGACTGCGCAGGTCCAGTGCTCAGCGGTGGGAAGCGCGATTCCAATCCGGCACGCATCACGGAGCCACTCGAGAACCTGTCGCCGGACGAACTGAGACCGTTCAAAACACGCGAGAAAAGTTCGAGATGCCTGGTTTTCCTGCTGGCTGGTACCTGCAAGTTGCCCGAGAGTTCCGAAGAAACTTCTTATCGACATCCCTTGCTTCAGTCTCGTTTACCTCTCCATGTGTTTCCTTCAGACGAGCGATTTTGGCATTTAGCCGCGCCGAGGCTTGTGCGCAGTCTGCTGCAGCGTCTTTTTAGTTTGGCGTGATCCCGCTTGCCGGCCCGGCCCCCGCCGCTCGATCAATTGGGTGATCGCAGGAACCAAAGGCTTGGGGACAACCATCACGGTCTGGTCTCGACGCCGAAAAGCAGCTTCATCCTCTGCGACGGCCTCGTCCCCGGTCTGGCCGTCGTAGTGCTCGAGAACCTTCTGGACTTTGGCCGCATCCCAGCCCGATGGAAAGCGGTTTCGTCTCATCAATGCCTTCTCCTTTGCCTTCTACGATAAGCCAAAAGCGGCTTGCCCCGGAGTTCGTATGCCGTAATGATGAACGCGGTGTCGGCTTTCGGGTCCCGAACGTAAACAACCTGAGGTACCGGCCGCTGAACGTCTGTCCGATCGCCACCCGGGACCCGTCTCTCCCGGGACGATCCTCCCCCGCGTTCTCTAACGCCTCTTCGACTTCTTTCTCCTCAACGTCGTGGTTGTATAGTGTGCGGTTCACCTGTCGCGCGATCAAGGTAGAAGCGAAGTTGCACGGCCACCAGTATAGGAGACAGCCACCGGTCGCACGAAAACCCGTGGAAACAAGCTCCGCCTGGCAACAGCGGATCCGAGACGCTACTTCTTCTTCTTTGGCCCCATCAGCCCACCCAAAATCGACCCGGCCGCCTTGCCTGCGTCGCCCCCCACATACTTCTCCACTGCGCTCTTGGCCGCAGTTGCGGCTGCCTGTTTCGCCACAGCCGTTGAATCCGCTGCTATCACTGGATTCGACGCCGTCCCGCTAATCGCGATCGGCACGTCGAGCTGCATCTCGCCGCTGCCGCCTATCCTCTGCAGACCCGCGCCCGTCAGCCCGCCCTTGCTCTGTATGCTCGCCACCAATTGGCCGTTCAGCCGCTGAGCAGCGTCAATCGTCATCCCGCCCGGTCACAGTACCCAGCCCTTGCACCACCATCTGGATGCCGCTCAAACGCGTCTCTGCCTGTGTGCTCTCGAAGTCCGACTGCAGGCGTTCGATCACTGTATTTGGCCCCACCGACAGGCCCGCCAGTTGCGCCGCCCTCATCACGGATTCCCCCAGGCTGTACCCTGTCAGCGTCGAACCCGTCAGCGTCACTCTTCCTTTGGAGACCACCGACGGAGCCATGCCTTCGCTCCTGGCCGAAAGCGTCAGCGATCCGCCCTTCAACGTCGCGCCCTCCGGCAGGACAATGCCGAACGCCGGCAGCAGCGCGACAATCTCGTCCAGCGGCATCCCGTTGCCTTCCAGGTGCGCACTCACCTTCGTTCCCTGCGGCTGCATCTGATACTCTGCGCCGAACTGCGCTTCTGCCCTGCCGGCTTTCACCGCGCTGTCCGCTATGACTCCCGAATGCGCCCTCAGGTCGTGCGTGAGGCTGTAAGTTAACTCGATCGCCCGTGTAGCCGGCTTCGCATTCGCCCCTACCTGTCAATGCATCCACCGTCAACTGCCCGCGCAGTTTCGCCACACCGTCCTTGGACGACAAGCCGCCCGCATAGCTCGCAAGTCCGCCGAGTCCCTTCACTAGTCCTGCTTGTGCCAGGTTCAGCTTCTCTATCGTGAGCTTTGCTTCCACCGGACTCAGCACGGAATTGCCTGTTAACATCGGCCCGACTGTACCGTCCAAGGCCAACTTTCCGCCTCCCGGCAGCACCGCCGACATCTTCACGGGCATCACACTCTTCGCCGACAGGTCCCGCGCTTCCACCTCAAGTCCTTCCACCGTCAATCCCTCCGGATTGCCGCCCGCCGCCTTCACCGTCACCTTTCCCTTCGTCAATCGGAGAATTTTCACAGCCCCGTCCAGCGACTGCCCCTCGCCAGGCCCAGGGTTCGCTGCTCCCTGCTTCGCCGCGCCCGACCCCAAGCTCGCATAGTTCCAGCGCATGTCCGCGGTCTGCACCAGCGAAACCTCCGGCTCGATCAACTCCACTGAGTCGATCAACAGCTTCTTCTCCTTGATCAGCGGCATCACCTGCACGCCCGCCCTGAATCCCGCCGCCCGGATGAACGGCGCCTGCCCGAATGCCGGATCCTCGGCGATCACGATCTCGTCGGCGCTGACATTGCCCGAGAAAATCGAAAGGCTCAACTTCCCGATCGTCACTTTTCGCCCCAGCGCCTTCGAAGCTTCAGCCTCCAGCAGCGGCCGGAATTGGTCCGCATCCAGGAATAGCGGTATGACCAGCACGATCAACAACAGCGCACCGGCGATAGCAAGCCCGATCTTCATGTTCTTGGACATTGCACAAACCCTCTCTTTGCCCCATCAATGCCTCCCCAGGCGCGGCATCCCCAGCATCAGCAATGCCGAAACGGCCACAGGCGCTGAAAGCAGTGCTAACAGAACAGCATAGCTCCCGGTGGCGTCAAACGCCCTGCCCATCAGCACCGGCCCCGCGGCCCCGGCGATCGCGTAAAACGTCCACGTGATGCCGTACAGAGTCGAGAATGAGCCCAGGCCAAAATACCGGCTCAGCAGATAGGGCGTCACATCGGCCTCCCCGCCCATCCCCAGCCCGATCAAGGCGGCCGCGATGAGCCCTTCCGCAAGCCCCCCTGCGCGCGCCAGTAAGACGATCCCCACACTGCAAATTGCCAGCAGCGTCGCGCTCACTCGCGCGCCGCTGAATCTGTCCAGAAACCACCCGGTGATCAGTCGTCCGGCCAGGCTCATGCGCGCCAAGCATCGCCGGAGCCAGCGCCGCCGATTGAGCTGGAACGCCGCGATCGCTCAGCAGCGCCGCCAGGTGCGTGACCGCTCCATTGACCGCGATCGAACTCAGAAACAGCGCGCTCACGATCAGCCAGAACGCGCGGCTGCCTAGCGCGTTCCGCACGCCTGAACCGCTCGATCCCTGCTTCTCCTCGTGCCCTTCCTGCCCGGGGGCACGCCGGACGTAAGCCAGTGTCAGCGGAACCCCAAGGCAAATCACGAGAGTCCCCAACACGAAGTAGGCGCCTCGCCACCCCACCTCATCGATGAGCCGCTGCGCCGCCAGCGGCAGGAAGATCGACCCCAACCCAACACCCGCCATCACCGCCGCCAGCGCCATCCCCCGCCGTCGATGGAACCACGTGCTCACCGCTGCCGCGTAGCCCATCTGTGTCGTACCGTTGCCGACCAGTCCCAGAACGAAGAACACTGCATAGAACTGCCACAACTGAGCCTTCAACAGACTCAGCGACGCAATGGCCAGCCCGAACACCACCATGCACGGAACAATGATCCGCCTCGGGCTGAATCGATCCAGCAACAGGCCGAGAATCGGCGACGCAGCCGCCACTGTCATCGCAGCAATTCCGAACGCAGCGGAGATCGCTTCCCTGCTCCAGCCGAACTCCGCCGCCAGCGGCTTCAGGAACACGCTGAATGTGAAAACCAGAAGCGAGCCGAAACTGACGAATACCCCTGCGTGCGCCGCGAGCACGACCCGCCAGCCGTAGTAACTCCAACGCGCTTCGTCCGCCGCTCCTGGCACGTTACTTCCGCACGTATCCGAACGCGGCGCTTCGCTTGCCGCCTTCCCGATGGGCCTCGTCGGAGAGGGCGTGGACTCCGCTCGCGTCGATCCAGCGGTTGTAGAAGTTGAACAGGGCGCACACCGTGATGGCGTAGTAGATCTGCTCGTCGGTCCATCCGGCTGCATGGAGAGGCTTCATGTCCTCCTCCGTGATGTGCGGTGAGTCATTGTTCACCTTGTCGATAAATCGAAACAGCGCCTTCTCCGCATCCGATAGCGGCGGACGTCTCCAAATCGTCCAGCACCGCTTGAACCAGCGCTTCGTCATTCAGCAGGACCGCCGCGACCGCGGCGTGCGACTTCAGTCAAAACGGGCATTGATTGCGCGACGACGTGTACGCCGCGATCAGCTCCCGCAACCCCGGACTCAGCGGAGCCTCACCCCGCAGGATCTCCTGCGTGAACCGCGCCAGGTGCTCCGTCGCCTCCGGCTTGTAAGCAAACAGATGCCAGATCTGCGGATACTCCGCTCCCGCCGCTTCATTCCGGCGATCAGATCCGCGTAAGGACAGGGACGAGGGTTGGCCTCGACTTCCGGCAAGAACATCGGTTCCATAGGGGTTCTGTCCAATCAACCATAATCTGTACTCGTCAATCAATAATGCAAAGCGACTAATACGTGGCGCAATGTCCCCTGCCGCAACGATGCCGGCTCCCGTTGTATCATTCCCAAAGCCCTGACACCGTGACTCTCCCCGACCTGTTCGACTTGTCTTTCACCGGACGCCCTTACGAGCCAGCCCTCGACTGGAACGGCCGCACCTACACCTTTGCCGAGATCGCCTCACGCGCCTCCGCCATGGCAAATGCCCTCGCCTCACGAGGCCTCCGCCCAGGCGACCGCCTCTGCGTCTATCTCCCCAACTGCCTCGAATACATCGACCTCTTTCTCGCCGCCACCCGCCTCGGCATCATCTTCGTTCCCGTCAACATCCTTTACCGCGACCGCGAAATCAGCCACATCCTCACCGACGCCGAACCCGCTGCCATTGTCACCAACCTCGAATTCGCACCGCACATTCCCTCCGGCACGCCAGTCTGGCTGGCCTCTGATCTCGCAGCCGAATCCGCAGCGGCGCCCCCCTGCACCACCCGCGTCACCGACCCCGACGCCCCCGCCGCCATCGTCTACACCTCCGGCACCACCGGCGCTTCCAAAGGCGCCGTCCTCTCCCATAACGTATTCGTCGTCAATGCCGTAAACATCTGCGCTTGCTGGCGCATCACGGCAGCCGACCGCCTCCTGCTCACACTGCCCTCTCTTTCACGTCCACGGCCTGGGCAACGGCATCTGTGCCTGGCTCCTTTCCGGCTGCCGCACGATGCTCACTGAGCGCTTCGACCACACCCGCGCCACTGGGTGGTTCCTCGACTTTCAGCCCACCCTCTTCTTTGGCGTTCCCACAATGTACGTTCGCCTCCTCGAAACGCCTCCTGAGTCTGCCAGCGCCATCGGCGCTCGCATGCGCCTCTTCGTCTCCGGATCCGCCCCGCTTCCGGCCCAGGTCCTCGAAGACTTCCGCGCTCTATACGGCCATACCATCCTCGAGCGCTACGGCATGTCCGAAACCCTGATGAACATCTCGAACCCTTATGCCGGCGAGCGCCGCCCCGGCGCTGTCGGCCTTCCCCTCCCCGGCGTCTCCGCTCGCATCCTCGACCCCGAGTTCAACCCCGTCCCTGACAACACCGCCGGTGAACTCTTCCTCCGGGGCTCGAACGTCTTCTCCGGGTACTGGCGCCGCCCCGATGCCACTACCGCCGCTTTCCACGACGGCTGGTTTCGCACCGGCGATATCGCCGCCCGCTCGCCCGGACGGCTATTACACCCTCCAGGGCCGCCGCAGCGATCTCATCATCTCCGGAGGCTTCAACATCTATCCGCGCGAAATCGAAGAGTTCCTCGTCGAGCTTCCTGAAGTCGCCGAAGCCGTAGTCGCCGCACGCCCCGACAAACTCCGCGGTGAAGTCCCCGTCGCCTACGTCGTCGCCGCCCCAGGCTGCGCCATCGACCCCGCCGCCCTTGAGACCGCCTGCCGCGCCCATCTCGCCTCGTTCAAGATCCCGCGCGCCTTCATCGAAATCGATAAAATCCCCCGCACCGCCCTCGGCAAAACGCAGAAGCATCTCCTGCCGCCCTGGAAACAGCCGGAATGAACGCAGCCCTCCAACTCCTCCTGACGCTCACCGGCGTCACACTCCTGTTCGGCTGCGCGCAAGCCAACGGCACTATGGAAGGCGCGGCCCGTCAGGCGCTGCGCCTCTGCCGCGGCCGCTCCTCCCTCCTCCCCCTGCTCTTCTTCTGCCTCGCCGCTCTGCTGGCCATGGCCGGGCCGGGCGCAATTCTCAGCACCGCCTTGGTCGCCCCGTTCGCCATGTCCACCGGCGCAAACGCGCGCGTCCCTGTCTTCCTCACCGCGCTGATGGTCGCCAACGGAGCCAACGCCGGCAACCTCTCGCCCTTCTCCACCATCGGCGTCATCGTCAACGGACTCATGCTGCAGGCCGGCGTAGGAGGCCACCAGTTCCGCGTCTGGTTCTTTCATGCAGCCGCCACCTGCCTCGTCGCCATCGCGGCCTGGCTCCTCTTCGGCGGCGTCACTCTCCTTCGGTCCGGCCGCATCGAATCACCCCCCGCCCCGCCCCCGATGCAGCCGCGCCACGCGCTCACCCTCGCCGTCACCGCCGCCTGGATCGCCGCCGTCTTGCTTTATCGCGCACCCCTCGGCCTCGCTGCCTTCGCTGCCGCGGCACTCCTCTTTCTCTGCCGCGTCGCCTCCCCGAAAGAAGCGATCCTGTTGATGCCCTGGAAGACCATCGCCCTTGTCGTCTCCATCAGCACCGCCGTGGGATTGCTCGAACGCGCCGGCGGTCTCGCCTGGTTTCAGGACCTCATCTCGCGCCTCTCCACTCCGCTCACCGTCCACCCCATCCTTGCCGCTCTCACCGGACTCATCTCGGCCTACTCCAGCACCTCCGGCGTCGTTCTTCCCGCGTTTCTCCCTCTCGCCCCCGGGCTCGCCGCACGCCTGCCCGGCACAGATCCCTTCGCGCTCTCCATCACTATCACCATCGGGTCATCGCTTGTCGACGTCTCACCCCTCTCCACTCTCGGCGCACTCTGTATCGCCGCCGCACCGCCCGCCGCGGACACACGTCGCCTTTACCGCAACCTCACGCTCTGGGGCTTCACGATGATCCCCGTCGGCGCGGCCTTCTGCGCGCTCGTCTCGCCCCTGTTTTGAGCCGGCGCTTACTCGAACTTGTCCTGCCCGTCCGTCAGCCACTCGAGCTTGAATCTTGCCAGCGTCAGTCCGCGCTTTCGTTCCGCTGTCCCGTCCGGCGTCACGTGCTCGTAAAGGACATAAATCGTGCCGTCATTCCCCACGGCCATGTCGCTGTAGCCCGTGCCGCCCTCCTGCAGGAGTTTGCTCACGGGCCATGTCTTCCCCGTCGTAGTCTGAGGCTCAACCTGATCCGCAGGTCGTCCCGCGACTTCATGTTGAACTCGTTGGAAACCGGCCCGCTCTGCGGACGGCTGTCAGGGTTCGCGAAAAGAATCCGGTTTCTCTTCTGCTTCGGCTGTGCAGACAACCGGATCAGGCTCGCCATGCAAACCGGCTCGAACAGCTCCTGGTGCAGTTCCGGAGCCGTCCAATTGGAAATCCCGTCCGGACTGTAGGCGATGGCCCGGCGATGCTCCGCGCCCTCGCTGCGAATGTTGAGCATCACGCGCCCATCGGCGAGTTCCAGCGCCGCATGCTCGCTCGGATTCACGAGATTCTGCGGCAGCAGCGCGCCGCTCTTCCAGCTCTTGCCGTGGTCGTCGCTGTAGATCGTCGCCGCCGCCGACGGCCGATGCCGGTAATGCGGCGACATCCAGATCGTCGACAACAGTCTTCCGCTTGCCAGTTGAATGCCGTGGCCCGGACCAGGCGCGACCACGTTCCACCCGTACTTGCCCGCCTGTCCTTCTCCTGCCCAGCCCCGCCGGAAATCGTGAGCGGCTTCAGTGATGTCCACAGGCGTCGAAAACGTCTTGCCGTCGTCGTCGCTGCGCATGTAATAAAGCTGCGCATAATTCACCTGAAAGAGAAAATGCACCGCCCCGGTCTCGCGGTCCACGATCGGCACGGGGTTGTCGACCGTCATGCTCCCCCGTTCGGCAATGATCCGCATCGGCTCCCACGTCTTGCCCCCATCGGTGCTCCGCCGCATGGCGATATCGATGTCAGCCCAATCGCCGAGTTCCTTCCTGGCGGCGCAGAAGGCCAGCAGCGTGCCCTTTGTGGTCATCGCCAGCGCCGGAATCCGGTAGCCCTTGTAGCCGGCAGTCTTGCCCTCGAAGACATTCGCCTTCTCCGGCACTTGCCCATGCGCGAATGCAGCCGCTGCCCCAAGCAGTGCGAACGTCCAGTTCTTCATCAAACCCTTCCCTCGCGCGACGCTCCGCTACTCCCGCAGCAGAGCCGATAAGTGCTCCCGCATCGCGTCCTTCATATCGTCCCGCCGCAGCGCGAACTCCACGAAACACTTCGCATATTCCAGCCTGTCGCCGATGTCGTATCGCTTCGCCTGCCACGCCAGCGCGTACACCGCTTCCTCCTGCGCCAGCAGGTTCATCGCATCGGTCAACTGAATCTCCCCGCCCACGCCGGTGCCGATCCGATCGATGCAGTCAAAGATCTTCGAGGTGAAGATGTACCGCCCCGCAATCGCCAGGTTCGTCGGAGCGGCCTCCGGCGCCGGCTTCTCCACCAACCGCCTCAGCCTCAAAAGCCTCTCTCGGACTTCCTCGCCATCCACCACGCCGTACCGCTTCAAATGCTCGCGTGGCACTTCGTGCACAGCCACCACGCTCGCCCCCGTCTCTTCAAACACCCCCGCCAATTGCGCAACCCCGGGTTTAGCCCCGTTCGGCGGATTGATGATCGTGTCGCCCAGCAGCAGTGCGAAAGGCTCTCCTTCCACGTGGTCCCGCGCCATCCTCACCGCGTCGCCCAGCCCAAGCTGTTCCTTCTGCCGGATATAGTGGATCCGCGCCCTCTCCCCGATGTCGCGCACCTGCCTGGTCAGCACGCCCTTTCCCATCTCTTCGAGAAACCGCTCCAGCTCCGGGTGGTAGTCGAAATGGTTTTCGATCGCCTGCTTGCCGCGCCCCGTGATGATCAGGATGTCCTCGATGCCCGACTCCAGCGCCTCCTCAACCACGAACTGCACCACCGGCTTGTCCACGATGGGCAGCATCTCCTTCGGCATCGACTTGGTCGCCGGCAGAAACCGCGTCCCCATCCCCGCGGCAGGAATAACAGCCTTCCTGACTCTCATTGTTCGATCTCCGGCACGATCAGTCTCGCTCCCATCTCTTCAAATGAAACCCGCAGTCTCTCCAGCCTCCCCGGATCCCCGTCGTAACATCCGATAATCGCCCCGCCGGATCCCGCGAATTGCGTCGCCGCCCCCAGCCGCCTCCCTCTCTGCACCAACTCCATGTTCCCCTCGCTGATCCGGATCACCTGCGCGCGCACGTCGAATGCCTCGTCCATGAGCGGGCCAATCTCTGCGCCTCGTCCCGCCACGATCAGATCCCGTGCGCGCTGTGCCAGTTGCTTCCACTGTTCGATCGCGTCCAACACTTGCCGGTCGCCTCCCTGGTAGCGCTCCCGCAAAGTGTTGTGCGTGAGCTCCGTCCCCTCCGCCAGGTGATCGTGATACGCCACGAATAGCGGCGGGAGCTTCGCCGGATCCAACGGCTCGTACAGTCCGTGCCCGTCACGCTCCATGCGCTCCCGGGCGAAGTCCATGAACACAACGCCCTCGTACACTTGAATCACCCTGTCCTGCAGTCCCGCCCCGATCTTCAACTCGTCAAGCTCCACGCTCAGAATCACGCCTGGCAGCAGTTCTTTTGGAATCGCCACCTCGTGAAACGCCATCAGCGCCCGCATTGTCGCCGTCACAATTGAGCTCGATCCCGCCAGGCCAACCCGCACCGGCACGTTCGTGTCGTAGTCGATCGTGAATCTTCGCTCGATGCGGATCCCGCGTTCCCGGCACCAGTCCGCGAACCTCTTGATGCTCGCCTTGATCAGCCGCACGCCGCCGTAGTACCCGTTCAGCTCGATGTCCGATAGCAGATCGTCGCAACTGGTGAACTCCAGCCTGTCCCTCATCCCTGCCCGGATCTTCAGCCGGGGCGACTCGTAGATCACCACTCGAGCCTGAAAGTTCCGCACAATGACCGAGATCGTCTTGCCGAAATACCCATCCGACGGATTGCCAATCAAACCGGCCCGGGCATGGGCATATGTTTCAAACATTCGCCACCTATTGTGACCTAGCCGGCGACCTCGCCGCTTTCACCTTTCTGCGGCTAGCCGCCAGGTCGATGCCCAGTCCCCCCACGGGCTCTTCACCTGCCCCACGGGTGCATTCACTTCCCTGTAGTGCGAAGCCCCAGCCCGCTCCACATACCGCGCTCCCGGAAGAAACTCATCGCCTGCCTTCTTCAGCAAGTCATCCAGCTTCCTGTCCAGGCGCCCCCGCAACTGCGGCTGCGTATTCACGAGATTCCGCATCTGGTACGGATCGGCCTGGTTGTCGTAGAGCAGCCACGGGCCATGAATCGACCGGACGTACGTGTGCCGCGGCGTCCGCACTCCCCGATACTCGGCGAACCCCTGCCGCCGAACAACGGAGAACGACGCCGGCAGGTTCAACAGCGCCGCTGGCTCCGCTTCATCCTTCACCCGTCCCGCTGATCAATGCCGCGAAGTTTGCGCCCTGCACCGACTCCGGCACCGGCAACCCGGCCAACCCGAGCAGCGTCGGCATGATGTCTGGCGCGTCGATCGGCGTCACCGACTCCCGCCGCTTCCTGCCCAGTAGCCGTGGATAGCGCACCAGAAACGGCACCCTCAGCGACTCGTCCCAAGGCTGCTGCTTGTGGTGCAGTCCCTGGCTCTGCAGCATGTCGCCGTGATCGGAAGTGAAAACGAACACGGTATCCTCGGCCTGCCCAGCCCCATCGACCGCTGCCCTCAACCGGCCCACACACGCATCCACCGCCATCATGTGCGCGTAGTAGCCCTTCAGGTTCTTCACAGCCTCGGCAGCGTGGGATGCCGGAACGTTCCTCCGCAGCTTGATCTCTCGATCTCGATAGTGTGCCTGGTACTCCTCCGGGGCCGTGCCGTATGGATCGTGCGGCGGCCCGAGGGACAGCGCGAGCAGATAGGGATCGCCTGTGTTCGCCCTCTTGCGAATGAACTCGCATGCGTCGGCCGTCTGCGCGATCGCGTCATACCCATCCCAATACCGCGCATTCGAGTCATTGCCCGCATAGTAGAGCGACCGGTTGTAGTTGTGCGTGCACTCGCACCCTTTCCAGTAGTCGAAGCCCAACCGCGACGCCTCCGGGACAAAACCAAGCCGCCGCTCGGCCTGCCCTCCCGGGCTTCCGTAGATGTGCCATTTCCCGATGTAGGCCGTCTCGTAGCCGGCTTTCCGGAAACTCTCGCCCAGCGTCGGCCCGTTCGGCCGCAATTCGACGTCGTTCACCACCAAACCGTGGCGAACCGCATACTGCCCCGTCATCAGCGATGCCCGATACGGACTGCACACCGGCAGTCCGGACACCGCGTTGACAAACTCGAACGACTCCTTAGCCAGTGCGTCCACCGCCGGAGTTCGCGCGTTCGGGTCGCCTCTGTAGCCGAACGCCTGCGCCCTCCATTGGTCCGCGAAGACGAAGACGATGTTCGGCCTCCTGATCGGCTTTGCCACCGCTGCCTGCAGGAATGTGCGTCGGTTCATTGCTTGCGGCAGTATATCGCGGGATGCCTCCCCTGCCCGCCCGGCAATCAGAAGTGATATACGTCTCCACGGAGGTCCTCCATGCAACGCAGAACATTCGTCGCCGGTGCCTTCGCGTCCGGTACGGCCCAGGCAAGGCCCGTAAGCATCGGCATCGTCGGAACCGGCAACCGCGGCAGCGCTCTACTCGGCATGGCGCTCCGCGCGCCCTCTGTGGAAGTGCGGGCCCTCTGCGACATCGATCAATCCAACCTGGAGCGCGCCCAGGCTCTTGTCGTGAAAGCCGGGCGGCCCAAGCCCGAAGGCTACACCGGCTCTGAGGACTCTTACAAACGCCTCATGGAGCGCAAGGATCTCGATGCCGTCCTCATCGCCACCCCCTGGCATTGGCACACGCCCATGGCTGTATTCTCCATGCAGTCGGGCAAGTACACCGGCGTCGAAGTCCCGGCCGCGCTCAGCGTCGACGAGTGCTGGCAACTCCTCGAAACTCACGAAAAGACTCGCGTGCCCTGCATGATGATGGAGAACTGGAGCTTCCGCCGCGACAACCTCGCAGTCCTCAACATGATCCGCGCCGGCCTGCTCGGCACGACAGTTCACTGCCACTGCGCCCACTCGCACGATTGCATCGACCACTGGTTCTTTGACAAGCAAGGCAACATCCGCTGGGGCGGCGAGTACCTTGTGAAGCGCAATGCCGACCAGTACCCAACCCACGCCCTTGGCCCCGTCCTGAGTTGGATGGCGATCAACTGCGGCGACGCCTTTGACACCATGGCCTCCACCGCCACCGTGTCGCGCGGGATCAACGACTACTTCCGCCGGAAATTCGGCCCCGATCACCCGGGCGCGAAGCGCGAATACTTGCAGGGCGACATCGTCACCTCCGTCGTCCGCACCAAACTCGGCAAGACCATCGTCATCAACTACGACATGCAGTTGCCGCGCCCCTACGACAACCGCTGGATGCTCCAGGGTACGCAGGGAATCTATCGCGAGCAGCCCGGCACTGTCTACATCGAAGGCCGCACTGCGAAGTACCACGAGTGGGAGCCATTCGACCCCTACCAGGCGGAATTCGACCACAAGTGGTGGAAACCCGTCACTGAAGCCCGCTCCGCCCTCGACCCCCTGGCCGGCGGCCACGGCGGCACTGACGATCTCGAAGTGCGCCTGTTCCTCAACTCAGCGCGGGACAGGACTCCGACACCTCTGGATCTCTACGATTCCCTCACCATGAGCGCGGTCATCGGGGTTTCCGAGGCGTCCATCGCGAAGGGCGGCGCTCCTCTTCCCTTCCCGGATTTCACTCGCGGCAAATGGCAGTCCAACAAACCCTATTTCGCCCTTTGAACCGAATGAAGAGCTCTCGCTATTCCATCAGCTTCGCCCTCTTGCTGGAGCCTCAACTGCGCAGCCAGTCGTGCCGCTTTCGAGGCCGCGGCGGCCAAGCGAATCATCACGCCGAATCCTCTGTTGCCGATCAGCGGCGGAATGGGCGCGCCCACCCAGGCCACGTCAAAGCAAGGCGAACTGACCGCCCGCGCCCTGGTGTTCCGGTCTGGCGGCGAAACTGTGGCCATCGTCAGCCTCGATCTGCTCGGCTTCCCCACTGTCCTGGGCGACCGGGCCCGAGCGCTCGTGCCGCGCCTCGCGCCGGACAGGATTCTCATCGGTGTGACTCACACCCACAGCGCGCCCGATACCTATGCCTACCCCGATGGCAAGGGCGGCCATACCGGCTCGCTCGAATACATGAACTTCGTCACCGGGCAAATCGCTGCCGCAATCAACGAAGCGCTTGACCATCTGCAGCCGGCCGAGTTGCGCGTCGCTTCCGGCGAAATCAAAGGCAAAATCGCCTACAATTACTACGCTCCCGACCTCTACGACCGCCGCGCCGGTGTCCTGCAGGCAAGGGGCTTGGATGGCCGCCCCATCGCCACTCTGGTGAACTACGCCATCCACCCCGAAGTGCTCGGCAGCGGCTTGGGCATCCTCAGCCCCGACCTCGCCGGGCCGTTCTACGACCGCATCGAGAAAGACGCAGGAGGCCTCGCCATCTTCATGAACGGCGCCCAGGGCGGCATGGTCACAGCCGACAACCGCAACCTCGATTCGCCCCCCAAAGACGCATTGCGAGCCTATTGGAACGACACCCGTGCGTGGAGCGAATGCGAGCGTATCGGCAACCTGCTGGCCGCCGAATCGCTGCGCCTCGTCGCCTCCGCCGCCTGGCAGAAGACCCCCGGTCTGAACAGCCGTTCAATGGAGGTGCGATTCCCGGTGGAATCCGACGCCATGTGGCAGGTCGTCGAACTGTCCCCGCTGAAATACCCCCGCGGTCCCGGCCGCACGATCAGCGCCCGCGTGAACTTGGTCAATCTCGGCAACGCCCAGATTCTCACCATCCCCGGCGAAGCCTTGCCTAACATCGGCCTCTACCTGAAGCGCCAGATGCGCGGCGAACACAACTTCCTCTTCGGGCTGACCAACGACGCTTTCGGCTACATCTTGACCAAGGTCGACTTCAACAGCTTTCCCGCCTACAAGTACATCTCGCGCGTCTCCCTCGGCGAGATGACCGGCGAAATCTACATCCAGCACGCAGTCGAGTTGATCAAACAGTCTGCGGCCGGCGAAATAACTGCCGTCCCACTACCGCAAATGGAACTCGAGCGTGGCCCCAATCGCATTCACGTCGTAGGGTGTCGACTTCCTGTCGTGCTGCCGCAGGTAATAAGCGTCCAGGACCATGCGGCGACTAATGACAACATCCGCGCCGGCAGAGTAGCGGTACCGGTTGAACTCATTCCAGCGAGTGTCGAAGAACGCTTCGGCATGAACGTAGGGCGTCAAGTGCAAACGCCCCCAGAGACACGACCGTTCCAGCTTCAACCGGTTGCGATAGCGCGGCTCGAATACTCCGTCCACGAATCGAAGGTCTCCTCGATTCCTGTCCGTGAGCAGGAGTCCGCCGGGCATCGGCAGTTTGGTGTGGAGTTCCAGCACCGGCGTATGTTCAGTCGATTTCCCCTTGGAACTTGTCCCCGGAGTGAGCGTGAACAGATATCCTGCCCGGAACATCAGCAGCTTGTGGCGAGCGGCATCCGGGTGCTCCCGCAGTTTCCGGCGTGCGATTGGAAGCATATAGAAATCGAAGTAGCCGCCGGTCACTCCGTCTGAGTATGTACCCAGGTTGTCCTGCCGTGTCGCGCTGTACTCGAACAGCACCCGCGAACTCTTGTTCATGTTCACGAATACGTTCACCTTCGGCCAGAACTCCTCATGAGCGGATGTATCCTGCGCCATCGCCGGATAAACGCTCAGAACAAGTAGAATCGCGAGCGTGAACGGCCCGGGCCGCTCAATCCGCTCTTCTCGGCGAGGCATACAGAACAGAAGGCCCCTTCTCTTTCCGCGCGTCGGAGAGTTCGCTGCCAGCAGGTGTCGTACGCGCAGGCGTTGCGCTACTGCGCCACCTTCTCGGACACCTTGTCGGTGATGACTGCCCGACCGTTCAACGGCTGCGGGGGCCGGTTGTTCCCCTTCATAACGGCGCGGAAATCGGCGATCTGGGCCGCCGACATCTGCACCGGAGTCGTCATCACCACCCACTTCACGCCTTCCGAGCAAGGCGGCGTTGTCAGCGACCCTGTGTACCTGTAGCTCTGTGTGCTCGCAGGCAGCATCTTGTTCACGTCCACCGTCACGTGCTCCAGGTGGTGCTCCACGCTCTTCACCTTCGGCAGGTTCGCCCAGACCGGCTCGAATGCCGGGTTGGTCGCCCCTTCTTCCACAAACACACCCACCACAGCCAGCTTCCCTTCGGCCGACTTGTGCACCATGTGCATCTCCATCGGATAGTGCTTGCCGCCGACGGTATGCTCACTCGGGCTGTGGAAGTGGTACTGCAATAGCTCGAACTCCTCGTTTCCCATCTTCAGCTTGTCGCCCATTGTGTAATTCACCTGGATCGAGTGACCCGTGTTCACGACATCGGCCATATGCTCGTGATGGACGATCTTCAGTTCGGCCGGCTTGAACTCCGCTTTCAATGCCGGCAGGTCGGCTTTCTTCGTCTTTTCAATGTCGACCGGCGACTGGCTCTTCCCATCGCCGCAAACGGCCCATTTCGCGCTCAGCTTTCCCCAGTTTCCTGGTCCTTCTGTCGCCTCGTACCCCCAGTGAGGGTCTCCAGCCGGTGGCGCAATCGGGCGGGTCTTCGCCGCCTGCGCCTTCGGCTCCTCCTTCACTGGCTCCGCCGTCTTAGTGGAACTGCAGCCGCTCAGCAGGCCCACGAGGATCCCTGCGGCGACAATTGATATCCCATCAAGCTTCATGTGATCTACCCTTTCCTGCTCGGCACTTCGTGCTTAGTTCAAGTTGAAAATCATGGATATCTGGAGACGAAGGGCGTCGCCATGCGCGCCATTCCGGTTGTCCCGGCGACCCCACAGCAACTCGCCTCCAATGTTGATCATCTTGTATGGCGCCCAAATCAGATTCGCCCTCGCATCCTGCGTCCGTTTGATCGCCGCATCGCCCTGGCTCACGTCGGTCGACATGCCTGCGAACGCATACGCGAAATTCGATTGCCAGTGCGCGTTCCAGTGCTGTTCATAACCCAGCACAGCCGCCCGCGCCGGCAGCGCCTTCAGCGTGTTACCGCGAAAGACCGCATCTACGCTCTGGCCGTTCATCGACTCAATGTAGCGGCCCAGCCCGTTGCCAAACACGAACTGTCCCATCAGCCCGTTCTTGGCCACGGTGTTCACCCGGAACGTCGAGTTGATGCCCCAACCCGTTGTCGAAACATCCGGCGACGAGCCAATTCCGTCAAATCGGATCTGGCGCAGAATCCCGGCCACCTGAAAGTGCCCGCGCGACGAGTCGTAACGCAGAAATGCTGGCACGTCGGGAGTATTGTTTCGCGCGCTGCCGGTCATCCCCGATGGGACCGCAAACTGGCTTCCTGAACTCTCCACCGCAACCGCGAGTTTCCAGCTCTTCGACAACGGCTGCGCCCAGCGGATCATCGCTTGCCTGACGAAAATCTCACCGTCGGGGCCTTCATAATCGAGCGACCGCGGCCTCGCTGAGATATCCATGAACGTGGTCCAGGTTTGCCCGCCCAGCACGTTGCCGAATTCGCCGTAGGCGTGGCGGATCCTGAAGTTGTTGCTGTCGCCGTAGAAATCGCCTTCGAAGAATGCCCGGAACTTGCCCTTCGGAGTGTCCCCGGTCAGGTCCAGGTTGAATCGCGTCTCCCGCGCGTGTATTGTGTTTTGCCCCCCTTGGGCATTGCCGGCTCCGTTCTTCACCGGTATCGAATCAGTCTTGAACTGATATAGATTCCCAATTGCATCGAAATCCTGAATAAAATCGACCTTCACGTAGCCGCCAAGCTTGAGCGAGAGGTCCGTGCCCGGGAGTTTAATTGATCCCGGCACTATCCCCTCTTCAAGCACTTTCACGGTCTTGGAAGCCTCCGGCGTCTTCGATTGTGTTTCCTCGCCGCCAGCGGCCCAGGAAAAAAACGAAGCGTGAACGCAGCCAATTAGCGGCCGGTGTCTTCATTACCTGGACTTGTCAGGCGCGTCGGCGATTCGCATTCTGCCAGCCATTCGTACATCAGCCCGCGTTCTACGACTTCTTCTTCGGCGGATAGTTCTTCAGCAGCTTCTTCCACACCCTTCGCCAGGTTCTTCTGCCGCTTGTCCGGCTTTGCATTCTCATCGAGCGTCTTCGAAGCCTTGCCTCTCCAGACCAACTGCTTCGCGGCCGGATCGTACATGTCGAGGACCAGCATTCCGATGTTGATCGTCGACGTCGTCGCCGTCGTCGTGACATCCCGCCGCCCCAGCGGGCGCCGTAGCCCCAACCGCGCCGCCGGTGTTGTAGGCGTTGACCTGCTTCTCCTGGCCGATGGCAAACTGGTAGCCGATGTAGCAGGTCTGCCTTGTCGCTGTCGGTCTTGCTCAGCCCCTTCTTGGCCAGCTCCGACGTCGAGCGCCGCCTTGATCTGCTGGTCGACCAGCTGGTCCGGGTGCACGCCTTCCTTGATCGCAACCCACTTGTAGCTCTTGAACTTCGAGAAGTCGGCCGCTGGTCGTAGTTGTAGGTCACATCCTGAGCCGTCAGGGCCAAGCCGAAGCAGAGCAGCCCGAGGAAGACATCGTCACCGTCTTGTTCATGGTGTTCTCCTTGTCGATCGTTGAATTGCTCGCTGTGTCAGTGGCTACTGAATCTTCAGGTCCGCCAGCAGTTGGAACTGCAGCATCGATTCAGCGGGAATCTTCAGATGAGGCTGGCCCGATGCCGACACAATGGCCCGGCGGCGGCGCCGGCCAGCGCGCCGATCGCCGCTCCCGTTCCGCCGCCGGCGATGGCGCCGATCGCGGCACCCAGCCCGGCTCCGCCGATGGTCTTGCGAGCGGTCTTCTTCCCTTCGCCCGCCGACTTGTTCTCGACAACGTTGGTGACAATCGGCACCTGCTTCCCGCCAACGGTGATCGAGTTCGCCTTCAGGTCGATGAGGTCGCTGCCCTTCATCGAGCCGCCCTGCTCCACCTTCGCCGCCACCAGCACCACGGCTGCGCCGCGGGGAACGAGAACGTTGCCGCCCGACATCACGGGATCCGAGAGCGATCCGCGGAACGTCTTGCCGGCTTGCGATGAATCCACGTCGATCGCGTCAATCGTCGACACCCGCAGGGTAGTCCCGGCAGGGATGATGACCGCAGGCTTTGCCGCCGCCGGCGCGGCGACGGAGCGGGCTTAGACGCGGGTTGGCGCCGCGGCGACGGCCGCCGCCGGGGCCGAAAACGTCAGCCACATCACCTGCGACACCGGGACCTGCATAGTTTTTCCGGACGAAGAAACGAAGTTGATGTACTTCGTGGTCCCACCCACGAATGTTCCCTCAATTGCGCTCTTATCCCGCAGGACCAGGGTGTCGGCGTTCAGCAGCGTTGTGCAGCACGCGCCGCACAGGATTGATGCCAGAATCTTGTTGATCTTCATCGCTGAATGCTCCTTAACTCCTACTCCATGGCCGGCAACTGGGCGGCCAGTTGGAGATCCAGCAACTTCTCCAACTGGTTCTCCACCTGCAGGAAGCGAGTTGCCGTCACCGCGTCCAGCGCCCCCTTCACACGGGCGTAGTACTTCTTCTTCAGGTCGAGCCGCTGCTGCTCGATGTCCAGCAGCTTCGTCGCCAACCTGTCGGCGACTTCCGGCGTCATCCGGTCGTAGTTCGACACGTAGTCCTTGACCAGCGCCTGAATGCCGTCGCCGATCTTGGTGAACTCCGTTTCGAACTCCTTGTAGATCGGCCAGAACTTCGCGCCTGGCCGGCGTCGAACTGCATCACCTCGCTGATCACCTGGGACTTCGCCTTCTTCACATCCGAACGAAGCAGCCCGATGTAGGCCTGAAGGTTCTTCTCCTCGTCGGTCGCAGGCGCCGTTTGCGCCGGCGCCGCCATGGCCGCCGAGCAGGATCAGCCGCGGCGAGTCTTCGACCAGCTTCGTGTCCTTCCTGATTGCCATATCTGCTTGCTCCTCGAATCGCTACTTCGCCAGCTTCTGGTAGTTGCCGTTCGTCGTCTTCACCACAACCTGCTTCGCCGCGGCGTTCAGCGTCGTCGATGCGACGTAGTTCGTCCCGTCGGCAGGGACTGGAACACCACCGCCAGGGTCACGACGTCGTCCTTCGGATCATCCAGGTACGAGTTGACGCTGATCGACTGCAGCGCCTTCGTTGCGGTGTCGAAATTGAATGTCAGCGCGTCTCCCGGCTTGGCGTAGTCCTTGAACTGCAGCTGGATCTTCCCCGGACCGGCCTGCCCGAGCGAGGCGTTCCCCGCCTGGAATGCCGCCTGCATGCTGTCCGGGGAAGGCGGCATGTACCGGTGAATCAGCGCCGCCGCCCGCTCCATGTAGTCCGTCAGCTCGCCCACCTTCTTCTCCACCATCTTCTTCTTCAGCCCCCGCATCTCCTTCTTGCGGCGCGGGCGTCCCAATCGGCGTCTTCGCCACCTTTCCGTCCGCGCCGTAGCGGCAGAGGTTGTCGGTCGATTTCTTGACTTCGCCTTTCAGGCTGATGTCGGTGTGCTCAGTCCAGGTGTACTGCCGCAGAGCCGCCTGATTTCTGGCGACCGATTCCTTCACGGTGGCGAGCTTCTGCTGAAGCTCCTGCTTGACACCCTGCGCCGAGGCTGTCGCGGCCCCAACGAGAATACACAGAACTGGCACACACAATCTGATTTGTTTCATCAATAATCCTCTTTCGAATTGAATCGCGAAGCCGCACCACCGCGCTTACGTGAGCAACGGGGCCTTCAGGCGGATCTGTAAATAATACACAAAGTTCTGCGACTGCTGCTGCCTCGGAGAGAGGGCAAGTCGGGTGCGCCACCCAGGTCAAGTTCGGGCAGGCTCACTTCTTCTTCGCGGCCGGCTTGACAGCACTCGGGCCAGGCGCGCTCAGGTGGATCACTGCAGCCGCGGCATTGAACCGCACGACATCGTTCTCGTCATTGAGCAGAGGAATGATGGGTTTCACCATCGCAGGGTCGTTCCTGCGGGCAAGCGCTCCAATTGCCGCCGCCCGGACGAGCCACTTTTCGTCCTCTGCCGCATTTGCCATCGCCTGCGCCGACTTCGGGTCCGGATCATGCGTCAGTTTCACCACCGCTCCCGCCCGGACAGGCGACACCGTATCGGCTGTCGCCATCTTGAAGGCCTTGTAGCTGACGCCGCCGAAAGGAATGAAACCGATTCCCGCCTCAAACCCAAGCTGCGTGAGCGCCTTCGGGTCCTTCAACATCTTCATCTGGGAATCCAGCAACGCATCGCCGCTCTTTCGCGTCCCCGTGAGCACGGCGTAGTAGACCTCGAAAGCATCCGGATCCCCCATTACAAACAACGCATTGGCGGCCGCAAAGACGACGGCGGTCGCGGGGTCCTTGAGCGCGGCCTTCAGCTTTGGGGCCGATCCTTTGGCACGCATCGCGCCGAGCGAGTCGGCAGCCGCGGCGCGAACTTCTTCGCGCTGGTCTTGCAGCGCCGCCTCCGCCATTGATTGAGCACGCGCATTGCCCGTAACCAAGCCAAGCGACTGAATCGCCTTGCCCCTCGTTTCGTAATTCTTGTCAGCAACGGCAGTCGTTAGAATCGTCCAGGACTTTTCGACCGGCGACTGCGCCTGCAGGCACGCTGCCAACACGCAATGAGCCCTAGAAGCGCACTTAATCTCATGGAGTTCGTTCCTCTTCTCTCAGTTATTGCTCACTTCTTCTCGAAAGGATAGATGATCTTCCAGTCGCTCTTCATGTCGACAATCGTCCAGCCCTTGGCCTTGGCTTCATCGAGCCCGTTGTCGAGTCGCCCGATGGACGAATGTGCGATCATAGGCCCACTCGCGCACAGCATCGGTGTGATGAACGTAAAGGCAGAACCGCGCACCGCTGCCCGCGGCCGTCCATTGCAGCATCTGCAAATCGCCATCGGAATTGCCGAATGCGGCGATGGGCCGCCGGCCGATATGCTTGTTGATGCCGACCGGCTTGCCTTCCTTGTCGTCAATGAAGTCCACCTCCGGCAGCCGCACCAGCACCGGCTTGCCGTCGCGCATCTCGAACTTCGTCTTGATGCTGCTGCCGACGACCTGCTCCGGCGGGATGCCATAGACCTTCTCGACTCCACGGACGCATGAACTCGATGCCGCCGCCCGGAGACGATGAAGGTCTTGAACCCGTTGGCTCGAAGATAGGCGAGCAGTTCCAGCATCGGCTGATACACCAGCTCGGTGTAGGGCCGCTTGATCTTGGGATGCCGCGCCGTCGCAAGCCAATCCTTGACGATGCGTCTCGAACTCTTCAGTCGTCATGCCGGCGTGGGTCGCCATGACGATCTCCAGCGATGACCGCTCGCCGCCGGCCAGCAAGCGGCTTTCAAATCGCCCTTGAGCAGCGACGCGAAGGGCTCCTTGGCCTTTCCACTCCGGATGCTGCGGCGCGAGCGCCTTGACACGGTCGAGCGCGAACAGAAACTGAAAGTACATCGGCTGTTCGGCCCAGAGCGTGCCGTCGTTGTCGAAGACAGCGATCCGCTCCGCGTACCGGCACGAAGTCCGGCGAGCCAGGCTTGGTGACCTTCTCGACGAAGTGACGATCGCCTTCTTCGACGCCGTCTCGTTCCACGAAGCCAAGGGAGTCTGAGCCTGCGGACGGCCAACGCAGAAGAGCACAATAGAAGCGAGCACGTGGCAGAAGCGATCCATTGAGCTCCGATAGTAGCGCCTACCAGCGAAACGTCGTCCCGATCAGCGGCCCCTGCGACGACACCGCATACCTGAAGTTCGCGCCATTGTCTCTGTAGTCGACATAGTAGAACTTCCAGCCCGCGTTGAGCGTCCCGCGTTCCCGATCTTCATGTTGAACAAGGGCTCGGCATTCACCGGCAATCTTCGCACCTGCGCCGAAGCCGCCAAAATCCAGGCGTCGGTGAAGCTGGTACTTCTCGCCCAACGGAATCATCACGCGTCCTCCGAGGAATGGATCCCACCACGTCTTCTGCTCGTACACTTGCGCCGCCAGCGGGCCCCTGAATTTCATGTCCATGGCGATGCTGCTTATAGCGCGCCCCGCCGAGCGACTTCCAGCAACGGCGCCAGCTTGTACTCCGACGCTCGGTTCGACGATCACCTGGTCCAGACCCGCGTCCACGTTGTCGTTCGCCGCGCCGAGTCCCATGTAGGTGCCATCCAGCCGACGAACCAGCTCTTGTACGTGACCGCGGGTCCGGCCCATGAACCCGAGCTGCAAGTTGCTCAGCACATCCGCAGCGCTCTGCGAAAAGGACGTGTCCGCCCCTTCACCGTCACGTCGCCGCCCATGCCGCCCAGGACCAGATACGGGCATCAGTTCGAAATGAGCCTTGTCGTCGTCCGCCGTCGCCGCTTGCTGCGCTCGCCTGGACATTGGACAACGCCGCGAACAGCGAATTGAGCCAGTTCGACAACGCCAGCTTCGATGGATCAACGGCCTTTCTATTCGAAGTCATGGCTGCAGCGATCCCGAGTGGCTGCATCCGGCCCTAACTGCGCGCGAATGCCGGCCCGCGGCCTTCTTGTCAGCCTGGCGTCACTGCTTGCCGGCGTTGGCCGTCACCGCTGCCATCACGTGGTCAAGGTTGAAGCTGCCGGGCTTCTGCCGTGGCGGAAACTCCTGAAGCTCTGCAGCCACTGCCCGACGTATCCTGCCGCCGGAGCGATCATGAACATGTGGTCGGCGAACCATCGCTGATAGTCCATGCCGATCTCATGCGCAAGTTCGAACGGGTCCATGCGCAGATTCGTCAGCATCGGTGCCCGCAACGCCGTGAATGGCTCCTGCCAGACATGCAGTCCATGGGCGTCCTGCCGCAGGAAGGTGGCCTTCCAGTTGCCATAGCGCAATGCGGCAACGCTGCCGTCGTCGGTCCAATAGATGAACTCTTTCCGCGGCCATTCGCCCTGTCCCTTGAACGCGGGCAGGAGGTTGTAGCCGTCCAGATGGACCTTGTATGTCATCTCGCCGGCCTTCCGGCCTTTCAACAGATCTTCCTTCACTGTCGTATCGCCCGCGGCTGCCAGCAATGTCGGCATCATGTCCTCGTGCGCGCCGACTTCGTTGATCACCGTGCCGGGCTTGATGACGCCGGGCCAGCGCATCACCATCGGGACCCGGTAGCCGCCTTCCCAGTTGCGTGTTCTTCTCGCCCGCGGAACATCGTGGTGCCGCCGTCGGGCCATGAGAACGACTCCGAGCCGTTGTCGGTCGACCACATCACGATCGTGTTGTCTTCGATGCCCAGTGCCTTCACCTTGTCCAGCAACTGGCCAACCATGCCGTCATGCTCCACCATCCCGTCGGCATAGATGCCGAGGCCCGTCTTGCCAACCGAAGCCGGCTTCAGGTGCGTGAAGATGTGCATGCGGGTGGAGTTGTACCAGACGAAAAATGGCTTGTCCGCCTTCTTGGCGCGATCCATGAAATCGAGCGCCTTGACCGTGACTTCTTCGTCGATCGTCTCCATGCGCTTGATCGTCAGCGGACCTGTGTCCTTGATGCGGCCGTCCGCGTAGCTCTCAATCACGCCGCGCGGGCCGAATCTCTTCTTGAACGCCGGGTCCTTCGGATAGTCCGGATGCTCCGGCTCCTGCTCCGCGTTCAGGTGGTACAGGTTGCCGTAGAATTCGTCGAACCCGTGGTGCGGTCGGCAGCATCTCGTCGCGGTCGCCGAGGTGGTTCTTGCCGAACTGCCCGGTCATGTAGCCCTGCGCCTTCAGCATCGTCGCGATCGTCGGGTCTTCCTTCTTCATCCCCTCCGGCGCGCCCGGCAAGTCCGACCTTGGTCAGGCCCGTTCGCATCGGTGACTGCCCGGTGATAAACGCCGCGCGGCCGGCAGTGCAGCTCTGCTGCCCGTACCAGTCCGTGAAAACCGCGCCTTCCTTGCCGATGCGGTCAATATTCGGGGTCTTGTAGCCCATCATGCCCATGTTGTAGGCGCTGACATTGAACTGCCCGATGTCATCGCCCCAGATGATGAGGATGTTGGGTTTCTTATTCTGGGCCTGCGCAACAGCGGCAATGCCCAATACGAGCCCGAAGGCCATCGTTAGGTGTTTCAGTTTCATCTCCGAAGCATCCTGTTCAAAAGTCAGCCCAATCGGGACCTTCAGCATTTTGCTGGCAACTCGTCCACAGCAAAAGGCACAGAGGGTGCGTTACTCCTTTAACCCTGCCCAAACGCTTTGTTTCCCACAATCTGGCGAGGTGGCAGCGGATTCTGCACGCCCAGTTCCCCCCGGCGCCAAGCCAACCGCGAGGATTTCCTTCCCAGTTAGCCGGACTTTCCTGAACGTCCATCGCAGACCGGCCGTTCATCTAGCCGCAAACCCAGCCAATTCGGAGAGGGTGCCGTCATTGCCTCCAAGATGCTTTTCGCCAGCCACTACTTCCGCAGCGCTCTCGAATTCCGATTCCTCCTCCCCACGCAGTCCCCTCGGGCAAGCCCGAACTCTACCTCGTCGTCCTCCAGCGGTCGTTCGTCGACGGCCTCGGCGGCTTCAAAGGCAAAATCAACCAAGCCGGAGCGCCGTTGCGGCACAATGGGAGAGCAAATGATCAGAGGCGCTCGCCGGATCGACATACCGCTGCTCTTCCTCCTGCTCCTCGCCACAGCCGGATGTTCGAACAAGCCGTGCATCCCAAGCCGCGCCAAAACCCGAATCCGCTTCCGCCAAAGGCTCCTCCCAGTGCCGCACCTGCCACCCCGCCTTCTACAAGAAGTGGGCCACCTCCCACCATGGCCTCGCCATGCAGCCATTCACCGCCGCCTTCGCCAAGGCCGCCTTGACCCCCATGGACCAGCCCATGAAAATCGGCGACTCCACCTACCGCGCGGTCCTCGCCGGAATCCCCCGCCTTCGTCGAAGAGACCGGCCCCAAGGGCGTCCGCAAGCTCGCCTTCGAGCATGTCATGGGCGGCAAGAACACCTATTACTTCCTCACCCCCCTGGATCGCGGCACGCCTGCAGGTCCTGCCCCTCGGCTACGACCTCGGCACAAAGGCCTGGTACGACGTCGCCGGCAGCGGCGTCCGCATGCACGCCGAAGGCCCCGCCGACGCAGCCTCTCCATTGGACCGACCCCGCCTACACCTTCAACACCTCCTGCTATGGCTGCCACGTCAGCCAGCTCCAAAACCAACTACGACCTCGCCAGCAACACCTACCACACCACCTGGCGCGAGCCCGGCATCAATTGCGAAACCTGCCACGCCGACGGCGCCGCCCACATCGCCCTCTACACCAAGGACCTCAACGCCAAGCACAAGGACATGCGCATCCTGCGCACCACCCAGTTCACCGTCCAGCAGCGCAACGAAATGTGCGCCCCCTGCCACGCCAAGATGAGCCCCATCAGCTCCGGCTATCAGGTCACCCAGCGCTTCTTCGACCACTACGACCTCGTCACTCTCGAGGACCCCGACTACTACCCCGACGGCCGCGACCTCGGCGAGAACTACACCTACACCAGTTGGCTCATGAACCCGTGCATCCGGAACGGCAAGTTCGATTGCATCCACTGCCACACCTCCAGCGGCCGCTACCGCTTCGCCACCGAAAACCCCAACGGCGCCTGCCTGCCCTGCCACCAGGAGAAAGCCGCCAACGTCCAAGCCCACACCCATCACAAGCCCGGCACGCCCGGCGGCCAGTGCATCGACTGCCACATGCCCAAGACGCGCTTCGCCAACATGAACCGCAGCGATCACTCGATGCTGCCGCCCACGCCCGGCAGCCACCCTCAAGTTCAAGTCCCCCAACGCCTGCAACCTCTGCCACACGGACAAGAGCGCAGCCTGGGCCGACGCCAAAGTGCGCCAATGGCACAAGCAGGACTACCAGAAGCCGGTGCTCGAACGCACCGCTCTCATCGATGCCGCCCGCAAGGAACAGTGGGAGAAACTCCCGGCGATCCTCGCCTACATCCAGAACCCCGCCGGAGACAACGTCACCCAGGCGTCTCTCATCCGCATCCTCATGCCGCTGTCCCGACCCCAGCAAACTCCCTGTCGTCCTGCAAGCTCTCCAACACGCCGAACCCGCTCGTCCGCGCCGCCGCCGCCGGCTCACTCAGCGGCAGCGTCACCCCCGACGTCCGCGACGCCCTCGTTCGCGCCACCGCCGACGACTATCGTCTCGTGCGCATCCGCGCCGCGGCCTCCCTCGCCGTGGTGCCCGTCGACGCCCTCGCCGCCGCGCAGCAGGAATCCGTCAAAAAAGCGACCGACGAATTGATCGCCTCCTACAACGCCCGCCCCGACGACTTCTCCAATCACACCAACCTCGGCAACTTCTACATGGAGCGCGGCCAGCTCGACCAGTCCATCCAGTCTTTCGAGAACGCCATCCGCCTGCGCCCCGACAGCGTCGGCACCCTGGTGAACACGTCCATGGCCTACAGCCGCGCCGGCCGCAACGCCGACGCCGAACGCGTCCTCGACCAGGCCCTGCGCGCCGCCCCCGATAACGCCCCCGCCAACTTCAACCGCGGGCTGCTGCTCGCCGAAATGGGCCGCAAGCAGGAAGCCGAAGACTCTCTCCGCCGGGCCCTGGCCTCCGACCCCAACCTCGCCGCGGCCGCCTTCAACCTCTGCGTCCTCGAGATGGAGCGGAACGACCCTGCCGGATTCGCCCACTGCCGGCAGGCTGTCAAGGCAGCACCCCAGAACGAGAAATACGTCTTCGGCCTGGCCTTCTATCTCGACCAGGCACGGCAGTCGCGCCGAAGCCCAGGCCCTGCTCGAAGCCTTCAGCCGCCGCCACGGTGGCGGCCTCGACACGCGCATGCTCCTGGCCGACATCTACCTGAAGGGCGGCAGAATGACCCGGCCCTCGCCGTCTACCGCGCCGCACTCGACGAGCCAAACATCCCCCCCAACCAGCGCAAGTTCATCGAAAGCCGGTTGCGCGCCCTCGATTCACGATAGCGACCACAGCGCCCCTGTCACGGCATGTTTGGCCTCGCCTCCGGCCGGACCGCATAATCCCCGGAACATTTTCCTCCGCGGCGCATCTATAAATATGACGGCGCCGCAAGGCAGAACGAGGGATCCCATGGAAAACGTAAGAGAGCGCTTGGCCCTGGAGGCCGAACTTCTGGAGCGCATCGACAGGAACCGGGAGACGCCCGGCTGCGAGGAACTCTCGGCAGACCTCGAACGCGAGATCATTGAGCGCGAACTGGCTGAACTCGCCCGATCCTCGGAGCCCGAACCCGCGTTCGCCCTTCTCCGCCGCCCTGCACGCCGCCCATAATCGCCAGCAAATTCAGCGAAACCCTCGGGCAGACACCCTACGTCCAGGAATATGTGTTGAAGCGGGACGGTAGGGTGTGGTGTCTCTGGCTGCTACTTGCCTGCTCGGCGGAGGCGCAGAACCAGCAGGCGCAACAGACCTTTGGAGTGGAATCCCGGGTCGTGCAGGCCGCGGTGACGGTGACCGATGCGCGGGGGCGCGCAGTGGTGGACCTGAGCGCCAGTGAGTTTACCCTCCTTGAAAACGGAGCACCTCGGAAAATCGCCGTGGATACGTTCGAAAGCGGCATGGCGCCGATCGCGCTGGTGGTGGCCGTGCAGTCTTCGGGCATTTCCGTGCCCGCACTCGAAAAAGTGGGGCGAATCGGGGGGATGATCCAGCCTCTGGTGGTGGGGGAGCGAGGCTGCGCGGCCGTCGTGTCCTTCGCCGGCAGCGTGCGCTGGGAACAGGATTGCACCGCGGAGTCGGCGAAGATCTCCAATGCGCTCAACTCAATCAGGCCGGGCGACCCGCGCAAGGCCCGCATGCTGGACGCAGCCTTGGAAGCCATCGGGAAGCTGAAGGCACAGCCAAACGCGCGGCGCGTGTTGCTCCTGATCTCGCAATCCCGGGACCGCGGGAGCCAAACCGGCCTCGCCGAAGTGGTCAGGGCGGCCCAGGCAGCAGGTGTGACCATCTACGTGGCATCCTATTCGGCATTTTGGACAGCGCTCTCCGAAACCGAGGGCGTTCCGCCACCCCTGCCCGAGGGCATGCGAAGGTCGACACCAGGCCATGAAGAGCCGGGAGCGCCGCTCCGGCGTGATCGGGACCCAACCACGCCCCCACCTGAACAGCGTGTGGATCTCCTGGGTGCGCTCACGGAACTGGTGAGGCTGGGCAAGTTGAAGACAACCGAGGTGCTCACCTCACAGACCGGAGGCGTGGCTCTCTCGTTTGCGCGGCAGGCGGCGCTGGACGAAATCGTCCAAAAACTGGGTGGCGAACTGCACCAGCAATACGTGTTGAACTTTACACCCGCGGCCCCCACGGCCGGATTCCACCCGATCGAAGTGCGAGTCACGCGCAAGGGCGAATTTCGAGTTCGGACACGTCCCGGCTTTTGGCGGGAAGAGGCGGGTCAGGCTCAGTCCAGTCCTTCGCCTACGATTCGATGAACGGATGCGAGGAAATGTGGCTTACTGTGCTTGTGAGAGGGCCTCAAGGAGTGGCTGGGAGGCAGGGATTCGAACCCCGATACGCAGATCCAGAGTCTGCAGTCTTACCGTTAGACGACCTCCCAACGGGGTCAACTTCAATATATCGCGCCACTCGCGGCCTATCGAAATCCGATAGACTCTTCGCAGAGGTTTTCACCACGCATGTTCACCAATCGAAGGGACTTCCTGACCGCCGCCGCAGCCGCCGCCAGCGCCACCAGACTCAGTGCCCAGGACAAGCCGACCTACGGCCTGATCGCCGCCGGCGGACGGGGACGCTACCTGAGCGGTTCTTCAAGCAGCTCGGTGCTCAGTGCGTGGCAGTGTGCGACGTCTATGAGCCCTACGTCGCGAGGCGCTCAAGCTCAACCCCACGCGCCAAGCGCTACGTCGACTACGATGAACTGCTCGAACAGAAGGGAATCGACTTCACCGTCTTCGCCGGACCAGACCACTGGCATCATTGCCCGATGCTGCTCGATTCGGTGAAGGCCGGCAAGGACGTCTACACGGAGAAGCCGCTCTCCCGCACCCTGGCGAAGGCGCCAGGATGGTCAAGACGGTCGAGGCGAGCAAGAAGGTCGTCCAGGTCGGCATGCAGCGGCGGAGCGCGCCAGCGATCCGCGCCGCCAAGAAGCTGATCGACGTCGGCATCCTGGGCAGAATCACGATGGTCAAGGCGATGTGGCACTGGAACGTCTCCGGACCGATCGACAACTCCCCGCTGCCCGGCGAATTGGACTGGAAGCGCTTCCTCGGCGCCTCGCAGGACCGGCCCGTGGAGCCGATGCGCTTGCGCTCCTGGCGCGTCTTCAGGGATTATGCGGGCGGCAATATGACCGACCAGGGCACGCACCTGATGGACGTTATCCTCTGGTTCACCGACACCGGACCGCCGAACTCGGCCGTCGCCCAGGGTTAATCGCAAGATGACCGGGGCGGAGCACCCCGACGTCTTCTGCGCGGTGTTCGAGTTCCGGCGACTTCCTCGCCACCTGGACGCTCGACTACGCAACGCGTTCGAGAACGGCTGGTCCATCATCTTCATGGGCGACGAGGGCACGATGATTCTCGACGAGGACGGCGTCAACGTCTGGAAGGAGCCGTGGCCATCTGAAGAAACGCCGACCGATCGAGATGACGGTGGCCGTTCCGATCGAGACGCACGTCCAGAACTTCCTGGACTGCATCAAGAGCCGGAAGCAGCCCAACTCCACCGTGCGAATGGCGCAGGAGGCCGTGGCCGGTCCGCACCTGGCCAACATCGCCATGTTCGAAGGCCGCAAAGCCAAGCTGGCGGCTGACCTCATGACGGTGAGCTGATGCGGCTCTCCGCCGTCCTTTTCCTGTTGGCTGCCCCCTCCTTCGCCCAGCATCTGCATTTCGGGCTGAAGGGGGGTACTCCTCAACGACCTGGTCGAGTCCGGAGGGCGCATCTCGAATCTCTCCTCACGCTGGACCCTTGGTCCGATGCTGGAACTCGACCTGCCCCTCGGCCTCGGCATCGAACTCAACGCCCTCTACCGCCGCGTCGGCTACAGCGACGTTCAGGACAACACGGCCGGTGCATGGGACTTCCCCCTGCTGCTCAAGTACAGGTTTCCCGGCATCGTCGCACGCCCCTACGTCAGCGGAGGCTGGGTCTTCCGAAACATCGGCGACATCCCGCGCCTCTCGGCAGGCTCAAATGGAGTCGCCTTCGGAGGGGGAATTCGATTTTCACTCCCCGTGATTCAGATCTCGCCTGAATTCCGTTGGACTCGATGGGAGGACACGCAAGCCGGACCCGCCGCGGTGCTGGGCTCCCGCAATCAGTATGAAGTCCTCGTCGGCCTGACTTTTTGACCGCCCGCCTCTCTACCGGATCGTGCCCGACAGCGGGCTCGAAGCCGATGCGTAGAGCTTCCTCTCCATGCGTCCGGACTCGAACGCGAGCCGTCCCGCCTCCACCCCGAGCTTCATCGCCGTGGCCATCTTCACCGCAGTCCTGCGCCGCCGCGATCGCCGTGTTCATCAGCACGCCGTCGGCGCCCATCTCCATCGCGATGCACCGCGTCGGACGCCGTGCCGACGCCGGCGTCGACGATGAGCGGCACTTCCGTGATCAGCTCGCGCAGAATCCGCAAGGCGGCGTAGTTCTGGATGCCGAGCCCGCTGCCGATGGGCGCGGCCAGCGGCATCACCGCCGCCGCGCCGGCGTCGATCAGCTTGCGCGCGTGATCAGATCGTCGTTCGTGTAGGGCAGGACGACGAAGCCTTCCTTGACCAGCATCTTCGTGGCTTCCAGCAGCCCGTCGATGTCGGGGAACAGCGTCTTCTCGTCGCCGATCACTTCCAGCTTCACCCAGTTCGGAAAGCCCCACCTCGCGGCCGAGCCGCGCCGTCCGGACGGCGTCGTCGACGTTGTAGCAGGCGGCCGTGTTGGGCAGCATGAAGAACTTCTTGCGGTCGATGTAGTCGAGCAGCGACTCCTTCGTCTTGTCGGTCAGATTGACGCGGCGCACCGCCACCGTCACCATCTCCGCGCCGGAGGCCTCGTGGCATGCGACCATCTCCGGAAAGCTGCGGTACTTGCCGGTGCCGATCATCAGGCGGGACCGGAACGTCCGGCCCGCAATCGTAAACTGATCACCCATGTCTTGAATTGTATCGTTCCAGCTAGAATGGAATACAGAACGGCGGGCCCTTAGCACAATGGTTAGTGCAGCGGACTCATAATCCGTTGGTTGTAGGTTCAAGTCCTACAGGGCCCACCAACGCCTCAAGTGCCGAACCCGTCCGGTCACCAGGGTATATGATGACTCCCATGCGACGCATCATATTTCTTCTGACAATGATGTCGGTTCCGTCGGCGTTCTGCCTGCAGGCCGCAGACGTGACCGGACAGTGGATTGCTCAGGTTCCTGGCCGGGACGGCAACACCATGGAGACGACGTTCGACTTCAAGGCAGCGGGCGAAAAGCTCACGGGCACAATGGAAAACCAGTATGGATCACGGGAGATCAGCGAAGGCAAGGTCAGTGGCGACGACATTGCGTTTAACGTGAACATTGAGTTCAACGACAACAAGATGACTCTGGTCTTCACTGGCAAGGTGGTCGGCGGCGAGATCAGTTCAAGAGAGAGCGGAAGGGTGGCGATATGGGGCCGTCCAGCGTCGAGTTGGTGGCGAAGAAGAAATAGACCCTGCTCACCTCGCGGTTCGCAGCGCTCTTGACACCCGTGCTTTTCGCCCAGCGGGCGCCTGTTGGCACCTCTTCGACGGTTGCAGCCCATCGACGTTCCTCGACTCGCCTGGCTGCAAACACTCTGCAAACGCTCCTCGGGCGCGGGCAGGCGTTCCCTTCCGGGATGGCAGCCCGCAGCCATTGGTCAAAATTGTGTTTGTCGTCGATGCACTGCGGACATACCGTGATGTGAACTTAAAATGCGGTGAAGGCGGCCCTCTCAGCCGAGAAAATCGGCCAACGCGTGCTGCCACGGACGGAGCGGGGGAGCCTTGGTATTCAGAATCACCGATTTGGCCGGGCGGCGGGCTTTCCGAGGAAAGGTCGATGCCGGCACAGGCTGTACGCTGACTCGGGATTGGTCGGAGATACGGAAGATCTCGCAGGCCATGTCGAACCAACTGGCTTGGCCCGAGTTGGCGAGGTGATAGATCCCATAGGGGGCGCTGGAGTGCAGCAGGAGGGCGGTGGCGGCGGCAAGGTCCGGCGCGTAGGTGACGCTGCTGATCTCGTCATCGACTGCGCGGATGGTGTCAGACCTCGTGGCGAGGTCGAGCATGATGTCCACGAAGCTTCTCTTCGAGAGGTCGCTGGCGCCCTTGGGGCCGAAGATGACGGCGGTGCGGGCAATGTAGTGCCGGGGCGTAGCGGAGGCGACGGCGCGCTCGCCGGCTTCCTTGGATCGGGCGTAAGCGCTTAACGGGCTGGGTGGGTCGTCTTCGGTGTACTCGCCCCGCACGCCGTCAAAGACGTAGTTGGTGCTGTAGTGGACGAGGGGGACGCCGAGTTCGTGGCAAAGTCCGGCCAATCGGCCAGGGAAGTCGGCGTTGAGCGCATGGGCCGCTTCGGGCCGTTCCTCCGCGCCGTCCACGTCGTTGAACGCGACGCAGTTGATCACGGCTTGGGGAGTCTCGGGCAGGGCAAGAACGGCGCGCCGGAAGGCGGGGAAGTCGAGGACATCGACGTCTTCCCGGTCCCAACTGGTGGCACCCGGGTAGAGCTTGGCGAGTTGCTGGCCGAGGGTCCCCCTGGCGCCGAGAATCAGGATGCGGTCCATACGGCCCAGTGTAGCCGGAACCGCCGCGCTCTACTCCTCGTGCGAACAGCGATACCCTATGACGAGGTCCAGCCCATGCGATTTCTCCTCCTTCTCCTTTCAGCCACCCTGTTCGCGCAGCAATCCGAGCCTGCCGGTTCGTTGGATGGACGTCCGCGAGTCTGCGCATCGAAGGTCAGGGATGGGCCGAACCGGAAGGAGCCATTCGACCGCCTTCCGGCGGCAGCCGAAGCGCTCGGTCCGCCCGCCGGTGTGGGACCTCTCGCATCAGTCGGCGGGCCTGCTGGTTCGGTTCGCGACCGACGCCGCCACCATCCGCGCCCGCTGGACCCTGCGCAACGACAAGGCTGGCGATGCCGCACATGCCCGCGACCGGCGTCAGCGGCCTCGATCTCTATGTGAAACTCGCCGACCGGCTGGCACTGGGTGGCAAACGGCCGGCCGGAGAAGACCGACCAACGAACAGACGCTTCTGCGAACGGCACTGGCCGGCGGGGAGACGCGAGTACCTGCTCTACCTTCCGCTCTACAACGGCGTCACGTCGGTGGAGATCGGAGTTGCCGCCAGACGGCGACGCTGGAACGCGGCCGACGGCCCGTCCTGCCGCGTCCGCCCGGTCGTCTTCTACGGCACGTCGATCACTGCAGGGCGGCTGCGCTTCGCGCCCGGGCATGGTCCATACCCGGCGATCGTCGGCCGTCGGCTCGATTGGCCCGTGATCAACCTCGGCTTCTCCGGCAACGGCAAGTCCGAACCGGAGATCGCCAAGCTGCTCGCCGAACTCGACCCGGCGGTCTACGTCTATGACTGCCTTCCGAACCTGAGTGTGGAGGAGGCCCACGAGCGCGTCGAACCGTTCCTCCGCGTACTGAGGCAGGCTCACCCGAAGACTCCGATCGTTCTCGTCGAGAACGCCATCTACACCGACGTGATGTTCTCGAAGCAGCGCCTTTCGCTCATCACGGAAAAGAACCGCATCCTGCGCGGGCTCTACAACAAGTTCCGCAAAGAGGGCGACCGCAACATCCACTATGTGCCCGCGGAGAAACTCTACGGCTCTGACGGCGAAGCCACAGTGGACGGCACGCACGCCACCGACGTCGGCTTCCTGCGCATGGCAGATGTCATCACGCCCGTACTGAAGCCGATTCTCCGCCGCCGATGATGGATGCCGTCTGGTCGGTCAGCCGGGTGCCGCTCATCGCGCGGATGGCGGCCAAACGCACCGCCTTGGGACGGGAAGGCTCGCTCAGGAGCCGGTACATTTCCATCGCCTGTGTCCGGTTCGACGCCATCAATCCGTCGGCGCAAATGAGGCAGGCCCGAGCCACCACCGGCTGGAGCGACACGCGCGCCGAGGAGAGAGCCTGTTGGAGCGTCTTGACGGCTGCCAGTCCGCCGATTCGCCCCAACGCAGCGGCTGCGGATCCTGCGACATTGTCGTCCGCGTGGCCGAGCAGCTTCGCCAACGCGTGATTGACTTTGCATCCTGCCGCACTCCAAGCGAGGTGGCCACGCCTGCCAGCAGTCGCCCTTCGAGTCGCGTCAGTTCGGCTCGCAGGGCCGCGTCCGCGGACGGATCTGGGTTCGGCTCCAAGCCAAACCGGGCGTAGTTGGAAAGCTCCGGATGGCCCAACAACGCAGCCAGCGCCGGCACCGCGTCCTTGCCGCCGATGACCGCCAGCCGGTGACATGCTTTGGCTTTTTGAAAGACTGTCGCTGCCGGGTCTTTCAGCAACTGAATCAGTTTCGGCGCGTCCATCTGCAGGATCGGCCCTGCGTCGAACTCCGGGGGAATCGGCGGGAGCGGCGGCCGCGCCGGCGCCGGCTTGGCAGCCGGCGTCTGTGCTGGAGGCTGGATGGCTTGTTGCATGGACAGTGATCTCCTCTGGCGGTATTCCACTGATTAGCCCAGGGCTGTGGCGATGGCCTCGTGCCGCCACGGTTCGCGGTAGGCGCGGGAACGCATGCGGTTGGCTTGCTCGTCGTTCACAAAGGAGCGCTTGCCAGGGTCCCAAGTGAGCTTGCGGCCAAGCTGCCAGGCGATATAGGCGGCGTGACAGGTGACATGCGCATTGCAGGAGGATTCGGCGTTGGAGCGCGGCTGTGTGCGGGAGCGGATGCAATTGAGGAACTCCTGGATGTGCAGCGAGGGATCGGTTCCGCGCATCGTTACCGTCCGGTGTTCGGATCGCAGATTCTCGGACAGTTCAATTTTCCCGCTGTCGGCAGTCTCCACCCAACCCTCTGTTCCTTCGAAACGCACGTGACATGTGCCAAGACCCATCCAGCCGCCCACTCGCATCACGAGTTTCACGCCGCTCGCATAGCGCGCGTAGACCCCGTCGCCTTGCGGTTCGTATTCCACAGCCTGCGTGCCGTCGGCGTCGGCGGCCCACTGGCACAGGTCGACGGTATGCGATCCCCACTCGAGGATGCCGCCGCCGTGAAAATCCCAAAACTGGCCGCGCCCGCCATTTGCGTACCGGGCGTTGTACGGCCGCCAGGGGCAAGGACCAAGCCACTGATCCCAGTTGAAAACTCTGGGAGTCCGGCTCCGGTTCCGCCGGCCACCAGCCGTGTCCCAACCGGGACAGGGGAGCCAGCGTGTTGGCGTGCACCGTCTGAAGCCGGCCGAGTTTGCCGCTCCGCGCCAGGCCGACCGCCAACTCGAAGTTGGGTACGTTCCGCCTCTGGCAGCCCGCCTGGTACACGCGGCCGTAACGGCGGAACAGTCTCGGCCAGCGCGTAGCTCTCCGCGATCGTCAGCGACAATGGCTTCTCGCAGAAGATGTCCTTGCCAGCCTCTGCAGCCCAGATCGACATCAGCGAGTGCCAGCGGTCGCTGGTTGCGATGAGGACGGCTTCGATATCGGGCCGGGCGAGAAGCTCCTGGGCATCACCGTACATCCTGCAGTCGCGATTGCCGTTGGCCGCATCGATCATGCTCTTGACCGATTCGCGGCGGTCCTCGCGAATGTCGCAGTTGGCGACCATCTGCACACGCCGGTCGCTCAGGAGGCATCTCAGGTCCTCCATCCCCGCGCCCTCCAATGCCGATCGCGCCCATCACAATCCGGTCATTGGGCGCCGTCGCCGCGCTCTGTCCCTTCAGGAGTTCGGCAGGGCGATCGGCACAGCCGCCGCTGCGCCCATGCCGGCTGCGCTGCCGGCGAATTGCCGCCTCGATACAGTTCCCGTCGTCTTGGCCATGACTCCTGCTCCTGTGCGCTCGCCAGTGGAATTCCGCTTGATTGTCTCACAGCGCCTCCAATTGGGTGGTGGACCACGCGAACACCCTGGAGGAGTCCACGCTGACGGCCGACAGGCTACTCCTCTGCGTGTCTGAGATACTCTGGTGACCGAAGCGAGACTCGACATGCGTGGAACACGCACCCAATAGGACCCACAGATGCTACACGGCCAGAAGCGCAATCCGTTGAATGCAGGTTTAAGTCCTGCAATGCCTGCTTTTATCCTCCTCCTCCCCCTGATCGCGCTGCATCCCGCCGCGGGACTCTCGGCTCAGGAGCCCGGCGCGGAACAGAAACAGCAGGTCGACGCTGCGATCCCCGCCAAAGCCCAAGCAAAGCCCGGCAAGCCTCGCCGCATCCTCGTCACCAACCTGACGATGCGCGATGGCCGCCCATGGCGCAGCAGTTCCGCCGCAACCTTTCCGATCATGAACTACGCCCTCGAACAGATGGGCAAACGCACCGGCGCCTTCGAGCCAGTCTTCAACAACGACATCGAGATGTTTCGCCCGGAAGCCCTCCGCGGCTTCGATGCCATCTGTTTCGCCAACACCGCCGGCGTTCTCTTTGAAGACGAGGAACTCCGTAAGTCTCTGCTCAGCTTCATCGCGTCGGGAAAGGGCTTCATCGGCATCCATGACGCCATCGCAACTTTCGTGCAATACCCCAAGTACGACCAGTGGCCGGCTTTCGGCCAGATGCTGGGAGGCACCGAGAACGGCGGACACCCCTGGAACGGCGAAGTCATGACGCTGAAGACCGACGACCCCGACAGCCCTCTCACCGCCATGTTCCGCGGCAGCGAATTCAAGATCGCCGACCAGGCCTTCCAATTGCAGGAACCCTCGTTCCGCGACCGTATCCGTGTCCTGCTCAGTATCGATGTCGAGAAGACGCCATTGGCCCCCAACCGCCGCCTGCTTCCGGCGCGCAAGGCCGACATGGACTTTCCCGTCAGTTGGGTTCAGGCCTACGGCAAGGGACGCGTCTTCTATTGCGGATTAGGGCACGGCGGCGATGTCTTCCGGAACCCCGAGGTCCTCGAGCACATCCTGGCCGGCATCCAATACGCTACGGGCGACCTCAAAGCCAACGACAAGCCCGTCCCCAAGCGATAGCGCAGGCCGGCCCTAGTTGTTCAACCCGCGCTTCTCGAGCAGCGGCTCCACCGAGGGCTCCCGGCCGCGGAAGCTCTTGTACATCTCCATGGCGTCCGCCGTGCCGCCCCGCTCCAGGATCTTCTTGCCGGAACGCCGTGGCCGTGGCCGGGTCGAACAGGCCCTTCTCCTTGAAGGCCTGGAACGCGTCGCTGTCCAGCACTTCGCTCCAGATGTAGCTGTAGTAGCCGGCCGAGTAACCGGCCGGCGAAGATGTGCTGGAAGTAGGGGCTGCGGTAGCGCACGACGATCTCCGGCGGCATCCCGATCTTCTCGAGCGACGCCTTCTCGAACGCCGCCGGCGTCCGGCGTCTGGCCCGCCGTCAGGGTGTGCCAGTCCATGTCGAGCAGCGACGCCGCCAGGTACTCCACGGTGGCGAAGCCCTGGTTGAACTTCTGGCCGATTTCTCGATCTTCTCCACCAGCTCCGCCGGGATCACCGCGCCGGTCTGGTAGTGCTTCGCGTAGACCTTCAAGCACCTCGGGCTCGAGCGCCCAGTTCTCCATGATCTGCGAGGGCAGCTCGACGAAATCGCGCGGCACGTCCGCGCCAGGCTCTGGTAGCTGCACGCGCGAGAGCAGCGAGTGCAGCCCGTGGCCGAACTCGTGGAACAGCGTCTCCACTTCCTCCAGCCGCAGCAGCGCCGGCTTGCCCGCCGACGGGCCGCGTGAAGTTGCAGACGTTGACCACGATGGGCCGGATGTCCTTGCCGTCCTTGCGGATGCGCTGCCCGCGATACCGGCTCGACCACGCGCCCGCCGCGCTTGCCCGGCCGCGGATGGTAGTCGACCAGGAACACGCCCAGGTGCGAGCCGTCGCCGTCCTTCACCTCGAAGGTGCGGACCTCCGGGTGGTACTTCGGGATGTCCTTCCGCTCCACGAACGTCAGCCCGTAGAGCTTGTTGGCCACGTGGAAGGCGCCCTGCCGGACGTTCTCCAGCGTGAAGTACTGCCGCACCTCGTTCTCGTCCAGGTCGTAGCGCGCCTTCTTGACCTTCTCGGCGTAGTAGCGCCAGTCCCACGCCTCGAGCTTGAAGTCCTGCCCCTGCTGCGTCGATCATCGCCTGCAGCGCCTGCTGCCTCCTGCTGCGCCACGGCCAGCGCGGGCGTCCAGAGCTGGTTCGAGCAGGCCGTAGACCTTTGTCGGGCTCCTTGGCCATGCGCTCTTCGAGCGCGAAGTGCGCGTGCGTCGGGTAGCCCAGCAGCCTCGCCTTCTCGGCGCGCAGGGTGGCGATTCTGGTCAGGATCTGCCTTGTTGTCGTATTCGTTGCCGTGGTCGCAGCGCTTCGTGTAGGCGTTCAGGATCTGCCGCCGCAGTTCGCGGTTGTCCGCATAGGACAGGAACGGCCAGATGCTCGGGCGCCTGCAGCGTGAACACCCATTTGCCCGCGAGTCCCGCGCCGCCTTGGCCGCGTCGGCCGCCGCCGCGACCGCGGTCTCCGGCAGGCCGGCGAGGTCTTCCTTCTTGTCGATCACCAGCCGGTAGGCGTTGGTCTCCTTCAGCAGGTTGTTGCCGAACCGCACGCTCAGAGCGGAGAGCTCGCCGTTGATCTTGCGCAGCGCTGCTTCTGCTCGCGCGTCGAGGTTGGCGCCGCCGCGCACGAACGACTTGTAGGTCTCCTCCACCAGCCGCTCTGTCGGCGTTGAGCTTCAGGCTGCTCGCGCTGCTCCCAGACCTCTTTCACGCGCGCGAACAGCTTGCGGTTCAGCACCATATCGTCGTGCAGGGCCGAAAGCAGCGGCGCCGCTTCCCGGTGATGGCCTGCAAGCCGGTCGTTGGTCTCCGCGCCGGTCAGGTTGAAGAAAACGCCCTGCACTTTGTCGAGCAGCTCGCCGGCGTCGTCCAGCGCCTCGATGGTGTTGGCGAAGGTCGGCTGCGGCATCGGTCGGCGATCGCCTGCACTTCCTTCCGCTGCTCGTCGATGCCTTTCTTGCAGCGCGGGCAGGAAGTGCTCGTCCCTGATCTCGCCGAACGGCGGCACCCCGAAGGGCCGTTCCATTCGCGGAAGAAAGGATTGGATTCAGCGGCGGTTGCGTTCTGAGCCAGGGACATCGAATTGCCTAAAAAGATAAAAAGAGTGAGAAAGAGGAAACGTGCCATTCCGCCGTCAGTCTATCGAAATCGGCTGAGCAGCGGCAGGCGTATCGGTGGAAGTCCGAAGAACCGCTGCACGCCCCTGCCGATCATCGACTGCTTTTGCAGTGGAATCAGGCAAGCCGTGACGACGATGCTGACCAGAACTCCAAAGTAGGCGAAGTCGCGAATCGTCTCCCCGCGAGGCCCATCTCCATCGGCACGGCAGCCAGGACGGCGGCAGCCAGCCCCTTGGGCGCCATGACGGCTTGAGCGTCAGCTCTCCTGCCATCGGGACTCGATGACCGCATGACGAATCGCACCACAACGGTCCGGAATGCGTAGATGACGACCACTGCCAGCAGTGCCCACACCATCAAGTCGGCAGCGTTCGAACTTGATCGAGAGTCCGAGGTACACGAAGAAAAGCGTCTCACGATGCGTAG
>CAVQOO010000052.1:0-102255 GCA_963714395.1 Bryobacteraceae bacterium
GGAATAGCTTCCGCAGCGGTCCCTCACAGTGCCTGGAACGAGGGATTGCGCAACCGCAATCACCCTTTAAGGTGAGTTCGAGGGCCGGTTGGGCCCAATGAATCAGAGGGGGGATTGCGGCAATGGGGGGACTGCGGAAGAGCGCGCTGCGCTGCGCGCACGGCATGCCTCGAGCAGGGGCGTCGTGGGTCGTTTGCGCGGCGCTTCTGGTCGGCGCACTGGCGTTCGCGCCGTCGGCACTCGCGGACACCGGGCTCGGGAGTCTCGACCGCCCGACCGGGGCCTCGGACAGACCGGGCAGGCGCATAACCGGACGAAGTGGACGGTTCAGGTCGGCGACACGATCACCGGGACGATCCGGAACGTGACCGACGCGAACCTGGCCGGCGCGACAGAAGCGGACGTGCGTCATCAAGAGCTCGGCTCGCGGCAACGTGACCGTGCCTGGGGACGAAGTCCGGGACCACGATCACGTTCGTCTGGCACGTGCCGAGCGTCGGCCTGCGCGACGATGGTCGTCGCCTACGGCGCCTGTCGGCTCGGAATCGAATCGGAAACAACTCGAACAACGACATCATCCGGCAGCTCTTCGACCCGCCGGGTGATCTGGCCGTGGCCGGCTTCGCGGCCGTGGACGGGTCGGGCGAGGTGATCGGTTGCGGCGTCCTCCGCCTCCGCCACCGCCTCCGCCTCCGCCTCCGCCTCCGCCTCCGCCTCCGCCTCCGCCTCCGCCTCCGCCTCCGCCTCCTCCGCCTCCGCCTCCGCCTCCGCCTCCGCCTCCGCCCCTCCGCCTCCGCCTCCGCCTCCGCCTCCGCCTCCGCCTCCGCCTCCGCCTCCGCCTCCGCCTCCGCCTCCGCCTCCGCCTCCGCCTCCGCCTCCGCCTCCGCCTCCTCCGCCTCCGCCGCCACCGCCACCGCCACCGCCACCTCCGCCACCGCCTCCGCCACCGGCTCCACCAGCCTCCTGAAGGCGAAGAAGCGTTGCCCCAAGGGCATGAGACGGGTGCACGGCAAGTGCAAGCGCGTGAAGTCGGCGCGCAAGCGGATCCATTTCAAGCGACCGCCTTTCACCGGCTAGGAAGATCGAGAGCGGCGCCGGCGTGGCTGACTGTCATCCACGCCAGGCGCCGGCTCCGCCTAGCGGCTCGAAAAGCCGGCGCCCACTCGTCGCCTGTCCCCGTTTGACAGTCCTAAAACGGGGTAGTAGCTTCAGGTACGTCCCGGCAGTCCGGTCGGGACTGTGTGCGGGAGAAGGAGAGCGTTCTGGGACTGCGAGCCTCAGAGCTGGTACGCCGGAGGCCTGCAGCGGTCTCGGGACCTCCAGGCGCGCGGTTCGCTCGCCTTCTCATCCTGGTCTGCGGCCTTGCCGTGTTCCTACTGCCCGCGGGCGCGAGCGGACGTCCTCGCCTCCCGACGCCCTCGGTGACGCCGATCATCTACGGGACTCAGGGCGCCAACGGCTGGTACGTGACCAACGTCACCATCAACTGGGTGATCGAGCCCCTTCCGGTCTACACTGGAGTCGACGGATGCGACGCGCGGCACGATCGCGACCGACACCGTCGGTACGCGACTTCACGTGCCACGTCATGGTGGTCCGACGACCGACATCACGTCACGACGCGTCACGATTCAAGCGCGACGCGACTCCGCCGACGGTGACCGTCCGTGCCGGGCCGCGCACCCGACGCGAACGGCTGGTACAACCACGCGCTGACCGTCACCTTCAGCGGGACCGACGCCACCTCCGGGATCGACGTCCTGTAGCCAGGCCACGTACGCGGGGCCGGACAACGCGAACGCCTCCGTCGCTGGCATCTGCCGCGACAATGCTGGAAACATGACCGCGGCCAGCTTCGCGCTCAAGTACGACGCGACGCCGCCGACGCTCGGCGCGTTCGAGCGTCAAGGCCGGGCAACCGGAAGGCGCACCTCGACTGGAAAGCTCCCGATGACGCGAGCTCGATCCAGCTCGTCCGCGCGCCAGGGCTGAAAGGGGCGGCCGAGAGCGTCGTCTTCAGCGGCGAAGGCGTCGGCGAAGGGCTACACCGATCGCGGGCTGCGTCCCGGCCGAGTACTACGTCTACCGGCTGACTGCCACCGACGCGGCGGCCAACGAGTCGACGAAGACGCTCGACTTCCGTCGCGTCGCGGACGCGCTTCTCTATCCAGCCCCGGGCGAGCGTGTCACGAAGCCGCCGCTCCTCGTCTGGGACGCCGGTCGCGGCGCGAGCTACTACAACGTGATCCTCGTCCGCGGCCGCCGCGTCTTCAGCGCGTGGCCCGTCAGCGCGCGTCTGCAGCTGCCGCGCGCCTGGACGTACCACGGGCGGCGCTACAAGCTGCGGCGCGGGAACGTACCAGCTGGTTCGTTTGGCCCGGCCACGGCTCGCTTTCGGCCGGACGGTACGGGAAGTTGCTCGGCGGCAGCACCTTCACCTTCGGAGGCTCGGGCTAGGAGGACGGACGTGCGCCGACACCGCCTGCTTCTCGTTCTCGGTGTCTGCGCGCTGCTACTGACGCCGAGCGCGGGTGGCGGCCCGGCCGTCCCGGGCGACCCGACGCCGCCGGTCGTCACGCCGCACTTCTTCGGGACGCTCGGCCTGAACGGCTGGTGGGTGATCGAACGTCACGCTCAACTGGACGGTCGAGGATCCGGAGTCCCCGATCCTGGAGACGCGCGGCTGCGACGCGGTCACGCTCACCAACGACACGGCCGGCACGTCGTTCACGTGCTACGCGAGGAGCGACGGCGGCGAGACGACGGTCACGGTCACGATCCGGCTCGACAAGACCGGGCCCGTCGTCACCGCCACGCCGCTCGCGCCGCCCGGACTCGAACGGCTGGTACAACCACGCGCTCTCGGTCGGCTTCAGCGGCACCGACGCGACCTCGGGGATCGACTCCTGCGTCCCGCCGCAGACCTACTCGGGCCCGGACAACGCGAACGCGTCCGTCTCCGGCTCCTGCCGCGACCGGGCGGGGAACACGACGGTCAAGCACGTTCGCGCTCAGCTACGACGCGACGGCGCCGACAGGTGACCGGCGCGAGCGCGTCGCGCGGCGCCCGATCACGAACGGCTGGTACAACCACACGCTCTCGGTCACCTTCACGGGCACCGACGCGACCTCCGGGATCGACACCTGCACGCAGACGACGCTACTCCGGGCCCGATCGGCGCAACGCCTCGGTCACCGGCACCTGCCGCGACCGGGCCGGGAACACGAGCGCGAGCAGCGCTTCGACTTCCAGTACGACGAGACCGGCCCGGTCGTGACGGCGACGCCCGTCGCGCAGCCCGGACTCGAACGGCTGGTACAACCACGCGCTCTCGGTCAGCTTCAGCGGCACCGACGCGACCTCGGGGATCGACACCTGCGTCCCGCCGCAGGACTACTCGGGCCCGGACAACGCGAACGCCTCGGTCACCGGCTCCTGCACCGACCGGGCCGGGAACACGAACGCCGCGCGCGTTCGGGCTCAGCTACGACTCGACGGCGCCGCAGGTGACCGGCTCGACCCCGTCGCGCGAGCCCGGACTCGAACGGCTGGTACAACCACGCGTTCACGGTCACGCTTCGCGGGCACGGACGCGACCTCGGGGATCGACTCCTGCACGCAGACGACGCTACTCGGGGCCCGACGACGCGAACGCGCACCGTCACCGGCACGTGCCGCGACCGGGCCGGGAACACGAGCGCGCGCAGCGCGTTCAACTTCCAGTACGACGCCACCGGCCCGGTCGTGACGGCGACTCCGGCTCGCGCGCCCGGACTCGAACGGCTGGTACAACCATGCGCTGACGGTCGGCTTCGCGGGCACGGACGCGACCTCGGGCATGGACACCTGCGTCCCGCCGCAGACCTACTCGGGCCCGGACTCGGCGAACGCCTCCGTCAGCGGCTCTTGCATCGACCCGAATCAATTATTCAGCGACGGTATAGTACCTTATGATCTGGTCAGAAATGACGGGTAAATTAGATGAACTTGAAGTGAATTAAGTGGGAGAACTCTTATGTAATGCATTAGACTGACACTATAGAAATACATATTAGTACTGCTTATATGGTATTAATGAAATCACTTAAGCAAGATACGAGTCCAAGTACTAGTAATATACGGGTGCTGCAATAATTTATAGGTACCGTTCAGCTCTTGTCGTTGAGGAAATCCAGAGACCAACTATATTATCTCCAGAAGGTGTTTTGGTGAAAGTTGGTGTAGCGGGTCTTTGCCATTCTGATTTACATTTAATCAATGGCGATTGGGAACAAAGCCTGCCACTAAGTCTGCCTAAGACTCCAGGCCATGAAATAGCCGGATGGGTTGAAGAGGTGGGTTCTTAATACCCGATGATATTTTCCGAAAGGGAGATTTGGTGGCAGTCTTCGGAGGTTGGGGTTGTGGTTTGTGTGTCTACTGCAAGAAGGGAGACGAGGAAATGTGTGTAATGCCTAAATGGCCTGGTCTATCCCAATATGATGGTGGTTTTTCCGAGTATGTGTTAGTCCCATCTTACAAACTTTTGGTAAAGGTCGATCGACACAGTGAATTGAATCCAGAACAGTCGGCTCCCCTCACCGATGCCGGACTTACACCTTATCGGGCCATAAAAAAAGTGCGTCACCTTGTATGAGGCAAGTACGTTGGTATAATTGGCATCGGCGGATTGGGATCGTATGCCATTCAATATGGCAAAAATTCTGGGCTCTGGAGTTAATGTGATAGCATTGGATCTCAGACAGGATAAGATAGATTTAGTGCCGAGCTAGGCGCAGATTTTACTGTGAAAATTGACAATGATAGCGCCAGAGATGAGATAAAGAGGATAACCAAAGGTAACGGATTTGATGTTGTACTTGATACCGTCAGTTGGAAGGTACCCTGAATCTTGGTGTTAAAACTTTGAATAGAAATGGCGCGATTGTGGTGGTCGGGTTATTTGGTCAAGAAGTAAGAATGCCTTTATTCGAGACAGTTATAAAAGAATACCAGATGTATGGTTCCTTGTGGGGGAACTATAATGAACTTCGTGAAGTTATAGAGTCGGCTAAGGAAGGTAGACTAAAACATCGAATTCAAAAATTTGCTTTGTCCAGTGTCAATGATGCCATTGAACTATTGCGCCACGGTAACATAACCGGTCGAGCTGAATAATTCCTTGATTGTCTTCCTAACCATTTCAAATAAATTATAAAGTAGGCAGGTTAGCGACTATAACTAGCCACCATTGTCGTAGTTTTGATTCTTAGAACTATTCAATAACCTAAAACAGCTGGTTATGTCATACTCATGCAATCTGCATTGAAATACTGTCTCATTTAATCTATTGTAGAGGTATTCTACAAGAGGATAAAATTACAGATTCAAGATCAAACAATATTTATTTCTTAAGTAAGGGTACACTATATATTACAATGTAGTAACAAGAGCGTAAGTGTTAAGAAATATTGTAGACTTGTCAGATGCTGAAATTCGAGGTAAAAAAAGTCTTCCTAAGGGTAGATTTCAACGTAAGTATAAACAATGGAACTGTCGGACAAGATTACAGGATTAGGATGGCTATTCCAACTATTGAATACCTTATTAAGCGAGGTGCAATAGTTATTTTAGCATCGCATCTCTGGCAAACCTACTTAACCTGACCCTAAATATTCTCTACGTCCTGTGTCTCAAAGACTGTCGCAAATCATGCGTTCCAATAAGGTTATGTTTGTGAATGATTGCGTAGGAAATATCGTTCACGAACAAATAGACAAGATGAAAAGTGGAGAAATATTATTACTGGAAAATTTGCGTTTTCATATAGAGGAGGAGCGCAATGATTTGGAATTTTCACAACAGCTTTCATCTCTTGCTGATATTTATGTGAATGATGCTTTTAGTGTATCACATAGAAAACATGCTTCAATTTATGGAGCAGCAAAACTTTTTGATATCAAATTATCGGGCCTCAATCTTAAAAAGGAAATAGAGTACCTATCCAATGTAAGAGAAAACCCGATCAAACCATTTATTTTTACTATTGGCTTGCGCAGCCAACCCGCCATCGGTGCTGAACTGGATGATCTCGGCCCCTTCCTCCGAGATGAAGTTGTGCGGAGCTGGCCAGTAGCACACTTCCCCAGCGGTGCAAACGTCGACGGTCCCGTCAAGGTAAATGACCCGCAGCGTGCCCTTCATGATGTACGCCCAGTGTTCGACCCCGCACAGATCGTGCGGCAGTCCCTTCAGCAGCTGTGTGAAGTCAGTACCCGGGGCAAAGACGTGGTAGGCGCACTGCATGCCGCCCCAGTTCTCGTCCCAGATCTTGAGGCCCGGGGTGTTCTGGGTGACGAAGTCGTCTACCGGGTGCATATCCGTCAATTTCTTTCTCATGAGTTAGCTCCTTCTTGTGCCTCACCGGATCGGCGATGATGGCGATTTGTTTAAAGTCAGACCCGGTCGCCCGGAAAATGCTGGTTAGCGTAGCGGCTGAGGCTCATGAGTGCAGGACACTACACCGGGACTCAACAGCGGGATGTTAGCGACCTCTACAATGTGGCACGTTGGCCTCCAATTGCCTCCCAAGCGGAATTAGCGCATGAACCTGCTTTGTCGTGAGTTACTTAGGCCGGCCGTTGGATCGTCGCAGATCGGATACAAAGGCCGCGCGGGGATGATATTTCGGCCATTGGGGATGGAAAAAGACGATGTATCATCTCAATCTTCCGCCGACCAGTGTCAGCAAGTAGGACAGGCTCGCGCTCCTCCACTTCCTTACTTTTCAAAGCTACGTCCGATCCAGGAGTACTGCCACCCGATTGAAATGGCGTGATAGTTGCCTCCAAAGCGGACGTAGCTCCCAACGCTGTAATTCAGCTTGAGCGACTGGTGTCTGTAGAGGGGAAAAGAGGCGGTGGCCCCGATGCGCGACGTCACCTGTTTCGTGTCTGGATTCTGCACTCCGTTCAGGGTGGCCATGCCGCCAATCCAGAAATTGCTGTCAAGGGACGCCCAGAATCTCAGCTTGCCGAAGTCGCGGCTCAGATGGCCTTCGAGATAGCCGATCGGCTGCATCGTCTGCGGTGCTGGAGCAGGAATGAATAGGCTTCGCGATTCATGGTGTAAAACCAGACTCCGGCGTATCCGTCCAGCACCCAATGGCCCCAACGTTGCGAGTACCCGAACTCCGGCTTGAAAGCCCACCGGTTCGTGCTCCAGTTGATGATGTTGCGAGGGTCATATTGACCGGTAGGCGCTATGACTCTGAAACTCAATCCGAGCAGGACTGTCTGCTTCCATTTCATGAACTCTTTCGCGGGCATCGCCGGTCCGCCCTTGAGGTTCACGGACACACGATAGTCGGAGTCGAGCAACCCGGATACGTAAGCCTGCACCGGCCTGCCAGCCAGATTCCCTTGAAAGTTGCCCATCGCGTAGGGCAATGAGGCAGTCACGTTGGCCGACCGGCCAAAGAAACTGAACGAATGATAGTAGCTCAACACGGGAACGCGGTAGGTTCCGGTCGTGCCTGTGAGCGGCACAATCCCGTTGAAATTGAGGCCTCCGTCAAAGTATGACCATGTGAGATTCACTGCGTTGGCATGCACCGGTGTGACGACATAGGCGCGAGGCGAGAGGCTCTGGGCGAGCAACCCGCCTGGCAAACTCAATGCGATGGCCGCGCACCATGCAACTGTGAGGGATGGCGGCTTCATAGGAGAATCCTGATGGTCTCTTTGAGCGGGCAGTCCAGCCGGACATGGCCGTCATGTTGGTGCGTGGCTCACGTCAAGGCTGATAGGGCCTCTGCTGTCCTTTCCTGGCGAACAACAGATAACCAAGGCCGGAGCCTGCGACGATCAGGGCCCACTCGATCAGCACTCGAGCGATATCGATCCGTGCTCTCCACCTTCCCGGAGCCCTTACGGATCGAAGAAGTGTTCGAATCCCGTTCTCCGAGACGTCCTTTATGGCGTTGTCCCTGATGCCTGGATCGTCCGGCTTGGGGAAGCTTCCCTCCACCCAGGCGGGAACGCCGGGAGGCAGGAAGATCCACGAGTACCCCTCGGATCCGCCCTCGATCCGAAAACGCAGGTCTTCGCCCGAGACGACGTAGTCCCACGATTGGATCCAGGGCGGATATAGCCCTGTCACCAGCAGGAACGCGAAGCCCGCGATCAACACGGACTTTTGTTGTGCGTTCACTTCTTCCTCCGTTCCGCTACTTAGCCGCTGGCGGGGCGCCATAAGGTTGGTATGAGTCTTCAGCCTTCTTGATATCCTCGCCCTTCAACTCCTGGGCTTGATTCAGGAATGCCCTGAGCCGGGAAGCCCACTCGTCGAAAGCCTGCCGGGCAGCCAGCGACTTTTCGTGGCGGGAGATGTTTCCAGCCGCGATTTCCGCTCCGTCACCTAGCGGCTCTTTGTCGACCGCCGCGACGATTTGTTCGCCGGTCACGGAGTCGAGGAGTTCGAACTCAACTCCAACCTTGCCGATATTGGCCGCCGTTTCGATCGCCTCATTTGCATCGGCAGGCTTGTCAGCATCAGCGATCTTGCCGCCGACATCGACACCGATGAGTGCAGTCCGCACGCGCAATACAAGCGGTCCAGGTTGGTCGACAACCGGGAACGCGTCGGACACGGCGCGGACCAGCGCCGCCCTGAAGTAGTTGGCTGCCGCGGCCCGGCCTTTTTCCGGAATCTTGGAGTCGTCCGCGTCCGAAGCCAGGTAGACTTCAACCGGATCGATTATGACGGCAATGTACTTATGCAGGTTCTTCTGGGCGTCCGTGTTGACGAAGGTTTTCACAGCGCCTTCGAGGTCGGGATTTGGCGCAAGTTTGGAGTAGTCCTTCAGGAATCCCGAGTACTCCTGGTTGGCGGGCATCTTCTTCACGCCCGGCGTGGCCGCCGGCTTGGTGCAGGCCACTGCAAATAGCCCGAGTACCACGACGAGGGCGAACGCGAGGACTTTGATTGAGAACGAGTTTCTGTTGGTCATAATGCCTCCTGGAGCGGAACGCAGACTGCGTCAGCCTTTCTTCTCCTTCTTTGCCGGTCCGGTCACGCGCAGCAGGTTGACGACCTTGAATGCGCCCGATACACCATTGCACTGCATGTAGGCGACATCGGAGTCCGCTTTGGTCGCGACCGAGCCGAGCAGGACGATCATCCCGTTCTTGACGACGATCTTGATATCGGAACCGCTCCCCCAGAAGTACCTGGACAGCATGCGCTGCAAAGCGGCGCGGGCGCCTGCGCGGATATCCATGTCGAAACGGCCCATTGGCAGAACTTCGATATTGTTGACGATGCTTGTGATGCCCTCGATGTTCTTAAGGCGGTTCTGGGCCTCGCTGCGGTTAGTGATCCGAACCGTCCAGCCCGTCAAAATAACATCGCCGCCGTTGAGGTTAAACGAGATGAAGTCGTACTCGCTGATGTAGGGCATCATCGCGAGTTCGTGACGGATCTTCTCATACAGAGCAGGCCCTCCTGCCGTTTTGTAGGTTCGGACATCCAGCAGATAGCGCGCGGGGTCGCCTTTCGGGATGGATGCTGCTTCGATCGGACTGACGCTCTGGAGCTTCATTTGGGCGTCCTTGGGCTTCACTTCTCCAGTGGCATCGGCCAACCCGCCGACCAGCTCCTTGACCATCTTCGGCTTGTTTACCTGGAAGACAGCGTTATTTGTGAGTTGAACGAGCACGGCTTCATCACCTTGCTTGAATGCCTTCTTGCTCATTTCGATCCGCTCGTCCGTAATCGGCCCGAGGATCAGATGGGCCACGACGTCTGTGTCGACGTAGGCCTTGATAGTGGTAACCTCGGCGGCCATGGCGCCAGCGGCGAAGGCCAGGAGGATGAGTGACATGTAAGCGCAGATCTTCATCATGGTGTTTCCTTTCATCCGGGATTTCCTGCTTGGCACCCCGGCTGCGGCGATGCAGATAGCTGAATGGCCAGGTCTTGCCTGGTTCCAGTCCTGTCAAAGCCGGTCTCTCGATTGATTCTTTGCCGCAACGAAGCTTTTGCCCGTCGCAATCGCGCCTTCAGCGTGGGCTCCGTGAGATCGAGACGCTTCGCGGCAGCCCCGGCGGGTGAACCATCGAAATACGCTGCTACAAGACATCGGCGGTACGGATACGGGATGCGCGAGATCTGGTCTCTGACGAATCGGCGTAGTTCCGCCTGCTGAAGTGCCCTCTCGGGATTCCCGATTGCATCAGGTTGCCCGTATGACGCGCACACTCTTTCCAGCAGTCTTGATTCCATCGGGACGACACGGTCGCGCCGCTTGGAACGCAGTTTCATCAAGCACAGATTCCTGACGATTGCGATCAGCCAGGAGCTGAACTTTGCATTCTCCTTAAACCCCGCCAGGTGCCTCCACGCATTGAGCCAGGCGTCTTGGACAACCTCCAATGCATCGTCCTCGTTCCGGACGATCCTGCGGGCAAACAGCAGTGACATCTTGTGATGGCGGTTCCAAAGAATGCCAAAGGCAAACTGATTGTTCTGCCCCACCAGTGCGATGAGATCAGTGTCGGAGAGTTCCTCGTAGGTGCTGATCTGCGCTTTCATCGCTGCGCCTTCCATTCCCGATCTTCGGTCCTCATTCCCTGGTCAATCACGCTCGTTTCCTTTGCACAATGGGCACCACAGTTGATGCTGGTCAATGGAATCGATGTAAGTCATTCATTCCTCTAGAGAAAGCACGCTCTCGCGCGGTAGGCCAGTCCTCCGCGCGAGTTCACTGCAGGATGACGTCGCGTCTTGGGGTTGATATTTCATCCGATTACTTTCTTGATGCTGTGCTGCCAACCGACTCTTCCTTACTCTGCTTCAGGATGTCCTTGCCTTCGAAGGAGGCAAACAGGTGCATGATGCGTGCGACCACTCCGGTCCATCCTGTCTGGTGGCTTGCGCCTACACCTACGCCGGTGTCTCCGTGGAAGTACTCATAGAAGAGGGGGTAATCTCTCCAATGCGGGTCCTCCTGGAATTTCCGCGAGGCCCCGTGCACAGGCCGCTCCCCCTTCTCGTCCTTCAGGAAGATCCTGGTCAGCCGTCGTCCGATCTCCTCCGCGACTTCGTAGAGGTTCATCCGGTTTCCCGACCCGGTCGGGCATTCGATCATGAATGAATCGCCGTAATAGAGGTAGTACTGCAGCAGAGCGCGGATTATCAGCAGGTTCACCGGCATCCAGATGGGGCCCCGCCAGTTGGAGTTGCCGCCGAACATGGCACTATCTGATTCTCCGGGGAGATACGATACGCGATACTCCTGATCCCCGACCCGATAGGTGTAAGGATGCTCCCGGTGAATTCGCGAGACGGCTCGAATACCGAAGGAACTCAGGAATTCGCCCTCATCCAGGAGAGTCGTGAGCACGCGGCGCAGATTGACCTCGTTCAGGACCGATGCCAGGAGCCGGCCATTGTGTCCAGGCTTGCGGGGGTCATGGATGAAAGTCAGCAGTTCCGGGCGTGCGTTGAGGCACTCACCCACAATCGGCCCGAACTCCGGGTATTTCGTCAATATCTGCCTATCAAAAACGGTCACCGCGCAAAAGGGCAGCAACCCGACCATGGAGCGGACCTTCAGAGGCTCTGACCGCCCGTCGGGCGAGCGGAGCACATCGTAGAAGAACCCGTCCTGCTCGTCCCACATGCCGACTCCCTCGCTCGGCCGGATCATCCCCGAGGCGATCAGGAGATAGTGGTTGAGGAACTTCACCGCGAGATTGACATAGGCAGGATTGGCCATCGCCAGTTCTGCGCTGATCTCCATCATGTTCTGACAGTAGATCGCCATCCAGGCGGTGCCATCCGCCTGTTCCAGGTATCCGCCGGTAGGCAAAGGCGCGGACCGGTCGAAGACCCCAATATTGTCCAGCCCCAGGAAGCCCCCTTCGAAGGCGTTGTTGCCGGCACGGTCTTTTCGGTTCACCCACCAGTTGAAATTGAAAAGCAGCTTGTGGAAGCAGCGCTCGAGCCAGGCGCGGTCTCCTTCCCCACGACACGCCTTGTCGGCCAGGTACGTGTACATCGTTGACCAGGCATGGACTGGCGGGTTCACGTCTCCGAAGTTCCATTCATAGGCGGGGATCTGACCGTTGGGGTGCATGTAGCGGGTGCGCAGGAGGAGTTCCAGTTGGTCTTTGCCAAAGTCCTCATCGACCAACGTGAGAGCCGTGACATGGAAGGCGAGGTCCCATGCGGCGTACCAGGGGTATTCCCACTTGTCCGGCATCGAGATGATGTCGGCATTGATCATGTGTCCCCACCGGTCGTTACGGACAGAAATTTGATTTGTCTTGTACGGCTGAATGCCATGCTGTTTGAGCCACCGGCCCACGTCGTAGAAAAAGAGCTGCTTGGACCAGAGCATTCCCGCCAGAGCCTGGCGCATGACATTGGAGGCGTCCGGATCGAACGATGGAGGAATGACTGTCCCATAGAATTCGTCGGCTTCCTGGAGCCGGGCCTTGAAGACGGCCTCGAACCCTTCGCCGAAGGCTCCTCCAGGCGCTTGTTGCGAGTCCCCGGTCAGCTGATCGCTGAGCCGCAGACGAATAGTCCGGGATTCTCCCGGGCTGAGTGTGACCGGATAGTGCGCCGAAACCTTCGTTCCCTTTTTCTCGGGATTGACCGCCCCTTTCATGCCGTGAACAATATAGCTGCCGATGCTGTCCTTCACATACGGTGAAGGATTGGGCATGCCGGTCAATCGCTGCAGATTGGTTTCATTCTCGGTGAAGAGCAATTCCGGACCGCCGTCTGCGTAGAAGATTCGCTCACCCAGATCCCGATGCGAGACGGCGGCGGCCGAGAGCGATGCGTTCTGGATCACCTGCCGCAATGCAGGGCGGACCACATCGTCGCCCCAGGACCAATCGTTGCGAAACCAGAGTGTGGGCAGGAGTTGGAGCGTCGCCCGTTCCGGACCACGGTTATGGACAGTGATCTGGATGAGCATGTCCTCCGGCGACGCTTTGGCATACTCCACGAACACGTCGAAGTAGCGGTCCTGGTCAAACACGCCGGTGTCGAGCAGTTCATACTCCGGGTTGCCGCGGCCGCGATTGCGGTTCGTCTGAACCAGATCGTCATAGGGGTAGGCAAGCTGCGGGTACTTGTACAAGTACTTCATGTACGAGTGGGTCGGCGTTGAATCGAGGTAGAAGTAATATTCCTTCACGTCCTCGCCGTGGTTCCCTTCGCCGTTGCTCAATCCAAAAAGACGTTCCTTCAGGATCGGATCTTTCCCGTTCCACAGAGCCAGTGCGAAGCAGAGACGCTGGCGGTCATCGGAAATGCCGGCGAGCCCGTCTTCACCCCAGCGGTATGCGCGCGACCGGGCGTGGTCGTGGGTGAAGTAATTCCAGGCGTCTCCGCTAACGCTGTAGTCCTCCCGGACCGTCCCCCACTGACGTTCGCTCAAGTACGGCCCCCACTTCTTCCATGGAGCCTGGTTCGCCCGCGCCATTGCGAGACGGGATTGTTCGGCGATCATTGCTCAATTCCTTTCAAGCGTTCATGCCGGCCGTTATTTCTGACGGTTTGCGCGGCCGTTACCCGAGCAACCGCGACGACGCCCGCAACTCGGTCGGCTCCGGAAGCTTATCGGCCGTGGCCTGCTTCCAGCGTTCCTCGATCAGCTGTTGTGCCGCCTTCTCCAGGAACTCGGGCGCAGCCCACTTTCGCACGTCGAAGTCGTTCCTGATGTAGCCGTGCTTCAACATGAAGTCCTTGGCGATATCGATCTGCGCCAAGTTCCTGGGCGAGAGGGTGGGCACCATATCAACGTGTTTGATGCCTTGGTAGGTATCCTCTGCGTCCCTGTAGAACGTCTGCCGGTCGAGAATCACCGCCGCGGCCCGCTTGTGCTCATTGGCCCATCGCCCCACCTTGATCATCGCCTTCATATACGTCACGACGAGTTCGGGGTGCTCCTCGGCCATCACGTCGGTGCACGTGATTATGGCGGGTTGATTGTTCGCCTGCAGGGTCCAGTCCGGATACCTGGAGAGGTCCTCAATTGCCTTCAGCTTGCCCGTATCCTCCTGGAGATGCTGCCAGGTTTTGCTGTGCGTGTAGATCGCGTCCACTTCGCCGGTCAACAAGGACATTTCGAGCGGGCGGAAAGCCAGGTTGTGCTTGTGGTTCATTTTTGCATGGTAGAGGTCGGTCGCGTTGATTAATGGCTCCAGCATTTTGGGGTCGCTGTACCAATCGTCCGCATATGGAAACTCCACGATCTGGACGTCCTCGATGCTCATGTCGTTCATCATGAGCATGTTGAGAATCCCGTAGTGCTCCGTGATCCTCCACCAGTCGTTCTTCAGAGTATTAAGACTCTTCGATAGGCCGATCTTCTTGCCTTTCAGGTGGCTCATCTTGAAAATCGGGTCCCGCGCTCGCACCAGCATGCAGCCGCCCTCGTGGAGCGGAGTCGCACCCAGTAGCCGTGTCCTGCGAATGTCTGCCTCGACATGGATTGGGGGATAAAGGCCGCCGAAGCGGATCAGGTTGTCGAGGTTGTGGATGTAGTGCGGGTACCAGTCGTTTTCGCGACGGCTTCGAAAGTACGAGTAGTCGACTCCAATCGCCTTGAAGTCCGTCTTGCACCACCCCAACTCCTGGTCAATGTTGTTCGCAGAGACCATGCCGCAATTAGTGAAGTAGACTTCCTTCCAATCCAACGCCACCGTGCTCAATTCCTTACCCTGCACAATCGTCTTGGGCATGTCAGTTTGCCTGTTCCTTTCGCATTCAGACTGGCGGCGATCCGCCTGGGGAGAATCCACTGCGTGCGGCTTCAGCCTGCCGCTGCACGCAAGCTGCCAATGTTCTTCGAGTGCGAAGTTCTCCTCACAACGTTATCGAGTTGAACGACTTATCGGACGGCGATCAGGGAGATGGCCAGAAGGGAACGAGCGCGACGGGTTGATATCTCATCCCCGGGTCCATTTGTCAGCGCCTGGTGGCCAAGATCAAGAACGAAGAAAATGCCCCCAAGGGCAACATCCCTCTGCGGGGGGCACCTGTCTCCTAGTTCTGAAGTTTTTGATACTCCTGCTTGGCGGCGCGCAGCGGAGCGAGATCGGAATCGGCATCTTTCCACAGCGTGAGGATATCCTGATAGGCCTTAATCGCCTTTGCCTTGTCCCCCTCGAGCACTGCTGCACGCGCCAGACCGAGATATGCGAGGGGGTAGTAGGGCGATAGCACATCGACGCCCCTGTGATCGAGGATCCACTGGAACTCGGCCGCCGCCAGATTACCCGACTTGAGCCGAAGATAGGCCAAGCCCCTGAGATAGGGGGAACCGAAGCCAGCCGAAAAAGCGTAGCGGCGGGCAGGCTCCAGCACTTCGATCGTCTCCTGCGCATTCCCGCGTTGCAGTGCCAGAGTCCCGTGTATGAGCGGAAGAGTTGCCCGATTCAGCAGTGTGGACTTCGGGTAACGCCTGGACGCCTCTGCAGCGATCGTTCCGGCCGCCTCGGAGCCGCACATTGCAAGCGCAGATGCAGCGCTTTCGATCACGTCGATTGTTGAATCAGTCAGCATCGCAGAAGGATGCAGGGATCGCGCAGGTGCGCAGTCTCCAAGTAAGGCAGAATTCCGCGCAGCTTCCGCACTGCTGAGAAGGGCAAGTTCCGGGTTAGAGCTGGCTTCTGACATGCTCACGGAACGCGCCGACAACTCACGCGACCGCCGCAACTTGCCCTCAAGGGCGGCTGTGGAGGCCTGCCAATCGAATCCGATTCGGCCATTGGGCATCTTCTCAGCCTCTACGAGCAGTCGTTTCATGGCCGGGTCGTCCCGATTCATGTACGCGATGTAAAAGAGCGCCGTCCGCAGAAGGGTATGCTCCAGCCCTTGCCGAAGAGCCGTTTCAGCCACTTCTTTGGCTTCCGCGAACCGATTGAGTTGGATCAGAGCATAGCTCAGGTTGGCGCGATTAGCAGCCGTGGGCGAGCCCAGTCGAATCGCTTCCTGCGCAGCCTTTGCGGCTTCCTGAGGCTGTCCCAGGAGCAAGCACACGGTGGCTATATTCGCTGCCGCTGCCAAATCACGGGGGTATGCTTCCCGAAGGCGCTCCAGCGTTTCGAGTGCCCGATCCAACTCGCCTGTTACAGTCCTGTGGTAGAGGTAGGTGATCCGGAGTCTCTCGAGCTCTGTAACCCGATCGCAAAGAGCGAACGCCTTCTCGGCGTACTGTCGCGAGAGCTGAGGCTGCCCGGTGTTGCGGTATGCCACCGCAAGCGCCTGGTAGGCAAGCGAGAAATTTGGATCCAGCTCGATCGAGGTCTTGAACCGGGGGATCGCCTCCATGTACTTTCCGCGGGACGATGCTTCGTAGCCGGTCGCATAGGCTTTCAGCGCTTGCAATGAGGAGGTTGTCGCCTCGAGCTGTGCGTCGAACTTCTGGATTGAGTTCAGGGACTCGCCGAGACCCCGGCGGAGAGCGCTTGCCAACTCCCCCAGCCGCTTCAAGACCTCTTCTTTGCGTCGACGACTGTGTCTGCGCGCGCGCGATGACATCGCCTGTCTGTGCGTTCACGGCCTCCAAGCCGATGACATAACTGCTACCAAGTGGTGCGATCGATCCCGTGATGTACGCCTTCACACCCTGGCGAAGCGCAATGTCGCGAGCGACATCGCGGGTAATCCGTTCGTCGGACGACCGGTTCATCAGTCGCAGCGTTTGTCTCACCCGCGCATCGGGGAGGAGTGCTGAGGAAGGGTGACTGTTCAAGCTGGACTGCCAGCCCTTGCTTCAGCGTGCTGTCGAATACCGGGTCGCCCGTGGTGTTGACAAAATCGGCGAGCACAATGGTGTCGCGGTCGGTGAGAGGAACAATATGACGCCGACTGATGTAAAGGCCGACAGCGACCGCGAGTAACGTAAGAACGAGTCCTCCCGCGGCCAGCATCGTCCAACGGCGTCTCCGCGGGTGCACTGTCGGTTCAGGCAGCTTGACATCGGACTCGACCTGCGCCTTCTGACCGTCTGAGGCGGCTTGCGCCGCAGCCGCCTCAACTCCGGCGCCTTGACTGATGGTTCGGGGAGGATGCTCCTTCTCAAGGAGTCTGCCGGAATCGGATTCCTCCTTCAGCTCCTCGAGCGCATTTCTGACGTCCAGCATCGATTGCCATCGCCGGTCCGGGTCTTTACGAAGGCACATCGTGATGACTCTCTCGACCGCGTGCGGTATACCTTCGGTGACCTCGCTCGGCTGAGGCGGTTCGTCCCGCAGGATTGCTGCAAGGGTCGCCAGCATCGAATCCCGTTGGAACGCCTTCTGTCCAGTGACCATCTCGTAGAGCACGTCACCGAAACTGAAGATGTCCGTGCGGGCATCGACTGGCTTGCCCTCGGCCTGCTCCGGGGACATGTAGCCGGCCGTCCCTAACAGCATGCCCTCCCCGGTCATGGGCTCCGCAACCGTGGTGGCATCCAGGGTAACCGGCTTCTCAGTCAGCTTCGCCAGTCCGAAATCGAGTATTTTGACCAGTCCGTGATCGTCAACGATGATGTTGGCCGGCTTCACGTCGCGGTGAATGATCCCGGCTGCGTGCGCCCGGGCTAGAGCATCGGCGATCTGGATTGCATACTTGAGCGCTTGATTCAGGGGGATCCCCTTCCGCGGGATGATCCGGCCCAGCGTCTTGCCGGCGACATACTCCATCACAATGAAATCGTGGCCTTGGTCTGAGTCGATATCGTGGACTGTGACGATGTTCGGATGATTCAGGGCCGATGCCGCCTTCGCCTCCTGGATGAATCGCCTCTTGCTGCTGGGGTCACGCGCGTCCTCCTTCAGGAGGAACTTGATGGCCACGAATCGATCGAGATGGCTGTCCCGAGCCTTGAACACTACGCCCATGCCGCCCTCGCCCAGATACTGGAGGATCTGGTAGTGCGCTACACGTGTGCCGATTATCTTAGAGATGTCTGCCACTGGATTCTTCAGGTCTGATTCAGGTCGATTATCCGGCTCGCCAGGAACGCATCCGATTCTACCTTGCTGCAGTTATCGTGTGTGCCAATCCAACTCTAATCAAGATCTAAGTGTCTTTTTCTATTAAAATTGACTAGAGTATGAAATATGCTGGACCCGCTCCCAGGCCCGAGCCAAACAAACAAATGGAGACAGAGATGACTTCCACCATGGCGCCAAACAGCCGCAGCGTAGGCTCTCCTGGCCGCCGCACGGTCTACAGCATGTGCGGCATGTGCTCGGTGCGTTGCCCGATCGAAGTGACAGTTGAGGACGGCCGAGTGGTTTGGCTGCAGGGCAATCCGCACGACAGAGCCATCGGAGCGAGCCTGTGCGCAAAGGGTTCGGCGGGTGTGCCTTTCCAGAATGACAACGAGCGGCCGCAGACTCCGTTGATCCGCAAGGGAACACGCGGCGGAGGCCAGTGGCGGCGCGCCTCCTGGGACGAGGCTCTGGACTACATCGCCGGCAGGCTGCACGAAACGATCGACGAATTCGGAGGCCGCGGCATCGCTCTTTCCGATCGCGGCGGCCCGTTCACGGACTTGACCAAAACGTTCGTGCGGGCGCTTGGTTCTCCGAACTATTTCAATCACGACGCCACCTGTGGCGGCAACGTCCACAACGCCGCACGATCACTCCTTGGCTTTCCCCATAGCAGCCTCAGCTTCGACTTGAAGAACACGAAACACCTCGTGCTCTATGGCCGGAATATCGTCGAGTCCTTGATGGTCAAGGAGGCTAAGTCCTTCATGGCCGCGTTGGCGAACGGGATGCGCTGCACTTACATCGATCCCCGGGCGAGCATCACCGCCTGCAAGGCCACTCGCTATTGGCAAATCCGCCCGAACAGCGACTACGCCCTGAACCTTGCGTTGATTCACGAAGTCCTGAAACGGGAGATATACGACAGGGACTTCGTAGCGCGCTTCGTTTCCGGCATGGAATACCTGCGCGAGGCGGTGAAAGAGACGACGCCGGAATGGCAGGAGGCCCGCACGGGCGTTCCCGCGGAGCAGATTCGCGCTTTCGTCACCGAGATCGAGGCCGATGCGCCTCGCGTGATCTTTCATCCGGGTTGGATGACGGCGCGGCACAAGCAGTCTTCATACGTCAGCCGTACGGCTCTCATCCTGAATGTCCTGATGGGCAACATCGAAACTCCCGGTGGTTGCCTGCTGACGAAGTCACCCGAATACTATGGACGCAAGGGCCTGAGGCATCTGACAGAGCGCGTGCCCAAGGTCGACGCACCTCGCGTTGACGGCGCCGGCGCCGGCAGGCCGCAGTGGGATCCTGCCATCGGAATGCTGCACCAGTTGTTCTCCGCAATGGAGACTTCGCAACCCTACGGTATCGGCGCCTATTTCGCCTACCGTCACGATCCGCTCACCGCCATGCCCGATTCCGAGGCCGTTCAGCGTGCGATGGAAAGGCTGAAGCTGCTGGTCTCGATTGATGTGCGTTACTCGGAAACGGGCTGGTTCGCCGACGTCATTCTGCCAGAGTCCACTTACCTGGAGCGGGCGAACATATTGGGCCAGATGAGCGGTCCGGTGCCTGCGTTCGCCATGCGTGATCAGGCACTCGCGCCACGCTTTGACAGCCGTCCGGCCTGGTGGATCTTCCGAGAGATCCTCCGACGCATGGATGTCAAGGATGCTCTCGACTTCGAGAACATAGAGGAACTCTGGAACTACCAGCTCGAGGGAACCGGCGTTACCGTGGCTGAGATGCGCGAGACCGGGATAGTCAGCCTGGCCGCGGCGCCGACGCTGACGCCGCGCGATCAACTCCGATTCCCGACTCCCTCAGGCAAGATCGAGATCGAGAGTGAAATCCTGAAGGAAGCGGGATTGCCGAGTCTGCCGCCTTATCAGCCCAGGACGGCTCCGGAGGGCGATCACTTCTACCTGTTGTTCGGGCGCCCCGCGACACTGGCGCACGGCCAGTCTCTCAATAATCCAATCCTGAACGAAATCTCCCCGGAGCAAGTGCTTTGGATCCATCCCGACCGCGCAACGCCCCTGGGGATCGCCGATGGCCAGGAGGTCGAGGTGGATGGTGGCGGACGCTACATCGCGAGGATCAAGGCCAGAGTGACACCCTGGATCCATCCTGAAGCGGTGTTCATGCTGCATGGATACGGCGCGACAGTGCCGCTGGCCACGCGCGCTTTCGGCAGGGGAGTCGCCGACCAACGCCTGCAACACGGCAAGCTCTATGAATTCGATCCGGCCGGTGGAGGCAACGCCCTGACAGAGACCATTGTCCGGGTGAGACCGGCAATCGCGGCAGGAGGCAACCAATGAGCAACTACATCCTTCGACACGATGAGCCGAGTTGCATCGGCTGCCAGGCCTGCGAAGTTCACTGCAAGACCAACAAAGGACTCGGCCCCGGCCCAGCCCCGTGCAAGATCGTCAGCGTTGGTCCACTCGACATCGACGGAAGACCGCGTGTCCGTCTCGTTTTCATGCCCTGCTTTCATTGTGAGGAGGCGTGGTGCATGAAAGCCTGTCCGACCGGCGCAATGCAGCGGCGCGAGAAAGACGGGATTGTTTTTGTCCAGTCCAGCCTTTGTATCGGCTGTAAGAGTTGCATCGCCGCCTGCCCTTGGGGCACGCCGCAGTGGGACCCGGCTACTCAAAAAGCGGTGAAGTGCGACTACTGTATGGATCGCCTCGATGCAGGGTTGCAGCCCGCCTGCGTTACCAAGTGTGTGACAGGATGCCTCTCCTTTGGCGTCGCTAACGAACTGCCCGATCCGCGTCGTGAACGCTATGCGCGTCAGATTATTGCCGAGCCGGTTGGCAGCGTGTAAGGAGGGACCATGAGCGAACTCCAAATGCTGCCATCGTGGCTCGATGCGACGGCCGCCGCGCTGTCAGGTTCAGAGCCCCCCGCTCGAACCCTTTCCGAAGCGCTACCGGGCCTTACCCGCGTCCAGGCCCTCACACCTCTCCAGCGCCTGCAGCACTGCAACGGTCGGGCATGGCGGAATGCGGCGGCGCAGGCGAACCGATCCACCTTGCGTGGCGGCAGTTTCTTCGGGGCCGTGGCCCTTCAGTACTGGTGATCGATGCGACTTGCCTCGACGCCCGGGCACGCGGCGCGGCAGCGGTTCTCGATGATGCTCCATTGCTGTTGGCGGAGGGCTTGCTGATCGCAGCCGGACTGCGTGACAGTCGCAAGATCGAGCTGCGCCTTCCTGCGGAGCTGACGGGCCGCGAGGCAGCCCTGCTGAATGCAGCCGACGCACTCCGTGCACTCGCTCAGATCTCCTCTCCCCGCTTACAGGTCGAAGTGCAGCGGAATTGCCGCCCGAGTTGTTGGGGAGAAGGCCGCGTCAACGAGGGGTCACGCCTCACCCACACGCCGGAAACCTGGTGCCGGATCGCCTTGTTTTTTGCCGGTGCATCAGCAGGCATTGATGCCTCATTGCTCACGCTCCGTCGCGGCATGAAACAGCGTGGGTTGGTCGAGCTTTCCCGGCCCGGAAACCTGCGCAGTCAGATCGATAACTGGGGCGGTGGCGTCGAAGTGCAATCCGAGGACGCAGTGCTCGTCTTCGACGACGGTCTCGGCGGCTTTCTGCCGCTTTCCAGGGCGGACATCTCGTGCGAGCCTTTGTCATTCGCCTCTGCCGGAATCATTCCGGCCCCCTCCAGCCTGATGGTCATGGCCGGGGGCGTTTGCGTCGTCAAACAAACACGTCGTGCGATCTATCGTCATTGGCAGTTGGCCGAAGGGGAATCTCCTTCGGTGCGCGGGTTGCTCGCTCGAGCCGCGCGTCTGATTGCCGAGATCACCCTTGGCCGCGGTGAAGCCAAGCACCTCGCCGCCCTCGACGAGATGACGATCGAGCTCGCCACGGAGGGACTTGCCGCCGCTTGGCCGCTTGGCAGTTCCTTGCGCTACTACCGCGAACAGTGGGAATGCCATGTCCGGCGGGAATCCTGTCCGGAGGGCCTGTGCCTGGAGCGCAATGCTGCGCCCTGCCACCGCACCTGCCCGGCCAACATCGACATACCCAGCTTCATGGCCCATCTCGGTCTGGGCGACTACCGCTCCACCATCGAGGTCATCCGGCGCGACAACCCTTTGCCGTTAACCTGTGGGCTCGTCTGCCCGGCTCCATGCGAGTCTGCGTGCGTCCGCGGCGGCAACGACGGTGCTGTTTTCATTCGCCCGTTAAAGGCCAAGGCGGCCGAACACTGTCTGGCCGAAGGCGGCTACCCGAAACCCGAACTCGCGCCGGACACCGGCAGAAGGATCGGCATCATCGGCTCAGGTCCATCCAGCCTCACGGCCGCTTTCTTTCTGCGCACATTCGGTCATCATGTCGAAGTCTTCGAGGCGCAGGAAAAGGCTGGCGGGATGCTGCGCTATGGCATTCCCGCCTACCGCCTCCCACCGGACCTGCTCGAGCAGGAGATCGACCAGATCCGCGTGCTGGGAGTCCAAATCCACACTGGCGCCACCATCGCCAGCCTCGAATCATTCCGCCAGAAGTACGACGCCGTCTTCCTCGGCCTCGGCACGCAGCGCACCCGTCTCATCCCTATCGAAGGTGTCCATCAGGACTTCGTGCTGGGGGGAATCGACTTCCTGCGGACGGTTCGCGGCGGCGAACCGGTGCGCGTCGGACCTCGTGTCGTAGTGATCGGCGGCGGCAATGTTGCCATCGACGTCGCACTAACGGCTTTGCGGCAGGGAGCAAAGCACGTGGACTTGGTCTCGCTCGAGAAACGCCGCGAAATGCCGGCGAGCCCTCACGAGATCGAGCTCGCGGTGGCCGAAGGCGTCCACTTGCACCCGGGATGGGGACCCGTCCGAATCGGGGATGACGGCGAAGCAATCTTCCAGTTCTGCGAGCGCGTGAAGGATGCAAGCGGCCGCTTCGATCCGAAGTTCGACACCAATCGCCTGCTGAAGCTTGAATCCGATCACGTAATTCTCGCGGTGGGTCAGGGTTCCGACCTCACCTGCCTCGAAGGCAGCGCGGTCGAGAATACGCGCGGCTTCATCGTCGCAGACCCGAATACCAAGATGACCAAAGTTCCCGGAGTTTTCGCCGGCGGCGATGGTCAGCATGGTCCTCGGACGGCAGTGGAGGCTATCCGCTCCGGAAAGATTGCTGCAGCGGCCATTGATGCCTGGCTGCGCGGAGCAACCATTGACCGCGCTGCAGGCAAGCCGGTACGCCGCGCAGAGGTAAGTCCTCTATCCGTCCTTGCGGATGACCGCACCTACCGGCGCCGCGCCGCGATGCCGGAGCGAAGCGTTGAGGAGACGGTCGGCGAGGGCAACTACGTGAGGATCGAGGAAGGACTGTCCGACACAGCCGCGCACGATGAAGTGCACCGCTGCCTGCGCTGCGACGTCTGCATCGGCTGCGGCCTCTGCATGGTTGCCTGTAGCGAGATGGGCGTCGAGGCCCTGCGCATGGGCGAGACCACTGCCGGCCGCCTCGCCTACTTCGACTTCACCCGGCCCGCGGAGCTATGTATCGGCTGCGGCGCCTGTACACAGGTGTGTCCGACAGGCGCGATTCGCATCGAGGATCACGGCGAGGTGCGGCGCACCATCATCACCGGAACTGTTGTTCGCGAGCAACCTTTGCTGCGGTGCAGCGAATGTGGCGTGCCGACGTACACTCCGGCCCACCGGCAGTTCATTCATAACCGCCTGCCGGATCACATGGCCAACCTCCTGGATCGCGAACTTTGCCCGTCCTGTACACGGGTCCGGGCCGATCGCCCTATGACAGCCGGCGGCGGGAGGGTCAGCATTTCAACCAAAGGATGAAATGCGATCCTTCCCACTTCATCGCCACCCTTTGGCCGAACTTCGACCCCCGGGTTAAACGACTCAGGCCAAAGTAGTTCCGAACGCGGTTTTCGCCTTCGGCTGAATGGCGGACCAAATGCACTTCCAAATTGTTCGAAGTACGGCGTGACCAACAGAGAACCAGTCGCGGCCCGAAACAGTTTTAAAGAGAAGCATTAATGTCCTCACCCACTCCCTCCTCGGACCGGCCGCAGTCGTCAGCCATTCTTGGCGCGCCACGCACAGCGATCTCGCTGGCCATCGCTGCAATGCTGTTTGGCGCCCAGGCGCACGCGCAGACGGGGCAGACGAAGCCAAAACCACATCGGCCCAAGATCGGTGTCGCCCTCGCTGGCGGCGCCGCGCTGGGACTTTCCCATGTCGGCGTTTTGCAGTGGTTCGAGGAACACCGCATTCCAGTTGACTACATCGCCGGAACCAGCATGGGCGGGTTGGTTGGCGGACTATACGCCACCGGCCACAATGCCGCCGAAATGAAGGAATTCCTCGGGCAGATCGACTGGATGGATGCATTACGGCTCAGTCCGGCCTACTCCGATCTCAGTTTTCGCCGCAAGGAAGATAGCCGCCAGTTCCCAACGTCTTTTGAGCTCGGGTTGAAGCAGGGGATACAGCTTCCTCCTGGACTCTCGCCCGGCCAGGGTGTGGGCAAGATCATCAGCCGGTTTGCCGCTCCCTATGAAAAACTCGATTCATTTAACGATCTGCCTATCCCGTTCCGGTGCGTTGCCTCCGAACTCATCAGCGGCGAACAGGTGGTGTTTGACAAAGGACCCTTGTTTGACGCGCTCCGGTCGACGATGTCGTTGCCCGCAATTTTCTCTCCGTGGCGCGTGGGCGACAAGATTCTGGTCGATGGCGGCACCCTGAACAACCTGCCTGTCGACGTGGTCAGGAAGATGGGCGCCGACATCGTGATCGCCGTGGCGTTGGACAGCCCGCCCATCACCAGCAAGGATGTGAAGTCATTCTTCGGAGTGGCGGGGCGCTCGATCAGCATTATGATCATGGACAACGAGCGCCGGAGTCTGGCCCTGGCCGACGTAGTCGTTGCCGCTGATCTCAAGGGATTCAATAGCACGCAATACGACAGGGGAGACGAGTTCATCAAGGTCGGCTATGACGGAGCGGCAAGCAAGGCGCGCGTGCTGGAGCCTCTCTCTGTCAGCCAGGATGAGTACGACGAGCACCTGAAGCAGAGGTTACAGCGCCGCCGGAACCCCTCGATCACGCCTCAATTTGTTGAGATTTCCGGGACGAGGGCCTCAACCGCCACTGAGATCAAGGCCCTTTTGGAGACCGACACAGCAGGGAAGCGTCTCAACGTGAACACCCTTGAACTCGACCTGGACCGAATCACTGGATTGGGGCCGTATGCCACTGCAGACTACGGGTTCATCCAGAAGAACGGAGCCGACGGCTTGGATCTGCGTGTCCACCAGAAAGAGCACGCACCTCCGACACTGAATCTGCTTCTCCTGCTCGATGCCGCCTCTGGAGAAGGCCTTCAGTTTGGTGCGGGAGGCAGGCTGACTTTTCTCGATGTACTCAAGCCGCGGGCCGAGTGGAGAACGGATTTCAGCATTGGCGGAATCAACGAGATCTCAACCGAATACTATGCGCCGCTGGGGAAAAGCCGGGTCTTCGTGGCACCGCGAGCCGGGTACTCCAAGGGTGAGATCCCGTTCTACAACGGCGACCACGAGGTTGCCAAGATCGATACGGATGATTTTGTCGCCGGAGTCGATCTGGGCTATGCGCAATCGCGGTTCACGGAATGGCGGCTGGGATACAACTACACCAAGAGCAGCGTTGAGATCTCCACCGGCGTGCCGCTCTTTGATACTGTTGAGGGTCGCTTCAATCGCATTCGCTTGCGCCACGCCTTCGACAGGATGGACAGCAATCTGATCCCCCGGCATGGCGTCAGGGCGATCTCGGAGGCTCAGTGGGTGGCCAACTCGCCCCGATCCGGAACGGGATTCCTTGTCCTGAATTCACAGTTTGCGACGGCCAAATCGTTCAATCCGCGATGGAGCATGGTGACAAACCTCATGGGGGGCACCAAACCGGATCGCGCTGATAGGATACCGACGTTTACTTTGGGCGGCCTCATGCGGGTGAGCTCTTTGGGCAGGAACCAACTCTACGGCAACAACTACTACTACGGGGGCACGGCCTTGATGCGGTCGCTCTCGCAGCACCCGTCCCTGCTCGGGAAATTCTATCTCGGACTAATGGGCGAAATGGGCAGGGCCTTCATGGCAGACGAGAGCAAGATGCCTTACTTCAGCGGCAGCCTCGGAGTGGTCGGAGAGACCCCGCTTGGATTGGTCTTCTTCGGGTACAGCTTGGGAGACAAGGGGCAGAGCAAGCTCCAGTTCCGGCTAGGCCGCTTGTTCTAGGCCAGGGAAGGCACGTGCTTTCATACGCCGAGCCGCGATCGGGCAATGCCAGGAAGTTTGCACTGCGCATGGTTTTCCTTTCGTGGCCGCTCAGCGCTTTGCTCGCACAGGACCTCGCACCGCGTGCCTACGTCATCACCCCGACGCACTCCAACGCGATCAATCTGACGTGGTCATATTTTGACGGCGGCCTCAACTTCAACGGCACTGTCCCGATCACAGGAGCCACTGGGACCTATAGCGTCCCGGTCGTCAGCTACTATCACTCGTTCGATTTCTTTGGCCGGTCAGCCAACGTCACGGCCTCTTTGCCATACGGGGTAGGGACCTTCCAGGGGCAGGTTCTTGGCGCTGACGCTCAGGTTTACCGTTCGGGATTGCTGGATTCCGGCTACCGGCTGTCGGTGAACTTGAAGGGCGGGCCTGCCATGCCGCTGAAGGAATTCGCGAAATGGACGCAGAAGACTCTTATGGGAGTCAGTCTTGAAGGTTATCGCCCCGACCGGACAATACGACTCGCAGCGCCTCATCAGTTGGGGCATCAATCGTTGGGCATTCAAACCTGAGTTCGGCTACTCGCAGCGTTGGAACAGATGGGTTCTCGACGGGTATGCCGGGGTGTGGTTCTACACGACCAACAACGCCTCCTATGCGGGCGCTGACCCAGCGCAGCAGAGCCAGACGCCTGTCGGCTCCTTTGAAGGCCACTTGAGCAGGGACTTTGGCAAGAAAAGGTTCTGGGCTTCGCTGGATGGCAACTTTTGGTTTGGCGGTACCGCCAGCCTGAACGGAGTGCAGAATCTCGCGACAAAGCAGACAAGCTCCCGGATCGGAGGTACATTCTCGTACCCTTTCAATATGCACCAGTCGTTCAAGGTGAATTACAGCGTGGGGAGCTATGTCCGCTTTGGCGGTAATTATCAAACCTTATCAATCGGCTGGCAGTATATTTGGTTTGGCAGACCGTAACAGATCAGGCAGAAGGGATACAGATGCAAAACGAAGCTTGGTACAGCAAAACGTTGCCGTTGGCCGCGCTGATGATGATCACCGCGAGCGCCATGGCCCAGGACACAAAGGCCGCAGGCGCTCAAAAGGCGGCGTTGCAGGAGAAGGCTGCCGCTCTTAAGCAATCGCTGGCAGCCAATCAAAAAGCTCTCCAGCAATACACGTGGGTCGAGACCACGGAAATCAGCATGAAGGGCGAAGTCAAAAAGACCGTCAGAAAGGAATGCCGCTACGGGACCGATGGCAAGGCCGTCAAGACGGAAATCGCGGACGCCGCCGCGGCGGCGCCCAAGCAGGAGTCGGGTGGCAAAGGCCGGCGTGGCGGGCGCGGCGGGGGCGCCGTAAAGGGGAAGATCGTCGAGAACAAGGTTGAGGACTTGAAGGAATACATGGGTGATGTCGCCGACCTCGTAAAGCAGTACGTGCCGCCAGACCCTGCGAAGATCCAAGCTGCAGTGCAGGGCGGAAAGGCAGCGCTCAATAAGGAAAGCGCTCCTGGCATCGCGGAACTTGCGTTCACCGATTTTGTGTTGCCGGGAGACAAACTCGCGCTTTCCTTCAATTCGGCGGCGAAGCAGCTTGCCGGCGTGAACGTGAACAGCTATCTCGGGAAGGAAAAGGACGCTGTGACGCTGGCAGTCCGTTATGCGGCGCTGCCCGACGGGGTGAACTATCCGGCCGAGACGGTTCTGGTGGCGGCAGCCAAGCAGATCCAGGTGAAGATCACCAACAGCGGCTATAAGAAATAGCTGCGCCACGCGACCGCCCCGGGGCCACAAACCTGCGGGGCGACGCTTTCCGTATGCTGCCGAGGCAAACCCCTCTTAGTGTACTGTTTCATGTAGAATAACGGTGTATTGAGGTCTTAAATTGTTCTATTGGTCGCCATTGCTGCTTCTGCTGGCGTTCAGTCTCACTGTGGCCGGTGAGAGCGGCCTGTCGGCTGCGCTCCGGGCGCCCGGCACTCTGCAGGCCCGCATTCGGTTTGAACACCTCACCAGCGCAGATGGGCTGTCTCACGACTCAGTCTTCGCCATCTTGCAGGACCAACACGGATTCATGTGGTTTGGCACCCAGGGCGGGTTGAACCGGTACGACGGCTACCGTGTGACACAATTTCGGCACAATCCGCGAGACCCGAGCACGATTGCCGAAGATTTCGTTCAGTTCCTGTTTGAGGACAGCCGCGGGGCGATTTGGGCCGGCCGGAACGGGCTCAGCCGCTTCGATCCGGCAACTGAGAAGTTCACCCGGTTTGAGATTCCTGTGGGCTCCTCATTCCATGGGAGAGGGATGAGTGTTTACGCTATCGGCGAGGACCGCGACGGATTCCTGTGGTTGGGAATGAGCAGCGGGCGGGTCTTCTACCGTCTTGATCCCAACAACGGAAAGTTTACCGGCTTCGATATTGGCGGCGGCCTTCCTCAAGGACTGGACAGCGGGATCACCAGCATGCATCGTGACCGGGCTGGGAATTTCTGGCTTGGTACTTACAACGGCCTTGTTCGATTCGACCCGACGAACGGCGGTTGCACGCGCTTCCCCCAGGACCGTCCGAATCCAAAAGTGCTCGACGACAGGACCCTCGGCATTGCCGAGGACCAGCACGGGAATCTATGGCTGGCCGCTCGAGAGGGCGCCTGGAACCACTTCAACCCTCTCGCACGCGCTTTCACCCGGCGCTGGGCTGCCCCCGACCGGCAGCGCCTGGGCGACGACATCAACCGCACGGTGGTCGTTGGCTCTGACGGGATCGTATGGCTGGGCACCATGGAAGGTCTCAAGGTCTACGACCCGGTGACAGGGGCATTTGCTGTGCTTCGCAACAATGCCGCTGACCGGCACAGCCTCAGTTCGAACGAGAGTTCATTCTCTCGCCGTGGATCGCGATGGCAGCATCTGGATCGGCACCAAAGGCGGTGGCGTCGACCGCTTCTCGCCTTCCAGTGTGCAATTCGGCGGGTGGCGGCGCAATCCTGAGGACCCCAAAAGCGTGAGCGCCGATACGATCCGCTCGATCTACCGGGACAGAACGGGGATCCTTTGGATCGGTACCTATGAGGGTGGCCTCAACCGTTTCGACCCTGCCACGGGAGGGTTCGACGCATTACCGGCACGATCCGGGAAATCCGCTCAGTCTTGACGATGATCACGTCTACTCGATCTATGAGGACCGGTCCGGGTGTTCTCTGGGTTGGCACTGGGAGAGGCATCAACCGGCTGGATCGCCAGACTGGCACCTTCGCGCACTTCAGACTCGAAGCGGCCGGAGCGAGCGGATCGAGCGATTCCGGTTTACTCATTTCTCGAGGATCGTCGCGGAAACTTCTGGATTGGTGTTGGAGAACGCAGAGCCGCGTCTCGACCGCCAAAACGGCCAATTTGGGCCTTTCCTGAGTAACGGCGGTCTTTCTCTTCCACGAGGATCGCGGGGGAACCTGTGGATCGGTTCGATTGTCGGTCTGACCCGGATGGACGCCTCCGGCAATCTCCGCAAAATCACCTCTGGCTCACTGAAATCCGGCGCGAACAGGACCGACGCCGGTTCAAGATCAACTTCATCCACGAGGATGCCGGGGGACTTCTGTGGCTCGCCACCGAGAGCGGCCTCATCCGGTTCGATCCAAGATCGGAAAGCTACACCAGCTATACGACGAGCGAGGGTTTGTCCGACAACATGGTTCAATGCATACTTCCCGACCAGACCGGCGATCTCTGGTTGAGCACGAACAACGGGATCTCCGATTCAACCCACGGAAGGGCAGTTTCTCCAACTTCCATGAGAGCGATGGGCTGCAGGGCGAGGAGTTCAACCGCAAGGCCTGTTTTGCCGATCCAGCGGGACTTATGTATTTCGGCGGCCTCCATGGGTTCAACGTCTTTGATCCACGCCGGATTCCAACGGGCGCGAGCGAATCGGCGCAGGTCGTATTGACCGAAATCCGGATTCACGGAAGCGTCGTGACACCAGGTCCGGACTCCGTGCTTCCGAGACCCCTGTGGGACATGGATACCCTGAATCTCTCGTACCGCGACAACGGGGTTTCGCTCGAGTTTGCTGCGCTCGAATATGGCAACCCAGCAAGGACCCGCTATCGATTCAGACTGGAAGGGCTGGAAGGCCAATGGACCGAGGTGGACAGCCGGAGCCGCTCCGCCCGTTACACAGGTCTGCAGCCGGCAAGGTACCGTTTTCGAGTGCAGGCATCGACGGACGGCAGGACGTGGAACCAGAAGGGCGCCTCTCTTGCAATCTCGATTGCTCCGCCATGGTGGATGACTCCATGGAGCCGCTGGGGGTCGTTCCTCGCTCTGCAGGTCTACTGATTGGCGCCTACAAGCTGCGGGTGAGGACGCTGACACGAACGCGGATTCCAACTCCAGAAACTGGTGAACGAGCGCACGGCGGAGCTAGCGAGCGCGCGCGATCAGGCGGAGTCCGCCAACCGGGCCAAGAGCGCGTTCCTGGCCAACATGAGCCACGAACTGCGTACTCCGCTCAACGCCATTCTGGGCTTCTCCAGGCCTGCTGCGCGAGAGCGGCGTCTCCGCGGAACAGCGGGAGAAGGTGGAGATCATCAACCGCAGCGGCGAACACCTGTTGACCCTGATCGACGACGTGCTGGACGTGGCCAAGATCGAGGCCGGAAAGCACGACGCTGGCAATCGCACCATGCGACCTGATCTCGCTCGTGCACGATGTCATCGACATGATGCGGGTCCGTGCCTCTGCCGAAGAACCTGGATCTGATCTATGTTCAGCCTCCGGACTGTCCGCGATATGTACGAGCCGATGCCCCCAAGCTGCGGCAGAGTACTGATCAACCTTTTGAGCAATGCCATCAAGTTCACGGACGAAGGAACAGTCACCTTGCGGCTTGAGCGCCGCGGCTGAGGATGAGGGACACACGCGGCTGCGGTTTGAGGTGGAAGACACCGGAGCCGGGATTTCGCCGGAAGACCAGGCGCGGATCTTTGAGCCCTTCGTGCAGGCTGGCCAATCCACGACACAGAAGGGAAGCGGGCTGGGCCTGACCATCACGCGCAAGTTTGTGGAGCTGATGGGCGGAACGATCGCGCTGGAGAGCGAGGTGGGCCGGGGATCGCGTTTCGTGGTTGAAGTCCCGGCGGAGTTGGCGCAGCAGTCGGAGGTGCCCGATGCGGCGGGAGAGGGCGAGCAGCGCTATGTCCTGGAGCCGGGCCAGCCGGAACACCGCGTGTTGATCGTGGAAGACAATCCTGAGAACGCGATGGTGCTGGAGGAGATGTTGCGGCAGGCCGGATTCCAGGTTCGGGTGGCGTCCAACGGAGCTCTCGGAGTTGAGCAGTTCCAGCAGTGGCGTCCGCACTTCATCTGGATGGATGTGCGCATGCCGGAGATGGGCGGCATGGAGGCGACGCGGCGGATTCGTGAGCTGGACGGAGGGGGTGATGTGAAGATCGCCGCCATGACCGCGTCGGCATTCCAGTCTGAACGCGACGTGGTGATGGCAGCGGGCATGGATGACTTTATCGGCAAGCCATTCCGGCGCAAAGAGGTCTTCGATTGCATGGCGCATCACTTGAGCGTGCGGTATGTCCAGAATCAGCCGGTGCCCGCCGGACCCCCGGGAGATGCCGGGACGCTGCGGCCGGCGGCGCTGGCAGCGCTTCCCCCGCAATTGCTCCAGGACCTGAAGGACGCAGTGGTTTCGCTGGACCACCAACGGATCGCTTCGGTGATTGACCGTGTGAGGGAACAGGATGCAGCTCTGGCCGCCGTCTTGACGAGCTTCGGAGAGCGTTTCGCCTACACCGCAATGCTAAGGGCCGTGAGAAATTCTGGACCTTCCTCAACGAGTTCTGCGTCCGCGACACGCTCAGGATAGCTGCTTTCGACGACTCCATGGCGTCCACGACCGGGGAAAGCCTCACCCTCGCCGACGCCGAGCGCGATCTGATCCATATTGTCCTGCCTGGTCCATACGTGCCGGTAGAATAGGGAAGTGATTGAGATGCGAAGGTCCAGTTCGCTGAGCGGTGATTCCCAGCCGCCGCCTGCGACAGGCGGAGATTGCCGGCGGATTGCCGCCGCAATCGTCGCACTACTTTGCGCCGCTGCACAGTGCCCTGGGGTCCAGGCGGCTCCCGATGGGAGGGATCCTCAACACGACCGCAGTTGGGCCAGGGTGTCGGGACCCGCTCGCGGCATCCGGTTCGACCCGCTGTCCCGGGCGGACGGAGTCCCGGAAGACACGTTCGATCAGGTGCTGCAAGACCGCCGCGGCTTTATCTGGTTCACGACGGGCCAAGGCCTGGTCCGGTATGACGGCTACGAGCATGTGGTCTATCGCGGACTGCCCACGGTGCGCAGATTCGGGCAGCCGGCTGCCACTCCCGGCCTGCTGCACGAAGACCGCGACGGAAACCTGTGGGTAGGCGCCGATGCGTTGTACCGCTTCGATCCGGCCACGGGCGCTTTTTCGCTCGTTCTCAGCCTGCCCGCCGGAGCACTCAGACCGGACCGCCAGTTCATTACGGCCATCCACGATGGCCCCGGCGGAACGCTCTGGATGGGGATCTGGGCAAGCGTCACTCGCGACAATCGAACGCGGGAAGTCTCGGAACCGGCTTTGTATCAGGCGGACCCGGCCCGCCGGACCGTCATCCGGCACCCGATGAGCGCGGAGATTGCGCAGAACCGGCCCGTTGCCGTCTACGCGATTCAGGAGGACAAGGAGAGACGCCTGTGGCTCGGCACCTCGATAGGTCTCATGCGCTTCGACCCGTCATCCCGCTCCTTTCAGCATTACCCCCACACCCATCCCGATGCGTTCGTTGAGTCCCGGCGGCGCGACTTCAATGGCCTGGCCTGGGACAAGTCCGGCCGCCTCTGGGTCCACGTACCGGCGGGGTTGGACCGCTTCGACCCGAGGACCGGCAAGTTCGACCGCTTCGTCGAGACCCGGTTCACCCGAATGACGCAAGACCCGAGCGGGCGAATCTGGCTCTGGAGCAACGGCCTGTCTGGACCACAGGTATTTGATCCGTCGCAACCCGCCGAATCTGCCCTGAAGACGGTTCCCTTCCTCGGTGCGTTCGGCCAATCGCTCGAATCCATGAGAGTCGACGGCTTCGGCGTGGACAGGCAGGGAAACGTCTGGGCGTCTCCCCAGATCGGAAGCCCGGTCCAGCGCTATTCACCGGCCCTCACGAAGTTCGGCAGCTATGTTCCGAACCCGATGGATCCGGATTCGCTGAGTGGCGGAGAAATCATGGGATTCGCAGAGGATGCCGAGGGCGCCATTTGGATCGCCTCCAATATCGCCGGCCTGAATAAGTTCGAGCCGGCATCCGGCAACTTCATCAGGCACCCTGGGAATCCGAACAACCCGAAAGCCCTCCCGACTGAAATTGACTCCATCCACATCGACCGGTCCGGCGTCCTCTGGATCGGGGCGAGCACCGGCACTGTCGGGCGTCTTGACAGGAAAAGCGGGCGCTACACCCACGTGGCGAAATTGAAATACAGCATCACGTCGATGTTCGAGGACAGCACTGGCAGGTTCTGGGTGGGCGGCATGCTGGGACCTCTTCAACTTGTTGATCGGAGCACTGGCGCGGTGACCCCGATGAGCCCCAGGGGAGGGTACCTGACCTACGAAGACCGGCAGGGCAATCTCTGGTTCGGCTTCCCGCCCGGGTTGACCAAACTCGACCGCGCCGGCGATGTGCGCGCGGTCCGGATCCGGGAGCCCGATGCGGCGAACCGGTCGGCCCTCATGGTCAGGTCCATCTACGAGGATCCGGACGGAACTCTGTGGGTCGCGAGCAATAGAGGCATCTATGCCCTCGATCCCCGCACCGAAAAGGCAATAGCTTATTCGGTGGATCACGGACTGCCGACCGAGGACGTGTCATGCATGCTGCCGGACCGCGACGGGAACCTGTGGTTGAGCACGGATCAGGGGATCTCGCGCTTCAGCATCTCCGAAAAGCGCTTCTACAACTTCGACGAGCGCGACGGGCTCCAGGGACGTACTTTCAATAGTTATGTCGTGTTACGCCGCGCGGGACGGCAGGCTCTACTTCGGCGGCGCAACCGGTTTCAACGCCTTCTTTCCGCGAGACATTCTGGCGCGTCCGCCTGATCGGCCGGCATCACTTACCAGCTTTCTGATCAACGGCAAGCCGGCGCCTCTCGTCGGCATGGATGCCATCCGGCTGAATCACGACCAAAACGGGCTGACGTTCGAGTTCGCGGTTCTGAACCCGATCAACCCGGGCAAGCTGCGCTACCGCTTCCGGCTGCGAGGCATGGAAGAGAACTGGACGGAGGTGGACAGCGCCCACCGCATGGCCCGCTACACCGATGTCCCGCCGGGCGATTACGTATTCCGCGCCCAGGCATCCTCCGATGGCCGCACATGGGACCAGGGCGGCGTCAACGTGCGGCTCACCATCGTGCCTCCTTGGTGGAGGACCTGGTGGGCCGAGGGGCTGGGCGCGTTCCTGGTGATCGCTCTCCTGCTGGGCGCCCACAAGCTGCGTGTTGCCGTGCTGCACCGGCGGCAGGCGCATCTCGCCGCGCTGGTGGACCAGCGCACCGCGGAGTTGGCCAACGCGCGCGATCAGGCGGAGACGGCCAACCGGGCCAAGAGCGCGTTTCTGGCCAACATGAGCCACGAGTTGCGGACTCCGCTGAACGCCATCCTGGGCTTCTCCAACCTGCTGCGCGAGAGCGGCGTCTCCGCGGATCAGCGCGAGAAGGTCGAGATCATCAACCGCAGCGGCGAACACCTGTTGACCCTGATCGACGACGTGCTGGACGTGGCCAAGATCGAGGCCGGCAAACAGACTCTGTCCATCGCGCCCTGCGACCTGATCGCCCTCGTCAACGATGTCGTCGACATGATGCGGGTCCGGGCCAGTGACGAAGAACCTGGAACTGGTCTGCCTGCAGCCGCCGGACTATCCGCGGCATGTACGGACGGATACCTCCAAGCTGCGGCAGATTCTGATCAACCTGCTGAGCAATGCCATCAAGTTCACGGACGAAGGAACTGTCACTTTGCGGTTGAGCGCCGCGGCTGAGGACGAGGGACGCACGCGGCTGCGGTTTGAGGTGGAGGACACCGGAGCCGGGATATCGCCGGAAGACCAGGCGCGTATCTTTGAGCCCTTCGTGCAGGCTGGCCAATCCACGACACAGAAGGGAAGCGGGCTGGGCCTGACCATCACGCTCAAGTTTGTGGAGCTGATGGGCGGAACGATTGCGCTGGATAGCGAGTTGGGCCGGGGATCGCGTTTCGTGGTTGAAGTCCCGGCGGAGTTGGCGCAGCAGTCGGAGGTGCCCGATGCGGCGGGAGAGGGCGAGCAGCGCTATGTTCTGGAGCCGGGCCAGCCGGAATACCGCGTGTTGATCGTGGAAGACAATCCTGAGAACGCGATGGTGCTGGAGGAGATGTTGCGGCAATGCCGGATTCCAGGTTCGGGTGGCGTCCAACGGAGCTCTCGGAGTTGAGCAGTTCCAGCAGTGGCGTCCGCACTTCATCTGGATGGATGTGCGCATGCCGGAGATGGGCGGCATGGAGGCGACGCGGCGGATTCGTGAGCTGGACGGAGGGGGTGAGGTGAAGATCGCCGCCATGACCGCGTCGGCATTCCAGTCTGAACGCAACGTGGTGATGGCAGCGGGCATGGATGACTTTATCGGCAAGCCATTCCGGCCCAAAGAGGTCTTCGAATGCATGGCGCGCCATTTGGGCGTGCGGTACGTCCCCAATCAGCCGGCGTCCGCCGCGACCCGCGGAAGATACCGGGTCGCTGCGGCCGGCGGCGCTGGCAGCGCTTCCCCCGCAATTGCTCCAGGACCTGAAGGACGCAGTGGTTTCGCTGGACCACCAACGGATCGCTTCGGTGATTGACCGCGTGAGGGAACAGGATGCAGCTCTGGCCGCCGTCTTGACGAGCTTCGGAGAGCGTTTCGCCTACACCGCAATGCTAAGGGCCGTCAGAAATTCGGGACCGAAGTCGCACGTGAAAGTGCACAAAACCTGCATGGACGGGCAGACTGAATCGTCAGAGGTATCTTTGCGGCATCCAGGCGAAGAGATTCGATACGATAGGCGGAGTTAGACAATGGACACGATCAAACCGGTCATTCTGGTCGCCGACGACGAGGCTGACTCTCTCAAGCTCCTGACCGATATCCTGACCGCGGAAGGATACGAAGTGCGAGCGGCTGATAGCGGCGAATTGGCGCTGGCGTCGGCTGCTGCTCACACCCCTGATTTGATCCTGCTTGATCTCCGCATGCCTGGCATCGATGGACTGGAAGTGTGCCGGCGGCTGAAGGCGTCCACGGCGACGAGCGAGACTCCACTCATGTTTATCAGTGGAGCCTCGGACGTTGAACAGCGCGTGCAAGGATTGGCTGTGGGTGCGGTGGATTTTGTGGTCAAACCGTTTCGCCGCGAGGAATTGGTGGCCCGCGTCCGAACTCACTTGGAGTTGGGCCGGCTGCGCGCAAACTTGGAGAGAGAGGTCGCGCACCGCACCGCCGAATTGCGTACGGCATTGGAAGAGTTGGGTGAAAGCGAGGAGCGTTTCGTCACCTGGCAGAGGAGCTTCGCACAAGCGAGGCTCGCCTTGACTCTGGAGTCGATCTCGCCGGCCTCGCCTTCTACGAGTTGGACTTCAGCGCAGGCACCTGCTGGATCGACGCACGGTTTCGCGGCCTCACCGGCATTCCCGCCGACCAGGAACAGGACCTCCAGCCCATGCATTTCTGGGAGGATCATCTGCATCCCGACGACCGGGCTCGCGTTCTGAACTCGCGTGATGAACTGCTTGGCGGCATTGTGGAGCGGGTGTCCATCGAGTATCGCTTCCTCAACCCGGTCCAGGGCCCGATTTGGGTTCATCACGTGGCTCGCGTCGCCACGCGCGACGCGGACGGGCGCGCGTTGCGCCCCTATGGTGTGCTGCGCGACATCACCGAGCGCCGGCAGGCTGAGGAGTCTCTGCGGCAATCTCTTGCTGAGATCGAGCGATTGAAGGATCGTCTCCAGGCCGAAGGCGAGTACCTTAAGGCCGAAATGAAGTTGACCCTCCAGCACGGTGCAATCGTCGGGCAGAGCGCCGGCATCCGCAAAGTGCTGCGGATGATTGAGCAGGTCGCTCCCACGGATTCCTCGGTTCTCGTGAGGGGCGAGACCGGCACGGGCAAGGAACTCGTTGCCCAGGCCATCCACCAGCTCAGCCCTCGCCGCGACCAGGTGATGGTCAAGGTCAATTGCGCCGCGCTGCCCTCGGGCCTCGTTGAGAGTGAGTTGTTCGGCCGCGGAGAAAGGCGCGTATACGGGCGCCATGACGCGGCAAGTCGGCCGATTCGAGATCGCCAACGGTTCAACCCTTTTCCTCGATGAGATTGGGGAATTGCCGCTAGACCTGCAGGCGAAGCTGCTGCGCGTCTTGGAGTCTGGCGAATTCGAGCGGCTCGGCAGTCCCAGGACCATCAAGGTCAATGTGCGTGTGATCGCTGCCACCAATCGGGACCTGCTCGAAGCGATCAAGCAGGGCAAATTCCGGGAGGACCTCTATTACCGTCTCAACGTGTTTCCTGTCCGCGTGCCGCCGCTGCGCGAGCGGGTTGACGATATTCCGATCCTGCTGTGGACCTTCCTCAACGAGTTCTGCGTCCGCATGGGCAAGAAGATAACCCAGGTGCCCCGCAAGACGATGGACGTGCTGCAGCGCTACAACTGGCCGGGCAACGTCCGCGAGCTGCGCAACGTGATCGAACACGGGGCGATCATCAGCTCGGGCGACACGCTCAGGATAGCTGCTCTCGACGACTCCACGGCGTCCACGGCCGGGGAGAGCCCCACTCTCGCCGACGCCGAGCGCGATCTGATCCTCCAGACGCTCGAGCGAACAGGCTGGCACATCAAGGGACCCCGTGGAGCCGCTTCCGTGTTGGACCTCCACCCCGCGACACTCTACAGCCGGATGAAGAAGCTCGGCATTCAACGCCATCGGCGGCCTTCTCCGGCGGATGGTGTCCAGCGGCTCCAGGGGAATGCCGATGAACCTGATCCGGACTCTTATTCTGTTGCAGAGCCGGGATCCTGACGCTGACAAGCTGCCGTAGGGCCTTCGGCCCAGAATCAGGCGTGGCAAGCTCGGACGTCCGGGGGTTCCGAAGGATCGTGCGCGGACCTGATTGTACCGAGAGCGACAAATGCCAGCCGCTTATACGGCGGCACGTGAGGCGCCGGAGCCCGCGACATCAATCAGCAGTTCTCAGAACCGGAACAGGTAGCTCAACTTCACAAAGAATTGACGGCCTGTATTCAGGTCCGGCCAGCGCGTGCGAACCAAGGCGGGAGATATCGTGGGATCGAGCCGCCAGTTGTCGTACAGATCCGTATAGCCGACGTGCAGCGCGGTTCCGGGATTCACCATGTACGTGAACAGCGCGTCGATGCCGACGTGCTTCGATCGCTCGACGATTGTCAACGTGGCGTTCGGCAGGACGGCGTTATAGTCCGCGATGAATCGCACAGAGGCTTCCCTGGAGAAGTGATAGTTCACCTTCGACCGGATGATGTGGTTGTTGAAGACCGACGCTGACGGCGTGGTCAGGGTGCTGTAGATGTACGTTTCGTCGAAGCGTGCGCGGGGGTTGGGCCTCAGCGTAAACCCCGCTTTGACGTCGCGCGATCTGCCGAGGAACGGCCTCAAGGCCGGACCCGGCCTATAGTTGATGGCAGCCCCCGCTCCGATTTCGGCGTTCAGCGCCAGCCATCGCTTGGGCTCGCTCTCGAACTCGACGTAGTTGAGGTGGCGTCGGAAACCCTGGCCCTCGAAATATTCGTAGACCTCGGAATGGCCCGCTTCGATCTTCGTCAACCGCGTCATGTCGATTTCGATTTGAGGATCCACGCTCCAGTCCTGCAGGCGTCCGCGGTGATCGTAGTTGACCATCGTCATCACCTTCGGGCCGATGGACTGGATCGCCCGCTCGGGCCGCCATTTGTAACCGGTGGTGTTCTCCAGTTGGCGGATGTTGACGCGCTGGAAGAACCCGAGGTCGGCGTAAAAGCCGGGGCTGCGGTCGGTGTAGGTCGTCTCGGAGATGAAGTGCTTGCCGGAATGCGCCCAGTCCAGCCGGTAGCCGGGACCGGCTAGTTGCTCGCCGCCGGCGAGGCGCGTGTCGCTGGCCATGGCCTGTCCGGCGAGAATCCAGTTTCGAAGCAGGTGCAGGCGCGCATCGAGAGAGAAGACCCGGTTGTGAGCGGGCCCGAAATCCGAACTCGTGGCCATGGCGGCGACGTTTGAATCCTTGAACAAGTCCCTCTGGATACGGACCACTCCGACCGCCGCGTTTTCACCGTTCAGGGAATCGTTTTGAGGCACCCGCTCGCCGGGGGCGCGATCGTCCGCGAACAGCGCGCCGATCGACCAGCGCCCCACCCTGCCCGTGAGCCGCGCCCCGAGCCTCGGATCGGCGATGCGGCGGCTGAAGAAAAGCTGTTCCGGTGTTTTGAAATAGCCTGCATTCTCGAGGAAGAACGGACGCTTTTCGGGATACCACACCTCGAATCGTTGATTAACGGTGACCTGCGGCTCATCCGATTCCACTTGGCTGAAATCCGGATTGAGTGCGACGTCCACCGTCAGCGCGTCCTTCAGCACGATCTTCGCGTCAAGACCCGCGCGAGCTTCGGTCTCCTTGCGCATGGCCGGCGTCGAGTCGAGGTATCTCGAACGTCCGAAGAGACCGTAGGGAATCATCTGAATATTCCGCCCCGGTGAGATGTTTCGGATGCCGTCCATATCGCCGCCCTGGCTCACGAACCCGGTGCGGCGGCGGCTGACTTCGGGCCACAGCGAGAACTCGTTATTCCGCATGATCCAGCGGCCGATGATAAGCCCCCAGGTCTGGTCGGCATCCGCCGGGAAACGAATGCTCTTGAACGGAATGGCCGCGATCCCGGCATAGCCGTCTTCGGTAATCCGCGCCTCGGAATGCCACAGAGTGTCCCAACTGGGGTCGTCCTCGACTCCATCAATGACGTTGCCTTCGGCCTGAACGCCGTAGGGGTTGATGTCGAACCAGTACATGTGCCGGTGGTCATGAAAGGTGTCGATGCAAATGCTGATGCGGTCGTCCGTCATGATCAGATCGTGTTTGGCCAGGCGGGCACGGATCAGCTTCGGATCCTCTTTGCAGATGAAGACGACGTAGAGGTTCTTGTCGTCGTAGGAGAGATAGACCGTCGTCGGCTGACTGACGGGGCTGCCGTCGCCGGGCATGTACTGGCGGAAATCCGAGATGGTGAGTTCGGCCTCTCGCGGGACGTTGTTGAGGAAGTCCGAAAGCTTCGGGGGGCGCGAGACGCGTGGAATGTGAAGGCTCTCGAGTGGGCGCTCGGGCACCTGTCCGAGGGCGGCCAAGGTTAGAAGCGGCACCACGAGTGTCAGGTTGCGCACGGCGAAGTATCAGGCTATCAACTCTTAATAACAGTGTTCTGGCCCGCGGTTAGATTCGAACAACAACCCTGTTTCCTGCGCGTCCGTAGCATTTCCGGCTGCGGCGACTCGACGCGGCCGCGGTGATCTTGCAGATCGACCGCTGCCGATATGAATAACAGCCCCGAACGATGGGGCGGCCACGAAAGTTGCGCCGTCGTGGGACTAAGCGACGTACAATCCTTCTACCTGGCCCTGACGTATTGGTTCGGCGCGCCGGGCGTGGGCAGGTGCGTGCCGACCTGTGTACCGCTGGCATGAGCCTTGGTCAGCGGGTTGGCGAAGGTGAGGCCGGTTCCCGCCAGAACCGCACCCGCATCGTGCGCCATCTTGAGAGGTGCGGTGACGGTGATGTTGGCGTTGCCCCGGCCAAAACCCGAGATGGAGGCGACCACTGCCTTCTCCTCATTCGCGCCGCTGCCGACCGTGATGTCCTGTCCGGGGCGGAAGCCAAATGCTAAGGCCACCGGGATCACGGTCGCCCCGGCCTGAACGGCCGCGCGCAACGTCGTGGCGCCCGCGGTGCCAACAGTCGCAATGACGGCGTTTTCCTGGTTCGCGCCCGTGCCGATAATGACCGTCTGACCGGCGGCAAAATCAGCGACGCTGGCCACTCTGATATTGGCCGTACCCGCGTCCGATGCGACGGAGAGGGTGGTGGCGGGTTGTACCAGGAAGTCGCTGCAATTGCTGTCGGTATCGATGCCGTCCGGGAAGCGGCCCGCGCTGCGATGGGGCGTGGGAACGGCCTGAACAGCCGCTCCAGGCGGTCCGAAGCCCCTGCCGGCCAAGCCCGGGGAAGGAACGCGGCAGCCGCTCTCGCCTGTTCCCGATTTACTGTGGTTGCCCTCCGAGGCCCAAGGATCGACCATCAATCCGTAGTTGAGGCTATCCACTACCAGGCCGGCGGCATCCCGCAGCACCATGGCGCCGGCCGCTGGCGATAAGGCGGGTCCGCCGAACCATTGCTGCGGCGCCGGAGTCCCTTGATACCCTGCGTTCGAGGCAGAAGAGTCACGCACCACGTCGTCGATCGGGTGGTTCTTTGCCAACGGTTTGTCGAGCGTGATGCCGGTGCCGAGCGGCTGCACAGGCTCGTTACTCGAGTGGGCAGAACCAGATTCGGGGGTGAAGCTGATTCCCGTTCCCTTGACGCTGAACGGCATGTTGGACGCATGGTTGAACTTGAGCGGCGCTGCCAGTTCGAGGCCCGTGCCCTTATCCTCCGTCTCCCGCAAGGGACCACTGAAGGTGTTGCGAACCGAAGCCGTGCCCACCTTTGTGACGGTGACGGTCTCGATGCCATGTCCCACGCTATCGATGTCCAATCGGATCTTGTCACCGGGCGAGATGTTGGCGACCGAAGATACCTTGATGTTGGTGTCGCCAGCCTTGGCGTCGTCCGACAGCCATGCTTGGGTGCCAGGTTTGCCAACTGCCGTGATCGTCACCACTTCGTATTTCTCGACTGTTTTCGCGACGGTCGGATAGGTGGCGCCGTAGCCGATGGCGATCTTCTGGCCAACCTCGAAACCGGCCACGCTCGTGACCGGCACGTTGGTCGAGCCAGGCGGGACGTTGATCACCGGGCCCTCGGGCAATGGCTGCCACAGCGTGGTTGGGTTGCCGGCCGCAGTCCCCAGTGCGGCGATCTTGCGGGTCTCCGCGTCGGCTCCCGTGCCGATGGTAATCGCATCGCCAACGGACATGGCTGCTGTGCTCCTGACGTGAACAACCGCGTCGCCCGCGCGCGCCTCCGCCGCGAGGCCCGAGTTCGCCAGGCCGAGCAAGTAGAAGCCTTTCGCCGGGAGTTTCGTCCCCGGCGGGATCTTCACGGCGGAGAAGCTGGGCAACAGCGTGGCATGCTGGGTCAGATTCCAGTTGGAGATGTCCACGCTGCCCGAGCCGGCGTTGTAGAGCTCAATGAAGGAGTCCGTCGGGTTGGCCGGAGAGCCGGCATTGGCGCGGAACTCATTGATCTTGACGGGAGGCACATTCCGCACTTTCTGGGCCGTCGTTTCCGAGTGCGTGCGGCCGTTCGCCGTCCAGGACGCGTTGCCTGAGATGTCGCCATTGAAGGCGGTCGGTCCCGACGTAACCTTGAAGCTCGCATTCACGCTCGACCCCGCCGCCACCGGACCAGGGATGGTCACCGGCGCGCCGCTCGTCCAACCCCGTGGCACGGCGAGGCTCAGCTTGACGTTCGTCACGGGCGCCCCGGTGGTGTTCGTGAACGTCAGGGCGGTCTCCTGCGAGGTCCCTGGAGTGAACGTTTGCAGCCCCGGCGGCGCCGCCGTCGCCGACCCGGGCGCCAGACTCAGCGGCTGTATGTCGTAGCGGGCGGCAACAACGTTGGCCTGAATGCGCTGGCTCGTCTCCTCAGAAGGGAAGGTGCCCGCGGCCGTCATCGCGCCTTCGTAGAAGGTGCCCTGCGAACCCACGCTGTTGTCCCCCCCATTGCCCAGCAGGATGGCTCCTTGCTTACGCATGGGGTCATAGCTGTTTCGGTCATTCTTGATGCGCGGTCCGTCGAACATGATCTTCAGGCCGCCTTTCTGCGCGTCGCCGCCCATCGCCCTCCAATGGTGCGGTTCTCCGTCGGCCGTGGCGGTCACGAATCGCCAGGTGATCGCCGGCAGGTTCGGGCAGTACTTGTCGGTTGGAGACTCGTTCACACAACCCACCAGGTTGTTCTCCTGATCGGTCATAATCCACGGGCCGGAAGCCTGACCGCGATACCATGCCGTGGCGTTGCCATAGTAAGTGGTCTCCATCGTCCCGTCGCCGTCGTCGCGGCTGTCGGTCTCGGCGTTGCCGTAGTCGAAGCAGCATCCGTTGTTGTAGTGATGGCCGTTGATGACCCAGTACTGCCCTTCCGCCTGGTCGTCGACAGCGGTGCCCTTCGCGTCATTCTGGCGAAGGCCCATGCCCGGCGCGATGAAGACACCGTAGACCTTGTGGCCCATAATGGTGACCGGTGCCATGTCGGCGAGAGGCAGGTTGTTGAAGCCGCCCATGGCCGGACCGCTGAATCCACCGCGGGGCGCCTGGATGAGGTGATTCTTCTTCGGGGATTGGTCGTAGATGATCGAGATCCAGCAATACGTGTTGGCGCAGAATGCGTCCTGCGCCGCGGCGTTGGCATAGCCGCCCGCATCCGGCACCGGCGAGGCGGAGGTGGGGATGACACCGATGTCCAGAGTCTTGAGGTCCGACTGGCGCAGCACCTGGTACAGCGGCCCGTTGTAGCTGGCGTACAGCGCTCGCGTGGTGCTGTGCGCCGCCACGCAAGGCGCCTTGGCGGCCGCGTAGATGTCACATGGGACCTTGCGGCCGCGGCACAGCGATAGTGCTTCCCCCGCCCGCCTGCATGGCCGTCATCAAAGTAGCGCCGGCAACGACGAGCGCCAGAACCAGGATAAGTTTAAGAGTCGATCGCGTTTTCATGGTGGTCCCTAATTTCTCTTTGATAGTTAAAGGTATAACGTCTTATCGAATTCCTCCAGGTCCGTGATTCCGTGCAGGGGGTCCACGGAAATCCATGGCAGCCAGGTGCGGTGCGCTCCGCTTCCTCTCGAGCCCGGACCCGCGACTGGATAATCGGCAATTGTCCACCCATCGCGGGCGCAGCTGCAAACCGGATCGCCGAGAGGAACCAAGCGCCATTCTCAGCCCCCGTCGAGGGATCAATGGTGCCCTACCCGTGCTACCCGTGCCCCAAACCGGAGACTCAGGTTATGCTTGGTCACTTCTTTCGTATCCGGCAGGTCGCGCTTTGGTTACCGGGCTCACTGACTTGGCACGTGGAGAATGAATTAGTCCGGGCTATACGGGATGTAAGAGCGCCGCAGCCTGCCCCGACCGGAAATTACTGCCGGCTCCTCGCCAGCCCGATCATCTCGCTTGCCGCCAGAAGGAATGTCCCGCTCACATATTCGTGGCTGTCCTGCTCGTCAATTTCGTATGGCGATGCACCCACAGGCTGCCCCCATTTCACCATTCCGTCTCCGTTCACGTTGTTGACCAACCCTGCCCACGCCTTCCGTGCCACAGGCGCGTACCGGCCGCGGTCCAGGACACCATGGTTCACGCCCCAGGCAAACCCATAGCAGAAGAAGCCTGTTCCACTCGTTTCCGGCTGCGGGTATTCCTTGGCATCGTCCAGGTTCATGCGCCACAGCCCATCCCGCCCCTGCCTCTTGGCCACCGACGCCGCCATCGCGCGATAAAGTTGGAGGTACTTCGGGCGCATGTGGTGGTCCGCCGGCAGGTACGCGAGGATTCTCGCCAAGCCGGCGAACACCCAACCGTTCCCTCGGGACCAGAAGACCTTCTTTCCACCGGCGGTCCGTGTGTGGACCCACGACTTCCGTATCGTTCTGATATCCGCTGCGGGAGCTGGCGGCGCCGGGCGCCCCGCAATGTATCCCTTGTCGCGGTAGAAGAGAGCTGCGTCGGCATCGTACAGCTCTGAGTGCACGTCCCAGAAGAATCCGTTCATGTAGTCGAGGTATCGGTCTTCGCCCGTAATCCGCGCCAGCATCGCCAGCGCCGGCGGCCCCACGTACAGTGAGTCAGAGTAGCGGCGCCCGCCTTCGAAATACCACAGCGCCTCGCCCGTCGGCGTCTTCTTCCCGCCGGAGTTCAGATGGTCAAGCGCAGGCTGGATCATCACCTGCTGCTTCTTGAGCATGTAGATCTGCAGGTACGTTTGAACGCATGTGAGCTTGTTGCCCCCCGAGCCGTCCGTGCCCACCTGCCACTGGTTGCGCGCGCCCCATTCCATGGCTTGATCCAGGTACTCCTGGCCGGACGTCGCCGCGTACATCGCCATCACGCCCGTGTAGTAGGTTCCGCGAATCCAGCCGCGGTCTTCCTCCTGGTATGGATGCGCCTTCTGATATTCGTTCACTTTGCGCGCGATATCCCTCACGCTCTGTTCGCTGGAGATATCCGTGCACCATGCCGCGGTGCCCGCAGCAAAGAACAAGATCGCTGACGATCGCAGGCTCAATTCATTTACTCCTGTCCCAATTCTCAACCCTGTCGGCCGGGCCCAGGAAGCCGACGTACTTGGCGACACATCCGTGGCGCGGCAATCGGCGGGCGGCTGGCGTTCGTAATCCACTGGGCCACATCCATGAGGTGCGTTCCCGCATCGGTTCAAAGGCGAGTTTCGGCGCGTCGCCCTGGTACCGTTCCCAGTCAATCTTTGAGGGCAGGGGAGAGTTGTTCAGGGGAGCTCCGACGTGCTTTCGCTTTTGCCGCACCCGCCGCTGCCGGCGCGTACACGTTGGAAGCGGCACTGGTCAAGCCAGGCGCGCCCGTCACTCGCAGCCTGCGTGACTTTGCGGGATCGGAGAGGAAATAGGCCCGGCCTGTAGGTAGACTGGGACTTCGAAGACCAAACACCTGGAGGCAGTACACATGGCCCGCATGAAGGACGTCGCCGAGCGGTGCGGTGTGGCCGAGTCGACCGTCTCGCATGTCCTGAACAACACGCGATTCGTCTCGCCCGAGATCCGCGAGAAGGTCCTGGCTGCGATGCGTGAGCTCAATTACCACGGAAATGCGCATGCGCGCAGACTGGCCCGAGGGTCGAGCGACTTTCTGGGGCTGATCATTTCGGATATCGAGAATCCCTTTTTTCCAGGACTGATCAAAGCGTTTGAGTCGGCCGCGTTGCGCCACGGCTTCGACGTTCTGCTCTCAACGACGAACTATGAGCCGGCTCGGACCGAGAAGGCCTTCCGCAAGATGGTGGAGAACCAAGCTCCGGGGGTCGCGGTGTTGACTTCGCGGGTGGATCCGGTGCTGGCCGCCTCGTTGGAAGCCAATGGAGTCGCCTCGATCTTCCTGGACGCTGGCAGCGTGGGACCGAAGCGCAGCAATGTGCGGCTGAACTACCCGAAGGGCGCCAACGAGGCTGTCAACTATCTCCATAACCTCGGGCACAGAGAGTTTGCGCTCATCGCTGGACCGCAGAACCGCCCCTCGCATGTCGCCTATCGCGAGGCCGTCGCCTCCGCGCTCGAGGGAGTGGGCCTGCGTCCCCAAGTACTGGAAGGCGAGAACAACGTTGACGGTGGAGCCCGCGCGGTCCAGCGATTGCTCACGGGCCGGCAGTTCCCGACCGCCATCCTGTGCAGTAACGACCTCACCGCAATCGGGGCTCTGCGCGCTCTCTTCCGGGCCGGGATCAGAGTGCCCGAGGACGTCTCAGTCGTGGGAGCGGACGACATCCCTTTCTCGGCCCTGACGCATCCTCCCTTGAGCACGGTGAGGATACCCCGGGAAAAACTCGGCGAATTGGCCTGCGATGTGCTGCAGCAGATGTTGAGTGAAAAGGCGCCGGGCGCGGAGTGGCTGCTGGATACCGAACTGGTGATTCGCGAATCGACGGCCGCGGCACCGCCGCCGCACTCAGCCGCCCATTAGGCTTCATTCCTCGGCCGGATCTTCCGCGAATTCCAGCCTGCGGCGGAACCAGTTCGTCCTGGCGGCGCAGTAGGTCAGTCCGAGTAGAAGCCAGATGAACCCCGCAATCTTCGCGGGCGTGCGCAGGCTCAACCAGATGTAGAGGCAGACCAGGAACCCCAACAGCGGCGGCAACAGGTTCAGCGCGATACTGCGCGGACCGCGGGACGCACCGCGCACATAGTAGCGTGCAATGGCGGCGAGGTTCACTCCCATGAACGCGACAAACGCGCCGAAGTTCAGGAGTTCCGCTCCGGTCTGATAGCTGATCAGCAATGCGCCGATCATGCAGATTGCGCCGCTCAGCAGCAGGTTGTACTTCGGGGTGTTCCGGACCGGATCCAGGTAACCGAAGAAACGGCGGGGAATGACCCCGTCGCGTCCCATGGCATACAGCAGGCGTCCGGCGCCGAGCTGCGCGCCGAGGCTTGAACCGATGGTCGCCACCAGCAGCGTGAAATTGAATATGTGGAACATCAGCGGCCCGCCCGCGCGGCCCGCGGCCGAAACGAACGCCGTGTCTACGTCCGGGTACGTCCGGTAGTCCGGCCAGATCAATTGTCCCGCGTATACCTCGATGCACCCGAGAACGCCCGTGATCACGCACAGCAGCACCGTGGCCAGCAGGACGTTTCTGCGCGGGTTGTGCACATCTTCGGAAAGCGTGCTGATCGAGTCGAACCCCATGTAGGTCAGCACGGCGACTGAGGTGCCGGTGCTCACCAGCGGCCAGGAAAACGTGGCTGGATCGTAGAACGGCTGCAGCGAGAACAGCCCGCTCACGCCCGACTGCCGCACGATGTAGCCGATGGCGGAGATGAAGAACGCGATCAGTACCGCGGACATTCCGAGCGTCAAAACGGTGTTGGTTCGTGCGGTAGCCTGGATGCCTCGCAAATTGATCAGGGTGAACACCAAGGCAAAGAACACCACCCAGACCGCGAATGGCAGCGGAAGAATATTCATCGCCGCTTTGCTGCACCAGATGGTTCCGATGGTGGGGCCGAGCATGTAGTCGAGTGCGATGCTCCAGCCGGTGAGGAAGCCGAGGGTCGGGTGGATCTCCCGGCTGACGTAGGCATATGCCGAACCGGCGTTGGGATGCGCATTGGCCATACGCCCGTAACTGACCGCGGTGAGGACCATCGCGAACATGGCGATCAGAATCGTGGTGGCGACGTGGCCGTGAGCAACAGTGGCGACGATGCCAAAGGAAGGCAGAGGCGCCGTCGGCTGAATGACGATGATGCCGTAGATGAGCAGGTCCCACAAGCTCAGGACGCGACGCAGTCTTGGCTGTCCGGTGGCCTCGGCTGCAACGCTCACGGTCGGGAACCACCAGATGGAACAATGCGCATTCAGGCGCTGCCGCTCAGGTGCGAAAAATGCCGAGTGATTCTCTGGAAGCCCGTTGCATTCGGGATGTACTTAAAGGTGTCTTGGCAACGACGAGATATGGAGAGCTTCATGACACTCTTCTTAGGCAATCGCTTGCCCACCGATATTATTTGACTTCTGGCGTGAATGTCAAGACTTCATGGCATTTCACACAAGCGCTTGTCAGAAGTGTGATCTTGCCCTACACTGAGTCTGTGCTGTCGCTTAGTTTGAAAAGGAGACCCTCTTGATTGGCGCGGTCGACATTGGTGGCACGAAAATTGCCGCCGCCGTGGAGCAGAACGGACAAATCACCGCGCGAGCAGAATGGCCTACGGGCTCACTCCCCCCGGGGCTCGCAGTCCAGCGGATAGCTGAACTGCTCTCGCGCTGGTGCGGACAATCGGGCGCAACCTTGGAAGGAATCGGCGTGGGCTGCACAGGGCCGGTCGATCCTCTGACCGGGATCGTGGGCGAAGTCGACCTGCTGCCGGGTTGGGCCGGATTTGACCTCGCTAAGAGTCTCCACAATGAAGTCAGCGTCTCCGTCGCCGTCGAAAACGACGCGGATGCCGCGGCGCTGGCTGAAGCGGCATGGGGCGCAGGTAAAGGCGCGTCCCGTTTCATCTACGTCACGATCAGCACCGGCATTGGCGTCGGGATGGTTTTTGATGGCCGGCTCTACCGGGGGGCGGGCGGCTCCCACCCGGAAGCAGGCCATCAGACACTAGATCCCGCAGGACCTCTTTGCTATTGTGGCGCGCGAGGGTGCTGGGAATCGCTGGCGAGCGGGCCGGCAATGGCACTGTGGATGAAGTCGAATGCCGGCGATCGGAGGTTCCCGCAGGAGTTGGGCGCTCGGGAGATCTGCGACATTGGCGCGGCAGGGTGACCCGTTGGCAGTGCGCACGGTTGAACGCCAGGCAGAACTCCTGGGTATTGGTCTGGCGAATCTCGTCACCGTGTTCTGCCCGGACATCATCGCGCTGGGCGGGGGCGTCATGCAGAGCGCCGACCTTTTTCTTGAACGCGCCCGTGAGGTTGTTCGAACGCGATGCGGTTTGGTGCCGGTCGATCAGGTGACCATTACGCGTGCCGTCCTGGGCAGCGACGTTGCGCTGCTTGGCGCCGCCCGAGTCTGGCAGGCTCGATTTGGAGAATCGGAGCAAGAGACCAATGCTACTTGAACGCAATATTATCGAAGGTCCCTATATTCAAGACATCCTGCACCAGCCGGAGGCGCTGCGACAGTCGCTCGCCATGTTTGACGAGAACGAGGGGCTGCGCGGATTCGCTCGGGCTATCGCTGCCGGCGACTACAAGCGCATTGTCCTGACCGGCATGGGCAGTTCATTGCACGCGCTCTACCCACTGCACCTGAGGTTGTCCAACCGGGGACTGCCTTCACTGCTCATTGAAACCTCGGAGTTGATCCATTACCTCGACGGAACCCTCGATCGAAGCACGCTCGTCGTTGCCGTCTCCCAGTCAGGCCAAAGCGTCGAGGTGGTGCGATTGATAGACATGGCAAAAGGCCGCTCGCCCATCATCGGTGTCACCAACAACGCGAATTCGCATTTGGCAAAGCAAGCGGAGACATGCCTGCTGTTTCAAGCAGGCCTCGAATCCAGCGTTTCGTGCAAGACATACGTGGCCTCGCTGCTGGCACTTGAGTGGCTTGGGGCCAGCCTCACCGGAGGAGACCTGGTCGAGACAAGGAGCCACTTGGGCCTGGCCGCTCCAGCTGTGGAGACATATCTGGTGGACTGGAGGCAATACGTGGAGGCGTTGTGTGGCGTGCTCGCCGATACCAGACAAGTCTTCGTGACCGGTCGTGGTCCATCCATTGCCACTGCCCTGACCGGAGGCCTGATCCTGAAGGAGTCGACTCGTTCTTCGGCTGAGGGGATGAGTTGCGCGTCTTTCCGGCATGGTCCATTTGAAATGCTGGGGCCGGGTGTCTTCGTGCTGGTCCTGGCAGGCGATGCACGATCTCGATCGCTGAACATGCGGCTGGCGGAAGACATTGAACTCGCAGGGGGCAAGTCGGCGGTGGTTGATGTCGACACCAAAGTCGCGGCATTCCGCATTCCGCAAGTTCCGGACGCGATTCGCCCTATTGTCGAGATCCTGCCGGTGCAGATGATATCGCTGGCGCTGGCTGCCCGGAGCGGTCGAGAAGCCGGCCGATTTGAGCTGGCGTCCAAGATCACGTCGGTAGAGTGACCCGGCTACCACCTCATGACCCCACGAAGAGACTTCCTGACTTTGAGTGCCGCCGCTCTGGCGGCCCCGGCCTCAGTCCCCTCCATCAGGTCGATTCCCACGGCCACCGGCGAAATCACGCCGGACCAGATGGGGATCACCAGTGTGCACGAACACATCGCCCTCCGACGGGATGGCAGCGCGATGCAGCGGGAAAAGGGCATGGCCTTCGCCATCAGGGAATTGAAGAGGGCGAAGGAGCTAGGCCTTCGCACGATTGTCGACGTCGGACCCACCGACGATGTTGCCGGCATCCAGGAAGTGTCCCTCGCCACCGGAGTCAATGTCGTCTGCTGCACCGGGTTTTACGTTCTCCAGGCGGAACAGCAATCGCTGAAGACGGAAGACTTTGAAAACCACATACTCAAGGAGATTGAACAGGGAGTACAGGGGACGCGGATCCGTCCTGGGGTAATCAAGATCGCCACCAAGGGGTTGCCGATCACGCCAGCGGAGAAGAATCTCTTCATTGCCGCGGCCCGTGTGCAGAAACGGTATCACCTGCCCATCTGCACTCATGCGGTGAGCGGCTGTGCCGAACAGCAACAGATTCTGGAGGCCGCCGGAGCGGATCTCCGCCACTGCTACTTCTCTCATGTCGAAGCGACGTTCGGCTGGAGCGGCCGAACCGTGGAACAGGAGATTGACTATCTGCAGGGGGTGGTGGCGAAGGGCAGCACGCTCAGTTTCAACAATTTCGGCAATTGGAATCACACGAAAGCGAAGGATCTGGCTCGCATCATCCAGGAACTGGCCCGGCGAGGTCATGATGACCGCATGGTGGCCACCATGGACGTGACTTGGTCTTTCCAGGATGGGAACCTCAAAGTCCTCTGGGAGGACACCAACCCGGGCGGCAAGGATCGCACCTATGCTTACCTGCTTGAAAAGGCCGTCCCCTGGATGCAGGCGAACGGAATAACAAAGGCTTCAACTGACAAATTAATTGCCGCAAACCCGCGGCGACTCTTCACTTGCCTCAAGCCATGAACAGAGACCCTTCTCACCCTCGCCATCGCACTTGGTGTCGCCGGTTCGGCCGCCATCGCCGCTGAAAAGAAACGCATCTACATCGCCAACGACGACCACACGGATTTCATGTGGACGGCGGACGCGGACACTTACAGCAAGGTCTTCGTCGAGATGCTCGACTGGCACCTGAAGCTGGCCGACGAGACGGCGGGCAATCCACTGGCATACCGGAATCGCTTCAATGCCGACGGCAGCTACTGGCTCTGGAACTACGAGCAGAAGAAGACGCCGGCGGAGTTTGAGCGTCTCATCGGGCGCATCAAGGACGGCACCATCAGCGCACCCTTGAATACGCTGGTCTCCTGCTACGGCGGGCAGCCGGTCGAGGCGGTGCTGCGCGGGATGTACTACGCGGGGCGGTTGGAGCGCCGCTATGGTCTGCGGTTTCGCCTGGCGACGGCGATGGAGAATCAGACGCTGCCCCTGGGCCTGCCGTCGCTCTTTGCCGGCTCTGGCGCGCAGTATTCGTGGCGCGGGGTCTGCGCTTGCGCCAGCAAGCTGCCGAACAAGGTTTTGGACGAGCGTCCACGGGAAATCTATTGGTGGACCGGACACGACGGGCAGCGGCTGTTGTTGAAGTGGTATTCCCACGGACCCAACAACATCGGCACCTATCTGGAGTTCGGCGCTTCGCCCTTGGCGGCCATCAAGTATGTGGAGACTGACCCGGGCTTTCTCCGGCGCTACGCGGATCCCAAAACCAGGAAACCCTACAACGTGATCGGCCTGTTCGGCTTCGGAGGCGACGACCTCGCGCGCAAGACGGGCGTCCAGCCGCCGCCCACGATTCCCGGCGTGCCCGGCTTGCAGAAAGTCGTCTCGTCGGCCTATTGCGACCACTTTCACGTCATGGCGAAGCAGATGAGCAATGAGCAGAGGCAGGTCATCGTCTCGAACGAACTCGATTTCTTCGAAGACTTTGAAAAGACGCATGGGGCGACGCTGGACAGCCAAACGGTGACCTACGGCAACGAGTGGGATCTCTACTCGGCCTCGATGTCTGAGACCTCCGCGCGAGCGAAACGCGCGGTGGAAAAGCTGCGCTCCGCCGAATTGCTCGCCGCGCTGGTGAGCCTGAAATACCCGGCCTTCATGAAGAACCACACCGCCGCGCGCGACCGGGCGTTTAACGACCTGGGCCTCTACTGGGAGCACAACTGGACGGCTGACGGCCCGATTTCTCGCGCACAACGCGCGGCGTGGGAAGAGCAGGTGGTCACCGGAATCGAGTACTACGTGAACTCGATTCAGGGCGAGGCGGTCGTCCGCCTGGGTGGCATGATTCCGCGCCCGGAAAACGCCAATCGCTTCTTCGTGCTGAATCCCCTCGGTTGGGCGCGCACCGAGGCCGCCGACTTCGCCTACAGCGGTTCGACCGACATCCACGTGCGCGATCTCACCACCGGACAGGATGTGCCGCACCAGATCGTGAAGCTGAAGGGCGCGCCGCACCTGCGCATCCTCGCCAGCGATGTGCCGTCAGCCGGCTACAAGGTATTTGAAATCCAGTCTGGTCCCGGCGCCGCACCAACAGACGAAGCCGCGACGGTCGGCGGCGATGGCGGCTCCACATTTGAAAACGGCGCGGTGAAACTCGTCATCGAGCGCGATGGCGCCATCCGCAGTTTCATCGACAAGCGGCGCGGCAACACTGAACTCGCCGCAACCATCGGCGAACTCAGGCTGAATGATTTCGCCGCCAAGTCCGATGACGGCGAGAACCTCCGAGTGGAGAATCGCGGTCCTGTTTCCGTGACGGTGTCCGCCCGCAGCAATGCCGGTCTCGACCACACCACGGCCATCACCCTGTATCGGGGCTCCGACCGCGTAGACATCCGCAATGAACTCAACGCAAACTTCGACGATCTTCGTTACTGGACGTTCAGCTTCGCGTTAAATGCACCAACCCTGCGCACCGAGGAAGTCGGCGCCATTAACCTCAACAAACTGAAATCCGCAGGCGGCGACTACGCCGACACCCACGCCCGTTACGATCACATCACGGTCAATCATTTCGCCGACTTCACGGATGGCTCCGGCAGCAAGGGCGTGACGATTTCCAATCCCGACCTCGCTTTCGCCCGCCTGGGCAACAGCACCGTCGCGACGTTCGACACCACGACGCCGCAACTCAACATGCTCGCCGGCGGGCAGGTGGATGGCCCATCGCTCGGTATTCGCGCGCAGAACGGCAACACTCACTTCCTGCAACGGTTCGCCCTGCGCGCACACGGCGACTACGATCAGGCGGCGGCGATGAAGTTCGCGCTGGAGCATCAGAACCCATTCGTGACCGGGCCCGTCATCAGCATCAAGGGAGGTGGCGTGTATCCCGAAACCACTCATTCACTGCTCAGCGTCAGCGATTCCAACGTGCTGCTCTGGGCACTGAAACCGCACGACGACGGCATCGAGAAGGGTCTGGTGGCGCGGCTGTGGAACGTTTCTGATAGCCCCGTCGAGGCCGAGGTTGTTGTTACGCCGGCCCTCGCGGCCGCGCATCGCGCCACGCATATCGAGACGGACCTCGAGGCCGTTTCATTGACCGGCACGGGCGCCCTGCCCGCCACCTTCGCTCGACAGCAGATACAGACCTACCGCCTGGAACTGAAATGAAGCAAGCAGTAAGCGAGGGAAGACTGTGCCTCGGCATTGCGATCGCACTTCTGAGCGGGTGCGGGGCTTTTGCCGCGGACCTGCGCTCGTGCCGCGCCTCCTTCGACGGGCAGGAACTGACGATCACCAACGCTCACATCGAGCGTAAGTGGCGAGTGTCGAACGGTCTGCTCTACCCGACGTCGCTACGAGATCTGGATCGCGGAGTCGAGTGGTTGTCTCGCCCCTCTGTTCAGCCGGCGCCCTATCCCGCAATTGTGATGGGGGAAGAGAAGCGCGAGGTGAAGTTTTCGAAGCGCGCCGGGAAGCTTGGCCCTGTGGAAGCCGAGTCGCTGGTGGCGGAGTTAACGATTGCAGGTCTCGCGCCTCTGCACTACCGGTTCCAGGTATTTCCGGATGCGGGTGGGATCTCGGTGCAGTTGACAACGGCTGAAGGCGACTCCTCATTGGCTGCGAAGCGCCAAAACAGCGGCGCCGCGACTTCCACCGGAATCGAATCAGATCGACCGGCAGAACGACGCGAACCGAAGTACATAGCCGACGCGTTGGAGATTCTGGACCTGGCGCCAGAGCATTTGAAACTGACACAGGTGCGTCTGGTGGATCAGACGGACGTATTCAACGAGCTGGTGTTTGAGAGCGAGTGGCTGCTGCACACGGCGGAGCGCGTTCAGTTACCGGGTAACCTGTTCGTTGTCGAGAGCACTCCGGATCAAAGCGGACTGATTCTTCTGAAGGAAGCGCCGCTGCCCCACGCACGGCCGGTGAAGACGGCACCGGATTTCAGCTACGACCCGCAAAATCGCCGCGTCAGCTTCATTGGACAGGGAACCGGACCCCAGGGCGGTTCAGGATACCGCTTCGTGCTCCTGACTTACTCGGGCGGTCGGGCGGGGCGCATCGCGGCGTTGCAGACCTATCAGAGACAATTGCGGGCTTACGATCCGAAGCGAGATGCGATGTTGGTGAGCAACACCTGGGGCGATCGGTCCCGTGACGCGCGGATCAATGAGGAGTTCGTGACGAAAGAGGTGCTTGCCGGCGCGCGGCTTGGGGTGGACGTGATCCAGATCGATGACGGATGGGAGCGCGGCCGGACGTCGAACTCGGTGCGCGCCAACGGCGTTTGGTCGGGTTTCTGGGCGGCGGATCCGCAGTTCTGGGCCGTTGACCCTGACCGGTTCCCGAACGGGTTGGAGTCGATCAGAAAACTCGCAGCGGAGAGAGGCATGCGGTTCGGGCTGTGGTTTGGCCCTGATTCGAGCAACGACTTCGCCAACTGGCGAAAGGACGCGGACCAGGTGATGAAACTGCATCGAACCCTGGGCGTGGACTACATCAAGATCGACGGAGTAAAAGCAGTGAGCAAAGCCGGGGAGCAGAACCTGCGGCGGTTCTTCGACCAGGTGCTCGAAGAGTCGCGCGGCGCGGTGACGTTTGACCTGGACGTGACGGCCGAGGTGCGGCCCGGCTACTTCGGCATGATAAACCCCGGCCCGCTGTTTGTGGAGAACCGCTATACGGATTGGCATCGCTATTGGCCGCACCAGACTCTTCGTAATCTGTGGAAGCTGGCCCAATACGTAGACCCGCTCAGGTTGCGGATGGAGTTCCTCAATAACACGCGCAATCAGCAACTCTATCCGGAAGACCCGCTGGCGCCGGCCCGATACTCGCCGTCCTACCTGTTTGCGACGGTTATGTTCTCGAATCCGCTGGGCTGGTTTGAGACGTCGAATCTGCCCGCCGCCTTTGTTGAGGAACTGCAACCGCTCATTGCGAAGTGGCGGCGGGAGCGGCCGTTTCTCTTCGCTGGTTCGATTATTCCGGTGGGGAACGCGCCGGATGGCGTGAGCTGGACGGGCTTTGTTTCGGTCTCGCCCGACAGGCGCAGCGGCTATGCGCTGCTGTTTCGCGAGTCCAATCAGACGTCCGATTGGGAATTCGAACTGCCACTGCTGTCGCCTGGCGTCTACCAGGCGAACGTGCTCGGCGGTTCGGGCAGCGTATCGATTGATTCTTCGAAACTGCGGGTACACATCCCGGCTGCCCGTCAATTTGTGTGGGTAAAGCTGAAGAAGAAGGACAACTGAAATTATGATTCAATCAACTCGAGTCATTCCCCTGATTGCACTGTTCACGCTGGGCGGCTCGCTGCCCTCGTTGCTTGCGCAGAACACTCCGGTCACATCAACCAACGCAGCCGCTTACACCGGTCAGCCCTTTGGCGGGAAAATCGCCGCCATCCCCGGCGTGATCGAAGCGGAGAACTATGACGAGGGCGGCTCCGGTGTGGCTTACTACGACCGCACTCCCGACAAGAACGAAGGCGACGGCTACCGCAAGGGCGAGGGCGTGGACATCAAGGGGATGGTGTTCGTCCCCGGGCGTAAGCCCTATCTCAGATCCAATGAAAGCACCCCCACCGTCGGCTGGTTCTTCGTCGGTGAATGGATGCAATACACAGTGATGGTCACCCCCGGCGTCTATGACATCAACGTCCGGTACGGGACACCGATGGAAGGCAAGGCTCTGGACATCTATCTGGACGGCGTCCTGTTGGCGACGGTGCCCAATCCCAACTCGGGTGAGTACACCATGTGGAAGACCGCTACGGTGAAGAACGTGAAAGTCGCGGCCTCCGGCCGTAAGGTCCTCCGCCTCCAAGCCGCCGGCCAGGACAAGGATGAATGTGATTACAACTGGGTCGAGTTCGTTAAAGCCGCCGGCAAATGAGATCAAGTTCGGGACGCAGTCATTGGGCGGAGTTCGCAACGTGAGCATTGCGAACTCCGCGTTCTACGAGTGCGCAGTGGGCGGGTTGAAGTTCCGTCGAGGGGGCGTCCAGCTTTCGGAGCCCGCGGGTTGACCGTTGACATTTTTGGCGTAGGCTGGGAAGGCGATGACTGATTTAACCAGACGCCATTTCGCCCGAGCCGGCGTTACGGCTCTCAGCTACTCCCGAATTGTCGGCGCAGCCGATCGAGTCCGCATGGGCTTTATCGGGCTCGGCAACCGCGGCGATCAGGTGCACTCTGCATTTCTCGAGTGGGGCGACAGCCAGACCGTCGCCATCTGCGATTTGCGCGACGATTACCTGAACCTGGCCGCCGGTAAGTCGCGCGGCAACCCGACTCGATACAAGGACTACCGGCGGTTGCTCGACAACAAGGAAATTGATGCTGTCGTCATTGCGACGCCTGACCATTGGCACGCCCTGATGTTTATCGATGCGTGCAATGCAGGCAAAGACGTATACGTCGAGAAGCCGCTCTCGCTCACTGTCGTCGAGGGGCGCAAGATGGTGGAGGCTGCCGAGCGCACGAAGCGCGTCGCACAAGTGGGGACGCAACGGCGCTCCGCGAAGGTCATCAAAGAGGCCGTGGATTATGTCCGCTCAGGCGAGTTGGGCCAGGTGAGCGTGGCACGCGGCTACGAAATCAGCAGCGAATGGCCAGCGGGCATCGGCGATCCTCGCGACCAGGCCCCGCCCAGCAGGGAAGAGTGGGACCAATGGTTGGGACCCGCTCCGGAGGTTCCCTACAACCCCAACCGTGCCTATTATCTGTTCCGCTATTTTTACAACTACTCCGGCGGACAGATGACCAATATCGGCGTTCACCTTCTGGACACGATGCGCTGGTGCTTGAACCTGGAGTTTCCAAAGAAGGTCACGGCCATCGGCGGCCGGTACGTGATCAAGGACAACCGCGAGATCCCGGACACCATGGAGGCGCTCTGGGAGTACGAAGGCCCGACCATGATCGGTTTCATGCAGGTGAACGGCAACGGCTCGCCCGGCAACCTGCGCGGCTCGGAGATGGAATTGCGCGGCACCAAGGGCACCATGTTCATCAGCCCCAATGGGTGGGAGGTCGTGCCGGAGCCGATCAACGAGTTGCCGCGCGGCGTCAACAACCCGATCGACCGCAACGTGCAACGGCGCCGCAGCGCGCGCAAGACCGTCATCGAACCCAAGTGCCGTCAAAGGCAGCGTGTGGGCAGATGCGCCGCATGCGCGGAATTTCCTTGATTGCGTGAAGAGTCGCGGCAAATGCAACGCCGACATTGTCACCGGCCACGTCTCAACGTCGGCGACGCTCATTGCGAATATCGCTCTCAGAACCGAGAGCCTGCTGAAATGGGACCCGCGAGCCGAACGCTTCACCAACAACCCGGAGGCAAACAAGTACTTGCACTACGAATATCGCGCTCCCTACAAGCTGCAGTGACTTGTTTGACTGGATGGAGTGCTTCCATTGGTCAGACTGGCCATGCGTGTCCGCCGAATCCAGATCCCATGCTGGCGAACCCGTAGGCAGCACCCACTGCCCGAAAAGGCTCCGTGGCGAGCCCCGCGGGAATCGCGTAGGGATCAACAGTGCAAACTCGTGATCGCGCAGCCGGCAGGCGTTCAGGCCGTGCTGAGGCCGCGCGGCCACATCATCCCACAGCGCACGCGTGATGTCGTCGCGCCCTTCACGACAGAGTCACCAGAGCTTGCTATTGCAAGCGTTTGTGAGACAGTTGAATGCATAGGAAAGGCGCTTTAGTTGATCGCTGGAGACCGTGAGCCTTGACCTTGCCCGACAATCCGCGCGTAGAATGACACAAACGATTGTAGAGCTTGGATGGGTATGACGAGGAACGGTGAACATTGGCCACCATTCGCGTGACTCTTTCGGAAATCGCGCGCCTCGCCGGCGTGGATGTCTCCACCGCGTCGCGCGCGCTAAACGCTCGCTATGGCGTGCGCAAGGAGGTTCGGGACCGCGTCCTGGGAGTCGCCAGCCGTCTCGGTTACCGGCCAAACCTGTTGGCCCGCGGTCTCATCACGGGGCGTTCACAGACGATCGGACTGCTCATCAGCGACATCCGGAATCCTTTCTTCACCGATTTGGCGCGTGGTGCGGAAGACGCTGCCAGTGCCGCCGGCTACGACCTCGTGCTGTGCAACAGCGATCTCGATCCCGACAAGCACATGAAGTACTTCTGGTCGCTGATGGCCAAGCGTGTCGATGGGGTGATCATGAACGCTGGCGCATTCCTGAAGAGGGAAGACATGCGAAAGATGGCCGAAAGCGGTACACCCATCGTGCTCCTGAACCGTCCTCAGGCCCGCAGCCCGTTCTCGACTGTCCTGAGCGACAACGTCCGGGGCGGATCGATTGCGGGTGAATACCTGGCTGGACTCGGGCACACGCGAATGGCGGTCCTGGCAGGTCCGCGCAGGCAGACGAACCTCGATGATCGTGCCGCCGGCTTCCTTCGGGCCGTGCGGGCGTCGCGAGGCTGCAAGGAACCGGTCGTGCTGCGCGGGATTTACAGCGCTGACCGGCGGGCACGCCATGATGCAGAAGCTGATCGGCAACCTGAACGGAATCACGGCGGTCTTCGCCACCAACGACGCCATTGCATTCGGCGCCATTCGCGCTGCCCTGGACGCCGGACTGCGCATCCCGGAAGATATCTCGCTGGTGGGGTTCGACGACGTGGAGATGGCCGCTATCGTGCACCCGCCCCTGACCACAGTGCGCCAGTTCAGGTATGAGCTGGGTGCCGCCGCTGTCGAAATCCTGATCCGGCAGGCAGGCTCGAAGTCCGCGTTGCCGGAGCACAGAAAGTTCGGCGTCGAGTTGGTGGAGCGGATGTCCTGCCGCGCGATTGACTAGAGTGACGCCCAATGACCGAAAGCAGTCAAGACCGATTCGCGTGGGGCAATGACCCGGCAAAACTCGCGCGCTACCGCGCTTTCTGGGACCGCGCGTTCGTCGAACGTCCCCTGGTGGGTTTCACCCTGGCGGGCTGGTTTCCTCTGCAGGAGTTCGCCGCGTGCCGGCCCTGGCAGTCGAAGAAATACCTGGCCTCCGCCATGATTGTGCCGGAGGACTTCCTGGAAGACCATCTGCGCCTGCTTGGTGAAGGTGACGTCGCGAATGACGACCTGATCCGAGGCGCGTGTCCGGCCCAACTGGCCTTTCCATGGTTGCCGGGCATGCTGTCCTGCCCGGTCCGGATTCTTCCGGATACGGTCGCCGGCGAAGAGAGGTGTCTCGACTGGGATGATGCACTTGCCGTCCGGCTCGATGGCGAGAGTGGCTGGTTTGGCAAGTACATGGACTTCGCCGACGCCCTGGTCCGCAAGTCGGGCGGGAGCTTCCCGGTGAGCCACTCGGCCGAGATCGGCCCGACCGATCTCCACGCACTCCTGCGCGGCCACAGCCAGAGCCTGGTCGATCTGTGCGACGAGCCGGAGAAGAGCGCCGCGCTGCTGGAACGGCTCGGCGACATTTTCTGCGAACTCACCGACAGCCTGTGGAGGCGGTTGCCACTGTACTACGGAGGATATTTCGATGCCCAGTATTCCCTTTGGGCGCCGGGACCGATCGTCCGCATGCAGGAAGATGCAACAGCCGTGTACTCGCCGCGGTTGTACCGGCGCTTTGTGCAGCCGGTGGACCGGGCCATTGCAGGGCGCTACCAATACAGCTTCATTCACCTGCACTCGACCTCGATGTTCCTGCTTGACGCTTTTCTCGAAATCGGAGAGATCCGGTGCTTCGAGGTGAACCAGGATGCGCTGGGTCCTAGCGCGGCGGAGATGATTCCTCATTTTCAGAAAGTGCAACGCGCGCAGCGGCCGCTGCTCATCAAAGGATCGTTTACCGCGGACGAACTGAAGCTGGTGATGGACAGCCTCGATTCAAGAGGTCTCTTTTTGAACATCATGCTGGACAGTATGGACGCGGCCGGAGACCTGCGGCGAGTTGTCGGTATGTGAGGGAGGTGTCATGATTCGACGAGTTCTGGCCTGCCTGGGTCTATCGGCGTTAAGCTGGACTGCGGCCGCGGGCGGCGATTTCGAGTGGATGCAAACCGCCCGCGTTTTCCTGATCGACGCCTATGAGCCCCCGCTCGCGCCGAAGCTCGAGTTCGACGCCGAGGCTCTCGCCGAGACCATGGTCCGGATGAATGCCAATACGGTGAGGATCTCGACGATGGGCAAGTATGCGCTGATTCCCGGCGTCCGATTCTCGCCGGATCCGGAGTTGGGCCGGAGGGACATCCTCGCCGAGACTATTGCCGCTTCGAAGCGGCGAGGCATCCGGGTCGTCCCCTACATCTCCACCGGACACAAACTGGCGTGGACGATGGTGACCCGCGACCATCCCGAATACGCGCAACGGACAAAGCCCGGCGGCGGGCCCGCGCGCAGCCACATGTTCGTCGGCGAGGATCACGGCACGGTCTGCTGGAACACCCCCTACCGGCAGGCTTTCCTGGACCTGGTGGAGCATGTCGTCCGCGATTACGACATCGACGGCATCTACTTCGACCGCTGGACGCCCGACTATTTCTGGCCGGGGCGCCGCGTGTGCTACTGCGACGGCTGCCGTAACGGGTTCCGCCAGAAGACCGGCCAGGAGTTGCCGTGGCACGAGCGCGACAGCGACTACACGCCGGCCGAAGCCGCGACCATCGACCGCTACCACGCGTGGATCCAGGACAACCTGATTGAGATCATCCGGCAGACCCGCAAGCTGGTCAAGTCCCACAAGAACATCCCGCTGATCTACAACATCGGAGACGCGAGCCGCATGGCGACCGAGGACGTTCGCATTCGCGAAGCCATGGACGCATCGCTCTACGAGCGCGGCAACAGCATCCTCGAACGAGCCGAGGGAGTGAGCCTGGCCCGGGCTGCCGGCCTGGGGCTGTGGCCGTACGTCGGGGAATACAACAACTGGCCTCGAACGATCCACAACGGCTTCGACTTCCAGCAGCAGATCTTCACTACGGTCATGTTCGGCGGCGCGCCCATCCTGGCGATTCCTTGGGGCTACGTACAGCATCCGGCGGCGCGCGGCTATGTCGAATATCCGTTCGGCGTCATCAAGCGGAATGAATCGTCGCTGGCGGGGTTTACGAATTACCCCTACGCGGCCGTTGTCCATGGTTACCAGACGCCAACCGGCCACGCGCAGTCCGGCACATGGTGGAAGCACGACTCGGCGCTATCCTCGCTGGGCGCTTTCGCGGCGCTGCTCTACGGACACGTGCAGGTCTCGTCGATCAGCGAGCGCGCGCTGGACGATCCGGAGACGCTGGCCCGATACAAGGTCCTGTACCTGGCCGATTTCACAACGCTGACGGAAGCGCGCGTCGCCAACATCAGGCAGTTCGTCGAGCGGGGCGGCGGGTTGGTGGCGAGCTACGCCACTTCGCTGTTCGATACTCCGGCTGACCTGCTTCACCGCACCAGCATGCAACGGCCGCCGTCAGCGGCGCGGGCAAAGAGACGCGAGCGGTTCGCGCTGGAAGAACTGATTCGCGTCGCGCCGATCGAGCCATCGGGAGAGCTGGCGGAACTGCTTGCCAGCTATCGATCGATGACCGGCGGCCCCTATGACATGTACCTGGCCGATCGCGAGCAACCATCCATTCAAACCATGACGCCGCTGTGGCACTACCTGCCGGTGAGAGCCCTCGACGGGGGTGAGGTGTGGAAGAACATCGTCATCGGCGACGGTCTGCGCGCGGTTCTCCCGGGCGTCGTGGTGTCCAAATTCGGCAAAGGCCGGGTGGTGTACTGCGCATCGGCTCTTGAGAGCCTCTTCCTGCAGCAGAACAGCAGCGCCGTCGGCGAGTTTCTGCGAAGCCTGGTGGCCAGGGCGGCCCCGGAACCGCCGCCTTACGAGGTGGAGGCGCCGGCAGGAGTGATCGCCAACCTGACCTCGAAGGGCAATACCCTCGTCCTGCACCTCACCAACTGGACCGGCAACAAACTGGAGCGGCCAGGCGCCAACGAGTACTACCTGGCGCCGGTGGAGAATGTGCGCGTGCGCTTCGCCATCCCCGCCGGCAAGCGGGTCCGGGATGTCACGCTGCTGGTGAAGTCGCCGTTCAAGAAGCAAATCTCCGGACCGGTTCTCAGTCTGTCCATCCCGCGCATGGGAGCCTGGCAGGCGGTGCGCATCGTTTTGGAGTGAGCCTCGCCGCGGCGATCGGTGATAAGAACCGCCAGCCTGAAGGAACTTGCAAACGTTTTCTGACTTTGTGGCACAGGCGCCACTGGTAGAGCCCTAGCTTCTACTCGCGTCTGCGTCATTGACACGGCCCTCCACGCGGAATATAATCACGGCAAATCGTCACAAACGATTGTGAAGCTCCAAGTTTTCATTTGAGAGGTGTTCCATGACCTTCCGCCTCACCGCTTTAGGCCTGCTCGCCATACTTTCGTTGCCGGCTCAGACCATCACAGGCTCCATCACGGGGACCGTCGCGGATCCCTCTTCCCTGCCAGTCACCGGCGCGACGGTAACTCTCACCAACCAGGCCACCGGAGCCCGGCGCGAGCTGAAGACGGATGTCCGGGCGGATTTTCTGTTCTCGAGCCTCCCTCCAGGTCAGTACGATCTTTCCGTTCGCTACACGGGATTCAAAACATTGGACCGCACGGGGATCACGCTCTCCGCGTCCGAGCGTCTCTCAGTCGGCCAGATCGTCCTCGAAGTCGGCGAAGTCAGCGAGAAGATCACTGTGACCGAGCAGGCCGCCGCGGTGCAGACAGCCAGCGCGGAGCGCGCGGGTGTGATTACCTCATCCCAGGTCGACAGCATGCCGATCAAGGGCCGGAACATCAGTTCCCTGGTCCAGTTGCTGCCTGGGGTGGTGCTCCTCGCCGACAGCGAGTCCCTGTCCAGGACATTTTCGTTCTCCGTGCAGGGCAACAACACGCAGTTCAACCAGGTCAGCCTTGACGGCGTGCCCATCAGCCAACAGGACGTGCAGACTCCCACTGTGAGCCAGGACGCAATCGCTGAAGTCAAAGTGCTTCTCACGAACTACCAGGCTGAGTACGGACGTCTCTCCGGCGCAAACGTGCAGCTCGTGTCGAAGTCCGGAGCACGCGAGTTCCACGGTTCCGGCGCGTACTACAAGCGCCACGAGCAGTGGAATGCGAATAACTTCTTCAACAACCGCCTCGGCCGCGCTAATCCCGTCTATCGCTACAACACATGGAACTATACGATCGGCGGTCCGGTCTTCATCCCCGGGAAATTCAACAGGAACCGGGAGAAACTCTTCTTCTTCTGGAGCCAGGAAGGCTGGCCGCTGAAGACTTCCGATCCCGTCGCGCAGCGCACCGTTCCGACCGAATTGGAGCGCACAGGCAACTTCTCCCGATCGTTGGACCTGAACGGCGCTCTCATCGTCGTCACCGATCCCATTACGCGCACGCCGTTTCCTGGCAATATCGTGCCCGCCGGCAGGGTCGACCCCAACGGAGCTGCCCTGTTGAAGGCGTTCCCCACGCCCAACTTCACGGACGTCACTGTCTCGAGGGGAAACTACAACTATGTTTTTCCTGCTTCCCGCGACAATCCCCTCGGCACGCAGACGGTCAAGCTCGACTACAACATCAGCTCGAACCAGCTCCTTTACGGGACCTATACGTGGTCCAAGGAGGAAAGAACCGGCGCGATGGGGATGGGTGGATTCAACAATTCCAACTGGCCGCAGATGAGCCGCACTACCACACGCAATGGCCGTGCGCTCACTTTGCGGCACCAGAGCATCTTCAGCCCGCGTCTGATCAACGAGGCGACTTTCGGCTTCACCACTTTCCCCGAGTACGATATCGTTCCGGATTCCGAACTGAGCCGGAACCAGCGCGAGACGCTCGGCTACAAGCTGGGCCAGTTCGTTCCGTCGGCCAACCCGCTGAACCTGATCCCCGCAGCCACGTTTGGGGGCGTGCCGAATGCGGCGAACCTGGCAGTCGAGCGGCGCCTGCCACAGATGGCCGAGCAGGGCATTGCCACGGTCGTGAACAACGTCTCCTACACTCCCACATCGCATTTGATTAAGGCGGGATTCTACCTGGATCTCAGCTGGCGCGACAGCTACAACCCTTCGAACTTCAACGGCCTGTTTGATTTTTCAAGAAATGCCAGCAACCCGCTCGACTCCGGATATGCGTATTCAAATGCTGTTCTCGGCGTTTTCTCCTCATATACCGAAACGAGCAAGCGAGTCCTGTACAACATGCGAAGCTCCAACATCGAGTGGTTTCTCCAGGACACCTGGAAGGCGACCCGGCGCCTGACGCTCGATTACGGCGTTCGATTCTACTTCATCAAGTCCCAGTACGACGCGGCGGATCAGATCTCCGGTTTTCTTCCGGAACGCTTCGATCCCGCGAAACAGGTCCAGCTTCTCTGGCCCGCGCGTGTCAACAACGTGCGTGTCGCCCAGAACCGCGTGACCGGGCAGACTTATCCCGCCGCCATGATCGGAGCAATAGTATCGGGAGTGGGAGATCCGAGTAACGGACTCGTGGTTCCCTCGGTCGATCAATCCGTGCCCAGATCATTTGCCGGCGATCCAGGCGTGCGGATCGCTCCACGCATCGGTTTCGCCCTCGACGCGTTCGGCAATGGCAAGACCGCGATTCGCGGCGGCATCGGACTGTTCTCGGCGATCGACCAGGAGCGCCAGACCAGCCTGATGATCGGCCAGGCTCCGCTTGTGGAGAACCCGATCATCTACTACGGGACGATGTCAACCCTCCTCAGTTCGGCGGGAAGCATCTTTCCGCCGTCCGTCACCACGCGTGACCTCACCGGGCACCTCCCCACCACAGCAAACTTCAGCTTCTCCGTCCAGCAGAACATCGGGGCGAACGTCGTGGTCGACGTCGGGTACGTTGGCTCGATCGGGCGCCACCTGTGGCGCATGCGCGATCTGAATTGGATTCCCTTCGGCGCTAACTTCCTTCCCCAAAACCAGGATCCGTCGCTCGCGAGCGGTCCATTGCCGCCCTCCTTCCTCCGGCCGTATGTCGGCTACGCTGAGATTCCGAAGATCGAATACGATGCCACGTCCAATTACCACTCGATGCAGGTGAACGTGAATCGCCGCTTTGCCAGGGGACTGCAGATGGGCGGCGCCTGGACCTGGTCGAAAGGCATGGACTACGGGCAGGGAAGCACGCAGACCCCGGGAAGCATCTCCAGCCAGTTGCCGGCCCGCTGGTTCTATTCCATGGCTGACATCGACCGCACGCACATGCTGAGGCTCAACTGGGTGTGGGATCTGCCGAAGGTTCCCACAAAAGCGAAGGCCCTCGATCTCATCATGAACAACTGGCAGATCTCCGGCATCGCTTCGTTCCTGAGCGGCCGCCCCTCGGGCGTTGGCTGGTCCACGACAACCGCAGTGGACATCACCGGCACTCCAACCGACAGTGCGCGCATCGTCGTGACGGATAACCCCGTGCTACCGAAAGACCAACGCACCTTCGAGAGGAACTTCCGAACCGATGTATTCCTTGCGCCTGCCGTCAATACGGTCGGCAATTCTGCTCGGAACATCCTGCGCCAGCCGGGGACCAATAATTGGGACGTCACTGCGTCCAAGAACATCCCAATCCATGAAAGCCTCCGCCTTCAGCTTCGCTGCGAACTTTACAACGCGTTCAACCACACCCAGTTCTCGTCATTCGACACGAGCGCTCGATTCGACGCACAAGGCAGGCAGGTGAACGCTAACCTCAGCGCCTTTACCGCGGCTTCTCCCGCGCGAGTGCTTCAATTGGTGGTCCGACTTAACTTTTGACCGCGTGTGTCTACAAGAATTGCACCTGCCATTCAAGGGCGGAGAACTCGCAGCCAACCATCTCGTCCGGTTGGGGGACCGGGTGATTGCTCACATCACCGCGCCAAGGCAACACGGCAGTCTCGCCGATCGTTGCCGGGACTTTGTAAAGGGGCGCCGGTCGTCAGGCCATGAGGTCACTTCCGTTGTGCTCCACGGCCAGCACACTCACGCCGGTGCGTACGAAATGACCAACCGACTTCTGTTGCAAGGTGCGCGGCTCGGTAAGTTGAAGTGTGGACGAAGGCCGATTCAATTCCGCCGCTGAAGGAGCGACATCATGATTACGTGCTAGAGGGATCTCCCGTAGGGACTTGGCGATAGCGGCATTTGGCGCCGTGAGCGGCGGCTTTCTGGAGCGAGCGTCAGCGACCGTCCATCGAGTGGCGCCAGGCATCAAGCTCTGTGTACAGGCCCCGGCGAAACCCACCGATGAGCAACTTCTGTTCCTTCAGCAGATCGGAGCGGCATATGTCAGCACGCCGTCGACTCCCGACCTGCGCACCGCCGAGGGTTTCGCGCAGATCAAGAAGCGGTACGCCGACGCAAAGATCACGGTCTGGAATATCGGCAACTCGAATGTCCACAACATGCCGGAGGTGACGCTCAATCTTCCGGGTCGCGAGGAGAAGATCGAGGAGTACAAGGAGAACCTCCGGAATCTCGGCAAGGCGGGCATTCACTACACGACGTACGCCCACATGGGGAACGGAATCTGGTCGAGCGGACGGACCTTGGTGCGTGGCGCTTCAGCTCGGGAGTTTGACCAGAAGAGCCCGGAAGCGCGCGGAACGAGATCTTCCGGGAAGGTCTTCCAGGGGCCGCTCTCTCACGGCCGTCAGTACACGAAGGAGGAGATCTGGGAGAACTACACCTACTTCATTAAAAGCGTCGCTCCAGTCGCGGAGGAGGCGGGCGTCCGCATCGGAATCCACCCCGACGATCCACCCGTTCCTGTGCTGGCTGGAGTGCCACGCTGTATCTTCGGCAACTTTGAGGGTTACAAGCGGGCGATGGAAATCGCCGATAGCCCAAACGTCGGGATCTGCCTGTGTTGCGGCACATGGCTGGAAGGCGGCAAGAAGTTGATGGGCAAGGATCCGGAGGAGACGATCCGCCATTTTGGCGCCAGGAAGATCTGGAAGATCCATTTCAGGAACGTGAAGGCGCCACTGCCGCACTTTGTCGAGACCTTCATGGACGACGGCTATTACGACATGTGGAAGATCATGAAAGCGCTGCGGGACGTGAACTTCGACGGCATCGTGATTCTCGACCACAGCCCGCGCATGGTGGGCGGTTTCTACACCGAGACGGCGTACGGGTTCGCGTATATGAAGGCACTGCTTGATCGAGCGAACGCCGGAGCGAGAGTGTAGCTGCGCCTGACTCCCGCCCGGAACGCGTCCGTCGGAAATATAGTTTAAACGCAGCCTGTCATCCGGTCACAACGTCATCTCGTTGGCGGCGGCAAGGACAAACCCCATCGCCCACCCTGACGTTTCGTCCCGCAGGCGCATGTCCCGATTTTCGGCGGGTAGCGCCCAAAGATAATACGTGTTTCGCAGCACGCCGTCATCGGTCAGGTTCTCCTGCACGAAACGCCAGGCCGCCTGCGCGCCCGAGTTGTAGGAGGGCGGCAACCAGCCGCGCCGAACCGACTCGTGCACCCCGAGTGCAAACATGGCCGGCCCCGTCGAATCGAGCGGTGTCGAAGGATCGTCCAGCAGCACGTGGAACCCGCCGCTGCGCTCCTGAACGCGCAGCATCCCGTCGACCAACTGCATCAAGGCAGGCCTGAAAGCGCCGATCGCGGTCTTGTCCGCCTCCCACCTGCGCAGCAGCGCGGCGATGGACCAGAGCAACCAGCCCGACGCACGTGTCCAGTAAGTGCCGCCGACACTCCCGTTGCGATACAGAGTCCTCGCTAATCCCGTATCCTTCATCAGAAACGTATCGATCGAAGTGCGGAGCTGAAAGACGGCCTGGTCGCGGTATGCCGGCGCGTTGCGCGGATCCAACGAGGCCCCGATCATGAGGGAACTCACCGCGAAGAATGTTACATCGGGAATGGCGAAATCGCTTGTGTCGTCGTGCCCGATCAGGCCAAGGCGGTTGCGGGCAGTCCGGTGGAGCACGATGGCGGCAAGATCTTCGGCAACCCGCCGCGCGCGCTCATCGCCGAACTGGAGGACCATTTCTTCGCACACCTGCGACATTCCGAAATGCCCGGCGTAGGTGGTCAATGGGATCCCGCCCGCCCATGCGATGCGCGAGCGGTTTCCGGTATAGCGCGCGACGTCTTTGGTCCGCAGGTGATGCGTCAGCCATGACTTGGCGAACTGCTCGCCTTCGACGACGCCGCGGCGGCGCCACTGCAATACGCCGACCAGCGGCATCGTCCCGAACCAGTCGGTATTGAGGGACTCGGGCTCCTGAGCCAGAATCCGTTTGAAGACCGCATTCACCCCCGGAGGCATTCCCATTAGGAAGCCCGGCTGCGTTCACGAGCGCAGGCAGCGCAGTGAGGCCGAGCAACATCGCCTGCCTGCGTGTCGATTCCATCTGCGCGCACCGCCCGCCTGCCACTGGCAGGACGCGCCCGGTTGCATGACCGGTGGTTCGAGATCCGGATGCGCGCGGCGGGATCACCGCAGCACTTCCGTCATGGCGACTTGCCGTCGTGCGTACACAGCATCACGCACCAGCAGGCACGACAGGACGGCATCCCGCCCGTGCTCCACCGTCGCGACCGGAGCGCGCCGGGTGCGTACAGACTCCAGGAAGGACTGGAGGGCCAGCAACGTGTTGTTCAGGGCCGGCTTGCCTGCATACGGGTCGCTGTCGGTCTTCTTTTGCAGATGGTGGTATGAGATCAGGCCGGTGTTGAAGTCCGCCATGCCTCTGGTTCCGGCCAGACGCGTGTACTCGTCGTGGAACCTGGGCCCGGCGATCCAACTGTGCAGCACGTTCACCAGCACGCCGTTTTCGTACTGCACGACAGCCGAGTAGTAATCGTGAACGTCCCGGTCCGGCTGGAGTTCGCGAAACAGCTTGTCGTTGCCGAGTCCGTAGGCCAGTGTGGGGAGGCAGCGGTTGGCCCAGTTGAGAACGTCCCAGTTGTGAACGGCCTGTTCGACCATCCAGTCGCCTGAGATCGCGCGCTTGCCAAAGTCGCCCAGCCGCGGGCCCCACGTGGCGCCGATGGACCACAGGATCCGGCCTTCGATCAGCGGCCCCAGGTCGCCGGCATGAACGGCGCGCATTGTTTCGATCACGCGAGGGTCGGCGCGGCGCTGGAAGCCGATCTGCACGATCTGGCGGCTCGCGTTGGCCGCTTTGACGACAGCATCGCAGTCGGCCCGGGTAAGACACATCGGCTTCTCGCCGTACAGATCCTTCCCCGCCGCGATGACGTCCAGATAGTGACGGGCATGCTGATTCACGGGCAGGGCGCTGATGACGACCTGCACGTCATTGCGCTCGAGGAGGCGGCGCCAGTCGGCGGTTGTTTGGGGAGCAGGCCGGCCCGCCTTCGTTACCGCTTCGAGGCCGGCGGCGATGCGGGCGGGATTGGTGTCGCACAGCACGCGGATGTCCGCGTTGTCGATGGCGAGCGTTTCCTTCAACAGCGCGCTGCCGCGGTTGCCGAGGCCGACGAAGGCCGCGCCGATCCGGTCGCTCGCCGGCCCGGCGTTCTGCGCGGCGGCCGCTGTCGTGACGCCGCCGGCCCCGGCGATCTGAAAGAAGTTCCTGCGGTTCATGCAATCGCTCCTGCCGAGATTGGATCATGATTCCGGGCCGGGATGTTGATCGCCGTCCCGGCGCATGAGTGAACGCTACCACTGCATGACGCCGGGTAGCACCCGATTGCTCCAGGGTTGCAGGTTCTCATCGAAGGTAATGCGCTGAACGGTCGCGGCCTTGAGTGTGACCCAGGTCGTGTTCGTGTCGTTGAAGGCGTGCCGAGTTGCTGGTGCTGGGGTTCTCCGGCCGCGCACCGGGACACCGCGTCTCGCACTGTCCATTTCGAACGATGACGGGCAGAGGCGCTACCAACTTGGGCAGCATCGCAGTGACCGAGTAGGATACATCATTGTAAGACACCAAGGTCGAAATCAAGGTGAATTTCCGTATGTCCTCGAATGCACGCATCCTCCTTCTCAGCGGCTTCCTCGCGGCGTGGATGGCCGCGCCACCGGCGTACGCGGCGCAAACTAGCTGGCTCACCGAACTCGATCTCGCCCATCTCCATTTTGAGGGGTGGAAAAGGCCGTCTGTCGATCTATCGTTCAGCGGCAAGCCGATCACCATCGGCGGGCGCGCGTTTGCCCGCGGCATCGGCACGCGCGCGACAACCACGTTCTGGGTGGAACTCGATGGACAGGCGGAGAAGTTCGTCGCCTCGGTGGGCGTGGATGACGGTGCGGGCAACCCGGCGGCGGCGGTCGTCTTCTCCCTGTTCGGCGACGGCAGGAAACTCTGGGAGTCAGGGGTGATGAAGCAGGGGCAGCCGGCCAAGGCTGTGGCCGTGGATCTCAAAGGGGTCCGGTCCCTGCTCTTGAAGGTGGATCACGCGGGAGAGAGCCAGGCGTTCGACCATGCCAACTGGGCCGATGCCCACTTCCTCACCAACGGCGCGAAACCGGTATCGGTCTCCGCACCGCATGAGGAGGTGGTGCTACTGACGCCCAAACCGCCTCGCTCGCCTCGCATCAACGGGGCGAAGATTTACGGCTGCCGTCCAGGGAAGCCCTTCATCTACCGGATTCCGACTACGGGCGATCGCCCCATGGAGTTCTCGGCCGAAGGACTGCCGGCGAGTCTTCAGCTCGACGCCGCCAGCGGGATCATCACCGGCGCCGCGCCGGCGCGAGGTTCCTACACGCTGACGCTGCACGCGAGGAACAGCCAGGGGGCGACGTCGCGCAGCTTCAGGATCGTGAGCGGCGACACGTTGGCGTTGACGCCGCCGATGGGCTGGAACCATTGGTATGCGCACTACAACCGCGTTACCGACGCGATGATGCGCGAAGCCGCCGATGTGATGGTGAGGACCGGCATGGCGGATGTGGGCTACAGCTATGTGAACATCGACGACTGCTGGCATAATGCGGCGGAGGGGGCCAAGCGCAAGCCCGACGCGCTGCGCACCGGCCCGCTGCGCGACGCGCAGGGCAACGTCCTGCCCAATGGGCATTTCCCCGACATGCGGGCGCTCACCGATTACATCCACGCAAAAGGGCTGAAAGCCGGCATCTACAGCTCCCCCGGGCCATTGACCTGCGCCGGCTATGCGGGCAGCTACGGCCATGAGGCGCAGGACGCCCGGCAGTTCGCCGCATGGGGCTTCGATTTCCTCAAGTACGACTGGTGCTCCTATACGCGGATTGCGGTGGGCAACCCGGCGTTGGCGACTACCGCCAAACCCGCGGGATTGAGCCGGGAAGCCCACCAGAAGCCCTTCGAGCTGATGGGGAGCCTGCTGCGGGAGCAACCGCGCGACATCGTCTACAACCTCTGCCAATACGGCATGAGCGACGTCTGGGAATGGGGAGCGGAGGTCGGGGGGCACAGCTGGCGGACGGCGGACGATCTGGGCGGCGAGCTCAACCGCATCTTCGCGGTGGCGCTGAAGAACGCGGAGCATCGGATAGTGGTCCCGGCCGGGCGCGTGGAACGACCCGGACTATATCCAGATCGGCCGCATCGGGGACGCCCGCACTGGAGGCGAACTGAAACCGAGTCCACTCACACCAACGGAGCAGTATTCCTTCATGTCGCTGTGGTCCCTGATGGCGTCGCCGCTGTTCTTCAGCGGCGACATGAGCCGGATCGACGATTTGACGCTGAACGTGCTGAGCAATCCTGAAGTCATCGAGGTCAATCAGGATGCGCTTGGCGAATCGGCACGCGTCGTGCCGCTCACGCCTGAGACTTTCCTGATGATCAAGAACCTCGAAGACGGCAGCAAGGCCATAGGCCTGTGCAATCGCGGTGAAGTGGCCGCCGAGGTTACCGCCACGTGGAGCGACCTCGGCCTGAACGGCAGCCAAGATCTGCGGGACCTGTGGCGCCAACGGGCGCTCGGTGTGTTCAACCGCCAGTTCAAGGCCACCGTCCCTCGTCACGGCGTGGTGTTGGTGCGCGCACGAACACGTACCCAATGATCCTTCGGCACAACGGCACCGGCCATGTCGTATCGAGCAGCGAGAATCGGCACAGCTCCCTATGAAGAGGCATTGCGCGAAGACCGCTGCGCTCAGGGCGCGCCGCTCGTACCGGTGGTGAAGATCGCCAACTTGGGTTATGGCGACGACGGGGCCGAATCCCAGTGGGTGCATGGACCGTGGTTCCCGCGTGTCCTTGGCCAGGGGGAGGTGCGTCCTGGATTCGTGATAACAACGCGGCTTGGTTGAAGATCAACACTCCGCCGTCTGTCGCTCTCGGAAATTGGGTCAGCGCCGATTTGGCGCGAATGTCAGCAGCAGCTGATGCACGGCCGCGAGGACCTTCTATGCTTATCGCCGAACCGGGATGGCAAAATCACACACGGTCATGCGGGTTTGAGAGATGGGGCGGGGTGGAGGACAGGCCGACCGCTGTTGATATGAGCAACAGCCACGAATGATTTGGCGGAGGAGCAGTTCAGGCGGCGCGCCGCTCGTAACGATGATGGAGCCCACCTACCTCCGGAATCGCGATGATCTGTCCCGCATCTGGTCGTTGGATCGGTCGGGACTCCGGGCTGTCCTTCTCCAATGTCAAATGCGTTCGGCTTCGATGATGGTAGTTAACGAAGTCTTGAAGGTGTAGGTGCAAACAGCGCTCGTTGAATACGATCATGTGATCCAGGCACTCGCGGCTCAGGTGCCGATCACCCGTTCGACGTATGCACGGGAGAAGGCCGTCAATCGCACCCCATACGAACGCTGCAGAGTGACGATTCCGCGTAACCCATCCATTTCATACCCGGCGCCGTATCCCAAGGGAACGCCTCGCGCATTTGTCGAGCGGGTCCACTCCGCCGTCGGACGAGCCGTCACCGCGAAATGAATGACTCCCCGGCGGTTATGTGCAAGCACCAGAAACACATGTAGGAACTGAAATCGGATGGTCGGCACGGCGAAGAAGGCGACCGACACCAAACTCTTCACGTGGTTGTTCAGGAGTAAGCGTCTGAGCAATCCATCTATTTCCGCGCCGGAGTCTGTAGTTGAGTGGGGTGATGGAAGAGCAACAGCAGGGAGCCCCGGCGAGGCGGCGGCGGAGCCGAGCGGAAGCCGAGCAGTTGGTGGCGGAGTTTGAAGCCAGCGGTCAGAGCCGAACAGAGTTCTGCCGGAGCCGTCGATTGAGTTTGGCGACTCTGGCACGCTACCGAAAGCGGCTGCAGGAGAGGGGAGCCGGAACTGCCTCGAGCGGCCGATGGATCGCCGTGGAGTTGGCCGGCGCGGGCACCGGCCGCAGCGGTGGAGCCGACAGCGGTTTGTCGATCGTGCTGGCGGCCGGCCGGAAGATCGAAATCAGCCGCGGGTTCGACGGTCAAACGCTGGTTACGTTGCTGGGCGTGCTGGAACGGTTCTGAGCATGTTCGTTTGGGGACCGGCGACGCGGATCTATCTGGCCGCGGGAGCGACCGACATGCGCAAGGGCTTCGAGGGGCTGTTCGGGCTGGCGCGGGACCGGCTGCAGTTGGAGCCGTTAAGCGGACACGTCTTCCTGTTTTCGAACGCGCATCGGAACCGGCTCAAACTTTTGTTTTGGGATGGCAGCGGGCTATGGGTCTGTTCGAAACGTTTGGAGAAGGGGCGTTTTTGGTGGCCGCAGGCGGAGGGCGGCGCGACCAAGGTGGTGCTGAGTTGCGAGGAGTTGGCCTTGTTGCTGGGTGGCATCGACTTGGCCGGGAGCAAACGCCGGGCGTGGTTTCGCAGACTTGTTTCCGCCGATACTGAGTCTGGTATTGCGCAAAAAGAGCTGGAGAATAAAACGTAATCGTGTATAATTGTCTTATCCCATTGTGAGCGTCGAGTCCCCACTTCCCGCCGCTTCCGACTCCCCCGAAATCGCCGCGCTCAAGCGCGAACTCCAGTGGGCCCACCTGAAGATTCAGTCCCTGGAAGAGCAGCTGCGGCTGGAGCGGATCAAGAAGTACGGTCCGTCGAGCGAGAAGCTCAGCAACGCGCAGTTGGAGTTGTTGGAACTCGAGCCGGGCGTCAGCCGCCAGGAAGTCGAAGCCGAAAGCCGGCGCGAGCCGGTCCTGGATCCGGCCCAGCCGCGCTACCAGCGCAAGCATCCCGGGCGGCAGGAACTGCCGGCGCATCTGCCGCGAGTGGAACGCGTGATTCCGTGCGCGCCTGAGCAGTGCCCGTGCAAGAGCTGCGGACAGACGATGGAGATCATCGGCTACGACCAAAGCGAGCAGCTCGACGTCGAACCGGCCAAGTACTTCGTCACGGTGACCAAGCGTGAGAAGCGCGCCTGCCGGTGCTGCCAGCAGGGCGGCGTGGCAGTTGCTCCGGCGCCGGCCCGCATCATCGACAAGGGTCTGGTCAGCGACCGCGTGGTGATCGACACGGTGGTCGGCAAATATTGCGATCATCTTCCGCTGTATCGGCAGAGCGCGATTTTGGAGCGGGAGACCGGCCTGGAGATCGGCCGCGCGACACTGGACGGCTGGGTGATGCGAGTGGGCGAGATGCTGACGCCCGTCGCGCAGGCGATCGGCCGCGAGGTGCTGACCGGCGGCTACATTCAAGCCGACGAAACGACGGTGGGCGTGCAGATGCACGACCGGCGCGGGCACAATCATCAGGCCTATCTTTGGCAATACGGCACGCCGGGGGTGAGTGTGGTGTTCGACTTTCGCCTGGGGCGAGGGCGCGACGGGCCGAAACAATTCCTGGATCAATTCGAAGGAATTCTGCAAACCGACGGCTATATTGCTTATGAAAAGGTGGGCGGCCCGAAGGTCGTTCATGCTGCATGTTGGACGCACGCTCGGAGAGGCTTTTACGACGCGCACAAAGTAAGCCCGGACGAAACCATTGCCAAGGGCATCGTGTTGCTCATCGACGAGTTGTTCGGCATCGACGCCGAGGCGCGGGCGCAGGGCCTTGGCCTGACCGAGCGGGACGCGTTACGCCAGCAGCGCGCCCGTCCACTGCTGGTGACGATTAAGACAGCGGTCGAAGCGGCACGTGGCGCGGCTTTGCCATCGAGCAAGCTCGGAGAGGCGGTCAAGTACACGCTCGGATTGTGGCCCAAACTCGAACGCTTCCTGGATCACCCAGTGCTAGAGCTGAGCAACAACCTAGCGGAGAATTCGATGCGCCCGATCGCGATTGGCCGAAAAAACTGGGTGCATCTGGGCAGTCCTCAGGCCGGGCCGAAGGTGGCTGCAATCCTGTCAGTCGTCGAAACCTGTCGGAGGCTTGAGATTCCCATCCGCAAATACCTGGCAGCGGTCCTGCCGGGACTAGCCGACATCAGCATCCAAAAGATGCCCGCACTCACCCCCGCCGCGTGGGCCGCACGCCAAGCGTAAGAGGCCGAATCGCGACCGTCAATGTGTGTTGGTCAGACGCTTACGATCGAAAAATCCGCCGCCTAGGAACGTCGGAGTCCTGTGTTGAAGCCGCGAGACGTTTTGGGCGAGATCGCGACCGTGCCCTCGATGTTTACACTCAATCGTTCAATGCAGCACGCTTCGCTTCGCTGCCCGTTCCTGCAAGGCCTCTTGGCTGGCCTCCAAGGTGACGTCCTTCGGGCCAAACGACACGCCCACTTTCTTTAGGAAGTCGTTGGGCGGAGTCCCACCGGCGAAAATCCAGACGTAGTCGTTCGCGAGTGTCTGTAATTCTCCGTTCACCTCGAGAATCACAGAGTCCGGCGTAATCTCCACCGGCACAGAATTGAAGACCACATTCACAGCCCTCTTCCGAATGCACTCTTCGATGCGCTGCGCGTTGCGTTCCTTGATTCGGCTGAAGCCGTCCTTCCTGTAGGACAGCGTAACCTGATTACCCGCCTGGCGGCCCAGTCCCATCGCTGCCTCAATCGCGCTGTCGCCTCCACCGACTACCAGAATCTTCTTGTTCACGTAGTGGTCCGCCTCGATAAGGCGATACATCACCTTCGACAGATCCTCGCCCTTGACCCCCAGCTTCCGCGGGGTGCCCGCCCGCCCGAGAGCCAGAACTACATGGGACGTTCGGTACTGCGCCAGCGCCGATGTCACTGTGAAGATGCCATCCTCGCCCTTCTGGATCCCCTCAACCGCCTCGCCCACTCGAACCTTGAAGTCGGTGCGTCCCAAAACTTTCTTCCAGAACTCCAGCAGGTCTTCCTTCGACAACTCCGTCTTGTTGAACCTGCCGTGCAAGGGAAACTGCACCGGGCTCGTCATCACCAGTTTTTGTCTTGGGTACTTGGAGACCGTCCCGCCGATCTCATCGCGCTCGAGAGTGATGTAATTGAGCTTGTTTTCAATAGCCTTCAACGAAGCGCTGATTCCAGCCGGGCCCGCGCCAACGATCAGCACGTCGTAAACGTCGTCTCTCCTGGCCATTGCCCCCACACGTTGTGTGATCGTCTCTATGCAATCCCTGCCCTGATTCACCGCGTTCTTAATCAACGCCAGCCCACCCAGTTCGCCAGCGATGAATAGTCCGGCGACGCTCGTTTCGTATTCCGGCGTGATGAACGGCATGTCCGCGCCTAAGCTGGGCTTGGCCATTACCATTGTGATAGCGCCGACGGGGCACGCTTCTGCGCAGAGGCCGTGCCCGATGCACCTATGACCATTGACGATTACCGCTTTGCCTCCCAACATGGCCAACACATCCCCTTCAGGACAAACTGTAGTGCAGGACTGGCACCCTATGCAGTAGGTCAAGTCGATATGCGGATGCTGTGCCTTAGGCCCTTCCGAATAAAGCTGGCCGCGGTTAGCTGCCTCGCGCGCCTTACGGTCCCGACGCTTCAGGCTCGCCAGATAGATCACCATGGGAACCAGAACAATCAGCGCGGTGATGACGAAGGTAAGAAGCGTTTCAGACATTTGACGGCACGCAACGTTACAGGCCGAGTTGCTTCAGTCCCTCGGCTGCCTTCTTGCCGCTGGGAGTGTCGGGACCAAGCCGCTTGGCCTCCCCCCAGAACTTGCCCGCCTCGGGAACCTTCCCCTGATTCGCGTTGATTGCTCCGAGGTTATATAGGGCATCCACATTTTTAGGGTCCAGCTCGAGGATCTTCTTCGTCTGGGTAGCGGCGCCCTCTTTGTCGCCTGCCTCGTAAAGGACGCGGCTCAGTTCGAGCCGGACCTCCAGCAACCCCGGGTTTAGCTTGAGTGCTTCCTCCAGACGTTTGCGCCCATGTTCCGCATCCCCCATCTCACGGTCGATCGCCGCCAGCCGGAGGATTACGGGAGCGTGATCCGGACTCCTCTTCAATTCCTCCTCCAAAAAGGCCTTCTCGTGGGGGAGATTCTTCGGCGCTTCCACCGCGGCGGTCGCTTCCTTTGCGGCGGGCGCCGCTTTCGATTGCCGAATCAGCCACCAGCCCGTTCCAGCCAGAATGGTTCCGACCGAAAGCGAAACCACAACAGATTGCCACGTCTTCATGCGTGCCGCCTCAAAAATACCCCATCAGCACCACCAGCGTCACGTGGGCGGTGATGAGGATGGCGAATGAGTAGCTGAACGGCCGGTGCACGACGTGCCACAGCCGGAACACTTCGCTCGCTCGCCCCAGAAAGCGGATCTTCGCGGTAAGCCAGGCTTGCTCGCGCGCCAGGCTAATGACGTGCTCCAGTTCATGGTTCCGGCTTCTTAAGAACCCTCCCAATGACAGCGAGCCCTTCTCTCGCGCAAGCGCGCGCCTGCGTAACGCCGCGACGCGGAACGGCCTCTTCATGTCCTGAAGCACCATCTCGGCGATTGCCTTCCAGAGCGGCATCTTTTCTACAGCTTCGCGGGACGGCAAGGACAGCAACGCTCGCCACTCCTCCTCCGCGACCAGATTTTGCCGCCGCAGATCTTCACTTCCCCGCTCGGTCAATTGATCGAGTTCCGAAAGAGTCAACTCGGCCGCGGTCTTCTTCCGGGGGATCTGCGCGTACAAATACCGGCCCGCAATGCCGCTGGCCACGATCGCCATCATGATCCAATATGCCATCCCGGCCAGCCCTTTCAACTTGAAAGATGAATGCACGGTCACAAGCAAGGGCACCGAGAGCCCCAACAGTATGTGTACCTGGAGCCAATTCTTGGTCTTTCCCTTCCGGCCCAACCACTTCCAACGCTTCCGCAAAGGATAAAGAAAAAGCCCCAGGAACGCCAGCCCCGACAACATCCCCAGCCTTATCCCCACAGTACCGGCCGGGCGGAGTTCTTTGTGCAGTTCGTGAAACGGGCGTTCCGTAAGCGGGAGCCGGTAATAGTCCAGTCCTCTCCAGACCGCCCAGCCGACGACTACTCCAACCAGCAGAGTCAGCAGACCCATCAAGGCATGGTGTGCGTTAACTTGGTTTTGTCTTGTGAGCGCCGGGTTCATCTGGCCTTCAACCCCTCTCTTTTTTCCTGCGTGTTCACCTCAAAATGACGGAATGCGCTGAACTCGTGAATGTTCCGCCAGTGCTGGTGTTTCGTGTGGGCCTCGATAGAGGCCTGTTGCGGCGCCCATTCACCACCCGCGGGCAGCGGAGTATAGCGCACCTCAGTCCGCAACGACTGAAGGCCGATATCTTCAAGCGGCTCCCGCAACTCCGCCCTGATGCGCCCGGTGCTGCCGCTCGATTCCTCAAGCCAGGCCTCTCCCATCCATCCGATCGGATACTCACGTGGTCCCACCTGAAGCACCGTGGGAGTCGGCATGCCTGGTTGGTGTTCAAAACGCACAACGCGCCATTTGCGCCCTCCTTCCTCCACCGTCCCCACATCCTCAAACCGGAAGCTCGGCTGGAAGTGCGGGTGGAGAATTACCAGGAGCGTAGCAAAACCGGTTGATGCGATAAGCGGCTTCGCGGCTGGTTTTCCCCCCGACTTCTGCTCCAGGCGCGATTCTTCAACACTGAACTCCCCACCTTCAGCGTTGATCATCACCAGATAGTCGAACGTGGTCTCTCTTCTCTCCAATATCTTCAGATTACTGTCGAACTTCACCTGCACCACGCGTTCCGTACAGGCCATCGACGAAAGTTTCTCCGAGGCTTGTTCGGCCTGACGTCCCGCACGCTCCAGGAATACCGCCAGGTCCTCTGCCTGGACGAGGACCACCGCCAACAAAGCCAGCGCCAATCTTCTCATTGGAACCTGTACCCCAACGTCACAAAGATTTGATCGTAGTTTTGCGTCAACCCGCGATAGAGCAACCAGCCGCCGCTCACGAAGTAGTGCTGGCCTATCATCCAATCGATTTGTGAGTTTACGAACCGGGCCCGAGTCCCGCGGGACAGTGGCGAGGAGGATTCCTGTTGCCCTACCTGTAGCTCCAACCGCAGCATGTCGGTCAAATCCCGCAGATAGCCGACAGTCTCGTACGCGCCGGAACCGAACGCGCTCACGTATCGGCTGTATCGCCCGTCTAGGCGTCCTCCAATCCACGGCAATCGCATCCAGCTTGCTCCATAGAACTGATTGATCGATCGACGCGTGTCTCCCTCCCGTGCGCTCTGCCCCAATGTCGCGGAGAGCACCAGTCGGTCTATCGGCTCGAACCGGACCCCGCCGCTCAGGCCGGTGAACAGCAGCCGGTCCACAAGCCCGAGCCCAATGAGCCTCACATCAAAGGTGGGGAGCCCGCGGAAGTAATTATGGTTGAGATCGAAGCTGATACGCCGGTTCGGCTGAACGCGCAAAGTAAGAAAACTGCGGCTCAACTGTGCGCGCTTTGTCGCGTCGGTCCAGAGCCAGTTCCTCTGATCTGCCTCCATGCTATAGAAGGCCGAGAACTTTTGCCCGAAGAACAGGTTGTTCTCAAGGAACAGGAATTGGCGCTCCGGCCGCCAGCGGACCCGCGTGACCGCCACGCCTACCGTTCCGGTCCAGCGTATGCGGTCGAAGTTCCCGGCCTCGGCGCTGGTGAACACCCCCGCCATTTGCCGGTTTGGATCGAAGTTCCACTGCGCCGGGTCGGTCGCCGAACCTGCAAAAACGCCCGTGGTGAGATGTTTTGTCATGCGACGGGCGTAGTAACCGCCGTCGAGCGTGCTCAGGCTGGAAGCCCACGGCAGCAAGAGCCGACCAAATCCCATCTGATTCTTGGACCGCGGATTGCTGTAGAAAAGCCCCAGTAAGTAAGTCCGGTTCGTCAAATCAGTAAGGGTCTCGGGCCTCCCGGTTTGCCGGGCGTTAATTCTTCCGCGCCAGTATCCAGTCAGGGTCCAGTAGCTCCCGCCGATCCGCGTCCAGTCCACACGGGCAACGCCTCCGGTTTGGAATGACGAAAGCCCGCCGCTGGTGTGGTCCGTCAGGCTGAAATACTCGAACCCGAACCGGCCCCGAAATCGTCCTTCTTCCTGGAGCGGGGGGCGCGGCACATACTCGCGTACTTCCTCTTCCAGGGGGTCGCCGTTTGTGAATTGGATCACCTGCGCGTACCGTCGTCGCTGGCCGGCTAGCTGCCCCATCTGTCGTGCTGTCGCATCGGCTTCCGAAAGCCGGGCCTCGTCGCCCACGGCTGGCTCCAGTTGTTTCGTGTCCACTTCGCACAGAGCCGACTGTGTCGCCACCGACAGCACCACAGCCGTTCCAACCTCGCGGACGGCCATCTTCGCCTCTCCCGGTTCCAATCTCCGTAGATCGAGTCTCATTCCGGCTGCCAGGCCATGCGCACTCCCGCCATCGAGGTAGACGACTCCCTGTGCCACATGCTTGACTCGAAATACCGTGCGGTCCTCTTGTGCCGCCGCCAGCGAGGCGAGCAAAGGAAGTGTCGCCCATGCCATTTGCGCCCTCATGACTTCCCTTTCGGATGGCACTGATAACAACTCGGGCTCGCGTATACGTAGCCGCTGCGGTCCCTATGCTTCCTATCCATGTCCGTCTTATTGTGTTGGTGGCAGTCGATACAACTGAATACGGCGTAGCTGGTTGGCGTCCGGTGGCAATCGTTGCAGGTTGTCCACTTGCCGGCATGCGAGCCCGAGTAGATCGGAAACTTATGGGTGATCTTCGCGCCCGTCCACTGCGTCGTGTTGTGGCACGTCGTACAGTCCTTCGGGAGGCCCGCCGCCAGATGGTTCGGGCTTTGGACCGTCTCGTAGACTGTGCGGTGGCAGGTATAGCAGTCCGTCGGCGTGCCCGCATACCGCCCGCCGACATGGCACGAGGCGCACTGCACCTTCGTATGCGCCCCCGTCAGCGCAAAACGCGTCTTGGCGTGATCGAACGCGGCCGGCTTCCAGCCGGTCGTGTTGTGACACGTCGAGCAATCCTTCGGGAAGCCCGCCGTAACGTGGTTCGGGTTTGTCGTCGCTGTGTACGCCCCCAGGTGGCACCCGTCACAAGTCTTCGGAGTGCCTTTGTAAACGCCGTTCGAGTGACAAGACGTGCACGCCTTGGCCGCGTGAGCCCCGGTCAGCGGGAATTGAGTCATCGCCGTGTGGTCGAACTTGGCGCCTTTCCACTGAGTCGTCGTGTGGCATACAGAACAATCCTTCGGGAATGCCGCCGCCACATGGTTCGGACTCTTCGTCTTGTTATAGGTGGCCAGATGGCAGCCGTCGCAGGTCTTCACCGTTCCTTTGAAGACTCCGCTGACGTGGCATTGTGCGCACTGCACGGAAGTGTGCGCGCCGGTCAGCGGGAATTGCGTCATCGCCGTATGGTCGAACTTGGCCCCCTTCCATTGGGTCGTGTTGTGACAGGTGGTACAGGTCTTCGGGAACCCAGCTGTGGCGTGATTCGGATTCGTGGTGCCGTTGTAGGCAGCCAGGTGGCACCCGTCGCAGGTCTTCACCGTTCCCTTGAAGATTCCGTTGACGTGGCACTGGGCGCACTGCACACTCGTGTGCGCGCCGGTCAGCGGGAATTGCGTCATCGCCGTGTGGTCGAACTTGGCGCCTTTCCATTGAGTCGTCGTGTGGCATACAGAACAATCCTTCGGGAATGCTGCCGCCACATGGTTCGGACTCGTCGTCTTGTTATAGCTGGCCAGATGGCACCCGTCGCAGGTCTTGGCGGTACCCTTGTATACTCCGCTCTCATGGCACGAACCGCATTGCACGGTCGTGTGCGCCCCGGTGAGCGGGAACTGCGTCATCGTCGAGTGGTCGAACTTTGCGCCCTTCCACTGCGTCGTGTTGTGACAAATGGTGCAGTCTTTCGGGAAACCGGCCGTGACGTGATTCGGATTCGTGGTGCCGTTGTAGGCGGCCAGATGACAGCCGTCACAGTTCTTCGGGTGCCCTTGTAAACGCCGTTCGCGTGGCAGGAGGCGCACTGCACGGACGTGTGTGCGCCGGTGAGCGGGAATTGGGTTGCCGTTGTGTGGTCGAACTTGGCGCCCTTCCACTGCGCCGTCGTGTGGCAGACGGCGCAGTCCTTCGGGAAGCCCGCCGTGACGTGGTTCGGATTGGTCGTCTTGTTGAACGCGTCCAGGTGGCACGAGTCGCAGTTCTTCGGCGTGCCCGTAAACTTGCCGCCCACGTGGCACTGCGCGCACTGCGCCGAACGTGTGCGATCCGGTCAGCGGGAACTTCGTCTTGGAGTGGTCGAACTTGGCGCCCTTCCACTGCGTCGTCGTGTGGCAGACGGCGCAGTCCTTCGGGAAGCCCGCCGCCACGTGGTTCGGATTCGTGGTCTTGTTGAAGTCCGTCCAGGTGGCAGCGCAGTCGCAGTTGCGTCGGCGTGCCCCGTAAACTTGCCGCCGACGTGGCACTGGGCGCACTGCGCGCGACGTGTGCGCGCCGGTCAGCGGGAACTGCGTCTTGGAGTGGTCGAACTTGGCGCCCTTCCACTGCGTCGTCGTGTGGCAGACGCGCGCAGTCCTGCGGGAAGCCCGCCGTCACGTGGTTCGGATTCGTGGTCTTGTTGAAGGCCGCCAGGTGGCAGCGCGTCGCAGTTCTTCGGCGTCCCCGTGAACTTGCCGCCCACGTGGCACTGGGCGCACTGCGCCGACGTGTGCGATCCGGTCAGCGGGAACTGCGTCTTCGAGTGGTCGAACTTCGCCCCCTTCCACTGCGTCGTCGTGTGGCAGACCGCGCAGTCCTGCGGGAATCCCGCCGTCACGTGGTTCGGATTCGTGGTCTTGTTGAAGGCCTCCAGGTGGCACGAATCGCAGTTCTTCGGCGTCCCCGTAAACTTGCCGCCCACGTGGCACTGGGCGCATTGCGCCGACGTGTGCGACCCGGTCAGCGGGAACTGCGTCTTGGAGTGGTCGAACTTCGCCCCCTTCCACTGAGTCGTCGTATGACAGACGGCACAGTCCTTCGGGAATCCCGCCGTCACGTGGTTCGGATTCGTGGTCTTGTTGAACGCCTCCAAATGGCACGAGTCGCAGTTCTTCGTCGTTCCCGTGAACTTGCCGCCCACGTGGCACTGGGCGCATTGCGCCGAAGTGTGCGATCCGGTTAGCGGAAACTGCGTCTTGGAGTGATCGAACTTGGCGCCCTTCCACTGCGCCGTCGTGTGGCAGATCGCGCAGTCCTTCGGGAACCCGGCGGCCACGTGGTTCGGATTCGTCGTCTTGTTGAACGCGTCCAGGTGGCACGAGTCGCAGTTCTTCGGCGTCCCCTGTAAACTTGCCTCCGACGTGGCACTGGGCGCACTGCGCCGAAGTGTGCGATCCGGTCAGCGGGAACTTCGTCTTGGAGTGGTCGAACTTCGCGCCCTTCCACTGCGTCGTCGTGTGGCAGACGGCGCAGTCCTTCGGGAACCCGGCGGCCACGTGGTTCGGATTCGTGGTCTTGTTGAACGCCTCCAGGTGGCACGAGTCGCAGTTCTTCGGCGTCCCGCGTAAACTTGCCGCCGACGTGGCACTGGGCGCACTGCGCCGACGTGTGCGATCCGGTCAGCGGGAACTGCGTCTTCGAGTGGTCGAACTTCGCCCCCTTCCACTGAGTCGTCGTGTGACAGACGGCGCAGTCCTTCGGGAACCCGGCGGTCACGTGGTTCGGATTCGTGGTCTTGTTGAACGCCTCCAGGTGGCACGAGTCGCAGTTCTTCGGCGTCCCCGTAAACTTGCCGCCCACGTGGCACTGGGCGCACTGCGCCGACGTGTGCGATCCGGTCAGCGGGAACTGCGTCTTCGAGTGGTCGAACTTCGCCCCCTTCCACTGAGTCGTCGTGTGACAGACGGCGCAGTCCTTCGGGAATCCCGCCGTCACGTGGTTCGGATTCGTGGTCTTGTTGAACGCCTCCAAGTGGCACGAGTCGCAGTTCTTCGGCGTCCCCGTGAACTTGCCGCCGACGTGGCACTGGGCGCACTGCGCCGACGTGTGCGATCCGGTTAGCGGAAACTGCGTCTTGGAGTGATCAAACTTGGCGCCCTTCCATTGCGCCGTCGTGTGGCAAACCGCGCAGTCCTTCGGGAACCCGGCGGCCACGTGGTTCGGGTTTACCGTATGGTTGAACGCAGTCAGGTGACATCCTTCACAACTCTTGACCGTCCCCTTGAAGACACCACCCACGTGGCACGAAACGCATGATTCAGCACTATGGGCGCCAGTCAGCGCGAACTGCGTCATAGCCGAATGGTCGAATTTCGCGCCCTTCCACTGAGCGGTCGTGTGGCAGACCGCGCAGTCCTTAGGGAACCCGGCTGCCGCGTGGTTGGGATTGACTGTCTTATTGAAGGCTTCGATGTGGCAGGAGTCGCAGTTCTTTGGCACCCCGGCGTACTTGCTGCCGACGTGGCACTGCGCGCACTGCGCGGCAGAGTGTGCGCCGGTCAGCGGGAACTGCGTCTTGCCGTGATCGAACCTCGCGCCCTTCCACTGGGAGGTGACGTGGCACACCGCGCAATCCCGCGCGAACCCCGCCGCCACGTGGTTCGGATTGGTTGTCTTATTGAAGGCATCCAGATGGCAGGAGTCACAGTTCAAGGGCGTTCCCGCATACCTGCCGCCTACATGACAAGCCGCGCATTGCACCGGTTGATGAGCTCCAGTTAACGGAAACCGGGTCTTGCCGTGGTCGAACTTGGCTCCCTTCCACTGAACAACGGTGTGGCAGATGGCACAGTCTCTCGAGAACGCCGCTGCGATGTGATTTGGGTTCGTCGTCTTGTTGAACGCGTCGATGTGGCAGGACTCGCAGTCCTTCGCCAGGCCCGCAAACTTCCCGCCGACGTGGCAGGACAAGCACTGGGTCGCCGCGTGCGCCCCCATGAGAGGAAATTGCGTCTTGCCGTGGTCGAATTGCGCGCCGCTCCATTGGAGGGTCGTGTGACAAACAGTGCAATCCTTCGGGAATCCCGCCGTCGCGTGATTCGGATTCGTCGTCTTGTTGAACGCATCCAGGTGGCACGAATCGCAGTTCTTCGGTAACCCAGTAAACTTCCCACCAACGTGGCACGAAGCGCATTGCGCCGGTTTGTGCGCCCCGGTTAGAGGGAACTGCGTCCTCCCGTGGTCGAACTGCGCGCCTTTCCACTGCACGGTGGTATGGCACAAAGCGCAGTCCTTCGCGAAACCGGCGGCGGCGTGGTTCGGATTGGATGTCTTGTTGAACGCATCCGTATGGCACACGTCGCAACTCTTGCCCAATCCTGCGAATCTCCCAACGACGTGGCACTGGGCGCACTGAAGGGCAGTATGCGCCCCGGTCAGCGCAAACTGCGTTTTCGAATGGTCGAATACCGCGCCTTTCCATTGCACCGACGTATGGCAGACCAGACAGTCCTTCGGGAACCCGGCCGCCACATGATTCGGATTCGCCGCTTTGTTGAAGGCATCCAGATGGCACCCGTCACAGGTCTTCGGCGTTCCCGCAAAGCGATCTGCCGTGTGGCACGACTGGCATTGGACAGCCCCGTGTGCCCCCGTGAGCGCAAACTGAGTCTTCGAGTGGTCGAACACCGCGCCCTTCCACTGCGACGTCGTGTGGCACACCAAGCAGTCCCTCGGGAATCCGGCCGTAGCGTGATTTGGCTGCACAGTCCGCGCAAATGCGGTTTGGTGACAGCCCCAGCAATCCGCCGGCGTGCCCGTGAATTTGCCGCCCACGTGGCAACTCGCACATTCCACTTGAACATGCGAACCGGTCAGGCGAAACCGGCTCAAATCATGGTCGAACTTCGCGCCCTTCCATCCCACTGTGGTATGACAGGTGGCGCAATCGGACGAAAATCCGCCCCTGGCATGGTCCGGATTCTTCGTCTGTTCGAACGCCGGCCGGTGGCAGCCCTCGCAGGTCGTGGGTGATCCGCCAAATCGCCCAGCCACGTGACAGGACACACACTGCACTGAGGTGTGCGAGCCAGTCAACTGGAAGTGTGTGGCGGTGTTGTGATCGAACCGCGCTCCTTTCCACTGGACCGCTGTGTGACACACCTGGCAGTCCCTCGGGAATCCGGCCGCCACGTGGTTTGGACTCTGCGCCGCTGAAAACTGCACGTTGTGGCAATCGAAGCATTGGGACGGCGTTCCCTGGAAACGGCCGCCCACGTGACACGACCGGCACTCCACGCGAGCATGTGCGCCCTCCAGTGGAAACCGGGTGACCTGGGCATGGTCGAAGCGTGCCCCAGCCCAGCTATCCATGCTGTGGCACTGTTCGCAACGCAACGGCAGTCGCGAGGCGGCATGCGGAGGGGATTGCGCCTTCTTGTAGTCGCTGACATGGCAGGAGGCGCAGTCCGTGCTTAACCCCTTGAACAGCCCGCTGGCGGCCCCTCTATGGCACGATTCGCACGCCGCCGCAGCGTGCGCTCCCAGCAACGGGAAGCGATTCGCGTGGTCTCTTGTCTGCTGGACCGCAACGTTCCAGCCCCTGACATTGTGGCACTGGTCGCAACTTTTCCCCATCTGACCGCGGTGAAGATCTGCGTGGCACGATGCGCACTCCCGGCTGGTGTTCTTGAACACTTTCTTGACATGGCACGACTGGCACGGAACGTTCTCGTGGTGGCCGAGCAAAGGGTAACTCGTCTGTGTCTGGTGGTTGAACTCGGGCCGCGGCCGGATCGGAGTCCAACCGCTCGCGGTGTGGCAGCTCTCGCAAGCCACCGTTAATGGGCCATGCGGGTTGCGTGTCCGTGTCGTCTGCGCCGGAGCCGGGAAGGCCAACCCCGCTGACAGGCACAGGAGCGCTACCCGGCGGTCCGTCATTGGTGGCACTCCACGCAGATACGGGACGTGCCGCGGTATTGCGCTGCTAGTCGCCCGTCCGCCTGCGTCCGGCGTTCATGGCACAGCCGGCACGGGACCTTGGCGTGCGCTCCCGCCAATGAAAACGTCGAGTGCCGGTCGTGATCGAACTCGGTCGGCGACCAGTTGATCGTCGTGTGGCAGCGCGCACACTCCGGCTTCCCGTTCACGGCCAGGAATTGGCCGCCGTGAGCGTCTTCGTGACACGCCGTGCAAGCCATCGGAGTGCCGGCAAAGGCGATCGTTCGATGGCCCGCCGCATCGCTCGCAGGCTTGTGGCACTTCAGGCACTCCGCTCCGCGGTGCTTCCCCAGCAGGGCGAATTTGGTTGCCCCATGATCGAACGCAGCTTGCTCCCGCCAGTCCCGGGTCGTGTGACATCCCTCGCAGGAGGTCGCTACCGCCGAGGCCCCATGGGGATCGCGGTGGCACTGGTGACAGTTAAGTTTCGCGACGTGATACTCCGCATCTCGGCCAGCCGGCTTGTGACACTCCGTGCAGGGAACCGCCGCATGCGCTCCGTGCAGGCCGAATCTCGTCTGGTTGTGTCTTGCCAGGGTGAAGGTCGAGGGACGGAACCCCGCTACCGCGTGGCACTGCTCGCATCGGTTTTCGAAAGGGGCCGCGGCAAACTGGTTCTTGTGAGTGTCACGGTGACAGTCCCGGCACGATTCGTGAGCGACCCGGTATAGCGTCGCTTTACCGTGCGGTTCGTGACACTTCGAGCACTCCACATCACCGTGCTTTCCTGCCAGCGGATACTTCGAAGAGGCGTGCTGCTCCTTCCCGTACCTCGCCGGTTTGTACGCTCGTTCGTCGTGGCAACTGCCGCAGTCGCCCCGGTCCGCCCGCGATAGGAACTGGCCCCCATGCTCGTCCTTATGGCAGTCCATGCATTTCGCGTGGGCGACCGGCATTGCGAAGTTCTCGGACTTGTGACACTGCCGGCAGGCCACGGAGGCATGTTTGCCTTGTAGCGGGAACTTGGTCTTGCTGTGATCGAAGCCTCCGCTGAGCTTGGCTGCCTTCCAGTCGGCAGTCGTATGACAATGCTGGCAGTCCCCTCGCAGTGCCCCTCCATGCGGATCCTTATGGCAGCTTCCGCAATTCTCGTAAAAGGTGAAAGCCCGGTACTGAACCTGCGACCCAAGGGCGGCGATCGGTTTGTGGCACTTGGCGCACTCCACGTCTTCGTGCTTGCCCGTGAGCGGATACCGGCTCCGGTCGTGAGAGAAGCCCGGCGGCCTCTTCCACGTCTCCAGCCCGTGACATCGCTGGCAGTCTTCGCCCAGTTGACCTCGGTGCGTGTCGGTGTGACAGGCGGTGCAAGTTGTCTCCAGCCCGGCAAAGCTGGCGGCCAGGTCCTTCCTCTTGATCGCCCTTCGCGTCTCGGAGGGAATGTTCTTGGGGGTGTGGCACTGCTCGCAGGTCAGGCGCCCATGCTTGCCTTCGAGGGTCCAACCGGCCTGTGCGTGGTCGAATCGCTCTTTCGCCACCGGCCAGCGCACCAGTCGGTGATTGCGGCCATTGTGCTCCGCGTGGCAGCGGGCGCAGTCCTGGCTTCCAATTCCGCCACGCACCACTCGAGCGTGGTAACCACGCTTTTCCTCCAGCTTCCTCCTGATCTCTTCGTGGCACTCCAGGCATTTGAACTGCACTGTCCCCTGCCCGAAAGAGTGGCATTTGGCGCACGACAGAGGCCCATCGAGGTCCTGGTGGGCCCGGCTCAATTCGCCCGGCGACATCTGTCCCAGCGCTGCTTGGGCGAGCCCCATGACAATGATCACCTCGAGCGCACCGGCTGGCAGTGCGCGCCTCCTCTGGCACTCCATTTGCGTCTTTGCCTAGTTACGAAAGATCCTGCTGCAATCCAATTCCTGTGGGTTCACCCTTCATCGGCATCCACGGCCACCCGACATCGGCCAATCACCCCATGAGCTGCATGCGTGTAAAACTTTCCCGGCTAGGAAATTTTTCGTTCCCGTTGGTCGACAGAGTCTACACATAAACGCGCGCAATGCTTCGGTTCTTATGGTCTCAGCGCCCGTGCTTGGTCTAACCAGCTACAGCGTGCGCAACACACAGCACGTCACGGGCCACAAAAAGTGAAACCTCAACAATTTAGCGCCTTGCTCTCGTCTTCTGAGCGCAGAGTGGAGATGACCAGGACATTCCACCTACTAGCGCAGTAGGGGCTCTTCCTCAATCTCCGCCTCCAGCCAATCCAGACCGGTACGTATTGATTGGTGCTCCGCCCGGTGCGCATGCTCGATTGCACGGCATCGCGGGTGCTCGCGAAGTTCAAAAATAGAACCTGTCGAGATGCATTTGCGGCCGCCGAACCATTCGTACTCGTCATACTCCTGCCGTTGTCTCCCCGGCGAATGGAGTCCTTCAGGTCCCGTCGTTGGCCGCCCCAATTGCTGATGACTCAGCTATCCACTCCGCAAGGGCGGGCAGTTGATTCCAAGTCTCCTTTCTCCACAATCTCGGATGCCATGCCCACGCTGTCTTGGATGGCAGTGGAGCCGGCGCATTGCGCGCGATGAGAATCTCGGGGCAACCGGCCTCCAATTCCATCAACTCCAATCCAGGGAACAGTCGCTGCAGCAAGGGAAAATATTCACCTACCAAGAAGACTGCTGCCCCCGGCTGCAGAATCTCCAATTGTTTTGGCAGGGCTAGATCTTGCACATCGACAGACTTGTCTGCAATCTGCGCTTTTGCATTTAGCGCTCCAGCATTTTCGAAATCCGAGATGGTGAGATTGCTCCAGAGTGTTGCGCGCGGTTTATCAAAGCCTTCCACTGAACTCATCAGATAATGAAATGCACGCCAGAACTGAGATTTCGTCACAGTCCGACCGCCTTCTCCTACTCGCAAGATCTGCTGGTTTCGTCCGAGATCAAATGTTTCGTACGCGTGCTTCAGGGCGGGGATAGCATCCTCCTGCTCCAAGAAGTGCTTCAGCGTTTTCACTTCTTCAAATGGGCACTGTCGGCAACTCGTGGCGCGCTGTACATTCGTCAGGTCCGGCCAATCGCCGTCCCGCAAGTGCCACCTTCGGTCCAAGCCCCATGCGCGGGTCTCCTTGCCGATGATGAGCATCTTACGGCGGCTCTGGATCCATTCGCTGGTTACCTTGATCAGCAGTGGGGCCGAGAATCTATGCGCCTTGTGCAGCGGTAGCGTGGGGCGCTCGCGGAGTTCTGAGTAGAACCTGTCGAGGTGCTCTTGAAGATCAGCTTGAGTCATCTCCGAATCCTCACGAGAGTGCATGAACTTTCGGGGCATGTTTTCGGCGTCTGCGCGCGCTTGCTCTACCCCAAGGCTCGTCATTGTTTTGTGTCAATAAACAGGTTCTGCGGCGAGGTGGTGTTCCCCACGCTCACCTTGAGAGTGTGATCGCCATCCAGCACGTTGGAGACGACGAGATTCAACTGGTGAAGTCCCACCGCGCCAGGCGCAAGCCCGGCATAGGTGTTCGGCGCCGATAGATCCGCGGGTATCTGATCGATCAGCACGCTGACCGGGTTCTGGACTTGGTTGCGCGCTGCTGTAATCGTGCCAACCGGTACCAAAGGCGTCGCGGGTCCGAAGCCGATTCCATTAAGCGTTATCACTTCATCGGCTCGAGGGATGGCACCAGCGGCGGGCTGGTTCGTTCGAGCGATGAGCCGGCTGCTCCACGTCGTTCCGCCGCCGGCTGACCGCGCAGTCCACAGGCCTCCCTGCTCATTTCGCGTGACCACAAAGATGTGTTTATTGTTCTTCGGGCTAAGAGCGACCGCGGCTTCGAACTGATTCCCCGGTGCCTTACTCAAGTTAAGATTGGCGCCGCCTGTCTGAGCGACGGCGTTCGCGTCGCAGCAGAGCATCGCAGTTCCGAGAATCAAGCGCCAACTTACACGCATTTCAGCTTACGCCTTCTATCTAAATCAAGTCCCTAGCACCATCTCAAGAGGCCGCCTCGCGGGCGGCCCCTTGATTGCGCCAATCGTTGCCGCAATCGGCGCGACGCGGAGAGGGGACCGGGCGCAGTATGCAGGAAGGAAACGACGCCCAAGAAGTTCCTACCTGTGGTGCGCACCATGACCGCTCGCCTCGTTTCTGAACTACACCTTTGTTGTCTCGAGCAGCTCCGGCCGCTCCTTCGCGCCGGTCTCCTTCTCTCGATGGAAGTGCCACTTCCAGACTTCGTAGATGGCCGGATACACCAGCAACTCGAGCAGGAACGAGGTGAAGACGCCGCCGATCAGCGGCGCGGCGATGCGCTTCATCACGTCCGAGCCCGTGCCCGTGGCCCACAGGATCGGGACCAGCCCGATGAAGTCCGTCGCCACGGTCATGAACTTCGGGCGGATGCGCTTGACGGCGCCGTGCACGATGGCCTCGCGCAGTTCGCCCAGCGTGCCCAGCCGCCCCTCCTTCTTCGCCTGCTCGTAGGCCAGGTCGAGGTACAGCAGCATGAAGACGCCGGTCTCGGCGTCCACGCCCAGCAGCGCGATCATCCCCACCCACACCGCCGACGCTCATGTTGTAGCCGAGCAGGTACAGGAACCAGACCGCGCCGATGGCCGAGAACGGCACGGCCAGCACCACGATCAGGGTCTTGATCACCGAGCGCGTGTTGAGGTAGAGCAGCAGCAGGATCAGGAACAGCGTCAGCGGCATCACCACCAGCAGGCGCTCGTTCACGCGCTCCATCGCCTCGTACTGCCCGCTCCAGGTGATGGCGAAGCCCGGCGGCAGCTTCACCTTCTCGCGCACGATCTCCCGCGCTTCGCGCACGTAGCTGCCCGGATCGCGGTCCGCCACGTCCACGTAGACGTAGCCGGTGAGCAGGCCGTCCTCGTCGCGGATCATGCCGGGCCCCGTGGCCGGCTTGATCTCGGCCAGTTCGGACAGCGGGATCTGGCGGCTGTCCTCCGGCCGGCACCAGCACGCGGCCCGAGCGCGTCCAGGTCCGACCGGAAATCGCGCATGTAGCGCACGTTCACCGGGTAGCGCGCGCGGCCCTCGACGGTGGTCGTGACGTTCTCGCCGCCGATGGCATTCTGCACGGCCGCCTGCGCCTCGTCGATGGTCAGGCCGTAGCGCGCCAGCGCTTCGCGGTTCCAGTCGAAATCGAGGAAGTAGCCCTCCGCCGGTCCGCTCGGCGAAGACGCTGCGCGTGCCCTGCACCGACGGCAGCACCGCCTCCACCTGCGCGCCGATCTCCTGGATCTTCTCCAGGTCGTCGCCGTGAATCTTCAGCCCGACCGGCGTCCGCATGCCGGTGCTCAGCATGTCGATGCGCGCCTTGATCGGCATGGTCCAGGCGTTCGAGACGCCGGGCAGCTTCAGCGCCGCGTTCAACTGGTCGACCAGCTGCTCCGGCGAGATCGTGTCCGGCGTGAAGTGCCGGAACAGCGGCTTCAGCCACTCCGGCGACCAGGCGGAATACCAGGTCGGCACCTTGCGCCATTCCGAGCGCGGCTTCAGCGTGATCACCGTTTCCAGCATCGAGAGCGGCGCCGGGTCGGTGGAGGTCTCCGCGCGGCCGGCCTTGCCCAGCACGCGGTCCACTTCGGGGAACTGCTTGATGATCCGGTCGGTGACCTGCAGCACGCGTCTGCGCCTCGCCGATCGAGATTCCCGGCATCGTCGAAGGCATGTAGAACAGCGCCTCCTCGTCCAGCGGCGGCATGAACTCGGAGCCGAGCGCGAAGAAGACCGGGATGGTGACGACGAACAGCGCCGCCGCCGTCGCCGATCACCACCCACTTGTGGCGCAGGGACCAGCGGCAGACCGGCTCGTAGATCCGGATCAGGAACGCGGCTGACCGGGTGGCCGTCCTCGGAATGGATGCGCCCGACGAGCACGGCGTTGGCCGCGTCGACAGCCAGCGCGGCCGGAAGTCGAAGTTGCGCAGGTGCGTGAAGGAGAGCCGCAGCGCCGGGTCGAGCGTGATGGCCAGCACCGCGGCCACGATCATGCCGAGGGTCTTGGTGTAGGCCAGCGGCTTGAACAGCCGCCCTTCCTGCGCCTCCAGCGCCAGCACCGGAAGGAACGAGACCGCGATCACCAGCAGCGCGAAGAAGCTCGGGCCGCCCACCTCCTTCACCGCCTCGATGACCACTTCCTTGTAGTCGCCGCGCCGCCCGCCGGCCTCCCACTCCTCCAGTTTCTTGTGCGCCTGCTCCACCACCACGATGGCGGCGTCCACCATCGCGCCGATGGCGATGGCGATGCCGCCGAGCGACATGATGTTGGCCGTGATGCCCATGCGCGCGGAACGGGATGAACGCGATCAGCACGGCGATCGGAATGGTGATGATCGGGATGATGCGCGCTGGGAATGTGCCACAGGAACAGCAGCACGATCAAGCGACACCGTGACGATCACCTCGATGACGCGTGGACTTCAGCGTGTCGATGGAGTGCCGGATGAGCTCGCGAGCGGTCGTAGATCGGGACGATCTTGACGCCCTCGGGCAGGCCCGGCTCGATCTGCGCGGATCTTCTCCTTCACGCGGTCGATCACGTCGAGCGCGTTCTCGCCCTGGCGCATGACGATGATGCCGGAGACGACTTCGCCGGTGCCGTCCAGGTCGGACACGCCGCGCCGCAGGTCGGGCCCCAGCGCCACCTGCCCGATGTCCTTGATGCGGATCGGCGTGCCGTTCTCGCTGGCGGAGACGACGATGTTCTCGATGTCGGCGACCGACTTGGCGTAGCCGCGGCCGCGCACCATGTACTCGGCGCCGCCGAACTCGATCATGCGGCCGCCGGTCTCGCTGTTGCCGCCGCGGATGGCCTCGACCACCTTGTTGATCGGGATGTTGTAGGCCTGCAGGCGGTTCGGGTCCACGTTCACCTGGTACTGCTTGCCGAAGCCGCCGATGGGCGCCACTTCCGCCACGCCGGGCACGGACTTCAGGTGATAGCGCAGATACCAGTCCTGGAGCGAGCGCAGGTCCGCCAGGCTGTGCTTGCCGGACTTGTCCACCAGCACGTACTGGAAGACCCAGCCGAGGCCGGTGGCGTCCGGCCCGAGCTCGGTCTTCGCGCCCTGCGGCAGCGACTGCAGCACGCCGGAGAGGTACTCGAGCGTGCGCGTGCGCGCCCAGTAGATGTCGGTGCCGTCCTCGAAGATGACGTAGACGAACGAGTAGCCGAAGTCGGAGAAGCCGCGGACGGCCTTCACCTTCGGCGCGCCGAGCATGGCGGTGACGATCGGGTAGGTGACCTGGTCCTCGACGATGTCGGGGCTGCGGTCCCAGCGCGAGTAGACGATGACCTGCGTGTCGCTGAGGTCGGGGATGGCGTCCAGCGCCACGTGGTTCATCGACCACCAGCCGTCGAGCGCGGCCGCGGCGACCAGGGGGAGGACGAGGAAGCGGTTGCGCGCGGAGAAGTCGATGATGCGGGAGATCATGCCGGTCCCCGCATGCCGCCTTGTCCGGGAGCCGGCTGTCTGCTTCCGAGAGAGTACTTTCTCGCGGGTGCCGCCTCGAAAGTCCTTCTTGCACTGATGCGCGGAGCAGAAGTAGTAGGTCTTGCCGCCGTGCTGCGTCTTGGATGGCGTCCGGCGCCTTCGGATCGACGTCCATGCCGCAGACGGGGTCCTTCTCGGCCGCGGCCTTCGCGGCCATGGCCGACGCGGACGCTCGGCCGCCGCGAGTCTTCATCCGGCTCTCGGAATCGATCAGGAAGTTGCCGGAGACCACGATGCGCTCGCCCGGCATCAGGCCCTTGCGAATCTGCACGCGGTCGCCGAGCCGCCAGCCGGTCTCCACGACGCGCGGCTCGAAGACCCCGTTGCCGCGATCGACGTAACACGGTCTTCCGGCGGCCCGAGTCGATGACCGCGTCGGCGGGCACCGTGATCGCCGGCGGCATCTCCACGTCGAGTTCGACGTCCACGAACATGTCGGGCTGGAGGACGTGGCCAGGGTTGTCGAGTTCGAAACGGGTCTTCAGCGTGCGCGACTGCGGGTCGAACTGGGGCAGCGCGTCGCTCATGCGCGCCTGGAACTCGCGGCCCTGGTAGCGGACGGTGGCCTCGGCGCCCGGCTTCACGAACTCGCGGTCCTTCTCGAAGATGTCGGTCATCACCCAGACGCGGCTGATGTCGGCGATGCGGTACAGCTCCGTGCCCTTGTCGAACCGCTGGCTCGGCGAGATGTTCCGCGTCAGCACGAAACCGGAGACCGGGGAGTAGATGCTGATGTGGGGCGAGGCCGCGCGCGTCCGGTGGATTTCCTCGATCTGCAGGTCGCTCATGCCCAGGCCGCGCAGCGAGTCGATCGGGAACTGCGGGTTCGCGCTCCCGGCCGTCCTTATGGACGCCTGGCTGAAATCCTTCGTCTGCGTCGGCAGCGGTTCGTTCGCGGGGATGCTCAGCAGGAACAGCCGCTCGGTGTACAGGAGGTCCTTCTGGTAGTAGGACGCGAGGAACTGGTCCTTCTTGACGAAGCGGCCGACGGTGTTCTGCCCGAGGTCGACGATCCAGCCATCCGCCGCCGCAACGATCCGGTAAAGCCGCTGGTCGTCCACGGCGATGCGGCCCGGCACCCGCAGCACGTGAGAGGAAGAGTCTCGCCGGACCTCATCCGTGCGGACGCCAATCAGCTGTTGCCTTGCGGCGCTGATCTGAACCATCCCCGGAGTGTCGAGACTCGCCGGGTTGAGCTTGTTTCCGGCCTCGCCGGCATCCGCGCGTTCCAGGCGCATGCCGCAGATGGGGCAGTCCCCAGCGCGGTCGGATCGTGTATTGGGGATGCATGGGGCAGGTGTAGGTGACAGCCTGCTCGCCGAAGCCGAGGAAGTGGAGGGATCTGTTGGCCGGTTGGCCAAATACCCGGCAAAGAAGATGCCGGTCGCGAGGAAAGATACCGGTCATGAATCTTGCGGGCGTCCGCATGATCTTCTCTCGGTCGAAGAATGGAATGAAAGGAGGGGAGGGATTGCTCCCTCCCCCATATTACGAACGTTACTGATCGAGAGGGGGAGGGATTGCTCCCTCCCCTACGGAGACTGCCGAACACCGGTTACGGCGTGCGAATCGGGAACGGCAGCGCGTTCGTCCAGGCGGACGAGTCGCCGACGCTGTTGTTCGCGCGGATCCGGTAGTAGTAGACCGTGTTGCGATTCACGGTCTGAGTCAGACTCCTGGCGGTGCCCGCAGGCGTAAAGGTCGTCAGGCCCGTCGTGAAGCCGAGGTTGGTGGCACGCTGGATCGTGAAGTTGGTCGGATTGGCGGCGGCCGTCCAGGTGAGCGTCGCCGTGTCGTTGTTGCCGTTAGCCCGGGCAGCCGCGACTGTGAAGCTGGTCGGAGCGGCCGGAATCGCCTGGATGACGACCGCGGTTGCGAGCGTCACGAAGGCTGAAGTCCCTCCCGCGTTGAACGCCGCCACCCGGTAGAGGTAGCTGTTGCCGCCCGTGACCGTGGCATCGATGTAGGTCACGCTACCCGTGTTGTTCCTCGGTCCCGGCGCGGCGATCTGCGCGAAGTTGGTGCAGGTTGTTGCGGGCGCGTACGAACGAACAGCGTTCGACCACGAAGCCGGTTTCGTTGTTCGCGTTGTCCCGCCACGTCAGGCTCACCTGCGGCCCCGCCTGGGCGGTGGCGGTCAGGTTGGTCGGCGCTGCCGGTGCAGTCGCGGTCGCGAAGGTGTTAATCGGCCCGGCCGTGTTGGATACGGAGTCGGCGGACATGGTGGGGAAGCCTGCGCATGGTGACATCGCCCACCACCTCGCCGTTGGCCCAGCACCCGGTAGAAGTACGTCGAACTCCTCGCAGGGGTTCGTGTCCGTATACGTCACCGTGGCACCCTTGCCGGCGCTGGCCGGGAGGGTGGCCAGTGTCGTCAATCCCGTGGTGAAATTCGCGTCCAACGCCCGCTGGACGGTGAACCCTGCCTCCTGGGAGGAATTGTCAACCCAGTTCAACGTGACTCTCGGCGTGTTGGCGTTCCCGTTCCAGGCGCCGGTGAGGTCGGTCGGCGCCTTCGGCGGAACCGCGAACACCAGCGAGTGCATGAAGTCCATCTCTTCGTGGGACAGGATGTGGCAGTGCCACACGTACTCCCAGCCGAAGTTGACGGTGTGGTTCAGGATCTCCGCGATGGGATTGCCGTTCGGGTCGAACCACCCCGCCGGTCCGGGCGGGGGAAGCGTGGCTCCCTCGGGCAGCATCGGATCGATCAGCCGCACGCTGTTGGGCAGCTCGAAGGGAATCTCGGTCGGAGTCGGAACGGTGGGCCTCAGCGCAAGGAAGGTGATCTCCAGCGGGTTCACCTTGAAGGTGTCCTTCCAACCCACGTCCTGGGCGTCAACAGCCTGCCCGGCTGGGAACGCTCCCGGCGCGACCTGTCCGTCCTGCCCGACGCGGCTGATGACCTGGGCAGTGAACAGGTGCGTGTGGATGGGATGGGTGTCCACGCCGTTGTGGAAGATCCTCCAGATCTGCGTGCCGTCGGCCAGCTGCCCGATCTTCGTGGATTCGAGCGAGCCCTTGACGACGTCAGTCGGCGGGGACGAGAAGGGGAACGGGAGGATGAACCCCAGAGCCGAATTCGGGTTCGTGAGCCCGAGCATGCCGCTCATCCGGCCGAACCCCGTGTCGTAGACGCCGCCCATCTCGTCGTGCATCGCCTTCATCTCGAAGGGGATGGTGACGGCGGGCTGGAGGTTCCAGGCGTTGGCGACGCTGTCGTAGCCGAGCGGCTGGAAGGTCTTCTGCGTGTCCCCGATATTGAGGATGTACTGGGACGCACCCGTCGGGAACGTCTGGTTGTAGGCGGAGTTGTAGGCCGCCTGCGGGATGATGATGGGATCCTGGCTGACCTCGAAGACGCCGCGCTTTGCTGCCGTCTTGGCAAAGACGGCCTGGAGGTTCGCCAGCGTGACGTCCGGCGTCGGCGTCGTCGCCGGCGATCGCCACCTGGATCTGCATGATCGTCCGGGTGTTGGGCCCGTAGCCTGGCTGCGTGTTGGGCGCGCCGCCGCTGTCCATCAGGTTCCCGTCTCCGGTGTAGTTGTCGTACGGCGCGGCGCCGGCCGGGACAGGCGCCGGCGAGTCGTTGTAGAGGATCAGGGTCTTGCCCGCGTAAGGCGCTGAAGTCAACGATGACATCCGCGCGCTCCGCTGGCATGAGGAACAGCGAGTGCTGGTTGACGATGCCGAAATTGAAGTAGGCCGGGTCGAGGTTGTACCCGATCGGCTGCGGCGGGATCACGACCGGCGCCGGCGTGAAGCCACCCTCGGTGCCGATCTGGATCCACGACGGTCCTGCCGTTGTCGGATCGGGAATGCCGCTCGGCGTGTCGGCGTACTGGTTTGCCGGGGCGACACTGACCGGGACCATCTTGACCTCGGTGCAGTCCGCCACCGGGACGCGTGCCGGTCGCAGAGAGGCGCCGGGGTCAGGTGCGGTCGCCGTGGTGTCGGCCGTCTTGTCCGCAGCGACGTAGAGCTGCAGGTTCTGGGCCCGGTCGTTGGCGGCGTTCAGGATGCGGAACCGGTACGCCTTTGGTTCCACCTTCAGGACCGGGTACGCGGTTCCGTTCACGATCGGCGTGTCCAGGAAGCTCTCGCCCGGGATGGAGGGATTCGGCACGCCGGGATTCAGCGGCGGTTCCCACGGCGCAGTGCAGCCAGGGCCAGGGGGAACCAGGTCGCAGTCAGCCTGATGGTAGGGGTTCGGCACGGGGCCGACCTCGATGCATCCCACCGGGCCCCCGTTGACGCACGTCGGGGTGGGGGGGTTGAACCAGGGCCCATAGAACCAGCGGCCGAAGGCGTTCGTTCCGGTCGGATCATACGGATTCGTGACCGTCATGTAGACGTGGGGGTACCAGAAATCGCCCGTGACGGCGGTCCCTGGCGCTCCCGATCCCCAGGCCCACGTCGGGTCCTGGGCGTAAACCGTCTCGGCGTCCACGAAGGTCTTGTCCTGGATGACCAGGGGAATGCCGAGGCCAGGGAGAACCTTGAGCAAGCCGGGGTTCACGCCCGTGACATTGGTGCCGTTGATCATGTCCTGCTCGACGGCGTCCGTGACCACGTATCCGGCCGCCTCGCCCGCATACACGTTGAGGCGCGTGATGCCGTGGGCGTGGTCGTGGTAGAACTGCAGCCGGGCGCTCTGGGCGTTGGTGTAGAAGAACGTCATGCACCCGCTGCTCTTCTTGGCAGCAGCTGTCGCCGGGAAGCCCGGGAGCCAGAGGATTGGCGTCGCAAGCCGTGCCCATGTCCGGCACGTTCCGCGCGCTGACGCCCGCCGGGTAGGGGGTGGTTTCACTTGCCGGCGTGATCCACTGGTGGGTGTTGCCGTCGCTGATCCACACGGTGTTGTTGCCGTGGAGGTGGATGGTCGCCCGGTTCTGCGTGTACTTGTCGCCTGCCGCGCCCGGCAGCGCCGGTCCGAGCCCGGAACCCGGAACCGTCTCGTCCACCGGCAGCAAGAGATTTCCGCCGGAGGCACTGTTTGGAAGCAGGTTGTAGAACGTGATGCGAACCGGCTTCGCGGCGCCCGGCTCGCTGCCGCAAGGCCGGCTACCTTGCCCTGGGCCACGATGACGGGCCCGAGGTAATGGGGGTTGTCCACGCCAAACGCCTGGGTGCCGTCGGGCATCGTGACTCCGGGTGCAGCGCGATCGTGTGCGCCAGGAACTGCCGCTGTCGACAGCTGCACGTAGCCCCTGAGCTTGGTCGCCGGCAGGTCCGAGTGCATCTTCTCCGCGTACTCGACCAGGGCGATCGAGTAGCAGTCCGCCGCCTGACCGCTATACGTGCACGGCTCGGGAACCCCAACCGGGATGTACTGGCCGAGGTTGTTTGCTCCCGCAGGCGTAAGCCCGGGCAGACGTGTCGACGAACTTGCGAATGCCGCCGGTGAGCGGACTGCGATGCGCGCCGGCGACGGCGCCGATGATCGCGTCGGCGAGGGCGCCGCGTGCCCGTCGGTCGTCCGTGATGGTGACGACGGGAGCCATGTACCCGGCGCCTCCGTTGCCGATCGTGAAGCCGGTAATGACGCCACCCGATCAACCGTCGCCGTGACACGTAGCAGGGGTGAAGCTCGCCGCCGGAAGGTACGCATCGTCGATGGTGACCGTAGGCGTCGGTGTACCCAGTGCCTCCGTCCACGACAGTGACGGTCGCGACGGGACCCTTCGGGAGCGGGCTGAACGCCCAGTTGCCGTAGGGCCCGAAATAGTGCGGCACTCCCCCTGGGTCGGGTACCTGGACCGCCGCCACGCCCATGGCTGTCAGGCCGGCGATCCCAGGCTTCAGACCGCGCTTGGCGGCCAGCTTTGCCGCCTTCTTCTGCTCGGACGGCGCGATTCTCTTGAATTTCTCGACGTACGACCTGGTCACGGGTGACCTTGCCGCCTTTTCCGTTTGCATTGCCGTTGTCGTTGTCGTTGCCGTTACCATTGCCGTTTTGCGCAACGGCCTGGGGTATCCCCAGGGAAGCAGCAGCTAGAATTAGCGCCAGACGCGGTAACGTCCGGAATTTTTGCATTTCCATTACCAGGCTCCTTCGTGACCTGTACTGCCTCTGCTTGGGAGGCAGGTTATCTTCATATCTTCCGGTGCTGAACTCCGCTTGTTAGGCCGTCTGCCCGTGGGTGCCGTCCGACTTCGCGGCCCGTCCACTTTTTAAAACTCACTAAAACCTATTCAGACCGATAAGTAGAATAACGGGCCTAGCTTCGACTCACAATCAGCCGGACGCTGT
>CAVQOO010000053.1:0-22391 GCA_963714395.1 Bryobacteraceae bacterium
TGCGCCTTGTCCACATAGGCCAGCAGATTCGACATCGGCCTTGGTGTAGCGCGCGGCGAATCGGTGCCGCCGGTACGACGGTCGGCTGCACCCGCCCCGTCGCCTGCGTAGGCCGTGATCAGCCGCGTCACCTGCGCCCGGCTCAGGCCGGTCATCTTCTCCACGTAGCGCCGCACCATCCCTTGCCGCTTTCCCCTGCCGACGTACTCATGCTGCACCAGCGTCTGCTCCACCCAGCCGTACACTTCCTTCCGGCCCTTGCCGGCGAACTCGCACCGGCTCGCTGCCCGCCAAAAACGCCCGGATCTGCTCCAGGCTCAACCGCTTCGCATCCTCCATGCTGATGATCAATCCCCAGCATCCCGATCCCCCCTTCAGGCTCATCTTGTGTGAGAATCCGAGCCCCGCTTCAGGCTCATCTTGCATGAGACAAGACTGCCGGCGCTTAAAGCACTGCCCTGTGTGACAATGAGGGAACCAGCCCGATCAGCCGGTTTGTGGGGCGGATTTATGGCGAATCAAGTTGATAGGAAGACGGCTCATCTTCTGGTCCCCCGACCGTACCCGCGACTCCTTTCCCTGGTCATCCCCATGTACAACGAGGAGAGCGTCGTTGGGTTTCTCCGCAAAGAGCTGGATCGTTTCGCTGGCGGACTCGCCTGCGACATGGAGGTGATTCTTGTCAACGACGGGAGCTCGGACTCGACGATCGAACTTCTCGCCGGTTGGGCGTCCGAGGATCCTCGCATCAAGGTCCTTCATCTCTCGCGTAACTTTGGACACCAGATTGCCGCGACCGCTGGCCTCGACTACGCTGCCGGCGATGCCGTGGTCCTGATCGATGCCGACCTGCAGGACCCCTTGCCGGTTGTCCATCAGATGATCGAGCGCTACCAACAGGGCTACGACGTGGTTTATGGCCAGCGGGCCTCCCGCGCCGGGGAGGGCGCCTTCAAGAAGTTCACGGCCTGGGCCTTTTACAGGCTGATGCGTGGATTGGTATACAAGGAACTGCCGCTGGATAGCGGCGATTTCCGATTGATGTCCAGCGAGCGCCTCGAAGGCCTCAAGAGCATGCGCGAGACTCACAGGTTTCTCCGCGGAATGGTCACCTGGGTCGGATTCCCGCAGATCGCCTTGCCCTACGAGCGGGCTCCCCGCGTCGCCGGCGAAACGAAGTATCCGCTCAGAAAAATGCTCTTCTTCGCCTGGACCGCCGCCACCAGCTTCTCCATCCTCCCGCTGCAGATCAGCATTCTCCTGGGGCTCGGAGTCGGGTTGTTCGCCATCGAGGAGATAGTGCGTGCAGTTCTCGCTAGCGTTCTTGACTGGTACCCGGTTCCGGGCTGGACTTCCCTGATGATCGTGGTCAGCGCCGTCGGAAGCGCGACTCTGATATGTCTTGGAATTGTCGGACAGTATGTGGGCCAGATCTACGAACAGTCAAAGCAACGCCCACTCTATTTTGTCGCTCGGGCCATCAATGTAGAAAAACAGGAAGCGCTCCAGGTTGAAAACCAATCAGAGCGTGGAGTCGTGGGGCGGGCTTCCTTGAAGTGACCACTCATTCGGTGGAAGGATCCAAGGCCTGTTCGCTCGGTCCGCGGCTTGCCAGACTGAAGCCGGCGATGAGGAGAAGCATCGGGACCATGGGCATGTGGTACCGAGGCTGGATTGTAAAAGGGGCGGCGGTTACCGTGATGAGCAGAACCATCCAGACAAGGAGTCTCATCTCTGGCTGGTCGGTCAAGAAGATCCTGTTCCGGATGGCGCCTGCGGCCACCAGTAGCCAAAGTCCACACCACCACCCATGTGCTAACGCCTGGAGCAGATTGTAGGTTGAAGTGACTTTGCCGGCTGGCACACGGATTGTCCAATAGATCCGGACGCGTCCTCACCCAGGAAGATCACCAGCTTCTCAAGTACAAGCTGGCTCCATCGCCAGGGGTTTTCGCGCACCCACGCCAATCCTCTTCGCATCCCCTCGTGATAGAAACGGCTACTCCTTTGTACCCCAGATCTCGCATGAGTTCTGTCCCGGAGGCATCTTCGTATGTCGCAGTGGACTTGGGGTTCGCTGTCAGGTAGAAGCCCATCGATCCATTTGTTGAAATGCTGACTGGGATTCCCAGCCGGTGGTTCCGCAACGCCCAGGGGGTAATTACGAGGGCCATCGTGAGCGCGGCGGCGGCAACGGAAATGACCCGGCGGATTTCGAATCGCCTAAGAGGGGTCAGGACTTCAAGCCAGAGTAGGGCGGGCCATGATCGTTGTCGGCCTGACGAGTGCCGACAAGCCTGTGACAAGACCAGCGGCTAACGCCCAGCGAACCTGATTCTTCTTGATCGAGGCGCCCATCGAACGGATGGAAAGCAGAATCATCCAACTCAGCAACGGCTCATAGCCGGCTAGTCCGGTTGAAGCGATGTTGGTAGGCCACAGAGCGTATAGACCGACGGTGGCGGTTGCGCTCAATCCGCCTCCGTATTCGATCGCCAGCTTTCTCAGAGTCCCCGCTGTCAAAACGTATAGCCCCGCGTTGAGGACTCCCGGCAGCCAGGGTTGATTACCCAGAACGAGCATCCATGCGGCGAGGAATGTCGAATATCCGGGTGCCCGATAGGCGTACCATCGCTCTCCCCCAGCCGTCATGGTCCAGTACTCGCCCGTCTGCATCAGTCGATCTGCCAGGGAAACGTATTCCTGGAAGTCTGAAGCTTGGATCGCCGGCACGATCACGATCCAAAGAACTCTCAATATCAGGCCGAGAGCGGTCAACGAGAGGCACCATCCCATCCAATGTCCCTCTATGGCCAGCTTCAATCTAGCCGGGATCATGCCTCGCGGAACCCGCCTTCTTGCAGCCAGGACCGCGACGCCGAAGAGACCTGCCCCGATCGTCAGTAACTTCCACCAGGAGTGGCCAACTATCCTTGCAGGAACAGAGGCCAACGCCGCGAAGCACAGGATCAGCAGGCAGGCCCACGGCAAATTCCGAATGAGGAGGCTGACCCAGGACTGGCGCTCAGTTGTACGCGGTGAAGGTGTCATCGCCTTGGGATGTTAACATAACAGAGTTGAAACGCTATTGACTGGGACAAACAGGAAAGCACGTGAAGGAACCGCGAGAAACAATTCACGGCAAGGAAACTGCATTTCACGATGAGTGGGCGGTCCAGACTCCTCTCGAAGCCATTTCTGTACGAGAGGCATTCGAAGCGCCAACCGCCATGGAGAACAAGTTCATTCTTCAGCAGATGGGCGAACTCTCCGGCGTTCGTGTGCTGGATGTAGGAGCCGGCCTCGGCGAGTCTTCCGTTTATTTGGCTCTGAAGGGCGCGGATGTTACTTGCACGGATCTGTCTCCGAAAATGGTCGAAACCGCGGTCGAGCTTGGCCTCCTCCATGGCTGTAAGATTCGCGGCCTTGTCACGTCTGGGGAATCCCTCGACGTTGAGCCCGAATCTTACGACATCGTATATATCGCCAACACAATTCATCACGTTACTGATAAGAGAGCCCTCTTCAGCCAAATCCGCCGGGCCTTGAAACCGGGAGGACGGTTCTTCTCATTCGATCCGCTAGTCTACAATCCGCTGATCAAAGTCTACAGACGAATGGCGACCAAGGTACGTACAGATGATGAGTTCCCGCTCAGCTTCAAGGATGTTGAGCTGGCTGGCGAGTATTTTCAGAACGTCCAGCACAGGGAGTTTTGGATCACCACGCTCAGCCTGTTTCTCAAGTACTACCTGATTGACGGCACACATCCCAATGAGGATCGCTACTGGAAGCGCATTTTCCGTGAGAACGATCAAACCCTTTGGTGGTGGAAGCCTTTGGCTGCATTCGATTCTGTGATCACGCGAATACCCGGAGTGCGGCGATTGGCATGGAACATGGTAATGTGGGGCCAGAAAGCTCCCTCTTGAGGGGCGTCTCCGACTGGCTGAGCTTGGCCGACTATGCGGGGCTGTCGCACGCGAAAAGGCCAAATTCCTGATATTGCACTAGGGAACCCATGTAACACCCCCGGCAAACGGTCTGTACGGCCCATCGGCCTGCCTCGCCTCATATACCCGGCCTACGGACGAAGATCGGAATGAGCGATCATGAGTATAGTCAATAGAGAGAGGCGCTGTGAGCATGTTGAAGTTTGTTGTTTTGGCTGGTACGGTCTTCTCGATCATCGGAGTATCCGCTTTGCAGTTCCGGCCAACATCGTCGGCCAAGCCTCAACCCGCTCCACCCCTCGTCAAGCTCGAGCCCGTTCGCAACGCCTTCCTGGAGTCACAACCCGCTCCGGGAAACGCGATCCTGATTGAACGCACGGACAAACGCAAAGAACTCCCTGCGCGGCAACCCGTCACCATATCGCGCGTCTTCGCGGAGGGGGAATTTCCGGAATCCGTCCAGGCATCTGTCGAGGGCGTCGTTCTTCAGACCCAGTGTGACGTCAAAACCCGTTGGCCGGACGGAAGTCTCCGCCATGCCCTGCTCTCCTTCTGGGTGGATTTCTCCAGCCGCAAGTACGTTCAGGTTGATTTCGTTTCTCAACCGAACCAGGAACCTGCCGGGTTTCTCGACCGCACCGCCATGCTTTCCTTCATGGACGCGAAATGGGGCGGACGGCTCGAGGCTTCCGCTTCCGTCCCTGATGGATCTTCCACCTCTCATTGTCTCCGCCCGCCAAATCCTCCAGGATTGGTCTGGAGAAGAATCGGCTGCGTCCATCCGCTACTGGCTAAAGGGCCCTATCGCCACGCAGGTGATAGTCGAGGATCTGTCGCCTGCTCTTCGCTACGATTTCGGCTGGACTTCGAATCGTAAGGCCATTCGCGTTGCCACCCTCCTGTCTGCCGGCTGGCATGGCCATCAAGGCGAACGCCCAGGACGCGCCCGATCTCGCCAACTGGAGGTTCCCCACCGGAGTTTTCCTCGATTCCGAGTACCTTCAGGTCTGCTCGTACACGGGCGACGTTTTGAATGTTTGTCCAGGCGGCCGCGGCGCCGGCGGCACCAAGCCGGCAGACCACAATCCCAACGTCATCCTTCAACCCGATCAGCAATGGGCGCCCGCCGCTTCGGATCTCCAGAAAAGCCTCCACCCTCGTTTCATCCTGACCTTCTATCCGGGCTGGGACGGCGTAAAGGTCGAGGCTATCGTCGAGAACGTCTGGAGCAACAAGCTCCAAAACCAGGGCTATAGAGCGCTACTCCTGGAAGGCGAGGGCGCCGCGGCCAAACCGGTTTGGGACGCCATGGTCTCCCACTATGCCGGAGCCCGCTGGCGCCAGGTTTTCTGGAGCGGCAACGCTACTGGCGACATCCGCGTCGATTTGAACTTCCCCTATCTCGTCTATTCACGGGCAGTCCCCAGCTACGATTTAAACCTCAATCTCCCCCAGTCAACCGTCCTGGCCGACAGGAAGCTCTTCGATGCCAGTGACCGCGGCGAGAACATGGGCTCTGGAACCTGGACTAAATACTTCCCCGCACCTGGAGGCAGGCCCGACATCGGTCTCCTTCCCCGCTGGGATGTGACCTATCTCTATTCCTGGGACGAAGGGCTTCACCGAATGATTCTGGGGAATGGGGAGGCTGGCGCTCATATCCCCACCCACTTCCGCGAATCTCTCTACACCAACCGTAAGTTCGAGTCTTCCTCGGACGCTTCAGCCTTTGGCCGCGTCATCTCCATTGACGCTCGCCCGACCGTTCGCACGATGATTGGAGCTTGGGCCATCTCCGATACAGCCCTTGCCGACCGAATAACAACGGCGGGACCCTCGAGCGCCGGCAGTTGGTCGCCCGACCTCGCGCATCAGGCTGAATTCGCATACTTCCCCTACCTGGTGACCGGCGATTATTACTTCCTCGAAGAGTTGCAGTTCTGGGCAGCGAACGACCTGGCTTGGAGCCAGCCGGCGTCTGTCGGTTACGGAAGGGGCGGCTCCATGGGCTATATCTACGACCAGATCCGCGGCGAAGGTTGGGCCTTGAGAACACTGGCTCTGGCCGCCGCAATGTCCCCCGACGGCACACCGGAGAAAACTTATTTCACCCAGAAGCTGCAAAACAACATAGCGGTGCGGGAAGGCAAGCTCGGCTTCACCGGCGGGATGTTCTACGAGCCTGCGGAGAACTGCCCCTTCCCATGCAAGGCAACGCGTTGGCGCTACGGCAGGGATCTGGTTGCCCGAGGTCTCGAGAACCCACTCCGCTTCATCGAGACGAATTTTGTGAAGATCTCCAGCTCCGCCGAACTGGTTTATGTAGACCCTGAAAAGACCTTTTCCCTCGGCAATCCCTGGATGGTCAACTACAAGCAGTGCGTTTTGGCTTGGATCGACGACCTCGGCTTCAACGAGATCAGGCCCTTCCGGCATTATGTTGCCGGCAACTTGATTCCGCAGGTCCTTCACCCCGACTACAACCCCTATCTCGCCACCGAGTACAGAACCCCTATGCACCAGATGTCCGATCAGGGCTTCTTCAAGTCTTGGGCCGACGTCAAAGCTGGTTACTCGCCCACCTTCCAGGCCGAGGACGCGATACCGGCGGGGAGGCTCACGCTGCCATCCAGTTACGCGTACATTTTGCGCGCCGCACTGGCGGGCGCATCTGATGTTGCTTTGGACGATTCCTCAACCGGTCTTCGCGCATTCGAGTGGTTGAACGGCAAATTGAAACCGGAAATTCTCCGAAGTGACCCCACTTGGGCCATGGTGCCCCGTCTCTGGCCGAACGGCCCCCGCCCTAGTGTCGAACCTAAAGCCTTGGCCTCTGCGCCCCAACCAAAGTGGTTCAAGCGTCCGAAGGTGAAAGCAAAAGGGGGAACGGTGGCTGCGGCCCACTAAGAGCGCGCCGCCGGGGAACGCCAGTTTGCACGTATCCTTGTTCGCGCGCTACGACGTCCCTGCGGTAGATCGGCTGGCTTACGTCGGGTTGGCTGGCCGATGGGCTCGCCCAGCAGCCCGACGGACCGCTCTAGACCTGGGCACCCCTGCCTACGAGAGTCGGAAACACCGCTCCCGGCTAAAACGGCTTTGATTACTCTGGCAAACCGCAAAGCGAACCCGTTAACATCAGAGAATCCATGTCCCTGCTAGCGGGTTTGTTCTCTGTCCATCCTGACCGCTGCCTCCCGGAGCCGATGCGGCGCGCACTGCTCGACATGCTCGCCGGAACCATGCCAGCTTCCCTCCCTTTGGTCGACCACGAGGGATGCCTGATCGCGCTGGCCGAATTCGGAGCTTATCGGGATTCAGGTTTCGCGTCTTTGCCATCCGGTAAGACTCTGGCCGTAGTCGGACATCCACACCTGGATCTGGGCGCAGTTGATCCACCTCCGCGCGCGGAGCAGATCGCCAGTTTCGCTGGCAGATTAGACTCCGGAGATCAAACAGCCCTTCAACATGCACAGGGGACCTATGCGCAACGTTTTTTGATCCAGCGGTTCGGGAACTGACACTATGGACGGACAAACTCGGCGTCCGTCCCATCTTCTACACCGTTCAAGACGATTTGGTGACCTTCTCCAGTGCCCTTTGGGTGCTCGAGCAAATGCCTTCCGTCATCAAGGCCGCTTCTCTTGAAGGATTGTTCGAACTGGGTGCTCTCGGCTATTGTCTTGCGGACGCACTCCCTACATCCAGGTTGTCCGGTTGCTCAGTGGCGAAAGGGTCCGTTTTGCCGCCGGTCAGCCTCGGCCGGACCGTCAGCGCTACTTCAGCCTGGAGCAGGCGCAAACGTCGTCGGCATCACCCGAGGATCTCGCCCAGGAAGCCGCCCGCCTTTTCCGGCAAGCCGTACGGCGGCGCCTCGCCGGGGACTGTTCTGCGGTCGCCTTCTTGAGCGGGGGGCTCGATTCACGTGTCATCACTGCTACGCTCCGGGAATCCGGAATTCGCACCGCTACATACAATTTTTCTTTACCCCGGTCCCTTGACGGGATCCTCGCCGCCGATTATGCCCGAGCCAGTGGCACCGATTAGCCACGAGGCTCCATGGATCGGCGGATCGTCACGTCACCACTTCCTTGGCCAGCGCCTGGTCTAGCGGCATCCGTCCGTCCTTTGAAGTGGAGCACCCACGCCTGGCATGGTCAGGCGACGGGGGAAGTGTCGGCCTCGGAGCTGTTTACATCACTCAGGAAATGGTCAGCATGCTAGGCTCCGGCGATGCCCGGGCCGCAGTACGCGAATTGGTCCATCATCTTGGCGCTTCACCGACACCGCGCCTTTTCTCTTCGGCGCTCCGCCCACGTGCCGCCGAGGTACCCTTTTTGAGCCTGGAACGGGAGTTCTCCGCCATCCAGCACCCTGATCCTGTCCAGGCTCTCTACTTCCTGCTGATGTTCAACGATCAGCGCCACCACCTGCACGACTTCTTCGAAAGATCCCACATCCACGGCTACGATCTCCATTTGCCATTCTATGACGGGGATTTTCTCCAACATATCGCCACCGTACCCGTCACGGAACGGTTGTACCACCGCTTCTATAGCCGCTTTCTAGCTCAAATGCCGCGTCACACAACTAGCGTTCCGTGGCAGACATATGCGGGCGACGACCCCTGTCCTCTCCCCGTGCCGGAGGGGGCCCTTCAACAGTGGACCGACGCCTTCCGCGCTCAGTTGCGGGAGAGTCAAAAAGACCTCCTGCTTGCCGACATTCACAACTTGGCCAAGCCGCGCGCCCCGGGTTTCTTCAATGAGCCGTACCTGCGCTTGGCTCTGTGGGCCGCACCGCTGGGCCAGCGTTTTCACTATGCGATCCGGCGCGCCGCCGTGCTACACCGCTGCCTTCGCGTCGCCGGCAACCGCTGGCGCTGAACGGGTGCCCTGTTGGCGGAAGGAGTCACAACCTGCCGCAGGAAACGCGATGCTGACTGAACGCACGGACAAGCGCCACGAGCTTCCCGCAGCGGTGGCTGCGGCCCGCTAAGAGCCGCAGCCGGTTCGTCCACTCTATTCGATTCGGAAGATGCGTTCTCCCTGTTGCCCCACTTGGACGCCCACCGCAGTCTGCCACGTCCAACGGACGTAGTGAAGTTCGCCGGTGTATCCGCTCACGGTCACAACGCAGCTCGTCGCGCAAGGCACGGTCTGGCTGGCTCCGTAAGCGTCAGTCAGCCCGTTTTGCACGATGACCTGGGTGATTCCTCTGCCTTGGGGTGCGTGGAGAGTCAAGGCATACGACGACGCGCCGCCCGCGCCGCCGAGCGTTTGAACGTATCCTTCGAGCCGCGCCACGCCATTCGTCCCCCCGGTAATTCGGTAGCGGTACGTCGTGTTCGCGCTGGCCGGAAGGATCGCCCAGCAGTCCCGGCCCTTGCAGGTCGCCGGCGTGTCCTGCGCATCGCGGCTGTCCGTGAACAGTTCGCCCGTCGTGATCGCCACTCGCGCCGGATCGGCGGTCGGAGCCTGGAAGCGGAAGAGTACCTTGTCATGGCTCGGGTCGCCGGTCGACGTTTTCGATCTGCTCCTTCCAGCCGAATGCCACGCCAGGACTGCCGCACAAGCGAGAACGCGCAAGCCCCAGAAACCGCGAACTGCCGGTCCCAGTAGCGTTTGACCGAGCGGAACTTCTGATAGTTCTTAATGAGATCCGGGGCCAGCGTCTTGTCCCATAGCCCCATCGAAGCCAGCCACATGGTCGTGGCGTAGAAGTGCGCGATGCGATCAGCCAAGTGGCTGTCGCCTCACAGGCTGAATTAGTTGCGCTCAGCGTCCGCGCCTCAATCGGCCAGAGCTCGTCAAACTCTGCCCATGATTGCGGTGGTCCCTCATAGGCAGCCAAGTCGCCCGAGTTGAACGCGGAGAAATGGAGTTTCTGCCGCGTCGTGCTACAGCACCCGGAACCGTCAGAGTTGTACGTCCCGGTCATGGCCGTCGCCCACGGGATCTCGATGGTGTCGGCAGTCCACTACGGTCATAGTCGCGCCAAAGTTAGCGGTGACTCTTCGTCTGCCAACCGCCAGTCCAGTGAGGATCGGCGCAACAGAACGCAGCCGACGTGTACGTCCCGGTCCAACCATGCGGGCGCGGCGAAGTCGAGGATCAGCTTGCCTCTCCCGGCGTCATGGGTTGCTGATAGCACTTCTTTCCGAACTGATGGGCTTAACAAATGAACCAGCCAGAACGTAGTCGCCAATAGCTAACGGTGCCAACTGGAGCGACCGTTGGAACACGCGATTCGTAGCCCGTGCCATTGGTCGGAAGTAATCCAGCCCGAGCGAGATAGCGTATGCGTTGGTGCGATTCGAGTAGTCCATCATCCACCAGCGACGCCTTGGTGTGAATCACGGTCGAGTCAGCCATTGCGGGGTAGGTATCGTGACGTGTAGGCGCCAGTCGCCGCGGACGGTCAGGTCATGGCGTAGTTCGTCGGATTCGCAGTTACGCCGGAACCGCGCCCCACCCCGTCATGTAGACCGTTCTGCCTCTTCTGGTATGGACTTCCTGCGACGTCGAGAGTAGAAGAGATGCCTCGCCTTGCGGGACGTTCAGGCCTGCCTTCCTCGATCGCCACCTGCCGCCTAGGGGGTAGTCGAAATACTCCTGGATCTGGCCCAAACGACAACGCCCAAGCCTGCACGAAAATCTTCATGCCCTGGGGCCGGCCGCGGTACTCCAGGTATCGGATACCACAAGTCGCTACCGTTGCGGCTGCTCGTGATCGAGTTGCCGCCAGCGTTCCGATGGCGGCGATGGCCGACGCCTTGCCTCATGAGTTGCTCGTGGTAGTAGAGGATGGCCGGTCAGCAGCGCCGGAAGGAACCACGGGGCCTGAGCGTGGGCGACTGGAGAAGCGCCGTCGATCATCGAGACGTAGCTCGTACTTCTTGGCCGCGCAGGGCCACGACCGACGGCGTTTGATTGCCGGGATGGGTGGCAGCCGTGGTGCCCATCTGCCCTCGCGTGCAATCGCTGAACACGTTGCCCACCTTTGTCGCACAATAGACCACCTCCGTCTCGTTGATGTGCAGATAGGTGGGGGCGGTGAACGTGGATGCGTTCAGTACCTCGATTGTCGATGTCGTCGCGTCGATTCCAGCAGAAGTTAGGTTCGTCCATGGGCAGCGGTTCCCATTTGAGGTCCAGTTACCGACCGCATTTTCTAGCCCGTTCACGGTCGGAAACGCTGCCATCGACACAGGCTGGCCCCAGGCCAGCTGAGTCTGGTAACCGGGCGTCGTACACCACTGATCGCAGAACTTCTGCGTAGTTGCAGTGCTCTCTAATAGGGACATGCCGAAAGTTGAGCCGGCAGTATTCGGCAGAGCCGATCACTAACTCGTCCCAGAAGGCGAGCTTCCGCGCCATCGTGACGTGCGGACTGCCCATGACGTAGAGCCACTGGACGTAGGCTTCTGGAATGGGCAAGTACGTTGTACTCAGCCCGCTCATCTGCCAGTTCTTGTTCCAGATGCCAGAGCATAGATAAGGCCACTGGTAAGGGGGTTGACAGATCGCGCTCCCACGGGCAGTACTGAAATGGTTCCGCCTCACCGGCGTAGGTCGAGAGGTACTGGTTGCGGTAGAACGCCAGAACCGTGTCCACCGTCGCGTTATCGAACAGCTTGTCGTTCGCGCCGGTCGGCCTCATCTCAAACGGCGGGATCACGCCGCTGTGGATCATGTACGGCAGGTTGTGGTCGATCTGCGTGCGCGGAACGCTGGTTGTGCTGGCCCACCCCCGGAAGAAATACGTCTTTTGCCGCCAATGGTCGAAGTCGGCTAAGGTCCGCTCCTCGACGACGTGGGCGAGGTTCTGATCACGTGAAGCGTGGCCGGTACTTCACGTTCTGATAGATCGACCGCCATGGTTGCTCGACGATGTAGTCAACTCCCACCGTCACCTGCCCGGAAGAAGGGTAGTCCCAATAGGCAGTCAACACGAACCAGGGATGCAACGTCCGGTACAGATCACTCGCCCAAGTGCTTCCACTTGGTTCCGTCGGCGGCCGCGGTCGCGCCAAAGTCATAGGTCCTGGCACGGCACTTGTCCTCCACGATCCACTGGGTCGCCACTGGTCCGTTGATCCAGGTCCGCAGGCCCCGCAGCGTCGTGTCGGCCACGTCGGCACAGACCGCGTTCTCGGCCAACGCTGTCAGCATCGTCCGGGCATCGAGCGTGTAGTCCCACTCGTCCGCTGTGCCGCTGTTGAACCGGAACCGCATGTCCGCATTCCACCCTGAGTCGGCCAGCGCATCGGCCTTTGTGTGGCCCGCCTCGCTCGCCGTCGAAGCCGACGGCCTGAAGTCCACCTCCACCGTCCCGTCCGCCGCAAGCGTTGGGATCTTGAGCCCGATGATCGCCCATTTCAGGCTTCCGTCCGAGTGCGTGTTCTTCTTCTCGCATTGCCAGGCCTCGGCAGCCACTCCATCGACAAAGGGCTGTACGCAGGCGTAACTCGAAGGTATCTCCCCTTTGGCGAAATAGCGCGAGATGGTGACCGGGTGATTCGTCTGCCCCGCGCCGGTCGTTTCTGTGACGCGGACAGAGTTGGATAGGCCCCACATCGGCAGGGCGCCAAGTATGAATACAAGTAGACGCATGATTACCTCGCCGCCCCGTCCATTTTGAAGTGCCAGTAGTCCACGTCGATTCGTTTGGTCGTCGTGTTGCATGTCACGACAGTAAAGAACGGAACCAGCGCGCTCGGATAGAGAGAACTGGAAAACACTTCTTCCGCCCCGTATGCACCGCCGTTGGTGGCAATCGCTAAGCCAACGGAACCAGGTACCGTGGACCTGATGCGCAGCTTAAACCATGTATCGGCGACAATGGCTGGCCCTGCGTTGCGAGTGATGGAACTGTTCGCCTTTACGTACATCCAGTTCGAGTCAGTGAGGTTGCTGGTACAACCCGTTGAGGAACCATACTCTGCGTAGAACCCGGCCGTTGGGCTCTCTTGACCTCCAACGGTGGAGACGATCCCTGCGCGCACCTTGGTCTCAGTCAAATCGACCGGTGTTCTGAAGATGAACACTGACTCCCACCCTGCTACGGAGCTGACCGGGGGAATTGGCCGTGCGCTGGATGGCCCGGAGAGAAAGGACGACGCCACTGAGTTGGCCGTGCTGGACGTCAAGTGCCTGTAGATGCCGGGGTGGTTTGCTGCACCATCGATATGTGAATGGCTGGCGCCTGTCCCGTACAACTGCCAGCCCAACGCGCCTACGTATAGTGACGTGTTGGTGGATGGGAGAAACTCGTCCCACACACGCACCTTCGTCTCCGTGAATGGATCGCTGGGAGCCGGCGGCGGCGGCGCCACGTCGGCCCATGTGTTCGATGCACTGCAGAGCCTGATCGTCGCCGTTGCCGTGTTGAAGTATTGTTCGCCCTTCACACAAGTTGGCGGTTCCGATGCCGCTTCCTTCACCGGACGCGTCGCCGATGCCGCGCTCGCGTCCCAAGACCCAAGGATCGACCTGGACCCGTTAATCGTTGTTTGCGCTGCTGCCAGCAGCGAAGCCAAAATGAGAACGCCAATGACCTTCATTTCCTTTGCTCCCTACTGAATCAGAGCTACCGTGTAGCTCATGTCCGCCGGGTCGTATGACGAACCCGACAGGTTGCAGATTTCTACCGCGACCACGTTGGCGGCCGTCACCTTAGCCGCTTGCAGATTGACCCCGGCAGGCAATGCGGAACTCGCGGCCACGATGCCGCTCTGCCCCGCCGTCGCGCCGGTGAGCGTAAACGTCTGCTGGGAACAGGCGGCGTTGGCGATGTCCCCGAAGTCGTTCGAGAACGTCTGCCGGAGAATCGCCGGAACCACCGTTGCATCCACCGCCACCGGATCGTTGGGCGCGCCGCTCCCAATCAGGCCGCTGCCTACTGTCACCGAGGCTGCCGCGGCGTGGATCGTTACCGTGTCCGTTCCCTCCACCACCGTGATGTTTGACCCGCCCATCAGCGTCTTCGCCGTGACGTTCGTTCCCGGCTTCAGCAGTGCCGCCCCTCCTCCGCTGTTTGCCACCAGCGTCATCTCTCCATCCGCCGCGGAGATTGTGATTGTGTCCAGCCCTTCTGTTACGGTTACGTTCGTCCCTCCCGTAAGACTTCGCGCCGTGATGTTGCTCCCCGATTTCAGTACTGCTGCGCCTGCCCCGCTGTTGGTCAACACTGGCGGAGCCGTCTGCGAGGCAACCACTATCTCGTCGCCCTGCTGTGTAATCGTGATATTCGATCCTGCACTCAGCGAGCGCGCCTCGATGTTCGATCCGGCCTTGAGGATTTGCGCGCCGCTCCCCGAGTTGATCGCCGCCGTCTCCTCGCCGCTGATCTGGGTGACCGGCCCGGCTGCGCCGCTCACTGCGTTCACGACGCACCGGCCGCTCTGCTGCGTCGCGAACCGCACCAGCACGCTTTCCGGACCTGTCACTTGCACCAGGTCCGGCTCGACAACCTGCCCGCCCGGATCGAAGCAGAGAACCAGCAAATTGCCAGTGTCTTCTCCGTGCGTCACGGTCACGTCCGTGGCCGAATCAAACGCTTGGCTGTGGTTCTCCCGCAATACTCCGGCCGCCCGCCATCGCCCACCCGTGCTGCAGGTGTGGACACTCGCGCTGTCGCCCGCGCCCAAGAGCGCCACGGATTCTCCCACCGAGCAACTCGGCGGCAGCGCACCCGTTACCACCCGGTTCGGTTTGGTCGCCACCGCTGCGCTGAAGTCGATGTTTTTGCCTTGCGTCCGGAGATCGACTGCGGTCTGACCCCACGCGCCTGTTATTCCCGTCACCATGACTCCCGCGAGCCACGGGATCCAACGTCTTTTCATCTGTTCCTGCCTATCCGGCGGGGCGTAGAACTCCCGCCGGACAAACATACTCGTCAATCAATTGCCGCCTCGAAGGCTAAGTCATTGAGTTGAAAGAGCGACTTGCCTGTGACTGCCCGCGGGCGCACCCCAAATCGTGGGGGCTTGGGCCCGATCGGTGATCAACCCGCGAGGACAGCCTGCTCAGTTTCTGACGCTTGCCATTTAACGGCTCGCAGGATACGCGAGAATGCTTTTCAGCGCCCCCTCAACGGTTCGCCTTCGCCCAAAGCACCTTCTGAGTTCCCGTAATACCCTTCCATAGCCCAATCAGCACCGCTAGCTGGCCGAACAGGAAGTAGAACGGCACGTTCAACCAGACAGCGGTCCACCCAGTCACCCACCGCAAGGCCGCCAGCAACGCCAGCGTGGCGACCCCACCCAATACCAGCATCGCAAGCGGATGCGGCCACGCCAGCCCCGCCAACACCAGCGCCGCCATTCCGCTCAACGGCGCGAGCCAGCGCAGCAGCTTGTGGGAGATAAACAGGAACCAGAAACGCGCCGGCGCTCCCCAAGGCCAGCCGTTGCCCCGCAGCAGAGCCTGAGCCGCACCAGCCGCTATGCGAACCTTCCTCTTCCACTCTTCCGCCAAACTCTGCGGTCCTTCTTCCCAGGCCAGGGCCCGGGGCTCCATCACCATCCGCCAGCCCTGCCGCACGATTCCCAGGGCCACTACGAAGTCCTCGATCAGCGTGTCATCTGGACAAACCGTGAACAGCTCGCGCCTGAAGCCGTACATCGCTCCGTCGGAGCCCACCATCGAATGCAAAGTGGAGCCCAACTCCTGCAGCGTCCACTCGACCGAGTAATACCCGCTCTCGGCGCTGGCAAACTCCTCCGACGTCTCGCAAAGAATCACCTTCCCCGAAACGCCACCCACCCCCGGTTCAACGAGCCGTGAAGCAAGCCATTTCAACGACTGCCGGTCATAGATCACGTTGGCGTCGGACAGCACCACGTAGGGCGTTTCCAACCGCGGCACCACGGCGTTCAGGTTGGCTACCTTGCCACGCCGCTGCTCACGGTGGATCACCTCGATTCCACGCCCCACAAACCGGTCGGCGATGGCTCGCGTGTTGTCCGTAGAGCCATCGTTGACGACTACCACCCGTAATCGGTCCGGCGGGTAGTCGAGCCCGACTGCATTCTCCAGCTTGGACCCGATCACCCGCTCTTCGTTCAGGGCGCAAAGCAGCAATGTCAACTCAGGCCAGCCATCCGGCGGCTCCGCCGGCCCGATGGATCTACTCCCCTCTGCCGGGCGGCGCACAGCCAGCTTCAGCAGAACCGGGAACAACACAAATGGGTAAGCAAATACCACCAGTGCCAGGATCAACCCGGCCAGCACAATTCCGTCCCGCATTGTCATGGGAACAATCGGACCAACTTGGGCCCTAATAACCGCGTCAGCGGCAGTGGTAGCCTCTTCCAGACTTCGATTGGAAGTGAAAACTTCGAGTTCTTCGGCGTAAAATTGGGCAGCGTTTTCCGTCGCACGAGCAGCATCTCGTATGGCAGCGGCCGCGGCACGGTTGCCCACTGTTTCTTGAATTCAAAAGAGCCTGTATCCAGCTTCGAGCGGCCGAAATCGAAGACAGCCGAACCGCGCTCGCCGGCCCGCACCATCAGCTCGGCGTACATGCGGTAATTCACGGCCAGATGGTTCAAGTCCGGGTCCGTGCAGGCGTAGTAGATGTGTGTCGAATCGCCGAACACAAAACACATTGAGGCCGCCGCCACGCGCCCTTCATACAGCAGCTCGCCCACCTCAACTCGGGGACCAAACTCCCGAACCAGGTTCGCAAAGTGTTGGGGGGGGAAACTGGGCGTTCCCAAACGCCGCAGCGTCAGCGAGTGCAACTTCTCGAAAGGACGCCAATCAGCGACCGCGTGGCGCACCTCAAACGCGGTCTTATACGACTTTCGCACCATGTTGCGGACCTTTCGGGGGATAGCCGCGAGTAATTCGTCCAGATTCCAGGGTTGTAATTCCTGCGTGAAAGTCACATAGCGGTCCACGGACATGAATCCCAGCCGCTGCCCTTCTTCCGAGTTGCGCAGATCGACGTAGTCCACACCCAGTCGCTCGCTTTCCGTTCGCAGCGCTTCAGCCAGGGCGGATTTCGCCGTCTCATCGTCAAATAGCGCACCGCCGTAAACTGCGAACGGCGTCGAGATCAAAGCCTTGCCAATGACCAGGTTCCTGACTTGAAAGAGCGGCAGGACGCCACGCAGCACACCGCCGTCATCCTCCACAAGCAAGTAATGAGACTGGTAGCCGAAGGTGGCCTCCAGGGATCGTTTCCAGGCGGTCAAATGAAAAGGGCTGCCCCATCGGTGGGTCTCAACATAGGTATCCCAGCGCGCTTCATCGGCCGCCAACATGAATCGGGTTCGGAGAGACGGCATCGCCTAAATCATCATCTGCCGCGCCGGCCGCAACAGCCTCACCGGCGGAATTACACCGGCGCGTCTTCGTACAGCCTTCCCATGATAAGCCATCTCCTCGTGGTGGACTTCTGAGATGATGCCGGCGAGGACGCACCTTGCTGGCGGGATTTTCGACGAAGGGGTCCCATTGGCCGCCGTCCTTACTGGGAACGGCGCACCAAACGCAGGCAGAACACCGCTGCTTCAAATAGCCAGGCAAAGAACCCCAGCACTAGATTGTCCACCAAGCGCGTCCACATGGGCCATCTTACCGTAATCCGTCCGTAAGGATTTGACTGAGTGTTTCAGACAGCGTAAGGGACGGGCAACCCGATGCCGAGCGCGGAAGGGGCGCGGAAGTTTCTGTATCGCTTTCACGAGGAAGCCTGATCGAGCAGGCGCAGCGGGAACTGGCGGTGGACCAGGTGAGTTATATCCCCGAGGAGAGCGCCCCGCTGCGCGGTTTGGCGCAGGTCAATCAGGATGTGGTGCGGGAGTTGGGTCGGCGATGCGCGGATCAGAAGATCGCCACGGTGGACTTGGACGCGACGATCATCGAGAGCTGGAAGAAAGAGGCGAAGTCGACCTACGAAGGAGTGAGCGGCTACCAGCCGATGCTGGCGCTGTGGGCGGAGATGAACGTGGTGTTGGCCGATGAGTTCCGGGACGGCAACGTGCCGGCGCATCCAGGAGCCGTTGCGGGTGGCGCAGCGGGCTTTGGCGGCGTTGCCGGAGACGGTGGAGCGAGCGCTACTTCCGCGGGGACTCGGCCTGCGATGAGGAGACGTTGGTGACCTGGCTGCGCAACGAGCAGCGGGAGAATGGGCCGCAAGGCTTCATCGGTTTTGCCGTGAGCGCGCGGATGAACCCGGTCGCTGACGCGAGGAGATCCTGGCCACGCCGGAGGAGCGCTGGCAGCCGTACAGCGAAGACAGTCAGGTGGACAAGGAATGCGCGCAGGTGGACTACTTCCCCGAGGAGACACGGAGAACCGCTACCGCGAGCCGCTGCGTTCGGTGGCGATTCGGATCCGGAAGAAGCAGGGGGAGTTGTTCGACGACGGCAGCGGCGGTGAAGCACTTCGCGGTGCGGACGAATCTGTGGGACTGGAAGCCGAAGACGGTTGCTCCAGTGGCATCGGGAGAAGGCGGGTTCGATTGAAGCGGCGCATGCGGTGATCAAGAACGAGTTGGCGGGCGGGGTGCTGCCGTGCGCGCGCTTCGGGGCCAACGCGGCCTGGTTCCGGCTGGCGGTGCTGACCTTCAACGTGCTGACGGCGCTGAAGCGGCTGGCGCTGCCGGCGGAACTGATCGCGGCGCGGCCCAAGCGACTGCGGTTTCTGATCTTCAACACGCCGGGCAAGCTGGTTCGTCATGCGCGGCAGTTAATCCTGCGGCTCACCAGGAGCCTCGGCCGATTCAGCAATTGACAGCAGGCGCTGCGGTCGCTGCCGCTGCCGGCTTGACGCCGAGAGGCTCATCCTGGCGGCTGGATTGAAAATGCGAGATTCGAGGTTTTGGGCTGCGGCTTGAAGTGTGCCGGGGCAAGTGGTTGACCGGCCGGAAAGCGCCAAAATCGCAGCTTTGCGCCCAGCCGGACTCGACCGCCGGCCGACCGAGAGCGTTGGCGGGCGACCGGACGGCTGGCCAGCCCGCTGGGCCCCCTCGTCAAAACGCTAGGGACGGATTACGGTCTTATGGTAAGCCATTGGCTTCCGGTATAATTTGAAAGAATGGTAACGTCCGAGATCATACCCTTGGCAGCGGCAGAGCCACCCATTCCCTGGCCTCGCATCGCTTGGTTCGGACTACTGGTTCTTGTTCTCTTCTGGCCCGTCATCGCCGGCATGGTTTTCGAGTGGAACAGCGATGAAGACATGGGTCACGGCTTCTTCGTTCCCGTTGTGGCGGCGTATATCGTCTGGCAGAGACGCTCCGCCCTCGCCATGCTGCCTGCCCGCCCACAGTGGATAGGCTATCTCATCATCGTTTGGGGCTGCCTTCAAATGATGTTCGGACAATTCGGAGTTGAGTTCTTCGTAGCGCGAACCGCGCTTCTAATCACTCTGACCGGTATCCTGCTGGCCCTGTGGGGCTGGCCTGCGTTAAGGAACTTCTATTCCCCCTTGTGCTCCTGGTATTCATGATCCGGATTCCAAACATCATCTACAACCAAGTCACGCTGCCTCTCCAACTCCTCGCCAGCGCCGCCGCCGAGAATGTTCTCATGCTGATCGGAATTCCTGTCTACCGGGAAGGCAACGTCCTCGAGCTTGCAGGCCAAAGGCTTTCGGTGGTGGAAGCCTGCAGCGGCATTCGTTCTCTTCTCTCGCTCTCGTTTCTTTCGCTGGTGTACGGCTACTTCTTCGACGGCCGTGTCTGGATGCGAGTCTTCCTGTTCTTAGCAACAATCCCGATCGCGATTACTGCCAACGCGGCACGAGTCAGCATCACGGGGATCTTGTATGAATTCAACGAAGAGTGGGCGAAAGGCGTCTATCACACCATGGAGGGCTGGGTGATCTTTATGGTCGCTCTTATGGGACTCGTTCTCGCTCATCGACTGGCGTCCTTTGCTGTCAACCGGCTTCGCCCAAAGGAGAACTAATGCGTGGATTGATTCCCACAACGCCTCAAAAGATCGTTACTTTGCTTTTGCTTGCGGCCATCGCTCTGTTCGCCTCGATTCCCAAGAACGAAGCCGTTCCCCTCGCTCGCCCGCTGAAGGACGTTCACGCTCAGTTTGGGGATTGGCGCATGGTTAAAGAAACGCAGATCGAAAGCGAAGTGCTTGATGTCCTTAAAGCAGACGACACTCTGAGTCGAACCTATGTGCGCGGTCCCCAGGAGTCCGCTCATTTGCTCGTCGTGTTCTTCAAAAGCCAGTCCTCCGGTGTTGCGCCTCATTCCCCAAAGAACTGTCTTCCTGGTTCCGGTTGGGTTCCCAGCAGGAACGCGATAGAGATGCTCGATATTCCCGGCCGCGAACCCATCAGCGTAAACAGCTATGTAGTCGCCAAAGGTCCCGCGAAGAGCGTTGTCATGTATTGGTATCAGTCGCCCCACCACGTCGCCGCGAGCGAGTACTGGGCAAAGCTCTACACGATTGCCGAGTCCGTCCGCTACAGGCGCAGTGATACATCGATGGTGCGAGTCACTGTTTCCGTGCGCGACGAAGGAGTGGAGGCCGCTGAGGCCCAAGCTCGCGATTTCATCCGGGCGTTCTTTGTTCCTTTGCGGGAGTATCTCCCCCGCTGACAGGCGGCCTGCGTCCTACCCTCCCGCAGCGCGCAATTACGCAGTGACCTTTCCGCGGAGTGCCACCTCGTTCCGTGCCGCCGCCGGAAGCGACCCTCTGGAATAGAGAAACGGCCTTTCCAGTAGCAATTAGAAAACCGCGCCGGCAGCAAGTGTGGCTCCCAGGCCGACCAGGATCGAACCAGAAGCTCGTGAAAAACAACCAGCCCGCCGAGGGACCTAATTGAATCGGGGAGTTCGCGATGGGCTTGCCGGAAGACAGGGTCCAACCGATGAATGCCAGGTTGATGAGAAACATGGACAGGGCCAGAAATTCTCCCCAATCAGGAAGTCGCTCGGCCAGAAGCCCATGCCGGGTGCCCTCCCGAAGCAAGCAGCCGGCAACGAACATGATCATTCGAGGATGCCGCGCATTTCCAGGAGGACAAAATGTCAAATAGGCCGACGCCAGGACCAGCAGCAGGACAGACCTGATGCACCAGTGCTGCTTGCGCAGCCCCAATACGATCCCAGGTCCAACCAGATAAAAGGCCCATCCGTAGCTGAGTGACCAAGCCTCGCCAGACCATCTAACGCAGCTTCTGAGCTGTAGGACTCATTAAGTTTTATACTTTGGAATCTGTACGTCCATGCTTTTGCTGCACATGCTGCACCTATATCCCACCGGTGCACATTTGCCGCACCCTTGGTCGCCGTACTCAACTTGGCGTCGTCGAGGACGACCCCGGCCGAGGGCATCGGAAACTACAGAACCAGCTGGACCAGCCGATAGAGTGCTCATCTGATTGAGAGGACTGAATGAGCACCGACCCATGATGGTTGGAGTATCAGTCAGGGTATATGCTTGCGCCCGCAGAACTTCCCACGAGCACTTAATCTCGGGCCAAAACACCGATGTGGATGGGATGACTAGATGATTTTGCGAAGCCACTTTGTATTGATCCTCTCGGCTGTTGTGTTCAGTCAGATCGGAGCGGCACAGTTTGCAGGTACCGGCGGTATCGGTGGGTTCGGCGGAGATCGAGGATTCGGAGGCATAGGGGGCGCGGCGTCTTCGACTGGAAGACCCGGGAAAGCGCAGTGGCGCCCCTGGCTCAGCATCTCCGGCAGCTATATTGACAACCCAATCTACATTGATGAGCAAGGCTCATTAGTCACCACCGACGCGCGCGGTGTCGGCGGAGGATGGGGCGTTTCCATGAACAAGTCGCTTGAAAGAACCGCAATCCAGGCGTCCTATGTCGGCAATCTTACGACTGGCACTGGAAAGAGCGGCATCAGCGGCATGAACCAGATCTTGACGTTAGGAGTCAGCCATCGCTTCAATAAGAACTTTTTTGGCAGCATTCAGGAGCTGATCGGGTCAACCCTCGGCGGGTACGGCGCCGGCAGTGGGTTCGCGGGCCTTGGCAGCGGCATCGGAGGCTTCGGCCAACTGCAGGGAAGTGGAGCGAGCGGCCTGCCTGGCTTTGGTGATCCGTCAATCAACGGCTTTGTCGACGACGAAGCGTTCGCGAACCGCGTCAATTTCAACGGCACTTCCGGATCTGTAGGCTATCAGCTCTCACTGCGTTCAAGTGTCTCCATCAGCGGCGGGGCTCAGTTTGCGCGGCGTCAGCAATCCAGCTTGAGTGACACAAACAGCTACTTTGGCGGTCTCGTCTTATAATTACGCACTCGACAGGAGAACCCAGCTCGGCGTTGGATACTCACTGGGAACGTTCAAGTACCCACAGAGGTTCGGCAATAATGTCGTACAAAACCGCCGGCATCTCCCTCGCCAGGCAACTGAGTGAACGAGCGTCCATCGGGGGCATGGTTGGCATGACTACGAACTTTAACTCAGAGTTCGTGGGGCTGGTGGTA
>CAVQOO010000054.1:0-179495 GCA_963714395.1 Bryobacteraceae bacterium
GTTTCGACCGCAGCGAGCGCGGTTTACGAGGTTCGCAGTCCGTACGTAATCATCGATGCTGAATTCCGTCTCGCGGCCGAGCCAACACTTGCACAGCAACGGGTCAAAGCGGAGACGTCGATCGACGACGGGGTGACGTGGACGCCTGCCGGCGAGTTTCAAGCGGAAAACGAGGGGAGTTGGCGCGCGGAACCGGCTGTGCTCACGAAGAGCCAGCACGGCCGCAGGACTGCAGTATCCGGCACCTACGGCTATCTGCTCCGGTTGACCACCAAGCCAGGAACGCAGATCAAGGATCTGCTTCTCACCACGCGTATCCAACTGAATCCTCGCAGCCTGCCCGGATTGAAAGCCGGCCACAACGAACTCGTTTTCTCCACAGGACCAAGCAAGGTACGCCGGGAGCTGAATCTCGACGTTGCACAGGTGGACAGGAGAGCCCGCAGCGTCTCAAACGCCCGCTATGTGAGCAGCGGTGCTCAGGGCTTCTGGGCGCCGGCTTCAGACAGCCCGGCGGAGTTCGTCTTTCGCGTGGCGGGTCCAAGTGGCGAGATGCTTTCCGGATTTGACGCCGGGGGGCGATTTCTTGACCTGAGTCGAGGGCTGGCCCCGGACAAGTTCACCGCGGAAGTCCGGCCCGTCACGCCGGTCATGGCCAAACGGCCGGCCGCGTCCATCGCCTGGAGTGAGTCACCGGTCGGGCCGTTTCGATCAATCTGGACGTTCGAAGCGAATCCAGAGTGGAAGGATGGCGAGGCGATTGGTCGTATTCTTCGGTGGCCCGACGTCGATCGCCATGTTTCGCTTCCGGGCGTTCGCGAAGTGTACGTCCGCTATAGTTTCCAGGATCTGGCGCTGGATCACGTCAGGCTGGCGATGGAAACACAGTCCCCTGGAGGGTCTTCGCCGGTCGTGGTGAGCCACCTCTGGAAAGAGGGAGAGGCAGTGAGGAGTTTCAGCGTCACGATCCCTGCCGGAACCAGGGAACACAGTTATGTAATCGACACGGCCAAAGGCTCGAAGTTCGAAAACGTTTCCATCACCCTTGAGTGCAAACGGGTTGACAAGTAGGGGACTGCCCTACATGATCCTGCGCCGGCGGAGGATGGGGATGGCGCCGAGCCCAGCCGCCATCAGCAGGAGGCTCGAAGGTTCGGGCACATCAGTGAACTGGTCGCCTGAGATTTGTGTATGCGACGCTCCGCAGCAGCTGTCTGTCGCATCGGTGTAGAAGCCGAAATTGTCGCCTGCCAACAGGTTCAGGCTCAGAAACCCGGATTGCCCACTCAGGCCGTCGTCGGTCAGTTGAACGAGCAAACCATTGAGGATGTAGCCGAACGGGTCGAATGACGCATCGTCGTCGTCCGTGGCGAACTTCCAATAGAATTCGAATGTGGCGTCGGAAGCCACATTCACGAGATAACTCGTGACCGTAGAAACCTCTTCATCAACTGCGTCGTGCCCATTCAAAGTGATGAGATTTGGCGCAAGACCGGTGTCCACGCTGCCGATGCCACCCATGGTGTCCAACGTAAAGTTTGCGATGTCAAACTGTCCAGTGAAAAGAGCCGCCGCCGAGGCCATTTGAGCGAAGACGAAGAAGGCCCCCAAGCACAGGACTTTTCCCAGAAATCGAGTTTTCACATTGCCCTCCCGGTTCAGAAACGATCAGCCAAGCTTCCAGCTTCCTGGCTCAACCAGTTAGCGAGTATACAGCCATATACCGTTTCTGAATCCCCCGTACCGCAAATTGAGAATACTGGTACTTTTTCTAATTTTCGAGAGGTTCGTTTGAGGGCGGCCGGGACTGGCAAAGGGTGGTGATTGGTGAGGGTTGAGTGGTGCGCCCGGCATGATTCGAACATGCGACCTTCTGGTTCGTAGCCAGACGCTCTATCCAGCTGAGCTACGGGCGCACAGGTAGGCACTCACCAATATAGCGAACCAGCCGATTCGGCGGCAACCCGAGTTGGGGCCGTGCTAGGCTTTTGGGAGTATGGCCAACCGTAGTGTCAACAAGGTGATTCTCATCGGGCACCTGGGCAAGGACGCGGAGACGAAGTTCACCGCCAGCGGAGTGAGCGTTTCGCAATTCACCCTGGCGACCAATCGCCGCGTGAAGGACAACCAGACGGGCGAATGGAAGGACGAGACCGACTGGCATCGGATCGTCGCCTGGCGGCAGGAGAACCTGGCGCAATACCTCACCAAGGGCAAGCAGGTCTACATAGAGGGGCGCATGCAGACGCGCAACTGGGAAGACCAGCAGGGGCAGAAACGCTACACAACCGAGGTTGTGGCCGAGGAGATCTTCCTGCTCGGCGGCCGCGGCGAATCCTCCGGAGAGGAAAGCTACGGCGGAGGCGCGCAGCGCGCTCCCGTTTCGATGCCCAAGCAGTCTCGTCCACCGGCCGCGGCCCCCGCCCCGGCGACCGGCGGCGAAGACTTCGATCCCGGTCCGCCAAACGAGGACGACGTTCCCTTTTAGGACGACGGCCGCGCCGGAAGAATGGTCCCGGAACTCATCAGCCTCGATGGCGGCATCACGCTCCGCCTGCTCCGCCAATCGGACGCCGAGGATATCTTTCGCGTTGTCGATCGAGAGCGCGAGCATCTCGGCCGGTGGCTGATCTGGGTCGACTCCGCCCACGAGGCCGCTGACACGCGGCGGTTCCTGGCTTCCGTCGAGAAGAAGCGCGAGGAGGGAGAAACCTGCGCCTACGGCATCTGGGCCGGGAGCGAAGTTCTCGGAATTTGCGGGCTCCACGACATCAGCCGGATCAACGCGAACGGGCAGATCGGCTACTGGCTGTGCGAGAGCGCACAAGGGCACGGCGTGATGACCGGAGCCGTGGAGGCGCTGCTGTCGCTGGGGTTTGCGGTGCTGGAGCTGGAGCGGATCGAGCTGAGGGCCGCGGAGAGGAACGTGCGGTCATGGCGCATCGCCGAGCGGCTGGGATTCCGGCTCGAGGGCACCATGCGTCATCTGATCCGGTTGCGCGAGGGGTATGCCGATGCGCGGCTCTATTCGCTGCTGAGGGACGAATGGCTGGCTCAACCGAGCAGGTCAAGCGCGCCCTGAATCTCGCCGAGGGCGTGTGTGTCGCCGATTCGTCTGGCGCAATCCACCCCGGCCTGATAAAAAGCACGCGCACGCTCGAGGTCGCCGTCCTGTTCGCAGATCTGGCCCGCCTGGAAGTACGCCGAGACATAGTCAGGGTCGACCCCGCTGAGCTGTTCAAGGGTGGCGACCGCCGAAGCGGAGTCGCCCGCGTTTCTGTATTCCATCGCCAGCATGAAGCGGTAGCGGCAATTGGCGGGGTCTTGCGCGATCAGCGCTTTCAACGGATCGATCCTCGACATACAGTACTCATGCTAGCTTTGTTTGCATGAATGGGCGCAAGGTGAGCGAATCGGTCAGCGAGTTGTCGGAGTTTGCGCTGCCGATCTATGCCAATCCGCTGGGCAATCTGCTGGGTGGGCGGATCATGCACCTTGTGGACCTGGCCGCGGCCACGGCCGCGATGCGGCACGCCCGGAGACCGGTAGTTACCGCCGCGGTGGATTCGATGACATTCATCGAGCCGATCCGGATCGGCCAACTCGTCACGCTCAAGGCAAGCGTTAATCGCGTGTTTCGCTCATCGATGGAAATTGGCGTAAAGGTGCTGGTGGAAGACCTGCAGACAGGAGTCGTCCGGCATACGAACTCCTGTTATGTCACATTTGTCGGACTTAATGCTGAGGGAAGGCCGCAGGAAGTGCAGCCGGTGATTCCAGAATCCGCCGACGAATTACGCCGGTACGAACAGGCTGGAGAGCGGCGTCAAGCCCGGCTGTTTCAGAGGAAGAAGACGCAGGAACGTTTCGCCGCCGAAAGGTGAGAAGGCCGGACGGGCCAGCTCATTTCTTGTACATGTACTTGATGTAGCTCTTATAGAGCAGCAGATTAGGGCCGTCTTCCCGCGTAATCTTCAGGCAAGTCTTGTCGTACCACTCAAGCGTGCCCTGAATCTCCTCGCCGTCCTTGAGGATGAAGACCAGCGGGGTCTTGGTCTGCATTTGCTTGACGTAGTAAAAATTCTCGGCGTTGGTCTGGTCGGGCGGCGCCTGCTTCTTGATCAGGGGTGGTTTGGAGGCTGAAGACGACGAACGGGAGATAGGCGCCGACTTGGCCATCTTTGGTTCTGCGAGCGGGGGCCGGATCAAGCGGCGGTTGGGCGAATCCACGACGTACTCCTGAGCATTGGACTTAAGCCGAAAAGCCATCAAAGCGGGGCCGGTACGGCGTTTGGCTCAAGGCCTTGGCTGCACCAGGATGGCCTACGATCTGCTTCATTGATAGCACACCGGGCAGGGCCCGGCAACCTCCGGAAAAGGAGTTAGCCCTCGGGAAACCCGATCACGTGTTCAAGTGGGTGTTCATGCGCTCGATGGCTTCGTCGATTTCGGCCGCGCTCTTGAACCCGATGGTGACGGAGTCGACGGTGCCAAGCTTCATCACGAAACGCATGGAGGCGTCGCGGCGCTCGGGAGTCTGAAAAGCACCCTCGCCCATGATCTTCATTCCGATGACTCCGGTTCGCTGGGCGTGGATTTTGGCGATGTGGGCGACGGGTTCATCGACAACCCCGTTCTGGCGATCGTCGCTTTGGAGATTATCCATTTTGGTTCCGTCGTGGTTGACGCGGAGTAAAGCCACGTCAAGCCATTTCTGGCCCGGGAACGCGCGCAGGGGCAACAGGCCGTGGCAGGAGGCTCCATGTGCGTGAATGACCTTTTTGGCCTTGATCTCAGAGAAGGTGTCGCGCAGTTTTGCGTTGTCCTCCGCCCAGGTGTTAGTGCGGACGCAGTGCAGCAGAAGGATGTCAAAGTAATCGGAGTTGAGCTCCTTGCGGAAGCGATCTATGACTTCGATGGGGTCTTCGGTGTTCTTCAGCCGGTACTTGGTCATCAGCCTGTAGGAGTCGCGGGGCACTCCCTGCAGCGCGGTGGAGAGCATCTGGTGCATGCCCTGGTAGTTCTGGGCGGACTCGAAGAACCGGATGCCGCGGTCGTAGGCGTGGCGGACCAGTTTCGTAAAACCCTCCTGGCCCAGTTCGCGCTGCACGCGGCCGCCGAAAGTGCCGGTGCCGAAAGCAAGGCGAGTGACTTTGACGCCGGAATCACCCAGGGTGACCCAGTCTGTCGCTGTGCGCTTCGGGGCGGCAATTGCAGAAATCGATGTGGCTGCGGCGACCGCGGCCTTGAGGAAATCTCGGCGGTGAAGAGCGCTCATCGGGACCTCTCAGAGGGATTTTCAAGTACAGACGACGTCAGGTAATGGAAGTTACCACAAAAAGGCAATAATGAACAGAACTACCTTGCTCCTGTGTCGTTAGTATGTGATCTGTCCGGTCCAATTCACACATGATCTGTCCGCTCGAGCTGAACGGCCGGTCAAGCTGGATGGGTGCAAACCCCGAAGTCGTACCCGGCCGCAGATGTGGAGCGGATGATGAAGCTACATGACGTTTTGCTGAAGGCGATGGCCAGGAAGATCACCTGGTGGAGCGCAGCGGAGATCATCGAGAGTCGAGCGACCGGACAATGCGGCGGTGGCGGGAGAGGTTGGAAGAGCATGGCTACGCCGGCCTGGCCGACCGGCGCAAGGGCAAGCCGAGCGAGAAGAGAGTGCCGCTGGAGGTGGTGGAGCGGGTGCTGAAACTCTACCAGGAGACTTACTACGACCTGAACATGAGGCACTTTCACGAGAAGTTGAAGGAGGAGCATGGCATCGAGCTGAGCTACACCTGGGTGCAAAAGGCCTTGCAGGGAGCGGGACTGGCAGCCAGGCGCCGCACGCGGTGTAAGCACCGGCGGCGGCGGGAGCCCCGTCCGATGCCCGGCATGCTGCTGCACATCGATGGGAGCAAACACCAGTGGTTTTGCGATGAGCGCTGGTATGACCTGATCGTGATCTTGGACGATGCGACCAAGGAGATTTACTACGCGCAATTGGTGGAGGAGGAATCGACGCGGACAGTGATGACGGCATTGCGGACAGTGATCGAGGCCAAGGGTTTGTTCTGTGCTTTGTACAGCGACCGGGGCAGCCACTTCTTTGTCACGATGAAGGCAGGCGAGAAAGTGGACAGGAGCCGTCTGACGCAAGTCGGGCGGGCGATGAAAGAGCTGGGCGTGCAGACGATTGCGGCCTATTCGCCGCAAGCTCGGGGACGGTCGGAGCGGAGCTTCGGGACCTGGCAGGGGCGGTTGCCACAAGAGCTGCGGCTGGCTGGGATCAGCACAGTGGAGCAGGGCAACACGTTTCTGAACGAGCGTTACATCGCCGAGTTCAATGATAAGTTCACGGTTCCGGCGAAGGAGAAAGGGACGGCATTTCGGCGCACCTCGCGCACCGACCTGAACTGGGTGTTCACGGTGCAGACCGAGCGAGTGGTGGCCAAGGACAACACGGTGGCTATCGGCGACCAGAGCTGGCAACTGGAGAAGGTCCGCTTCCGCAACTCATTGGCGGGCTCGACGGTGACCATCCACGAACACCTGGATGGGTGCATCTCGATTCGCTTTGGCCCCCACGTGGTCGGCCGCTACGCGGCCGCCGGGGAGAATCATCAAGTCCGCGCAAGCAGGAACAAACAGGGCCGTGGAAAAGCCAGGCCCGTGAAAGCCGGGGAAAACCGCCAGGCGGTTTCCCACCGCTCCCACCGTCCCTTGGAAATCCCGCAGAGCCGGGATTTCCACTTTTCGCACCGCCCCGACGATGACGACATCCATTCACCCGAAGACACGCAAGCCACCCTCGGCCAGCCGCAGAGGATCTTCGGGCAGTATTAACTGATGCGGACAGATCACGTGTGAATAAAACCGGACAGATTGACTTACTACCGACAGAACTACCTTGCTCCTGCCGCTCCTGGAGATGCTTGTCTCTGTATGGGATTCGGGGGTAGGATGACCGGCGGGAGATGGAAGAAATGCGAATAATGTTGCTGATTGCGTTGTCCGCGATGAGTCTGCCGGGCGCCGATCCTCCCGCGTCAACGCCCAAGGATCTGAAGAGCCCGTCGCCAAGTGGCGCCACCTTGTTCAGATCCTACTGCGCCTCCTGCCACGGCGAGGACGGCAGAGGAGGTGGGCCGGTGGCTGACAGCCTGCGCATGAAGCCGGCCGATCTCTCGCTATTGAAGCAGCGCAATCGCGGGGAGTTCCCGAGCTTTCGAGTGAGGAGGATGCTGGACGGCAGCGACGATCTGCCCGTGCATGGCAATAAGCGGATGCCGGTTTGGGGTCCGGGCCTGGCCGCAGAGAAGGCGAACACGATTCTGAAGCACCTGGAATCGATGCAGAAGTAGCCCGTTAACGTCCAACGCCGGATCCGCTCAGCGTTGTCTTCAATTCAGATGGTATTATGCGCACACAAGGAGACGGAATCGGATGCAGCTCAAGGTACTTAGCTTCGTACTGGCAGGCGGCAAAGGGACTCGGCTTTATCCGCTGACCAAGGAGCGCGCCAAGCCAGCCGTGCCGTTTGGCGGGCAGTACCGCATTATCGATTTCGTCCTCTCCAATCTGGTGAACAGCGGGATCCACTCGGTCTACGTGCTCATTCAGTTCAAGAGCCAAAGCCTGCTGCAGCATTTGCGGGACGGCTGGGAGTTCAGCGGGCTATTGAAAGACCACTACATTATTCCCGTGCCGGCGCAGATGCGCACGCCGGACGAGACGTGGTACCGGGGGACGGCGGACGCGATGTTCCAGAATGTGAACCTGATCGAGCAGAGCGATCCGCATGTGGTCGCGGTGTTCGGGGCGGACCACATCTACCGGATGAACATCCGCGAGATGATCGAGTATCACGAGCAGAAGCGTGCCCAGGTGACCGTCGCAGCCATTCCGGTGGCTAAGGAGTTCGCCAGCGAATTCGGAGTGATCGAGATCGCACCGGACGGCAGGATTCTGAGCATTCCACGAGAAGAACCCCAATGCGCCGACGATGCCCGGCAATCCGGACATGGTGTTGGCGTCGATGGGCAATTACATCTTCTCCACCGCACCGCTGTTGAAGTATCTGTACGAAGACAGCAAGGACGATTCATCGACGCACGACTTTGGCCGCGACATCCTGCCCAAGTGGGTGAAGCGGGGCGACGTGTTCTGCTACGACTTCACAGACGAACAGGATTCCTGGCGACCCCGTGGGATCGGCGGTCTACTGGCGCGACGTCGGCACCATTGACGCCTACTACGAGGCGAATATGGATCTCAGAGCGGTGACGCCGGCGCTGAACCTGTACAACCGCCAATGGCCGTTGCGGACCGCCGGATACGACGATCCGCCGGCCAAGTTCACATTCGACGAGGAAGGGCGGCGCGGGCAATCGATCGATTCGATCGTCTGCGGCGGAACGATTCTCTCCGGCGGCATGGTGAAGAACTCCGTCCTGGGCCGCGGGGTCAAGGTGCACACCGGCGCGATGGTCGAGGACTCAATTGTTTTCGACAATTGCGACATCGGACGGCGCTGCAAGATGCGCCGGGCGATTCTCGACAAGAATGTGCTCTTGCCGATGACACCGTGATCGGCTACGACCTGGAGCTCGACAAGGCGCGCTACCACGTCACCGAGAGCGGAATCGTGTGCGTGCCTGGCAAGCGCTCGCGGGTCTCGGTATCAAGCATCAGTTTCTGACCGCAGACGCGGAGGCCGGGTGACTGCGCTGACAGTGAGTCCGATAAACACCACGACGAGCAGCCCCAGCACGTTGTACCAGAGGAACGAGATGCCGGTGAACCTGCAGACGCCGAAGATGACGGCCTCGCCCGCCAGCATGCCCAGCGAAGGCGCCTGTGCCGGTGACGCGCGGAAAGAAGAACGCCAGCATGAACACGCCGAGCAGCGCGCCGTAGAAGCAGCGAGCCGACCATGTTGACGGCTTCGACGAGCGAGCCGAGGTCTGTGGCGAACTGCGCCGTCAAGACCGCGTAGAATCCCCAGAATGCCGTGAGGCCACGTGAGGCGGACAGGTAGTGGCGCGTCTGATCGTCCGGCGCAAAAAGCGCTGGTAGACGTCGATGACGGTGACGGTGGCGAGCGAGTTCACTTCGGCGGAGATGGTGGACATGGCGGCGGCGAAGATGGCCGCCATGATGAGACCGACGATGCCCGCGGGCAGGTAGTTGGTGACGAAGCCGAGGAAGATGTAGTTGGTGTCGTTGAACGTCTTTTCGTCGCGATTGATGCCGCTTCGGACTGCGCTACTTTGCGCGCGGCTTCGAACTCCTTCTGGGCGGACTGGAACCGGTCGAGGTCCCGGGCGGATGCGGCAGCCCGGCGGGCCTCGAAGGCGGTGTCGTAGCGCGCCGAGATAGCGGGCCATGTCGGCTGACGCTCTCAACTGCTGCTGCAGCTTGCGGGTGGAAGAGCACCGGCGGCTTCTCGTAGACGTGAAAGACGAACACCATGGCGCCGATGAACAGGATGAAGAACTGCATCGGGATCTTGGCCATGGCGTTGAACAGCAGGCTCAGCTTGCTCTGCGCGATCGTCGCGGCCGGTGAGGTAGCGCTGCACCTGGCTCTGGTCGCAGCCGAAGTAGGCGAGCACGAGGAACATGCCGCCGATGCAAGCCGCTCCAGACGTTGTAGCGGTCGTTCGAGGTCGAAGCGTCCAGACGGCAGGGTTGAGCCGGCCGGCGGCGCCGGCGAGCGAGAGCGCATCGGTGAAGCGTCACGTCCGGCCGGCAGCAGCCAGATGGCGGTGACCAGCGCGACGAGCAGGCCCGCGGTCATGATGAGCATCTGCTGGAAGTCGGTCCAGGTGACCGCGCTGATGCCGCCGGAGACGGTGTAGACGATGACGAGCACGCCCATGATGAGCGTGGTCGACCTGGTCCGGCCAGCCGAAGATGACGGTCAGCACGATGGCCGGCGCGGAGAGCGCGACACCCACGCGCGAGGCCGCGCTGAAGCAGGAAGATGACGCTGACCAGCGCGCGCGTCTTGGCGTCGAAGCGCTGCTCCAGGTATTCGTAGGCCGTGTAGACGCCGGCGCGGTGAAAGCGCGGCACGACGAAGGCGGCGATGATGATCATCGCCAGCGGCAGTCCGAGGTAGAACTGCACGAAGCGCATGCCGTCCACGTAGGCCTGGCCGGTGGTGGAGATGAATGTGATGGCGCTGGCCTGCGTGGCCATGATCGAGAGCGCCATGGCGTACCAGGGCATGGTCTTGCCGGCCAGCAGGTACTTGTGTGTCGTGTCGCTGCCGCGGCCGCGCCAGAGGCCGTACATGACGACGACGACGAGCGAGCCAGCCAGGACGATCCAGTCGAGGGTCCTCACCGGTTCCAACTCCTCGTGAACCAGGTGAACAAAGCGATGATCGCGACCACATAGACGCCGACAGCCCAGTAAAGCCGCTTGAAGTTCATTGTTTTGGCGCGGAGCGCCCGGCACTGAGCAGGTTGGCGAAGAGCTTGAACGCGCCTGGGACGCCGGCGGGCAGTTGGCGGAACCAGGCCAGCGGCGTGTAGACGTACACGCCCGTCCTACGCGGGCATAGAGGATTCCGCTCTTGAGCGGCTTCTCGCCGGGATCGTTCATTTCGAGGATCGTCTCGTAGCGCGAGTCGAATTCGCCAGGGAAGTAGAGGCCTCGTTCCTGAACCCAGCCGTTGAAGTCCTCGGGGCGGATGAGGTTGGGGGTTTCGAGCAGCGGATGTCCGGGCTGGAGAAGCTTGACGGGGGCCTCCTCCACCGAGACGCGGTCGCGGCCGATGCGCAGCGGAAATGGACCGATCCCGGAGGAGGGCGCGGGCGCGCCGGAGAAGGGGTTGTCGGTTGTATTGAACTGCATGATCACAGTGCCGCCGCGCTCCATGAATTCACGCAGCCGTGGCGCGTTGACGCGCAGGTCCTCACGCACATTCCAGGCGCGCACGCCGGCGATGATGGCGTCGAAACGGCTCAGGTCGCCTTGTGCGAGATCGACTGGAGACAGCAAGGTGACTTCGCAGCCGAGTTGCTCAAGAGAAGTCGGGACGTGATCGCCGGCGCCCATGATGTAGCCGACATTGCGGGATAGGATGCGGACATCGGAACGCGTGGCTTTCATTCGGACGGTGGGCTGGACGGTTTGCGGCGGGATGTGGTCGTAGTCGATCCGGATGAGCGAGTTAGTGATGTGCCGGCCATCCACGACAGCTTCGGCGGTGATATCACCGCTGCCGGCTGCTGGGGTCACCTGGAACACAACGCGCACGGTCTGGCCGGTGGCCGCCGTGGTGAAAGGAACCTGAGTGGGCTCCTGTTTCCAGCCCGCAGGCAGGGTGAGCGAGACTGTGCCTTGCGTTTTCGCCCGGTTGGCAACCACCTCGACCGCGACGGCGCGGGGCTGCTTGTCCGGAAAAATCATGGAAGGCGCCGGGAGCATGAGAGAAATAGCGGGCAGCAGAGAGAAAGGCTCCGTCGTCTCGCCCTTCACCCGATCGACGAAACGCCGCTCGATGGGACGCTCAATGACTACCGGGCATCCGTCAACCTTGAGCAGGAAGCGCGCTCGAAGGTAGGCCGGGGCTTCGGCCAAGCCGAGCAGGCTCGGATCGGTCACGCGATAGAGCAAGCCCGCGTGCTCCTGCTCAAGCCAGTACGGCTGAACCAGCGGAGCGTTTTGTGGAACTGTCCAGGAGACCTTCTGCGTGTAGGGCTTGTTGGGCTCCAGGGGTGACAGCCCGGCGAAGCTCGGCATGGCTCCGGGGCCGACCAGTTCTACATTGTCGAGCCTGGCGGGGGCACGGCCGCGATTCACCGCAGTAAGAGTGAAATCGACGGACTCGCCCGGAGTGGTGATGCCAGGATTGACGCTGACGTCGAGCCAAAGACCGGAAGCCGATGCAATCGTCTCATCGAGGTCTGCCAGCTTCCGGCGCGCTATCGGGTCGTCCAGCGCAGCGATCAACGGTCGCGCTTTGGCAAGCCAAGGCAGAGCAAGTTCTGGCCGGTCGATGCGCCATGCATCCAGCGCTGACTTGAGCAGAGTGTCGATGGCCGCTCCGCCGGGCAACCGATTCCAGGTAGTGTCGACTCCATCGAAGAAAGTCCTTTGAAGCCATCTCGCCGGCGACATGCATGAGGGAATTCGGAGAGGAGCCCCGGCGTTCAGACGCCCCCATGCCCTGGCTCTTGTGTTGGCTTCGACTCAAGCCAGCCAATTCGCCGTAGGATGAACCCAGGACCGGATCGTACTCCCCGGTGTCGATGACAAGCCGGTTGGTCATCTTCTCCATCTCCTGCTCCTGCTGGCGATTGAAGGAGAATCCGTTCCACAGCAGACGCACCGGTCTCCATGGTTTGACGTGCTTCAGTTGCTCGGGGAAAGCTGTAGGGTCGCCGGCGAGCGCGAACGCCTCCTTGCTGAGCATCGCCGAAGCTTGATGGTGGCCATGGCCGTCGCGCGATGTGCCGGAGAAGCGATTGATCACAACGTCCGGCCGGTACTTGTCGAATCACCCAGACGATATCGGCCAGGACTTCCTGTTGCGGCCCCACTTGGCCATCGTCTCGTCGGCGGTCTTGGAGAATCCGAAGTCGATGGCGCGCGTGAAGAACTGCTCCGCGCCGTCGATGCGTCGGGCGGCAGCAACTCCTGTGTGCGGATCAGGCCGAGCAGGTCGCCTTGCTCGCTGCCAATCAGGTTCTGGCCGCCTTCGCCGCGAGTAAGCGAGAGATAGGCGGTGCGCAGTTTTCGTCCTTGCGAGCACTAGGCCAGGACCGCCGTGTTCTCGTCGTCGGGGTGCGCGGCGATCATCAGGACGCTGCCGGTGACACGCAGCCGCTCAAGCGATTGCTTAAGAGCCGACCCTCCCTGCTGCTGGCGGATGCTCGAGGCATCGATGCTGCCTGCGGCAACGAGGACTGCAATTACACACATCCGGAGCTTGGAATCATGGGTGGCCGTGCAAGGATTCCCTCATTGTAAAGAAGGCCGGCGCCCCTTGCGAGGAGGCCGGCCTTCAAATCTGCTTCGCTGCGGATGCGAAGGAAGACTACTTTTCTTCCTTAACCTGCTGCGCGAGGTAGTTCTCGTAGCCCATTTCCTGATCATGTGCAGTTGCGCTTCGAGGTAGTCGACGTGATGCTCTTCGTCCATCAGGATCTTCTCGAAGAGCTCGCGAGAGCCATTGTCGCCGACGGCCGTGGCCGCGGCGACGGCCTTGTTCAGCCGTGGAATGGCTTCAAGTTCCAGCGCCAGGTCGTTTGCGAGCTGATCCTTGACGTTCTGGCCGATGCGGAGCGTCGAACAGCTCGCTCATGTTCGGCGATCCGTCGAGGTAGAGCATGCGATGCAGCAGCTTCTCGGCGTGCATCATCTCCTCGATGGATTCTTTCTTCGTGATTTTGGCCAGGCGCTCGTAGCCCCAGTTTTCCATCATCTCGGCGTGGAGGAAATACTGGTTGATGGCAGTCAGTTCGGCTTTGAGAGTTTCCTGCAAATACTCGAGAACTTTGGGATCGCCCTTCATGAATGTCGCTCCTGTCTGACTGCCTCTGCATTGTAGCGGCCCGCGGGAGGAGTAAGCAACGGAGCGGCTTCCCCTTGCCTTTTTCCGACAACAACTTCGGCGAGCAGGAGACTGACAGGGGCGCCGAGTCGTTGTGTTAAGGTTTAGGTTTCTTGCGAGGCAATGGGATGAGCGAAACGGCAAATCTCCGGCAGACGCCGCTGAATGAGGCGCATCGCGCGATGGGAGCGCGGATGGTCGATTTCGGCGGCTGGGACATGCCGGTGCAGTACTCGGGCATCATCGACGAGCACGCCGCGGTGCGGACGGCCGTGGGGCTGTTCGACGTCAGCCACATGGGCGAGATCGAAGTGAAGGGGCCTGAGGCGCTCGATCTGGTCAACCAGATCTCAACCAACAACGCCGCAAAGCTCGTGGCGGGCCAGGCTCACTATGCGGGGCTGCTCTACGAGCACGGCGGTTTCGTCGACGACATCCTGGTTCACAAGGTGGCCGACGACTCCTATTTTCTCTGCGTGAACGCCTCCAATCAGGACAAGGACTTCGAGCACATCGCGGCGCAGAACCGCTGGAACTGCAAGGTGGAGAACGCGGGACCGCGCTATGCCCAGATCGCGGTGCAGGGGCCGAAAGCGCAGTCGACGCTGCAAAAGCTGACTGGGACCGACTTGTCCGCCATCCGGTATTACCGGTTCGCCGACGGCGAGGTGAGCGGGGCGCCGGCGCGCATCGCGCGAACGGGTTACACGGGCGAGGACGGCTTCGAGATCTATGTGGCGCCGGAACTGGCCGAAGCGCGCTGGAACGAGTTGATGGCGGCAGGCGCTGAGTTCGGCATCAAGCCCTGCGGGTTGGGGGCGCGGAACACGCTGCGGCTGGAATCGGGGATGGCGCTTTACGGCCATGAGATCGACGCGTCGATCTCACCGCTGGAGGCTGGACTCGATTGGATCGTGAAGTTCGACAAGGGCGACTTCACTGGCCGGGCGGCGCTGGAAAAGCAAAAGGCCGCAGGGGTGAAGCGCCGTCTGATCGGATTCGAGATGCAGGGTCGCGGGATCGGCCGCGACGGCTATGAAGTCCGCGTCGCGGGTCAGGCGTCCGGATGGGTGACCTCCGGCGGGCCGGCCCCGACGCTCAACAAAAACGTCGGCATGTGTTATCTGCCCGCGGACCAGGCGGCTCCGGGCACGGCGATCGAAGTCGTCGTGCGGAATCAGCCGGTTGAAGCGGTGACTGTGCCAATTCCCTTCTACAAGCGAGCGAAATGACATACCCCGAGAATCTGAAGTACACCAAAGAACACGAGTGGGTGTCTGTCGAGGGCGACACCGGCACCGTGGGCATCACGTTTCATGCGCAGACGGAACTGGGCGACATTGTGTATGTCGACCTGCCTAAAGTCGGCGCCGCCGTGGAGGCGGGCAAGAGTCTGGGCTCCGTTGAAAGTGTCAAGGCAGTGAGCGACATCTACTCTCCGGTGACGGGCGAGGTCGTCGGAATCAACTCGCTGCTGGCCGAATCGCCCGAGAAGCTGAATGTGGATCCGCACGGCGAAGCGTGGCTGGTGAAGATCAAGCTGGCCGCTGCGGGCGAGCTTGACGGCCTGATGAGCGCGGCGGACTACCAGGCGTTTATCGGGGAGTAGGTCGCCCCGGCAGCGTTTCACCCCCACTAAACCCAAATTGGGGAATGCTGCCGACGTCGGAAGGCGCCGCGATACAATCGTTGAGGAGTGTCCAGCCTGGACGCTCCTTCCTCAGCGGAGCCTTCAACACCCTTGCGCTACCTACCTAACTCCGACGCGGATCGGCGCGACATGCTCGCCGCCTGCGGCCTCCAGAAGATGGAGGACTTGTGCGCCCACCTGCCGCAGGAGGCGCTTCTTCACCGGCCGCTCGACATTCCCGCGGGCGTCTCCGAATACGAAATTACCGACTACTTCAAACAACAGGCGGCTCGCAACGCCAACGGCTACGCGAGTTTCCTCGGCGCCGGTGTGTACGCGCACTACCGTCCGGTGCTCTGCGATGTTGTCGTCTCGCGCGGCGAATTCCTGACCTCGTATACGCCTTACCAGGCAGAAATCGCGCAAGGCACCCTCACCACCATCTACGAGTTCCAGACCATGCTGTGCCAGTTGACCGGGATGGAAGTGGCCAACGCCTCCATGTACGACGGCTCGACGGCGGTGCCGGAAGCGGCGATGATGGCCAGCGCGCATTACGGGACGGCACAAGTATCTGGTGTGCTCCAGCGTTCACCCGGAGTACCGGGAAGTGCTGGATACTGCCGCGCGCAATGCGCAGCTCCACGTCGAAACTTTCGGCTACGACCAGGAGACTGGCCAGATGGACCTGGCAGCTCTGGACGCGAAGCTGACCGATGAGGTGGCGTGCGTCATCATCCAGAGTCCGAACTTCTTCGGCGTGATCGAGCAGAGCCAGGAAGCCGCACGAATCGCACATGCCAAGGGCGCGCTGCTCGTTTATGTCTTCACCGAGGCTGTTTCGCTCGGGGTGCTGCGAACTCCTGTGGAGGCAGACATCGTCGCCGGCGAGTTGCAGAGCTTTGCCATTAGCCCCAGCTACGGCGGTCCGTTCTCCGGGGTCATTGCGGCGAAGGAGAAGTACATCCGGCAGATTCCCGGCCGGCTTGTTGGCGAGACCAAGGACTCCAACGGCAATCGCGCATATTGCCTCACGCTTTCAACGCGCGAGCAACATATCCGGCGCGAGAAAGCGACGTCGAACATCTGCACGAACCAGGCGCTGATCGCGCTGATGGCGACCGTCTTCATGAGCGTCTACGGCAGGGAAGGCCTGAGGGAACTGGCGCTGCAAAACGTGGCTAAGGCGAGCTACCTCCAGCAGGGGCTGAATCGCAGGTTTTCCGGCCGGTTCTTCAATGAGGTGGTCGTCAAGCTGAACGGGCGGACGCCGGAGGCTGCGAACGAAGAGCTGCTGGGGCGCAAGATCGTCGGCGGTCTGCCACTGGGACGGTTCTATCCCGAGCTGGCCGATTCGATGCTGGTGTGTGCGACGGAGATGACGAAGCGGGAAGACATGGACACGCTCAAGGAGGTCCTGCGGTGATCAGGAAAGTTCGTACGCACATCAATCAGAACGAGCCGCTGTTGTTCGAGCTTTCCAGCCCGGGCAAGCGCGCCTATCAGTTGCCGGAACTGGACGTGCCCGCAGTGGATGCCTACGAAGCGTTGGGCGAGTCGGCCGTAAGGGAGGACATCGAGGGCTTCCCGGAAGTGAGCGAGGTGGAAGTGATTCGCCACTTCACCCGGCTTTCGACCTGGAACTACGGTATCGACCTCGGCCTCTTCCCGCTTGGCTCCTGCACGATGAAGTACAACCCGCGAATCAACGAGGTTGTGGCGCGGACGGAAGGCTTGGCGTGGGCGCATCCCTATCAGCCCGAGTCTCTGGCGCAGGGAGCGATGGAGATCATCGCGACGCTTGAGAAGTACCTGGGCGAAATCTTCGGCATGGACGCGGTGACGCTGCAGCCGTCGGCCGGCGCTCACGGCGAATACACCGGCATCATGCTGATCCGCAAGTACTTGGAGTCGCAGGGCAACCCGAGGAAGACGATCATCGTCCCCGACGCCGCGCACGGCACCAATCCTGCGACAGCGATCATCGCGGGATATCAGGTTCTCAACCTGAAGTCGAACGACCGCGGCATGGTGGACCCGGCGGCGCTGGCGGCGGCAGTCACTGCCGACACTGCGGGCATGATGCTCACCAATCCCAACACTGTGGGGGTGTTTGAACAGGAGATCGTCAAGATCTGCGGCATATCTGCATGAGAAGGGCGCGCAGGTTTACATGGATGGCGCAAACATGAACGCGCTGGTGGGCGTGGCGCGGCCGGGCGACTTCGGCATCGACGTCATGCACTCCAACCTGCACAAGACATTCTCGACGCCTCACGGAGGGGGCGGACCTGGCGCCGGCGCCGTTGGCGTGCGTGCCCACCTGGAGCCCTTCCTGCCCACACCCAGGCTGAAGCAGGCGAACGGGGCATGGACGTGGGACTACGATCGTCCGCTGTCCATCGGCCGCGTTCGCGCCTTCTATGGCAACTTCGGCGTGCTGGTTCGCGCCTTGGCCTACATCCAGGCGCACGGCGGACCGGGACTTCGAAGAGCCACGCTCGACGCGCTGCTCAACGCCAACTACATTCGCGCCCGGCTCGAGGAGCACTACCAGATCGCCTACGACGCGCCGTCGATGCACGAGTGCGTCTTCAGCGATTCGAAGCAGGCCGCACTCGGCGTCCGCACCGGCGATATCGCCAAGCGCCTGATCGACTACGGCTTCCATCCGTACACGGTCAGCTTCCCGCTGATCGTCAGCGGCGCGCTGATGATCGAGCCTACCGAGACTGAACCGAAGAACGAACTCGATCTGTTCTGTGACGCGCTGATCAGCATCGCCAGGGAAATCGAAAGCGAACCCGAGATGGTCAAGCACGCGCCACACCTGACCCGCACGCCGCGTGTGGACGAAGTCGCCGCGGCCCGCAAGCCCGTTGTCCGGTGGAAGCCGGAGCCGGCGAGCAGCAAAGCCGCCGACTGATTACACTGGCAGTTTGCCGCGCGCCGTTCTCATCCTGGTCGCCCTGGTTGCCCTGATCCGGCTGCCGTTTCTCAATCAGGCGTTCCAACTCGACGATTACTACTACCTCAAGGCGGCCAACCACGCGCTGCAGGAGCCGCTGCACCCGCACCACGCCAAGTACGTATTTCTCGGCATCGAATTTGACATGCGGGGTCATCCGCATCCTCCGGGAAACGCCTGGATTCTCGCACTGCTGCTGGCGGTGCTGGGCTCGGCGAAGGAGGTCCCGCTTCATCTGGCCTGGATCGTCTTCACGGTGGGAGCCGTCTGGGCGACCTATGCGATCGCGCGGCGGCTTTGTCCCGAAAACATGGTCGAAGTCACGACGTTGGCATGCAGTGCTCCTGTGTTTATCACGGCTGGCAATGCACTGTTCACTGACCTGCCGTTCATCTGCTTCTGGACTGCGGCGATCGCCTTCGGGTTGAGCTCAGGCGAACGGCAATGGAGGGCCTGGGCTTGCGCTGTTTCGTTGGCGTTAGCCGCGGCGATCTCCTACCAGGCGGTAGTCGCGATACCGATTCTGGGAGTGTTTTGGTGGCGGCGGGGATGGCTGCGACGGCTGTGGTGGGTGCTGGTCGCGCCCGTGCTTGTCATCGGCGGCTATCAACTGTTCGAGCGGCTCACGGGCGGCGCAGTGCCGGCGCAGGTGCTGGCCGGCCACTTCAAGCAGTTCGGGCTGCAGCGCTTCGAAATGAAGTTGAAGAACGCGGCAGCGCTGACAGCCCACTTGTCGTGGATGGTTTCGCCAGTGCTTGTCGCTGCCATGGCGCTGCGCTTGAGGCGCGCCCTGTGGGCCATTCCTTTGATGGCGGTCGGAGCAGGAATGCTGGCCGACGGCAGCCCTCTGTTCTGGCTCCCTTTCGCGGGCGGCGTGATTGTGCTGGTGTGGATCGCCTTGGCGAAGGACATCGAACTGAAGCTCTGGTTTGCCATCTACTTCGTTGCTGCTCTAGCGATCTTTTTCGCCGGCGCCGCGCGCTACATGCTGCCCGCCATGCTGCCGCTGGCCTTGCTTGCCGGGCGGGAGTTTGGGTCGAGGCCGTGGCTGCTGCGAAGCGCTGTCGCAATCAACCTGCTGCTCGGCCTCTCGCTGGCTTGGGTCAACCTGGACCACTGGGGCGCGTATCGCGAAATCGCCGGGCAGTGGCTCCCGAAAGATGGTCGAGTTTGGGTCAACGCCGAGTGGGGGCTCCGCGAATACGCAGAGCGGCGAGGCGCAAAGCCACTCCTGCGAGGGACCCGGATTGAGCCGGGCGACTGGCTGCTGGGCAGCGCTTTGGCCGAGCAGATCGACTACTCGATGGCCGGTCTGGATCCCGAAATGGTCCAGCGCACAATCATTCAACCCACCTTGCCTCTCAGGCTCATGGGCCTCGGAGCCCGCAGCGCCTTCGAAACAGTCGGCTACGGACTGCGGCCGTTTGATGTCACAACAGCCCCAGTTGATGTCGTGACCCTCACACGGTTCAGCCGGCACGAACCCGAGCTGAGCTGGCTTCGTGTGGCGGCCCCGGGGGCGGACTCGCAGATTGTCAGCGGCGTGTTCGGTCGCGAAAACCCCGATTGGCGGTGGATGGGCAAGACTGCGCGGTTTCTTTTGAAGAGACCCGAAGGACGAGTGCGTTTGCGCCTCGAAGGCGCCCTGCCGGAGACCGCACCGGGCCGGAGGATTGAATTGGTCCTCGACGGAAGATCTGTCTCCTCGCGTCAACTGGCGGGCCCGGGGCCGATAGTCATGGAGAGCGAGCCATTCACCCTGGATGGTTCCACCGCCGATATCGAGGTGCGCCTCGATCGCGACTTCTCCCCCGGGGGCGGCGACCAGCGCCGGCTTGGGATGATTGTCAGCGCAATCGGGTTCGTGCCATCGCCACAGCCGCCCGCGCCACCGACGAGGGGGAAGCGCTGAAGGGGAAGATCCGGACCACCTCCCCGCGCGGCGACCAGACGCGTGGATCGGTGGGGCCAAACAGTGCGACCACAGGAACACCGCAGGCTGCGGCCAGATGTGAGATGCCACTGTCATTGCCGATGTAAGCGGCCGCCCGGGCCAGCCAACCAGCGACCGCCGCGAGATCCGGGAATCGGTGAGCGCCGTGGAGTTCTTCCTCCGGGCCGGCGCACCACTCAACGCGCAGGGCAGGACTCAAAGCATGCTCGAGCTCCTTGAATCGATCGATGGACCAGTTCTTCTTCGGGCTTCCTGAGAAGGGATGGATTGCGGCAAATGGCTCGGCTTCCGCCGAGACGGGCAATCGCGGCAACCCACCTCGAGCAGCCCCTACCGATTGAAGGAAGAAATCGACCGCGTGGAGAACAGGCTCCTCGTCGTGCGCGGACGGCAGGGCGGGGAAGTAGCGCATATTCACGCCATGCGAGGACGCTGCGGCTTTGAACTGCTCGCGCGCCGCGCCATACCAGGAGCAGACTTCATCGAACGCCAGCAGACGCGACACGACATCGGCAACTGGCTGGCCAGCGATCTCAAGCCGGTCGAGGCCCGTCGAGGCGATGGAACGAGCCGGCGCGATGTGTCGCACAAGCGGCAGGATTGGCGCAGGCGCCCAGATTTCGGCCGGCGAGAGGTATTCCAGCGCCGGCAGCGAGCAGATGATGTCGCCGATAGCGCCGGGCCGGATCACCAGGCGTCGCAAGGCTACTCGATCACCAGAGTGAGCTTGACCTCCACCGTTTTGGGCGGAAGGCACATCTTGTCGTTGCAGGCCTGATAGCGCACCTTGCCGGTCATGACGGCCGGCCCGGGCTGGGCAGTGACGGTTTTCTTGAACTTCGAGGTCAGCTCGAAAGCCCCGTCGTAGATAGACAGAGGCGCTTCCGAGAAACTGAACTTCTCCATCTTTGCCGCCGGGTAGACGATCTCGGTCGCTTCCAAAGGTCCTGGCTCCCAGGTCAGCTTGAACGGGATCAGGTAGCTCTCCGACGGCTTGTTCGAGTTGGCGTGATACCCCTCGCGAATGGCAACCTTCAGTTTCTGCACGGGCGGCTCATTCCGCTTGACCACGAGTTTCTGCGGCTGCTCGACGGTGAGCACCCCCGACGACGGTGCCATTTGCGCGATCGCCGGCGCGGCAAGCGCGGCTGCGATAAACAGGCTACTGAAGCAGCTTCTGGATGTCATCTTCGTAGTCTTTCTTCGGCACCAGGCCGACATGCACTGAGGAGATCTTGCCATCGCGGCCGATCATGTAGGACGTCGGCAGGCTGGAAACACCTTCTGTCCCGCCGTAGAGCTTGTCTATCTTCTCGTCTCCGACCACAATCCGGTAGTTGATCTTACTCGCCTCAATATAGGGCTTCACGGCTTCCCAACCGTCCTCGTCAAAGCTTACGCCAAGCACGGCGAACCCTTTGTCCCGATAGGCACGCTCGAAGTCGATGAACCAGGGGATCTCGAACTTGCACGGTCCACACCAGGTTGCCCAGAAGTTCAGCAGGACCACTTTCCCTTTGTAGTCACTGAGTTTGACGGACTTACCGTCGGCGTCCTTGAGCTCGAAATCGGGGGCCGGATCGCCCTCTTTAGGGAGCAGATCGGCTGCCGCCCGTCCCACGGCCTTAGCTTCTTTGGGAGGCTGGGCGCCACACGCCGCTAAGCAGAGCGCGGCGACTGCAACTGCAGCCAAAGCGCGATCGGGGATTCGAATCATTCAGGAGGGCCTCGCTAAGAATTCTAGCAACCCGGGCGCAGTAGGGGTTCCCCTGGATACTCTCTCCCCGTTGACAAGGGCCCCAAGCTGCGAAAGGATTGGGACGCTTATGCGGTTCAGCCTAATTCTCTTCTCATCGGCTTTGCTCGCCCAGGGGCCCTACGTCACCGAAGGCCTCAGGGTGGGCGAAGTGACAGACAAGTCGGCGGTCGTTCGGTTTCGGCTTTCTCCAGTGCAAGTCCCAAATCCAGGTAAGTACGAGAGCCCGAAGACGACCGGCGCCAGGGCGCTGATGTTGCCCGACGACGTCGACCCCTGGAAACTGCCGGGAGCGGTCCCTGGAATGGTGGGACGGGCGCGGTTGTGGGTCGGAATGAAAGCCGACCTGAAGGATGCGAAGCCGATGGAGTGGCTGCAGGCGGAGGTCGCCAAGGACTATGCGATGCAAGTCCCCATCATCGGACTCAAGGCGGCCAAGACCTACTATCTCGGCGTGGAAGTGAACACCAAACCGGCTGCCGCGCAAGCGTCTTTCACTACCGCGCCGGATGCGAAGCAACGGATTCCTGTGACCTTCACCGCCGTCACCGGCCTGATGTACCGCGATCTTGACAATCCACAGGGCTTCAACATTTTCGAGGCCATGCAGAAGAGCCCGCCGTCATTCCTGGTGCTCACCGGCGACAACGTCTACTACGATAACGAGCCGCCGCGCGCCGTCAACGCCGAGATCGCCCGCTATCACTGGCAGCGGATGTTTGCGCTTCCCCGCGCCGTCTCATTGTTTTCGAAGGTGCCGCAGTACTGGATGAAGGACGATCATGACGTCCTCAGCGACGACTGCTGGCCCGGCATGGACCCTGACTGGATGAAACCCATGACCTTTGCCGAAGGCCAGAAGATCTTCCTCGAACAGGTTCCGATGGGTGACAAGACCTGGCGAACGTTCCGCTGGGGCAAGGGCCTGCAGGTCTGGCTGCTCGAAGGCCGCGACTTCCGTTCACCCAATGACGCGCCCGACGGCCCGAACAAGACCATTCTGGGCGCCGAGCAGAAGGCATGGCTCAAGAAAACGGTGGAGGAGAGCGACGCCGACTGGAAGATCATCGTCAGTCCGACGCCGTGGATCGGCCCCGATCGGACCACCAAGAACGACAACTACGCCAATGCCGGTTTCGCCACCGAGGGCAAGGAAATGCGCGCCTGGGCCGGCCAGAAAAAGAATGTGGTCGTGGTGTGTGGCGATCGCCACTGGCAATACCACTCCGTCGACGCGGCAAGTGGATTGAACGAGTTCTCCACTGGCCCTGCCAGCGACGAGCACGCCGCCGGTACGCCGGGCGAGGACAAAAGCATTCACAAGTTCCACCGGGTCAAAGGCGGCTATGTGTCGGTTTCCATTCAGCCTGCCGGCGCGACCAGCAAATTGACCTTCAAGCTGCACGACGTCGCCGGAGCGTCCGTTTACGAATTCTCTCCGCAATCATAAGGAAATCAAAATGAAACGACGAGATTTGATCAAGGGCGCCGCCCTGGCGTTCCCCTACATCGCCGCGCCCACGGTGCGCGGCGCGAACGACCGCGCAGTGCTCGGCTTCATCGGAGTCGGGAATCGAGCGCGCTGGCTGCTGCAGCATGAGGATTTCGGAGTGGGTCGCATCGTCGCGATGGCCGACATCAATCCGGAGTCGATGAGCCTTACGGCGAAGATCCACCCTGACGCGCCTAATTGGAATCGCTACGCCGACTACAGGAAGATGCTCGAGAAAGAGAAGCTCGACGGCGTCTTCGTTGAAACTCCAACTCATGCCCGCGTGCTGATCTGCCTTCACGCCATCATGGCCGGCTTCGACGTGTATGCCGAGAAGCCGCTCACACTGACAGTGGAAGAGGGACAGGTGCTCACCCGTGCGGTTCGCAAGCACAAGCGGATCCTGCAGACGGGCACGCAGCAGCGATCAATGCCGATCAACATTTACGCCAGCGAGCTTGTCTCCAGCGGGAAGTTCGGCAAGATCGAAAAGGTCATCGCCTGCAACTTCCTCGGCCCGGAACGCTGGAAGGACCAGCCTGGCCAACCGATGCCTGAAGGGCTGAATTGGGATCAATGGTGCAACCAGACGCCGCTGCGCCCCTACCATACGAAGCTTCACCGCGGCTGGGCGACTTGGTGGGACTACGACGGAGGAGGGCAAAGCTGGGGCATCTCCGGATGGGGCACGCACTCGCTCGATCAGGTGCAGGCGGCACTCGGTACATCCCTCACCGGGCCTGTCGAGGTTTGGCCTGTTGAACCTGGCCTCAACGGGAAGCTGGCAATGCGATACGCCAACGGAACAGTCGTCAGCCTTGAAGAGCCAAAGATCGACAACCACGATCAACTCGGGGCTCACTTCATAGGCACCAATGGCCGCATTCAGATCATCCGGGGGGACTTCCGGACAGACCGCGAAGACCTCAAGAAGGGCTCGCCGGACGTGATCAAGGAAGGCCCCGGCGAAGACGCCTGGCACATCAAGAACTTCGTCGACTGCATCAAGACGCGCAAAAAGCCCAACGCCGACGTCGAGATTGCTCATCGCTCCACGACAGTCTGCCATCTGCTCAACATCTGCCGCGAAGTGGGCCGCAAGCTCGAATGGGATCCCAAAGCGGAACGCTTCCCAAAGGACGAGGAAGCCAACAAGCTCCTGTCCCGGCTGCGCCGGAAGGGCTACGAACTACCCAAGGTGTAAGAAGAGATAGAATCGCAGCCATGCGTGGAATACTCCTCGTCCTGGCCGCCCTGAGTGTGCCCGGACTGGCTGCGGGGCCGAAACCCCCGGACATCCCTTTCGTTAAGAAGACGCTGGACCTTGGCGCCAACGAAGCTTGCGCGATCTTCGACGTGAATCGCGACGGCAAACTGGACATCGTCAGCGGCGAGAACTGGTACGAAGCGCCGGCCTGGACCAAGCACCGGTTCCGGGACCTGCACTTCGAGAACAACTACATCGACGACTTCAGCGACCTTGCGCTCGATGTCGATGGCGACGGATGGACCGACCTTGTCATGCCCACATGGTTCAGCAAGGAAATCGCCTGGTACCGCAACCCTGGCAAGGCAGGGGGAAATTGGGTGAAGAAGCCGGTCGTCTCCGGCCACAACGTCGAGTTCGCTTTTCTGTTTGACATGGACAACGACGGCAAGGCTCGTGAAGTTCTGCCGCAATTCGGAGGCGCCAAGAGTCCGACTGCCTGGTACGAGTACAAGGACGGTGTCTTGGGCCGAACGAAAAGTTTCTGACAAGAACCATGGCCACGGCATTGGCGCGGGTGACTTGAATGGCGACGGCCGGTCCGATGTCCTCACCCGTGAAGGCTGGTACCAAGCGCCGGCTGACCCGCGCTCCGGCACTTGGACCTGGCATCCGGACTGGAACTACAAAGAGCACCTCAGCTTCATGCACGTTCACGATGTCGACGGCGACAAAGTCCCCGACATCATTGCCGGCAACGCGCACGACTATGGCCTCTTCTGGCTACGCAAGAAGGCCGACGGCACTTGGGAGAAGCGAGTCATCGACAACTTCTGGTCTCAGGTCCACGCGGTGATGCTCGTTGACATGAACGGCGACGGCAAGCTCGACATCCTGACGGGCAAGCGTTTCCTGGCTCACGACTTTGATCCGGGCGCGCGCGAACCTAACGGGATCTACTGGTACGAAACTATTCCTGCGCCAAACGGCCAGGGCGTGCAGTGGGTCCGGCACATCATCGACTACTCGACCGCCGCCGGCGCGGGCATGCAGCTTCCCACCGCCGATATCGACGGCGACGGCGACCTTGATTTCGTCGCGCCCGGCAAGAGTGGTCTTTACCTGTTCGAAAACAAGACAAAAACCAAGGGGGTGCCGAGTGTCGGTACGGTTCGGCGTTAACACGCTTCTCTGGACGGCGGGCTTCGACGAAAGCAATCTGCCGCTGCTTGGCCGCATTAAGGCGTGGGGCTTCGACGGAGTCGAGATCGCCCGTTTCGCCTTCGACGGTTTTCCGGCGGCCAAGATCCGCCGCGCTATTGAAGACGAGGGGCTTGGCTGCTCGTTCTGCTCCGCGTTGACCGGATCGCAGAGCCTTGTCAGCGAGGATGCCGCGGTCCGCTCGAAGACGGTCGACTTCCTCAAGCAGGGCATCGAAACAGCTGCCGAACTTGGGGCCGGTATTTTCATGGGCCCGTTCTGCGCACCGGTCGGCTACCTTCCCGGCCGCCGTCGAAATTCGGACGAGTGGAAGTGGGCCGTCGAGGGCTTTCGCGCTCTCGCCCCGACGTTGGATGCCTGCAAGGTTACCTTGGCGCACGAAGCGCTGAATCGGTTCGAAACCTATTTCAACAACACCTCCGAAGACGCCCTTGTTCTGTGTGACGAGGCCGGCCCCGCCCGGCTGGGCCTGGTCGTCGACACCTTCCACTCCAATATCGAGGCCAAGAACACCGCAGCCACGGTGCGCAATGTCTCCCGCCGGCTGGTGCACTTCCATGCCTCGGAAAGTGATCGCGGGGTGCCCGGGACTGGACAGGTTCATTGGCGCGAGACGTTGTCGGCGCTCAAGCAGGTCAACTACGATGGCTGGATCGTCATCGAGAGCTTCGGCTCGGCGATCCCTGAGATTGCCGCCGCTGCCTGCATCTGGCGCGATCTTGCCCCGACGGTCGACACCATCGCGACCGACGGCTTGCGATTCCTGCATGAATCCTGGGAGGTAGCGTGAAGCCGATCTTCGATGGCAAGACGCTGAACGGCTGGGATGGCGATCCGCGGCTTTGGAAAGCCGTGGACGGCATGATTGTGGGCTCAACAGAAGGTGTCAAACTCACCAGGAATTCGTTCCTGACTTACAAGGACCGGGAGTTCGGCGATTTTACCCTGACCGCGGAGGTCAAGCTGCGCAACCACAACAGCGGAATTCAGTTCCGGAGCGTCGCCAGCGACGGGTGGGTCGTCAAGGGCTACCAGGCTGACATGGCTGAGAACGAGTGGTGGGGAAGCATCTACGAGGAGGGTGGCCGCCGCGGTATTCTCGTCAACGGTTGGAAGGGCAAAGGCGAAACCGTCGTGAAACCGGGAGATTGGAACAAGGTCGAGATCCGCTGCAAAGGCGAAAGCATTCAAGTTCGGATCAATGGACTGCTGACCGCCGAACTGCTTGACTCGACGCGGTTGAAGGGCGTCATCGCTTTGCAGGTTCATCAGGGGCCGCCCATGCAGGTGTGGTTCCGCAATTTTGAAATGAATGCATTGGACTAGGTAGAGGAAGTATCTATGGCGAAGAGAATTTCCATCGGCACGTGGGCCTACACGATCGGCCCATACGCCTCCAATCCGATCCCCTTCGACACCGTCTGCACCAAGCTCAAGGAGCTTGGCTTCGACGGCGTCGAACTCGGCGCATTCCCGCCCCACCCGAACCCTGGCAATCCGAACGGGCCAGATAGCGAGTGGCCTGGCGCGATGCCTGAGAAATCGCAGCGCGCCGAACTGGCCGCCAGGATGGCCGACTAGGGCCTCGGCTTCAGCGGGATCGCCGCCAACCTCTGGGGCGAGAAACTGATCAACACGGACGACCCCACCAAGTACATCGCCGAGTTCCGCCGGAACTGCGAATTCGCCCAGGATCTGGGCATTCGCGGCATTCGCGTGGATACGGTCCAGCCGCCCACAATCCTCCGCGAGATCGACTACAAGACCGCGCTGACCCGCGTGGTGGATACGTGGAAGACCTGCTGCGACATCGCCGCCGACTATGGGCTCAGTATGTGATGTGGGAGTTCGAACCCGGCTTCGCCTTCAACAAGCCCAGCGACGTTGTCCGCGTCCACGATGCAGTCGCGAAAGCCCAACTTCGGCCTGCATGTACGACACCTGCCACGGCCAGATGGTCGGCGTCATCGGCGCGCGGCAGGAAGGCGCCAAGGAAGTCTTCGCCAATCAGGTGGAGTTCATCCGCTGCGCTCGACGGACGCATCAATCACATCCACCTGATCGATTCCGACGACTCCTGCCACAAGGACGCCACGGGCGCCGACGAGACCACCGCGCACCCGCCGTTCGGCCTCGGCATCGCTCGACTTCGATGTCATCCTGCCCGAACTCATCAAAGCCAGCCGTCTGCCGCACGATTGGTGGACCATCGACCTCTGCTTCTGGCCCGATGCCTGGGCGGCGACGGAAACCTGCAAGAAGCGTGTAAACGAACTCGTGGAGAAGTACGGCATGAAAGATCTGAGAGTCGGACTCATCGGCTGCGGCTTCATGGGCCGCACACATTCCAATGCCACATCGCCGCTTGAACAACTTCTTCCAAGCTCGAGCATCGCTCCGTGCTGACAGCCATCTGCGACACAAACGCCGAGAAAGCGGCTGCCTTCGCCCAAACCTGGGGCTACGAGCGCATCGAGACCGACTGGCGCAAGCTCATGGAGGCCGACGACATCGACCTGATCGACATCTGCGTGCCGAACTTCGCGCACCACGAAATTGCCATCGCCGCCGCCAAAGCCGGCAAGATCGTCATCTGCGAAAAGCCTCTGGCGATGAACGTGGCCGAAGCCGAAGAGATGGTGAACGCGGTGGAAGCCGCGGGTGTCCCGAACCTCGTCATGTTCAACTACCGCCGCGTGCCTGCCATCACGCTGGCCAGGCAGTTGATCGACAAGGGCAAGATCGGCCGGCCATTCCATTTCCGCGCCATCTTCCTCCAGGACTGGACGATCTCGGCCGACGTGCCCCAGGGCGGCGATGCCTTATGGCGCCTCGACGTCAAGGCTGCCGGCTCCGGCGTCACCGGCGATCTGCTGGCCCACAACATCGACACCGCGATGTGGCTGAACGGCGCGATCACCAGCGTGGTCGCGCGCACCGAGACGTTCGTCAAGGAACGCATGCACACCCTGACCGGCAAGGTGGAGCCTGTCGGCATCGACGATGCCTGCATGTTCATCGCGGAGTTCGCCAACGGTTCGATTGGCATGTTCGAATCCACGCGCTATGCGCGCGGCCACAAGGCACTCAAGACCTTTGAACTCAATGGCGCCGACGGCTCGGTGGCTTTCAACCTCGAGGAAATGGAATACCTCGACTACTTCCAGTACGCCGGCTCAGATTCGGACACGTCGAGGCTGGCGGCGGATTCACGTCACCAACGGCGAGCACCCCTACATGGACAAGTACTGGGTGCCCGGACTGGTCATCGGTTACGAACATTCGTTCCTCAACACGCTAGCCGACTTTGTGTCAGGCCTCGAAAGCGGCACGGCCGCGCAGCCGACCTTCCGCACCGCCCTGCAAACTCAGAAGGTCTGCGACGCCATTCTGCAATCCGCCAAGACCGGTCAGTGGACCGAAACAGGAGTGGAGCTATGAAGAGCACAATCAGCCGCAGATCCGCGCTTGCCGCGGCGTCTGCTCCCTTGATCGTCAAGCCGGCAACGGCGTTCGGCAGCAGGCCAATTCGGCTGTCTCCTTCGGTGTCATTGGCACCGGCGGCCGCGGCCAGTACGTCGGCGAGCTCATGACACGCAGCCCCAACGCCCGCATCGCCGCCATCTGCGACAAGTACCCCGACCGTATCGACCTTGGTAAAACCAACATTCCCGGCGCCGACAAAGTCCCTGCCTATCGGGACTACAAGGAACTGCTCAACAACAAGAGCATTGACGCCGTGCTCATCGCCACCCCCGTCTTCCTCCACCCGGAACACTACGAGGCAGCGATCGCCGCAAAGAAGCACATTTACTGCGAAAAGCCCGCCGGCGCAGACGTCGCCGGATGCAAGCGGATGCTTAAGGCCTGGGAGAAGCGCGACAAATCCAAGCGCATCCAGTTCGGCTTCCAGCAGCGCTTCAGCTCACAGTACTTGAAGTCGCACTCCTATCTCACCAGCGGGAAAATCGGCGAGATGAAGCTCATGATGAGCTACTGGGTCCTCGGTTATCTGCCGCCTGCCACCGGACCCAAACCCTACGCCGAGTTGCCCGAAGAAGAACAGCGCATCCGCCGCTGGGGCAGTTGGATGAAGTACTCCGGCGGACCCATCGTCGAGCAGGACTGCCACGGCATAGACACCATCAACTGGTTCGCCAAAGACATGCACCCGTTGAGCGCCGTCGGCCGCGGGGGAAACCGCTTTCCTCTCCCCTACGGCGACTGGGCGACCGATCACCACAACGTCATCTACCAGTACCCCGAGGGCGTCGAAGGCTGGCTTATCTCCATCAAGCACACAGCCGGGTTCCGCGACGTCAAAGAGCAGTTCTACGGCTCAAAGGGCATGCTCGAGACCTCCCGCCGTTACATGAAGCTTCACGGCATGACGCCCGACGTCCGCTTCAAAAGCGCTGACGACCTGCGCGACACAAGCCTCATGGAAAAAGAGGAGTCCGAGAAGGACATCACCAACGAGGCCACAACCGAGTTCTTCAAGGGCATCCTTGCCGGGGAGGCGCTCGACATGACCAAGACGTCCGTGGAGTCCACCCTCACTGCCCTGCTCGGCAGCATGGCCATCGCAACCAAACGCGAAGTCACCTGGGACGAAATGATGAAGTAAGACTGAGGCCGTTGCCCGGCTATGCTCGCACCAGCCGTGTGACGGTCTCCAGGTGGAAGGTCTGCGGGAACAGGTCGACCAGCGTCACCGCCTCGATCCGGTAGCCCCCCGCCAGCAATGCCGCCAAATCACGCGCCAGGGTTGCGGGATCGCAGGAAACGATGGTCACCTTTGGTGGCTGCAGCCGCGCGATGTGCCGGACGACGTGTTTGCCCAACCCGCTCCTTGGAGGATCGGCCAGCACAAAGTCCGGCGCCGTCTTCAGTCCTTCGAGATACTGCTCACTTTGCAGCCGGTGCGCCTGAATTGTCAATTCCGCACGTCTGGTGTTGTGATCGAGGTCGCGCAATGCGCTTGAGTCCGTTTCCACTGCATCGACTTGCTTGAATCGCCTTGCCAGTGGCAGCGTGAATAAGCCGACGCCTGAATAGAGGTCAACGGCCGACTCTCCCTCGGCACCCTCCAGCGCACATGTCGTCAGTTCGTCGATCAGAAACCGGTTGACCTGGAAAAACGAGCCGTGGCTGACGCGCAGAGTCTCTCCTGCCGCCTTATACTCCAGCGACCCTTCCGCTGCACCGGGGATCCGCTCCGCGACCCACTCGAAGAACGGACCGGCTACACCTCGGGCGGCCTCGGTGGAGATCACGTTCAGCATCGTCCGCTCACCGTTGGTGAACAGCTCAATTTCCCGGACGAAGCGCGGCCAGCGGCTGTCCAGCATGAGTTCCCGCAGCGCCGTCAGAGCAGCATTGATCGGCGGCGCCGAAATCGGACAGGACTCAATCGGCACCAGGTCGTTCGACGCCCATGCCATGTACCCGATGCTCGATTCGCCATCCAGATGAAACTGTGACCGGTTGCGGTATCCCCACGGTTCCCCCGTGCGCACTCCGATCTCCTCCGGCGCCTCAACCTTGCCCACCCGGCGGAAGACCTCGCGCAGGATCTCGACTTTCCGCGCGGCCTGGAATTCAGCCGTTGCCTGCTGATAGTGACAGCCGCCGCATTTCTCGAAGACCGGACAGCCCGGGGCGATGCGCTCGCTCGAATCCTCAAGCCGCTTCACTCCTCGGCCCTCGATCATCCCCGGCTTCTCGCGAATCGATTCCACCTCGATCCGCTCGCCTGGCATGACGTAGGGCACCATGACCACGCGGCCTTCGTGGCGAGCCAGGCCGGCGCCTCCATAAACCCATTTTTCGATTTGAACTTCCATTTGTTTTGCTCGTCCCGCTTTGCCCGCTACCGGCCCCATCCCGTACGATGGTGATGACCCCCTACTTAGTTCAGCATGAAACCCCGTATTCTGTCCGGTATCCAGCCCACCGGCTCTCTGCACATCGGCAATTACCTCGGAGCGCTCAACAATTGGGTGAAGCTCCAATATGAGACGCTGCCGATTTTTTGCATCGTCGATCTCCACGCCATCACCGTCTACCAGGAGCCCGCCGAGCTGCGCGACAAGATCCGTCAAACCGCCGCCATCTTCATCGCTGCCGGCATCGACCCCAAACACTGCAGCGTCGTCGTCCAATCGACTGTCAAGGAGCACGCCGAGCTTTGCTGGCTGCTCACCTGCGTCACCCCGCTCGGTTGGCTGGAACGCATGACACAGTTCAAGGACAAGTCCGCCAAGCAGGAATCCATCGGCGACGGGCTGCTTCAGTACCCGGTGTTGATGGCGGCCGATATCCTGCTCTATCAGGCTAATCTCGTGCCCGTCGGGGAAGACCAGTCGCAGCATCTCGAACTCACCCGCGACCTTGCCCAGCGTTTTAACGCCTTGTATGGCGAGACCTTCACCATGCCGGAAACGCGCCTGCCCGCCGTGGGCGCCCGTATCATGGGCCTCGACGACCCGACCAGGAAGATGTCCAAGAGCGAGGAAGGGACCAATCACGCCGTCGCCATTCTCGATCCACCAGCGGTGATCCGCAAGAAGATCATGCGTGCCACGACGGATTCCAATCCGCACGTCGACTTCGAACTCATGGGTCCCGGCGTGCAGAACCTGCTCACCATTCATCAGGCATTTACCGGCTGGCCGGATGACGAAATGAAGCGGCATTTCGCCGGCATGCGGTACGGCGATCTGAAGAAGACCGTCGCCGAGGCAGTCGTTGCCGGGTTGGAGCCGCTCCAGAAGAAGTACGCGGAAATCACGGGAGAGCCGGGATACCTCGACCGCCTGCTGGAGGAAAGCGCCGCCCGCGTGCGCCCCCTCGCCGCGGAGACGGTTCGACTTGTGAAAGAGAGAATGGGCATTTACACCGCCTGAGCCTCGATGTCGGTAGACACAGCGCAGACTATCTCACTGGCCGCCTACGGGCGTCTGTTGCGCTCCAATCGAGACTTTCGCCTCCTGTGGTCCTCGCAGGTGGTTTCCGAGATCGGCGACTGGCTTTATGCCGTAACGGTCTACTCCCTGCTTCTCGAACTCACCGGTAAGGCCGAAAGCGTCGGCCTCGCCGTGGTCCTTCAACTCCTCCCGCAGGTCTTCGTCGCACCCACCGCGGGCGTGCTCAATGACCGGTTGCCGCGCAAGGCGGTCATGATCTTCGCCGACATCGTTCGCATTTTTGTCGTGCTGGCGATGATGCTGGTCGACAGCCCGTCGCGAGTCTGGCTTGTCTACGTGATCCTGGTCCTGGAGACCATGATGTGGGCGCTTTTCGAGCCCGGCCGCAGCGCGATCATTCCGAGCCTGGTCCCCGAGCCGAAGGAACAGCTCGTTGCGAATTCTCTCTCGTCAATGACATGGGCCGTGAATCTGGCCTTCGGGGCAGGACTTGGTGGCGCCATTGCCCTGCACTTCGGCCGGGACGCCGTGTTCATGATCAACGCCGGCACCTTCGTTGTCTCCGCCGCCCTGCTCATGGGTATCCGCACCAGAGAGCGCCACACTGAGAGTCTGCCGCCTCTTCGCCTCCGCGACCTCGTCGATTTCAAGCCAATCCTGGAGGGCGTTGAGTATGTCAGACAGGACAGTCGCCGCATGGCAACAATGCTCGTCAAGGCAGGCATGGGCTTGCTTGGCGCCCACTGGGTGATCCTGCCGGTGCTTGGCGATCGGGTCTTCCGCGTCGCCGACTCAGCAACCGCGGGCATGAGTGTACTCTTCATGGCCCGCGGCATCGGCGCCCTGATCGGTTCCATATCCACCGGCATTTGGGCCGGGAACGACGAACGCCGCATGCGGAAAGGCATCTTTTGGGCCTTCCTCATTGCAGGCGCCAGCTACGCCATTCTCAGCGCCGCTCCTACGCTGACCATCGCCGCGCTCGCAGTCATGGCGGGACACGCCGGCACATCGCAGGCCTGGGTTTTCTCCACCACCATGTTGCAGCGCACCACCGAAGACCGTTTTCGAGGCCGCGTGTTCTCCGCCGACTTCGCCGGACTCTTCCTCATGATGTCCGCGGTCAGTTATGTGGCCAGCCATCTCATCGATGGCGGAGTCGATGTGCGCACAATCGCTCTCGCCACGGGCGCGATCAGTCTCGTCCCCGCCCTGCTTTGGTGGAGGGCTCAACGATTGTGGCCAGACGATCAAACCCTTCCTCCGGACGGGGAGGCTCCATGCGGCTCAACAGCCGCGCCATCGCCTCCTTCGGCACCACCCGATCGCGCTTGATGTTCCTGGCCCGGCATAGTTCCGCAGGCGTGTCGAAGAAGACCGCCTCCACCTGGCATCCGTGCAATTCCGCCCAGCGAATCCAGGTCCGCCGCTCCCTCCGCGTCAAGGCAGTGGAATCCACCACTACTCGCTCGACGCGGGCCTCCAGCATAGCTTCCAGGCAGCGGCGCATCATGCGAAAGACGAGCCTGTTGATCTGCTGGTTCGTGACGTCGCCTGTGAGGATTCGCCGCATCTCGTCCGATGACAAGACCGGCACGCCCTGTTTGGCCGCCCAGGTCGATTTTCCCGAACCAGGAATGCCAACAAGCACGACGACGGTCATGTTCTTCAGCGAGTCAGCCGCGCCAGCAGGTCGGCGCGCGACAGGTTCTCCTGTTGCCCTGAAGCCATGTCCTTCAGCGCGTACACGCTCGCGGAGATTTCGTTGTCCCCCAGCAACACCACGTGCCGTGCAGCCAGCTTGTTGGCGTTCTCCATGGCACGCTTCAGCTTGCCTTCGGTTCCTACTTCCACCGTCACGCCGGCTCGCCGAAGTTCCCGCGCCAGCAGCGCCCCATGCTCCACGGCCGCCTGGCCCATCGTCGCAAGGTAGACGTCGAGCCGCGCCAATTCAGTCCCCGAAACCTTCTCTTCGATGGCCATCACCAGACGATCTTCTCCGATGGAGAATCCGATGCCGGGCGCGGCCACCCTCGACCCGAGCGATTCAGCCAGCCCGTCGTACCGTCCGCCGCCCAGAATCGAATTCTGTGCCCCCAGCGCGCCGTGCGTGACCTCAAAGGTGGTCCGGGTGTAGTAGTCCAGGCCGCGCACCAGCCGCGACCGGATCTCATACTCGACCTCGCGCACATCGAGCAGCCGCCGCACCGCCGCGAAGTGCGTCGAACACTCCTCGCACAGGTAGTCGAGGATCGAAGGCAACGCATCGATCACGGGCTGATCATCCGGGACCTTGCAGTCCAGCACGCGCAGTGGATTCGTATCCACCCTGCGCTGGCAGTCCTGGCACATCGTTCCCTTCACGGTCTGCAGACGCTCCCGAAGGGCTTCGACGAACACCGCGCGGCATTTTGGGCAGCCCACCGAGTTGATGATCAGGTGCGGCGACTCCACGCCGCAGCGCACCAGCACCTCCAGCACCATCTCGATCAACTCCGCATCCACTGCCGGCGATTCCGAGCCGATCACCTCGGCGCCAATCTGCGAGAACTGCCGGTAGCGCCCTTTCTGCGGGCGTTCGCGCCGGAACATCGGCCCGATGTAATAGAGCTTCTTCAGCCCTGGCTGCTGGTCAAGACGATGCTCGATGTAGGCTCGGATGACTGAAGCCGTGTTCTCGGGGCGCAGCGTGATGGAGGATCCGTCGCGATCATCCCACGTGTACATCTCTTTCGAGACGATGTCGGTGTCAGAACCCACGCCGCGCGCAAAGAGTTCAGTCGACTCGAAGATCGGCGTGCGGATCTCCTGGTAGTTGTAAGTCCTGAAGACCTCCCGCGCGGCCGCCTCGACATGATTCCACACCGCCGAAGATGGCGGCAGTATGTCCCTTGTTCCTCGAATCGCCTTGATCATCGAACGGGCTCGTCCCTGTAGTCCTGGCGATAGCGGATGTAGCGCTGCGCATTCTCCTTGAAGCGCGCTTTTTCGTCGTCTGTCACCTGCCGGCGCACCTTGGCGGGCACTCCCATCACCATGGATTCGGGTGGAATTTCCATTCCCTCCGGCACCAGCGCTCCGGCCGCAATCACGCTGCCACGGCCCACCCTCGCGCCGTTGAGAACGATCGCGCCGATGCCGATCAGGCAGTCATCTTCCACTACGCAGCCATGCAGGCACACCATGTGGCCTACCGTGACGCGAGCGCCGATCAGCACCGGATACCTGTCCAGTTCCCCGTGCAGAACGCTCCCGTCCTGGATGTTGCTGTCGTCGCCAATCTCGATCCGGTTCACGTCGCCGCGGACAACTGCGCTCGGCCAGACGCTGGCCCGCTCGCCCATCGTGACGTCGCCAATGACATGCGCGGCGACATCGACATAAGCGCTCGCCGCGATCTTTGGATATACACCTTTGTACGGTCTGATCATCTCGAACTTTCATGCTAGCATCCGGCTCCTGCAGCCCAGCTAGAATCGAAGATATGCGTCCGATTGTGTTGTTCCTGCTCGCCGCCATCGCCATGGCCGCGGCGGAGAAGTCGCCATTTACCTTTGAGGCGATGATGAAGCTCAAGCGCCTGAGCGAGCCCCACGTCTCCCCCGACGGCTCTCAGGTGGCTTTCACCGTCGGCTCGATTGAGATGGAGAAGAACGCGCAGGATCGGCAGATCTGGCTCAGTTCAATGGATGGTGGAAGGCCCCGCCAGATTACCCGTGAAGGTCGCAACACGCGTCCCCGCTTCTCTCCCGACGGCAAGTCCATAGCCTTTCTCTCGTCACGCGGGGGCAGCCAGCAGATTTGGGTGATGTCGGCGGATGGCTCCAATCCTCGCCAGGTGACGAGACTCTCCACGGGCGCAGACGGCCACTTGTGGAGCCCCGACGGCAAGGCCTTCGTTTTCACGAGCGATATCTTCCCAGGCTGCGACGCCGACGACGCCTGCAATGCAAAGAAGATCGACGCCGAAGAGAAAAGCAAGGTTAAGGCTCGCGTCTATACGTCTCTGCTCTATCGCCACTGGACAGAATGGCGCGGCAAACGCGTGAAGCACCTGTTCGCCATGCCTGCAGACGGCGGCAAGGTTCTGGACCTGACCCCCGGCCTCCAGTTTGACGTTCCGCCGTTCTCCCTGGGTGGACCGGACGACTACGCCATTTCGCCCGACAACGCCGAAGTCTGCTATTCCACCAAACTCGATCCCGAGCAGGCCACTTCAACCAACGCGGAGCTTTTCACCGTTCCCCTGGCCGGCGGCGAAGCGAAGAAGATCTCGACCAGCCCGGGCGCCGATTCCAGCCCTCAATACTCTCCTGACGGCAAATGGCTTGCCTGGCGCATGCAACTGCGGCCCGGTTACGAGAGCGACCGCTGGCGACTCGTCGTCATGGACCGCACCACATCGCAGGTCAGTATTCTCACCGAAAACATCGATCGCCACGTCACTGGCTTCGCCTGGCATCCCGACTCAAAGCGCATTGCCTTCCTCACAGAGGACCGCGGCCGGCAGCACGCCCAGTTGATTCCCGTTGCCGGTGGCGCCACTCGATCCCTCACCCAGGGATCTTCACACGTCGACGACCTTCAGTTCACCGCCGACGGCCGCACCATCGTCTACACCGAGGTGAGTGGCTCCAGTCCCACGGAGATCTTTAAAGCGACCAGCGGTTCCGCTCCGGTCCCGCTCACGCGTCTCAATGACGAGATTCTCGCCTCCCACGACCTGCGTAAGTTGGAGGAGTTCACCGTCGCGTCCAATGACGGAGCCCAAGTCCATGCGTTCCTGCTCAAGCCGCCCGGATTCGACTCTTCGAAGAAGTACCCGTTGCTGCTCCTCATTCACGGCGGACCGCAGGGAGCATGGGGCGAGAGCTTCAGCTTCCGCTGGAACCCCCAGGTCTTCGCCACGGCGGGCTTCGTGGTCGTGATGCCGAATCCGCGCGGATCGACCGGCTATGGTTCCAGGTTCACCGACGAGATCAATGGCGATTGGGGAGGCAAGGTCTATGAGGACCTGATGACGGTCACCGATTACGTTTCCAAACTCTCCTACGTCGACTCGAGCCGCATGGCCGCCGCCGGCGGCTCCTACGGCGGCTACATGGTCAACTGGCTTCTCGGGCACTCGGACAAGTTCAAGGCGTTCGTTTCGCACGCCGGCGTCTACGATCTACGCAGCATGGGCGGCGAGACTGAAGAACTCTGGTTCTCAACCTGGGAGTTCAAGGGCTTCCCCTGGCAGACCCCGGAGATGCACGAGAAGTGGTCGCCGTCGAGTTTCGCCGGCAATTTCAAGACGCCGACGCTTGTGATTCATGGCGAACTCGACTACCGCGTGCCCTACGGCCAGGGGCTCCAGCTCTTCACCGCCTTGCAGGCGCGCAAGGTTCCCTCCAAACTCCTCGTCTATCCTGACGAAGGCCATTGGATCCTGAAGCCGCAGAATGCCGAACTCTGGTACAAGTCCTTCATCGATTGGGTCACGGAGTGGACCGCGAAGAAGGAGTAGCCCGCGGAATGATTCCGCCTCGGGTGAATTCCCCTGGCGTTTTAAGCTGGTCCGGTGATGGCTTGTCCGGGAGCCTCCGAGTACTTTGGTCACAAGGAGTGCTCTATGACCCGGTTCGTACGATTTGCGACTGCCCTTCTCGCCGCGGGCTGCCTGGCGCCGTGCTGCTTCGCGCAGGCGCTGGTCGAACACGCCGCCGCGGCTGCGGTCGGCACGGCCGGCAGTGCTGGGGGAAAGGCGCTCAGCAACGCACTTGACCGCATCTTCAAGCAGACGGATGCCGCTTTGCAGGGCAAGGAGACCAAGCAGCCGCCGGCCACTCCGGAGCAGCGCAAGAAAGCTGAAGCCGCTGCCGCTGCCGCGGCTGCGAACTCCACTTCGGCGGCGAGCCGAACCACCGCGCGACGGCATTCTCGCCCCGCAATCGCCGGCTCGGTTGTCTCGATTACACCACTTAACTTTGAACCGCCTTTCACCGCGTCGTATCAACCGGCCGCTGCGCCGCCGCCGGTCGCCACCGCGGAAGCTTTCGCCAGGATTGCTCCTGGCGCCACGCGTCAGGAGCTTCTCTCCAACGCCGGACAGCCTGCTTACCGGGTGCGCATCTCCGGCGACGGCCACGTGCAGGAAATCTATCGCTATAGATCCGGCGGCACTGACCTCGGCAGCGTCCGCGTCACCGACGGCACAGTAACTGCAGTTCGCGCCAAAGGGAACTGACCGGATTCCCCTTCATCGAACGAAGAAGGATCGCTTGTCGACATTCGGCGAAACAGCCACGTCGAAGAATCCCACCATCATCTCTTCGCGGCTCTGCAGGCCGTAGCGCACCTCAGCCTCGGGATCCGGATTGCGCGGGTTGTTGGCCGAGTTGTCATACCACGCCGTGAACACCAGCCTGGTACCTGCCCTGAGAAGGCGAGGCTCCGCCAGTTCGTACCGCAGTTGCCAGAAGAAATCGTAAGGAGCGGCGCGCAGGAGCGTTTCGTAGCGCCCGCCCGCCCCTGCCACGGCATACTCGAACGCCTTGCCCCGCAGATGCATGTGCGGGAACATCGCCAACAGCAGCGCGTCATTGGGCAAAGTTCCTGAAACGCTGACCCGGTGGTTCGCCTCATGCGGGGGAATCCGGAATGACGTCTGGTTCATCTGCAGCGAAAGCACCCTCAGCCGGGGCGGAGACTTCGCGAACACGAACCCTATTCGGGTCCGGTCCTGCTGTGCCTGGCCGCTTGGCGTGTAGTGCACTTCCAGCACAACCTCCGCACCGGCCGGCAGCTTCTTGGCCATGCCTTCCCGTGCGATGAATGGAGCCTGTCCCGGTGTGTAGACCGCCAGGATGTCCGCCCGCGTGGCATGCTCGGTCGGGAAGTATTCTCCCTTCGGTCTGCCCTTCAGCCACTCGTCGCCTTCCTCGCGCACGTACGCCACGATGTGATGCACAGCGTCCCGCGCCGAGGGCCGGATCTCGACTGCGTTCACCCATTTGTCCTCGCCGAAACCTGTCGGCAGGACGATCAATTGGTAGTCCACCTCGCCGCGTGCCGGAATAGGGAACGGTTTCGTTGCCGTGACCACCGCATCGGGCAGCGGAATATTCCACCCGTCTGTCCATTGCCTGGGGCGCTTCGCCGGGTCCTGTATGCCTCTTGGCGCGCCGGCGTCTGCCCACTCGCTGAAGATGCGGATCTCGTCCCGGCTCAGTTTGGCCTCGTGCAGGAAAGGCCCGCCCTGCTCGGCGAACCACGGAGGCATTTTCCTTAAAGCCACGGCCTGCTTAATCGCTTTCGCCCAAGGCCTCGCCTGCTCATAGGTCAGCAGGCTCATCCGGCCGATCTCTCCGGGCCGGTGACACGATTGGCAGTGCTTCTCCAGCAGCGGCTCGACGTCTGCATGAAACGTGACCGTGAGCAGCAGCGCGAGGATCACTTCAGTTCGGTTCGCAGCAGGTTCAACGCCGTTTGCACAGCGAACGCCCGCACGCGCGCGCGGCCGCTCGGGAAGCGGAACACTTTCGCCTCGCAGCCGTCCGGACCTGCGATGCCGATCCATACGGTGCCGGGCTCGACGCCGGGCGAAGAGCTTTCGGGTCCTGCCTCGCCGGTCACCGAAAGGGCATAGGTGGCGCCAGTGCGGTACCGTGCCGAATCTGCCATCGCCTTGGCCACCGCCTCGCTGACCACGCCGGACTCCTCCACGACCTTCTCGTCCAGTCCCAACAGTCTCGCCTTCATCCCCTTGCCGTAGACCTGGAAACCGCCCAGGAACCACTCCGACGAGCCTGCCACTTCAGTAATTCTCCCGCCCAGCAAACCGGCAGTGCAGCTCTCTGCCACGGCCAGGGTCGCTTTGCGTTCTCTCAACTTGTGGCCGATCACCGCTTCCAGCGGATCGCCGTTGTTGGAGTAGATTCGCTCCCCGAGCCGATCGGCAATCTTGCAGCCGAGCTCCTCCACAAGGGCTTCGGCTTCCTCCGCGGTGGAGCACTGCGCACGCAGGTGGAGCTGAATGTCTCCTGCGGCTGCCAGAATCGTTGTCACCGGGTTCTTGTAGGCCGTGTAGATCGGTGCGATGATCGCGTCGACGTCGCTTTCGCCCATCCCGGCAACCCGGAAGAACCTCGTGCGAATCGCCGCCACCGGCAGCCTCTCCCTGAGCCTGGGGAGGCACACGCTTTCGAACATCGGCTTCAATTCGCGGGGCGGCCCCGGCAGCATCAGGATGAGGCCTCCGCGGATGTCGATCCACTGTCCGGGGGCGGTGCCGTTGGGATTATCCAAGGCCGTCGCCCCCTCAACCAGGAACGCCTGCCTCTTGTTGATTTCGGCCATCTTCCGCCCGCGGCTGGCGAACAGGGCTTCAATTCCCCTGCAAATCTCGTCGCTGAACAACAATTGCCTGCCCAGGGCCTGCGCTACGGCTTCCCGCGTCACGTCGTCCTCGGTGGGACCTAACCCGCCGGAAATGATCACCAGCGGCACACGGCCGGTAGAGGCGGCCACAGCCGCCGCCAGCAGTTCCCTGTCGTCGCCCACGATGGATTTCTGCGAGACTTCCACGCCCAGGTCGTTGAGCTGCCCGGTCAGCCAGAGAGAATTTGTGTCAACGCGTGCAGGCGTCAACATTTCGCTGCCGACGGCAAGGATCTCAGCTCGCATAGGAGAATCTCACCGGCGGAGAAAACCCTCCAACCCGACACTTGCCTCAAACAGCGCTCCGGTCGTGGTGATGTACAGCTTGCCCTTCGGTCCGAAAGCCATTCCCACGATGTTCGGGCCAGATAGAAACACCGACGGCTCACGCTCCTTGGTGATCCTGATGATTCCCCTCCGCCCGCTCCATGAAGCCGCGACGTAAAGGTTGCCATCAACATCGAAGGCTGTCCCCTGTGGTCTTCCAAGCCCTCGGAAGTACACTTCGACTTCACCGGTCGGGGCGACGCGATGGACCGCGTCGAAACTCGATGTCGTCGGCCCCGTGACGTAAAGCCAGCCGTCAGGTCCAAACGAAAGGTGATAGGCCGCGATCGAAGGCTCCATCGTCGCGAAGACGTAGATCTGCCGGTCTGGGCTCACTTTGAAGATCGTCCCGGAGCGATCTCCTACGTATAGGTTCCCTATGCCGTCCAGGGCCAGTCCTGTGGCCACTCCCATCCCCTCGACATAGACGCTCATCACCCCCGACGGATTGACCTCGTAGACCACCCCGTCAAAACGAGAAGAAACGTAGATGGAGTCTCCTCCTGCCACGCCCGCGATCGCCGTAGCATTCATCAGGTCGGAGAGAAACGGCGTCATCTCCTTGGCCGGGTCAATTCGGTAAACCGAAACCGGGGTCTTCTGCCCGCGCGATCCGCTGAAGGTCGAATAGACGTTGCCCGCGGCATCCACATACGGGTTCGCCACAGGGTGCAGACTGTCGGCCACCATCATGCCAAGCCGGAACGGCACTGACTCGCTGGCCGATTCGCCGTTGTCGACAACCAACTCGCCGCCCGCGGCCCCATCGGGAACTCGAGCGATCAACAGCGTGTCCGATCCAACCACGAGTGCGGCGTCGGCTCCGCCGAATGTCACACGCGGACGTGGAGACTGCACGAATCCTGTTCCACGAATCGAGACCTCTCCGCCCGGGATCGCAGCCTGGGGGAAAACAGATTCTATGGCCGGCCTGCCGGCGCCATTGCGTTTGATTGCCATTCGAAACAAGACGATTCTTGGTACCTTGGTAACTCGGTCCCTCGGTCCCTCTATTCCAGATTGCACCATCCCGAGCCGCTATGCACGGCTGATTAGCGGCGGAATCGATTGTTTCAGACTCACGAGTCTGATATTGATGATATAAGGCCTGATTTATGCCCTCTCCGCTGCAAGTACCGATTCAAGCTCCGCAGATGCCCGCGCCACGTCCGGAGGACGCTCCGCCGCGGAATTATGCCGGCTGGGTAGCGTTCCTGATCACTATCCTTATCGGTGGCGGCGTCTGGTTGGGCCTCGCCCGCCTCCGCGAGGAGTCTGCCGCCAGCAGGATGGCGCCGGTCAGGACGGTATCGGCGCGCGTCGGCGACCTCGAAATACTCGCTAGAGTGAGCGGCACGTCATCGGCCAGGAACTATGCCGTCGTCGTTGCTCCCCTTCTCCGCAGCCCCGATGCGGACCGGGCCATGAGCCTCATCATGCTCACCGCCAATGGCACGAATGTTCGCAAAGGCGACGTCATCGCCGAGTTCGACCCCACCAACATCCGCGACCACATCGACGACGTCAAGGACATGCTCGAAGAGCGCCGCAATTTCGTCAAGAAACTGCGCGTCGAGCATGAACTTCAACTGGTCAACTTGCGCCAGCGGCTTAAGGTCGCCCAAGCGGCCGGCCAGAAGGCTCGACTCGATATGCGCACCGCGGAAGTTCGCAGCCAAATCCAGCGCGAGCAGTTTCGTCTTGCCGGAGAAGAGGCCGATGCGGTTATTCAAGAGCTGCTTACTCAGATCGAGCTCAGGAAACAGGCTCAGGCTTCAGCCTTGAGAATTGCTCAGATCGCCGAGAAATTGCAGATCGACCATGTCGCCCGCCATCAGGACGACGAACTCCGCCTTAAAGTACACGCTCCCATCGACGGGATGGTTGTTGTGCTGGCGCGCGACTCCCGGCACGGTGAAAGAAAAACATTCGAAGCAGGCGACCTGGTTACCCCCGGCACGCCGATGCTTCAGGTCGTCGACCCGAAGAGTCTCCAGATTGAAGCCTCGATCAACCAGTCTGAGGTCACGCGATTCAAGCTTGGCCAGAAGGCGACGGTTGGCTTTGATGCCTATCCGGACCGCCAGTTCAAAGGAGAAGTCTCTGCTATCGGCGCGCTAGCCACCATTAACGGGCGCCAGCAGTATTTCATCCGCACCATCCCGTTGCGTGTGAAGTTGGAGCAAACCGGGAGCGAGATCATCCCTGATCTTTCCGGTTTTGCCAACGTCGTCCTGGACCGCATCGATGACACCGTGGTGATCCCGGAAGGGGCAGTCGAGAAGGGCGCCGATGGCACTTTCGTCGAGGTAAAGTCAGGCGATTCATTTGTCCGCCGCTCCGTGCTGCTCGGCCCAAGCGATGGCGTCAACGTAGCCGTCAAGGAAGGCCTGGAAGAGGGCGAAGTCGTCCGCCTGACTCAGGAAAAGTAACGTCCGCCAGCCCAAAGCAGGGCCGCGCCATAGACCCCGGCCATCAGGTCGTCAGCCACGATCCCCGTCCCGTCAGGGAGTGACTCAAACTGCCGCGCCGGCCACGGCTTCACGATATCCAGCAGCCTGAACAGGAAGAAGCCGGCTATCACGGTCTTCAGGTCCAGCGTGGCGGCCCCTGCCAGGGTGATCCATTGACCCAGGACCTCGTCGACGACTACCATTCCTGGATCTTTCCTCCCGGCGCTCTTCGCCGTCAATGTTGCCGACCAGATGGAGAAAGGCGTCAATGCCAGGGCCAGAACCGCCAGTGTCCATGGCGCCCACCCCATCGCAAGCCAGAGCGGCACTGCCACCAGTGCCCCAGCCGACCCGAACGTCCCAGGCGCAATTGGCGCCAGTCCACAACCGAACCACGTCGCCCACAACTTCGCGAGCCCGATCATTCATCCTCCGTCTCAGGCTCCGGAGCCAATGGCGGCTCCTGTCCCACCACCGGAATCCGATACGCTTCATCGGCCCACATGCCGAGGTCAATCAGGCGGCAGCGCTCGCTGCAGAACGGCATTTCCGGCGCGCCGAATTCCACTTCCTTCTTGCAGATTGGGCACTTCATGGCTGCTTCGCTTGTTTATTGGTGTAGTCTTGGTCGACCCGTATTGGCGGCGATGATCGGGAACAGGTTGAGGGGTGCCGCAGTCGCCGCCGGCGCAGTGTCCACCAGGTCTCCCACCAGGTCGTAGTCGTGCGCCTTGGTGATGCGCATCTTGCGGATCTGGCCCGGCGCGGGTTGTCCCTCTCCGAAATCGCCCACGTAGCAAACCCCGTCGATGTCAGGCGCCTGCCCAGCCAGTCGCGCCTGCCATAGCAGATCACTCTCCGGCGACGGCCCCTCAAGCAGGACGTCCGCCTCACGGCCGACGAGCCTGCGGTTTCCTTCCAGGGAGATCTTGCGCTGCAGCGCCATCAACGCGCGTTTGCGGTTGTAGATCTCCCGCTTGCCCACCTTTCCGTCCAGGTGGTAGCTTTGCGACGTCTCTTCGTCCGAGTAGCCGAAGACGCCCAGCCGGTCGAACTTCGCCGCCTTCACGAACTGCAGAGCTCCTCGAAATCAGCCTCGGTTTCTCCCGGGAAACCCACGATCATCGATGTCCGGATCGTTACGCCCGGCACCGCCCGGCGGATCTTCTCGATCAGCTTCAGGAAAATCTCTCCGGAAGCCCCGCGCTTCATGCGCTTCAACACCGAATCCGCCGCATGCTGCAGCGGCATGTCGATGTACTTCACCAGCGGCGCGTGCTCGGCGATCGTGTCGAGCAGTTTGCTCGTGATCCGGTTCGGGTAGCAGTAGAGGAATCGAACCCATTTCGGATGAGTCGTCTCGATACCGGCCAATCGGGCGAGCAGGTGCGCCAGCCCGTCCTTCATCCCGAGATCGTCGCCGTAGGCTGTCGTGTCCTGGCCGATCAGGTTGATCTCGCGCACGCCCTGCTCGAACAGGCGGCTCGCTTCGACAATCACGCTCTCGAAACGGCGGCTCCGGAAACTGCCTCGAAACTGCGGGATCACGCAGAAGGTGCAAGGGTGATCGCAGCCTTCGTTAATCTTGACGTAGGCGTAGTGCCGCGGCGTGGCCAGAATCCTCGGCGTCCCCTCGTGGTAGAGGTACGGCACGGCCGCCCCGCCTGCCGCTCCGTTCGACGCCCCACCTTCACAGAGCGCGACAATCGACTCCAGTTCGTTGGTTCCCAGGACGGCGTCCACTTCTGGAATCTGCCGCTGGATGTCGTTTCGGTATCGTTCCACCAGGCAACCCGCTACGATCAGCCGGCGCGCCTTGCCGCTCTTCTTGTACTCCGCCATCTCGATGATGGTGTCCACCGACTCCTGCTTCGCCGGGTCGATGAAGGAGCAGGTGTTGACCACGATGGCGTCGGCTTCCTCCGGCACTGCCGTCAGTTCATGACCGCGCGCCGCGAGTTCGCCCATCATGACCTCGGAATCGACGAGGTTCTTGGGGCACCCCAAGCTGACAAAACCGATTTTCAATGTGATAGTTCCCGGGAGGAGGTGTGGCTCTTTCAGTCTATCAAACGGGCCGTCAGACTCATCTGAACGACGTGGGCGAAGCAGTCAGAGTCCCTGAATCCGCCGGCCTGTGCGCGCGCTGCGTTCATGCAGAAGTGATCTCCGGCGCTCGCGGTAGCACCTTTGTTCGCTGCCGTCGCGGCTTGGACCAACCGGAATTCCCCAAATATCCGCGATTGCCCGTCCTGCAGTGCCGCGGTTTTGAGCCGACTACTGCGGGCGCTGAACGGTGACCACGATCGGGTCGGACGCCTGTGCCGTCGCCAGGCTTCGCACCTGAACGACATACAGTCCCGGCCTGAGATCTTCGGGGAGCTGTGCTGCGATCTGCGTAGCCGAGGTGCGGATGGTCGGCAGGGGGATGTCATTGAAAACAATACACGAACCACCCAACACCGTCGGCAGTGGCACTTGGGAAGCAGACGCCGGTTCGCCCAAGCTTGTCCCCGTCACAGTGATGAAACTGCCGGGCCGGATGTTCTGCGTCCCGTCATTTGAGTTCACAATGCCGCGGGCACCCAATGGAATGTTGGGCTTAGTCGCACTCGTCGCCTGTGACAGATTGATGGTGCTCAGCCCCGACAACGTAATCGAATACGCAGTTGTCTTTGCGCTGTTGGTCACCATCCAGCGAGGCGGCACCTGCTGCACCCCAGTCCCTAACAACGTGTTTGGCGGGTTTTCCGGGATGACCCCGATGAGTTGCTCGGCCCCGGTTCGCGTGTCGACCATTTCGAGAGTGGTTCGTCCCTCGTCTCGTGTCGTCGCAGGATTCAGATTCTGCCTGACGGGCAACGTCATCCGGATGAAGTAGTCCTTGTCCAGCGAGGCCACCGCCGCCACATGTCTTTGACCAGCGCTCACAATCGTCGTTACTGCGGGCTGGCCTGGACCAGTGGGAGGCGTAGTCACAGCCTGTCCAGGCCGCTCAGCTCCGCCAATCGGCGTCAGCGAGTTGTTCAGAACCAAACCGTTGGAGAGCATGAATGAACTCTCATTCGCGATCGCCATCGGACCGTAATACATCCCCTGGATAGGAGTCGTGAACAACTGTCGCGTGGCTGTGTAACTGTCGATCAGAGCATCGTACAAATAGCCCGTGCCCGTTCCGCCCAGGAGCAGAATCTGGCTGAAGTCAGGACTGCTGATCATCCGTCGTTGCGACGCGATGGCAGTCTGCGCCCCATTGGCCGTAATCCCTGTGATAGGACTTGGATCGCGAGGAACCGCCCGGTTTCCCACGACCTTCCAGATCGTTCCGCTCGACATCACAAACTGCAACCCGCTCAGCCCCATGGCTAGAGTTTGCGGTGTAATCACTGCGGCGTTCCCCTGCCGCGGAATCGCCGGGAATTCCACTTCTGAGACGTGTCGCCCGATGTCCAGATCGACGATTCCGATCCCCTCCGAACCGGAACAGGCTACATACATTGTGTAACCGTCGGTCCCCAGCGCCATTTGCTGCGGAAGCTGGCAGACCGGGATTGGCTCCACAAGCTGTTGAGTCTTCAGGTCATACACCTCGATCCGGTTGAACCCTGCATTGGCGATGTAGATCTTCCCCCGGCTCTCATCCAGAACCAGATCCTTGAGTCCCTGCGTATTGTCCAGAATCGTTGGAATCGGCTTAATCACGCCCCGCATGTCGTTCGTCCGGTAATTCATGTACACGCGGATGCGGGGAGGGATGTTAATCGCCTCAGGCGAGATCAGATCCAAGGTGACAGGGGCTCCGGTCATGCCGCCATTGAAGCTCAGGTTGGTCCCAGGCTGTCGCGCAATGCCCGTCCGCCCAGGCTCCATCGTGAAATTCAGGAAGGAGGGCGCCAGCCCGGAGTCGGCTGTGACTACAACCGCGTTCGGGGTCACCGGCACCGCAAAGGTGAGCCTGCCGCCCCCGAGGTTATTCACCTTCAGTCTGGCCGACGCAATACCCCGGTTGCAGTCGTCCACCGCCAGGAAAACCTGGGTCGTCTCCGGCTGCAGGATCGGGAATTCGTACAACTTGCCCAGGGGCAGATAGAGCATGCCCGATTCCGAAGCGGCCCAGGCTTCTGAACCGTCCGAGGTGATGATCGCTCGTGCCACGAGCGATTCGGGCAATCTTATGCCCAGTCTGATGCTCAAATTCTGCGCATCGGATACAAGCAGGATCGAGGACGACGGACGCGGAGTGGGCAGTGTAGTAGCCGCCACGTTGAATGCGCTGTACAGCGTCGTTCCGTCCGGCGAAAAAATGCTGCCGCCCACGTTGACGGTGTTGTTGAAACCTGCCGGCATCGGAAACGGTGCGTTCGCCGCGTTCTGCTGTGCCACCACAGCCAGCGTGTCGGTGTTGAACATCGTCGAACCGGCCATGAACCGTGTTCCGTCCGGAGACATTGAGAAGACTGTCGATTGTCCGGTCACCGTGCGGCTCGTCAGGATCGTTCCGCTGGCTACCTCGTAAATGAAGGCCAGCGTCGACGCGCCGTTGTTGATCGGGTTGATGCCAATGATGAACTGGCCATCAGGCGTTCTGATCAGCTTGCCTGCGAAGACGGTCTGCGGCCTGGCTATGGATGTGGTCCCGATCTGGGACGGCGACGTCGGCGCCGGGGGAACCGGGACGGCGAACACCTGTTGGCTCGATTGCTGCCTGTCGTAGATCAGCAGCGTGTTGGCCGCATTGTTCGTGCCTGTCCCCAGCGTGGAAATCAGCACACGGCCATCTGCTCCCACCTCAACCCCCTGCGGCCGCGCGGGCAGTGGCACGGTTGCGGTGACCGCGTTCTCGGATAGCCCGATGACTGTCAGAGTCGCGTCCGGGGTTGCCGACGTCCCCGCGTTGGTCACATAGAGATACTGGTTGTCCATCGAAATCGCCGCCGAAAGCGGTCCGCGCCCGACTGGAATGCTTCCCGCGCGCTGCTTGCCAATGTAGTCCCAGATCTCGAGCCTGTTCGCATTCTGGTTCACCAGGTAGAGCCGGCCGCGAGACTCGTCAAGGACGATATCAGCCGGTGTCATCCCCAGCCGGACCACCTCGCCGAAAGAGGCGGCCGTCGTCTGCCCGAAACCGGACGGCGAAGCCAATAGCAGAAGAATACCCACCGCACCCACAATCCCAGGGGCGGCCAGACGTAAGAATTGCGCAAGCATGACTAATCCGATAGTCTAAACCCTGCGAGAGGAGGCTAAGTTGCTCTTTCGTTTCGCAACCCTGTTCCTCCACTCGGGTTTAGACTAGTCTTGGCCTCCTTCTGTGAACGAGGAGGAGGTTCGGGTCCTCGGAAGAAGATGAAGATTCGTGTGCTCAACCGGACGCGGGACGCTGTCATCGCCTCAGCGGCCGACGTCGCCGACTCCAGCCAGACCAGGCGCGACGGCCTGCTCAAACGATCCGGCCTCGCCCCGGGCGAAGGTCTCTGGATCGTTCCGTGTGAAGCCATCCATTGTTTTTTCATGAAGTTCACCATCGACATCCTCTTCCTCAGCAAGAGCAAGAAAGTTCTCAAAGCGAAGCCTTCGGTCAAGCCGTGGCGCATTGCTGCGTGCTTGAAGGCGCACTCGGTGCTCGAGTTGCCCGAGGGCCAGATCGCCTCCACCGGCACTTCGGTCGGTGATCAGTTGGATTTCGAGAAGTTGCCAGCATGATACGCCTAGTTCTCATTGCCGCAGTCGCGGCCATCTGCCTCCTGAGCGGTTGTGCCCAGCGAACAGCCGCAGTCCCGGTCCACTCCGCACCAGCTTCCCAATCCACTTTTGCGCGGCAGGTCCGAAACGCTCGAATCGCCGGTGAAGGCGACCCGGCCGTTCGAATTCTTCGCCAGCGCCTCGCCGTCGCCCCCGAGTCGACAGATCTTCGTCTCGAATTGGCCAGCCAGTACGAGAACAGCGGCTACCCTGATCTTGCCCTCGAACACGTGCGGATTGCCCGGGCATATGCGCCCGAAGAACTTTCCCTCGCGTCCGAGGAAGCGCGGTTGCTCATCAAACTGGATCTGGCCGCGGAGGCGGTCCGCGTCCTGCGCACCGTCACTGCCGCTGCTGCCGCGCCGGCCGCAACGCATGCCTGGTTGGCCATTGCTCTGGACGAGACCGGCGAACTTTCCGCCGGCGAGCAGGCCCACCGTGCCGCCTTGGCCCTGTCTCCTCAGGACGACACATTATTGAACAATCTCGGCTACAACCTCTTCCAGCAGGGACGTGCCGCCGAAGCTGCTCAGGTTCTTGAGTCCGCCGTCGGACGGAACCGCGAAAACACCCTGGCCCGAGCCAATCTCGCCCGGGCTCTGGCGTCCGGATCGGGCGCCGCCGACAGTGCCGGCGCCGTAGCCCACTGGTCAGTCGCCGTCGACCCCGCCTCCGCGCACAACAACCTGGCTGCCGCTTTGATCGAACAGGGCAGCTACGAGAAGGCTCGGCGCGAGCTCGACGCAGCACTTGCCATCGAGCGGCAACACTTCGCCGCGTGGAACAATTTGAAGTTGGTCTCGGACCTCGACGGACTGCCCGCCACCACGCAGGCGCCCCGTTCGACGGGACGCTGGCAGCGCCTTGCTGCCTTCTGGAAAAATGCCCTCGGCGCACAGGCGCCGTCCTCAAAACCAACTGAGAGCCCGAACCAACGGGCTTCACGCCAGTAGCAGGAGAATACTCATATGGACACTTTGATGAAGGCTCTATGGCTCCGCTTTATCCACGATAATCGCGGCCAGGACCTCGTTGAATACGCGCTGATCGTCGCAGCCGTGGGCTTGGCCCTCATCACGACGGTGAATCAGCTTTCGACCGCGGTCGTCAGCCTGTATTCGAGCATTACGCAGGGCCTGACCAGCATTGGCGCCACTGGGCAGTAACCCCGAAGTCGGTTCAGGTTCACGCGGTGTGCTCCGCCGCTGGTTGCTGCCTGACTTAGCCCTCACCGCAGCCGTGGCCGCGATGTTCGCCTGCCTCGTGCTGCTGGATGGCCCGGTCAAGCTCTTCCGGGACTCCGACTCCGGTTGGCATATTCGAACTGGAGAGAGCATCCTCGCCGGCCAGGGAATCCCCCGTACGGATCCCTACTCGTTCACACGTCAAGGCCGGCCCTGGATGGCTTGGGAGTGGGGCGCCGACGTCATGCTCGGCGCGGCCCACAGGTTCGCGGGACTGAGCGGCGTTGTCTGGCTTTCGATTCTTTGGATCGGCGCCGGAGTGTGGCTTTGGGTCCGGCTTCAGTGGAGCGCCGGCGCGGATTTCTTCCTCAGTTGTGCATTGTTGCCCGTCATGCTCACCACAGCGAGCCTGCACTGGTTGGCGAGACCCCACCTGCTCGGGTGGGTTTGGCTCCTGCTGACCTTGCTTGCGATTGAGAAAGCCGGCCTTCGGTTCTCTCATCCGCATCGTCTCGCCGCCTTCCTGCTCGGCGCAGTGTGGGCAAATACCCACGGCAGCTTTCCTCTCGGATTTCTGTTGCTCCTGCTGTACGCCCTCGGCGAAACGCTCGAGCGGTTCCTGCTGAATCGCACTGGCGGTCGTGCCGCCTGGTATGCGCAAGCGGCTCTGTTCGGTTTGGCCGGAACCTTCCTGAATCCCTACGGTTGGCAGTTGCACGCCCACGTTCTTCGCTATCTGGGCGATACCGAACTCCTTAGCCGGGTGGCCGAGTTCCAGAGCTTCAACTACCATGCCGAGGGCGCTGCCCGCGTTGCCCTCGTCCCTGTCCTCACCGCCCTGGGCGCGTTCTGCGCCTGGCAATTACGGCAGTTCGGCCGCTGCTTCGCCCTCGCCCTCTTCTTTTGGATGGCCCTACTCACGGCCCGCGGGCTGCCCTTGGCGGCCATGGCCGCCCTCCCTCTGGCGGCCGGCTCCATCACCGTCGCCATGCGCAGGCTCGACGGTTGGCGGCCGTGGATTGAAAAGGCGGCTGGCAGCGCTTTGAATTACTCCTCCAATCTGCGAAACCTCGACACGACCGCCAAGGGCTATGCCCTCGCTCCGGCCGCTCTGGCGTTGGCCGCCCTTGTTCTCTCCGCACCGGCTGTGCGGGCACGCACAGGCTTCGACCCCGCTGAGTTCCCGGTACAGGCCATGAGCGCTGTCGCCGCGTTACCTGACTCTGCCCGGATTTACGCGCCCGACAAGTTCGGCGGGTATCTCATTTATCGCTTCGCCGGCGCCCGGAAGGTCTTCTTCGACGGCAGAAGCGACTTTTATGGTTCCGGGTTCCTCAAGCAGTACATCCGGATTGCTGAAGCCCGCCCCGGCTGGAGCGCCGCGCTCGCCGGCCACGGCTGTACCCACGCGCTTGTGCCCGCCGGCTCCACGCTGGCCGGCGTCCTCGGCGCGGCCCGCTGGCGGCTCGTATACAGCGACCGCACGGCATTGTTGTTTGCAGCGGAAGGAAACGGTTAGTCAATGGACCGCCAAAGAATCTTCATCATCTTCGGTGCGGCGTGGGTCTCTGCCGCGCTGCTGTCCTGGTTCCTCTGGGCCAAGACCAGCGCCCCCCAAAACGAGAAGATGACCCGCGTCGTCGCCGCCGCCCGCGACCTTGGGGCGGGCGCGAAGCTTTCTAAAACAGATCTCAAGCTGGTCTCACTTCCCGCCAAGGACTTGCCTAAGTCCGCTCTGCTCGATGCCTCCGTCGCCGTTGGCAAGGCCCTGCTCTTTCCCGTCACCGCCAATGAGCCGCTGACCACGAACAAACTCACCGCCCTGGCCGGCGCCGAGGGCCTCGCCGCGACGATCGAATCCGGCAAGCGAGCCATCTCCGTCCCGATTACCGATATCTCAGGGGTGGCCGGCCTCATTCAGCCACGCATGCACGTTGACGTCCTCTTCACCCGTGTCGGATCCATGTCGGAGGCTCTCACCACGATCGTCCTCGAGGACGTCATCGTTCTCTCCATCGGCAAGAACACAGAGGTCCAGCCCGCGCAAACCGCGGCAAGCTCCTCACAGCCCTCCGGCACCGCCACGCCAAGCGCCACCCTGCAGCGCGCAGTGACCCTTTTGGTCACTCCGCAGGAGGCCGGCAAGATCGAACTCGCCAAGAACCAGGGCCGCCTCAGCCTTGCCCTGCGCAATCCTCTCGACCGCTCCAGAATCGAGAACAGGCAGGCTACCACCGCCGAGGCCCTTGATCCCGAACTCTTCACACGCATCCGCCGCCCGCAGATGGTTGGAGCCGGCGGAGTCCGCGCGCCCATCGACGTCCGCGACCCGCAAGCCTGGAACGCCCTTACCGGCCAGCCTGACTCCAAAGCCAAAGTGAAGAAAGAACCCCCGAAGCCCAGGGTCGTCGTCGACGTATTCCGTGGCGAAAAACACCTCCAGGAGACTTTTCAATAAATGCGCCGCGGTGTCCCTTCCCTCTTTTCCTTGAGCGCCGGCGCGCTGCTGCTCTGCTCCTCCCTCGCGCCTGCGCAGAAGACCAGCGGCGGCATGGAGATCCTCATTGGCCGGGGCGAACTGCTCCAGTTCACCTCCGATATCTCCCGCGTCGCCGTCGCTGAGCCCAAGATCGCCGATGCCGTCGTTGTCAGCCCGCGCGAAGTGATGGTCAACGCCAAGGGGCTAGGCCACACCACTGTGATTGTGTGGGAGTCGGGCGGCCGTCCGACCCGCTTCGATATCAAAGTCGTCGACGATCTCGTCGTCGCCAATGCTGCCCTTGCCAAGGTCACCGCGGCCCTTCAGCAGAATGGAATTTCGCTGGAGGTGACCGGCGACACCGTGGTCCTCTCCGGCGATGTGGCCACTCTCGAGGACGCCAAGCGCTACGGCGACATGGCGGCGCCCATGGGCAAAGTCCTGGTGAATCTCCTCAGGGTCCCCGAGCCAAGGCCTCCGTACCAGATCATGCTGCACGTCAAGTTTGCCAGCGTGGACCGCGTCGCGCTCTCCGAATTTGGCATCAACCTGTTCAGTCGCAATCCGAAGATGCTCGGAGCGACGTCATCTCAACAGTTCGCGCAGCCCCGGTTCAGCCAGTTCCAGTTCCAGGACCAGGAGTTTTCAAACTCCACCATCAATTTCAGCGACATTCTCAATATCTTTCTCTACCGCCCCGACCTCAATATCGGCGCTACGATCCGCGCCCTCGAAACGCGCAATCTGCTCCAGATTCTCGCCGAACCGAACCTGATCGCGATGGAAGGCAAGGAGGCCAGCTTCCTCGCCGGAGGCCAGTTCCCCTTCCCCACCCTCGCCGCCACTTCCACCGGCGGCGCCGTTGCTCCGGTCGTGACCGTGCAGTTCAAGAGCTTCGGCGTCGAGCTGACGTTCACCCCCACCATCACCGCCGAGGGCAAAATCCACCTCAAAGTGAGCCCGTCGGTCAGCGCCATCGACTTTTCCAACGCCGTGCAACTCCAGGGCTACATGATCCCGGCCCTCTCCACGCGCACGGCCTCCACGGAGGTTGAACTCCAGGATGGCGAGACCTTCGCCATCGCCGGATTGCTCGATAGCCGCGTCGTTCAGGGCATGAACAAGATCCCGTGGATCGGCGACGTTCCCATCATCGGCCACCTTTTCAAGAGCCGCTCCACCAAGAAGAGCCAGGACGAACTGCTGGTGGTCATTACGCCCACTTTCGTCAAACCTCTGACGGCTGAGGAGAAGGCCAAGCTTCCTACAACCCTGGAACCGTTCCTGCAAAGCGCCGACGAGGAACTCGCCGAGCGCAACAACAAAAAGAAGAAGAAAAAGAAGGGCTCAGAGCCGCAGCCATCTTATGTTGGCCCCTCCGGCTATGCAGTCCCCGGCTCGACTCAGAAGAAATAGCGAGGCATTCTCCTCTTGCCCAGACGACGACATCAGCGCGGCGCCACCACCATCCAGATCCTCGTGATCCTGGTGCCGGTGATCTTCGCGTTCATGGGCTTCGCCGTCGACCTCGCCCGGCTCTACATGATCCGAATGGAACTGCAGACCGCCGCCAACGCTGCCGCTCTCACCGCCGCGGCGCGCCTCATCGGCACTGAAGCGAGTTCCTCCGAAGCTGCCGCGCAAGCTCGCCTGACCGTCGACGTCGAGAACGGCGGCCTCACCAATCGCTATAACTTCGACGCCTCCAGCCTCTCCAACAGCGACGGTTTCCTCATCAGCGAAGTCGCCGAGCCGCAGTTTTACGAAACTATGGAAGCCGCCCTTTCCAATGGAGGCGAAGGCAGCGGAGCTTCCTCACGCTACGCGCGAGTCCGCATCCGGGCGGACGCCCCGATCGTCTTTTTCGGCTTCCTTCCCATCGCCCAGGAACGCAAGACCCCCATCGAGGTCGCCGCGGTGGCCGGCGTCAGCGCCCCGCTCTGCACTGCCTGCGGCATCGAACCCATCGCCATCCAGGCCGCGGATGCCTCCGATACCACCGATTTCGGCTTCGTTCGCGGAACCCGGTACACGTTCGGGTTCCAGTGCACCGGCAATCCCACCCCAAGCAACCTCACCGGCGCTACCGGCCGCATTGACTATCTTGTTCTCAATCGCTACAACGAGGAAGCGACGCTGTACCCCGACGAGTCGTCGCAAGCTCTTCGCATCGGCGCACAGGGCATGCTGCCCACCGCCACGCCAGACAATCCCGCCAATACCGACACCTTCGGCCGCCGTGCCTGCATGACCGTCAATACCGATGAGACAATCTGGGCCAGCGCCACGCCCCGCGCCTGCAATACCACCAGTGTTCCCGCACCAGTCAACGCGTTCACTTGTGGACTCGCCTTCCGCTTCGACGCTTCCACGGTTCCTTCCGCCTGCGCCAGCATCGCCGACGTCGATACCATCATCTCGCTCTATTCTGCTGATACAGACGTCGCCGATATCGAGGACTACACCGCATACGCAGGACTTGGCCGCCGCATCATTACCGTCGCCGTCGTTGAGACTCTCATTGCCGGCGCCATGCAGCCCCTCGCCTTCCGCCAGTTCCTCCTCGAGCCCAATCCCGACAGCGTCACGCTGAGCCCTGGCGACAACAACGCCCGCTTCAACGCCATCTACATCGGCTATCCCATGCCCCTCAAGCAGGGGCGCTTCGACGGCTGCTCTCTGGCCGCCGGCCCGGGGAAGGTGGTGCTCCACCAATGAGACGCTTCTCTCGTTCCCGGCGGGGCGGCGCGCTCCTGGAAACCGCGCTTTGGATACCCCTGCTCGTTCTTTTCTTCATGGGCACGGTGGAATTCACGCGTGCCACCTACTCCTACTACACGCTCAAGAAAGTCCTCTACAACCTCGCCCGCTACGTCGGCACGCAGCAGGGAGTCAACTTCTGCTCTGACGCCGACGCTACAATTCAGGCCGCCAAAATGATGGCCCTCACCGGCAATGCTGACGGCTCGGGCGAACGTCTCCTGCCCGGTCTGGAGCCGGAGCAGATCACTGTCCGCATCGAGCGCTATTCCCCGGAAACCGGCGCACTCGCTGAATGCTCCTGCGACGCCGCCGGAGGCGGTTGCGATGCTGCCCAGGGAGCCCAAGGCCCCGATTATGTCGTCGCTACCGTCCCCGAAGGCTGGTCGTTCCCCATCCGCCTCGGCGGCATCATCAGTGAACCAATTCTGTTCAGGGCACAGGTCAAGCTGCCCTTCGGAGGCCTCTGATGCGGCTTACCAGGGGTCGTTGCAGTAAAGGCCAGGCCCTGATGGAGTACGTTATCGTGCTCGCCGGGGTCATCACCCCGCTCACCTTTGGCCTCATCGCGATCTCGCAGATGCTCTGGATCTGGCACAGTGTGGTCGATTGGACCCGGCTCGGCACGCGCTATGCAGTCACACACTGCTGGCAGCCAGGCGGCGACAACGTCATCAACTGGATGCGCAACAATGTGCCCCCGATTCCCGACCAGGAAACTTTTCGTAGCGGCAGCGCCGAGATCCTCGTGGAGTACTACCGCCGCGATCCCGACTCCGGCCAGCTCGTCGAATTCTCGTGCGATGGCGAGTGTTCGACCCTCTGCATCCCCGACGTGGCAAAAGTCAGCGTGCGGAACTACGAATTCCGCCCCTTCATGACCTACCTCGGTTTGCCGCCGGTCCAGATCCCCGATTTCTCAACCATGATGCCGGTGGAAGGCGCCGGCTGCGACCCCGAACTGGGCACCTGCAACCCCTAGGAGAGCCAATTTCACAATGTCTACTATTTCCCTGCTGGTCGCCTCCACCGATGAACACTTCCGCGAGATGGTTCGCGAAAGCCTGCTCAATTTGCCCAACGCCAAGGTGGTCGCGGAGTACTCGGAGATTACGCTCAACCTTTACGTCCGTGTTTTGCAGGATCTTGAACGCCAGCCCGAAGCAGCCCTCTTCCTCGACCTGGCAGGCGACCCCGAAACCAGTCTCAAGGCGCTCGAGAAGATCAAGCAGGCCGCCCCCGATCTATACGTCATCGCCGCCAATTACGCCGGCGACGCTGAAACTGTCATCCACGCCGTCCGCAGCGGCGCCAATGATTTCATCCAGCTCCCGCTGCGCCGAACCGATTTCCGTGACGCCATCACACGCCTCGAGCATGTCCCCCGCCGCGCAGTGACAGGCGGCAGCCAGCTCGGCCGGGTCTATACCTTCCTCGGCGCCAAGGGCGGCGTGGGCACCACGACGCTGGCCACAAACTTCGCCGGCGTCCTCGCCCAGCGCAAGCAGAACACGGTCCTTCTCGACCTGGATTGGAGCGCCAACGACATCGCCATGCAGATTGGAGCCGGCGCCCCGCAGAACACCATCTGGGACCTGACTGAGACCATCGGCCGCATGGACCAGGCGCTCTTCGAGGGCCTCGTCATGCGCGACTCTCTCGGCTTCTTCTACCTCGGCCCGCCCGACACTCTCATGCCCCAGGGCTACTACCTTGGCCCCATGCTTCGCGAAGCTTCCACGTTCCTCGTCGAAAAGTACGACAGCATCGTGATCGACGCGGGGCGCGACATCAACAACGAACTCATCCAAACGGCTCTTCAGGCCTCGACCACTGTCTTTCTCGTCACCACCCAGGAGTACCCGGCCATCCGCAACGCGCAGCGCTATCTCGCCTTGCTCGTCCAACTCGGGTTCACCGAGGACCAGGTCAAGGTCCTGGTCAACCATTACGTCAAAAAGCCCGGCCAACACTACGCCACACTGGAGCAGATTCAGCAGACGCTCAGCCAGCCCGTCTTCTACGGCATCCCCCAATCGCCTGCCGTTCTGGCCGCGATGAATCGAGGACGCCCCTTCGTCGAGGATCGCCAGTCAGCGGGGGAACTCGACCGCGTCTTCCGCGCCTTCGTCGACAAAGCCACGGGTCGCAAGAAGGAGGAAACTGCCAAGAGCGCCTGAGCGTTCGCGGCGTAAACCGACATGGCAGAGCGATCCCCTATCAGGTCCGTCAGCGGCAGCGACCGCTGGTTCCAGATCAAGACGCAGATCCACTCGCGCCTGCTCGCCTCCCTTTCCCCCGATCAGCTTCGAACCCTGAACAAAGACGGCATGCGAGAGCAGGTCGGCCTGGTCGTCGAACGCCTTGTGGTCAGCGATGGTGTTCCCATGACGCTCGCCGAGCGCGAGCGTCTGATCGAGGAGATCCTCGATGAAGTCTTCGGCCTTGGCCCGCTCGAGCCGCTGCTGAAGGACCCCACCATCAGCGACATCATGGTCAACGGCTTCGACAACGTCTACGTCGAACGCGACGGCCGGGTGGTGGAGACCAACATCCGGTTCAAGGACCAGGCCCACGTGCGCATGATCATCGACCGCATCGTCTCGAACATCGGCCGCCGCATCGACGATTCGTCGCCCATCGTGGACGCGCGCCTGGCCGACGGCTCGCGCGTTTGCGCGGTGATTCCGCCGCTCTCGCTGATCGGCCCGGTGCTCTCCATCCGCCGCTTCGGCAAGAAGCTTCTCACCACCGACGACCTGCTGAAGAACGAGACCTTCACCACCGGCATGCTCGACTTCCTGAGCGGCTGCGTGGAGGCGCGGCTCAACATCGTGATCTCCGGCGGTTCCGGCTCCGGCAAGACCACCATGCTGAATACGCTCTCCCGCTTCATCCCGGAGGAAGAGCGCATCGTCACCATCGAGGACACCGCCGAGCTGCAAATGCAGCAGACCCACGTGGTGCGCTGGAAACGCGCCCGATGAACATCGAAGGCGCGGGCGCCATCACGCAGCGCGACCTGGTGATCAACGCCTTGCGTATGCGGCCGGACCGCATCATCATCGGCGAATCCGCGGCGCCGAAGCGCTCGACATGCTGCAGGCCATGAACACCGGCCACGACGGCTCCATGACCACCGTCCACGCCAACTCGGGCCGCGACGCCTTTCGCGCCTCGAGACCATGGTCATGATGGCCAGCCAGCACATGCCGGACAAGGTCATCCGCCAGATGGTCGCCTCCGCCATCAACATCGTGGTGCACTGCGCCCGCCTGAACGACGGTACGCGCAAGGTGGTCGAGATCAGCGAGGTCGGCGACGTCGAGCACGACCTTGTCGACACCGCACCATTTTCGAGTTCGAGCGCACGGGCATCAGCACGCGCGGCAAGGTGATGGGTCAGTTCCACGCCACCGGCGACAAGCCCGCCTGCCTCGACCGTCTCAAGTCTTACGGCATCCACCTGCCCGAATCCATCTTCCGCGAGGCAGTCACGATCAAGGACAACTAGACAAGGACAACCCTGACAGCTGTGTTTCTCTTGTTGAGCTTCCTGATCTTCACCGGCGCCCTGATCGGGGCCGGCTATTACATCTACGCTGTCCCGCAGCAGGCCGAATCGCGCGTTCTCATCTCGCGCCTGCGCGAGCTGCGCGCCAAGTCCGGCGGTTCCGCCCGCGCCAGCCGTGGCGCCAGCGACCTCATGCGCCAGGAGCAGCGCGGCACATTTGCATTTTTCAACCGCTTCCTCGATTGGCTCGGACCTGCCCGCCGCCTGCAGGTCTCCATCGAGCAGGCGAATCTGAAGTATCGCGCCGCGGACGTTCTCACCTCTCCGTCCTCATCGCCGGAACTGTCTACCTCCTGCAAGGCATCTTCGGCCATGGCATCTTCCTGCTCCGCCTGCTCATCGCTGCCGCTTCGGCTGTCTGCCCATCCTCTACATCATGCGGGTCCGCGCCCGCCGCCTCGCCAAGTTCGAGGAGAGCCTGCCGGATGCCATCGACCTGTTCAACCGCTCCATGCGCGCCGGCCACAACATCCACAGCGGACTGGAGACGATCGGCGCGGAGACGATCGAGCCGGTCAAAATGGAGTTCAGAAGAGTTGTGGAGGAACTCGCTCTTGGCTCGCAGCTTGAAGCCGCCCTGCACAATCTGGGCCGCCGCGTGCCGATCATCGATCTGAAGTTCTTCATCACCGGCCTGATCCTGCAGCGGCAGACCGGCGCAAACATGGTCGCCGTGCTGGAGAACCTCTCGATTCTGGTGCGCGAGCGGCTCAACCTGGCCGCCAAGATGAAAGCCGCCACCGCGCAGCAGCGTTTCTCCGCCGGCCTGCTCTGCGTCCTGCCCATCGTCGTCGGCTTCGGCTTTTGGCTCCTCAAGCCGGAGTACATCCGGCTGCTGTTCACCGACGAAACCGGTAGCAAGTTCCTTACTTACGCAATCATCACCGAGATCGTCGGAATCCTGGTGATCCGCAAGATCGCCAACCCGAAGCTTTAGAGGAATCCATGCTCACGCCGATCCTGTTCTTTGTCTTTGCCTTCCTCACCATCGGGGCCATGATCTGGAGCGGCATTCAGTTGATCCAGGTCGAAGAGAACCCGCTCGACGACCGCTTGGACGAACTGCAATCGCAAGCCACCTCCACCGCGGGCAGTTCCGCCGCCGCCACCGCGGCCGCGGTTTCTTTGATCGGCTTTCTGTTCCTCATCAGCCATGTCCCGGGCATGGATGACTACTTGAACGACACCGAGAAGGAACTCGCCCAGGCCGGCATCCGCAACCGCCAGGCGCTCGGCGCGTTTGTCCTCGGCCACGTCGCTTTCATGGCCCTCATGATCGGCGGCATGATCTACCTGCAGCGCGATAATCCCTTCTCGCAGAAGTTCGGCGGCATCGTCGCCGCCTTTCTGCTCGGCTGGTTGCTGCCCAACCAGATTCTCCACCGCCTGGTGAAGCGCTATCGGCCAAGCTCCAGGAAGCACTGCCCGACACGGTGGATCTGCTCGGCATCGTGCTCGGCACCGGCCTCGCGCTCGACCAGGCCATGACCCGCGTGTGCGAGGAGATGCAGTTCATCTACCCCGAACTGGCCAACGAGTTCTACACGCGTGGTGATGCAGGTGAACGCCGGCCAGGAGCGCCCGAAGGCCTTCCAGCAAATGGTGCGGCGCACGGGCATCGAGGACATCAAGAGCCTGTCGGCGATGATCATGCAGAGCGAGCGGTTCGGCACCAGCCTGTCGCAGGCGCTGAAGGTCTACGCCGACGCGCTCCGCACGCGCCGCCGTCTGCGCGCCGAAGCCGCGGTCGGCAAGGCCGGCATCAAGATGCTCTTCCCCATCGTGCTGTTCATCCTGCCGGTGCTCTTCGTGATCACGCTGGTGCCCGGCCTGCTCAGCGTCCTGCGCGACCTCAAGGGCGGCATCGGGGCGCGGTAAGGACCACGGATCGGGTAGTTGCGGTCGCCGGACAGCGCGGCACACCTGATAGCGCTTTCGCTGAAGGAAGTGGCGACACCGATACCCTCAGTTCATGCTCCGGCGCAATCTTGAGATCGACGCGACGAACCATTGGTCGCATTGGCTTACTCAGCAAGGTAACCCCACGCTTTGGTGAAGAACGGGCGGCCAACGGTATAATTGAAGCATGTCACCCGAACGCGATCGCCTTCGCGCGCTCGTCGACGCTATTCCCGATAGTGAGGTAGCTCTGGCTATATCCTTCCTGGCGGAACTGGGTGAGGAGGAAGTCGTCGACGCAGAAACTGCTGCGAAGCTGGATGCAGCGCTCGCCGAGCCAGGAGATGACTTGCCGCTCGAGGAAGTCCGTCGTCGGCTCAGATCGTGATACGCAAGGTAGTATTCCGCCCTGCTGCAGTGCGTGACCTTGAACGACTTGATCCAATCGTGCAGGCACGGATCGACGCGTCGCTTGTACGTTACTCCCAAACGGGCCACGGCGACGTCAAGTCCCTCAAGGGTCGCCTCGGTGAATTCCGCCTGCGGGTTGGCAAATGGCGGGTCTTTTTTTCCGTCGCGCCGCCGAATGTAGTCCGCGTTCTCGGCATCGACAACCGGGGTGAAGCCTACTGATTCGCTGACTTCGTGCCGCGGACTCGATTTCCCTACCCCAACAGCCTCTTCTCCAACGCCACCGCCCTGCGGTGCAGGACGTCGTTCTCCACCCGGATGTGCTCCTTCAGGTCGCCTTCCAACTCCTCCAGCGCCCGAAATACGGCGATGTAGTTCGCACAGGCATAGCTGCCAGGAACATAATCCCGCGTGATCGTCCGCATCTCCGCCAGGAGCCCTTCCACCTTCGAATGTTCCGACTCCATGCAGCGGATCGGATTGGCCACCGTCCCGAATGGCGGCGGCGGAGCGGGCACGCCCCGCTCGGCGGCTGAATCGTAGTTCCCGATGAACGGGAACAGGATGGTCTCTTCCTTGCTCAGATGATCGTCCAGGTCGGCCTGCAACTCGCAAAACACGGCGTGCAGCCGCTCCAGCAGTCGACCATCCCGCTCTCCGTGCCGCGACGCCATTCTGTCTCAGTCTCGCCCGCAGCCTGGGCAGTTCCAGCTTCAAGTAATCGTGATGCCAGGAGAGAATGTGCGCGATCACCTCGCGCAGGCTCGAACTCGCGAAATCGCCGCCCGGCTGTAGACGCGGCACCGCCGCCGCCTCCAGTTCTTTCAAAACCGCGGAACTGTCCAGCCCGCGCTTCGCGCAGGCCTCCTCCAGGCTGACCTCCGCTTCATCGTGGAAGTCGATGTTGTACTTTTCAATAACCAGCACAGCCCTGAAGTTGCGCGATGCCCAATCGCCCACGGTTCCAGGACGAATCTCTGCAAGAGGTGCGTGACTCATACACTCTGAGTCTCGCCTTTCCATGCCTGAAGGTCTGTGACCGCTGTCACAACATCCACTGGACTCTCCCTGCAATCTCACTCAATACCCACAATCTCGAATTGCATCACAGGATTCGGAGTGCTTCTCCGGCCGGAGCCTCGTATCATCTGGACATGGATGAAGCCGTTTGCTGGCGCGCAGTTGAATCACGAGATTCTGCAACCGCCGGGCATTTCTTCTACGGAGTGCTGACCACCGGCATCTTCTGCCGGCCCGGCTGCTCCAGCCGCACCCCCAAACGTGAGAATGTTCGCTTCTTTTTAACAACATCCGAAGCAGAGGCGTTGGGTTATCGACCCTGCAAACGCTGCCGTCCCGACCGCATTGAGTCGGAAGCCGCCGGGAAGGTCGCGGCGCTTTGCCGCCGCATGGAAGCGGGCGAGGAGAAGACGCTGGACGAGTGGGCCGCCGAAACCGGTTGGAGCCCTGCCCACCTGCAGAAGACCTTCAAAGCCTCCGTCGGGCTCTCCCCTTCCCAATACTCCCGCCAGGTCAAACTCGGCCGCCTCAAACAGGCCTTGCGGTCGTCTTCCACCGTCACGGAAGCGATGTACGAAGCCGGATACACATCTCCCAGCCGCCTCCACGAACAGTCCCTCCGCGGACTCGCCATGAAACCCTCGGACTACATGCACGGCGGCCGTGGGGTTGCTCTTCGCTACGCATCGGTCGTATCTCCCGTCGGTCTTGCCCTGGTTGCCTGGACCGACCGCGGCGTTTGTTTCGCAGAGTTCGGCCAGTCCACCTCGGACTCCCTCGCTCGCCTCAGCGCCGAGTTCCCGCAGGCTGAGATGACCCCTGCGCACCTCTCCGATTGGGATGCCGCACTCGACTTGCTCGAAGGGCCTGTCGACGTCACAGGCAGCATCTTTCAGCAGATGGTCTGGTCCTACCTCCGCACCATCCCGCGCGGTGAAACGCGCAGCTACAGCGAAGTCGCCGCCGCTCTCGGCCGCCCGGATGCCGCCCGAGCCGTCGCCCGTGCCTGCGCCACCAACCGCATCGCAATCGGCATTCCCTGTCATCGCGTTATCGGAGCCAATGGCAGCCTCAGCGGTTATCGGTGGGGCAGCGACCGCAAGCGCGAACTTCTCGACTTCGAGAAACGTCAGCCTGCGGCCGGACAGACTATTTCTTCGGCGGGCTGATCATGATGTGCGCCCCGGCCGTGCCGGGATACATCAGCCACGGCGCGCCGTCGCTTGGCTTCACGGATAGCCCAGTCGATTCCGGCGTTGCGTACGGGGTGTAGATGACCCAGCGCAGATAGGCGTCCTGCACCTTGCCGGTGGCCGCATCAAAGCCAGTCCCGGTGAGAACGTAGAGCGTCCGCGGCTCCTTCGGAATCTTCAGCTTCCCTTCCGCGATCTCCTGATAGCGCATCTCGTGACGCTTCGCCCCGGTTACTTTCTGCGCCGCCAGTTCCCGCCCGCGCGCCATGAACGGTTCGAGGTCGCGGTGGTAGCAAGCCACATTGAATTGCTTGCGTGCGGGATCGCTCGCCAGGCAGATCATCTCGTTCTTGCCCTCGCGCAGACTCACCAGCGCGCCCTCCGCGTTGTAGCCCAGCACAGCCGCGCCCGCGCGCAGTTCCTCGGGGGCGGCCAGTACGGCCCCGGCGATTTGTTCTTCAGGTGGAGCCGCGGCGGTCGCCACGACTGCCGCGCCAAGCAAAACACCGCACAGTATTGTCGTCTTCATCGTTGGAATCCTCACCTTTAAGCCCTCTCAGCCGCCGCAAGCCGGCCGCATCCCCTGCGTTGCCCCACGGCGCCATATCGGACTACAGTACCAAACCCCAGGTGCTAGAATCGTCCGTCGTGATTGCTAATCCCATCCCGCCGCGGATCGCTGCAATTGAGCGCCCGGTTCCGCAGTTGATGACCTGGTATTTGTGGAAAGCTCTCGCAACCACTCTTGCCTTCCCCGTCACCTACGTCCTCTACTACTTTCGCTACCACACCATGCGCTACCGCTTCGACGAGGAAGGCATCCACATGAAGTGGGGCATCATCTTCCGTCACGAGATCATGCTCAACTACTCGCGTATTCAGGACATCCACCTGCAGTCCAACATCTTTGAGCGCTGGCTCGGCCTCGCCCGTATTGTCGTTCAGACGGCCAGCGGCGGCTCGAGCGATGAGATGACGCTTGAAGGCATTCCAGGCCATGAAGCCATGCGCGACTTCCTTTACTCCCGAATGCGCGGGGCGCGCAGTCTTCCCGACGCTCCGCCGGTTTCCGACCCAACAGCCCAAGTGCTGCTTGAAGTAGCCACTGAGCTCCGCCAGATTCGCGAACTCATTGGAAAACGCCATGTCTGAGTGGATCAAAAGCCTCGTTCTTCGCGTAACCATGCTGCCGGCCGAACCCCACGTGCCCGACGGTTCGGCAGGCTCCACTCAGGTCTTCCGCGCGGGTCGCAACTTCCTTCGCTGGAGCATGATCGTCTGGGCGTTCGCGCAGGCGGGGATTCTCGTCTCTGCCATCGCCTTCGGCATCGCCCTCGAAACCCTCATGTTCCGTCTTCCCGGATGGGCTCAAACAGGAGTCCGTCTGCTTGAGTGGATCGCAGTGGTGACTCTCGCTGCCATTTGGATCTTCACGTGGTTCCAGCTTCGCCTGAACTATGAACTCCGCTGGTACATGGTGACTGACCGGAGTCTCCGCATTCGCAGCGGCATCCTCTCAGTCCAGGAGCTCACGATGACTTTCGCCAATATCCAGGAGATTCGTGTCACCTCAAGTCCACTTCAGGTCTTCCTCGGTCTCGCCGATGTGGAGGTCCATCTCGGCCGGCGGCGGCGGAGCAGGGGGAGTGGGCATCAGAGGAGGCCATGTCGGCCGCTTCCAGGGCGTCGACAACGCCGATGCCATTCGCGACCTCGTGATGGAACGCCTCCGCGCCTACCGTGACTCCGGCCTCGGCGAAAAACCCGACACCGCAAGTCCCGGCCGCCCCGGTCTCCTTGAGGCCGCCCACTTAGTCCTCGCCGAAGCGCGCGCCCTCCGCGAGACCCTCCAGCAGCCGTAGCGCCGCCGCTCATCGCGTCAGCATCAGCCACGCCACCCCGCCCGCCAACGTGACCACCGTCAGCGGTGCGCCCGCCCGGAAGTAGTCCCGGAACGTGATCGTCACCGCCGGCCTCGCCTTCTCCACCACGATCAGGTTGGCCACTGACGCCAGGATCGTGAAGTTTCCCGCCAGCGTCGACGCCATCGCCAGGGTCAGCCACCCCGTCTCCGCATTCGAAAGAGATGCCACCAGCGGCCGGAACACCAGCACCGCCGGTACGTTCGATACCAGGTTCGACAGCACCGCCGAGAAGAACGCCAGCGCCGGAATGCGGTCCAGCCCGTACCGCCCGCCGATTTGGAGAACCTCCTGAGCAAGCGGCGTCTTCTCCACGCCCGCGATCACGATGAACAGGCCAGCGAACATCGCCAGTAGCGCCCAGTCGACGTCGCGATAAACTCGCTCCGGCTTCACGCGCCGAGTCACCAGTAACAGCGCTCCCGCGACGATCGCGGTCTCGGCGACTGGCGTCCCTCCAAAGAAGAAGCCCACCATCCCCACGCTCACAACCAACGCCTTCCACAACAGCACCTTGTTCAGTCGCAGCCTCTGATCCGGCGGCACTTGAATGAACCTGCCGTCGAACTCTTTGCGAAAGGCTAACCACAGCGCAATCCACGTCGCCACCAGCGCGAACACCGCCACCGGAGCCAGCGCTTCACTAAACGTCCGATACGGAATCCGCGACAGCGCCCCGATCATCATGTTCTGCGGATTGCCCGTGATTGTGGCCACCGAGCCCGCATTGGACGCCATCGCGACCCCAAGCAGATAAGGCACTGGATTACGTCCCAGCGCGAGCGTGATTTCGATGACAAGCGGCGTCATCACCAGGCAGATCGTGTCGTTCACGAACAATGCGGAAAGCGTGCCGCTTACTGCCACCACGCCGGCCAGCAATGTCCTCGGGTGATGTGCCCGCCGGACTACCCAGTCCGCCGCCAGCCTGAAGAATCCCGACAGCCGCAGGTTCGATACCACAATCATCATCCCGAGCAGCAGCACGATCGTCGGCCAGTCCACTGCCGCCAGCGCCTCTGTGAATCCCAGCGTCCCCGAGGCCACCATCAGGCTCGCTCCGATGATCGCTGCGCCCGTCCTGTCCACGCGCAGGCCAGGGAAGCGCCCCAGCGCCAGTGTCAGGTACGTCGCCAGGAAGATCAGCAGTGCTGCCATGTCCGGTTCAAAGCACCATGATTGCAATATGCGGTGGCCGCTGCGTGCCAACATAAATGCATGGACCTTCCCCGAAGCCCCGTGTCGGAGCAACTGGGCAGGATCACGGCCAGCCCCGGCTTCCGGCTGTCGGAACGGATGCGGCGGTTTCTGACGTATTGCGTCGAGGCGGCGCTCCGGGGAGAGACTCCGAAGGAATACGCCGTGGGAACGGCGGTCTTCGACCGCAAGACGGACTACGATCCCAGAGTCGACCCTATCGTCCGAGTCGAGGCGCGCCGGTTGCGAGCCAAGCTTGCGGAGTACTATTCGCAACGTGGTGCCGGTGACGACATCATCATCGAGATGCCGAAGGGTGGCTACATTCCGGTTCTGCGCCGCAGGCAGCGGGATGTTCCGGCGGCTCCGGCGGCCACGTCCATAGCGGTCCTTCCTTTCGTCGACCTGAGCCCCGGCGCGGACGACGACTACTTCAGCGACGGTCTCACGGAAGAGTTGATCCACCGCCTCACCCGCGTGCCGGACCTGCGCGTACTGGCATGGCCTTCGGCCTCAAAATTGCGCGGAAGAGAGCAGGATGTTCGCGGAATCCGCGACCAGTTGAAGGTGGGCCTCGTGGTCCGGGGCAGCGTTCGAAGAAGCGGCGGACGAGTCAGGATCACCGCTCAGCTCGTCGACGCCGCCTCCGGTGAGTTCCGCTGGTCAGAAAGCTACAGCCGCGACCTGAGTGATCTGCTGGCCATTCAGGAAGAAATCGCCGCTGCGATCGTTTCGACCCTGAAGCTGCAGCTCAGCCGGCCCGGGCAACTCGGGACGGCCAACGTGGAATCTCACAACCTGTGCCTCAAGGGCCGTTATCTCGCTGCCCGTCGGACCATCGATTCCATTCGCAAAAGCATCGCGTGTTACGAACAGGCGGCCGCCATCGATCCGCAGAACGTCCTCGCTTTTGCCGGACTGGCCGACGGCAATATTTTGCTGGCTGAGTACGGAGATGTGCCGCCTGCTCCAACCAGGGATCTCGCCCGTCAATCGGCCCTCAAGGCGCTCGAACTCGATCCACTTTCGGCCGAGGCGCATACATCGCTCGCCATCATCCGTTCCCACTCCGAGTGGAATTGGGTCGAAGCTGAGACACTCTACCTGAAATCCCTCGAACTCAACCCGGGTTATGCGCGCGCCAGGCACTGGTACGGAGATGACTACCTGGCAATGCTCGGCCGGTTTGACGAGGCATCCGCTCAGCTCGAGATCGCGCGACAACTCGATCCGCTCTCGCCGATCATTCTCGAAGGTGGAGCCTGCCTCCACATGTACCGCCGTGACTACGAACAAGCGCTGTTGGAGTTGCGGGCGATCGTAGAACTCGAACCCTCATTCCACAAGGCCTACACGACCATGGGCCGAGTGCACTCCTTGCAGGGCCGATACCAGGAATCGCTTGAGATGTTTGAGCGTGGACTGACTTTTGGCGGTGAGTCGCCTAGCCTGATCGCCGCGATAGGCCAAGTCAACGGACTTCTCGGGCGGCGAGAGAAAGCTCTCGCCTGTCTCGGACGGTTGAAACACTTGTCACGCGAACGATACATTCCGATGAACTCGTTTGCAGTCGTCCATCTCGGACTTGGGGAACACGAGGAAGCTCTGGACTTTATCGAACGCGCCGTAGCGCTTCGGGAATCGAGCGCGATTTCATACGGGGTCCATGCACTCTATGATCCGTTGCGAGAGCAGCCGCGCTTTCTGGCCATTCTGAAGCAGGTCGGTTTCTTACCGTAAGAAGGCTCGTCTCTTACCTCCCCATTACTTTCGATGAGACCATTCCGGCCGCACGATTGTTCCTATGAGAAGGGCTATTGTGCTGGCGATCTTCCTGAGTCTGGCTGGGATGGCTCAGGTCCTTGAGGAGCCCGGCGAGTTGGCGCGCCTGGCTACGAACAAACTGGCCGCAGCCGAATTCGGCGAGGCGGAGGCGCTGTTTCAGAAAGCGATCGGTGTCTGGGAGCGTCAAGGTATCCCTGAAGTGCAGTGGGCCCTGGCAGTGGGCAACCAGGGCTCGGTCTTCCGGGCTCGCGCGGATTATCCGAAGGCCGAAGCGCATTTCCGCCAGGCGCTCTCGATGATGGAAGGGATGATTCCCGCCGGGGACATCCGCATCGGGCGGCTTCTGCTGGGGCTGGCTCTGGTGAACATGGACATTGGCAAGCTGCCGCAAGCGAGGCAGTTGGTCGAGCAGGCTTTGCCGAGTTGCGAAAGCTCCCCATTGGACATGGCGGCTGCTGCCGATGCCATGGGCAGACTTTCTTTGTCGGAAGGAGCTCTGCAGGACGCGGAACGATGGTACCGGCTTGCCCTCAAATTGCGCGAAGAGGTCCTGGGGCCCCGCCATCCTGAGACCGCCAAGATGCGGGGAAGCCTGGGTGTCGTTCTGAGGATCCGCGGCAAGCTGGAGGAAGCCGAACAGCAATACCGTCTCGCTCTCGACTCCTATCGCAGCGGTGGAATGGGAGAGCACCCATCGGTGGCCGCGCTCATCAGCAACCTGGGCCAGTTGGAGCAGGAACGCGGAAAGTGGAAGCAGGCTCTGTCGTCCTATGAAACGGCGGTGGCCCTCAACAGGAAATCGCTCGGCCCGGAGCACCCGAGCGTTGCTACCGGCCTCACGAATCTATCCTCGCTCTGGCAGTCGCGCAAGAAGTACGGTCGAGCGGAGACGCTGCTTCGCGAGGCTTGGGCCATCGAGCAGAAGCACTATGCCCCTGGCCATCCCCGCCTCGCGATGACGATGAATAACCTGGCGTCGTTGGCTGCCGCGCACCGTAGGTTCGGCGAGGCGGAACAACTCCTGAGTACGGCGCTGGATTGGCTGCGCGCCGCTGTCCCCCCTAACCATCCCGACTTGGGCCTGGTCAGCGTCAACCTCGGCGAGATCTATCGTGCCATGAAGGACTACAAACGGGCCACGCCGCTATATTCCAACGGCCTGCACATTCTGGAAGCCGCCTGGGGCTCTGAGGATCCGCGCCTGATTCCCAAACTGGAAAAGTACTCGGCCCTGCTGCGCGCGCAGGAAGAGTACGCCGCTGCGGAGACCGCGCAGGTCCGCATGGTGAGAATCCAGGTGAGGCAGGCGTTGCGCGGACAGGCATTACGCTGATTCGCGTTCGGACTTCCCCGGCGATAGAATGCAGGGACCATCCCGGAGGTGCTCCTTGCGCACACTGTCCGCCCTGCTGTTCTTCGCCGCCCTGGCTGCCAGGGCCGCCGAGCCCCTTGTCGTCAAGAGTCCCATGGCCCCGCCTGAATGGGCGCTGCTCGAGCGGGAGTTGCTTCGCGCCAACTCCGCCGCCTGCGACCGCTTTGCCGCCAGGTACCTCGACGAGCGTGGATATCTCCTCCACACAATCCGTTGGGGCACCCTCGATGGCCCCGACGACGCCATCGAAACCTTCTGGAACTGGACCCTTTTGCACGCCCTCGGCGGCTCAGACTCCGTCCTCCAAAACTACAAAAAGGCCCAGGAGGGCCACTGGCGCCAATACGGCGAACTTCGCACCAAGCTCACCAAGCTCGCCGAAAATGGCGCGTACTACAAGGAGTTCATCACTCAGTCCGACTGGTTCCACACCGGCGAAGGCATGCGCGCCTTCTTCTTTCTCGGCCTCTCCGACCCTGGCAACACGCTCTACCAAACCCGCATGAAGCGCTTCGCCGGCCTATACATGAACGAGGACCCCGAAGCCCCCAATTACGACGCCGGGAAGAAGATCATCCGCAGCATCTGGAATGGCAGCCATGGACCCATGCTCAACAAAGCCACCGTCTATGACTGGGTCGGCGACCCCGTCCCCGGTAGCTTTCACCTGCTCCACAACTCGGCCAGCCGCTCACAACTTCTCGACATGCAGAAGTGGTACCCGCGCATGCTTGCTCACTGCGCCGAGTACCTCGACAGCGCCGGCGACAACTTCCTCAACCTCGCGGCCACCAACCTCGCCCTGAATGCCTACATGCTCACCGGCGAGCAGAAGTATAAGACCTGGCTCGTCGAATACGCCGACGCGTGGAAGCAGCGCGCAGTCGAGTGCGGCGGCAATATCCCCTCAAATATCGGTCTCGATGGCAAACCCGGCGGGGAGCACAACGGCCAGTGGTGGAAGGGCACCTACGGCTGGAATTTCACCATCTTCGACGGGGAGTTGGAGAAGATCGCTCATCGCAATTACCTCACCGCCGGCTCCTGGCCTGGCTTCGGCAACGCGCTCCTGATCACCGGCGATCAGTCCTACGTCCAGACCCTCCGCCGCCAGATGGACAACATCTTTGCCCAGAAAAAGGTGGTCGACGGCAAAACACTCATCCCGCGGATGTACGGCGATCCGCGCGGCTACAAGTTCAACGGCCCGCCCGAGTGGTATCAGTTCGAGCCGAACATGCACGGCACGCGCCTCACCGAGATTTACCTCTGGTCCATGGACCGCAAGGATCTGGAACGAGTCGAGAAGGAGCCCTGGATCGACTACCTCGAAGGCAAAGATGCTCAGTACCCAGTCAAAGCCCTGCGCAAGGATCTCGAAACCGTCCGCCGCAAGATGGAGCTGATCCGAACCGACCCCACCACGGCCGACACACGCCTGGCCGACTATCTGCTCGACCTCAACCCCGCCGCTACCGACGCCCTGACCAATCTCACCCTCGGCGGCTACTTCGCCGGCCGCATCTGGACACTCCACAGCCGCTTCCGGTACTTCGATCCCGAACAGCGCCGCGCCGGTCTCCCGGAAGATGTCGCAGCGTTGGTCGAAAAGATGTCCGGCTCCGCCGCCACCTTGACCCTCGTCAATACCAACCCGGTCGAACCACGCGAGGTGATCGTGCAGGCGGGCGGTTACGGCGAGCACACCATCGCGGAAGCCGCTACCTCCGGCCGCACCCTCGCCGTGAACGGTTCCACGCTGCGTGTGAAGCTCGAGCCCGGCTGTGGCGCGAGCATCGAACTCAAGATGTCCCGCTACGCCAACTCGCCTACTCTGCGCATGCCCTGGGACCGGGCGCAGTAGTCTACGAAATCTGCGCCAACCCTTCCATTCGCTTCAACTGCCCGCACGCGGCGTAGATATCCAGCCCCCGCGGCTTGCGAATGAACGTCGGGAAACTCTTCCTGAGGAGCTCCTGAAACCGGGCTACGCTCTCCGGCGCCGGTGTCTCGAACGGGATCCCCGGTCCCGGATTGAGCGCGATCAGGTTGATCTTGCAGTTCACGTGCGCCAGCAGTTTCGCCACCCGTTTGGCGTCCGCCTCCGTATCGTTCACTCCCTTGAGCAGCACATACTCGAAGCTCAGCTTTTCCCACGTCCTCAATGGATACGCCCGGCAGGCCGCGATCAGATCCCTCAGGTGATACTTTCGCGTGATCGGCATCAGCTCGCGCCGCTGCTCCTCGCTCGACGCGTTCAACGAAATGGCCAGCCTCGGCCTCGCGGCATCCGGCGCAGCCGCCAACTCCGCCATCCTCGGGATGATACCCGACGTCGATATCGTCATCCTCCGCGCGGAAATCCCGAAACCTCTCGGATCGCTCATGATCCGGATCGCCTTCAGCAGGGCGGGCAGGTTCAGCAGCGGCTCGCCCTGTCCCATGAACACGATGTTGATCCGCTTCTGATCCGCCCAAAGCCCGTTGTCGTCGGCCAGGTGCATCAATTGCCCGACTATTTCTCCTGCAGTCAGGTTGCGCTCCAGTCCCATCAGGGCGGTCAGGCAGAACTTGCAGTCCACCGGGCATCCCACCTGCGTCGACAGGCAAAGCGTGTCGCGCGCCGCTTCCGGCATCCACACCGCCTCCACCGTCTTCCCGTCCGCAAGTGAAAGCAGATAACGCCGAGTCCCGTCAGCGGCGTCGTACCGCGAGGCCTGCCCCAGCCTCCCTACCGAGTGCTCCGCCGCCAGCGCCGCCCGCATCGGCTTGGGCAGCCCCGTCACCGCTTCCAGCGACTCCACGCGCCGCTGATACAGCGCCTCGTACACCTGCCGTGCGCGCCACGCCGGCTCGCCCGGCGGCAGCAGCGCCGCAATATCAGCCGGTTCCATTCCCAGTAGTGTGGCCATCTTGAGTGTCGTCTCCAGTGTAGCCTCCACGCCAAGCATGAGAAGATAGCTGAGTCAGCAATGCGTCAGCCCCAGCCGGATCGAGTGATCCGCACTACCCTTCTCCCCAACGGCATCCGGGTCATCACCGAGGCCATGCCCGCCGTGCGCAGTGTCGCATTCGGGTTCTGGCTGAATACCGGCTCTCGCGCCGAAACACCCCGGGAGAACGGTATCTCCCACTTCATCGAACACATGCTCTTTAAGGGCACTCCGCAACGATCCGCCGAGGTCATCGCCCGTGAAATGGACTCCATCGGGGGCCACCTCGATGCCTTCACCGGCCGTGAACTCGTCGGCTACAACAGCAAAGTCCTGGACGAGCACCTGCCGCTGGCTTTCGACATCCTCGCCGACATGCTCCTCAATCCTCTCTTCGACCCCGAAGAGCTTGAGAAGGAGAAGGGCGTCATCCTCGAAGAGCTCAAGATGGATAACGACAACCCCGAGAGCTACATCCACGAGCTCTTCGTCAGCCGTTTCTGGCACGGACATTCCATCGGCCGCCCTATTATCGGTTCCAAACGCAACATCGCCGGCTTCACCCAGGATGCGCTGCGCTCCTTCCATCAGCGCTTCTACAGGCCCGGCAACATGATCCTGACAGCCGCCGGCTCTCTCGACCACGACGAACTGGTCGCCCTCGCGGATCGCTACTTCTCCTCACTGCCGCCAGGGGGCGAACCCACCGACGGACCCCTGCCGGCGCCCAAAGCCCCAATCCTGCTCAAGTCTCGCCGGTCCCTGGAGCAGGTCCATTTTTGCCTCGCCGCCCCCATGCTCGCCGCCGCCCACCCCTTGCGCTACGCCGCCTACACGCTCAATGTAGTTCTAGGGGCGGGCATGAGCAGCAGGCTCTTTCAGAACATTCGTGAGAAGCAGGGTCTGGCGTACTCAATCTTCTCCGAGCTCAATCTCTACCGCGACACAGGGATGTTCGCCGTCTACGCCGGTACCGGCCCCGGCCGTCTTCGCGCTGTCCTCGATGCCACCATGGCTGAGATTCGCCGCGTCAAGGCCGAGCCCCTCACTCCCGCCGAACTCCGCCTCGCCAAGGACCATATGAAGGGCTCGCTCGTGCTTAGCCTGGAATCAACCTCCAGCCGCATGGGAAACCTGGCCCGCCAATGGCTTAACTTCGGCCGTTTCTACTCCATTGACGAAGTGATCGAGGGTATCGAAGCCGTCACCGTCGAACAGGTCCAGGAAACCGCAGCGACCCACTTCACCTCCGAGAGCATCGGCCTCGCCCTCCTCGGCCGGCTCGACAATCTCGACATCACCCGCACCGATCTGGAGTGCTGATCCCGATGACTGCAAGGTTCGTCCTTTGGCTTGCGTGCGCTGCCTCGGCGTTTGCCGCGGACTTCGCCGCGCTGCAGCCCAAGGGCTATGTCAACGACTTTGCCGGAGTCATCGATGCCGCCGCTTCCGCTGAACTGGAGCGCTACGCCGCCGCCGTCGAAAAGGCCACCGGAGCGCAGTTTGCCTTCGTCACCCTGCCGCGGCTGGAAGGCGAGCCGATCGAAGATGTCGCCAACTTGCTCTATCGCCGCTGGGGAGTCGGGCAGAAGGGCAAGAACGAAGGCGTCCTGATCCTGCTCGCCATCGCCGAACGCCGCAGCCGCGTCGAAGTCGGCTATGGCCTCGAACCCATCCTCACCGACGGCAGCGCCGGCAGCTTGCTTCGCGATATGCGCCCCGCCCTCCGCGAAGGAGCCTTTGGCACGGCATTCTCCATCGCCGCCCAAAAGATCGGCGATCGCATCGCCACCGCCAAGAACGTCAAACTCAGTGAACCCGCGCCGTCGTCATCCCGCAGGCCCGTCCGCGATTCCGGCTTCCCCTGGGAAGTCCCTATCCTGATCGCTCTCGCCGGGCTCATCTTCTTCACCAACAGCCGCCGCCGCCGCCGCCGCGGTGGTCTCCCCGCTGTCTTTTGGGGCGGCGGCCCATTCACACACGGAGGCGGCGGCTTCGGCGGCTACGATTCCGGCGACAGCTTCGGCGGCTTCGGCGGCGGCGATAGTGGCGGAGGCGGAGCCTCCAGCGATTGGTAATTCAGGTGCTCCATGAACGAGAAGCTCGAAAAACTGCTCTCCGAACTCGTTAAGCGGCTCAAGGATGCCCAGGGCGCGACGCTTGAGTCCGTCATCCTCTACGGCTCCGCCGCCGGCGGTGATTTCTCCGAGCATTTCTCTGATCTCAACGTTTTCTGCGTCCTCTCCAAGGTCGGGGTTAGTGAACTCGAGGCCTCCGAAAAGATCTTTCAGTGGTGGCGCGACCAAGGCAATCCCGCTCCTCTCCTCATGGCTAAGGATGAGGTCGCCCGCTCCACGGATTGCTTCCCCATCGAATTCCACGATATGAGCGAACGCCGCCGCGTCCTGCATGGAGTCGACATCGTCGCCGGCCTCGTCATCGACGACCGTTTCTACCGGGCCCAGGTTGAACTCGAACTCCGCGCCAAACTCCTCCGCCTCCGCCAGAAAGCAGCCGGCGTCCTCGCCCAGCCCAACCTGCTTTCAGGCCTCATGACCGATTCAATCAGCACCTTCGCCCTGCTCTTCCGCCACGCCCTTCGCCTGCACGGCGATACCTCCACCTCCCACGCCAAACGCGAGGTCTTCGCTGCCGCCCAGTCCCGCTTCAGCGTGGATGCCGGGCCTTTTTATACATTGTTAGAACTGCGTGAAGGCCTCAAACGGCCGAAGGACGTCGAGCCACGGACCTTGTTCGAACAATACCTGGCCGCTCTCGTCGCCATGATCGCGGCGGTCGACCGGCTGGACTCAGAAGAGGAATCCATATCATGAAAGTCGGATTGCTGATTCTCGCGGTAATTCTCGGCCTTGCTCTCCTCATCGGAGTGAATGCCGCTTCGGTCAACAACCAGCTGGTCGAAAAGCGCGAAGCTGTCACCGCTGCCTGGGGTAATGTCGACGTATCCCTTCAGCGCCGCGCAGACCTCATCCCCAACCTCGTCGAAACCGTCAAAGGCTTCGCCTCCCAGGAGAAGCAGGTCATCGATTCCGTCACCAGTGCCCGCGCCCAGCTCGCCGGCGCCCGCACGCCCGCAGGAGAAGATCGCAGCCAACCAGCAGATCGACTCAGCCCTCGCCCGCCTCCTCGTCGTTGTCGAGAACTACCCGCAGTTGAAGTCCAACGAGAACTTCATGCGGCTCCAGGACGAACTCGCCGGCACTGAGAACCGCATCGCTGTCGAGCGCCGCAAGTACAACGAGACCGTTCAGACCTACAACACCGCCATCGGCAAGTTCCCGAGCAACTTCTACGCTGGCATGCTCGGCTTCAAACGCGTCGACGAGTACTTCAAAATCGCCCCGGGCGCCCAGAACGCGCCTCAGGTCAAGTTCGCTCGCTGAAGTTTGAGAAACGAGGATCTCTCCATGCCCGAAGTCTTCAAAAACTACATCGACGGCGAATGGGTCGCCGGCTCCACTTTCGAGAATCGCAACCCCGCCAACACGGATGAGGTCGTCTCCCTCCATGTCGTTGGGACTGCGGAGGACGTCCTGCGCGCCGCCTCGGCCGCCGAATCCGCCCTCCCCGCCTGGAGCAAGCTCAACGCCCCGGCCCGCGGGTCTTTCCTGAACAAGGCTGCGGACCTGCTCGACGCCCGCTTCAACGACATCGCAGCCGAGATGACTCGCGAAGAGGGCAAGACGCTGCCCGAGGCCAAGGGCGAGGTGCGCCGCTCCATCAACATCTTTCGCTACTTCGCCGGTGAAGGCTCGCGGATGGCCGGAGTTCTGGCGCCCAGCGAACGCGACCGCGTCCATATGTTCGCCGTTCGCAAGCCCATCGGGGTCGTTTCCCTCATCACGCCCTGGAACTTCCCCAGCGCCATCCCCGCCTGGAAGCTCGCCCCCGCCCTCATCTGTGGCAACACCGTTCTGCTCAAGCCCGCCTCCGCCGCGCCGCTGAGTTCGTGGCGCATCGTCGAAGCCTGCCACGACGCGGGAATTCCCAAGGGCGTAGTCAACTACATCGCCGGCGCCGGCCGCGCCGTCGGCGACGCCCTCATCGACGCCCCGCCCGTCCGCGCGGTCAGCTTCACAGGCAGTTGCGGCGTCGGCCTCAAACTCCACGAAAAGGCTTCCAAACGCCACCTCCGCATCCAGCTCGAAATGGGCGGCAAGAACCCCACCATCGTTCTCGCAGACGCTGATTTCGGCTCTGCCGTGGAAAACGTCGTCAACGCCTCTTTCTTCTCCACCGGACAGAAGTGCACGGCCACGTCACGCGCCATCGTCGAGGCGCCCATCTATGACCGCTTTGTCGAGGCAGTCGTCGAGCGCACTCGCCGGCTCAAGGTCGGCAACGGCATGGAAGCCGGCATCGACATCGGTCCTTGCGTCGACCAAGGCCAGATGCAGACCGTCCTCGACTACATCGAAATCGGCCGCAAAGAGTGCGGCGAGCCCCTCTGCGGCGGCCGCCGCCTCACCGGCGGCGCCTACGACAAGGGCTTCTTCGTTGAGCCCACTGTATTCGCCGGCGTCACTCAGGCCCACCGCATCGCTCGCGAAGAGATCTTCGGCCCCGTCCTGGCCATCATGAAGGCCGACAACTTCGAGCACGCCATGGCCATCGCCAACTCCAGCGAGTTCGGCCTCAGCGCATCCCTCCAGACAACCAACCTCTCCCGCATGTTTGAATACGTCTACGGCATCGAAGCGGGACTCGTCACTGTCAACCTGCCCAGCGCTGGCGTAGAATATCAGCTTCCCTTCGGCGGAACCAAGGATTCGAGCTTCGGGCCCAAGGAGCAGGGTCCCGCCGCCATCGAATTCTATAGCGACTACAAAACCGTGTACATCAAGTACTAACCCAAGGAAGCATTCAGGATGAAGATCGGCCAGGTTTGGTGGCAAGGGCGGCTCACCGCCGCTGTCTTTCAGGACGGTTATTCACGTCCAATCCCCGGATACTCGCTCCGCGAACTCGTCGATCGCGGCGAACGCGACGGCGTCCCCCTCGTTGACCTTGCCAACCGCTACGCGGTCCGCGGGCACGAGTACGTCGAGCCGGCCATCCCCGTTGAACCGCGCGAAGTCTGGGCATGCGGCTGCACGTACGAGATGTCGGCCTCCTTCCGCGATGCTGAACACGGCACGCGTGAAGGCTTCTACCGCCACGTTTTCACCGCCCCCCGCCCTGAGATCTTCTTCAAGGGCACCACTCGCGTCTGCGTAGGCCCCGGCCAGAATATCGGCATCCGCTCCGACTCAAAGTTCACCGCGCCGGAGCCCGAACTGGCCGTGCTGCTGGGCGCCAAAGGCCGCGTTCTGGGCTACACCCTCGCGAACGACGTTTCCGCCTGGGACATCGAGCGCGAGAACCCGCTCTACCTGCCGCAATCCAAGGTCTATACCGCTTGCTGCTCGCTCGGCCCCTGGTTCGTGACTCCCGACGAAATCACAGACCCCTATTGCCTCGACATGCGCTGCGTCATCGAGCGCGCCGGCCAGGTTCTCTTTGACGGCGCCACCAATACCTCCAAGCTCGGCCGCAAGATCGAGCTGCTGGTGGAGTACCTGTTGAAGGCCAACCCCGTCCCCGCCTGCAGCGTCGTGCTCACCGGCACTGGCATCATCGTCACTGAAGCTGCGGCGCTGGCCGAAGGCGACTCCGTCCGAATCGAGTGCCCACAAATCGGTACCCTCATCAACGGCGCCATGATCGTCGGATAGCCCTTGTCCGGCTACTGACCGGTCCAGGAGTCGTAGACTTCAATCATGTTGCGCATTGGTTTGGGAATATGCCTGCTCATCCTGACGCCATTGGCGGCGCAGATGAGTGAAAGGCAGAAGATCAGTGACCTCGAGAGCCTGGCCTCCATCTACGCCAAGAACTACGACCCCTACGATTGGAAGAAAGCAGCGTTCGACTTCGACCTGTTTGACCTGCGCCCGTGGGTCGAGCGCGTGAAGGCGACATCGGATGACTACGAGTACTTCGATGTGCTGATGGAATATGTCGCGAGCCTTCGCGACGGCCACACGACGATGCTCGTCCCTTCCACATTCAGCGCGAATCTCGGGTTCACGGTAGACATCTACGACGGCAGGGTGCTGATCGATTCAATCACTCGCTCGGCGCTGCCGCAGGTTCAGTTTCCCTTCGTTCCCGGTGATGAGTTGGTGAGTGTAGACAACGTGCCGGCCGAAGAGTGGATCTCCCGTCTGCGCAAATACTACCCGGCAGGCAACGAGCGCAGCTCGCGAAGAAACGCGGCCGCGGCGATTGCCACGCGAAATCAATCCCGGATTCCCTGGCTCTGCAGACTGGGCGACACCGCCGAAGTGGTTGTGCGCCTCGAGAACGGGGAGTTGGCCACCTACTCCATCAGGTGGCGGAAGTCCGGCAACCCGGTCGAGTTCGCAGGTCCAATACCGGACCTGATTCGCGGCCGGGCCGCTCGGGAGTCTGTCGATGATTTGCGAGTGGAAAACGACCTGCTCGCCCCGTGGCAGCGCCCGCTCGAAAAGCTGATGAACGTGAGCGTGGATAGGGACGACCGGATGGTGCTTGGAGTTGGAGCGCAGACGCCGAACTTCGCGCTGCCTTCCGGATTCGAGCTCAGATTGGGGCGCAGTTCGGGCGAAGTGTTCTATAGCGGTCGGTTCCAGGCCGAGGGGCTGCGGATCGGCTTCATTCGGATTCCAAGCTACTCGCCGCCAATTGCCGCGACGCAGGCTGTGGCGGCCTTCGAGCGGGAGATCGTCTGGATGCAGGAAAACACCGATGGACTGATCATCGACGACACGCGAAATCCGGGCGGCTCGGTGAGTTACGTGGAGGAGCTGTGCCGCCGGCTGATTCCGTACCAGTTCCGCTCGATCGGATTCGAGGTGCGGGCGACGCTGGCGTTCGTCAGCCCATTTCAACAGGCGCTGCAGCAGGCCAAAGCCGCGAACCAGCCAGAGTGGATGATTCAGGGCTACGAAGAGCGCGCCAAGCGTGTGCTGGAGGCCTATCAGCAAAATCGCGGGAAGACTCCTCCCGTTTCTCTCACGAACCCATGGCTCGATTTGGAGCCATCGAGGAGCGCGAACGGCCAATCGACTGCGTACGGCAAACCGATCATGGTGTTAGTGGACGAATTCTCGTCATCGGGCGCCGACATGTTCCCGGCGATCATCCAGGACGCAAAGCGGGCGCTGGTGTTCGGTTATCGCACGAACGGACTTGGCGGCAGCGTAATGGATTGGCCGGACGGTCTGCCCTATAGCGAGCTCGGCACCAGGGTGACAGTGACGCTGATGATTCGCGCGGACAACGTAGCGGCCCCGGGGCTGCCGGCCGCACCTTACGTTGAAAACATCGGGGTTCAGCCCGACGTCGAGTACGATGCAATGACGCGCGAGAATCTGATGACGCAGGGTAAGCCGTTCGTGGAGGCTTTCACTCAGGCGATGTTGGAGCACATTCGAAAGCTGCAGTAGTAGACGCGAAAACTACGGCAGCGGAGGGCGGGCGTTCTGAGGGAGCAGCGAGCGGTAGGTGCGGCCCTCGAGGGCCCGGTTGAAGTCGGCTTTGAGCCTTGGCGACGAGGGCAGGGGAGTGGAAGAGATCTGCCGCGGTGAGAGCGATTGCCTTGGCTGCGACGAGCAGCCCCTTCTGCCCAAGGGTCGTTCCCGCGATTGCGGTCGACTGCCATGTGTGCAGCGGAACACCAGGCGGGAAAGTCGCCGTGAAGAGCTGGCCTGTCGGAACGGTCCAGCTGACGTCGCCGACGTCCGTGGACGCAGAAAGCAGATCACGCTTGGGCGGCAGGATGCGGGCCGCATCGTCGAGCGGGGGCAACTTGCTGGAGCCGAGGGTCGCTCGGATGGCTTCCGCGAAGCGGCGCTCTTCGGGGGTGTAGTTCACGCCGCCGACATACTTGAGATTGGCGTCGATGAGGTCGCGCAGGGCCGGGTTGGGAACGTAATTGGCATAGCTATAAGAGGTTTCGATCGGCAACCTCGGTGCCGGTGCCGAGGGCTCCGGCCTGTGCCGCGTTGCCAACGCGCTCCCAGATGGACTCCAGAATCGCCAGGTCGGGATGGCGGACCGTGATGGACATCTCGGTCAAGTCAGGCACAATGTTCGCCGCTGTGCCGGCCTTGTTGTAGATGTAGTGCATCCGCGTCTCCTGCGGCACGTGCTCGCGCAGGAGGTTGACCGCGTGGGCGAAAAGTTCCCCTGCATCGAGCGCGGAGCGGCCCGCATCGGGCGCGGCGGCAGCATGAGCGGCGCGGCCGGTGTAGCGCACTTTGGCGCCGATGTTGGCCAGCCATGGGTTGTCGTCCGCCTGGTTGGCGTTCCAGGGGTGCCAGGCAATGACGGCGTCGGCGTCTTTGAATGCGCCGGCGCGGATCATGTAGACCTTGCCGGCCCCGCTCTCCTCCGCGGGCGTGCCGTAAAATCGAACGGTTCCGGCCAGCCTGTTGGCCTGCAGGTGGCGCTTGACGGAGACGGCGGCAAGAGCGGAAGCAGTACCGAAAAGATTGTGCCCGCAACCGTGCCCCGGCCCGCCCTCGACACGCGGTTTTCGATCCGGAGAATCGGCCTGTGAGAGGCCCGGCAGGGCATCGTACTCCCCGATGATGCCGACGACGGGAGAACCCTTGCCCCACTCGGCGATGAAGGCGGTGGGGATGCCGGCGATGGTGTCCCTGATGGTGAAACCTTCCGCGCGGAGTGCTTCCCTGATCAGGCCGGCACTGGCTGTTTCCCGGAACGAGATTTCGGGATTCTCCCAAATCTTCCGGCTCATGACGATCCAGGCGGGGGATTCCTTCTCAACAGACGCGAGTAGTAACGTACGCGCGTCCGCGGGTGTCTGCCCTGCAAGGGGAACGAAGGATAAAAGGAGCGCCAGCGAGGCCCGGCTGTAAGTCATAATCAAGATTCTCGCAGACCCACAATGCCCCGCTACGCCGCGATCGACATTGGGAGCAACTCGGTGCGCATGATGGCCGCCGAGATGGACCCCTCCACGCCCGGCCAACCGCCGGCGGTGATCGCCGAGGACCGGCAGGTCACACGCCTCGGGGCGAGCGTATTCCAATCGGGATCGATCAGCAAGGAAGCATTGGACTATCTCTGCGCGATGCTGGAGAAGCAGGTTTCGCTGTTTCGCCCGTTCGACGTGCTGGCTCTCCGGGCGGTGGCGACCGCGGCTGTCCGGGACGCCTCGAACCGGGAGGAATTCCTGGAACGCACCGCCAAAGTAGTCGGGCAGCCCGTGGAGATCATCTCGGGGCAGGAAGAGGCGCGGCTGATCCACCTTGGAGTAGAGACGCTCTGGCCGCATCCCCAGGACCGGATTCTGATCATCGATATCGGCGGGGGCAGCGCAGAGATCATCGAAGCGGAAAAGGGGATGCTTCAGGCTGCATTCTCGCGTCCGCTGGGCGCGGTGCGGCTGAACTCGGTCTTCATGAAGCACGATCCTCCGGAAACGGAGGAACTGCACCGGTTGGATGAGTTCATCGATGAGAAGCTGGCAGCGGTGTACCGGCGGATTGAGCGCAAAGGCTTCGCGCGGGTCATTGGAACTTCGGCGACGGCGGCGGCTGTGGTGTCGGCGGCGAACCGGATTCCGCGAACGCAGAGAGAGGCGGCCGACCGTCAGAAAGCGACACTTCCGCAGATTCGTAAGCTCGAAAAGAGCCCTGTCGACGATGGCACTCGGGGAGCGGCGAGCGGTGCCCGGGATTGGGCCGCGGAGGGCCGAGATCATTGTGCCGGGCATCAAGGTGCTGCGGCACGTTCTGGAGCACTACGATGCCGGGCAGTTGGCCTACTCCACGGCCGGTGTGCGGGACGGAATCGTCCGCGATCTCGCCGACCGGGGGGTGGGGCGCGAGCGTTCGCGAATGGACACCGAGCAGCGCACGCAGGTGGAGCAATTCGCGCGGCGATTCGGCGTCGACATCAAACACGCCCGCAAGGTGGCGGAATTTTCGCGCCAGCTCTTCCACGTGATAGAGCCACTGCATCGGCTGAAGCCGGAGGAAGGCCGCCTTCTGGAAGCCGCGGCATACCTGCGAGACGTCGGCCACATGATCAGCGACACGAGCCACCACAAGCATTCGCAGTACATCGTGGCCAATTCTGATCTGGCCGGATTTACCGATGCGGAGAAACTTCGCGTTGCTCTGATGTGCAGGTACCACCGCAAGGCGATGCCGTCGCCGAGGCACCCGGAGTTCGTCGGGTTGAGTGCTGAAGAGCAGCGGGCGGTGATACTGCTATCGCCGGTCCTGCGGATCGCTGACGCGATCGACCGGAGCCGGGATCAACGAGTGGAGGCGATTGAATGCGAATTGCGGAGCGGCGGATTGCATCTGACCCTGGAGTCCCTGGAAGACGCCAGTCTGGAGGTGTGGGCAGTGGAGCGATGCGCTGAAGATTTCCGGGCGGCATATCAGAAGGGCCTGGCTATCGCGGCGGTGCGGCTATGAGCATCAGCACCGCGACTGTCGAAGAGCACGCGCGGAAGACGATCGGGCAGCGCTTGCAGCGGGTTCACGATGAGATCTCCGCGACCATCGAGAATCCGGCTGTGGATCCCGTCCACGATCTGCGCGTATCGATCCGGAGGGCGTCCCAGGCATTGCGCCTGTTCTCGGGGTTATTGCCGCCCAAAGAACCGCGGAAGATGCGGCACGCGCTGAAGGCGGCGCTCGATGCGGCCGGGCGCACACGGGATTTGGACGTGGGAGCGGAACTGCTCCAAAAAGAGGATCTCGCGGAGCAGCACGCGATGTACTCGGTGCTGGCGGCGGAGCGTCAGAAGGCCGCGCTGGCCTTGGTGGGGCGCTTGTACTTGCTGCGCTCCAAGGAAGTTCCGCTAGTCTGGCTGCCGATGCTGGATCGCATTACTCCCGATGACCGCCCGGCGACCGACGCGGCCCGGGAGGCTCTGCCGCCGATCGCGCGGGAGTTCTTCGTGGCGGGCCGCAAGACCATGTCCCGCACTCCGGGCCCGGAGAAACTGCACGCCCTGCGCCTGGCTGCCAAGCGGTTTCGATACACCCTCGAATTGTGGGAGCCGTTCTACGGTCCTGCGTTCAAAGCCAAGTTGGAACGTGTTCGGGAGATTCAATCGATTCTCGGTAAGCGGCAGGACTGCGCGGTGATGGTGGAGCGACTGGCTCCTCTCAGCCCGCTGGACCAGAATCTGCAGGAAGCGCAACAGCGCCTGGAAGCGCGGGGAACTCGGCTGGAGAGGGAGTTCCATGAGTTCTGGCACGCGCTGTTCGACGCGCCAGGACAAGAGGAAGCCTGGATTCGCTATCTGGCGCGACACAGCGCGGTGAGGAGAACCCCGCCGGGGACGTCGACGTGAACCATGCAAGTCCGCTGAACTTCATGGAGGCCGCCGGAGGCTTCCATAAGAGCGCAGTGATCCGCGCCGCGATTGAGCTTGATGTTTGCACGGGCATTGCGGCGGGTCTCGATACGGCGGAAAAGCTGGCCGAGGCGCGGCATTGCTCTCCGAAGGGCATGAGGGTCCTGCTGGACGCGCTGACGATTCTCGATCTCCTGCGAAAACAAGGAGAGCAGTATGAGCTGAGCGTGGAAGCGAAGCTGTATCTGGACCGCGCGAGCGGCAGCTATGCCGGCGAGGCCCTCCGCTTTCTGATGTCCAGCTTCATGGAACTGGCGTTCTCGCGCTTCACCGACGCAGTGCGGCTCGGAGGGACGGCAGTGGGTGCCGAGGGAACATTAGCTCCGGAGCATCCTGTTTGGATCGAGTATGCGCGCGGCATGATGCCGCTCTCGCGGACCACTGCGGATGTGGTGGGATCGCTCATGGCTGGTTCAAGCAGGATCCTGGACATTGCGGCGGGTCATGGGATGTTGGGGATCGAAGTGCTGAAGCGGTCGCCCGATGCGAGTGCCGTAGCTGTGGATTGGCCGGCTGTGTTGAATCTGGCGCGGGAGAATGCGAGAGCAGCAGGAGTAGAGGATCGCTGGAGCGCCTGCGAGGGCAGCGCATTCGACGTCGAGTGGGGCGACGCCTTTGACTGCGTCATTCTGGCGAACTTCCTGCACCACTTCTCTCGGCCGGTGGCGATTGAGTTTCTGCGCCGCGTCTACAGCAGCATGACGGAGGGTGGGCGGCTGGTTTTGGTGGCCCTGACTCCGGACGAAACGAGAGTAGCGCCTTCCGCTCCTGGCTGGTTCGCCGTCATGATGCTGGCCACGACGCCCGACGGCGACGCATACACGCGGAGTGAGTACGAGGCCATGCTGGCCGAAGCCGGGTTCGGCCCACCGGAGGCCCACAGAATTCCGGCCTCTGCGCGGACGGTCCTGGTTTCCGTAAAATAGGCGACCATGTGGCGTCAAGAGTACACCCCGCTGGGCGATAGCCTGGGATTCTCCGCGCTGGCGGCCGCCTTGCCGCTATTCGTGCTGCTCTACCTGCTCGGCGTGAAGAAGAAGCCGGCGTGGATTGCGGCGCTGTGCGGATTGGCCGCCGCGGCTCTAGCTGCGATCTTCGCCTACCAGATGCCGGTGGCGCTGGTGGTGAGCGCGTCGCTGTATGGCGCGGCGTTCGGGCTATTCCCGATTTGCTGGATTCTGTTCTGGGCCATCTACCTGTACAGGCTGAGCGTTGAGACTGGACGTTTCGAGGTCGTCAAGGACTCCATCGGCGGCATCACGCAGGATCGCCGCCTGCAGGCGCTGCTCATCGCCTTCGCGTTCGGCGCATTTGTTGAGGGCGCAGCCGGCTTCGGCGCTCCGGTCGCGGTGGCGGCCGCAATGCTGACGGGCCTCGGCTTCACGCCTTTCTATTCAGCGGCCATCTGTCTGCTCGCCAACACGGCACCGGTTGCATTCGGCTCAATCGGGATCCCGGTGATCACTCTGGCGGGGATCACCGGCCTGCCTGTGTTACAACTGAGCGCGGCGGTGGGCAGGATCTGCGCGCCTGTGTCGTTGTTTGTGCCCTCGTATCTGATTTTCGTGATGGGCGGCTGGACTGCGTTCCGAGGCGTGGCTGGTGCCGCATTGGCAGTGGGCGCGGCTTTCGCGGGCGCTCAATTCTACGCCTCGAACTATCTCGGCCCTGAACTGACGGACATTCTTGGATCGCTTGCCGCCATCGGTGTTTCCCTGCTGATGGCCTGGTTCTGGAAGCCGAAGAATCACTTCACGTTCGATGGTGCAGCCCACGAAGCGCACCTGCCGCCGAAGCACAGCGCTAAGGATGTGGCGATGGCGTGGCTGCCGTATGGGTTGCTGGTTGCCTGCGTGCTCATCTGGGGCAAGGCCGACGTCAAGGCCTGGCTGAATCTGCGAACGGTCATCTTTGACTGGCCCGGACTCCATAATGCGATCGAACAGGCGCCGCCGGTGGTGGTGGCGATGAAGCCCTACGCGGCGCGCTTCACGTTCAATTGGCTTTCTGCCTCTGGTACTGCCTGCCTGATTTCAGTGATTCTCTCGTTGCTGATTTTGAGGGTTAAACCTTCCGTGGCATGGAAGGTCTATCTGACTACTTGCGAGCAGCTCATCAAGCCGACCTTGACGGTGGCATCGGTTCTCGCGCTGGCGTTTCTGATGAACTACTCCGGCGCGACTGGGACACTGGGCTTGGCGTTTGCCGCGACCGGCGTGCTGTTCCCCTTCTTCAGCGCGCTGCTCGGCTGGCTGGGCGTCTTCCTGACCGGCAGCGACACCAGCGCCAACGCGCTGTTCGGCAACCTGCAGGTGGTCACCGCCAACAAGCTGGGGCTCAACCCCATTCTGATGGCGGCTTCGAATTCGAGCCGGCGGCGTCATGGGCAAGATGATCAGCCTGCAGAGCATCGCGGTGGCGGCCGCGGCGACGGGCATGAAGCCGGAGGAAGAGTCCAAACTCTTCCGATTCACCCTTGGCCACAGCATTCTGCTGGCGAGCACGATCGGTGTTGTCGTTCTGTTTTACGCCTATGTCATGCCGCAGTGGGCGCCGGGGGCCTAGCAGCAATGCGCGAACTCCTGCGCCGCGTCTTTCATGCGTTGCCGCCCGTCAAGCGGCTGAAGCGCGCCGTTGAGGTCCGCGAGGCATCAATTGAAGGTCTCAAGCGCAACCTGAGCGAGGCCCTGCGCGAGCGCGACTCATACTGCGGCCACGCCATGCGGCTGGATCGGGAGCGGAACGAGGCCATCAGGCTGCTTGAAGGCGCCGAAACTGCCCGCGGAGAAATGCAGGCACACGCAGAACGGCTAAACCGGGAGAGAGACGAGCTCATCCGCGCTGTTGAAGCACTCCAGGCTGAGCTGGAGGCATCGCACAGGCAAGCCGGGGCCCTGCTCGGACAGCGCGATGCGCTTGAGAACGAGCGCGATCAGTTGAAGGCCTATCTCAAAGCCTCGGCTGTGAATTCGTCAGCCGATCCGGCGGGCCCCACCATCGCGGAATAGTTCACAGTGACACGCTGGCGCGCCGGGATCCAACGGTACCCGGGAACGCCAAAAAGGGAGCCCCGGTTGATCATCGCGCGACGGGTCTCCGGGAACGGGCTGGCGCCAAACTCCATGCCGCGGGTGAGAGTCTTGCCGTTCCATGGCGTGGAGCTTCGGCTCGAGTTTTCCTCCCAAATGCCAAGCCAGGGGAAGTCGGCGCGGGGCCAGACATAGGCGATGCCCAGCTTGTAGGCAGGGCTCCAGGCGGTGAAATAGGCGGTGTCGCTGGTGGGGTCCATCAGGTGCGTGGAGAACGCGCCGGAGACAGGCCGATCGGTGTAGACCCGCATGTCCTCGTGCCCGCCGGCGGCAAGCGGCACATTCGGCCAGTTGAACTCCGCGCCGATCTGCATGTAGCCCTTGCCGCCGGTGAAGTCGTTCTCGATGACCTTTGACTTTCTGGCGTTGGCGCGGAATTGCGTCGCGCCCTTTTCCAGGAATGGCGGCCCGAGCGTGACGTGCTGAGTCCAGGCGGCGGGTCGATCGCAGATGGCGAGGTTCTCGACCGTCTCTTCGATCGCCAGCGCGGCGCGAGCCGGGGCTGAGCCGGATCTTGCGTTCGAAGGAGAGCTGCGCGCAGGAAGCGATGACGGACTCTGTAAGAGTGTCCCCGCTGGAGCTGATGGAGTACGGGCGACTGAGCCTTCGCCGTGCACGGTGAGGCCCGCGGCCGCTTCCTCGTCCGACGGGCCGCCGAATAGGTCGAGACAGAGGTTGTGGCCAAGGATGCCGGCCAACAGGCGGCTCTCGGCGTTGCCGCCGTATTCGGGATGACGCGCCGGATCGTACGTGGAGGGCTCGATGGAAGGCCAGGGCGGCGACCACAGCGGATTGACGCCGGTGGATTTGTCGCGGATGACGGCGATGTGGCCGCCCTCGTTGGTGACGACGACTTCCAGCAGGTCGTTTTCGATCGAGTAGGCTTGGCGGTTTCGGTAGACGGTCTCGGGCATGGCTTCAGGTGTATCAAAAAGGAAGGCCGCCCCGCGAGGCTGCGGGACGGCCGTGATTGCCGGGCACAGGAGAGAACTAAGTGCGCTTGACGCCTGCCTTGGCCGGGACGGCGCCGGGCTTGCCCATCTTTTCGATCTCGCTGAAGGCCACCGGACGGCCTTCGTCCAGCGCGAGGTTGGAGAGAATGACGGCGATGGAATCCTGCAGGCCGACTTCGAGATCGGCACGCGGACGGCCGCCGGTGCGGCAGTCGTTGAAGAAGCTTTCCAGTTCGGTGTCGACCGGATTCTTTTCTTCCTCCGGAACGAGGACACCCTTCTGGTAGAGCCAGAGGCGGGCGAACTTCATTTCCTTTTCGAGGAAGCTCTCCTTGCCGGTCATCAGGTCCTTGCTCAGCAGGATGGGCAGCGGACGGGAACCGGCGGCGGCAACCATCGTGGACCCGGCCTTGAAGGCTTCCTTCTTGGTCTCGGCCTTCTTGCCCGCCTCCACCGTTGCCGGAGGAGTCGGCTCGCGGAACCACATGCCGATGGGCTTGTTGTTGTCGTCGCCGATGGTGATGTGAATCGTGCCCTTGCGTGCCCATGATCATCTCGCCCATCTCGGTGCGCGCGCCCCCCACGCCGGCCCAGTGCGACGAGCCCGGGATGCCGGTCCAGACCAGGCGCCGGCCCTTGGGGTACTTGTAGATGAGCTGGACGTTGTCGAGAATGTCGCGGCCGTCGTTCATGAAGTCGTGCGTGCCCATGCCCATGACGGATTCCGGCGTCATGCCGAGCATCCAGTCCGCGACGTCGATCTGGTGCGAGGCGAGCTCGGCCACGAGTCCGCCGGAGTACTCGCGGAAGAGGCGCCAGTTGGCCATCCGTCTGGTTGGGGACGTCCTTCTTCATCTTCCAGCCCGGGTTGCGGTGCCACTGCGCCTGGACGTAGGTGACGTCGCCCAGCAGTCCCTTTTCGATCATCTGCCTGGCGGCCATGTACATCGCGCTGTAGCGGCGCTGCAGGCCCACCTGCAGGGTCTGCTTGGGGCGCGCGTGCGCCATGCGCTCGAAGGGCGTGCACCTCTTCGGGCTTGAAGACCATGCTCTTCTCGCAGAAGACGTGCTTGCCTGCTTCCAGCGCGTCCTTGGTGACCGGGAAGTGCAGGAAGAGCGGCGTGGTGACGAAGACGGCCTCGACGTCCTTGTCGGCCAGCAGCTCGCGGTAGTCCTTGTACTTCTTGGGGTTGCCGCCGATGGTCTGGACGGCCTTGTTGAGGGCGTCGTCGGTGATGTCGCAGATTGCGACGCACGAACCGGTGTCGATGCCCTTCAGGTGTTTCAGCAGGTAAGTGCCGCGGCTTCCGGTGCCGATCATGCCGTACTTGACGGCGTTGGTGGCGGCGCGGGCTTTGATGATGGCCGGAGCGCCTGCGAGAACGGGGGCGGCGACTGCGGCGATAGCGGCGGCGCCAGCGACTTTGGCGGCGTCGCGACGGGTAATATCCTTGGTTTCGGCCATGGGCAACCTCAAAGGGAGATGGAAGTCGACTACGAAATCCGCCCCCATTCTATCTTGAATCCAGGCTCCAGCGGGGGCGGCAGGTGGTAAGGGGGCGAGCGTGGTGGGGATTGCCGCGCTCGAGGGCCAAGCGTAAGTTTTAGGGTCAACAGATCTGAATAGGTGTTGCTACCCGGAGCATGCCATGACACTGGAGAAGCTCGGGCACTATAGCCTGATCGACAAGCTGGGCGAAGGCGGCATGGGAGTGGCCTACCGCGCGTTCGACGAGCAGCTTCAACGCGATGTTGCGATCAAGGTGCTGCCGGCTTCGAGCTTCCGCGACGAAACCGCACGGGCGCGGCTGTTGCGCGAGGCTCGCTCGGCTGCGGCACTGAATCACCCGAATATCTGCACGGTGTATGAGGTGGGCGAGTCAGATGGCCAGGCCTACATCGCCATGGAGTTGATCGAAGGCCAGACGCTGTCTTCCCGGCTGGTGTCTGGACGCCTGCCCGTGAACGACATCGCGCGGTTCGGTGTGCAGATCGCCGATGCCCTGGCGCACGCTCACGAACGCGGAGTTGTTCATCGTGACCTGAAGAGCGCCAACATCATGATTACCGCGGAAGGGCGGGCGAAGGTCCTCGATTTTGGGCTGGCGAAACGTCTGCCCGCCGCCGATCCAGCCACGGCAAGGACGCAAGCGGAGACTGTCACCCAGCCGGGAATGGTCGCGGGCACTCTTGCTTACATGGCACCGGAGCAATTGGTGGGCGAAGGGGCGGACGCGCGCAGCGACATCTGGGCGCTGGGGGTAGTTCTGCACGAAATGGCCTCAGGGGTGCGGCCATTCAAGGGAACGACCGGATTCGAACTGAGCTCCGCCATTCTCAAAGGGTCTCCAGCGCCGCTGCCGGAGAGTGTGCGGCCGGAACTGCGGTCGATCCTGGAGCGTTGTCTCGAGAAAGAGCCGCAGCGAAGGTACCAGCGGGCGATAGAGCTACGAACGGCCCTCGAAGTCGTGCAGTCCGGGAACGTGCCGCTGACCACGCACGAGCCTCGGTGGTCTCGCCGTCAGGTGTTGGGGGCATGCCTCGTGGTTCTCGCCGCGCTGGCGGCCGTTCTGACGTGGCTCATGGCGGGCGGAGGCCGAAACCAACCGGTAGAGTCGGTTGCGGTGCTGCCGTGGGAGAACCTCTCCCGTACCCCGGAACAGGACGAACTGATCGAGGGAATCCAGCAGGCTATTATCACGGACCTGGCGAAGTTCGGTGGATTCAGGAAGGTGATCGGCAGTACGTCCGTGCAGCGTTATCGGAAGAGCGACAAGCCGATCCCGGTGATTGCGAGTGAACTGGGGGTGCAAGCCGTGCTCACCGGGTCAGTGCTGCGTTCGGGTGACCGTGTGAGCATCAGTGCCCGCCTCATCAAGGCGGACACCGAAGAAAGCCTCTGGGCGGAGCGCTACGAACGGCAACTCCGCGATGTGTTCGCTCTGCAGAACGAGATCGTTACGGCCATGGCCCGAGAGATCCATGCGCGGCTGAACGGCACTCAGAAGTCGCAGATGGCGACGCGCCGCCCTGTGAATCCCGAATCGCAGGACGCATACGTGAGGGGAGTTTTCCACATCAACAAATACACTCCTGAGGGGTTTAGCAAGGGGCTAAACTACCTGCACCAGGCAGTCGAAAAAGACCCGGGGAATGCCCTGGCCTACGGCGGCCTGGCGCTTGCATATAGCGTAATCGGACATACCCCCGCCGCCCCGCCCGATGCCCTTCCCAAGGCCAAAGCGGCGGCGATGAAGGCCCTGGAACTCGATCCCAACCTGCCGGAAGCTCATGAGGCCCTGGCCGAGCACAAGCTGTATTCGGACCGGGACTACAACTGGGTAGAAGCGGAGAAACTGTTCCGGCGCGTGTTGGAACTGAACCCGAGCCTGCCGCAGGCGCATGGGCATCTGGGATGGCTGCTGCTCATCTACGGGCGCAGGGACGAAGGTGTAGCGGAGATGAGGCGGGCCGTCGAACTCGATCCCCTGAATTCGCTCTACGCCGGTTGGCTGGCATCAGTGCAGACTGGTGGTTGGTACTCGCCCACAGTTGAGGCGGAATTTGGGCCGGGAATTGAACTGTTCAAAAAGTGTCTCGAGCTCGAGCCGAACAGTGGCGATACGTGGTGGGCCCTCGGGCAGGCTTACGGGACCAAGCGAATGTATGAGGAATCGATCAGGGCGCACGAGAAGGCCATATCGGCCGACCCCACCTGGAAATGGGGACTGGGCGTGACCTATGCCCAGATGGGGAGGAAAGACGAGGCGCGGAAGATCGCCGCTGAGCTGGGGCGGGACAAGGGAGTCTGGAACACCTTCGGAATCGCCGAGATCTATGCCACGCTCGGGGACAGGGAAGAGGCGTTGCGCTGGCTGGAGGCCGCGTTCCAGCAGCGGCACACCTGGATTCCCTGGATCGGCAGACACGCCAACTTCGCGAGCCTGCGCGGCGACCCGAGATTTGAGGATCTGTTGAAACGGATGAAAATCCCCGGGCACGTGTGAGAGTTCACGCCAGCTTGTCGGCGATGATGGCGGCCAGGCGGCCGACGAGTGCGAGACCGGGGTTTTCTTCCGAGTAATCCACCCACGGCATGCCGTCGACGGTGATGGCCATGGCGATCGGCCCGCGGGGGGTGATCACCAGTCCGACATCGCTGCGCAGGGCGTCCAGCGAGCCGCTCTTGCTCATCACGCGGTATGGGCCAAGATAGCGGCCAATGCAATTCTTGAACTGCTGCCGGCCGAGGATGGCGAGCATTTCTTTCGAAGCCTCAGGGCTGACCACCTCGCCGCGATGCAGTTTCCCCAGCAAAGTGACCATCTCGCGCGGGGTCGAGGAGCCGAGACCGAAGCGTTTGTTCTCTTCGAGCAGTCCGGCCTTGCTCCAGCCGGAAGCGTCCTTGAGTTGCGTGCCGTCACCGCGAACCTTCCTCATGCTGCGAGTTCGCGGCAGGCCGAGCGTGTCCATGAAAGCGTTGACCGTATCGGCGGTGATGCGATCGATGACTAGGTTGGTGGCGGTGTTGTCGCTCACCACGATCATCAGGTGGACCAGGTCGCGGAGCGGCAACTCCACTCCGTCGCTGAACTCGTGCAGCACGCCGGAGCCGGAGACTTTGTCAGACTCCCGCAGCCGCAGCCGCTCGTCCCACTTGGCCCGGCCCTGGGCGACCTCGTTGAAAACCGCCGCCATGATCGGCAGCTTGATGGTGCTGGCCGTGCGGACGGGGTCGTTGTCGCCAAGACCCACGTCCGCGCCGGACTTCAGGTTGCGGGCGTAAAGCCGGACCTCGCCCGGGAAGAAGTCGATGTGAGGTTTCAGCAGCTCGATCACGGCAGGGGAATCCGCGCCGACTGGTGCGCGATCATCTGCCACTGGCCGCCCTTCTTGCGGTAGATGTGCAGCATTGCCAGGTCCATGGGGTTCGGCTTGCCGTTCTGCATCGTGGTCACCATGGCTCGAACAAAGGCGTACGCATGATCTTTGCCGACCATCTTCGGTTGAATCGGCTCCTTGTACTCGATGCTGATGTAGTTGGATTTGCCGGACTTTGAGCTCTCGATGTAGCTCGCCTTGGTGTCGACGAGAGCATTGGAGTGGCGATAGGTCAGGTCGTCTGCCAGAACCTTGTCCAGCAGCGCATAGTCTTTCTTGGTGACGCCGGTGGCCCAGCCGCGCTCGGCTTCTTCGATGGCTTTAGCTTCATCGGCGGCGCAGGCGAAGACGCCGGCCAGGAGAACTGAGAGGAGAATGCGTTGGAGCATACTGCGTATCTTATCCGGAAAGCGAGTCACTGCTTCGGATCAATCCGCAATCCGAACGGAGTCCAGGCCCTTAGGCGGATCGTTTTTCCACTCACGACTGCCGATACATCGCGGTCCGTCTCCAACTCGGTGATCGCGCCGTGATCGATCCTGGCAATGAAACCGCAGCTTGCGCCAAATCGGACCTCGGGCTTTCCGTCGCCATTCAGGTCCAGTTGGTCCCCCACTCCGCCCGCTGAAGTGCGGCCGGTCCAGACGTTCCGCGACAGGCGTCCCAGTGCGGAAGTGAAACCCTCAGCGGTCGATTTCCACGTGCGGCGAACCTCCTCCGCTGAGGGATCGCCGGGCGAGTGCGGGTAGACGAAGGTGCGGCTCACCGGCTCGCCGACAGTCATCAAGACAGGTCGAAGGTCGCCGTAGGTGCTGCGAACGACGGGTTCGTCGTGTTCGATCCGCGCCCCGGAGCTGAGGGCAAGAAAGCTTTGCTCGTCCGCGTTCGGGCCGAAGCTGGTTGAGGCTGATGCTTCCGCGTACGTGTACCGCAAGGGCGTGCCATCGCTCTCCAGCAGCGGCCAGGTGACGCCCCACTGCACCTTGTCGCCAGACGTCTGCCGGACCTCGGACAGGACGCCTGCAGGGGTGATGACGAGATCGTTACGGAAGACGGGGCCGGCGTGACCCTGCTTGGGCTCGTAGGTGATTGAGCACCGGACCAGCATGGGGTGCGTGAACTCAACGCTCCACTTCGCCTGATACCGCGTTGGCAGATCGGCCATCCGCAGCCACGTGCCCTTCTCCTGGAAAGCCGGCGCAAAGCTGACTCCTCGTTTGCCATCGAATGCTCCGTCCGACGGCCCCAGCCGCGTCTCCCAGCCAGCGCGGGCGAACCGGACAATGCCCAGTGGTGACCAGTAGTTGGCGTGGCTCTCCTTTTCCTGCCCGCGCAGGTTTGCCTGGACAAGCATTCCGCCGGCGTTGGCGAAGGCTGAAGCAAATTGCTCGTCGAGTTGAAAGGCGTAGCCGCCGATCTCTGACGGGGTCGGCCGCTGCGGGATCTCCGTCTGCCTGGCATGCAGCGCTTCGGACAGGTGGAACATGAGCGACCCGTTGTAGTTCGTGTATTGGCTCGCCGGTTGATGTCCGACGCGAAGCGCCGGATCGAAACGGTTCTTGGTGACGTAATATGAACCCGCCCACTTGCCATCTGAGCGCCGCCATCGCTGGGCGCTCTGGAAGGCCAGCAGGGCCGCGCGGCGAAACTGGCCGGCTCGGTCGCGGTCGCCGGACTGCCATGCCCGCTCGGCCATCACCTCGAAGGCAAGCTGGTAGCCGATCTCGACCCAGACGTGGTTGTCGGTGCGGCCATTGGTGGGAGCCTGCCCGGAAGGGTCCTGCAGCAGCATGGTGTTTGCGGTGGCGGTTTCGACGATCTCCCGGATCCGGGCGGCGCTGGGCCCGTCATAGCCGGCCGCGATCATGGCCAGCAGGTTCCCGCGACCGACGGCTTCCACGCTCAACGTGTCGGGATCGCTGGTCCGGTCATGGTAGAGAAGCCAGGGCGCCGCGGCGATGCGCTTGGAGTGGTTGTCGAGCCACGCTTCCTCAATCAGGCTGACCGCGCCCTCTCGCGGAATCAGGCCCGCCATGGCACGAATCCAGTCGCCCTTCATGACGTACGTTTCCCAGTTGTTCTTTCCTCCCCCGATGACCTGGGCGGAGGGCAGTTTCATTCGATCGCGCCAGCGAAGCCATTGCTCCCGGGGAACGTGCTTCTCGTAAAGCTGCAGCGCCTCCGTCAGGGCCGCGATGAAAAACTCGCCGTGCTGGTCCGGGACAGCATCGCGGCCACGCCCGAAGCATCCTGTTGCATGCTCCATCGCGCGAACGCCGCTCGGCAGCAGATCCTTCCCCCGGCCCGCGTGTACCAGTGTGCCGACGGCATGGGCGAAGTAGGGCGTTGCGTACTGATGTTCCCTCCCGATGAAAGGGTCGATGATCGCGCCGCTGCCGTCCTGGAGCGGAGCTGTAAAGCGGCATTCACCCTCGATGGCATCGAGATAACGAGCCGGCGGTACATCGAGAGAACTCCAGGGTCTCGCGGTCAGATGGTAGCGGCCGCCGGTTTGGGCGGCGCAGATCGTTGAGCCGGCGACGACAATGAGCAGCCGAAGCATGGACTCAGTCTGTCAGTTTCTCCGGCATTTCGGCGAGCACGTAGGAGAGCACCGCCAGCGCAGCGACGCTCTTGCGGAAGTCCGCCGGATCGATCTTGTCGAGGGTGTCCGCCTCGGAGTGGTGCCAGTCCATGTAGCGCTCGGCGACTGTGCGGTGACCGATGCCGGGAACTCCCTGCCGCATGAGCGGGCCGATGTCCGCGCCGCCGCCACCTGCAGTCATCTGCGTGGCGCCCGTGGGTTCCAGCAGAGTCGCAATGGCGCGCATGCGGTCGAGGGCGCGTGTCTGAACCTCGGCCGAAGAGAGACCCATAGACAGTCCGAATCCGACAGGACGCTCAGCACCGCCATCCATCTCGATTGCGGCGACGTGGTTCTTCACTTTCTCGCCGGCCCACTCCGCATAGGCCGCCGCGCCTCGCAAACCATTCTCTTCATTCACCCACAGGCAGACCCGCAGGGTTCTGCGAGGTTTCAGGCCGAGTTCCTTCACGAGTTGGACCGCCTGCCAGCAGGCGATGCATCCAGAGGCGTCATCCTGAGCCCCTTGTCCGACATCCCAACTGTCGGAGTGGCCGCCGAGTACAACGATCTCCTCTGGCTTCTCGCGTCCTGGGATTTCACCAATGAGATTGAAACTATCGGCGTCGGGCAGCGTTCGAGCTTCCATGCTGAGCTTGACACGGACTGTTGCCCCTGTAGCGACAAGCCGGGCGATCCGTTCAGCGTCTTCCACGCTGATTGCGGCGGCGGGGATGCGTGGCGCTTGGTCGCTGTAGCTCATCATGCCGGTGTGCGGACTGCGCAGGCTGCGGCCGGTCACGCTGCGCACGAGCACCGCAATCGCCTGTTTGCGCGCCGCGGCGCTTGCTCCTGCCGAACGATATCGGACCGTTCTGCCGTAGCCCTCCCATTTCTGGTTGAAGACGACGATGCGCCCGCGCACCTGCTCCACATCCAGTTTCTCAAGCTCCTCGAAGCTCGAAACGCAGGTCACTTCGGCTTCGAGTCCATCGGGCGGCGTGTCGACGCTGCCGCCCAGCCCAAGCATGTGGACCTTCGCCCTCACCGGGGCCACTAGCTCGCAGCTTTCGCGGCCGCGCACCCAGTAGGGAACCTTCACGGGCAGCAGCGTGACGTTTGAAAGGCCTTCACGCTTCATTTCGGCTGCGCTCCATTCCAGAGCCTGCTCGAGGGCGGGGCCGCCGCTGAGCCGCGGACCTATCCGGTCGCACCAGTGCATCATCTTGCGCCAGCCGCCTTCGTCCTTAAGGGCCGCGGCGATCAGTTTCGAGGCGGGTTCGCCATAGGCGGCCGGCCAATCGGTTTGGGCGGCCAGCACGGTTGATGAAATAGCACCGATGAAGGCGCGTCGAGGCATCATAAGAATAATGTCGATTGTCGCACCTACGCCCGGCTACGATGCGCTTCTGGTTCTCAGCTTCGGCGGTCCGGAGAAGACCGAAGACGTCATCCCGTTTCTGGAAAACGTTCTTCGCGGCCGGAACGTGCCTCGCGCGCGGCTTCTGGAGGTCGCCGAGCACTACTACCACTTCGGCGGCAAGAGCCCGATCAACGATCAGTGCCGCGCACTCATCGCCGCCCTTCGTCTCGAGCTCGATGAGCACGCCATCAACCTCCCCATCTATTGGGGCAACCGGAACTGGCACCCGTTGGTTGCCCAAGCCATGCACCAGATGGCCCGCGACGGCGTGCGCCGCGCGCTTGTGTTTGCCACTTCAGCGTGGAGTTCCTACTCGTCCTGCCGCCAGTATCAGGAGGACATCGAACGAGCCATCGCCGCTGTCGGGCCTGGCGCCCCCGTTTGCGAAAAGCTGCGGCACTTCTACAAGCACCCAGGGTTCATCGGCACTATTGCGGAGCGAGTGCGCGATTCGTTCGCTTCACTGCCGGAAGACCGGCGCTCGTCAGCCCATTTGCTCTTCACCGCACATTCGATTCCCCTCGACATGGCCAGCCAGTCGCGTTATGTGGAGCAGTTGCAAACTGCGTCGCGGCTGACAGCGGAGTTGGCCGGGGCGCCATCGTGGAGGCTGGTCTATCAGAGCCGGAGCGGTCCTCCGCAACAGCCGTGGCTGGAGCCGGATATCGCCGTTGCCCTCGAAGGCATCGCGGCAGACACTGGCTCCTCGCGCGACGTGATCGTCTCTCCCATAGGCTTCATCTCCGACCATATGGAAGTGCTCTATGATCTCGACACCCTGGCAATGAAGCGCGCGGCGGAATTGGGCCTGAACCTCGTCCGGTCCGGCACGGCTGGGACTCATCCACGATTCATCAGCATGATCCGCGAGCTGATCGAAGAGAAGCTGAATGGCCTGCCGGACGCAGAGCCGTGCCTGGAGAACTGCTGCCCTGCCCCAATCAGGAGGCCGCTGCCTCCGGCGGGCTCAGTAACTCCTCATACAACGTAGCGGCGCGCCGCAAGGCCTCTTCGACGTTGCCGCACATGTTCTCGCGCCCGACGTGGCGATAGAAGCCGGCGCGCTCCATCAAGCTGGCCGGCTGCGGTGGGGCGCCGCAGAAAATCAGGCCCCGTCCGCTGTCATGGATCTTGTCCGCCAGCGATTCAAGCGCATGCAGGCCGGTCATGTCGATCGCGGTCATGTTGCGCAGCCGCAGGATCACGACCGGTGGAAGCTCTGGTATCTGCTGCTCCACATCCTCGAGCTTGTCCGTGGAGCCGAACAGAAACGGGCCGTGGATGCGGAAGATAGTGGCGTAGACCGGGATGCGCTTGTCCTGGAGAATGTGCGCCCAGCCCTCGGTGAGGTAGTCGTCCGTGACGCGCGAGACCGTGGTGGTGGCGGCGACGCGCCGGATGAACAGCAGCGCCGCCAGGATCATGCCGGCCATGACGGCCACGCTCAAATCGGCGAAAACAGTGAGCAGGAATGTGATAGCCCAAACGGCTATATCGGTCTGCGACTGCTTGAAGATGTCAGGAATCTCGCGCCACTCGCCCATGTTCCAGGCCACGACGAACAGAATTGCCGCCAGCGTCGCCATGGGGATGCTGCTGGCCAGAGGCGCGGCAGCCAGCAGCACCACCAGCAGCGTGATGCGCGTGGATAATGCCGGCCACCGGCGTGCGAGCCCCGCTACGGATATTGGTTGCCGTCCGCGCAATGGCTCCCGTCGCCGGCAACCCCCCGAACAGAGGCGAAATGATGTTGGCCACGCCTTGCGCGAAGAGTTCCGTGTTGGGGTTGTGCCTGTCGCGGATGCCCTTGGCCGCATGCATCGAATCCCCCACCACGGCGGAGAGCAGGCTCTCGATGGCGCCGAGCATCGCCACCGTCAGCGCGGGCATCAGCAGTTTTGTGATCAGGGACGGCTTGAACGCCGGCCAGTGAATGGAAGGCAGCCCCGACGGGACACCGCCGAAGCGAGTGCCGACGGTTTCCACGGGCAGAGCCAGCAGCGCGACCGCAGCCGTGCCGCCAACGAGCACAACAATCGCGCCTGGCACTCGCGGCAGCAGGCGGACGCAGAGCAGAATGACCAGGAGTGACACCGCCCCCAGCGCGGTTTCCATCGGGCGAAATGTCCCTGCGTGCTCAATCAGCGTCTCGATCCGCGCCAGGAACTCGCCCGGCAGTTTCTCTACCCGAATGCCAAAGAAGTCCTTGATCTGCGTGCTGGCGATCAGCAGGGCAATGCCATTGGTGAAGCCGATGACGATCGGCCGCGGGATGTACCGCACGGTGGTGCCCATGCCAGTCAGCCCCATGATCGCCAGCATGACGCCCGCCATCATCGTGCACATGAACAGGCCTTGAACGCCATGGTCGGCGACAATGCCCGCCACTACGACGACGAATGCGCCGGTAGGCCCGCCAATCTGCGTCCTCGATCCGCCGAGGAATGAGATCAGGAATCCCGTGACAATGGCGCAATAAATGCCCGCCTGTGGCGACAATCCGGAAGCGATGGCGAACGCCATCGAAAGCGGCAGGGCGACCAGCCCGACGGTCAAGCCGGCTGCCAGATCGGGGATCAGCGACTCCCGATCGTATTGAGGTAAGAGTTGAAAGAACTTTGGCCAGTACGGCCTCATATACCCATTATCGACCGCGGCCCATAATCCACGCTACAAATCCCGGCACAATAGCTGGTAACCGCTTGAGATCATGGAGCAAACTCTGGCCTTCCCGCCCTGCCAAAAACGCCCCGCGGCGCATCGCGTACCAGTTGAACGCGGACTGCCAGAACCGACATCGCGACCGACATCAGCACTCCGCGGCCTCGGCCATGCGTACCTGCCACCGTGTGCGTGGTCCATTCAGCAAGATGCAGGCATGCCGGAATGCAGACGAGGATGATAAGACGTGCTTTCCACGCCGGCTGCGCGTGACGGAACCGCTGCGTCGCCGCGCCCGTAAAGCCCGAAATCGACGCGAACAGTAGAAACTCGACACCAGCTCCCCTCAGGGCCGCAGGCAGGCCTGCTCTCCATCCGGCTATCAGGAACGCCGGCGAGCGGTACAGGCCGCTCCAGAGTGCCGACTTCCAATTCCAGGCTGGTGTCACTGGATGCGGCCCGCCTTCAGTATCCCAACGGGAGGTGAAAGCCGCTGCCCGTCGGCCTTGGACTGCTGGATCTTCCGGACCACGTCCATGCCTTCCAAGACACGGCCGAATGCCGCAAAGCCCTGACCGTCGGGGTTTCGCTTGCCGCCGAAATCGAGTTCGGGCTGTGCGCCGATGCAGATGAAGAAATCCGATGTTGCCGAGTCCGGCGCGGAGCGGGCCATGGAGATGGCTCCATCCACATGGCGAAGGCCCGTCTTGTTCGTGCGCTCAAGAACGATTGGCGTTCCCCCCTCGCCGGCAGCCGCCGACGCCTGAACCACCTCGATCTTCACGGCGCTCTGCGGCTGGTTGTCCGGCTTTACCGTTCGGTGGAAAGCGCCTTTGTTGTAGGCGCCGGAGTCGATGTACTTGAGGAAATTCGCGGCGGTCACGGGCGCCCGCTTCGTGTCGATTTCGACGACAATCCTGCCCAACTCGGTTTCCATGCCCACCCTGACCTGCCCGCAGGCCGGCAATACGCAAAGCAGGAAAACAGACAGGCGAAACATTCACCCCAGTCTAGCGTGGGACAATGAAAACTCAATGGCTGAGAATTTCAAAGTACTCTTCGAAACAACCAAGGGCAATTTCACGATCGAAGTGAAACCCGACTGGGCGCCGATCGGCGCTGATCGCTTCAAGCAACTGGTCGAGGCGGGCTTCTTTGAAAGCGCCAAGTTCTTCCGCGTGCTTCCGGGATTCATCGTGCAGTTCGGGCTGGCCGCCAACCCCGCCGATAACGGCAAGTGGGACAAGCGCCTGGCCGACGATCCGGTGAAGACGTCCAACAAGCGCGGCACAATTACCTACGCCACCGCTGGGCCCGGCACCCGCACCACGCAGTTGTTTATCAACTTCGGCGACAACAACTTCCTCGACAAGCAAGGCTTCTCGCCGTTCGGCGAGGTCGTCGAAGGAATGGACGTGGTTGAACAACTCTACTCCGGCTACGGCGAAGGCTATCCCCAGGGCAAGGGTCCGGATCAGGGCAGTGTCCGAAGTAAAGGCAACGCCTATCTCGAACCGCAATTCCCGAAGCTCGACGGCATCGTTCGCGCCACCGTCGTGGTGTGAACGCTCGGCTGCACATCACCAACGGCGATAGCGCTGGGATTACGCTACGGTGCGTTTTTCCCGAGGACACCATTCTGCCCTGGCGCGATTGTCTCCACGACGGTCCACTTCCGTCGCTCCCGCACCGCGAATTCTCCCAGGCCCGCGCCCGTTTCATCGCAGCCGCAGGTTGGGGGCCGTTGGAGGAAGTCCAGCGGTCGTTTGACGAGCGCGACGACATCCTGGAACGAGCAGCCGATTTCCCGGAGGTCGTTCTGTGGTTCGAGCACGACCTTTACGACCAGTTGCAGTTGATCCAGGCGTTGACCTGGTTCGAGCAGCAGCCGCACCCGGCTCTTCGCCTGATCCAGGCTTACGAGTACCTCGGACCCCTGCCGGGGCCGCGGTTGGCTGAGATGTTCCCGGAGCGGCAGCCTGTGCAGGCGGTGCAATTGGAGTCCGCCGCGCGAGCGTGGCGCGCGCTGACCAGCGGTGAACCGCCTCTGCTGGAAGCCGTGCTTGGAGAGTGGCCGGCGCTCATCCGGCTGGCCGAGGACTATCCGTGGACCAGCGACGGCCTCACACGCACCGAGCGCACCATTGCCGGGCTGAAAGCGCGTGGCATCGAAGACCGCTTCGAGTTGTTCCGCGCGTTTGGCAGCAGCGAGGATCCTATTTGGATGGGCGACTCGAGTTTCTTCAGGATTCTGGACGGGGCCAGGGATCGCGCCGCCTGCGGCTGGCGCTGGGATCCCGAAGCCCGCCGCTTTACTCGATGGCCGACTTCACTTCACCCTTGAAGAACGCTCCGAGTCCCTCGCTGGTCACTCGCAGGCCGATGAAGAACGTCCCGAACTCGGCGTAGATGGCGCTTGCTTCGTCGAAGCGCATCTCGTAGATGATCTGCTTGAATGGAACAGGCGATTCGGCGTACAGATCCACGCCCCATTCCCAATCGTCCAGGCCGATGGAGCCCGAGATCACCTGCTTGATGACCCCGGCGTACTTGCGGCCGATCATGCCATGGTCGTGCATCATCCGCTGGCGATCGGCGAACGACTGTGTGTACCAGTTCTTCTGTTCGCCGCGCTTGCGGTCCATCGGGTAGAAGCAGACATAGCGCGATGCCGGAATTTCCGGCCAGAGGCGGACCGCCATCGCCTTCTTCTGCCTCTCAACAGCCTCCTGAATGGCCTGCTCCCAAGCTTCGGAACCGGCCTCCAGTCCGCGCGCCGCCAGCTCTTCGTAGATCTTCCTGGTCGATTCGTACAGCCCCAGTTCCACGATGCTGAGATACGAAGTCGAGATTTCCAGATAGTCGGCGATGCGAAGCTGCCGGACCTGCACCTGCGCTTCCAGCAGGCCGGGGAAATCGCGCCGGTAGTGGATGAGCATGAAGTCGCCCTTGTGGCCGAGCATGGCGTAGGCGGCAGACTGGTCTCCGCCTTCCGCCCCTTCCCTCACTCCAAGCCACTCGCCTGCCTCATCGAGCATCGATTGACGCGTGGAGGTGTCCAGCCGCCGCCACTGATCCCAGCGGATCCGGAACATCTGGTGAAGGAGGCAAGCGCCTTCAAGCGTCAGCGGGGCGGTAGGATTCATTAACTCCATTGTCCACTGGTCAGGCGCCCGGGTGCTTGTAGGGAGCGCGGTAAGGGCGCTTCAGGAGTGCGGCCGCCTCCTTGTCTCCCGTGATGGTCTCGCCTGCGGCGTCCCAGTTCACGGTTCTGCCGGTCCTGTAGGAGATCATGCCCAACTGGACTGTCGCCGTGGAAAGAAAGGCGTCCTCGGGAGTGCAGCCGGGCGCCTTGCCGCTTCGAACCGCGGAGAGAAACTCCTGCATGTGGCGCAAGCCGAGCTCAGGCGCGGGCTTGGGATCATTCACTTGCGGCTTGGCGTCACGGCCCTTGCCCATCACCGCCCACTTCGACTCGGTGACGAACAGGGTCTCGTTCTCGCAGTAGAAGAAGACGCCGTTGGACAATTCAGGGGTATACTCTGCGGCGCCCCACAGGCGGTGACGCCAGACAACTGGACAGCGGGCGAACTCGAAGTGCGCGGTGAGAGTGTCTGGCGTGGTGATGCGGCCCTTGTACTGATAGAGCCCGCCCACGGCTGTGACTTTCTTGGGCATCGTTTCGTCGAGCACCTTTCGTGTGGCGTCCATCAGGTGGATGCCCCAGTCGACGAGGTGCCCGTTGCCGGTGGTCTGTTCGAGCCGCCACGAACGATGGCCGACCGCCAGCGAGTAGGGAATCTTCGGCGCGGGTCCGCACCAGAGATCCCAATCGAGCGTCGCCGGCGGATCGATCGGCTTCGGGTCGGGCGGGTTGGCGTTGTAGTGAATATTCACGTCGACCTGCACAAGCCTGCCCGGTTTGCCCGACGCGATGTACTCTTTCGCCGCCTTGAAGGCGTCGCTCTGCCGCCGCTGGAAGCCCACCTGCACGAGATTGCCGGCCTTTTTCCAGGCGTTCACCATCGCCCGGCCTTCGCGGATGTCGTACGCCAGCGGCTTCTCGCAGTAGACCGCCAACTTGCGTTCGCAGGCCGCGATGAACGGCAGCGCGTGCCAGTGCGGCGGCGTGGCGATGATGACGGCGTCGAGACCGTCCATCGCCAGCAGATCCTTGTAGTGCTTGAAGGTCTTCGGCCTGGAGCCTTGCTCCTTCTCGCAGACGGCTGACGTGTCCTCGAGCATCTTCGAGTCGACGTCGCACAAGCCGGCGACCTCCACGCCGCCGGCCTTCCAGGCCGCGCGGGCGTCTACGCCCCCATACCAGCCGCAGCCGATAATGCCGAATCGCAGTTTCTTTTCCTGGGCTCCGGCGAGTCCAGCAGCGGCGGATGTGGAGAGAAAAGTCCTGCGTGTGAAATTCGGCATGATTGTGTCCTGAAATTGCTACCATACCACCGTGCCGACGGCATCCGGTCGCGATATTGGGGAGTATCTCCTCAGCCTGCCCGAGCGCGTTCTTCGATCCACATCCGCGCTGGCCGGAGGCTTGGTCAAGCAGGTCGGCGACGCGGCGCTGCCGGCCGCGGTCCGCCGCACAAGGCTCTACAGCAGCATGGTGGAGGCGACACTGCGGTTTCTGGTCGAGCAGGTGGGCGAGGTTGAAGGCGTCTATCCGTCCGAATCCAAACTGGCCGAGGACTTTCTGGTCCGCCGCACGGCCGGCAACGGCCTCGAATTGATCGGCATCCTCACCTTCCGCGCATCACCGGTGTGGGTGCTGGCAGCCTTGGCCGACGTCAGCGGCGCCGGGCGCACTTTGATTTCCGAGATTGCCGGCAGTCTGCGCGAGGCAGGGCTCATCTCCGGCGAAAGCCGCCCCAGCACAATGAACCAGGTGCTCGATGCGCTGGAGGAAAGCGCGGGACGGGCCGCCGAAACCATCAACACGCCGCCGCTCAATGTCGCCGAACTGCGCCTGGAGTGGCAAGCCATTCAACGCAGCATGGCCGGTCTATCCCCGGACAAACTGCCCGCCACTCAGCGACTGGAGGCCAATTGGCGTGAATTGCAGCAGACGGCGCAGCGCGAAGGCCGAAGCGTCTTCGAGATCGGTGCCCTCGTTGCCCTCGATACCCTCACACGGCTGCCGGGCGGCGCCGCCTGGTTCGGCCGCTCCGCCGGGGTCGCCGCCCGCCGCACGGGCGAGGTCTTTGTCGAAAACATCCTCGAGCATTATTCCGACACGCTTGAAGCGATGCGACAAGAGGGCTTGTCCCGTTGGTGGATGCTGCAGTTCCGTCCTTACCTGGCAGGCGCGGCGAAGCAATTCAGTCCCGAAAAGGGCTCCTGGACTCAACGCTTCCTCAGCGCCCGGCGGCGCGCCGAGCGCCCCAGGTAGATCATGGCCAATCCTATCGCTGACAGAGCCAGCGCGGACGGCTCCGGTACTTCCGAAGGTTCCTCAAGGCCCCTCTCGCGGCCTTGGGGGTCGACTTCCAGATCAGACGGCTGGACAACTGTGGATGGCGGTAGGGGACTCGACAGCAGGTACACGCCCCACCCGGAATTCGGAAGCAGCCACCACCAGTTCTCCATCTGGATCGCCATCGCAGCTGAAGACGTCGGCTGCCATTCAGCCGGCTGGGGCGACCAACGGCGCCTCGACAAAGATCTCTGACGAAATCGTCTCCACAAGCGGCCGGCTCTCCTCCATCGGTTCCTCGTCCAGGATAGGAACGTCGAGGACGCCTACCAACGGATCCTCGCCGGCGGGTTCAACGGAACCGAGAGGCTGTGCCGCGATTCGGTTGCCGCAGCGCGCCCGGATTTCATGCTTCCCGTCGGTCAGAATCTGCTCGCCTGCGGCAAGCCGTACTTTGTTTCTCGTCCAGTAGATCCGGTCGCCCTTCCGATAGGAGACATGCACCAGCCTGCCCTGCGGATTCTCAGCCATCCAGGCCTGTTCAAGGCGAATCCCGCTGTAGTGCTCCCGCACCGCTGCATCCTGGCGCGCGGCGGCCAGCGCTTCCTCCGGACCCGCAACGCCGCCGGAGACCACAGAGTAGGGATAAACGATGCGGTCCGGCACACGGGCGACACGGTCGACCAGCAACGCCGAACCTTCATCACCCGCCGCACTACCCGAATTCGCGCTCCCCGGCCGCAGATGCCACGCCGTGAGCGCGGCCACAACCAGAACCAGCCCCAATCCCGCGCGAATCGGGCTCGCGAAGGAAGAACGCGCCCGTGGCACTCTGATTCGAACCACCAGCCGGGTAAAGCGGACCTTTTTCACTGCACCTTCATCGTGCTGCCAAAAAGCCGGAGAATCTATGGATCCAGAGGGGGCCCAAAGGGCACATTAGGACCTTAGAACTAGAGTGAGAAACTGGTTCTAAGTAAGTACTAAGGTGATCGCCGATTTAACTCTCAGGCCCGCGGATGGGCCTTGTCGTAGACCCTCATCAGATCGGTCAGCGAGAGTTGGGTGTACTTCTGAGTCGTCGAAAGCGACGCATGCCCCAGCAGTTCCTGAATCGCCCGCAGGTCGGCTCCGGCGCTCAGCAGGTGGGTGGCGTAGGCGTGGCGGAGACTATGTGGATGCAGGCTTGAATCTCCAGCCAGAGCAATAGCATACAGCTTCAGAATGCCTCGCGCGCCGCGGTCGGTGAGCCGCCTCCCGCGATGGTTGATGAAGACCGCGGCTTCTCCCTCGACCGGCCGTCTCGACTTCCAGCCATGCGGTCAGGGAATCGAGCGCCTTTTGCGGTACCGGTACTTGCCGCTCCTTCTTCCTTTTGCCGAGGACGACGAAGCCAGCCATCGGAGAGATTCAGATCGCTCCAGGTTCATGCCGCAGAGTTCACTGATGCGCAGTCCGCAGCCGTAGAGGACCTCGAAGCATCGCCAGGTCGCGCTCCGGCATCGGCCGTTCCAGTTTGCCAGCGGCGACGCCATCGATCAGGCCGTTGGCCTGCTGTTCCGTGGGCACGGCAGGCAGCCGCTTGGGCATCTTCGGCGTCAGCAGCAGCTTGGCGTGGTTGATGCGAACGACGCCCTCGCGCAGCAGGTGATCGAACAGTCCGCGCACGGCCGAGAGCTTGCGGCGGATGGTGTGTTTGGCCAGGTTCTGCTGGTGCAGGTCGGCCAGCCATTCGCGCAGCAGCAAGCTGATCGAAGCTCTCCGGCTTGGGCGGCCCTTCTTCGTTGCGGCTGAAGTAGGCAAGAAATTGCTCGAGATCGGCGCGGTAGTTTCTGACGGTATGGACGGACGCGTTCTCCCGCTCGAGCGAGGCGAGCCAGTGGCCGATCGAGTCGCGGAGCTCATTTTCCGGCATGGGCGGCAAGGTACGCTTCCAAAGCCTCATTCGCGCGCCGGCAAACTTCCGCCTGGCGCGCTTTGCGGTCGTGTTTCCACTTGCGCCGAAGCGATTCCTCCAACTGCGGCAGCACGTCAAACGCGATGTTGGCGGGCTGGTAGCGCTTCGGGTCGGCCGCCGAGATGTAGTTCACCAGGCTGCCGAGCGCCGTCTCGCGCGGGAACGGCGTCAACGTCAAACCCGCAGCGAGTTCAGCGGCGTGGCGTCCGGCGATCAGGCCCGTCGCGATCGATTCGACATAGCCCTCCACGCCCGATATCTGGCCGGCGAAGAAGATCCGCGGCTCGGTCTTGAGCTGAAGTGTGGCGGTCAGCAGTTCGGGCCCGTTGATGTAGGTGTTCCTGTGAATCTGTCCGAAGCGAAGAAACTCCGCGCCCGCCAGTCCGGGGATCATCCGGAACACGCTCTTCTGCTCCGGGAACTTCATGTAGTTCTGGAAGCCGACCAGGTTATAGCTCCCGGCTCGCTGATCTTCCTGGCGCAATTGCACCACGGCCCAGGGCCGGCGTCCGGTGCGAGGGTCTTCCAGCCCGACCGGTTTCATCGGCCCGAAGCGCAGCGTATCGCGGCCGCGCCGCGCCAGTTCCTCGACAGGCAGGCAGGCCTCGAAAAACGGCACCTTGCCCTGGCGGATCGAGCGATCTTCCTCGATGTGCGCGTCCGCGCTTTCGGCGGCCAGCAGCGCGTCGACGAAGGCCTCGTACTCCTCGCGGGTGAACGGGCAGTTCAGATAGTCGTCGCCGCCGTCCAGCGACTTGCCATAGCGCGAGGCCGCGAACGCGATGTTCCTGTCGATGCTGTCAGCTTCGACAATCGGGCTGATGGAATCGTAGAAGTAGAGCCCGCTGCTCCCGGTTCTTGCTGGCGATGTCGGAGGCCAGCGCGCCGGATGTCAGCGGTCCCGTGGCGACGATCACGATGCCATCATCGGGGATCGCGCAGGCCTCCTCACGGCGAACCTCGATCAGCGGCTCCGCTTCGATCGCGGCCGTGATTTCGCGAGCAAACACCTCACGATCCACCGTCAGAGCCTGGCCGCCGGGCACGCGCGCCTTGCGAGCCGTCTCCATCGCCAGCGAGCCGAGCCGGCGCAGTTCTTGCTTCAAGAGCCACGACGCGGTGTACTCGCTGATCGGACTTCAGCGAGTTCGAGCAGACGAGTTCGGCGAAGTCGCCGGACTGGTGAGCCGGGGTCTGCTTTGCAGGTCGCATTTCCCACAGCGTGCTCTTCAAACCGGCCCGGGCTAGCTGCCAGGCGGCTTCACTGCCGGCCAGTCCGGCGCCCAAAACATGGATAGTCGGTGAATAGGTCAATCCGATACCATCTTAGTTTCCCCTGGCAGCCAGCCATGAAACCACTCGTCACGCTCTTATTGCCGCTCCTCCAGTTTTCGTTGGGACTGATCGCGCAGGAGCCCATCCGCTACACCGCCAGTTTCCCCGCGCCCCAAACGCATTACCTCGAAATCAGCGCGACCGTTCCAGCCGGAAAACCCCAGGTGGAGCTGTTCATGGCGGTCTGGACGCCCGGCTCCTACCTGGTCCGCGAATACGCACGCAACGTCGAGGGGTTCCGCGCGTTCTCCCCGACGGGTGCGGAACTGCTATGGCGCAAGACGCGCAAGAACCGCTGGCAGGTCGACGCCGGCGGCGCTTCGCACATCGAGGTGAAGTACAAAGTGTACGCGCGCGAACTGAGCGTGCAGGGCAACTGGGTGGACGCTTCATTCGCCATGCTGAACGGCGCTCCGAACTTCATGACCCTTGTTGGCGAGGAGAAGCGCCCGTATGAAGTCCGGCTGGTCCTGCCTCCATCCTGGGCGAAATCGATCAGCGGCATGAAGGAAGGCCCGGCGCCTCACTCATTTGTCGCCGCCGATTTCGACGAGCTGCTCGATTGCCCCATCTATGCCGGCAATGCGCCGATCCACGAGTTCGTCGCCGCCGGCAGGAAGCACTTCCTGGTCAATGAAGGGGAGGGGCCGATGTGGGACGGCCCTGCTTCCGCGGCCGCCTTGGCCCGGATTGTCGAGGAGTATGCGCGGATGTTCAACGGGCTGCCCTACGAGAAATACGTGTTTTTCAACATCATTGCCGAGTCGGGCGGGGGACTGGAGCACAAGAACTCCACTTGGATTGGCGCCAGCCGCTGGGCCTGGTCCAACGCGCAGGAGCCGAGCCCCGATGCGGCGCCCGGCCAGCGCCGGGCCTCCCGTCTTTCCTGGCTCGGGCTGGCCAGCCACGAGTATTTCCATCTCTGGAACGTGAAGCGTCTGAGGCCGGTCGAGCTGGGCCCGTTCGACTACGAAAACGAAGTCTACAGCCGCAGCCTGTGGATCGCCGAGGGCTTCACCAGCTACTACGGCCCTCTCACGCTGGGCCGCGCGCAGGCTTGCGAGCCAGACCGCCACGCTGAACAGTCTCAGCGGCACGATCGCCTCGGTTCAAACGACACCGGGACGCCTGGTGCAACCTCTGGAGACCTCGTCCTACGATTCGTGGATCAAGCAATACCGGCCCAACGAGAACTCTTCCAACACCTCGCTCAGCTACTACCCCAAGGGTGCGGTGATCGGGTTTCTGCTCGATGCCAAAATCCGCGCCGCGACGAACGGCGCAAAGAGCCTCGACGACCTCATGCGCCTTGCGCTGGAGCGATACGGCAAAGAACGCGGCTACACGCCTGAGGAATTTCGCAGCGCCGCCAGCGAAGTCGCGGGCAAGGACCTCTCCGGCTGGTTCAAGCAGGTGCTCGAATCCACCGAGGAACTCGACTATACCGAGGCGCTGAATTGGTACGGCCTGCGCTTCAAAGCAGCGTTGGCGCGTCCCGGCTCTTCCAGGGTTCTCACCGGGTTGACCGTCGCCTCAACCACCGGCCGCATCGTTGTCACGCAAGTGCGGCGCGACACGCCGGCATGGCGCGCCGGAATCAACTTCGACGACGAGATCATCGCTGTGAACGGGTACCGCGTCCTGCCGGACCAATGGCCTGCGCGGCTCGATGCCTACAAGCCGGGTGAGACGGTGGACATGCTTGTCTCCCGGCGAGGAGAACTCAAGACGATCAAGCTCCCGATCGCGGAAGACAAGCCGGCAAGCTGGTCGCTTGAGGTGAATCCCCAGGCGACGCCCGAGCAAAAGGCGCACCTCAAGGCGTGGCTGATGCAATGATCCGGCCGCCGAGGTACTTGCGCACATCGGGCAGATCGAAGTCTTCCAGCACACCGAACACGACGAGTTCGGGCGGCAGCTTCGCCATGGGATCCTGAGTGGCGTCGAGCCAGCCCGGGAAGCCGTTCTCTTCGACGATGCTGGCGATCCTGGGTTCGAGCACAGCCGCCAATAACGCCGCCGGCGTGTCGTTGCCCTTGACGTGGAAGCGAACCGGCGCTGTCGCCTTGGCCGTCTGCTCAAGCAGCAAGACCACCTTTCGCTTCAGCAGCGACTCGCCATGCAGCCACGCCCGCGCCGCAGCCTGATACTCGCCCGAGTACCCACCCTTGACCTGCGCGAAGTGCAGAGTCGCGGGCCATTCGATCTTCAGCTCGACGGTACCCTCCGGCAGGCGGCCGAGCGGTTTCCAGTCGATCCCGAGGCGGCTGGCGACCAGGGATCGCAGGTCGGCGCCGTGGGCGGCTTTGCGCCTGCTGTGCATCGTCCGAGCCCTTGCGGCATTCAGAGACGAGATGGTCTCGCTGCCGAACGAAGTCGCGAGCTGGCCGGTCGGAGTGACTCGCAGATCCACTTCGTTTTCGGCCACGACTTCACCCTCGCTTGAGTCGCGCACGACACCAAGCAGGTGCTTATCCAGGAATTGGTAAGCGCCTTCGCGCAGCGTCTTAGTCCAGCCATGTTCTTCGTTAGCCTCGATCATTTCGACGGGCAGTCCCTCGCCGCGCGCGATCTGGAAAGTGCGGCGAGCGCCCTCGATGGGGAAGAAGTCCCTGATTGCGGCACTGATCAGGAACGGCTTGCGGCCGAACGCGCGGATGTAATCCGGGAAGTCGAGGCCGGCCGAGAGGAAGCCGGGAATTATCTGTTCCATGTCCTGCGGTCCGGGCTTCTCGACGAGTTGCCCCCAGCCGGTCATGTAGCAGGACGAGACCACCGCTGCGAGTCGCGGCTCTGCGGCTGCCAGCAACGCCGCCTGCGTGCCGCCTCCCGAGTTGCCGGCGACGGCGATTCGCTTCGGGTCCACCTCCTTCCTTGTCAGCAGGTAGTCGAACGCCCGAATTCCGTCCCAGGCGAAGTAGCCGGCGATGGTGGTGCCGGTCAGCATGCACTGCATCCCGGACTGAATGTGCTCGGGCACGCCGGCGCCCAGGCGCGACTTGCCAGTGGACTTGTCCAGATACTCGAAGCGTTCGCCCTGTCCTGGAGGATCGTAGGCCAGCACGACATAGCCGCGCCGTGCCAATGAGATCCACACCATCTGATAAGTCGGATTCGCCTTCCCGATATCGGAGTGCCCGGCCGTGCCGAGCACCGCCGGGAACGGGCCAGTCCCTTCCAGCGGCACATACAGGTTTGCGGTGACTCGAAACCCAGTCATGCTTTCGAACACGACGTGTTCCACCCGATAGCCGGCGCGGCTGAAGCCGCCAGTGGTGCGGGCGTTCAAGGGTGTCTTTTGGGTCGGGCAAGCCGCCCATCAAGGCGACAATTCGCTCCTGAAGAGGATTCCGTTGCGCCGGCAGCGGCGCGGACAACAGCAGAGCCAGTAGGATGACCACGATGTTAGGGAGTCTACCGCACTGCGATAGAATTCGAGCCATGCCGCAAGAAAAGGGATTCACCCGCCGCACGCTCGTGCGCGGCGCAGCGATCATGTCCACAGCCGCCTCCTACAACCGCATCCTGGGAGCCAACGACAAGATCAACCTGGGCCTGATCGGCGCCGGCGGCCGCGGCCGCGGCGTGATGGGCACGTTCATGAAGACCGGGCAGGTCAACGTCACCGCGGTCTGCGACGTCTTCAGCGAACGGATCGACCAGGCGCAGACCGTCGCCACCGCCTCAAAAGGATTCACCGACCACCGCAAGCTGCTCGAGTTGAAGGAGGTCGACGCGGTCCTGATCGCCACGCCCGACCACTGGCACGCCGGCATCGCCATCGACGCGCTGAATGCCGGCAAGGACGTCTACGTCGAGAAGCCGCTGACGCTGAAGATCGAGGAAGGGCCGCCGATCGTCAAGGCGGCGCGCGTCAACAACCGCATCTGCCAGGTGGGCATGCAGCAGCGCTCCGGCAAGCACTACCTGCAGGCCAAGGACGAGTACTTCAAGACCGGAAAGCTCGGCAAGATCACGCTGGCGCGCACCTGGTGGCACGGCAACGGCGCCCACCTGAGGAAAGCGCCCGCGCGCATGGCCACCAAGCCCTCCAACCTCGACTGGGCGCGCTTCCTGGGCCCGGTGAAGTGGCGCGACTACGATCCGCAGCAGTACTGGAATTTCCGCGCCTATCTCGATTTCGGCGGCGGGCAGATCACCGACCTGTTCACGCACTGGATCGACGTCGTCCACATGTTCATGGGCGAGGACAATCCCGATCAGCGCGGTCGCCGCCGGCGGCGTCTACCACTACAAGGACGGCCGCACCGCGCCCGACACCATCAACGTGCTGCTCGAGTACCCCCGGCAGTGGACCGCCACCTTCGAAGGCACGCTCGCGCCGGGCATCACCGGCGCCGGCGTCGAGATCTGCGGCACCGAAGGCCGGCTGTGGATCACCCGCAGCCACTTCATCTTCACGCCCGCCGGCAAGGGCGCCCAGCCGGTGCGCGTCGACAGCCCGCACGAGCAGACCATCGATCACGTCGAGAACTTCCTGGATTGCTGCCGCACGCGCAAACTGCCCAACGGCGACGTCTACATCGGCCACCGCTCCGCGCAGGCTTCGCACCTCGGCAACATCGCCTACGTGCAGAAGCGCCGGCTCAAGTTCGATCCAGGCCGGGAAGAGATTCTGCCGCTGTAGAGCGAGAGAACCCTCTTTCGGCCCCGGAACTGCTTCTATTCAATTGTCAAAGAGCCGTGCGCCTGCGAGGTTTTACGCCGGGCGCGGGGTGCTTGTGGGTGATAACGCAGCGTCAGGCAGTTCAAAGGCGGGGAGTGATTTCGGGCTGAGTGGGCGGCAGGGGCGGGGGCGCGGAGCAGAATTCGCTGAGGCGGCGCTCGAAGGCGGCGAGCGCCGGGCTCAATTGGCTTCGTTTTTGCACTTTTTGTTTTTCGGCCTTTTCGAAGGGCTTCGCGGCGCTTGTCCTGCTGGCTGCGGCACTCCCAAAACATCTTGAGGGCGCGCTCGTACTGACGGCGGAGGGCGGCTTCGTGGCGGAGGATGAACTGCAGGGCCTTCGTCTTGTCGGCGGCGAGGCGGACGGCTTCGGCTTGGGCGGCCTGGTCGTCGATGGTGGGGTCGGTGGAGAGGCGAATGCGAATGAGGTCGGATTCGATGAGGCGGATGCGGCGCAGACGCCATTGGGCATTGGCCATTTCGTTGATGAAGTAGTGCTCGGTGGGAGTGCCGGGCATGTGCTCGTCAAGATAGGCATTGCGCAGGGATTCAAATTCGGCCGGGTCCTCGTAGTGGAGCAGTGCGGTCTGCGCGAAGGCAGGCGGCGGGGTGCGGCGAGCGGCGACGCGCTCGGGGTCTTGCTTCCTGTTCAGGTTCGAATCAAAGGTGGACATATCGTTCCCTCCTCATTCCAGGGTAGAGAGGGGGGACCAAATTCCCGGGGTCAAGGAAGAGCCGGTGGATGAGTTAAGTCGATCGGGGATAGCGGGTTACAGGCTTTTTGCGAACGCAGTGACTGACTTGATGCGGACTCTATGTTAAGCTCCGCATTAAGGGGCTTTAATGGCACGTTTGCTAGCTGGGACGTCCGGCTTCGCCTATCCTTCGTGGAAGCCTGAATTCTACCCGCAGGATGTCCCGCAGAAGGGCTTCCTGAATCACTACGCCACGCGGCTGAACGCGGTCGAGATCAACTACACGTTCCGGCGCCTGCCTAACAAGGCCACCCTGGCGAGCTGGGTGGAAGCAACTCCTGAAGGCTTCGAGTTCGCCCTCAAGGCGCACATGAAACTCACGCACGTTCTGAGGCTCAAGAACGCCCTGGAGTTCACGGAATTGTTTCTGCGCGCCATCGACCCGCTGCGCTGCACACGGCGCCTGGGCCCGGTGCTGTTCCAGCTTGCGCCGAACTTCAAGCGCGATACCAGCACGCTCGCTGACTTTCTGGCGTTGCTCCCAAGCGACTTCCGGGCTGCCTTCGAATTCCGCCACGATTCATGGCTCGCCGACGACGTCTACGCCGTTTTGGAGCGGCACAATACGAGCCTGTGCCTGGCCGAGTCCGAGAAGTTGGAGATTCCCCGTGTTATTACGGCCGATTTCGTCTATTTCCGCCTGCGCAAGCCGGAATACAGCGACGCCGACCTGGATGACATTGGTGCGCGCGCGCAGGAGATAGTGGCCGGCGGGCGCGATGTATTTGTGTTTTTCAAGCATGAGGAAACCGCCGCGGGCGCGCTCTACGCAGAGACGAGCTGCTGAAATGCATCCGCGGCCGAGCAATGTGCAGCGTGGCGCGTTCGGCAGGGGCGTAAATTCGAGAGGCGTGCGCAGCAAAAAAGAGGGGGGCGGAAGACACCGCCCCCCTTCCCAGCTCCTTGCTCGCTATTCGAGACAGAAGCCGATTTCATCGGCGCCGTGATAGCCGCTGGCATTTCCGGCGTCGACGATGGTGCGGTCCCAGACATTCAACCGCAACACATATCCGCAAGCCTTCATCTTGCCCGTATCGAGTGTCCATGTTCCCGCGACGCCCGTGGTCGGTACCGCCGGAGGATTGTAGTCCAGGCTCACCGGGACGGTGTCGAGCAGCACGACGTTGCCCGGGATCGACGGGGAAACGCCGAGCGAAGCCGTCCGGTGGTGCTGGAAGTCGGCCAGCGCCGAGGACGTGCCCGGATCGCTGAGCGAGAAGGTTCCGGTGAGGATTGTGCCCACGGGGAACTTGCCGCACTCGAGCGCCGGGAGCGGATTCCCGTTCAGCGTCGCGCCTGTGAGACTCAGCACAGCCACGGGAGCCGTGTTGTCGATCCGCACAGTCACTTCGTCGCTGAAGTAGTGGTTGGCGGCGCTGTCCTTGGCATGCAGCCGGACCTTCCACCGCCCTTCCATGCTCGGGTTGGTCGGCCACTGCATCAGGACATCGCTGAGGATCTCCTGTGTGGACGGTCCGATCAGGTCCTCGTGGTAGAGGTACCAGCCGGACTCGCCGCCTTCGCCGGCCGGGCGGCAGCGGAGCCTGCGTAAACTCGCAGATGAAGTCGCCCGGCGCGCACTGCACCAGGAAGCCGTTCACGCGCTGCACCTTACGCAACTGGAACTTGCCGGTGAGCGGCTCATAGAAGCTGCCCACTTCGTCGCGTTTGACTTCGACGCGATACTTGTAAGGCGCGGCGCCTCCGCCGAAGAAGTCCGTTCCGACCCCGATCGATCCGGCGATCGCGATCGTCCCGCCGAACGGCGCCTGCGTGAAGGCTCCGCTCGCTTCGACGAATGTGCCGGTCGCGCGGCCCGTGAGCGCACTGATGTCGTCGGCTGCGACGTCGTCCACCTCGAGGATCGCGGCGAACTTGCCGAATCCGCGGCGGAGTTGCACCAGGCATTCCTCGCGGTTGCCCCAGGTGGGGACATAGTTGGGATTGCCCGGCGGGGGCGCTGACTCCCAGCTCAGGATGGCGCGGACACGCACGAGGCGCGCTCCGGTTTCGCACGGCCGGAGGTAATTGGTCAGGTCCTTCTTCAGGTAGACCGCATACTGCACGCCGTCGTTCGGAGTCTGCGCCAGGTCATGCACCTGCATCGTCTCCGTTCCGAGGTACACCCAGCCGGCGCCGTCGAAGAAGTCGGCCCAGAATGCGACGTACTCGGTCGAGCCGGTCTTGCACAGCGAGCCCGAATAGCCCGCCTGTTTCTTCACCGTGAAGACGGCCTCCACGATGTCGTTCTCCGGCTTCAGGCCGACGCAGCGCAACTCCTCGTAGGTGGTGTTGCCGTCAGTCTTGACCAGTTGCTCGAAGATTCCCGGAATATCGGCTTGAGCGATGCCGAGGCTCACCAGAGGACTCTGCTTGGCCAGCGCCACCGTCGCCGGCGATGCGGACATCGCCTGCTTGATTTCGCTGAAGGCAAAGCGGTGCGCAGGAACTTTGGCCCGCGCGTAGAGCTTCATCCGTGCCTCGACACTGATCGGTTCAGGCAGCGGCAGCGGAATCTGGAATTGAGGATCGATCTCCTTGATGATCGGCCCGATCGGGTCCGGAATTGGGATCTGTGCCCAGGGGATCTTGGTGAAGATGTCGCCGAAGTCGATGAAGAACCTCGGACGGATCTGAACGCTCACGTCGCTGACGTTTCCCCAGATGGGCGGCCAGTTCGGCGAATTGGGCGGCGGCTGCGTATTCCAGGACAGGATCGCGCGGACCTTCACAATGTTCTCAACCAGTGCAGATCTTGCGAATCGGAGCGAAGTCGCGATAAACGGCATAACACAGCGGCTTCTTCCCTCCGATGTCGTGCACGCGAACCCACCCGAGTCCAACATCGTGCCAGACGCCGTTGTCATGCAGATCGACGTAGAAGCGCACCCACTCGATGGAGCCGTTGGTGCAGATGCCTCCCGAGTAGCCCCCGTTCTTCTTGATGTGAATGACAGCTTCCAGCCGGTCCAGCGGCGTGTTCAACCCAACGCAGCCCAGTTGTTCATAGCTGGTGTTGCCCTTGATGTCCGACTACCGGCTGCAGGACGCTATCGGGCACCGTGCCAAAGTAGTTTGGGTTGGCCAGCAGGAGCGTGCTGAAGTTGAGCCGCTCTGGTTCGAGCTTGATGCCAACCGCCACCTTCTCCGCGTAGCGCGAAAGACGTGTCAGCGACTCCCTGCTCATCACTTGGAAGAGGTCGTCCGCACTGTTCAGAGTGCCGCCGCCTGCGCGCTTGCGCAGCAGCAGGGCATCGGCCAGCTTGGCTGCATCCTCGCCGGTATCGGCCAGTTTCAATTGTTCGCCCAGTTCTTCGGCGGATGTGGCTTCGTTGAGCAAACGCAGCACTTCCGCGAACTCGCCTCCGAAACGAGTTTGTTTCATGTCGGTCCTCCGTTGATTGTGTTTTGTAGTTGGTTTGGCCGGTTAAATATCAGCCGCGGCGGGCCTGAACCAGGATAGGTACCCGGCGCAGTCCTTCCACGTCTCTTCGATCTACCCCGACGCGCGCCCCTCGGGCGGCAAAGAAGTAGGTCCTTCGCGTGACCGGTCCAACGGCGGTGAGCGACGTCGCCCCCACGTATTCGAAGACTGCGTCTCCGGCTGGAATGCTCCAGCCTGAGTCTCCTCCGCTAGTCCCCGAACCCGTGGGCGTGACGCCGTCCGCCCTGTTTGTCATCCCGGATCTCAATCTCCCGCAACAAGACATCGTTGTTCCCCAATGGGCCTCCCAGTGGCTGTTCGTAGTAGATCGGCTCGGGATTACCGCCGCGGTGGACAAGACTCTCCAGCAGAATCGAGCCTCCCGACAGGGCAAGGCAGAGATAGAAGTAGTGGAGCGCGCTTTGAGCGAGTGGGAATGCGACCAGCGCAGCGGACCAGAGGCTAAGACAGTAGAAGCAGTCCAGCATCTGGCCCAGCACGCCGTCCCCGGCCAGCCGCCGCAAACGCGCGATGACGGCGAAGGGACCATCCTCCATTGCGATCAAGTGGGTCAAGCGCCATGTTCCCAGAGTGCCCAACGCCAACCAATAGAAATCCATGCTCTACTCCCATGTTCCCGATCGAATGATTCTTCGATCTTCGGAGGGGTCTATCGCCCCTTCACATTGGCTCATGAAGTGAGGTTCACCTTCGTTTCAACGCGGGACAAGTTTATTGGTCCAGAACGACGGGCCAGCTTTCAATTGGCTCCAGACGGCGGCTATACTGAGGAACATCACTCACCCAGGGACGCTCGACAATCCATTCACGGGAGATTACATCCACCGTCTCGTCAGTGGCGACCAGGCGATAGAAGACCATTTCAATCAATGGTTTCGAGCTCTGCTCGTCGTGAAGGTCCGCCGCAACTACCGTGCCCGGGAGATAGTCGATGATGTTGTCCAGGAAACTTTTCTCCGTGTTTTGAGGAATCTGCGCCGCGATCCTCACCTGCTTGAACAACCCCAGAAGCTGGGAGCCTACGTCGCCGGTGTCTGCAATAACGTCATCCTGGAGCTGGCCCGCTCCGAAAACCGTTATGTCGGCATGGATGGAACCCAGGATCAAAAGCCCTCGGCCGGCGTGGATGCCATGGAATCGCTCTGTCAGGACGAACGCCTTCAACAGGTTCGCGATATCGTTTCGGAGTTGCCTGCGCGGGATCAGGCGCTGATTCGGCTCGTGTTCCTGGAGGAACGTGACAAAGACGAGGTTTGCCGGGAGATGAAGGTTGACCGCGACTACCTGCGAGTCGTGCTGCATCGTGCGATCCAGCGCTGCAAATTGCTGGTTGGCGGCGCGCGGAATCCGAAAATCTGAGGCAAGGCATGAAACGTATCAGCAATGTCCTGCATAGACCAGTGAGGCGATAGGGAATGGATCACGAGGCAGCGGCCCAAATGCAGCTCATTGAGCGCTATCTGCTTGGAGAGCTCACCTCAGTCCAGCAGGACGAGTTCGAGGCCCACCTGTTCGTGTGCCCGCAGTGCTCGGAGGAGCTTCGGGCCGGTGCCATTCTGATTGGTGGAGTCCGGACGTCACTCCGGGCTGAAGCCGGTCGCCCATCGGGCGCTCGTGCCACTGGAGCGAGGCATCACGCCGGCGGCAGGGCGCCCGGTTTCTTCAGCGGATTCCTGGACTGGCTCCGTTTCCCGGCCGCTGTCCCAGCGCTGGCGGCAATAGCACTACTGGCAATAGTTTCCTACCAGAACCTGATTCAGATCCCCGGGCTCCGCGAAAGTCTGGCTCAAGCCGTGACGCCGCGGGCTGTTCCCGCATTCGCGCTGCTGCCCGTCACACGCGGAGACGAGCAGGTGATTAGCGTGCCCCCGGGCTCGCGCTTCGTCATCCTCTCATTCGACCTGACAGCGCCCAGCGCTGACGGTTACCGCTGCATATTCAGCAACGAGGCCGGGCAGGAGTGGCTCAGCCTTCTTGAGCGCCCCGCAGCCAAAGCGGATATGCTTACCTTGCAGTTAGACCCGGCTCGCATTCCCGCGGGCCGAAACCTTCTCACCGTTCGAACCCCCAGTGGTCAGGATCTGATGCGATTCAGATTTACATTCAAGCCGTGACATCGACTATGACCCGAAGATTCCTATTCAACGCATGCGCGGCAGGCTTCAATGCCAGGCTGCGCCAACCCATTCAACATGACACCGGAATCCTGGCGGCTTCTGCCTTATCCGTTTCCGGAGGACATTGTTCTGCCCGAGTCGAGAACGTGCGGATCGGGGAATACGTTTCAGTCGGGGCGGTTTCAACCCAGACTGGCGGATTCTACAGCGAAAGCAAGAGAGCCTGGGAGACGTTTTCCAGGGCGACCATCGAGAAGCTGAATGTTCTCGACGTCGTGACTGCCGACCGAATCAGCGTCAATCTCGTCTCGCACCACCCTGTCGATGCGAGCGAGTCGTCGATCACCCCCCTGACGGCCAACTTCGACAATCTGCGCATCGCCGGCTGTCCGGTGAATGTGCATATGGACCTGGGCCTCTTCTCGAAGCTGGGGAGTTGGAGTCAACTGCGAGGGAAAGTCGACTCAGACCAGGAATTCTCCCGGCGCATCGCAGCATTTGGAGAAGACCCCAAGGCCGGGCTGGAGAAGGGTCTCATCATGTGCTCCCTGGCGGGCAGGATCGAGATCGATAGCGGCGATTTCAAGGTGGGCGACGACGGCTCGATCGACATCCCGAGTTTTGGCAAGCTGTATCTCGCGGAATTTATCCTGTCTCCACGTCTGCGGCGGATCACCATGATGCGAATGACGCTCGGCTGCCCGCTTGAAGGTGACATGGCGTGTGGAGATGTGGTCGGCAATGGCCACACATACCCACCATAGAGCCTGGCCGGCGCATCCCGGCCGGATGAGGATCTGCGTGGCCGCCCTAGTGTATCTGGGCGGCTGTGGTGGACAGGTTGCCCGCGACCCTGAAGGCTACTACCGCGCTGCCTTAAAGGAGCACCACCGCGGCTCCTATCAGTCCGCGCTGGCGCAAGCGCGCGCCGGCAAGCAGGCAACGTCCGAGCGCGACGAACCCGAGCTGCACTGGCGGTTTCGCCTCCTTGAGGCCGAGACTCTGATTTCCACCGGCTCAACCCTTGAGGCGGTCAAGTTGCTCGAGCCTCAGCCGGGGGTGCGCTCGCCCGCCGGCAAGTCCGAGGCCCGCCGGCTGCTCAATCTCGGCTGGGCGCGGTCCGTCCTCTCCTCACACCAGACGGGGCTCAGCCTCATTGACGAGGCCTGCAGTCTCGCAAGGCAGACTGGCGACAGCGAAGCGCTCGCTCAGGCTGAACTTCGACGTGGTACGGTCTTGTCCTTCCTCAAACGCCAAGAGGAAGCTGAAGGCAGCTTCCAACGCAGCCTGGGGCTTGCGCGCGGCTTGCGCGATCCTTACCTGGAGGGTTCAGCATTAGGCAGCCTGGGGTTTCTGCGCCTGAACCGAGCCCGCTACGAGGAAGCGATCTATTACTTCGATCAGGTTCTGCCGCTGGCTGTCGAGATCAGGTCGAACGCGCTGGAAGCCATCACAATCAGCAATCTGGGATGGTGCTACTTCCGATTGGGCGACCTCGATAAGGCAGCGCGGCGATTCGAGCAGGCTCAGGTGCTCTTCAAAGCGATGGGCAAGGAGAATGATTACCAGATCGCGCTCGGCAACCTCGGCTCCGCATGGTTTGAGCGCGGCGACTACCGCAGGTCAATCGGCTTCTACGAACGCGCCCTCGCGGTTGCCAGGCAACTGAAGCTTCAATCCGCCGAAGCCGACTGGCTCAGCAATCTCGCTACCGCCCACATCGAACTGGGCGAGATCGATCGCGCGGCCCGCTTCAATGCCGAAGCGCTAGCCCTGCGCCGCACTTCCGGGGATCGGGAAACCGACTCCTGGCTGATGGTGAATGAAGGGCGGATTCTGGAACAACGGGGAGATCCGGCGGCGGCTGAAGCCCGCTTCCGGGCTGTGATAGACGCCGGCGCCACACAGCCAACCACTCGCTTTGAAGCGCGGGCCCGCCTTGCCCGTTCAATCGCCGGACAGGGGCGCATGGCCGACGCCGACCGCCAGTACAGCACGCTGCTGGCTCAGTTGGATGAGTACCGCGGCAGCCTGGCGCAGCAGGAGTGGAAGATCACCTGGCAATCCAGTCTCATCAGGTTCTACAAGGACTATGTCGATTTCCTGTGGAACCAGGGGCGGAAGCAGGAGGCCCTCGAAGTGGCTGAATCCAGCCGGTCGAGGGTACTCGCCGAGCGCCTCGGAGACGCCAAGACTCCACGGCGCATCGGGCGCGTCAAACCTGGCTGCCACGGCGCGCCGGACAGGCTGCACGCTGCTCTCCTACTGGCTCGGCCCGGCCCGCAGCTACCTGTGGGTCATTAGCGCTCAAGGCACTCAATCGCACGAACTGCCCAGCCAGTCTGTGATTGCCGCCGACGTGGACTCCTATCAGCGAGCCATAGAACGACTCCGCGACCCTCTCCAGGCCGATCTTCCCGCTCTGGAACGCCTCTCCCACACTCTGCTCGGCCCCGTCCCGAATTCTCGCGGCTGCTTCATCGTGTCACCCGACCAGGAACTCCACGGCCTCAACTTCGAGACACTTCTTGTTCAGGACGGGGACCGGCAGCGATTCCTGGTTGAACAGGCGGAGGTGTCCATCGTGCCGTCGCTCGCAATCCAATCGCCCGCTCGACCAAATGGGCACCCGGGGGCGCTGCTGCTGGGTGATGCCGTCTCCAGCGGATCCCGTCGAATTCCCGGCCCTGGCCCACGCCGGCGCCGAGCTCGAAACCGTTGCCCGACTGTGGGCCCCACGCCCTTCCACCTTGATTCGTGGAGAGCAGGCCACTCCGGCCGCATATCCCAATTCGAATCCCTCACGCTTCGGACTGATTCACATTGCCGCACACGCGACGGCCAACCGGGAAAGCCCTCTCGATTCAGCCATCATTCTGAGCCGCGAGGGCGAGCGCTATTCGCTGACAGCGCGGGAGATTTCCCTCATCCCACTTGAGGCCCGGCTGGTCACCATCTCCGCCTGCAGAAGCGCCGGCTCCAGGGCCTACGCCGGAGAGGGCACAGTCGGGCTGGCTTGGGGCTTCCTCCACGCGGGTGCCCGCAATGTCATTGCCGGCCTTTGGGCCGTGGATGACGTCTCGACTTCGAAACTCATGGAGCAGCTCTACGCATCCCTGGCGAAAGGGGCGTCGCCCGCCGCCGCCCTGCGCTCCGCAAAGCTGGCCCTGCTGCGCTCGTCCACATCTATGCGAAAACCCTACTACTGGGCCCCATTCCAGCTCTACCGGCTTCCGTAGTGTCAGGCCAAAACAGTCCTGGTGGTATCGGCAAGGACGCGGTGCAGCGGGTGCCGCGCCTCCTGGCTCATTCTGGCCAGCAGCCGAGGCGCCCAGGCCAGGTGATCCGCGCTGAACGAAGCCAGTCGCGCGCTCTCCTCGCCCGAGGCCAGCAGCCTGGCATAGAACAGCAGCAGCAGCCCTATGTGGTCGGCCGGCTCGGTTTCGGCGGCAGGCTCGAAGCCGTACTCCCTGAACCAGTCCAGAGCCTTGTGATGGGCCGCGCCCATCAACCTGGGAGTTTCACCCTCCTCGGCTGACCACACGGACTGCCACGGCGGGCAGGTTGCCCCGCTGGCGCTGGCAAAGAGCCGCCAGTATTCGATCTCGGCCGCCTGCGGGTCATCGCAGGCGCGGCGGATCTCGTCCACCAGCAGAGCCATGCTTTCCGGGGGTGCGTCTTCCGGGATGATGATCTTCCGCGGATCCGGCTTGAGGAAGGTCTGGCCCAGCAGGTTCACCCACTGGGCCAGACGCGATTGTTCCGACATCAGGTTCAGGATATGCGACCGGGCTCTACTTGACAGGTTCGATTGTGCAGACCGCATCCATGATGCAGCTCGCACCGCCGTAATTGCCCATGCGGATCATCTCGTCGACCGAGCTTTCGGGCACGACATCGCCGTCACGGACACCCTTGCCGCCAGTTTCGCCCAAGCAGCTTCGAGCGGTGGCCGAAGCCGTGCGCCACCATCACAGCGTCGGGACGGACAGTCTCGGTCAGGTGCGCGGGCAGTTCGATTGAACCCACCCGCGACCGGATACGGACCTGCTGGCCCTCTTTCACATTGAGCTTCTTCGCCAGTTCGGGGTTCATGTTGGCCGCGTTGGTCGACATGATCTCGTTGAGCATCCGGTTGTTCTCCGTGCGTGTTCCGCTTGTGAATGCCCGGGATGAACGTCATGTAGTAGTAGGGGTATTCGACCGAAAGCTCATCCCGCTTCGGGTGCCACTTCGGCAGCGCCTCGGCGCCCTTTTCGGCGAACTGCGGGACGTAGATCTGGCACTTGCCGGTGCCGCCCTGGGTGGCGAACGTTGTGCGCGGCACGAAGGGCGCTGGCTTCTCGACAATCCCCTTCGGCTTTGAAGTCGGCGAAGTCGTCGCCCAACCCGGCCCGCTTCACCTTCTCGTCCAGCAGCGTGTTCGCGTTGATCCACTCGCCCGCCGCCGTCTTGAAGTAGTCCGGGCAGAGCCGCTTGCCGAGTTCGATCGCGACGTAGGCGATTGACTTGGTCTCGAAGATCGGCGCCGCCACGCCCGCGCGTGCCAGGGCCTGCGGGTACTTGGCGTTGTAGTCGCGGGCGACGACGTCGTTGCCTTCCAGATACATCGCCGAAGGCAGCACGATGTCGGCCATCGTGCACGTGTCGGTTGGAATGAAGTCCATGACCACGGAGAAGTCGACCTTGCTCATCGCCTCCTCCATCGTCTTCGGATTCGGGAACGCCAGGATAGTGTAGGCGTTCCAGAAGGCGAATTTGATCATGCCGGGGAACTTGTTCAGCATGCCGTCGGCCAGCGTCGAGAACAGTCCGGTGTCGGTCTGGTTGACGAAGAACAGTTTGTCCCGGCCGTCCACCCGCCGGCCCTTCTTGGCCGGGTAAGCCGGCGGCGGATAGATCGCGTCGACCCCGGGTACCGAGTATGTTCTGGCGAAATAGCGCCCGCCCGGACGGTCCACTGTTCCGGCCAGGATGTTGAGGATCGAGATGCAGTGAACCAGTTGCGTCGCGTTCGAGTAGTTGGCGCACAGCGTCTTCTTGTGTGCGGGTGCGATGGAGGCGCCTGAGGCGGCAAACTCGCGCGCGATCCGCGCGATCGCCTCGGCCGGCACTCCGCTGATCTCCGCCGCCCATTCAGGCGTGTACTGCGCGAAGTGACCTCGGATGTCGCTCTCGTACGCCGCGAAGTTCGTGAACTTGTCGACGAAATCCTGGTTGTACAGGTTCTCGCTGACGATGATGTTGATCATGGCCAGCGCGACGGCCAAATCGGTGCCCGGCTTGATGGTGTGCCACTCGCTCGCCATGCGGCTCGTTGCCGTGTAGTTCGGGCTGAAATGGACCACCTTGGCGCCGTTGGAGCGCGCCTTGACCACGCCGCCGGCGTAGATGATCTTCGCCTTGGCGACCAGGTCCCAGCCGAACAGCAGGATGTACTTCGAGTTCTCGAAGTCGTTGCACCACGTCTTGCCGCCGGTCGTGTAACTCTGGATGATCCGGTCGGTCTGGAAGCACACATCGATGTGGTCGATCCGGTTCACCACGCCCATGGCGTTCATGAACCGGGACCACAGGTCCGGACTCGGCAGCGTCACGAACAGCGCGGCTTCCGTCCCATGCGCCTGGATTGTGTCGCCCATCTTTGCCGCGATCGTGTCCAGCGCTTCCTGCCAGGAGATGCGCACCCAGCCCGGATCTACGTCGAAGCCCTTCTTCGGGTTCGTCCGCTTCATCGGGTACTTGAGCCGGTCAGGGTCATATAGGAAGCCGGCTCCCGCGGCGCCCTTGCCGCAGAGATGTCCTTCTCCGTGCGCGTCGCCCGGCAGTCCCTCGATGAACTTCACCACTCCGTCCTGTACGGTCGCCTGCAGCCCGCATGCCGGGCTGCACACGCCGCAGCAAGTGATCATCTTGCTGACATTGGCTTCAGCTGCAGCCGCCTTCTTGAAGAACTCGTCAAAAGCATCCAGCGAGCCGGGCATCGCCGCGACTCCGGCCGCCGCGGAAACCTGAATAAGATTGCGTCTCGTGATCGACATGGCTGCCTCCTGCTATTTCCCCTGCTCCGGATACTGATCGTTGATGAACCGGATGCGCGGCTTGGTCAGGGTCGGGCTCGAGAAGTTCAATGTCGTCGCCGATCCCTGCTTGGAGATCTCGTCCCACTTGCCCCATTGCAGAGCGCCGGTTGGGCATAGCGAGGCGCAGGCGGGCATCATCCCGGTCTCGATCCTGTCGAAACAGCCTGTGCACTTCTGCATCCGCTTGGTCCGCTGGTTGAATTGCGGAGCGCCGTACGGGCAGAACATCCAGCACTGGTAACACCCCAGGCACTTCTCCTGGTCAATCACCACATGCCCGGTTTCGGTCCGCCACATGGCGCCGGACGGGCAGACTTTCGTGCATAGCGCGTCCTCGCAGTGGTTGCAGGCCATCGTCAGCGCCTGCATCCGAATTTGCGGGAAGACGCCCATCTCGCTGATCTGTACCCGGCGATACCGCACGCCGACGCCGGTCTCGACGTTGTTCCATTGCTTGCACGCGGTCTCGCATGCCCTGCACTCGATGCATTTTTTCGCATCAACCAGCCAGCCGTAGGCTTCCATACCGTATGACTCCTCGCGCCGATATCGCGCGCCAGGGCCATTCAAGCAATTTCAGACCCAAAACTATTGTGTTGATTCTCTGATGTCAGTACTGGACCGTTTGGCGACCAGGCACGGATCCTGGGTGATGCCGCGCACAAACAGCCTTCGTATGCGGAAGTTCACGCTGCGCAAAAGTTGCGCGGTTTCATTTGGTTAGGGCTGTCAGATGGTCATCGCCAGATAGCCGCCATCCACCCGCAGGATGCATCCGGTGACGAAACTGGATGCGGCGTCGGAGGCCAGAAACACACAGGCACCGACCAGCTCTTTCGCGTCGCCGAAACGGCCCATGGGAGTATGGCCCATGATGGAGGCCACGCGCTCGTCGGTGAGCAGTTTCCGATTCTGCTCGGCTGGGAAAAACCCCGGCAGAATGGCGTTGACACGCACGCCCTGCTTGGCCCAGTCGCGTGCCAGGAACTGCGTGATCTGGTTCACGCCGCCTTTGGCCACTGAATACGTGAATACCTTGGACAGTGGGGGGCCGGAGCTGGCTGAACTGATATTAATGATCGAGCCGCCCTTGCCCGGCTGGGTCATGTGGGCCCCGAAGACCTGGCAGGCGAGGAAGACGCTCTTCAGGTCGACGTCGAGAATCCGGTGCCACTCCTCTTCGCTGATTTCCAGGAACGGGGTGCCGGAGTTGATGCCGGCAGCGTTGATGAGAATGTCGGCGCGGCCCCACTCGGCCAGCATCTGGTCGAGCGCCGCTTGGAGGTCGGGCTTCTTCGTCGCATCCGCCTTGATTCCCAAAGCTTTACGTCCTAAGGCGCGAATCTCCACCGCGCGCGCTTCGGCAGCTTCCGGGTTGAAATCGAGAATAGCGACGTCAGCCCCGGCCTTGGCCAGCCCGAGCGCCATCTCTCCGGCGAGCACGCCTCCACCACCGACAACGGCTGCAGTTCTTCCAGCAAGACTGAACATCTCAGACGACATTAGGGCCTGTTACCTCTTGTCCCGTTTATAGCATGTTGCGCCAGTCCTACTGCTCGCAGAGGTTACGGCCGTACTAGCGCGTTCTAAGGTAACTTTGACCCTAGGGTCCCGGTGAGATACCAAAACTGTGTCGCAAACTGATTACGTTGATTGATATTAGGCTCTTACGGTCCAGGGGCCTTCCATGCAGCGCGATATTGAACATTGGAAACCTAATGAAGTCGCGCGTCTGCTCGCACTGGTAGAAACGGAACGCCGATACTATCAGGATCTTTTCTCGGCACTGCCGGTGGCAGTCGCCGTGCTTGAGGCGACAGGTGCGTTCGTCGCGATGAATCGCGAATTTCGCCGCGTAATCGGCGTAGAGCCCCCGCAACTCGGGCGGGAGCGCTTGTCCGATTACGTCGATGCTCCGGGTCTGGCTGCGGCGATTTCCGCGGCCATCCAGAAAGGAGAAACCTCGGAACCACTCCCTGCCCAGACGCGGGCAGGCGAGAACATCTCTCTGTCCCTGGCTCCCGCCGGCGGCTGGTCGCGCGACGGAATCAAGGAGATCGTGATGGTGGCCGGATCTGCGACTGCCAGTCATCTGACTGCCGATGAGGAACCCGCTCCCTCTGTCCTCTGGCGCGCCGACGCCGGACAGGAACCGGCGAGCCCGGGCGACATCTTTGCGCCCGACTTGCAGACCCGCCAGCGCTTCTATCTCGACAGGCCGCGCATGAGCGCGCACGAATCGTTCGACTACCGCGTCCGCACGCCACAGGGCCGCCTGCTCTGGCTCCGCGACCACACCCTGATGGAGGGCGCCACGCTGTGGGGGTTCACCATCGACGTCACCGAAAGTCGCGCCCGCGAGGCCGCGCAGAACGAACGCCATCGCCGCGAGGCGGTAGAGCGGCTCGCCGCCCGCGTCGCCCACGTTTCCAACAACCTGCTGATGATCATCAACGGCTATGGCGAGGAGATCCTGGCCAGCCTGCACGAAGCCGATACCCGCAGAGAAGACATGCAGGAAATCCTCAAGGCGTCAGGCCGCCTGGCCGGCCTCACCCAGGAGCTTTCCGCGCTTGCCCGCCCCGCCCACTATGAGGCGTCCATTGTGCCGATGGAATCATGGCTGCCGGCCGTGGCCGCTCGCCTTCTACCCCTCATGCCGCAGGGCGTTTCGCTCACCGCGGCGCCTGCCTCGGGCAGCATCGTTACCAACCCGGGTCTGCTCGAGCAATTGCTATTGGAAGCCCTGCGTTATCTCTCACAGCTTCTTCGACCGGACAACTCCTGTCTCATCGAAATCCTGCCCGTCGAGGATGCACGCTGCCGTCTCGCGCTGAGCCTGCCTGGAACGCGCATCGACGAAGAGACCGCCGCCCGCTTGTTCGAACCGTTCTCCGGCCCGAAGTTAGGTTCGGACCCGCCTCTGGGGATCGCCGGACTGCTTCGCCCCTTCGAAAACCTGGGTGGCACAGTGAGCTGGGATCTTTCCGACCCCGTCCAGCCGCGCCTGGTCTTCGAGTGCCCCTCTTCCAGCCAGCCAGCCCCGGCATCTGCCGCCTCTTCAAAAACCGTCCTGGTTGTCGAGGACGAGCCCAGCATCCGGCAGCTCATCGTCAAGTCTCTGGAGCGGCATGGCTATGGCGTCCTGCAAGCAGCCTGCCCCATCGAGGCGTTGACTCTCACCGCTCCGCACACGTCGCAGCCCGACCTTCTCGTCACCGACCTGATGGTCCCCGGAATGGATGGCCGAACCTTCGCCGCACGATTGCGCGAAAAATGGCCCGCACTGCCAGTGCTGTATGTCTCCGGCTTCACTGGCGACCCCGAACTCACCGCTCAGCTTTCCCGGGGTGTCCTGCCGCCGAACACCCGCTTCCTCGCCAAGCCCTTCGGCACCCGTGATCTGCTTGAGGCGTGCGAAGTCAGCGCGCTTCCGTGACGCGGAGCCTAGACGCAGTCTGCGGCCATCGTGGGGTCGCCTCTCAGTAGCCGGCACTTAGGGACGAACGTGCAGCGCGCCGAACTCTCAGCCTCGCAGTTCGTCAGAATGAAGTGACACCGTGCACTCATTTCTCGCTGAACTCCGTCAGTCTGCCCGCGAACTGCGCTGGGACAGCAAGGCGTTGGGCCGCTATCTGCTCGAAACCGAAGCCCACGTCTATGCCTTCTCCATTGCCGCCAATGTCCTGCTGGCCTTCTTCCCCTTCTTTCTGGTGATCATTGCCCTCTGCCGTCACGTCCTGCATTGGCCCGAGGCGGAGCGGGCGATCGAGTACACTCTGCGCGACTTCTTCGCCGGCAAGACGGGCGACTTCATCTGGTACAACCTGCAGGTTTCGGCCGCCTACCGCCGCAGTTTCGAGTGGCTCAGCATGCTGCTGCTGCTCTTCACCGCCAACGGGGTCTTCATGCCGCTGGAGGTGGCGCTCAACCGCGCCTGGGGAGTCAAACAGAACCGGTCGCTGCTCAAGAACCAGATGATCAGTACGGCGCTCATCTTCGGCTGCGGCGGACTGGCCTTGATTTCAGGGGCGCTGACCGGAGCGGGACTCGAGGTGTGGCAGGCGTTCGCCGGCCCCGATTCCGTGGCCCCCAAGCTTCTGGTTCAAGGCTTGGCCAAGCTGGCCAGTTTTCCCATCACTGTCCTGGTGCTGCTTCTGATCTACGTCTATCTGCCGAACACCAAAGTCCCGGTAAGGCTGATCCTCCCGCGCGCCATTGTCGTCGGCCTGGTCCTCGAGCTGATGAAATGGATCAACCTGCTGCTCTGGCAGTGGCTCTACCAGAAGTTCCAACGCGAGTACGGCCCCTTCGTCAACTCAGTGACCATTCTCACCTGGAGTTTTCTCGCCGGACTCGTCGTGCTGACGGGCGCCCAGTGGAGCGCGCGGCGCGCGCGATTGGAGCAGGAATCGCGTGCAACGGCGTCCTTGGCTACCGCTACGGCGCCCTTGCCCCAGACCGGTTACCCGTGCTAACTTCAGCGCCTATGAAGCTCCTTCGTGTCCTCGCCTTCGCCGCTTTCGCGCTCTGCCTCTTTTTCAGCCAGCCTTCACAAGCCGGCTCGAATGCACTTGCCGCGGCCAATGCCGCCGAACCCCTCGACATCAACACCGCTACCCTCGACCAGCTCAAAGCCCTGCCTGGCATTGGCGATGCGTACGCCGGCAAGATCGTCAAGGGACGCCCCTATAAAGCGAAGAACGAGCTGGTCCAGAAGAACATCATTCCCCAGGCCACGTACGACAAGATCAGGGAACTGATCATCGCCAAACAAAAGTAGCCGCTCAGTTGTCCTTCTCCTTGGAGATCGGAGCGTAGATGCCGTTCACCGCCCGGCGGTAGTCCTCCGGTGCAAGCAGAAGCTGCGCTCCCCGCAATCCTGCCGATACCGAGATCCGCTCATGGAGCTGAGCGTACTCGTCCAGGTACACCGGATATTCCTTCCTGGCGGCCAGCGCCGTAACGCCGCCTCGTATGTATCCCGTCAAGGGTTGCACTTCCTTGAGTGGAACGGTGTCCATCTTCCGGTCGCCTGCCGCCCGCGCCAGTGCCTTCAGATCCAATTCCATATCCCCCGGGATGACCGCCAGGCAGACGCCTGTTCGCTCGCCGCGGACCACCAGAGTCTTGAACGTCTGCTCGAGCGGGAATCCGATCCTGGCAGCAACCGTCGCCGCCGAAAGGTCCTCCGGGTCTACCTCGTATTCGCGCAACTCGTAACTCGACTCCGAGTTGGTCGAGCAAGCGTGCCGCGTTGGTTTTGGCTGTACCCATCCTTCAAGATCGTATCCGCTAGACTGCCTGAAGGACTATTGACACTTTTATGGTGCTCCGCAAAGCAGTTATCACCGTCGCCGGTCGAGGGCAGCGCCGCCTCCCCTTTCAGAACCTCATTGATCGTGATGGCCAGGAGAAAAGCGTCCTCGCCATCCTGCTGGCCGAAGTCACTCGCGCGGGAATTCAGGAAATAGGAGTTGTCGCCGCGCCGGAGGATGTGGAGCCTCTCGCTTCGATCGTAGGCAACCTGGGCGCACGCGTCGAGTTCATCCGGCAGGAGACTGCACGTGGCTACGGCCACGCAGTCTGGTGCGCCCGCGATTTCACGGGCGGCGACCCCTTTCTTCACCTCGTCGGCGATCACCTTTTCCTGAGCCTGTCCAGCCACGGCTGCGCGGAGCAATTGGTGGCTGTCGCCAAGCTGGAGAATTGCTCGGTCAGCGCGGTGCAGGCTACCCGCGAGGGCCAGCTCACCAGGTTCGGCGCAGTCGGCGGCACGCGTGTAGCGGGCCGCGACGACATCTACAAGATCGACACTGTCGTCGAGAAGCCCACCCCCACTGAAGCCGAACAGCGCCTCATCGTGCCGGGCCTTCGCGCCGGCCACTATCTCTGCTTCTTCGGCATGCACGTGCTGACTCCGCTGGTGATGGAGATTCTCGACGAGAAGCTCTCCGCTTCCGGCGGCGCCACGCTTTCCTCGGCCTTGGAGGTGCTCGCCCGGCGCGAGCGATATCTGGCAGCGGAGTTAGCCGCGCGCCGTTACGATCTCGGCGTGCAATACGGTTTGCTGACCACCCAACTTGCCCTCGCCCTCGATGGGCGCGATCGCGAACAGGTGCTGCAGTCGATCATCGAGCTTTTCGCTCAGCGCGAGATCGACCGCCCGGCGGAGCCGCGGGCATGAGCCGGCTCATCGACATCATCACCTCAGCCGATCCCGAGCGGCGCAACACCGCGCTCGAGCACGTCTGCTCCTGTGCGGGCCTCGAGGCCCTGCTTGGCGAAACGGCCGGGCTCGAGCGCTTTCGCGCAGAAAGCTCAAACCTCTATGAGCGCGTCCGGGCGCTCTTCTTCCTGTCAGCGATCCATCGCTACTATCTGCCGGAGTGTCCCGGCATCGGCCACGGCGGGGCAATCCCCTACAGTGGATACACTCATCTGCTTGACCGCCGATTCGAAGAGTCGATCCATGAGTTCCTCGACGCTCAGCAGCGGCAGGGCCCGAATCGTGCTATCTCCAGCGCGCTCGCGCTTGCCTACCGCGGCCTTGGCTTCCAAACTCTCGCCGACCAGGTGCGCCGCAGCGTCCGCAGCGTTCGCGGCAACCAGTGGATGTTCCGCACTGGCCACATCGCGGACAATCCTCTCCGGCTTCGCCCCGAGCTCGTCCGCCGGGACGAACGTCTTCACGTTTTCCCGCTGCTTCGTGAGACCACTCCGGTTCGCATGGATCTCTCGCATAGCGGCTGGTCGGACATCTTTTTCCTGGGAATGGACTATCCCGAAGGCGCCCGGGTCCTCAATATCTCCGTAAACCTTGCGGTTCGCGGCTCAGCCAATCTGCAGCCGCGCCCCCCCGTCGAAGCGTGGATGCGCGTCATCGATGAGCCTGTCCTCCGGCTTTCCAGCGTGGACCTGAAAGCTTCGGCCGACATTTCCAATCTGAGCGAAGTTTTCGACTACGCCCGCGACTACCTGGGTCTGCTGAAGGCGGCCATCATCGCCGGCGGTCTCATTCCTCCCGGGCTCGAGGGTTCCGGCCAGTCCCTCGCCGAGCTTCTCGAACGGCTTACCGGGCAACCCGGCCTCGGCATTGAGATCGTGTCGAAAGTCAACGACATCCCCAAGGGCTCGCGCCTCGCGGTCTCCACCAACCTGCTGGCCTGCCTCATTTCCGTCGTCATGCGAGCCACCGGCCAGATCCGTTCGCTCGAAGGCACCCTCGAGGAATCCGACCGACGGCTCGTCGCCGCCCGCGCCATCCTGGGCGAGTGGCTCGCCGGCAGCGGCGGCGGCTGGCAGGACTCCGGCGGCGTCTGGCCTGGCATGAAGCTCATCCAGGGTGTTCACTCGCAAGGAGGGTGATGTCGAGTTTGGAATCAGCCGGGGCTGCCTGCTGCCCAGGCACTCCGTCTTCCCGCTGGAGCGCATCAGCACTGAGACACGCGCCAAACTGCAGGCCAGTCTGGTTCTCGTGCACGGCGGCATGGCTCAGGACGTCGGGCCCATTCTCGAAATGGTCACCGAGAAATACCTGCTGCGCGGTGCTCCCGAATGGCGCGCGCGGCAGGAGGCCATCTCCCTGCTTGACCGCATCATCGAGTGTCTGGAGCGAGGCGACATCCGCGGCGTCGGCAGCCTCACACAGTACAACTTCGACAACCCCATTCAGGCCATCATTCCCTGGGCGGCCAATGCCTACACCCAGCGCCTCATCCAGCAGGTGCGCGCCGAGTTCGGCGACGGCTTCTGGGGATTCTGGATGCTTGGCGGCATGGCTGGCGGCGGCATGGGATTCCTCTTCGACCCCGCCCTCAAAGCCGCGGCGCAGGATCGCATCGCGCTCATCATGAGCGAGGCCAAGGCTGAGTTCGAGGGCGGAGTTCCATTCGCCATGGAGCCGGTGGTCTACGAATTCACAATCAACGAGGACGGCACGCGCGCGCACCTGCTCGAAGGGGAAGCCGCGCTGATGCCGGAATCCTACTACCGGCTGCGGCTGCCCGATCTCGTGCGCCGCGAATCGCGCCACCTGACCACCGCCCAGCGAGGAGAACTCGACCTCTTCGGCGAGGCGTGCCGCAATCAGCCCGCGCTGTCCGGGATGGTGCACGCGCTCTTCGATCGCCTGCTGCCCCACGACGAACAACGCCTCGCCGGCGCCGCCAATCTCCAGCAGCTTCTCAGCGAGAATGGGTTCGACCCCATCCAACACGAGAAGATCCGCGCCGACCTCCTGTCCAGCAGAATCGGGCTCAGCCAGAACAGGCTACCTGCGAGTACAACGATAGAAGACGTTCGGCCGGGTGAACTCGCCGATGCCCGGCAGGGCTTCCCGCCTCACCTGGTCTCTCTCGGCCGCGACGCCCTGGCATCCGGCGCCGTGTGCGTGCTCTCTCTCGCCGGCGGCGCAGGCACGCGTTGGACCCACGGAGCCGGCGTCGTCAAAGCCCTCAATCCCTTTGCCCGATTCGGCGGCTCCCACAGGTCCTTTGTTGAAGTCCACCTCGCCAAGTCGCTCAAGTCCCAGCGCGCCTGCGGTGCTCCCCTACCGCACATCTTCACCACCAGCTACCTCACCCATGGCCCCATGCGGAAAGCCCTGGACAGGTTGAGTCCTCCCGTTGAGGCCTTGCTCTCCCCGGGCCGCAGCGTCGGCTTGCGCGTGGTTCCCATGGTGCGCGATCTCCGTTTCGCCTGGGAAGAGCTGTCGCAGCAGATTCTTGACGAGCAGAAGCAAAAAGTTCGAGACAGCGCCCGCGCCAGTCTCATTCAGTGGGCGCTCGCAGCGGGCGAGGGTTCGGATTACACCGACAACCTGACCGGCCAGTGTATTCACCCTACAGGCCATTGGTATGAGATCCCGAATCTTCTTCGTAACGGCGTGCTTCTGCAGTTGCTGGAGAAGTTGCCTAACCTGCGCTACCTCATGCTCCACAACATCGACACGCTCGGTGTCTGGCTCGACCCCGCCATCCTCGGCTGGTTCATCGACTCGGGCGCCGGCCTGTGTTATGAAGTCATCCCCCGCGAAGTCGAGGACCGCGGCGGCGGCCTCGCCAGCGTCAATGGTCGACTCCGTCTCATTGAAGGGCTCGCCATGCCCGACGAACGCATCGAGTTCAACCTGAGCTATTACAATTCCGCCACGACCTGGATCGACATCGGGAAACTTCTCGACGCCTTCGCGCTCACCCGCGAAGATCTGCGGGACTCCGCCAAGGTATCCACCGCCGTTCGCGGGCTCGCTTCACGCCTGCCCACCTACATCACCCTCAAGGACGTCAAAAAGCGTTGGGGTAAGGGCCAGGAGGACATCTTCCCCGTCGCACAATGGGAAAAGCTCTGGGGGGACATGACTGCACTGCCGGAAGTCGACAGCCGGTTCCTCATCGTCGACCGCCGCCGCGGCCAGCAGCTCAAGGACGTTGCCCAGCTCGACGGCTGGTGGCGCGATGGCTCCGCCGCCTTCGTCGATTCGCTCTGCGATTGGGAATAAACGATACGGCGATCTGATAGAACAGGGTCATGCTTCGCATGTCCGCCCTCGCCACGGTAGTCGTGGCAGCCCTCGCGGCCGACGCCGCGCCCGCCTTCAAACCCGTCGATCTACGCTGCGAGTACCGGCTCAATCCCCTCGGCATCGACGTCGAGCAACCGCGCCTGAGCTGGCGGCTTGAGGCTGCTACCCCGCAAACGCGGGGCATCGCCCAAGCCGGTTGGCGTGTGCTCGCAGCTACTTCGCCTGCCCTGCTTGAAGCGGGCAAGGCCGACCTGTGGGACAGCGGACGCCAGGCGGGATCGCGAACCATTCAGATCGTCTATGCAGGCAAGCCGCTTACTTCCACCATGCACGTCTTCTGGAAAGCGGCCTCGTTCGACGCCGCCGGAGCCTCGGCGTGGAGCGACCCCGCCGAGTGGTCCATGGGCATTCTCCGCCCCGCCGAGTGGAACGCGCAGTGGATTGGCCGCGAGGAAGTCTCCCTCTATAAGCACCCCGACAGCCCGACCAGGCAGCTTGAAGCCGCTCAATGGATCGCCGGAGGCACAAACTTCACCACGATCCTGCGTGTCCCGGCCGGCATCGTTCGCGCCCGCGCCGTGTTCGCCGCAGACGACAGCTTCGAACTCTCGATCAACGGCGAACGAATCGGCAAAGGCACCTTCGTGAACATGCCTCAGGTGTTTGAGGTACAGCCATTTCTCAAGCCCGGCGACAATCGGGTCGAGGTTATTGCGAAGAAGGGCAACGGCCCCGCCGCGAAGCTGATCGGCAGCATCCGCCTGGAAACCGCCTCCGGTTCAAGCTCCTCGCTCGTCACCAGTGCCGCCTGGCAGACCGGAGGAAAGGCGGCTGAAGTCCTCGGGGCTGCAGGCACCGCCCCCTGGGGCGAACTCGGATACAGCGAAGAGCGAGTGCTTCCCGCTCGCTACCTGCGCAAGGAGTTCGAATCCGCCAAGCCGGTCAAGCGCGCCACTGCCTACATCGCGGGCCTCGGCCTTTACGAGATGTACGTCAACGGCCGCCGCGTCGGCGACGACGTCCTGCAGCCCAACCTATCCGAGTACGACAAGCGCGTGTACTACAACACGCACGACATCACGGCGCTGGTTCGCTCCGGCGCCAATGCTGTCGGGGTGGTGCTCGGAAACGGCCGGTACTGGGCGCCGCGGTATCTCGTGCCTGCGCCGATCCGCAGCTACGGAACGCCTCGACTGCTCGCCCGCATCGAGATCGAGCACCAGGACGGCACCAGGACCGTCGTCGTCTCCAACGGCTCCTGGCGCCTGACCACCAACGGACCCATCCGCGCCAACAACGAGTTCGACGGTGAAGAGCACGACGCGCGTCTGGCCATGCGCGGCTGGGCCGAACCCCACTTCGATTACTCGAAATGGGAGTTCGCGCAAACGGTGATCGGTCCCTCCGGCATCCTTGCAGCGCAGATGGCCGAGCCGCTGCGTGTCACCGAGACCCTCAAGCCGGTGAAGAAGTCTCAGCCCCGTCCGGGCGTGTGGATCTATGACTTGGGCCAGAACATGGTGGGCTGGGCGCGCCTGCGTGCCAATGTGCCCGCCGGAACCCGCATCTCCCTGCGGTTCGCCGAAACGCTCGACTCGCGCGGATTGCTCTATGTCGACAACCTCCGCTCGGCCCGCGCCACAGATGAGTACATCGCCCGCGGCGGCGGCCTCGAAACCTGGGAGCCCAGCTTCACCTACCACGGCTTCCGTTTCGTCGAAATCACTGGCTACCCCGGCGAGCCGCCCATGGAGGCCATCGAGGGCCGCGTTGTCCACGATGCCATGCAGCGCACCGGCGATTGGGAATCCTCAAACTCGCTGCTCACCCAGCTCCACAAGAACATCTTCTGGGGCGTTCGCGGCAACTACCGCTCCATCCCCACGGACTGCCCGCAACGCGACGAGCGCCAGGGCTGGCTTGGCGACCGCTCCGTCGTCAGCCGGGGCGAAACCTACTTGTTCGACGTCTCGGCCTTCTACACCAAGTGGGAGCAGGACATCGAAGACGCCCAGAAAGCCGACGGCAGCGTGCCCGTTGTCGTGCCGGCCTATTGGCCCTTCTACAACGAAGAAATCACCTGGGCCAGCACCTTCCTGCTCGTGCCTTCAGTGCTGCACGACCTCTACGGCGATACGCGCGTCATCGAAAAGCACTACCCCGCCATGAAGCGCTGGGTGGGCCACATGCGCGGCTACATCAAAGACGGGCTCATGCCGCGTGACAGCTACGCCGATTGGTGCGTGCCCCCCGAGAAGCCCGAACTCATCCACTCCGAAGATCCCGCGCGCAAGACGGAGGGCCGCTTTCTCGCCACTGCCTACTACATCCGAATGCTCGGACTGATGGAGCGCTACGCCAAGCTCACCAACCATGCCGCAGACGCCCGGGAGTTCAGCTCGCTGGCCTCTTCCATGACTGCTGCTTTCAACAAGCACTATTTCAACGCCCAGTCCGGCCTCTACGCCAACGGCACGCAGACCTCTTCGATCATGCCGATGGCCTTCAACATCGCCGCGCCCAAGGATCGCAAGGCCCTGTTCGACAACCTCATTCACAAGATCGACGTGGAGAGCAACGGCCACGTGGGCGTCGGTCTCATCGGCGCGCAGTGGCTCATGCGGACACTGTCTGACAACGGCCGCCCCGACATCGCCTTCCGCATCGCCACGCAGAAGACTTACCCCGGCTGGGGTTACATGATCGAGAAGGGCGCCACCACCATTTGGGAACTGTGGAACGGCGACACCGCGGACCCAGCCATGAACTCGGGCAACCACGTGATGCAAATCGGCGACCTGAATCTCTGGCTCTACGAAACCCTGGCCGGCATCCGGCCCGATCCCGCCTACCCGGCCTTCGCGCGCTTCAGCATCAAGCCGACCCCGGTCGACGGTCTTGATTGGGTGAAAGCCTCGCGGCGCACGCCCCACGGGGAGATTCGGGTCCATTGGCGCAAGACGCCGGGCAAATTCGAACTCGATGCGTCGATTCCCCCGAACACGTCCGCCACTATCCTGTTGCCCGGACCGCTCGCGACGTTGCCTCCGGGTCTCCGCCTTCTACCGCCGCAGGATGGCCGTTCCGCTTATCAAGCCGTCTCGGGCGATTACTCGCTGGCAGTCTCTACTTCCGCGCGACCATCCGCACAATAGGCGCACGGCCGTCCGGCCCGTTCGACCATTCCGCCTGTGCCGGCTTGTCTTCGTAGCGGATCACGCGCAGTTCGTTGAACGCGCGTAACAACTCGTTCGTCCGATAGCCGGTCTGTGGCGTCTCCGGCTTCAGGTTCGCGAACGCGGCGTCGGCGTGGTAGCCCTCGATGATGAGCACGCCGTTCGGCTTCAGCGCCGCGATGATCTTGCGTGCCTGCTTCACGGGCAGGTCATTGACGTACATGCACAGGATCAGGTCGTATTGCGCCTGGCCCAGGGCAAGGTCCTCGAACCTGCCCTTGCGCGCGTCGATCTGGGCGCCGAGTTTCGCCGCACCCGCTTGCGCCTGCTTCACTGCGGCGTCGCTGGCGTCGATGCCCACGACCTTCCAGCCCTTGCGCGCAAGGTAGATCGAGTTGCGCCCGTTGCCCATGCCCACGTCGAGCGCGGCCCCCGGCTTCAGGTTCGCGGTCGTCTCCAGCACGAGCGCGCTGGGGTTCACCGGTACTTTCCCGTCCGGGCTTAGGTAAATCTGGTCCCATGGAATCCCGGCGTTCTTCGGCTTCTGTGCGCAAAGAGCGAGCGCACCCAACAGCGTCAATACAACAAGGCGCATGATTACTCCACTTGGATGCCAGTCAGCCAATAGTGCAGGTCGTTGGTCTGGACCGTGGCGCGGATCATTGCGCCTTCTTTGAGTTTCGCGTATTCCGCGGCGTCCGGCACGGGGAAGTCCATCGTCATCGCTTCCATCCAGTCGCCGATCTTCTCGTGCTTGATTGTCACGATCCGGTCCGGCTTCAGCCGAAGCACTTCGCCGCGCAGTTGATAGGTCTTCTTCGCCTCGCCGTAGTCGTACTTCGATTCGGCTTTCTTCCCGCTGCACCCCGCCAATAAGAACACTCCCGCCATCCACGCTCGTCGATTCATACTCCGAGGTCTTCTCCTGACTTCAACTGTACAGGGCGCCAGTGCCTCTCGATCAGCCGGCCCGCCGCGCAGACCACGAAGCTGGTCCCGTAAGCCGGAAAGATCCAGGGCTGCCCCCAGTCCCGCAGGTCGGGACCGAAATGCGCGCCCGTCAGAATGAACGACAAGTCCCGATAGTACGGGACGCCCGCGCCGGCCAGCCACGCGGTCACACCTACCCAATCCACCTTTCTCGAATTGAGCCTCTTCCATTGGCCCGCCATGAAGTCGGCGCTCAACACCGCGGCTGCGGTAACCGGCAGGACCGCGGCGTGAGATTGAGCCGCGAAACCATCGAACTCTCTGATCGCCGCCAGCACCGCTGCCGCGCATGCGAGAGCGGTGAGCACGCCTCCCCGGATCCATGTCTTCTCCGCTGCGATCGGGATCGCCGCGGCGAGGCCCATCGCCGAGAAGCGAACGATGCCGAAGAGTGTCAACGCGAGGAGCAATCGTACGATTAGGTTGTACTCTCGAGGGGCCTTCAGGAGCGCGTGCGTGAGGCTCGCCATCTTGACGATCCCGAGATCGGAATTGATGACCACACCCACTGAGAACCCTCCCACCAGAACAGCCCCAAGAACGGGAATGGCTATGCCGCAAATCCCCAACAGTGCAGCGTGTCGCCTGGACTCGACTCGATGGGCGAATAGGACCGCCAGAAACGCCACTGGAGCGCCATAGAGAATCCGCATTCCCGCGTATTGGACGATGTCCTGGATTGTCCAATCGCCCGGCTGGGCCACCCACCATGGCCAGGCTTCGGCCCAACCGCTCCGCGCGCGAATCAGCGCCGCCACAATGATCGCAAGGCTAAGCCGGTTGGTGAAGAAGGCCAGGCGACTGCTCGTCCGAAGACCCTGCACCGACGTGGAGAAGAGATACAAGGCGGCGACCCCGCCAAGCAGGCGAGTCCAGAGGGGCGGGAGGCCGTGCCTCGACGTCAGAAAAGTGATCGTGGAGAGCCAAGTGGCGGCCAGGACGGTCAGGTACAGAATGCAACCCAGGCGAAACAGGACCGCGGCAGCGGCGCCGAAAGAGCACTCAGCCACGTCGAAGAGAGGCCGCCGGGCGGATCGGACCATCATCGCGGGCCCGAGGTAAAACAGGCCCAGGAGCGCGCATGCCAGGGCAAGGCCGCCTCCGAAGCAGGCTGAGGGTCCCCAACTCGTCGGGAACGTTGCGAACCCGGAGACGAAAACAGGGCTCAGAAATGCGGTCGCCACAATCAGAGCCGGCAGCCGCCAGTTGTCATACTCCGACGCCTGTGCGTCTCGAGCGTCACTCCATCTGAACCGGAACTTCATCATGCCGAGTGACACCGCCGCTATGGCGCTAGTTCCCCGTCTGCCTTACCGGTACGCCGGCACCCCGGTGACCCTCTCGCCGATCACCAGCGCGTGAATGTGGTCCGTGCCCTCGTACGTCTTCACCGTCTCCAGGTTGCACATGTGCCGCATGATCGGGTACTCGTCGGTGATGCCGTTGGCGCCCAGCAGGTCGCGGCTCAGCCGCGCGCACTCGAGCGCCATCGCGCACGTTGTTCCGCTTCAGCATCGAGACGTGCGCCGGCTCCAGCTTCTTCTGGTCCTTCAGCCGCCCGCAGTGCAGCGCCAGCAACTGCGCCTTGGTGATCTCGGTGATCATCCAGGCCAGCTTCTCCTGCACGAGTTGGTGGGAGGCGATGGGCCGGTCGTCGAACTGCTTGCGCACCATCGTGTACTGGCGCGCCGTCTCGTAGCAGTCCATGGCCGCGCCGATCACGCCCCAGCCGATGCCGTAGCGCGCCTGCGACAGGCACGCGAGCGCCGCCTTCAGTCCCTTGCGCCCGGCAGCCGCATCGAATCGGGAATGCGGCAGTCCGAAAACGCCAGGCTGGATGTCACCGACGCGCGCATCGACACTTGCCGTGAATGTCGCAGGTCGAATAGCCGGGCGTGCCGCGTCTCCACCAGGAAGCCCTCGAATGCCCTCCGCCGTGCGCGCCCACACCACCGCCACGTCGGCCACGGTGCCGTTGGTGATCCAGGTCTTCTCGCCGTTGAGCACCCAATCGCCGCCGTCCCGCCGCGCCGTGGTCGCATCCCGGCGGGGTTCGAGCCGAAGTCCGGCTCGGTCAGCCCGAAGCAGCCGACCGCTTCGCCCGCAGCGCAGCTCGGCAGCCACTTCTTCTGCTCCTCGTTGCCGTAGGTGAGGATCGGGTACATCACCAGCGCGCCCTGGACGCAGACGAAGCTGCGCAGGCCGGAATCGCCGCGCTCCAGTTCCTGCATGATCAGCCCGTACTCCACGTTGCTCATGCCGGCGCAGCCGTAGCCTTCGAGGTTGGCGCCGAGGAAGCCGAGTTCGCCCATTTGCGGCGATGAGCTCCGACGGAAAGCGCCCCTCGCGGTAGCAGTCGCGGATCACCGGCATGACCCGGTCGTCCACGAACTGCCGCGCCGTCTGCCGGACCATCAGCTCTTCCTCGTTGAACAGCGAGTCGATCAGCATGTAATCCACGCCGCGGTATGAAGCCATAACCACATCTTATCTGAGGCCTCTTGTCCTCCTCTGCAAAGGGACTACTCCTTTTTGAGAGAAACTTGCTCTTCCTCACACTACTGGTCCGAAGCCCCCAAAGTCTGACCCTATGCCGCATCGACTCCTTTTGCTGCTGGGAATGTTCACCTTCTCCGCGGTCGCCGAAGAAGCCGGGCCGGGCCACGCCCACGCAGCCCAGGCGTACCAGCTAGTCGGCGCAAAGGAACTCGATGCCGCGGCTGCAGCCTTTCATCGCGCGTTAGAACTCGAACCGGCCAATCCTGCGTGGCGCAAGGACCTCGCCTACGTCCTGCTTCGCACGGGCGACCGCGATTCAGCACGCGACCAGTTCGAGCGTCTATGGCAGGAAAACTCCAAAGACGAATCGTCCGCCCTCGAATACGCCTACCTTTGTTTTGAGACACGGCGTGAACGTGAGGCCCACCTCGTCTTCGGCGACTTGCGGCACTCGGCCAATCAGGACACTCGCGAGAGGGCCATTCTCGGATTCCAAAGCATTGATGAGCCCCTAGCCCGCAACATCGCCCGCTGGCAGGAAGCCATCGAAAAGGCCCCCGGCCAGTGGTCCGCGCACGAAGAACTCGCCCGCTTGGCCGAACAGCGCAACGACAATACTCTCGCCGCAATCCACTATCGCGAAGCCTGGCGCCTGCGTCCCGCCAAAACCGAACTTCTCGTCGACTTGGCCCGCGTCCTCCAGCGGCAGGGCCCCGACAGCGAAACCCGCAAGGCCCTCTCCACCGCATGGCATTTCGGCCCGCCGCGCGTGCGTGAGGCAGCCCTCGCCCTCAATAGCGGCGTGGACCCCGGCGCCGGCGCGGAGCCCTGGTCCATTCCCAAGGAGCCTTCGAACACGGCCCTCGGCGCAGCCCAAATGGCAAGCCTCAGTTTCCAGAAGAGCTATCTGCCGGATGCCTATCGCTACTATCGCGAGGCTGTCTCGCAGAACCCCGAGGATTTTGAGTCCATCTACCAGCTCGGCGTCGTCTCGAATCTCCTGGGCAACAATCGCGAGGCGGTTGACTGGTTTCGCGCGGCCCGCCTGTCGCCCAACACTCTCGTCGCCTCCCGCGCCCGCACCGCTTACAGCCAGCTTTGGCCCTCTTTCCAGCGCTTCCGCCTCACCGCCTGGGCCATTCCTTTCTACTCCTCGCGCTGGGGTGACGCTTTCGTCTACGGACAAGGCCGCGCCGAGTGGCGCCCCACCTCGAAACAGGTCTGGCTTTACGGCTCGTTCCGCGTCATTGGCGACAGCGGTGGATCCGGCAAGGCGCTGAGCGCCGGCGGCGGCCTGCCCCCGGCACTCTCCGAGCGCACGATGATCCTCGGCGGCGGCATCCTCTGGAAAGTCACCCCACGCCTGCATCTGTGGGGCGAGGCTGGCGAAGCCTACCGCTACGCGGATGTGGATGGCGCCACCTATCGTTTCCGTCCCGATTACCGCGGCGGCTTCAGCTACCTGAAGGGTTGGGGCAGACTCATAGGCTCCGAACGCGGAGGGTGGTTCACCGAAGTCAGTCTCGACGGGTTTTACGTCAGCCGCTTCGACAATGACCTGCTGCTCTACCCGCAGGCGCGCGCCGGCTACACCCTCAAACGTTTTGGAGCCGGACCGCAGCTCCAGCTCCTGATGAACTTCAACGTCACCAAGGATAGAAACGGCGAGTATTGGGGCAACATCGTCGAAGCCGGCCCGGGCCTGCGCCTCCGACTGCCCGGACTCCCGCCGGGCATGAGCTTCCGCGTCGACCTGCTTCGCGGCGCCCACCTCGACAACTCACGCAACCCGCTCGGCCCCAACTATTGGGACCTTCGCGCCGGACTCTGGTATGCGCTGGTCTTCTAGTCTCCTGCTGCTCATCCTCGCCTGCCCTCTCCACGCGGCGTGGCGCGACACTGTCATCGCCGCCGGACTCGACCCCTCCCCGGTCACCATGCTCACCGGCGCAGCCTTTGGATTCACCCCGACACAGGCCAAGGTCGAAGTCCGCGCTGTCGTCGACCGCATCGATCCTCGCGTGTCCATCATCTGGGAGAAGCCGGTGGTGCTGCCCGTGTTCGAGGTGCCATCGCAGGCGACCGTCTTCACCCGCGAGCGCTGGACCGGCGCTCCTCTGGCGGCCGGCTATCGCGAAGGCGAACGAATTTTCTTCTGGACCGCCGCCGATCCGGGCCTGCTCGGGTTCGAGCGTTTCCCTTTCCTCCCGCAAGCCCTCATGGAGTTGGGTCTGCGGCCCCTTGCCGCAACCCGCTCTCTGTGGGCTTTCTTTGATTCCAGCTACCGGCTCCGCGCCGACCCCGATTACCTCGCCGCCCGCTGGCGCCGCGGGGGCGTGCAAGCCGTCCACATCGCCGCCTGGCACTATTGGGAGCCCGACCCTGCCCGCGACGCATGGCTCGCGGCTCTTATTGAGGCTTGTCACCGCAATGCGGTCACTGCTTACGCGTGGCTCGAATTCCCGCACGTCAGCGAGCAATTCTGGCTCGATCATCCCGAGTGGCGCGAGAAGACCGCAACCGGCCAGGATGCCCACCTCGACTGGCGCAAGCTCATGAATCTTGCCGAGCCCGCATGCTCGAAATCGATCGAGCAGGGACTCGCCTCGCTGCTGGGCCGCTTCGATTGGGACGGCGTCAACCTCGGCGAACTCTACTTCGAGTCTCTCGAAGGCGCGGCCAACCCGGCGCGCTTCACACCGTTCAACTCCACTGTCCTCGGCCGCTTTGAGGCCGAGACCGGCGCCCGGGCTGCAGACATTTTCACGCCTGGCCAACCCGAGGTGTTGAAGCGGTTCCTCGATTTTCGCGCCAGCCTCACACTCCAGCTTCAATCCGATTGGCTTGCCCGTCTCGCTGAAATGCGCCAATCAAAGCCCTGGCTCGACATCGCCTTTACCCATGTCGATGATCGCTTCGACCGCAGTATGCGCGATAGACTGGGCGCCGACGCCGCCGCGCTTCTGCCCGTCGCAGCGCGGCACGGCGCCACATTTCTGGTCGAGGACCCCGCCACCATCTGGCATCTGGGCCCCTCCCGATATGAAGAACTGGCGCGCCGTTATGCCCCGCTGACCGCCAAAGGCCAGCCTATCGCCGTGGACATCAACGTTGTCGAGCGCTACCAGGACGTCTACCCGACCAAGCAGATCACCGGCGGCGAACTCTTCGAGACTCTGCGCGCCGCGGCTCGCGCCTTTCCCCGCGTTGCAGTCTACTTCGAGAACTCCATCACAGCGGCCGATTGGCCGCTGGTTCCCTCCGCCGCGACGCCCGCGCGCATCGAGCGCGGCGAAAACGGCTCGCTGACAGTCGACTCTACTCAGCCCACTGCTGTCGGCTGGTCCGGTTGTGCACTGCTGGACGCCAGCCAATGGCTTGCCGGAAGCAAAGGAATGGTCCTCGTCCCCGCCGGACGACACACCCTCACTCCTTGTCCGCCGAATTCCCCCGTTCCGGCGCTCCGCCTGGCCGACTTCAACGGCAATATCCTCGACCTTCGCATCGAGGGGGCGGCGCTCCTGCTTACCTACCAGAGCGATACCCGCGCCATCGCCCTGTTGACGCGCGATAATGCCACGTCGGCGAAGTTGCTCCCACGAGGCCGCCACACCGTTCGCCTGGAGTAACTGGCAAGCGAGCGCTCAGTTCACTCGAACCTGCTCGCCTTCTTTCAACCCCTCGGAGATTTCCACTTGCGTCCCGTTGTGCAGCCCGATCTTCACCTCGCGCCGCTCGAAACCCTTCGCCGCCTTCACGTACACGACGTCCTTGCCGTTTTCTTTGTTCAGAGCCGACGCGGGTGCCACAATCACGTTGTCCGCCCTACCCAGCAGAACATCGGCGGAGGCGGAAAGGTCCGGAATCATTCGCTTGTCCGGATTCTGTACCTGCACGCGCACCGGGACCGCCCGAATGAAATACTGCTGCGACCGGCCGCCCGCCGTCGCCAGCGCCCCAATCGCGTAGACTTTGCCCGTATAGATTGCGCCCGGGAAAGCGTCCAGCCCGATCGATGCCATCTGGCCGATCCGGAACGCGCTGGACTCCGCCTGGTTGATTGTCCCTTCGATCTGCATCGACGCCGGGTTGACGATCTTCATGAATGGCTGCCCCGGCATTACCTGGTCGCCTTCGCCATAGGTCATCTGGTCGCCGCCCGGCCGGTTCTGGCTCAGCATCACCACCAGCCCGTCAATCGAGGTTTTGAGCGTCAGCCTCTCCAGATCCCTGTTGTAGCGCTCTACATTGAGCTGCTGAAGGTTAGTGGAGATCTCCTGAATCCGCAGTTCCGACTTCTGGGCGACTTTCTTCTGCTCGATGTCTTTCAGCAATTCCTTGTACTTCGCATCCGCCTCTTCAGCCGCCAGCTTCAGCAACTCCTGGTCGACCACTGTCCGCACTTCCTCCGCCTTGAGCTCCAACCTCGCCTTGTCCAACTCGCTCTTGGCGACGCGCAGGTCCTGCATCATGTTCACCATGTCGAGTTCCTGCTCTACCTTGCGCTTGTTCAGCTTGGTCTGCTCTTCCTTCAGGTTGTCGACCTCGTCGTCGATCCGGTCCTTCATGCGGGTTGGATCGAGAGTGGCCACCACGTCGCCCTTCTTGACCATGGTTCCGCCTGGAGCGAGTTTGACGATGTCCATGCTGCGCTCCGAGCCCCGCCCGCGCATGATCGGCGCCACGATCATCGCGAAATCGCGCGACGAAGTCGTGCCGCTCATTCGGATCCGGAATTCGATGGGTCCGCGAACGACGGCAGCCGTCTTGGCGGCGGCCTCGGCAGCTTGAGCCTTGGCTTGCTCCGGCTTCACGTTCAGCCAACGAACGCCGAATAAAATCGCCGCGCCGAACAGAATGAGTCCCCCGTACAAGAGGATTCTGCTCATCGGGCTGCGCGACGGCGGCGCCGGCGGCTTTTTCGGAACCGGAATCGGTGCTGCAGGATTGGTCATTCCAGACATAGAGACACAGCTTCCCTTTACTACTCTAAGACGCTCTACTCACTTGGCGCACGCAGCTTCCTCCCGGTTACGCCCCGCCGGCGGGCGAAGCCGCCCCGAATCGCCGTTCGTCGAATTCCCAAGCGCTGGCCACCATCTCTTCCAGGCGATCATACTTTGGATGCCAGCTCATTGTTTTCTGTAGCTTGGAAGAATCCGCGACCAGTTCGGCCGGGTCGCCCTCTCGCCGCGGCCCAACCAGATACGGCACTTTACGCCTTGTCACGGCTTCCGCCGCCCGGATCACCTGCAACACTGAGTACCCCCGGCCGGTTCCGGCATTGTAGCTCCCGCTCGCTCCCCCTGCCATCAGGTGATCGAGTGCCGCCGCATGAGCCGAGGCCAGATCCAGAACGTGAATATAGTCCCGGACACAGGTGCCGTCCACCGTCGCGTAGTCTTCGCCGAACACTGTCAATGGTTTACCGGTCCGGATCGCCCTGAAAATCAAAGGGATCAGGTGTGTCTCAGGCTCGTGTTCCTCACCGATGCCCAGTTCGCTGGCTGACCCGCAGGCGTTGAAGTACCTCAGCGCCGCGTACCGCAACCCCGAGCACTCGTCCAGCCACCGGAGCACCGTCTCCACCATCAGTTTCGACTCGCCGTAGGGGTTCACCGGCCTGTGCGGCGCGCTCTCCGCGATCGGCGTGCCCTCAGGGTTGCCATAGACAGCCGCAGTCGACGAAAACACCAGTCGTCTCACGTCGTGCCGCCGCATCGCCGCAAGCAGCGATAATGTTCCCCCCAAGTTGTTTTGGAAGTATATCTCCGGCTCGCGCACGCTCTCGCCCACCGCGATGAATGCCGCAAAGTGAACTACAGCATCGAATCCCGCTCCGGCCATCAGGACGTCCAGGCCTGCACCATCATGCAGGTTTAACTTGTGGAGGCGGCCGTCCGGGACGTTGTGCAGGTAGCCCTTCGAGAGGTCGTCCACCACCTGCACATTGTGCCCGAGGCCGAGCAGGTAGTGTGTCGTGTGAGAACCGATATAACCGGCGCCACCGGTGACGAGGATCTTTGCCATAAATGCCAGTTGGGGATGATCCCGCAGGCTGGAATCCGCAGGGCCACCCCCAACTTATCAGATCCGCGTCTTCGATTTGGTTAGTTCAGAGCTTTGTCGATCGACGAGGCCAGTTCGGGCGAGGCCGGTGTCACACCCGGCTCAAATCTTGCGGTCACCTGTCCATCCTTGCCAACGAGAAACTTCGTGAAGTTCCACTTCACATCTCCACCTTTGGCCGCCGTGAAGTACTGATAGAGCGGCGTCATGTCGGCACCCTTCACACTCACTTTGGACAGCATCGGGAATGTGACGTTGTACTTCCTTGAGCAGAATTCCTTGATCTCTTCGTTCGAGCCCGGCTCCTGTGAGCCGAAATTGTTCGCCGGCACGCCGACGATCACGAAGTCCTTGCCCTTGTATTTCTTGTACAGAGCTTCCAGGCCTTCATACTGGGGCGTGTAGCCGCATTTGCTCGCCACGTTGACGAAGAGCACCACTTTGCCCTTCAGGCTCGACAGCGGCATCGGCTTGCCGTCGATATCGTTCATCGTGAACTCATAGATGGAGTTAGCTGCGGAGAGGTTCATGGCCAGAATGCCCGCCAGAAGAATCGTTGCGAACAACTTCATAATCTTCCAGATGAAGTAAGGCTTTGGGCGGGTTCAACAGTTTCGCTGTGCTGCTAATGGCCAAGCCTGTAAATTCTGTACCCGGGGATTTCCGCCACCAGCCGGTAGCGGCTCAACCAATCCCGCAAGTCTGCAATCTGGAAGGGATCGAGCGCGGGATTGTAAGGGGACAATCCGTCGGCCAGCCACTCAGGCGGCGTCAGTCGCCTGAGCCGTGCGCGGTTGCTCTTCGCAACGTCCTCCATTGTGGGCTTTGCCGAGGAGAGGTGCCTGTCCCCCAGCACTCCGTTCAGGGGCTGCGAATCGAGAAACGGAGACCCCGCGGGCAACCCGACAATGTGTAGAGTTCCGGCCGGTAGCCCCATACCAGCAACCTCCCGCCCTTCATGAGTCCTGCTGCCGTCCGCGAGCTTTCGAACATCGCCAGGTCGCGCCATTCATGCCGCTGCCCGCGCCACGTTTCCAGCCCCAGTTCCGCATATCGCGGGCCGAATCGGACAAGCGGAACTACCAGCAGCGCCGCGCACGCCAGAGCCCGCCTGCGCGGCATCGATGCCAGCGCCGCGCTCGCCGCCAGCACCAAGGCCGGCAGCGCATGAAAGTAGTAGCGAGGGAAGAACCGCAAGCCCAGCAACGCTGCAGCCAACCCGATCCCAACCGCCGCCACCCATCTCCACTCGCGCTTCCCCGCGACGATCGCAACGAAAAGCGCCGCATGAAACCCCGCCCAATTGAGAGTCCTTCGCGCACCCTCCTGCCATGGGTCGCTCAATGGCGAATCCGCCGAGTAGCGCGCTCCCCATGCCCACACCTGTTGCCAATGCGCGTCGAGCGACCCCGTCGCTCCCAGCCATATCGCAATCAACGCCACGGGGATCGCAAACCCCGCCAGCACAAGGTGCGTACGCCTCCACTGCCAGAGCAGCACCGCCGCTAGAATCAGCAGCGCCTTGCTATTGAATCCCAGCGACAAGCCCGCCGCCACACCGGCTGCCAGCGGCAATCCCGACGCCGCACAACCCAACGCAGCAGCCTGCAGCGGTATCGTCAGCAGATCCGGCGTCAAGGCCATCGCCGCCGATGCCGTCTCAAATGTCAGGTAGAACGCACAGAGCCCCGCCGCCCAGAGTTCGGCCGGCCTGCCCCATATCCGCCGCGCCGCCCAGCCGCACGACCATGCCGATAGCATCGCCCAGGCAATCCCCAGACATCGCAGCGCCCACCCGGCATGTCCGCCTGTCGCCAGATACACTGCCGGAAACAGTGGAGGTTTGTCGAACCAGACGTCCCTGTAAAGCTCTTTTCCCGCGAGCATTTCCCGCGCCGCCGCCAGCGGATATCCCTCTTCCACCCACACGATGTCCAAATGGCACAGGCGCGACACCGCCACCACACTGAACAGAAGGACCCAGAACCACCGCCGCGGCATCATTGCCAGCCTACCAGCAGAGGCGGGGCGTTAACCTGGAAGCGTTGCACAGCTACGAAACCGGACCCGACTCCGCCGGCCAGCGCCTCGACCATTTCCTCACCCGCGTTATGCCGGAATACAGCCGTGCGCGCATTCAATCCTGGATCGAGCAAGGCCGCGTTCTCGCCGCCGGCGTCCCCCGCAAACCTTCCTACAAGCTACGCCTCGGTGACACCATCGAGGTCGAACCCAAGGAGCTGAAGCCCCTCAAAGCTGCCCCCGAGGACATTCCCCTCGACATCCTCTACGAGGACGCCGATGTCATTGCAGTAAACAAACCGGCCGGGCTCGTCGTTCATGCCGGCGCCGGTCGCGACTCCGGCACGCTCGTCAATGCTCTGTTGCACCACTTCACCGCGCTCTCCGAAGTCGGCGGCGACCTCCGCCCCGGTATCGTCCACCGCATCGATAAAGGAACAAGCGGCGTCCTGCTGGTTGCCCGCACCGACGCTGCCCACCGCCACCTCGCCGCTCAATTCGCCAAGCGGCAGGTCGAAAAGACGTACCTGGCGCTTGTCGAAGGAACCCCTAAACAGGATGCCGGCGAAGTCACCAGCCCCATCACGCGCGACCCCGTTCGCCGCACGCGCATGACGGCAAGGCTCGAGCACGGCCGCCCGGCCTACACTTCCTGGCGCGTCCTCCAGCGGCTCGCCGGCCTCACCCTGCTTGAAGTCCGCATCGGAACCGGACGCACGCACCAGATTCGCGTCCACCTTTCCTCCATCGGTCATCCCGTCGCCTGCGACACTCTTTACGGCGCCGCCGCGCACCCCCCGGGCCGCGAGCCCCTGAATCGTCCCTGGCTTCACGCCTGGCGCATCCGCTTCACCTCACCCTCCACAGGTAATCCCGTCTCCGTGGAAGCTCCCGTTCCAATTGAGCTTGTGGCCTGGAAAGACGGACCCATAGAATAAGGGCAGGACAAACTCCGAATGAACAGGCGCACTTTTTTTTCAACGGCTGCAGTATTGCCGGCCTTCGCTCAGCAGGCCCAGCCGCCCCAGCGCCCTCAACGCTCTGAAGCCGACGAGACCATCACGCTCGACGTCACCCGCGTCAACCTGCTCTATACGGTCAGCGACAAGCGCGGGCGCTTCGTCAACAATCTGGAGAAGGACGACTTCGAGGTCATCGAGAATAAACGCAAGCAGACCATCCTCGAGTTCGCCGCGGAATCGGACCTCCCGCTGCGCATCGCTCTCCTCATCGATACCTCTAATTCCATCCGCGACCGCTTCAAGTTCGAACTCGAGGCCGCCAGCCAGTTCCTCAACAGCGTCATCCGCAAGGAGCGGGATAGAGCCCTCATCTACGGCTTCGATACGCAGGCCGAACTCGTTCAAGACCTCACCGACGACACTGAACTCCTCAGCAAGAAGCTGCGCGATATGCGCCCCGGCGGCGGCACCGCCCTCTACGACGCCATCTTTGCCTCCTGCCGTGACCGTCTCATGCTCGACAAGCCGCGCCACAAATTCCGCCGCGCCGTCGTCGTCGTCGGAGACGGCGAGGACAACTCCAGCCGATTCACTCGCGACCAGGCGCTCGAAATGGCTGATAAGGCGGAGGCTGTCGTCTTCGCCATTTCCACCAACATCACCCGAGCGGAAACCGACGGCGACAAGGTCCTCAAGTACTTTGCCAAACAGACCGGCGGACTCGCCTTCTTCCCCTTCAAAGCCGAGGACCTCGCCCAGGATTTCGAGAACATCGCCAACGAGCTGCGCAGCCAGTACAGCATCCTCTACCGTCCCGAGCCGCTGCGCACTGACGGACAGTATCACGAGGTCGAGATCCGGGTGAAGATTCGCCGCGATCTTACGGTCCGTTCCCGTAAGGGCTACTACGCGCCGTACATGCCGAAGCTGTAGCCCCCATGCCCAGCACGAGCCGTCGCGCGCTCCTCGCCGCCCTCTTCGCTGGCGATTCGCAAGTCCGGCGAGCCCCCGCAGCGTTCGGCCCTGCCCCCGAACCTATTGCCGGCCCTGGTTTCTCGTCGGTGCAAGTGGCCCCGAAGTCCGATCTTCTCCTCCGTTGGCCCCGCCCCACCCTTCGTGGTCCTGCCACGCTCCGCATCGCCATCGCCCGCGACGACCGCGCTCCGCGCCTCCTGCACGCCCGCCTCGCTCAAGCCGGCAGAGCTGTCGGCGCCTTCGACATCCGCTACTCCTGTGTCTTCGAGCCATTCGACCTCCCGCTCGAAGCCAGCCGCCGCCGAGGCCGCACAACGCCAGGGGCTCATCCTCACTCTCGAAGGCGGCGAAACGCCGCTCGCCCTCCTCGTGCCCACCACCGCGAATGCTCCAGGCCTGGCCCCTCAGCTCTGGCAGGCCGCCAACGCCAACCCGGAGGAAGAGTTCATCCACCGTCTTGCCTCCCTCGACTCGCTTCAGCAGTTCAGTTGGATGGAAGGCTGCGTCCTCGACGGTCTCCACGATCTGGGTCTCAAGGAGGCCTGGCTCGCCCACCTACAGTTCTTCTTCAACGAACCCGCCCGCATCGACTCCATGTTCGGAGTCGAGAATACTCTGCCAGTTGCCGCGCTGACACGCTGGAAGCCCGAGCATCCCGCCATCGCCCGGACCATCGCCTTCTGGCGCAAGTCGCTCCGCGCCGACAACACCATCGGGGGCGGCGATTCCACTGTCGCCGAATGCAACTACACCGTTGCCTATCCCATGGCGCTTCTTTCCAAGAACATTGAGGACGAGTGGCTAGCCCGCCAAGCTCCTCGCCAGCTCCGCGCGGCGCGCGACCGCCTCGTCCACGACAACAAACTCTGGCTGCGCCACTACACCGGCGACAGGCGAACCTATCCCAACTGGTGCCGCGGCGTCTGCTGGTACTCGCTCGGACTTGCGCGCACGCTCATCGAACTCAAAAGCGATTCCTCGCTCGACGACCTCAAGCAGGAGCTCGCCCGCGTGCTCGCCTTCGCCCGCGGTTACCAGCGGCCCGATGGCCTTTACTCCTGCTTTCTCGACGAACCCGCCATCGCCCCCGACACCAGCGGCTCAGCCGGCATCGCCGCCGCCATGGCACTCGCTGCCCGCCACGGACTTGTTGGCAGCGAGTTCCGCGATGCTGCGCGAGCCACCTGGAAAGGCCTCGTGGCCAAACTGACCGGCGACGGTTTCCTCACTGGCGTTTCGCAATCCAACAAGCGCGAAGCTGGCGAGGCCCTGCAACGCAGTGATTACCGCGTCACGCTGCAATTCGGCATGGGCCTCATGGCCCAGTTGAAAGCCGCGCTCGACGGCCCTGTCAAGCCCGCCTGATCACAGTCGCCTCACGGTCGCGAAGAATGAGCCCGCGATGTCCGCGCCCGACGAATCCTGGAACCACCCGTGCAGCGTTGTCTTCTGGCCGCCCTTGAGCTGCATCCGGAAGACAGCCGCCAGATCGTTCGGCTTCGTCTTCACGCTCGCCTCCTGCCCGGCTACTGCCAGCTTGGCGCCGGCGATGGGCAATCCCTTGCCGGCGATGATTTCGCCAGCCGTTAGCTTCTGCACCGCTCGCGACGCGGTCAGCGCCAGCTTCTGGTGAGGCGGCCAGCGTGTCAGCGAAATCTCGTAGTTGCCATCCCGCTCCACGAAAATTGTCCACGGTCCGCCGCGCGGGCCCCCCTCGACATTCGAAATGTGGCCCACATTGTCGGCGTAGATGTCCTGCCAGTCGGCGCTCGTCAGCTCCGTTGGATTCTCCTGCTCGGCGCCGATGCTGATCGGCGCGAAGTCCTTGATCCTGCCCTGCACGCCTGCCCACCACTGCTCGTAGTGCGCCTTCATCCTGCCCAGGACATCGGTGTGTTTCGCGGCAACGTCCGGTTTCTGCCCGGGATCGGCCTTGATGTCGTACAGTTCCTTGCCGTACACCAGCCGCCACTGATTCCAGATCACGCACGCGTCGTCCTTCTTGGGAATCTGCCCGTACTGCACCACCAGCATCCGGTCCGCGATCTTTCCCGCCGGATCCTTTAGCAAAGGCGCGAGACTGCGTCCGTCGAACTTCGCCTCAGCCGGCGCCTTCGCTCCGCAAAGGTCGATCACCGTCGGCAGAATGTCCTGCATCTGCGCAGGCGTCGAAACGTCCCGGCCGGTCCGGAAACCCGCCGCGGGCCAGCGCACAAAGCAAGGTACCCTGTGCCCTCCGTCGTAAACCTGCGTCTTCCGCTCCCTCATTCCAGCGTTGTAGACGTTGAAGCCCGCCGTTGCTCCGTTGTCGGTCATGAAGACAAGCAGCGTGTTTTCCTTCAATCCGGCATCCACCAGGAAACGATCCAGCCGCCCCAGGTTTTCGTCGAGGTTGGCAATCATTCCGAAGAAATTCGCCGGGAGCCCGGGCTTCTGGTAAGGCGCAGAGTATTTCGCATCCACCCAGGCTGGCCCGTGCGGCGTGTTCGTGGGCAGGTAACAGAAGAACGGTTCCTTCCTGGCACCCCGCTCCTTCATCCATCCCATAGCCTCGTCGAACCAGAAATCGGTGCAGTAGCCCTTGAATTTCCGCTTGACGCCCTGGTCGTGGCACGTCCCGTTGAAGTAGTCATTGTCGAATTCGGGCGCCGAGGATAACCCGTAGCCCAAGTGATACACCGCGCGCTCAAAGCCTCGGTCCATTGGCCTGTAAGGATAGTGATCTCCGAGATGCCATTTTCCGAAAACACCAGTCCTATAGCCGCTCCCCTTGAGGATGTCGGCAGTCGTTGGAATGCCGCGCCTCAGCATCGCGCGCCCCGCCGTCACTGAAGTCGCTCCGTTGCGCAGCGCGTCCTGCCCGCTCAGCAGTTGCCCTCGCGTCGGAGTGCACATCGGCGCCGAGTGGAAATCGGTGAACCGCACGCTGGCCGCATGGATCTTGTCCATTTCCGGCGTCTTGAGCACCGGATTGCCGTGGCACGAAAAGTCCCCGTACCCCTGATCGTCGGTCATGACGATCAGAACATTCGGACGAGCGGCGGGTGCGGCCCCCAGGATAGGCGTGGCGGCCACTGCGGCGGAAGTCTTGAGAAAATCACGACGGCGATTCATGGCCGTCACATTATCACGCTGCGGACCACTATCGCTTCAGCGGGTTGTACCAACGCACTCCGGGGAATCGCGAGAAGTCGACATCGCACGTCGCCACTTCTGCCTGCCATTCGATCGCCAAGGCCGCCAGATGGGCGTCGCTTGTGAGGTTTCCGGCCACGCCTACTTTTTCGATGAGATCCAGAAGAATCTCCAGTGACGCCCGCCAGGCTGGACCAGTGTGACGTTTTGGAACTCAAACCACTCTCGAACAATCGCCTGTCGCCATCGGAAGCCGTCATTGGGCTCGCGAAGACTCTCGGATTGGTCGACAAGCGTAGAAACGCGAGGATGCAGTAGAATCGTCAATCCCACAGGGCGCTCGCCGGTTAACAAACTCTCCCACCAGTTCCTCGCCGCGCGGAATCTGGGGCTGTCATGGTCGTGCGCGTAGATCAAGAGGTTCGCGTCGGGCAAGATCACTTCAGGAACTTCTCCACGAAATCCTGAGAGTCCATTTCGTCCAGTAGCTGGTTGGCCTTATCCAGGTCGATGCCAGGCCTCAGCCCGCCATGCCAGGACTTTACGCGGTACACCTTCTTCGGCTCGGCGGCATTCATGGGCGGGTCAAGTCCCCGCCGCAAGGCCTGGTTGACGATCTCCTTCAGGGTCTTCTTCTCCAACTTCAGCCTCAGTTGGAGCTTCGCGGCCACATCAGGCTCTAGTGTTAAGGTGGTGCGCATACAGACATCATATCTCGGCCAGAAGTTGATGTCTAGGCATCAGACTGTCGGCTGATCGCGTCCCCTATCGGAGCGGCAACTTGCCCGCTGACCGCCCTGAAGTCCTCCCCCAGCAACGCCGCGATCGTCGCCGCAATCTGGCTCTGCGTCACCGGCGCCACCTTCTCGCGCTCGCCCAGCGCCCGCGTGTCGGGCCCCAGGAAGCCCATCCAGACATACTTCGATTCAGGCAGCTTCTCCCCGTGGCTCTTCCAATCCGTGGGCGCTTCTCCGCGTCCATGATCAACGGCCAGAATCAGCGACGTGCTGCCCCGATACTCAGCCATCGATTGCGCCGTCTCCCACAGTTCCCGCGCATACTGATCGAACCGGCGCGCCGACTTCAGGTACAGATCGTACCTCCCGTCGTGCGCCCACTCGTCGGTTTCTCCCAGCGAAACGAAGAACACCCTCGGCTTGTGCTGCCTGAAGTACTCCAGCGCCGTCAGGAACGTCGGGGCGTCGAACGACTCTCCACCCCAGAACTCCGTTTCGCGCCTGAGCCGGTTCAGCAGCCGGATCTGCTCGGTGACCGGCGGCGCATTCAAAGGCTCATATCCCGCGTTCACGAGCAGCCCCGACCGCTCCCTGTTCAGAATCCACGGAAACAGCTCCCACGCCCCGAAAGCAGCCACCTTCCCCGCGTAGGCCGGCTTCCGGTTCAGCCACTCCAGCACGTTGATGTTCGGATTCGGCTTCTTGTCGTTGCTGTCCACACGCGGATCGCCGAAACCACACAGCGCTTCGCTATACCCCGGGTAGGAGAAGTTGAATCCGTTGGTGACAAACGCCTCGGACGCCTTGTCGCGGTTGCCGTAGATCTGCCCCTGCTTTGCAACGACCCCCCAGAGGAATGGGAACAGCGCCTCGCGGCTCGCCGCAGGCACGTCCTTCGCACCGTTCTCCTTGTTGAGCAGGGCCGCTGTCCGTGCCGCGGAACACCTCCTGCCAGCGCAAACCGTCGCTCATCACTACGATCACATTCCGCGTCTTCCGTCCCGCGGGCGCAGCACCCAAAACAGGTGCGGCTGCCCATGCTGCAGTGGCTTTAAGGAAATCGCGGCGAGGTCTCATGGCGGACAAGTTAGCACGAACCTGCCCACCCGCACCCGACTGTGATATCCCTTCCCCATGCCGCCTTCCAACCTTCGCCGCCGTTTCCTCGCCGGGTCCCTCGGACTCGGCGCAGCCGCCATCGCTCCCGCTCCACTGGCAGCCGCCTCAGTTGCCCCGATTGCACTCCGGTGGCCTCAGTCAGCTCTACCTTCAGCGCACCGGCAAGCGCCGCCGCTCCTCCAGTTGGAATCGCGACGGCAAGAACGCCGACCGCGTCGGCATCGAACCCGGCAAGAGCGCTGTCATGGCCGACATCAAGGGCGCCGGCTGCATCCGCCATATCTGGGTCACCATCGCCGACAACGAGCCCGACTACCTGCGCCGCCTGATCCTCCGCGCCTGGTGGGACGGCGAGTCCTCCCCAAGCGTGGAAACTCCCATCGGCGATTTCTTCGGTGTCGGTCACGCCCGCGTTTCCAACTACTGGTGCCAGCCTCTCAACATGGTCACCGGCGGAAACGCCGCCACCCAGGCGCGAGCCGCTATGAACTGCTTCTTCCCCATGCCCTTCGGCAAAGGCGCCCGCCTCGAAGTGGAGAACCAGGGGAAGCAGCCCGTCGGTTCGCTGTACTACTACGTCGACTACGAAGAGTACCCCTCGCTGCCCGACGAGGCCCTCCGCTTTCATGCCCAATGGCGCCGCGAGAACCCGACCACGAATCCCGCCCTCAACCTCGCCGACCGAACCAACGGCTTTCCGCAGACCAACGAGGTGGTCAACCTCAACGGCGAAGGCAACTACGTTCTGTTCGAGGCCAAAGGCCGCGGCCACTACGTCGGCTGCAATCTCTCCATCGATCACACCAACCCCATCGCCAACTTCGGCTGGTTCGGCGAAGGCGACGACATGATCTTCATCGACGGCGAAACCACCCCTTCGCTGATCGGCACCGGCACTGAAGACTACTTCTGCGCCGCGTGGGGCTACCCCGGCGGCTTCAACTCCATGCCCTATCACGGCATCTCATACGCCGGCGGGCCAACCGATGGCCCTGCTTCCTACTCCGGCAAGTGGACCATGTACCGCTACCACATCGAAGACCCCGTGATGTTCGAGAAGTCGATCAAGGTGACCATCGAGCACGGCCACGGCAACGTCCACGCCTCCGACTATTCGTCCACCGGCTACTGGTATCAGACCGAGCCGCACTCCGCGTTCCCGGCGCTCCTGCCCGTGGACCAGCGCCTGCCCATCCCGGACCGCGAGAGCCTGCGCCAGTACTGGAAGAGCTTCTGAGAATGATGTGCTGAGCGCACAGTGAGCCGTTCGTATGCGAAGGAGGAAGCCGGTGCGATTTGCTAGACAGGCAGATCCCACTCCCTCTTCCATTCCACTCTTGCCTTGGTCTTGTACGCCTCCGCGGCCATGAAGCACGCCATCGTCGAGTAGTAGGCCACCTCTTCATTGGCGATGGTCCGCTTCCGCGATTTAATGCACTCCACCCAATCCTTCAAGACCGGCGCCGCCGACGCCCCCGCCCCCGGCCCTTCAAACGCCGGCTCCTGCGTCGTCTTCACGTTCGGCGTGAACCGGTAGCCAGACCCGCCGCTCGGCACATACCTCTCCGCCCACACCACGCCCCCGCTTCCCCTCGCCTCCACACAAGCTGAAGTTCTCACTCCAGGCGCTGTCAGACACTCCGCCTCGAACGAAACCACCAACCCCTGCGGATACTCCAGCGAGAAAACTGATTGTGTCCGGCGTATCCCTGCCGTCCTTGTAGTGGAAGTTGCCGCCCATCGCCACCGCCGCCGACGGCGCCTTCAGCCCCAGCCAGTGATGCACCGAATCCACCACGTGAATCCCGATGCCCATGATCATCCCGCCGTCGTAGTGCAGCCACTTGTACGGACTGAAGTAGATCCCCGGATCCCACGCCACCTTCTTCGCCGGCCCCGTCCAGCGCTCCCAGTCCAACCCTTCGGGCTTTTTCTCCATGCCCTGGAGGCGCCGTCTGCACATAACCGGCGTTGGACATGTACCACGCCCGCGCCATGCCGACCTTTCCCATGACTCCCGAATCGATGTACTTCGTCTTGGCGTCGATGAATTGCTGCAAGCCTCGTCCCTGCGTCCCAACCTGCAGCACACGCTTATTCGCGCGCACCGCCTTCACGATCGCCTGCCCGTCCTTCGGGAAATGCACCATCGGCTTCTCGACATACACGTCCTTGCCCGCGTTCAAAGCGTCCACGGCAATCGAGGCGTGCCAGTGGTCCGGCGTCGCCACGATCACCGCATCGACGTCTTTCCGCTCCACCACCTGCTTGTGGTCGAGGTACATCTCCGCCTGCCCGCCCGCGATCTGCCGCGCCTGCGCCCGCCTCACATCGTAGACGTCGCACACCGCGACACAATCCACGCCGGTGTTCTTGAGCAGTTCCTTCAGCAGATACTGCCCGCGTCCACCCGTGCCGATCACTCCCACCCGAATCCTGTCGTTGGCCCCCAGCACGTGCGCTGTAGGCAATGATGCGAGAAAAGTCCTGCGTTCCATAATGGGTATCCGGACCCGATCATATCGCTCCGGCTGCGGGTGCGATAGTGGTCACAATGCACAGAAGGACTTTTGTCGGCGCGCTCGGCGCCGCCGCTCTCGCTGAAGCCGCTCAACCCCGGCCCAATGTCGTCCTGCTCATGACCGACGACCAGGGCTACGGCGACCTCGCCTGCCACGGCAATCGCGCCATCCGCACTCCCACCATCGACGCCCTCCACGCCCGCTCCACCGCCTCACCAACTTCCACGTCAGTCCCACCTGCGCCCCCACCCGATCCGCCCTGCTCACCGGCCGCTACAGTAATTCGACCGGCGTCTGGCACACCATCATGGGCCGCAGCCTGCTGCGTCCCGGCGAACTCACCCTCGCCGATTGCTTCCGCGCCAAGGCTACAAGACCGGCATCTTCGGCAAGTGGCACCTCGGCGACAATTACCCTTGCCGCCCGCAGGACCGCGGCTTCGACGAGACCCTCGTCCATGGCGGGGGCGGCGTCTGGCAGACCCCAGACTATTTCGGCAACGACTATTTCGACGACACCTATCTGCTCAACGGCAAGCCCCGCCGCTTCACCGGCCACTGCACCGATGTCTGGTTCGACAACGCGATGCGCTTCATCTCAGAAGCCGACTCCACCCGCAAGCCATTCTTCTGCTACCTCACCACCAACGCGCCGCACTCGCCCATGTGGTCGCCCGAGGAGTACGCCGTGTCCTACCAGGGCCTCAAAGGCCTGCGCGATCCCGGCTTCTACGGCATGATCACCCACATCGACGATAACGTCGGGCGCCTGGCCACCTTTCTCCGGAACAACGGCCTCTCCGAAAACACCATCTTCATCTACATGACCGACAACGGCTCCGCCGCCGGCGCTCAGGTGTTCAATGCCGGAATGCGCGGCAACAAGGGCTCCCCCTACGAAGGCGGCCACCGCGTCCCGTTCTTCATCTCCTGGCCGGCCGGCGGCCTCAAGGAAGGCCGCGACGTCGCCGAACTCACCGCGCACATCGACGTCCTGCCTACCCTCGTCGATCTCTGCCGCCTCAAGAAACCCGCCGGCCCCGAACTCCATGGCCGCTCCCTCAAACCCCTCCTCACATCCGCCAAACCTGGATGGCCGGAGCGCACCCTCGTCGTCGACTCGCAGCGCATGGAGAATCTCGTCAAGTGGCGTCAGGCCGCGGTCATGACGCGCCAATGGCGTCTCGTCAATCCCTCCCCCGACGGCGCTCCCGGCAAGCTCGAACTCTACGATATCGCCAAGGACCCCGCGCAACTCAACAACGTCGCTGCAGCCCACCCTCAAGTGGTGGCCCAACTCAAAGCCGAATACGATGCCTGGTGGACCAAGGTCTCCGCCAATAGTGCTGAACCCGTCCGCATCGTCATTGGTCACCCGTCAGAGAATCCCACCCGCCTCACTTCTCACGACTGGCACGGAGAAGGCGCCGAGGCCGTCTGGAATCAGGCCGCAATCCGCTCGGCGCCCCTCGCCAACGGCACTTGGGCTCTTCAAGCCGGCCGCCCCGGTGCCTACTGTTTCGAACTCTGCCGTTGGCCCAAGGAAGTCGGCCTGCCCATTAACGCCCCATTGCCCGCGGACGCCGACAATCGAGAGACAACCCCGGGCGTTGCCATTTCTGCCGTCAAAGCGAGAATCAAGGCCGGAGCAATTGATCAATCCGCCCCCATCACAGGCAAAGAACCAGCCGCCATATTCACACTCAACCTCGAAGCCGGCCCCCTCGATCTTCAAACCTGGTTCATCGACGAAGCCGGCGGCGCGCGCGGCGCCTACTACGTTTACGTAACCCGCCTCTAGTCCACTCGCAGCTCGGCTATCAAGTATCTGGACTGCATGGTACGCATCATGGTATCTTCCCAACTGCGGCATTGAATCAGGGATGCTTCGGCTGTAATTCGTGCGGGGGGCATGAACCAAATGAAGACTGGGGCAAGGGGATTTGGCTGCTACAGGGTCGGCGTGCTTCGCGCCCTGATTGCCAGCCTCGTGGTTGCCATCGTTGTTCCGGCGCAGGAACAGACTGCTTCCCAGGTGATTTACCTCGATCAGGGCTGGTCGAAGGACTTGAGGGAGCAGTACTATTTCTCAGCCCAGGGATCGCAGATGATCCCTATTGAGTGGTTCTTCGCCCTTGAACATCCCGACAACACCGAGCTGTTCTCGGCCAAGCCAAACCTCTCTCGTTTCGGCTACCTCTTCTATGAGGGTCCGAACGGGAAGCTCAATCCGCCGGGACTGCCCATCGGATTCACCGTGGAACCCTCCACGGCACCCGGGGGAGGGAACTGGATGGGGATGACCTGCGCGGCGTGCCATACGGGGAATGTCTCGTACAAGGGGAAACTTGTACGCATTGACGGGGCTCCTGCGAAGGCCGACTTCGGAGCATTTCTCACTGCGCTCTCGCGCACGGTCATGGCGAACCATCCCAGTGTCGACAAAGAGAAGTTCGAGCGCTTTGCCAAGAGAGTTCTGGGAGACAGGCTGAGTCCGGTGACCGCCGCGGAGCTGGCCGAGCAATATTCCACTTTCGCGGTGAAGTTCGTTGGCCGGGCCTGGATGCGGACGCCTCCCTTGCACGCCGGGCCGGGCCGCGTGGACGCGCTGACGCAGATCGTCAATTCGCTGGCCGTTTTCGACTTGGGCCGGGCTGATAATCTCTATCCGCCTTCAGCGCCAACGAGCTTCCCCTTTCTGTGGCTGACACCCAAGCTGGATTGGGTGCAATGGAATCCAATCGCCTCGAATCCCATGTCCCGCAACGCCGGCGAGGTCATGGGAGTTTTCGGCACTACCAACTTGGGCCTGAACGCCTCGTCGCCCCTGTTTACCTCGTCCGCCCTGTACAGCCAGCTCTTTGCGCTGGAGCAGTGGATCAACGATCTGAAGCCTCCCAAGTGGCGCGAGGACCTGTTCGGACCCATCGACGAAGCGAAATGGCGCAGCGGTGCGCAACAGTTCCAGGCAACATGCCGCGCCTGCCACAATATGCCTCCCTTCGATATGACCAGGAAGGAGGACAACATCGCCGGAGTGCAGTTCATCAAGATCACCAGAGTGCCGTATCAGCAGGTGGGAACTGACCCTCTCTATATGCAGAACCTGTTGGGCCGGTTTGTCCAGACCGGGCCGCTTGGCGATGTGCTCTTCGGTGGGCGGGGCGTTGTTCCAGGCGCCGCCTTCTTTACGGGCGCCGTGGGCGCCACCATCACCAAAGGCATGACCGACGCGAATCTCACCCCGCAACAGATGCTGGCCTACAACGGGTATCGCTTCTATCCCAAAAAGGACCCGAACGATCCGAACGAGAAGCTCAGAACCTATTCGCCGCCTTCTCTGACCGGCCTGAAAGCGGGTCCGCTGTTGGGTATCTGGGCGACGGCGCCTTTGCTCCACAACGCCTCGGTGCCGAATGTCTACGAACTCCTGTCCCAGCCGGAGGAGCGCTCGAAAGTATTCTGGACAGGCAGCGACGAGCTGGATACGGAGAAACTCGGTTTCGTGTCGACCGAAGGTCCGGGATTGTTCCGCTTCGACACCTCTCTGCCCGGCAATCGGAACTCGGGGCACGTCTATCCCAGGAGGCCGCTTACCCACGATCAGAAGATGGCGATCATTGAATTTCTGAAGGATCCGCAGCGATTCGCGGAAGGTGCCCAATGAGTTTCTTGGATCAATACGATAAAGCCCAGGCAGACCAGAAATTCCCGCTGGTTCGCGGCTGGATGAAGAATTCACCCGCCGAGTTCTTCCTGGAGCTTCGCGAAACCAGGCCGATTCTGGTTACGCCGGAATGTACGCTCCTGGCCCTGCATGATGACGTGGTGGACGCGCTGTTGCAGCCCTCCGTCTTCACCGTCCAGCTTTACGAATCGAAGATGGGCACGTACCTGATGGCGCAGGACGACACTCCCGTGCACTTCCGGGAGAAATCCATCATGCAGTCGCTGCTGAACCGCGACGATCTGCCCCGGATTCGCGACTTCGTCGGCCAAGACGGCCAAGGCTCTGCTTGATGCCGGGTCCAGCAGCCGCTTTGAGGCTGTGAATGGGCTCACCCGCCGGGTGCCGATTGCGCTGGTGCAGGACTATATGGGTTTCGACGGCGTCGATGCGGAGAGTATCGCCCGCTGGTCGCTGTGGAACCAGTGGAACACCTTTCACAACCAGCCTTTCGACGGGAATCCCAATCCAGAGGAAATCCAGGCCCGAACGCTTGAAGCCAACAAGGAACTGGCGGCATACCTGGGGGCGCTCGTGCCTCGCCGCATGGCCGCCATCAAGGGCGGCGACACCCGCGACGACATTGTCTCCCGCATGCTGCGCACCTCGTTTCCGGCGGAGGTGGGCTTCAGCATGGAGCGCCTGGTGCGAAACATCGGCGGCCTGATGATAGGGACCATCGAAACAACTTCTCAAGCCACCGCACAGGCAATGCAGGAGCTGTTCCGCCGCCCCGAGGCATTGGCCCTGGCGCGGAAGGCCATCGACGACCCCGGGCGATTCGACGGCTTCGTGTTCGAGGCGCTCCGCTTCGATCCCATCTCGCCATATTTCTTCCGGCGCTGCGCGAGCAGCTACGTGATGGCGCGCGGCACCAGCCGCGAGACCACGATTCCGGCCGGCACGATTGTGCTGCCGCTGGTGATGTCGGCCATGTTCGACAAGACCGCGCACGCAGACCCGCTGGAGTTCAAGCCGCAGCGGTCCCTTCGCAAGACGTTCCACTTTGGATTCGGACTGCACGAATGCCTGGGCCGCTACATCGGGGAGGTGATGGTGCCTGAAATCGTTCGACAGGTGGTGAACCGCCCCAAGGCCCGTCCGGTCAGCGCCATTGAATACGGAGAATCCGGCTTGCCGGAGAAGTACTTCATCGCCTGGGATTAGATCTCGCCGCCGCCGCCGGCGGCTGCAGAACGGGCCTGGTCAGACTCTGCGTTGAGCACGCTGCGCAAGGCGTCAACAAAGTCACTGAATCGGGGCGTTGTGCACTTCCGGCCCTCACGCGAAAGCGACGAGAACATCGCCATTCGAACGCTCCGTGACAGCTCGAACTGGACACCGCCGCCGGATCGCCCGCGGTTACACAGGTTCTTCGGCTCGCGGCCCTGCAGCCGGCGATCCGGATGACGGCGAACGTCGAAGTTCCTGGCTTTGAGCGCTGCTGCCCAGCCGGCCGCCAAGTTCGTCGTTCAGGCCGCCGAGGAACACGCCTTCTCCGTCCGCAACGCTGTTTTCGCCGTGCAGGGTGACTACCAGATCGGTGTGGCGAATAACCGTGAGACACATCGGCTCGTCGAAGCGAGTGCTGGTGATGTGCAGGTCAGTGTTCCCGGATGACTTCAGTCCCTCGAACGAATAGAAGGAAAACTCATTGGCAGCGATGGCGTCTGCGAGCTCCGATGTTCCCGGTTCAATTCCACCGCCGTGGGGAGCGACTATTGCGAACGCGGGCTTCGCCTGGCGAATCAGGATGCTGTAATCGACCCCGGAGGTTTCGTTCCGGGATAACTCGGCAAAGTTACGGTATTTGTCAGCCATGGGGTTCCCTCACTCCGGATCTGCCGGACTATATAAACCACACGGTTAGATCGCCTCTATTCAGCACAACTCCGGCCGATTCCAGGGAAATTCCCAGCCCTATCGGCTTGAAGTAGCAATGCTCGCCGCCGTCTATTGTACTGCCGCGGGCGTCAGGGTCTGAAGTGAGTCTCTGCTCCAACAGGGCGAGGGGGGAGCTATTGAGCGGGGGAAATCGCCGGCGTTGCAGGCTGTGCCGTGGGCCGAGATTGATGCTTCATCGTTCCCGTGAGGCTGTACGCCGGATCCGTCTGTACCAACTCTACTTCCAGCCCGTTATTCACGATGACAAAGTCAAAATGCATGACGCTCGATCCTGGAAGGCTCAGCGTCATCGATCCTGTGCAATCTTCGGCCACCGTGTAGGTGCCCGTGTACTGTTGCTTCACGATCGACCCGTCGAAGCTGTAGGTGTGTGCTCCCGAGAGGTTGCCGCTGCCCTCGCTCACCATCCGCCCCGCAGCGCCCAGGATGTACATGTAGCCCTGGTTGTCGTACACGAACCCGCTCAGCCGATAGCCGAATGCTCCCTTGAGCGCGGTGGCGTCGCAGGTGTTTTCCTGCGCGCCTACAGGGCCGGCTAAACACCCGGCAATCAGCAGTGCTGCCAGCCCGCAGCGGAACCCGATGCCAGGAACATTAAGAATCGACATTGCACCCTCCAGGGAAAAATTGCTGTCGGACCTGCGCTCGGGCCGACATAGCAGATGACGTCATCGGAAAGGAAATGGTGTACAGCGCCAACGGCGAAGAATCACTACCCTGTGCGTGCGGTATAGTGCTGAGCGAGGTTGCCAGGGGTGAGACCAAGCCTTTGCACGCAGTTGCGCGCAGTGACGTTGGCGGCCGCCGCCGCGGCGATTCTGTGTCTCGCGGACGGGCCTGCGAGCACCCGCAAGCAGCCGCACTTTTCTGATGTCGCAAGCCGGTCGGGCATCGCCTACATTTCGAACAACGACTTGAGCCCGCGCAAGTACTTCCAACAGCCGATGTGCGGCGGCGTCGCGATTCTGGACTACGACCGTGACGGGTTCATGGACGTCTTCTTCACCAACGGCGCCAAACTGCCGGAATTGAAGAAGACAAACGCCAGCTTCTACAACTGCCTGCTGCGAAACAAGCGCGACGGCACATTCGAGGATGTGACGGAGAAAGCGGGTGTGGCCGGCCGGCACCTCGATTTCAGTTACGGCGTGGCCGCGGGAGACTATGACAACGACGGCGCGACCGACCTGTTCATTGCCAACACCGGCAAGAACACGCTGTACCACAACAACGGGGACGGCACATTCAGCGACGCGACCGATGGCTCCGGGCTGGATCTCAAGCCCAAAGACACGTTGAGCGTGCAGGGCGCCTGGTTCGACTACGACAACGACGGCCTGCTCGACCTGGTCCTGTCGAACTACACGCTGTGGACGCCGGCGCTGGACCGGCGCTGTCTCCACAGGGAGGTGGATGCCTACTGCAGTCCCAGGACCTACCCGGCCGTGCCTCACCGCCTGTACCACAACCTGGGCAAAGGCAAGTTCGAGGACGTGACCGAGAGATCGGGAATTGGCAAGCCGCCAGGCAAGGGAATGGGGATTGGCATCGCCGATTTCAATGACGACGGTTGGACGGACGTCTTCGTCGCCAATGACACAGAGCCTAATTTCCTCTTCCTGAATCAGGGCGACGGGACGTTCAAGGAGTCGGGGCTGCAGTACGGGGTTGCCTACAACGACGACGCGACCGTCGTTTCGTCCATGGGATGTGACGCGAAGGACTACGACAACGACGGGTGGGTGGACGTCTTCTACAACAACCTGATGGGCCAGACGTGGGGCCTTTACCGGAATCAGAAGGGCAAGTCTTTCCGCTACGTTTCGATGCCGGCGAAGGTGGCTCAGTTGAGCCAGGCTTTCTCGGGGTGGAGCAACGGCTTCATAGACTTCAACAACGATGGCTGGAAGGACCTCTTCTCCGCCAACGGCGACGTGGACAATCTGGTTCCCAACGCACCGCAGCACGACACGATGTTCGAAAACGCCGGGGGCGGGCAGTTCACCGATGTATCGAAGGAGATGGGCGCCGACTTTCTGCGGGTGGGTTTCCAGCGCGGCTCCGCGATCGCGGACCTGAACAACGACGGTTTCCCGGACCTGGTAGTCACCTCGCTGAACCAGAAGCCGCGCTTGCTCTTCAACTCCGCGGGCAACGGCAATCACTGGCTGCTGATTGAGACGACCGGCCGCAAGAGCAATCGCGACGGGATTGGGGCCAAGATCAAGGTCACCACTCCTTCAGGGCGCACACTCCACAACCACGTGACGGTGAGCACTGGTTTCATGTCTTCGAGCGACCGCCGGGTGCATTTCGGGCTGGGGGCAGAGACTTCGGCCGCTTCGATCGAGATCCGCTGGCCGAGCGGCATCACGCAAATTCTAAAAGACGTCGCGGCGGACCAAATTTTCAAGGTGGACGAGCCGAGGTAACGCTCGCATTGTGGGTATCTAACGATAGCTATACAGTTGACACCAGTGCCTAGATGTGATGTGATCCCGCTGCCGAAGGGTTTTTGGACTTGCTCAGCTTAGGAACCAAGTCTCGTTCCACTTGAGCGTGTTGGGACCGCGGTTGAAATCCATTGGAGGTTGTCATATGGGAGTTCCCCACAAAACAAAGCCGATATTATTCGTCGTCTTATCTGTGCTGCTGACCTTTGTCTTGCCTGCACAGGAGTTCCGCGGCAGGATTCAGGGCAGCGTAGTCGACGCGTCTGGCGGGGCAGTGCCGAACGCGACCGTCACCCTGCTCAACACGGAAACGGGCGTGACAGCCACGCGCCAGGCCAATGAAGTCGGTCAGTACATTTTCGATTTGATCAGTCCGGGCAACTACACGATCACCGTGGAGTTTACGGGCTTCACCAAGTTCCAGCAGAAGAGCATCGTCCTGCAGCAGCGCGGCGACCTTTCCGTCAACGTGGTGCTGAAGCCCGGCGATATCAAGGAGACAGTCACCGTCTCGGCGGAAGCCAGCATGGTGCAGTTCAGCAACGCCAAGCTCGATACGACGGTGGACAGCAAGCTGACTAACAACCTGCCGCAGATCTACCGGACACCGTTCCTGCTGGCGCAACTCGATCCGGCGGTCGAGAAGAACGACGGCGGCACGGAGTTCCAGCCGTATCACAGTTGGGGGCCGAACAATCAGCGAGTGGGCGGCGGCGCCCTGTACAGCAACGACCTGCAGGTGGACGGCGCCGCGGTAGGCATCGGCTACAAGACCGGATACACGCCTTCACCGGACATGGTGCAGGAAGTGAACGTGCAGCAGAACGCGGTCGACGCCGAATACGGCAACAGCTCGGGCTCGAACATCAGCGTCACGCTGAAGTCGGGCAGCAACCAGTGGCATGGCACGGCGTTCTATCAGGGGCAGTATCCCTGGGCGAACGCGTTGGAAAACCGGGTTTTCAGGACCGTTAATCTTGGGCGAACCCACATGTACGGAGGCACGGTCAGCCATCCGATCATCAAGAACAAGCTGTTCAACTTCGTGGCGTACGAAGGATGGAAGAAGACCGACCCGGCGATGCTATTACAGACGCTGCCGACCGACCTTGAGCGGACGGGCGACTTTTCGCAGTCGCTGAACGGTAGCGGTGGGCTGCGGACGATCTACGATCCCTGGAGCACGCTGACCTCAGCCGACGGCAGCCACGGTCACGCGCACGCCGTATCCCGGCAACAAGATTCCGGGTGCGCTTCAGGATCCTGTGGCGCTCCACTACATGGCGCAATTGTGGAAGCCCAACGCTGCCGGCACGGGCAACTACCACCTGAACAACTTTGCCGCGTCCCTGCCGATCAATTACCCGTACAAGAACTTCTCGGATCGCGCCGACTACCAGGTGACCGACAACCTGCGGTTTTCCGGCCGGTACAGCTTGTTCGTGACGCCGGTGTCGGCTGCCAATCCCGACCGGATCGGAGTACTTCCAGTCGGACCGCGGCAGCCAGCGGGACGCCAGCTCGTACACGGGTGACGTCACGTGGACGGCGAGCGCCAACACGGTGATCAATTTCCGCGGGGAGTATCACAACTTCGTGGACGCATCGAAGTACGACAAGACCTTTGCGGACACCAGCAAGTGGGCGGAGATCTGGCCGAGCTCGAATTTCTACAAGCAGACGTTCGCTTCAGGCGACATCCCGATCCTGCTGCCGCGCATGTCGATCAGCGGGACCGACAACGCCAGGCTGCTCAATATGGGCCCCGGCGGCGGCTACTGGGACCAGCGTCCCAATGGCGACCAGTTTGCGTTCAAGATCTCGCAGCAGCGCGGCTCGCATTATCTGAAGGCGGGCTTTGATACGCGCGGCAGCCGGGCCAAGAGCTTCCTGTCGCTGGCCAACCCGGGCTTCGGTTTTGACACGCTGCCCACCAACGCCACCTACCTGCAGCCCGAATACGTTGACGTCAGGCGACGCATATGCGACGTTTCTGATCGGCGCGGTATCGCCCACGTCGGGCGGGGCTAACGCCTGGGATACCAATGGAACCTCCATGCCGATCCTGGCTTTCCCCAACTCGTCGACTCGCACGTACGGCGCCTTCATCAACGACGACTGGAAGGTGAGCAAGAACCTGACGCTCAACCTTGGGTTGCGCTACGAATTCCAGCAGGCCTACAGAGAAGAGGAGGACCGTTTGGTCCAGCCGCTGGACCTCAGCAAACCGATCCCTGAGTTCCAGGGAGCGGGCGCGCCGTAGATGCCCGCAGAAGTGAAGGCGTACTACAGCGGCCCGTGGATCATGAACGGAGCGTACCAGTTCGCCACTGCAGACAAACGCGGCGCGTGGAATTCGGGCTCGGGCACATGGTCTCCGCGCATTGGCGCCGCGTACCGGCTCAATGACAAGATGTCGATCCGGGCTGCGTACGGCAGGTACATCACGCCGTGGACCAACGCCAACTCCAACATGGGTACGGGCGGCACCGGTGCGAACCTGCTTGAGGTGGGCGTCCCGGGATCTTACAGCTACTACAACGGGGCCTACCCGAATGTGCAGGGCGTGCCGGTGATGAACCTGAAGAATCCCTTCCCCACCGCGTACCCGATCGTGCCGGCCTACCAGAGGACACTGGGCGACTACACCTTGCTCGGTGACAGCATCAGCTACATGATCGAGGACCGTCCGCGGCAACACAGCGACCGGTTCAACTTCTCCTTCCAGCGCCAACTGGCCGGCGGGATCATCCTCGACGCGACCTATTTCCTGAATTACTCGAATTTTGCCTGGGATCTAGGCCGCGACCTGAACATGGTGGACCCCAGGATCGGTTATCAATACAAGGGAGTCACCAACGTTCAGGTGGCGAACCCCTTCTATCAGATCCTTCCGGCCACGAAGTTCCCCGGCCCGCTGCGTAATCAGCGGACAGTCAGCAACTCCTCCCTGATGAAGCCGTATCCGCAGTACGGCAGCATCAATGTGACGGAAGGGCAGCCGGGCGGGAACATGCACTACCAGTCGATTCAGTTCAAAGCGCAGAAGAACTTCAGCAGGGGATACTCCATGCTGTGGGGCTACAACTATCACTGGCAGGAAGACCAGCGCTTCTACGACAACATCGCCACCTACTTGCAGCAGTACACCTGGATCCCGACGGACGCTTCCAAGCACCGTATGACCTTTGCTGCTACGTGGGAGTTGCCGTTCGGCAAGGGCCGGACCTACATGAGCACCGCCTCGCCCTTCATGGAGGCCCTCCTTGGCGGTTGGAACCTCACGCCCGCCGGCTTCTGGCGGTCGGGACGAGCCATCCGCTTCGGCAGTCTGGTGGTGAACGGCGACCCGCACGTCGAGAACCCGAACCAGACGCAATGGTTCGACAAGAAGGTGTTCTCGATCGTTCCGGCCTTCACGGCCCGCAACAATCCATGGCAGTACGACGGCTTGCGGGGCCCGCAACAGTTCAACCTGGACGCTTCGCTCGTGAAGAGCTTCAACATCTACGAGCAGGTCCGCTTCGAGTTGCGCATGGACGTGTTCAACGTCATGAACAATATCACCTGGAATAACCCGGACACGAACGTGAATTCGGCGAATTTCGGGAGGTCGGCGAACAACGATCAGCTAACCCAGACATACGGGCGCCGGACTCAACTCGGTCTGCGTCTGCAGTTCTGACCGGGGCGATTAGCATCGCCCACGAACCGAAACCCCGCTCTCGCTGTTCAGCCGGGGAGAGCGGGGTTTTTTCATCGTGCGATCCTGGGGTTCTGATGCTCCGAAGTGTGCAAGCCATCGCTGTGGCCATCGTCGTCAGCATCTGCGCGGGCGCGCAGGAGCAGGCGCTTCGGCGAAGCCGCAAGGCTGGATGCTGAAGGCAAATGCGACCAGTCGGAGCCCTTTTACCGTCAAGCTTTGGCGAAAGGCCCGCCTTCGGCTGCGCTGCTCAACAATGCAGGCAACCACTACCTGGTCTGCAGCCAGCCGGAGAAGGCCCGGCTCCAGTTTGAGGCCCTGCTAAAAATCAATCCGGCGCACCAGAACGCAAACCTGCAACTCGGCCGGATCGCAGCGGAGCGAAAGCAAGGGGCGGTGGCTCTTCAGTATCTGGCCAAGGTGAAAGACACGGGGCCTGCCGTGGTTATGTTGAGAGCCGAGGCCATGCATTGGGCGGGAAAGACCGCGGCTGCGGCGAGCCTTCTAGAGAGCATTCAAGCGGACGCCAAGGGGGACCCGCGTATCTTGTTCACTCTGGGTATGACAGCGGCCCGGATCGGCCTTTTTGATCGGGCAGAGACCGCATTCAGCGCCGTGGCAGTCCAGGTTCCGGGTGACTTCGATGTCCTGTTCAACCTGGGACGCGCGGCTTCTCGAGCCGGGCACTACGAGCGTGCCGTGAGCGCGCTGGAAGTTTCACTCAAGCAAAGGCCGGGAGACACCGGGGCCATGCTCGAGTTGGGAAGGGCTTATGCGGGACGGCAGGACTACAGCCGGGCCGTCTATGTACTTGCGCAAGCCAGGGAACGCGCGCCGAAGAATGCAGAGGTCCTTTTCGCGCTGGCTCATGCCGCCGAGGATGCCGGCTTCCTGGGGGATTCCGCGCTGGCGTACGACGAGTATCTCGCGATTCGGCCCGAGGACGATCGAGCACGGCTCGACCGCGCCCACGTTTACGGGCTCGACGGGGACGCGTCTGGCCGACGGCGTGAAGGAAACGGAGTGGTACATCCGGAAACACCCGGCGGACCCCATGGGGTTCTTCATCCTTGCCCAATTCACATGGGAAACCAAACCGGAGGCGGCACTGGGTCAACTGTCGCAAACGCTGCAACTGGACCCTGGGTTTGCTCCTGCCCTCTATGCTCGCGCATGGCTGCTGCAGCGCCTCGGCCGCATTCAGGAGTCTCTTCCTGACCTGGAGGCCACGGTCAGGCTGGCACCCGGCAACGTGCGGGCTCTCGATCAACTTGGACTTGCGTACCTCTCGCTGGACCGGCCCGCGGAGGCGGAGAAGACGCTGCGAACAGCGCTCTCGGCGAGCCCGGCGGATCGGGAGGTTCTCATGCATCTCGGCCGGGCGCTGATGGCGCTGGATCGTGTGGCAGAGGCTCAGCAGTACTTTGATCAGTTCAGGAAGATCCCGGTTCAACAGGCCCTTGACCCGCGCAGGGAGGCCGGGATGATCGAGCTGGCGACACTGCCAGCGACCGATCGAACACGGCGGCAGATCGAACGTCTGCAGAAAGAGGCCGGCGAGCATCCCAACCAGCCGGAACTCCAACTGCGGCTGGCTGAGTTGCTGCTTTCCAATGGCAGGTGGGACGGAAGCGGAAGCCGCATTTCGCGAACTGGCGACAAGAAATGCCGACAGCCGGATTTGGGAGGCTGCGGGGACATCACTGGTTCGCGCCGAACGGTACGCATTGGCGGTCGAATTCCTGAAACGCGCCACGCCAGGCAGACCCTCTGCACATGTGGAACTGGCCATCGCGCTGTATTTCACGTCGGGACCGGACGAGGCGCTGCAGGTGCTCGGACAGGTGACCGAGGCTGAACGCGGGGGAGACTACTGGCTGCTCAAGGCCCGTCTGCTCGATGCATCCGGACGGAAGCAGGAGGCGGAACAAGCCCTTCAGGCCGGCCTGCAGCTTTCCACTTCGCGGCCTCAGGTGGCGCAGCAGGCCGCGCTGCTTCTGCTGGGCCACGAGCGTCGCGAGCGAGGCTCTCTCGCTGTTGGAGCGGGCAATCTCCGCCTCTCCTGCGAGTGCGGACTTGAGATTGATGAGGGCCGTCGTACTGGGGCTCATGGATCGGACGGGGGATGCCTATCGAGCGTTGAAGGAAATTGAGTCGAGATGGCCGGAATGGGATCGCCCCTACCTGGCTGAGGCCTTGCTGCTCGAAGGCGCCGGACGAAAGGCTGAGGCAAAGAAGAAGCTGCAGACTGCACTCGCGCTCAATTCAGAACTCGACAGTGCCTGCTGGAAGGAACTCAGGCAGTTGCTGTTTCCTGCATGTGGGGCGCAATGAGAATCTGCGAGGTCGCCCTGTACGCGGTGTTAGGGATGGCGGCTCTGTCCCAGGGCGCGGAGCCACCCGCCAAGGTCACGATCGACTACCCGGAGCAGGGATCGATCTTTCCGCCCGATTTCGCGGCCCCGACTTTTCTCTGGCGGGATGCAGCGGCAGACGCGAAGGCGTGGCTGATTGAGGTCAAGTTCGCAGACGGTTCGGCCGGTATCCGTGTGGAGTCGCCCGGTGAGAGTCTCAAGACCGGAACCATCGACCCTCGCGCGGTTGCGGAGACGAATGAACTGCCGAAGCTCACGGCGGAGCAGGCTGCCATGCACGTTTGGAAACCCGATGAGGCGGCATGGGCCGAGATCAGGAAGCGCTCGGTGAAGCGCCCGGCGATCATCACCATCACCGGCTACCGGGAGAAGACCCTGGGTCAGGCTGTTTCGCACGGCAGCGTCACGATCCACACCTCGAAAGACCCGGTCGGGGCGCCGATCTTCTACCGCGATGTGCCCTTGATGCCCTCGGAACTCGAGAAGGGAGTGATCAAGCCTTTGGCGGCCGCGGCCGTGCCGCTGATCGCCTGGCGGTTGAGGAATGTGAGCGAGCCGCAGAGCAGGCTGTTGATGACCGGCCTGCACACTTGCGCCAACTGCCACTCCTTCTCGCGCGACGGCAAGACGATGGGGATTGACCTGGACGGACCGCAGAACGACAAGGGACTTTACGCCGTCGTGCCAGTGAAACCTGAAATGACCATTCGAAACGAGGACGTGATCAAGTGGAGTTCCTTCCGGGACAAGCTCGGATCGGACCTCAGGCTTGGATTCATGTCGCAGGTTTCCCCGCAGGGCGACTACGTCGTGACGATGATCGACCGGCCGGCGCCTGCCGAGGCGGGTTCGTCGCGCGCACGGCGGGGCAGAGGCCACTTCTATGTGGCAAATTTCAAGAACTACCAATTCCTGCAGGTGTTCTACCCGACTCGCGGCATCCTTGCCTGGTACAGCCGTGCGACTGGGCATCTTCAGCCTCTTCCGGGGGCCGATGATCCGCGCTACGTGCATACCAACGCCGTCTGGAGCCCCGATGGGAAGTACCTGGTTTTTGCCAGAGCGGAGGCCCGGGAGCCGTACGCGGAAGGCCGGCAATTGGCCGGACATGCAAACGACCCGAACGAGACCCCGATTCAGTACGACCTCTACCGGATCCCTTTCAACGAGGGACGGGGCGGGATTGCAACTCCCATCGCAGGGGCGTCGCGGAACGGCATGAGCAACTCCTTCCCCAAGGTTTCGCCGGATGGACGTTGGATTGTTTTCGTCAAGAGCCGGAACGGCCTGCTGATGCGCCCGGACAGCCAGCTTTACATCGTGCCGGGAAAAGGCGGCGAGGCGAGGAAAATGAGCTCGAATACGCCGCTGATGAACTCATGGCACAGCTTCTCGCCCAATGGACGCTGGCTCGTCTTCTCATCGAAGAGCCGCTCGCCCTATACCCAGATGTTCCTGACGCACGTGGACCAGGACGGCCGCGACAGCCCGGCGATTCTCATCGAGAATTCAACCCTGGCCAACCGCGCGGTGAACATACCCGAGTTCGTGAACATCCCGCCGGACGGGATGCTGAAAATCGACACGCCCGCCGTCGAGGCATACCGCGTGTTCGACAGCGCGTTTGAATTCGCCAAGAAGGGGCAGCACGAGGCGGCAGCCTCCGAATGGAAGAAGGCATTGGAACTCAGCCCGGAGGACAGCAAGGTCTACATGAACCTTGGGGTGTCGCTGGCGGCAACCGGCAAGACCGGGGAAGCGATTCAGAATTATCAAAAGGCCATTGCGATTGACCCCGCGGACCCTGAGATCCTGATGAACTTCGGCGTCGCGCTGGCGGGTGCTGGGCGGTTCGACGAGGCGGTAGCACAGTATCAGAAGGCGCTGGAGATCAACCCCGACTACCCCGAGGCACACAATAATCTTGGGTACGCGCTGGCACGAGAGGGCAAGCTGGATGAAGCTATCGCCCATTACCGCAAGGCGCTGGAGATCAGCCCGCAGTATGCGGCGATTCACAACAACCTCGGGGCTGCGCTGGCGCGACAGGGAAAGCTGACCGAGGCCATCGCTCACTTCCAGAAGTTTCTGGAGGTCAACCCCGACTCAGTGGAGGTGCACGGCAACCTGATTCGAGCGCTTGTGCAATCCGGACGTTCCGCGGACGCTGTCGGCATCCTCGAGGGCATCCTGCGAACTCACCCCGACTCGGCTGCCGTCCACAACACGCTAGGCGTCGCGCTGGTCTGGCAGAAGCGTGCGGACGAGGCGATCGTCCACTTCCACAGGGCGCTGGAGATCAATCCCGGGCTCGTCGAAGCTCATCAGAATATGGGCGATGCGCTGTTCTACCTTCAGGGGAAGTCCTCCGAGGCGCTGGCGCAGTGGGGAGAAGTGCTGCGCGCCGCTCCAAACCATGTCCCGGTGTTGAACCAGATGGCGCAGGTGATGGCGACCGACCCGGACGCGTCGGTTCGTAACGGTCCTGAGGCGGTTCGGCTAGCGGAGCGGGCGGTTCAGCTCTCGGGGAATCGGGAAGCTGCTACTTTGGACACTCTGGCGGCCGCATACGCCGAGGCTGGACGCTTTCCGGAGGCTGTTGAGACCGCGCGACGCGCGATCGCGCTCGCGAGCGAACAGGGCAAGCAGCCGCAGGTCGAGGCGCTCAAGGCAAAAGTAGCGCTCTACGAAGCGAACACGCCCTACAGGAGGCCGCGGTAGGCCGGTAGTCGGCGCCATAAGAAGGACTATGATGGGGAGCGATGGAACTCAGAATCGTAAGTGCAATTATTGGCGTAGTTGTGATGGCTGGCTGCGGCAAAGTGCAAACCGGCCCCGAAGGCGCGAAGCAATCGGGAATCGATCGCACAGTCCTGCCCATCCACGAACCCCAGATTCCGCACAGCACCGTGCTGGATGCCCGGAACGCAACGCCGCCGCCCCGGTTCGAAGTTAAGGCTCCGGCCGGCGCGCCGAACGTGCTGATCGTCCTGATCGACGACATGGGCTTCGGACAGTCCGGCACCTTTGGCGGCCCGCTGAACATGCCGACCCTGGAGCGGCTCTCCAACAGCGGCCTCCGCTATAACCAGTTCCACACCACGGCCCTTTGCTCGCCCACACGGATGGCTCTCCTCACCGGACGGAATCACCACACGGCCAATATGGGCTCCATCACGGAGACCGCGACGACCTTCCCAGGCAATACCGGCCAACGTCCCATCAACATCGCGCCAGTGGCGACGACGCTCAGGTACAACGGCTACACGACCGCTCAATTCGGGAAGGCCCACGAGACCGCCACGTGGGAAACGAGTCCCTCCGGGCCGACCGACCGCTGGCCCACGCGCAGCGGCTTCGACAAGTTCTACGGCTTCATGGGCGGCGAGACGAACCAGTGGTCGCCGGCCGTTTACGACGGCATGACAAAGGTTGAGCTGCCGAATGATCCGAACTACCACTTCATGACTGACATGACCAACCAGGCCATTAAGTGGGTGAGGTCGGTAAAATCCCTGACCCCCGACAAGCCCTTCTTCATGTACTTCGCGCCGGGCGCGACGCACGCGCCGCACCATGTTCCCAAGGAGTGGATTGCCAAGTACAAAGGGAAGTTCGACCAGGGCTGGGACAAGCTGCGGGAGGAGACGCTGGCCCGGCAGATCAAGCTCGGCGTCGTGCCCCCAGGCACGAAACTGGCACCGAAGCCGGAGGCAATCGCGGATTGGGACAAACTGTCCGCAGACGAGAAGAAGCTCTTCGCCCGGCAGATGGAGGTGTTCGCGGGCTATGGCGAATACGCCGATACGGAGATCGGCCGGCTCGTCAAGTCCATTGAAGACCTGGGGCAGTTGGACAACACGCTCATCTTCTATGTCGTTGGCGACAACGGCGCGAGCGCGGAAGGAGGCATGAGCGGCCTCTTCAGCGAAATGACTTACTTCAACGCAGTGAAGGAAACTGTTCCCGACATCCTGAAGCACTACGACGAACTGGGCGGTCCCTCCACCTATGGCCACTATGCAGCGGGTTGGGCTGTCGCTGGAGACACGCCGTTCTCGTGGACCAAGCAGGTTGCGTCCAGTTACGGCGGGACTCGCAACGGGATGGTCGTCCACTGGCCCAAGTCCATCACGGCCAAAGGCGAGGTTCGCTCGCAGTGGCACCACATTATCGACATCGTCCCCACCATCCTGGAAGCCGCCGGTGTGCCGCAACCGAAGCAGGTGGACGGCGTGCCGCAGACCCCCATCGAGGGCGTGAGTATGTTGTACAGCTTCAACGATCCGAAAGCCAAGGATCGTCACACCACGCAATACTTCGAGATCTTCGGGAACCGGGCGATTTACCACGACGGCTGGCTTGCCGGCACCCTCCACCGTGCGGCTTGGGAGATGAAGCCGAGGACTTCCCTTGACAAGGACACCTGGGAGCTCTACGACACGCGGAACGACTTCAGCCTGGCCAATAACCTGGCGGCGAAGGACCCGGCGAAGCTCAAGCAGATGCAGGAGCTCTTCATGACGGAAGCAGCCAAGTACCAGGTGCTTCCGATGGATGACCGCGTCCTGGAGCGGACGAATGCCTTGCTCGTCGGCAGGCCGGACCTCATGGCTGGACGTACCTCCCTGACCATCTACGAGGGGATGGTAGGTATGTCGGAAAACGTCTTCATCAACCTGAAGAACCACTCCCACTCAATCACGGCGGAGGTGAACGTCCCGGCCGGCGGCGCCAAAGGCGTGCTGCTTGCTCAAGCCGGCCGCTTCGGCGGTTGGAGCCTGTATCTCAAGGACGGCAGGCCGACTTACACCTACAATTTCCTGGGGCTGAAGCGCTTCACTGTGGCCTCAAAAACTCCGGTGGCCCCCGGGAAAGCAACCATCCGCTTCGAGTTCGCCTATGACGGGGGCGGTCTCGGAAAGGGCGGCCTCGGCACGATTCTCGTCAACGGCCAGAAAGTTGCAGAAGGACGCATTGACGCCACGCAACCCATGTTCTACTCGGCCGATGAGGGAGCCGACGTCGGCGAAGACGGCGAGACGCCGGTTGTCGAGGACTATGGAATTCCGGCGCCCTATCGATTTACCGGTACGATCGAAAAGGTCACCTTGGACGTGAAGGACATGAAGCCGCCTGAGAAGGCGGCCGCGGACAAGGCCCGCTGGAAGTTGCCCACAAAAGAGCGCTGGTGGATTGAGCAGTCACTCCGCCACGTCAACGCGCGAGGGGCTGAGGCGCGCCTGGCCGGCCGGAAACTTTGCGGTAGTCGAGCACGACATCACTGATGCGGGCGCCGATCACCTCGAACCGCTTGAGATCCCGCGTGCCGACGCCGAGTTCTTCGGCAAGCCGCAGCGTGTTGTCG
>CAVQOO010000055.1:0-22795 GCA_963714395.1 Bryobacteraceae bacterium
GTCAGGCAAGGGGCGAAATGCGGGGCATCGTACCCGGGAACGGTGCGCCTATGCACCGCCCCGGCGGACCACCTCGCCGGGCTCAGGGATCCCGCGCGCCACTCGCCGCCACGTCCCGTCGGGCTGTCGCACCTCGTAGTCGCTCATCACCAGCGGTACCGTCACGAAGCCGACGTCCCCGGTGTCGCCGGCGTTGTTCGATCCGGCCATGTGCAGGTGCGCGTTTTCGGGAAACAGGCTGACCTGAGCCATCGCCTGACCGGTGGTCAACGGTTGTCCGAGCGTCACCCGCACGGAGTTGGGGAGCAGGTGCTGACAGGTCCGCACGAGCCCGTCGGCCGCACGCACATGGACCCAGTTGTCCGGCTGCGCCGTCGCGCCCGGCTGCTCGTCGTACTCGCGTATGACCTCGCCGGAACACGGCGCGTGAATGGGGGCCTCCATCGTCCCGGCCGGGTAGGCGTCGCCGGCGGGATGATCGGCGACGATGAAGTCCCAGCAGAACGCGGCGTAGCCGAAGTGCGTAAAGCTGCCCTGACGCGCCCACCCTTGCGGAATCAACCATGCATCTCCGATGGCGAACGGCAATTGCGTCTCGGCTGTTCGCGGGAGCGGCATGCTGAGACGATCGGCACTGCCGTTCCAGTTCCGGTCTCTGCCGACCGCTTGCACGTCGCCGCGAAGCGTGGCCCTGAAGCGGTCTCTGACAAAGCGCCACCTGGCAAGCACTGTGGGATCACCGCTGCCGACCTCATGTGACGTGATGATGCGAGACAGATCCTGCGGCGACAGGGCGCGGCGGTAGATCACCACGTCGGAGACCTTGCCGTAGAACTGCGCTTCGTGACCGTTCAGCAACTGACCGTCGGCCGCGCGGCCAAATCGGAGCGTGCCGTCCGGTACATCACGAACGGCGAGCGCGACCGATGCGACCGCGGCGCCGTCCAGGTACACCGTCAGCGTGTTCCCCTGCCGAACCGCCGCCAGGTGATACCAGTGATCGTTCCGCAGCGCGACGTTGATCGTCTGCCGCGATCGCTCGACGTGAATCAGAAGCTTCGATTCCGGCGCGCCGATCGGTCCCCACGCCTCCGCTTGGCCAATGACGTAATTGCCGGACCCGTTCACCGCGAGAATCGGCCCCTCATAAGCATAGGGATACTGAAACAGCACCCACGCGCTGATCGTGTGATCGGCCCCGTAAAAGTCCGAGAAAGGCACCGGCGTATCAGCGCACCCGGTCCATCCGAATGCTAGTGCGCGCACCGGGCTCAGCTTCGGTGGCGGTGGTTTTCGCGGCTTCGGGTTGGGTGGCGCCGGACGCTTGGGGCTTGGCCGTTTCGGGGGCCGTGGTGCGGCTGGCTTCCGGGAGCGTGGTGTCGCGGGTGTTTTCGTCGCCATCGGAGGGGCTCCTCACTTGGATCCGGCGCGCCTGAGTGTTGGTGCACTATAGCACATGGCGGGCAACAGACCGTTTCCCCTCGGACCTCGATCGCCCCGGGCTCGGCCATGCAGAAAAAGACTCACCTCCGACCCCCGATAGAGTTAGCCTGTCCAATGGCATCCGCAGGTTCCTCCCGCACCGTGCGGCGACTTCTGATCGCCCTCTCATTCTGTGCCGGCCTGATGGCCGCCGACCCCCGCATCGTCGTCTCCGAGCCCGTCCTGGTCGCCGAATCGCCGGCCGAGGAGCGTCGATGGGGCTACTATCAGTTCCCCAACCTCGACCGCTTGCTCGACGGCCGCATCGCACTCACCTTTCACGTGCATCCCGACAGTGTGAAGAGCTACGGTCTCGCGCCGGAAACTCCCAACCGCGCCGTCTCCGCCGACCAGGGCAGGACGTGGCAGCTCACCGCCAACAACGAACCGCCGGCAGGATTGGCTCTGCCCAATGGCGACCGCCTCCGTGTCGTCACCCCCCGGCCCTATTCCATCACCGAGCTCAAACTTCCCGAGCCCGTTGGGCAGCGCACCGGGACCTACGGCAAACAAATCTACACGCTCTATCGTGTGCACGAACTGCCGGAGCCTCTGAGGGCCATCTACGTCGCACGACTCCCGAAGGGCTCCGAATCCTGGCGCGAAGAGCGTGCCGCCATGCTCGACAACCGCGCCCTGCGCTATTCGCTGGAAGGTCTCTTCCCCATCGTCTGGTGGGGTGACCTGCGCGTCGCGCCGGACCAGTCACTGCTTGCCGGCATCTACCCGGGACTGCTGGAGGGCGACCCGGCGCACAAGGGCGGAGTCTTCTTCTACCGCTCCACCGACGCCGGACGCTCCTGGCGCACTCAGGGACGCATCCTCTACCAGCCCGACCTCAACGCCGACCCCCAAGGCCAGGGCCGGGATGGCTTCAGCGAACCCGCTTTTGAGATCCTCCGCGACGGCTCCCTGCTGGCCATCCTGCGCACCACCGATGGCCTCGGCGTCGGACCGATGTACTCCAGCCGCTCGCGCGACCAGGGAAAGACCTGGTCCACACCCCGCGCCTTCACCCCCACCGGGGTGCTGCCCCGCTTGCTCCTGCTTCCCAAAGGCGTACTGGTCCTCAGTTCCGGACGCCCCGGCGTCGATCTGCGCTTCAGCTTCGATGGAAAAGGCGAGACGTGGAGCAAACCGCATGCGCTGGTTCCCTTGTCTTCGGAAGGCATCCAAGTCGATTCCTGCGGCTACACCAGCTTGCTCGCCTTGGACGACCATTCGTTCCTCATCGCCTACTCCTGGTTCCGGCGCCCCGGAGCGGACGGCAAACCACGCAAAGCCATCCTCGTCCGCCATGTCCAGGTGATCGACGGCGACAGCCGGCTTCGCGCGCAGCCTTCCAAGTGAGTCGTCATCGAAATCGAACTGACGGTGTGGCGTGACCAACCTGGTTTGAATCCTCTCCTGGCCTACCCTGGTGCGCGCCCGACTAACGCAGCACCAGCGCCGACACTTTGGCCCAGTCCATCTGCTCCCAGTAAATAGGGTGGCGCTTGCAGCCTTGGGAGGGTTTGTCGGGCTCCGGCTTCTCGGCCGCGATGAGTTTGCCATCCACCACCTTCCCGCACCGTCCGATGCTTCGTACGAACAGGATCTGCGCTTCGGAGCGAGGCAGTTTCGGATCGAAGTAGGCGTGGTTGTCTGTCACCAGTGCTTCGCACGCCGGATTAGCGCCGAGTCGTTCGATGGCCCCGTTCATTGCATATCGGCCATCGGTCGCTTCCTTGGGAGCCGCCAGGAAGCAGCCCGGGACTGTCGAGTCGGCGGGCGTCAACTCCGCCGCGCGCTTCCTGGCTTCGGCCAGCGCGTCGATGGGATTCCAGTACCAGAGACCGTTCTTGTCGCGTCCGGGGTTGGCGTCCTTGGCCGCCTTCTCGCGGTTGTATTGCAGCTCGCGTTCCATGCCCGCCACCCGGCCCTTCCATTTCTCCGGGTTGCTCGTGCGAAACTCCCCCGAGTACTTCTCCAGGTGGGCGCGCATCTGCGCTTCATAGGCCGGAGACTGCGTTTCCTCGTGCTTCTTCTTCAGCTCCGCCAAACGCCTTTCGGCCCCGTCGCGGTCTTTTTCCAATTGCGGAATGGCCAGCTTCAGTGCGCGGGCGTAGGAGACCGCCATCCACGGATCGCGGCCCGGGCGGGCAATCAGCAGGTCCTGCCCCTCGATCAGCGGGTGGCCCTGGTAAGTGCCGGTAATTCGCGGGCGGAAGTAGATCTCCACATCGTGTTCGTTCGCCAGCCTATCGGTCAGCACGACTCTGCGCCCCATGGATCCCGGCAGCCGGTTGAACCAGAAATAGATGGCCGCCGTCTCGCCACCCCACTGCGGAACGTACTTGCCGTTCGTCAGCACGTCCTCCAGGTAGAACGGAAAGAAGCCGGTACAAAACGCGAAGGGCAGCCGTGCCGCGGCGAATTCAGGTGGCTGGCCTGCTTTGTTCGCGTAGTCGAAGCTCCGCGATTCCTTCATCCAGTAGCCTTCCAGAACATTGGATTCCGGCGTGGCTTTGAAGATCGCACTCAACCCATCCAGGGTGCCGTTGATGCTCTGCAGCTCGGACGGGGCGATGACGGGCACGCGGCTCAGGTTGCCCCCCGGGTTACTGAGCTTCGTCACTTGCCAGATTCCCTTTCGCCGGAGCGGATAGCGCCCCAATCCGTTCGGGAAGTACTTGTTGCCCTCGGCGTCGATGCTGCCGGGGGCTTGCGCCGGCAGGTCGGCGGCCACCAACAGAATGAGCGAAGCGAGTCCCAGAAGGCTTTTCATCACTCGATTCTAGCCGGAGACTCCCAGGCTCCGAGCGTGTTGGCCGGAAGGACATGGTATGTCCACAGTCAAGTTATCTCCCTTGTTGTTTAGCGCTGTAGTAGCGCCCCACATTGGCAGAGGTCAACAGCACGTGGTCTGTGTAGGTCGTGGATGGGACTTCTTCGCCCCGCAATACTCGCAGCATCAACGGGATGAGCTTCTCCCCGAAGCGGTCGGGGAAATGAGCGACGGCGCTCCACAGAGCGCTGCGCCGCTTTCGGAGCTGCTCCCGCACGTCTCCGGCTGCGCCCTGACTCAGGATCGCGACGTGGTCGCCCCTTCCTGCCGCCTCAACCGCGCGCAGTGCTCCGAGAGCGTTCACATCGTTGTAGCAGACCACGGCGATATGCCTGGCACGTGGAAACCGTTCGAGCACTTCGCGCATAGCGACTTGAGCGGTCGTCTTCTGCCGGTCCGGATGTAAGTGAAGAATGTTGGAGTCCGGCACGCGCACGTTCTTCCGCAGACCTTCCAACATTCCTGTGATGCGCGCCTGCTGCGCCGGGCTGCTGCCAGGAATATCGAGCGCCAACACCTTGTCCACCGTGCCGGCCCAACGTCTCACAATCTGTTCGCCGAGGCCTTCTCCCCCCGCAAGCCCCGCACGGTAGTTGTTCACGCCAAACAGGCGGGCACCCGGTATGGGGAAGGTAATCGCGATCACCGGGACTCCCGCAGCGGAGCAGCGGTCCGCGACGACATGCGAGAGGAACTCGTCGGGGTTGTAGCAGAGCAGCAGACGGATGTTGGAGGCCAGCAGCTCTTCGACATCCCGCAGTAAGCGGGTACCATCGAACTCGTGATGGCGCACTAGCAGTTCCACCCCTGCTTTACCGGCTTCCGTCTCGATGCCGCGCTCCACCTCCAAGACAAAGGGAATCGCGGCGCTGATGGAGGCGAAGCCGACGCGGCGCTTTCGCAGCCTTCTATAGCTGCGCCCGCCGGGGGTGCGCTCGATGTAGCCCTTCCTCTCGAGCGTGTAGAGGAATCTGAACGCCGTGCTCTTGATGAGCCCGAGGCGCTCACTCACGTCAAGGAGGCGAACCTCCTCGTTCTCGCCGAACAGTTCGAGTACGTCCAACGCCCTGGCCGCGGCCTCGATGTAGTATGGGCCATCCTTGGCCTTCTGGTCAGCCTTGAGCCGGGGCATATTCCTCCCGAACGAGAAACACGTATGCAGCAATGCCGGCCACAAGCACGAGCAGAATGGCTCGCATTGGGGCAACATAACTACCCGTCGTCTGGATGAGCCATCCCGTCAACGCCGGGGCAACCACGCCGGCAAGGTTGGAGGCGAAGTTCTGCACGCCGGAGATCCTGCCGATCGCGGCGCCTGGCATCAGTGTCTGTGTCAAGGCCCAATAGTTCGCGGTGGTGAGGCCAAGTCCAGCCATCGACACAATGGCGAACGTCAACGCAATTTCGCGCGAACTCGTCATGGAACCGAAGATCTCGGTCGAGGCGATGGCCAGACCCGCGATGGTGAACGCCTTTCTGGTGCGCACAGCGTTTGCACCCCTGCGGATCATCGAGTCGGCGAGCGCGCCGCCGGAAATTGCCACGATCGCCATGCCAAGGAAACTGAACGCGGTATAAAGCCCCATGCTCGCAAGAGGCAGATGCCAATGTTCGGCCAAGTAGGCCGGAAGCCAAGTGAGATTGAAATAGTTGAAGTAATTGTATGCGACGGTGCCCACCAGGATGCCGTAGATCGCCGGAGTCTTCCATACAGCGCCGAACGCGGAGGGACCGGCCGCCGCGGCCGCCCTTGCCGCAACCGGGGGTTCGTCGTCATGGACGAATCGCAACCAGGGGATCAGGAACAGCAGCGATCCGAGGCCGAGAATCAGGAACATCAACCGGTATCCGAAGTGGCCGATCAACAGGACCGAAAGCCAGGCTCCGATCGCCGGACCAAACTTGGACCCTGCAAAGAGGATTCCCACAGCCATTCCGCGGTTGCTTTCCGGAACGTGGGTCGTGATCCACCGCATGCTCGCGGGCGTGATGATCGCCTCTCCCACGCCCAACAGGAGCCGAAACGCGAACAGATGCCAGAGGTTGCCTGCAAACGCGGTCGCGGCCGAGACGACGCTCCAGAGAGCGAAACTGGCGGCGTACGGAAACCGAACGCCATATCGGTCCGTCGCGAACCCCGCCGGAATCTGACAGAGGGCGTAGCTCCAGAAGAAGGCGGAGTTGAGCAAGCCACGCTCTGTGTCGCTGAGGTTGAATGCCTCTTTGAACGACGGCGATGCCAGGGCGATGGAAAGATTGGTCCGGTCGACATAGGCGATGGTGAAGCCCAGACTGAGTAGCAGGACCACACCCCACACGTACCGCGGAGAGTTCCGGTTCACACTCATAGGGTCTATCGCATGACGCATCGCCAAGTCAATAGTTTTGTCTATCGAAACATCTCCTGAAAACTTGCCAAACGGGTGGCGCAATGATAGGTTTTAACCGTCACATGACACCTATTTCTTCTAGCGAAACTCTTCCCGCATCCCTCAGGGGCGGAGGTTGCATCGGCGGCTGGTGCGGGTTCGCCAGTTTCTCCAGTGTGGAGCTGATGAACTCGCTCGGCTATGACTTCCTCATCCTGGACATGCAGCACTGCGAGATCACGCTGTCTCACATCCCCGCGCTCTTCGGACCGTTTGGCGCGGGGAAGCCGTGGGCGGTGGTCCGGCCGCCCGAGAACAACTACCACGCCATCAACTGGCTGCTCGACCAAGGGGCCGACGGGGTGCTGGTGCCGATGGTCAACTCCCCGGAAGAGGCGCGGAAAGCGGTGCTTGCCGCCAAGTATCCTCCGGTTGGACGGCGCAGTTTCGGGCCGTTTCGCGCGGCCCGCTATGGATCGCAACTCGACACGTACGTTCCGAAGGCCGACGAGAGCACCTCTCTGATCGTTCAGATCGAAGACGCACGCGCGGCGGAGAATATCGACGACATTCTTGGTGTTGAAGGGATCGACGCCGTCTTCATGGGCCCCAACGATCTGGCGTACTCCATGCTCAAGCCCGGCGAGAGCATGCGCGGAGACCCCAAACAATGGTCGGCGTTTGCGCGCACGCCCGAGGTGATCGGTCTGTGCGAACACGTGATGCGGCGCTCCATTGCCGCGGGCCTGCCGTTCGGCATGACGGCAATGTCCATGGACGACGCGCACGCATGGCTGGACCGCGGCGCAAGCTTCGTCACCTTTGGAAGCGACTTCCTGTTTCTTCGCGCCGGTTGGCAGCAGCTCTCGAAAAGGAAAGTGGAATCGACATGACCTACAAGGCCGGCTACCTGATGAAAGCCAATGAGGGCATCTACGCAGAGGTTCGCGCCGCGCTAGCGCCCCAGTGCGAGCTCGTCACCCTGAGCGGCGGCTTGGCTCCATCCGATGTCCTCGGCGACTTGGACTTTGTGATTGCCGGCAAGGTCACCGGCTCGATGATCGACGCCGCCCCGAAGCTGAAACTGATCCTCGCACCCGGCGTAGGCGTTGACGGTCTGGATCTCGACGCCGCGGCCAGGCGCAACATCCCGGTCGTGTGCACAGTGTGCGGAAATGTCGCCGAAGTTGCCGAGCACACGTTGATGCTGATGCTGGCGGTCAGCCGCCGCCTGACTGAACTGGACGCGGCTCTGCGCGCGGGGCAGTGGATGATGTGGGACCGCAGGCTGCAATCGAGGAACCTCGCGGGCCGCAAATTGGGCATCATCGGCTTCGGACGAATCGGCCAGGAAGTAGCCAAACGCGCGGTGGCTTTCGAAATGGAGGTGCAGCAGAATGACCTGGTCCGTAACGAGGGCTGGCCTTTTGCGGAACTGGACGAATTGCTGGCAACCAGTGACTTCGTTTCACTGCATGTGCCCCTGACCGGCGCGACGCGCGGGATGATGACGCGGGAGCGCATCGGCGCCATGAAGCGGGGCGCGGTTTTGATCAACACCGCGCGTGGAGAAGTGGTCGATGAAGCCGCGCTGATCGCGGCATTGCAGTCGGGCCATTTGTCCGGAGCCGGATTGGACGTCTTTGCGACAGAGCCTCCCGGCAAGGACAACCCTCTGCTTGCGATGCCCAATGTCGTGGTGACACCGCACAGCGGCTCGGGAACGGTCGACGGACTGCGCGTCAAGGCGGCCCAATACGCCGAGAACATCCGGCGCGTTCTCACCGGCGAACCGCTGATCGATTGCGTGCTGGCTTCGCGAGTGGAGGCGAACCCGCGATGATGACCCGGCGCGATTGGATCGGCGCCGCAGCCGCCACCTCCACGGCCCTCGGGGCCATGGCTGATCCGAAGTCGTTCACCGCGCGGCACGTGACACCGCCCGACTGGTACTGGCGCGCGATGCGCTGGCTCACCATGAACCTCGTTCAGGACGACCCCGGCAAAGTGGATCTCGACTTCTGGCTCGACTACCTGCGCCGCGCACACGTGGATGCCGCGAGTTGGAACTCGGGCGGCATCATCGCTTTTTACCCCACGCGCATCCCCTTCCACAAGCGCAACGAGAAGATGGGTTCGTCCGACCCACTCGGCTACCTGATCGAAGGCTGCCGCAGGATGGGCCTGATAGTCACCACAAGGGTCGACCATCACGCCACCTATCCCGATGCCGCCAAGGCCCATCCGGAGTGGATCTCGACCGACGAGAAGGGGAATCTTCGGCCCCACTGGGCGACGCCGGACTTGTTTCTTACCTGCACGCTCGGTCCGTACAACGAGCATTTCATGACCAGCGTCATGGTGGAACTGGTTTCGATGTACGGGGTGGACGGCTTCAATCACAATCGCTGGGCGCCGCAGCGGATGTGCTACTGCGATTGGTGCAAGAGCAGTTTCAGAAAAGCCAGCGGCCTGGAGCTTCCGGTCGAAGGAGGAACCCGGCCGCGAAGGGATATGCGGAGTACCTGGTCTGGCGCGAGAACCGGATGTTCGAGCTGTGGGACCACTGGAACGCCTCCGTCCGCAAAGTGAATCCAAACGCGTTCGTGCTGCCGGGCATCGGCTCCGAACGAGACCGCCTGAACATGAGCAAGGTGCGGGCGCGGGCCAAGACGCTGTACCTGGACTATCAGGGACGCCGCGGGCTTAACGCGCCCTGGATGGCCGGCAAGAGGGGCCGGGAACTGGCCTCCGTGTTGGGCCACAACCCCGCCGGCATCACCTTCAGCGTCGGTCTCGAAGAGCCTTATCGGTGGAAGGACTCCGTTCAAAGCGGCGCCGAGATCAAATTGTGGGTTGCCAGCGGCGCGGCCCACGGACTGCGCCCGAAGATGGCGAAGTTCGCCGGCACCCTCTACGACAAACGCTGGCTCAAGCCCGTGGAGGAGATCTACACCTGGCTCTGGAAAGCGGAGCCCTACCTGCGCAACGAAGGTTATCCGATCGCGACCGTCGGCATTCTGTATTCACAAGCTACGGCGCGCTTTTACACCGCAGCGAAGAAGCGCGGCCACTCGGAAGAGGACAATTCGAAGGGTCTGTACCACGCGATGATCGAGGCGCGCATCCCCACCGATACGGTCCATGAGGACCTGTTGGAGGAGAGCGACCTCAGCCGCTTCCGCGTGCTCGTGCTGCCCTGTTCGGCCTGTCTCTCCGACAGGACTTGCGATCAAATCCGGAAGTACGTCAACAATGGCGGCAACCTGGTGGCGACGTTCGAATCGTCCCTGTTCGACGAGGTTGGCCGCCCGCGGAAGGACTTCGGTCTCGCCGATCTGTTCGGCGTGAGCATCGACGGCGCCGTGCAGGGCCCACTGCAGAACTCCTACCTGCGCTTTTCGAAAAGCAGCAAGCATTCCGTTCTGGCCGGTTTCGAGGACGCCGACCGCATGATCAACGGGACGTACCGCGTCCCGGTGAAGCCAACCGTAGAGTTTCCGGATCAGCCGGTCCTCTTTGTGGCACCGTATCCGGACCTGCCCATGGAGGAGGTCTATCCGCGGGACTACGACAAGAACGTTCCCGAGTTGTACTTGCGCCAGTTGGGCGAAAGCCGCGTCGCCTACGTCCCATTCGATCTCGATCGCACCTTCTGGGAAGTAATGGACATGGATCACGGCCGCTTGCTGCGCAATCTGGTGCGGTGGGCGGCGCATGACGATATGCCGGTGGAAGTGCTCGGCCGCGGCGTCCTCGACGTCACCGTTTGGCGGCAGAAATCCTCCATGGCCGTCCATCTCGTCAACCTGACGAACCCGATGCTGATGAAGGGTCCCGTGCGCGAACTCATCCCCGTCGGTGAGCAACGCGTCCGCCTGAAGTTACCGTCGGGCGTGAAACCGAAACGAGTCAGGCTACTGGCGGCAGGCGTCTCCCCGCGCTTCGAGCGAAGCGGAGATTTTCTGAGTCTCACGGTACCGTCCGTGGAGTTGCACGAAATCGTAGCCATCGATCTGTAAGGAGCCAACCCGGCGAGTCTTGACCATGCGGTACATCACAGTCCTAGCACTTACTCTGACGGCGGCGGCTGCGCCGCCCCCGCTTCGCCAGCAGGTTTCGCTCAATGGGCAGTGGGATCAGGGCGGCACGGTCCCTGTTTATGAGGGGATCAGGAAGTTCGACCAGGCTCGCTACGAGCGGAAGGTGGAAGTTCCTTCCGGCTGGCAGGACAGGATCGTCCGGGTGGAGTTCGAGAACGTCGCCTTCATCGCCGACGTCTTTATCAACGGCGAGCATGTGACCAAGCATGTCGGAGCGTGGAATCCGTTTAGCGTCGATGTCACCAACTGGGCGAAGCCCGGCACGGCGTTTCAACTTCGCGTGGACGTGAAAGGCCCCACTCATCAGCCGATCGTGGACGGCAATGGCGCGCCCGCCTGGCCGGTTGGCGGTTGGCTGTCAGCCTCGGTGGGCGGCATCGCGGGCGATGTCTGGCTGCGGTCGTATGGGCGGAGCTATATCGAAGACGCTTTCATTCGCACGTCGGTGCGCCAGAAGCGAATCGAAGTGGAGTATACGCTCGTCAATACCCTCGACCGCCAACAGCAGTTGACGCTCTCCGCGGAGGCGGCGCCCGCTTCCGGCTCCAGGCCATCCAGGAAGTTCCGTCCAATGCCCGTCAACCTTGCGCCGGGCGAAAGGCGCGTCGTCACGCTATCGGAAGCCTGGGTCAATCCTGAACTCTGGTTCCCCGACCGGCCATCCCTCTATCTTCTGAAGAGCCGCATCTCGGCATCCGGCGTCGTTGTGGACGAGGAAACGCGCCGTTTCGGTTTTCGCGAAATCTGGGTGGAGGGCAATCAGTTTCGCTTCAACGGAATTCGCGTCAACCTCTTTGGCGACTACCAGGTCTTCGGCGACACCTGGTATACGCAGCCCGTCATTCACAAGCCGGAGAACTGGCCGGCCACGGTGGACAAGATCAAAGCGATGAACATCCGCGTACTCCGCTGGCACCACAATCCAGTCCCTCAGTATCTGCTCGACGTGGCCGACGAGAAGGGCCTGCTGATCTGCGACGAGGCGGCCAACTACGCGCGCAACTATCACGCCAAATCCGACAAGGCCGCATACCTGGCGAACACGCAACGTTGGCTGGAGCCGTGGATCAAGGCCGATCGCAATCACCCGTCCGTCTACATGTGGAACGCCACGAATGAGATGTCATACAAGTTCGCCGGGGCTTTCGACCCGAAAGAGCTCCGCAAGCTCGGCGATACGATCCGGCGGTTCGACTCAACCCGCCCGATCGGATACGACGGCGACCACGCGGTTGAAGATGTCCTGGTCGACTATCACTATCCCGAGCTTTACAATCATGAGCCGCTCGGCAGCATCTACGGATGGGGTTACATGGTGCAAGCCAAGCCGACCGGGATGGGGGAGACGCTCCATACGCGGTCTCCGCTGAAGGAAGTGCAATACGCGGTTGAACGGAACACCTGGTGGCTCGGAATTTGGACGCGCGGATTGCGCTACACCAATTGGACCAACATCAAGCCGGCGTGCTACTGGTTCGCGGAGAAGGACGGCTTCCAGGGGCCGCGCGCCGAAAATCTCCGCAACGCGTTCGCCCCCGTGGCGCTGTTCGACAAGCACTTCGACGACCTTGGGCTCACTCCCTACGTCACCGGTCTCGAGCCGGGTGGAACGCCGCCGCCTCTCCAGGGCGGAGTGCGGGCGAACCGCACTCTGGTTCTCTACAATGACGAATTTCGCGATACTGCCATCACCGCGGAAGTCGAACTGCTTCTTGAAGGTAAGCCCTTCACCAAGACGTCGAAGCAGTTCACCGTCGCTCTCGGGGAGCACATCGATATCCCTCTTTCCTTCGCTGTCCCGCCGGAGAGTGGCCGCAAATTCACCATGGTCCTGCGGACTTACAAGGGCGGAAGAAAAACGTTTGAAGAAGCACGGCAGTTCCATATCGCGGGCCACAGGGATCCCGAAGCCGGCACGCCGTGGATCGAATTGGGACGATGACCAGGCGCACCTTTTCGATGTCGGCGGCAAGCTATGCGCGCGTGCTGGGCGCCAATGACCGCATCGGCATGGGATACATCGGCCTTGGCGCTCGAGGCGATCGCCTGCATGATGCGGCGCTGTCCTCCGGCGGAACGACAACCGTCGCCGCCTGCGACCTGATAGGCGGCTATCTCGATCTTGCTGCGCGGAAGGCGCCTGGCACCGCCCTGTACAAGGAGTACTCCCGGGTTCTCGACGACAAGAACGTGGATGCAGTGGCTATCGCCACGCCCGACCACTGGCACGCCATCATGTTCATCGAGGCGTGCCGCGCCGGCAAGGACGTGTACGTCGAGAAGCCGATGTCGCTCACCATCGTCGAGGGGCGCCGGATGGTGCAGGTTGCGGCCGAGACCGGCCGGGTGGTGCAGGTAGGAACGCAGCGGCGCTCTTCCGCCATGGTCCGAGAAGCCGCGGAATTCATCCGTTCCGGCGGCATCGGCCGCGTCACAATGGCGCGCGCTTACGACAACCTGAATGAGTGGCCGAACGGCATCGGCAAGCCGGCGGACGAGGATCCGCCCGACGGACTCGATTGGAACGCCTGGCTCGGGCCGGCGCCTGAACTTCGGCACAACCGCAACCGCACTTGGTATAACTACCGTTGGTTCTACGACTACTCGTGCGGGCAGGTCACCAACAATGGCATCCACCTGCTCGATATCGTGCGTTGGAGCCTGGGCCTTCATGCCCCGAAGCGGGTGACGGCGATGGGCGGCAAGTACGCGATGGACGACAACCGCGAGATCCCCGATACCCTCGAGGTCATCTGGGAGTTCGACGGTCCGATGCTGGCCACCTTCACGCAGTTGAACGCGAACGAGGCGCCGTCGAATCCGCAAGGCGCCGATCTGGAGTTTCGCGGCACGAAAGGGACGTTGTATCTCCACCCGGACCGATTCGAGGTCGTCCCCGAAAACGTGGCCGCAGGCTTGCGGTACCGGATCTCGCCACTGCGCCGCGCTGACAATCGCAACGCGTGGATGCACGCCCGAAGGCCTTTGATCGCACCCAGGACCGTCCGGGGGAATGCCCTCGCGGACAAAGAACACATGCAGAACTTCCTCGATTGTGTCCGAAGCCGCGCCAAGTGCACCGCCGACGCGGAGACAGGCCATCGTTCGACGTCCACCTGCATCCTAGCCAGCATCGCGGCAAGAACGGGAAGGATGCTCACCTGGGATGCCGCCAGCGAGCGCTTCCGGGGGGATGTCAGCGCAAATCACCTGCTGCACTACAAGTACCGTTCTCCATACAGACTGCCCTGAAGCGCTCCACTTCCGCATCCTACTTGTTCTTCTTTGTGGCGGGTTTGCCTGGCGCGTCTTCCTCGCCGGGCGGAGGAGCGCTGAGATTCCTGCCGGCGCTGGCCGCGGGCTTCCAGCCATCCTTCGATGGACCGTTCTGAAAGAACCTTGCGTCTTTGCTCAGCGGATGGCCTTGGGCATAGTTCGCGTTTGCCTGGCCGAAAATTTTGCCCGCCCTCAGAGTGTCGTCTCGAACCTTGGTCACCAACATCTGGTAGCGGTCGTCGTCCTGGGCGAATCCCGAAAACACGCTCAGATCATTGTTGCCGATGATCACGACGTCGATCCCGGGGACCGAGGCGATGTCATAGGCGTTGGCAACACCGGTCGGGGACTCGATCATCACCACCACAAGCATGTTGTCGTTGAACGTTTTGGCGTAGTTGATGCCGTTGATCCCCCAGAGGCTGCGTGCCTGTCCGCCGCCGGAGCTACGCCGTGCCACAGGCGGATACCGGGACCATTTTGCAGCCTCGCGCGCCCTCTCCACATCATCGACGGTAGGGATGATGACCCCCAACGCACCGAGATCGGTTGCGTGCTGGATATGAAACTCCTGAGCATCCGGCAACCGGATCATCGGAATCGCGCCGGCGCGGGGGCATGCCGCGATCATCGCTTCGACGTCCTTAAACTCCAACGTACTGTGCTGCATCTCAAACCATGTGTAGTCGTAGTGCCTGGCAGCTTCGCAGTAGCCTGCAATATCGAAAGTACTCTGGGTGAAGCTGAAGATCTGTTTTCCTTCCAGAAGTTTCTGCTTCGCAGTGTTGTAAAGGGCCGGCTTCGGCTCACCCGAGCCCGGAGCCGCGGTCTGTGCGATCGAAAGCGTGCACAGCAGCGCAGCCGATAGAGTCAACCTAAACGCGGAAACGAATCTCATCGTTGCCATCCTTTCCCAGTAGGGGCTGGCGTCCCTCCTGCCCCGTTAGGGACCAATTATACTGCCTGTCATCCATCGCGTTTTTTGTCCACGAAAGTCAGCAAAGAAGCACTTTTTTGGCTGGGACCAAAGTCCGGTAGACGGACGCCGCCGGTCCGCCTGAAGATCAAGGGACAGCGACGGTAGAGGGAATTCCGTTCGCACAATCGGCAATGGTTGAAGCCGTCGCTGGATGAACATCCCTGAAATTGTGCCCCATGAAACATACATTGATTCCAATACTTGCTCTTTTGTGCCCCATTGCGGCATTCGCACAGGCGCAGCCGGCCAGTCGTTCCATGTCGGCAATCGTGAATTGCATATCAAAACCCGGTGGCAGGCAAGAGTGCGCCGCTGATACATCCGCTGGCGTCGCCTTGATCAGGTCGACGGGCGAAGCAGCTTGCCTGCTGGGCAAAAACTGGGGCTACGACTCGAATGGAGTCTGGGTTTCCGACGGGTGCGGAGGTGAATTCGCAACAGGCAGCTCAAAGGAGATTCGGGCGGGCAACGAATTCCTCGGCATGTTCGAACCATATGGGCAGTTGCGCGCACATCTGGCCGCATTCAACGACGACGCCGAGGTGCAGGACAATGCATCGCGCATCGGCATCAATTTCGCCACCCGCGGAAAGATCAAGATCTTCGCCGGAACGGAGTGGGGGGTCAATCTTGTCCAGAGTGACAACCAGTTCAATCTGGGCGGATCCAGCACGGCAGGATTCGGGGCCCTGGATACAGTGAGAACTCCCATATTCTCAGCAAGGCTCGGATTCGTCGGCGCCGACTTCGGCCCATTCGGTAAAACTGCAATCGGCAAGCAGAACGCAGTCCATTACGATATCGCCAGCTATACAACGGACCGGTTCAACGTCTTCGGCGGCCAGGGAAGCATGGCGTATGTCGCTGGTACCGACGGTGGTATGACAGGCACAGGCCGTGCCGACCGGGTCGTGAACTATCGCAACCAGTTTCTGAAAATCCTGGAAGTAGGAGCGCAGGCTCAATTTCGCGGCGACGATACAGGACATACCACCGATGGCTACGGTCTATCGACCCAGGTCACAGTTCTGCCGGGAGTCAAATTGGGTGGCGCCTACACGCGAACCTACTTTTCGCCACGAGCTCAGGCTGAAATTCGAAACCTTCGCGCTAACGCGGAGTACATGGCACTCGGTGCACGGGTGGATTGGAAATTTCTTGAATTCGGCGCCACATTCGCGCAACAGCACAGCGGCGACCTTGTGCAGTTGCCAACGCGCGATCCCCTGATTTACCTGCCGGTCGTGTATGGCGCCGACGGGGTCGAGCTGTATGGGCGCGCGCGGTTTGGTCCCTTCGCCCTCGTCGGCGGCTTCATCAAGCAGTCGCCCGACGTGAAGGACAGGCTCCTTCACCCGGACTTTCACACAAATTACTTCATCATTGGCGGTGAATGGTATATCGCCAAAAGCGCTTTCGCCTACACAGAAGCGAAACTCGACAATGGCAGCAGAACGGCGACGGGCGACCCCGGTTACAGCGTCTTCACCGTCGGCCTGCGCTACGACTTCAGTTGGCGAACGAGCCACCAACGGTAGACGGAATCACCCTCCTGCGATCGCACCGATGATCAGCAACGGCTCGGCGCCGGACGCCACCGCGCCGGGCAGCGGCTCGTCCGGCGCCTGATGCGAGAGGTCCTGTTCGCAGGCAAAGAATCGCAGGAACGGCCTGCGCTGCCCGGTGGATTGATCTCTGATCGTTCCCCGCAACGCCGGAAACCGGGCCTCCAAAGCATCGAGCACCGATCTCTGCGTTGCAGGACCCTGCACGTCGACCTTTACCTCAGCGCCTGCCTGAGCCAGCGTCTGCAAATGAAACGGGAGAACCACCCGAATCATGGCAGCGTCTGCACTTCCACCGACAGCACTGGCGGAAGGTCCCTGACAATCGGGGCCCAGTTGTCTCCGGCGTCCGTGGAAGCGTACACCTGCCCGCCTGTGGTGCCGAAATAGACGCCGCAGGAATCGAGCGAGTCGATGGCCATCGCCTCGCGCAGCACATTGACGTAGCAATCCTGTTGCGGCAGACCGCGGGTGAGCGCCTCCCACTCGTTTCCACCCGAACGGCTGCGATAGACGCACAGCTTGCCCTCCATCGGATAGTGCTCCGAATCGCTCTTGATCGGCACCACGTAGATGGTCTCGGGCTCGTGCGCGTGAACATCGACGACGAACCCGAAGTCGGTCGGCAGGTTGCCGCTGACTTCGTGCCATGAATCGCCTGCGTCATCGCTCCGCATCACGTCCCAGTGTTTCTGCATGAAAAGCACATCGGGCTTGGACTTGTGCATCGCCATGCGGTGAACACAGTGCCCGACCTCAGCGTCAGGGTCGGGGATGTATTCGGACTTCAATCCGCGGTTGATGGCCCGCCACGTCACGCCATTGTCATCGCTGCGAAATGCACCGGCCGACGAGATGGCGATGAAGATTCGTCCGGAGCCATTCGGGCCGAGCAGGATCGTGTGCAACCCCAATCCACCGGCCCCCGGTTGCCACTTCGGGCCTGATCCGTGACCGCGCATTCCCGCGAGCTCGTGCCAAGTCGTCCCGCCGTCGGTGGTGCGAAACAGGGCCGCGTCCTCGACCCCGGCATAGACGGTGTCAGGATCGGTCAAAGACGGCTCAAGATGCCAGACCCGCTTGAATTCCCACGGGTGAGGGGTCCCGTCATACCACTGATGGGTGCCGGGCGTACCCTCATACTCGAATTTGTTTCCCACCGGCTGCCAGGTTTGGCCGCCGTCCTCAGAGCGCTGGATCATCTGCCCGAACCAGCCGCTGCATTGCGATGCGTACAGCCGATCGGGCTCCACCGGCGACCCCTTGACGTGGTAGATCTCCCAGCCCCCGAAGTGAGGCCCGTTGACGTCCCATTTCTCCCGTTTGCCGTCCGAGGTCAGAACGAACGCCCCTTTGCGTGTTCCGACCAATACTCTGACTTTGCTCATTTCTGCCTCCTTGCGTAAGTCCCAGTTTTCGCAAATAGCTACTTCTAATGCCTGCCCGCCGCAAGCCCCCCAAATCTCGGGATCAGGGGAGTCAAGTCGCGCTCCTGCCAGCGCCGTCGAACTTCGGCGAGCACCTGCTCGCGGTCTTTTTCCAATCGATCTACCAGCGCGCAGGATGCCCTCGTGTTCTCATGCCGCGCCCCCCAGATCAACAAATCCAGCAACACCGGTGCGAGATCAATCCCCTTGCCGGTTAGCCGGTAGTTTACCCTGCGCCGATCCGATGTCTCCACTTCCACTGATATGATTCCGGCCGATTCGAGTTTGCGCAGGCGGTCGGCAAGGATGTTGGTGGCGATGCCTTCACCGGACTCGTGAAACTCCCTGAACGTGCGATATCCGCGCACCATCAGATCCCGAACGACTAACAGCGACCAGCGATCCCCCAGCATCTCCAGCGAGATGCTCACCGGACAGCCGGATCTTCGGATTGCGTTCGCGGTTCCGGACATAGAAGGAAAGATAGCAATGTCACTTGCATATTGCAAGTAACATAATGCGTTTCCCAATGGCGCGGCATTTGCCAAAACTTTGCTAGCATCGCACACATGCTGCGGTTCATTCTTGCGGTGGCATCGACAGCACTCGTTGCGCAGAACCCGCGTCCGCCTGCCATCACATCTCCCGAGCTGCTTGCCGACGGACGGGTTAACTTCCGAATCTGGGCGCCGAAAGCAGCCGAAGTTCAACTTTCCGGGGACTGGATGGGGCCGCAGCCGCCGATTGCGCTGACCAAGTCGGAGGACGGCGTCTGGACGGTCACTGCGGGTCCGCTTCGGCCCAACATCTACACCTATGGGTTTCTGGTTGATGGCGTGAGGGCCAGCGACCCTGCGTGCCGCTGCACCCTGGCGTCCGCCCGGCGATTCGCGTCGAGCACGTTCACGGTTGCCGGTCCAACTGCCCAGGCATGGGAAGCGCGTGCCGTCGCGAAAGGCACGCTGCACTTCGAGACGTACTTCTCGAAGTCGCAGCAGAGAATCCGGAACTTCGTGGTCTACACTCCGCCGGATTACCCTGGCTCTGGTTCAAGACGATTCCCGGCATTGCTCTTGTTGCCCGGGACGCCCGGTGACGAGCTTGACTGGACCCTCGGCGGAGGCTTCGCGCACGTGATCTTCGACAATCTGATAGCCGAAGGCAAAATGCGATCGATGGTCGTCGCCATGCACGTCTCGGACGTGCTTCCGAGCGGCCGGCGTGTTGAGCACCTGCGCGAGTTTGAACCGATCGTCGTGAACGACCTCCTTCCCGAACTGAAGAAGCGCTATCGCCTGGAGAACAAGCCCGAGCACTGGGCGATTGCCGGTCTCTCGCTCGGCGGCGAATTTGCAATGACGGTAGGACTGCGCCATCCGGAGCTTTTCCTGACCGCGGCTTCCATCAGCGGTTCTATGGTCGAGGCTGACTTCGATGACCGCTACGGAGTGGCAATGAAAAGGGATGCCGGAATCAAGCAACGCTACCGGCTGATCTGGATCGGCTGCGGGGCGGGCGACTTGTTCGCGGGCGGCAGTCAGGCACTGGTGAACAAGTTCAGGTCGGCAGGGATTGAGGCAACGGAATACGTCCTGCCGGGCTTCCATTCGATGCCCGTCTTCCGCCACCAATTGGTCGAGTTGCTTCCGAAGCTGTTTCGTTAATCGGGGGCGGAAAGATAGCGGAGTATCTCACGCATTACGCGCTCCCCTTGATCAGATTGGAAGAGGAACTGCGCGTGCGCCGATCCGTCCAGGATGATAAGTTCCTTCGGCTGGGGGACTTTCTCGTAATCCGCGAGTTGCTTTGGTAGCCGAGGCCCGCTGCCGCTCACATCGTCGCGGCTGACGATGAACAGTTTTCTTCCCTTCAGCTTCTCCGGCTCTCCACTGCCCGCGGTCCCTCCCAGGATGACCAACTTCCCGATCTCTTTCGGTCCCGCCTTGATCAAGGCCTCGGCTGCGGCGCCTCCGCCCATGCTGCCCCCGACGGCATAGACCGTTTTCGAGCCCGACTTTCTCAGGTACCCGACTGCGGCCAGGACGTCGAAGTGAAGTGGCGCTCCCAGAGGTTCGGCCATCCCAGGTCCTGTCGAGTGGCCGTAGCCGCGGAAGTCAAAGGCCAATACCCTGAACCCGGAAGCCGCAAGGGAGCGAGCCTGTTTCTCCCAACTCTCCTTGTTGAAACGCCCTCCGTGAGCCAGAACAACGCCTCGTGTGCCCGCTCCGTAGATGTCCGCGTGGATGAGCCCGCCGTCCTGAGTGGGAAACGAAACGCGCTCCTGCGCGCCGGTGAGGCCGGCCAAAACAGCGAATGCAGGAACCAAGCGTGAATAGCGCATACGGCTATATTGGAATCGCGATCACTCGAAAACCGATGTGATCTGACCCGCGTTCGGGCTCATAGCGCAGCCGGAACGCTGACCGGCAATAAATCACATCGTCATTGAATGCTCCCCCGCGGCGCACCCTGGAATACGTGCCATCGCGATTCATCGCGCCCTTGACCTCCGACAGATCGGGGTCGTCCCCGCCGGGCAGTCGCGTGTGATACCAGTCGCGGCACCATTCAAAAACATTGCCGTGGACATCATGCAATCCCCAGGGATTGGGGGGATAGCTTCCCACTTCGGTGACACGATTGAGCGCTGGCGTCGGGTCGTTGTCATTCTTCCCGCCGCCCTTGACGTTGGCCTGCTTCCGGCTCAGGCCATTTCCGAAGGCGGTCATTGTCGTTGTTCCTGCCCTGCACGCGTACTCCCATTGGGCCTCAGTGGGGAGGCGGAATCTCCAGGTGCCTGGCAGCTCACGCGCGGCCTGGGCGCGCTCGGTCAACTTCCGAGCGAATTCCTCTGCCTCCGTGTAGTTCGCCCAACAGACAGGGATGTTCGGCCCTTCACCCCAAGTCATCTGGCCGGGGAGCGGACCAGCGAAGCGCTTCCACTCGCCTTGAGTCACTTCATACTTGCCTGCCCAGAAGCCGTGGGAGAGCGTTACGTCGACTTGCGCCTCATCCGGCCGCCGGCCTGTCTCATCCGGAGGACTGCCCATTCGAAAACGCCCTGCCGGGCACCAACAAAGCTTCACGCCAAGGATTTCCCGCGCCTGCCCGTCCTTCATTCCGGAGAATCGGTCCACTTTGGGAGCGGCGAACAAGCCGGCGCCATACGCCATGAAGCCCCGGCGATCGTAAGTAGCCCTCGACATTGCTTTCTCACAGTATCGCCGCAATGGAGCCACCCGGACAGTGAAACGCACGGGGACTTGATGTCATACCCACTTGATCGCACTTGCAGGAGGGACCATGCCCCTGAAAGATTACGGCGTCCTGAAAGGACGTCCCATAGCCCGCCGCCTCGGCTCGGGCAACTCCCCGCACTACCAGATCCACATCGCCGACGATTCCGGCACGAACTACCGGATTGCGGTGAATGTGAAATCGAAACTGGCGCCCTCGGAGCTCATGTTCCACATCAAGTCGCACTTCGTGCATCCTTTGGTAGACGGATTGGCCGGCTTGCCCAGTGGATTCAACCCGATCCCCTCAACGCCGTCAGGGGGTGCGCTGGACTACATTCGGGGGAACCTCGTGCAGCCCGGGCTGATGACCCCGTTGCCGCACGACGTCCCCGGTCCTGATAACGACCTGAACGAGAAGCTCGATCAGATCGTTCAGAGGGCTATGGCCGACGAACCCGCGCACGTGTATGCGTTCGGAGAAAGATGGGGTCCCGAGAACAAGGCCGACGCGTACTTCGGTTTCGTTCCGGGCAACGGCATCCACGATATTCACATGAACCAGGGCAATGTGGGCAGCTTTGTGAGCGATGACGGCGTCTGGCAGGATGGCGGCCTGCTGTTTCACTTCCCCGGCGCCGGCCAGTGGACCGCCGTATTCCTCAAATTCCAGTCGCAATCGTGGCACACCGACGATGCCACGGGCCACACTATAACCGCACCAAAGCCGGGAGAACCGGTGAATCCCGACCCCGTGACACCGCAACCGACTGAAGACCTCCCGGACGGGCTGGTGCGGATCGTCGCAGCGATGGTGAATTCGAAGCAATCGCCGGAGAAAGAATGGGTTTATTTGCTGAACTCCAGCGACAGGGATCTAACCTTGGCCGGCTGGCAGATCGCCGATAAGCAGAAGGCCAAGATGGCATTGAGCGGCACACTGGGCGCTGGCGAGGTCCTGAAGGTGGACATCAAGGCTCCAGTGGCGCTGTCCAATAAGGGTGGAATTATCACCCTCCTGAACAGCAAGGGGCTGAAGGTACACGGCGCGTCGTACTCGAAGGAGCAGGCGAACCAGCCGGGCTGGACAATCGTGTTTTGAGCCGAGCGGTTCCGTTCAGAGAGGCGGCTGCGCTATTCTGGTCGCTTCCTGGGCAGCTCGACCATGTTAAGCGAACAACTCCATACGATGGGCGTCGTGGGCGCCGGCGGCGCGGGGTTTCCCGCGTCTGTGAAGGCTCGCTCAAGCGTGGAGTACGTGCTTGCCAACGGCGCAGATTGCGAGCCGCTGTTGCACAAGGATCTGGAACTGATGAAGCGGCACGCCGCCGATGTCGTGGCGGGCCTCGCAAGGATGGCAGAAGCCACCGGCGCCAGCACTGCGAAGTTCGGCATCAAGACGAAGAACAAGGACGCGGTGGTCGCCGTGGAGCCGCATCTGAAAATGGCCGGGATGGAGTTCACCTTCCTGGGCGACTTCTATCCTTCCGGCGATGAATACGAGCTGGTCTACGCGGCACGGGCCGCCTGA
>CAVQOO010000056.1:0-13484 GCA_963714395.1 Bryobacteraceae bacterium
AGGTTGATGAGGCCCCAGTCTACGGCGTCACGGAGCGGCAGCCAAAATGCTCTTTCCAAATGCCTCAGCCAGCACGCCCACCTTCCGCAGCCCTGTGATCCCTTCCATCACCAAGGGCTCCGGCTGCAGCACGTCGTACACATCGCTCGTGCACATCTGCCGGAATTCATGCAGCCCGCGATTGTTCTCGCCGCCCGCAAGCGGGATCTGCAGCGCACGATTCAGTTCGGCAATCTGGGCAAAGTCGTACCGCGGAAGAGGTTCTTCGAGCCAGTAGACGCCGAGCTTCTCGAGTTCCTTCGCTGTCTCAAATGCGCGGCGGCAACCCACCGGACGCCGGGCTGCCAGTTCCCGCTCGATTGTGTCTGATTCGCATCCACCATGATCGTCATCCGATCGCCCGAGGCTGCCTTAACCCGTTCCACTGTCCGGATGTCGTCGTTCATCGTGGCGTGATGCAACCGCAATTTGATCGCCTCCCATCCGTCCTTCGAGAGCTGCGCAGCCAGTTGTGCCCGCTCCTCCGGGGTGCCGAGATGCTTGCGTAGGGAATCACTCGATCCTTCCCTCCACCCAACAGTTTGTATTGCGGCTGACCGCAGGCCTTGCCCAGCAAATCCCAAAGTGCGATATCGATGTTCGCGCCGCCGCGATACGAAAGTCCCGCCGCGTAATACCTCAAACGGGCCCCGTACTCTTCTGTATCGAACGGATCCTTGCCCAACAGTTGCGCTTTGACTGCCGGCAGGAGCGTTTCCTCCACGCCCGGTCCGATCCCCGTTAGCCCTGGCCTGTCCGTATCTCGACCACGGAGCCGCCGCCGACGGTGTACCTCGTAGCGGTCCCCGGGTTCCAGGCCGGTTCAATAGAACCAGCCTCGCGGATTACCCGCAGGTTCACATTCCGGATACCCGTAATCTTCAATCGCCCCGAATTTCGTTGCGCCCGCAATTGCAGCGGAATAGTGGACGCGGCAAACGCTGCCAGGAAATCTCGCCGTCGCATGTCGAGAGTCTATACGAAGTGCCGGATCTGTCGTTCTCGAAAACTGGGTCTGCGCTGATTTGGCGCGAATGTCACCGGAAGCTGATGCAAGGCTCCCGCATCATCCTAAAGCTGCCGCGGCCACCCAGCCAGACCTGGAAGACGTTCCTGCACAACCACCTCGGCCAAATGGTCTCGATTGACTTCTTCACCGTGCCCACGATCACGATGAAGGTGCTTTTCGTGTTCGTCGTGTTGGAGCACCGTCGTCGCGAGGTGTTGCATACTCGGCGGCCTGCATCACCACCATGAACGCGTTGCAGCATAAAGAACTTGCCTGCGGACGCATTTGTGGCGAACGACAGGTCCAGCAAGGACCGTAGATCAAATCCAGATCACTTCAGTTTCGGCCCAGTGTTTCCAGCCCGCCCCGAGGAGAGCACTTCCACAGTTAGGGCGTTTTCCTTCCGGGTGGCCGGTTCTTCATCGATTCGCGCAGGCATCCACGCGGCCGTAGACTTGATGTATGCGGTGCATTGTCACGTTGTTCTTCTGTGTTTGTCTCGCCACGATGAACGCGGACGACAAGGGCAAGGGCAAAGGGAAGGGTCATCAGGGGAACTCCGGCGGGTCCAGCGAGGCCGTAGTCGATGTTCGTTTCGGCACGAACGACGTTCATGTGATCCGGCAGTACTACGGGGCGCATCAGGTGAGTCTTCCTCCGGGGCTTCAGAAGAAGTTGGCCAGAGGGAAGCCGCTGCCGCCGGGATGGCAGAAGAAGCTGCAGCCGTTTCCTTCCGACATCGACGTCCGGTTGGACGCGCCTTGCGGCTATTGCGGGCGAGGCGTGATCGACGGCTACGGCGTGATCTACGACAAGAAGACTGCGATCATTTTGGACATCGTGCAATTAGTGGGCGATATCTTGCGCTGAATGTTAGTGGCGAAGTCGCGCTCCGGTGACACAGACGGCCCGATGCACATTACCCGACTGTGACTACAAGAAATATGAAACTGCGTGACAAGAGTTGGCAGTAAGATACCGATCGCTTTCCTACCGTTGCCCAGCGCGCAGCGGCGCCTCGACATCGCTGATGCAGGGATGATTGGTGACGCGATTTTGAACCCAACAGAAACCAACTCTCCAGACCAAGTCGAGGCGAGACACCGTAACTCATTGCCCTACATTCGACTCGCGGAAGAGCTCGAGCCCTCTTGCGCTGATCAAAATCCTCTGCCCTTGATCAAACTGGTAAGCTATGTTGAATCCATGAGTTGGAGCGCCAAACACAAGCCCGGCGAAACCGTGAGGTGCACATGCATTCGCATTCCGCAGGCTGCGGAGACGTACCAGCACATCGGCTCCAAAGTCAGGTGGGCACAGTTCAGTATTCGTCGATCGCCTCCTCGACTGACACTCATTCACCGCCGTTCAGCCGGAAGCGGAGAAACACACTCGCTCCGACCGGCCGCGATCCGTAGAACGGTTTCAGGGCAGCGGCGATCGAGTATGCGGTCACGTTGAACCCTGCGGCCACCCGGACAGGACCCATCGAACCAAGCTCCCGCGTGTAGCCGACGGTGAGCGCTCCGACATTGAAAGCGCGCTTGCCAGTCTTCGCAAGTAGCTCATGGGCCAAGTCGTGGTCGTATTCAAACAGCTCATCCCTTTGCGACCACTCCGCCCGCACCGTGAAAAGGTTGTGGCGTTTCAGCGGAACGACGGTTTCGGCCAGGACAGAGCTCGTCGCGTACTTGCCGACTGTTTTGTAGTTGCGGGCCCAGATCAGGCTGCTCGACCAGCCCAGAGTCCCTCGCACAGGTCTGGTGTAGTGCAACGAGGCGGTAGCCCGGACGACGTCATCCACGTGGATCGTCTCGGGGCGACGAATTCGGGCGGCCGATACCTGCGCAACCCACTTGGAGCCCGGCTGCCAGGTCAACCGGCTCGACCACGAGTCGATCGGTCCCATGTCGATGTTCCACCGGTTCTCGTTTGGTTCTTTGCCGCGAAACCCGCTCCCTTCGATTCGGAACTTCCCGTAGGTCAGTCCGGCCGTCACGACATTGTTGGCAATGTGCGTTGCATCCTGCCAGTGGTGGCCCAGCGTTGCTTGCGGCAATTCCATGGCCGACGCGCGATGCGGAAACGCGACGGGTCCAAGAGCCACATCGCCGACGGGCGCGTAGTAGAGGTTGATCAACGCCTTCTCGCCGATTGGACGCGCGTAGTGGATACTCAGCTCCATCAACAGATCGTGCGGGTGCTGCCCGTCGACGATCGGCTTGCCGTTGGCTAACTCGCCGGTCTGAAACAGGAGTGGGTACTGTTTGCCGGTCACGGTGAGCGGATCCAACGAGATCATTCCCCGCAACATGACGCTTCCGCGGCCCACGTTGCGGGCCGCCGCCAACATGCCCCAGTTCGCGGAGTAGATCTTGTCTCCGCCGCGCGGGCCTGATTGTTGCGTGCCCACAATGAACGCCTGCCCCATCCACATCAGGCGCCAGTCGCCGGCGCGTTGCATCACCATCGGCATCGGCCATGAGGCTGGATTCAGGCTCGTCCCCGAACTGAGCCCGAACAGAAAACTCGTGCTCCGGTTCGGACCTCCTTCATCGGAGTTGCCATGCACATGCTGATGGTGATCGTGCGCATCGGCGAGTGGGGCTTCGGTGGCTGCGCCAGGCGGTTCCGGGTGGACGTGTTGGGCCGTCAGGGCGGGTGCAATTGCCAGAGCCACCAGGAGACCTGTCTGTCCGAGCCTGGTTCTCATCTCTTGGATCATTGATTTCGTCGTCTGCATACAACCGTGCAGACGGCCACCCGCGCGATCCTTACACCTGGATTTGAGAATTCTTCAAGTGTGCGCGGCTGTCGGCTTGGACTTGCAGTGGCAGTCGAGACACCCGTGGGTCGCGCAGACGCCACAGGCTGTGGTGACCTGCTTCCGCAGCGCTTCCCTCGCCCGATGCACGCGCACGGCGGCATTGTTCGCGGTGATGCCAGCCTTCGAGGCGAGATCCGACAGACTGCCTTCGTCCAAATCCACCGCCTGAATGGCCTCGCGATACTCGGGCTTCACGTTTTCAAGCAAGGCAACCACACACTGGCAGATCTCGCCTTTGAAGACGTCATCCGGCTCCTGATGGTCTTCCAGGTGGGCAACCAATTGCTCGGATACCCGCTCCGCTGAGCCTTGCTGGCGGTAATAGTCGATGATGGCGTTTCGCAGGAGCCGGTAGAACCAGGCGACCACACTCTCTTCATCCCGCACCGCACCGCCCTTTTCAAGGCTACGCACAAAGGCCGCCTGCAGAATGTCTTCCGCGGCGGCCTTGGATTGGATTCTCTTCTGAAGGAAAGAGAGAAATTGCTGACGTCCCTCGACGAGACGTGCGAGCGCCTCGGGTGAGAGGCCTGCGTTCTGCCCGGAATTGCGACCCATCAAGCGAAGCCTAACATGATGCAATCGTTCAGTTGCGCAGCCGCAGACTATTGCTGACGACACTCACGGAAGACAGCGCCATGGCCACGCTCGCCAGTACCGGGGTCAACTGCATTCCGAACGAGGCGTAGAGCGCTCCGGCCGCGATTGGAATACCGATCACGTTATACAGAAAGGCCCAAGCAAGATTCTGCCTCATGACGCGAATCGTTCGTTTCGACAACTCGATCGCGGCCACGGCGGCCTCCAGGTCGCTGCGCATCAGCGTCACGTCGGAGGCCTCCGAGGCGATGTCGGAACCGGAGGCCATCGAGAGGCCGGCGTCAGCCTGCGCCAATGCCGGTGCGTCGTTGACGCCATCTCCGACCATCGCGACGCGACGGCCAAGCTGCTGCAGACGCCGAACCTCGGAGACTTTCCCCTCTGGCAGAACCCCCGCAACCACTTCCTCGATTCCCACTTTGCGCGCGACGGCCAGTGCGGTGGATCTGCGATCCCCGGTCAGCATGACCACGTCCATGCCTCTGCTGCGCAGTTTCTGGATCGCGGCGGCGGAGGAGGGCTTCACTGGATCGGAGATGGCGATCAAACCTGCAGGCGCCTGATCCACGGCGACGAATACTGGTGTGGCGCCTTCGGCCGATAGCTGCTCGGCCGTTTCCAGCAACGGGACCACAACGATGCCCTGCGATTCCAGCCATCGCTGATTCCCGATCAGAATTCGTTGTCCCTCGACCATCGCAGAAGCGCCCAACCCCGGGGCGGCCTGGAACCCCGATGCCGGGGCATGGATCAGACCGCGTTCTTCGGCCGCCGCAACCACTGCCTCGGCCAAAGGGTGCTCGGAGAGCCGCTCCACTGCCGCCGCGAACGCGAGCACCGTCTCCTCAGCGAATCCAGCAAGCGGCACAATTTGCGTCACCGTCGGTCGGCCCTGGGTGATCGTGCCGGTCTTGTCGAGAAGGATCGTGTCCACGCCCGACAGTTTTTCCAGCGCTTCGCCGCCTTTGAAGAGAACGCCAACCCCGGCGCCACGGCCGATGGCCACGGTTACGGCCGTCGGCACGGCCAGCCCGACCGCACAGGGGCACGCGATGATGAGTACCGCCACCGCGGCACTCAGGGCACGCACAAGGCCGCCATCCGGCGCGAGCAATACCCACGACACGAACGTCGCGATTGCGATCGAGATCACGATGGGCACGAAAACGGCGCTGATCCTGTCGGCGAGCTTCTGCATCGGAGCCCGGGATGCCTGTGCCTCCCTCATCAATTTGACGATCTGTGCCAGCATGCCGGCGGCGCCTACAGCCGTCGACCTGTAGCGCAGAAAACCCATCCTATTGAGCGTTCCACCGATCAGGCGATCTCCTTCCGCCTTCTGGACAGGCATGGGCTCTCCCGTCAACATCGATTCGTCAACAGCGCTGCTGCCCTCTGCAACAACGCCGTCCACGGGGATGCGCTCTCCTGGGCGAACAAGCACCATGTTCGTCCAGCCGGACATCATCGACGGGAACTTCCACTTCGACGCCGTCGCGGATCACGCGGGCCTGCGCAGGCTGAAGCTGAAGCATTTTCTTCAGCGCTTCCGAGGTCTTGCCGCGGGCGCGGCTTTCCAGGGCATTGCCGGCCAGCACGAGGGCGACAATCATCGCCACGGCCTCGTAGTACACTTCCGGCGCCACCCCGTTTCGCACGAAGAAGCCAGGCGCCACCGTGGCCGACACGGAGTAGAGAAAGGCCGCGCCGGTCCCCACCGCGATCAGCGTGTTCATGTCGGCTACGCGATGACGGAAGGCCATCCACGCGCGAGTGTAGAACTGACGTCCCGCCCAGGCGACTACCGCGACGGTGAGCAGCAGCAGTGCATATTTCAGCGTCGCCGCCTCGATGCTATACAGCCAGGGCATGGCCCGGCGCATCGGCGCGTCGATGAAGTTCACCAGCGGCCCGAGTAACGGATCCCCGCCGCCATGCAAGCTGTGATCGCCTGCCGGCATGAGCGGCATGGAGAGCAGCATCGCAATGGCGCCGAGCGCTCCGCTGGCAATGGCCTTTCGCCGGAGGTCTGTGAACTCCTCTGCCTGGGCCTTGTCTTGCGCCTCCTGCTCGTCAGTCAAGACTACGGCGGGCTACGGGAACCTCAGCTCCGTAGCCTCGACCCCGAATCGCTTCGACGAGCGTCTCGACGTTTGTCTTGTGCGGATCAAATGAAACGGACGCCTCTCGAGTCACGAGATTGACGTTCGCGGTGGACACGCCTGGTTGCTCTTCGAGAGCCTCCCGGACGTGACCCACGCATGAGGCGCAGGTGAGTCCAGAAACAGGGATCGTCACGTCGGCGGTACTGTCCGTTGTCGATGGCATAGTTACTCCTCCTCCGCGAGTTCAGCCCCGTAACCGGAGCCGCGAATGGCAACCACGAGCGCTTTCTCATTGGTGACATCAGGATCAAACGTCACGGCCGCTTCGCGCGTGCCGAGGATGACTTCGGCAGCACTCACACCCGGTTCTTCGATGAGCGTATGCCGTACACGGCGGACGCAGGCCGCGCAGGTCATTCCGGTCACCTGGATCCGTGCCACTGCTGTCGATTTGGGACTTCGGCTGCATCGTTATCCCTCCACCTCGATCTGCCCCCGCAGCATGCTCATGCCGCAGGTGAAATCGTACGAGCCCGGTTTAGCCGGTGTGAACTCAACAACGGTCTGTTCGAACGGTTTGAGGAACCGCCGAATGCCGAATTCACTGATCACGACCTCGTCCGAGCATGGTGACTTCTCTTTCCGGTCGAACACGAGGCGAACAGGCGTGCCCTGCTTCACTCGGATGACCGCGGGCGAGTAGCCCCCTTCGACGGTGATGCGCACTTCCTGGCTTCCATTTGCTGAAGCCCTGGCCGCCAACGGCGGCCTTCGGCGCCATGAAGAAATACCAGTTCACCCACGACGATCGCGGCGATGCCGGCGATCAAAATCAACAAGATTGAACATCTCTCAGCCTCCTAACTCTGGCGCTCAACTGCGCCTTTCACAGGTGCTGACGAGAGGTTGGGACAAACATTACAGTCGCAGGTGAAGTGGAGTTCGGAGGGGGCGATGCGCGATCCGGCGGCGCAACTTCCTCAATAGAAAATGGTGAACCGGCCGTCCGGATGTGCGATGGGAGCCGCAAAGCTCCATACGGGCACGCCCGGGATCTTTCCGTTCGTGCTGGTCGGGCGGCCTGCGTTGTCGTAGACTTGCCACGCGAGGGAACCGCCGCGCTGCCAGCCTGTACCTTCGGTCCAGACAAGCAGTAACTCCCCCTTCTTGTTGCTCGCGAGCCTCGGATGTTTTCGCCCCTTGCCTTCACCCGGCGCGGCCATTGGCACGGTCTTCCGGTGGCCTGCGCCCGTGACACGCGCCCAATACACCTGGCCGCCGGTCTCCCAGGCTGCAAAAACTCGACCTTCGGTCTCGGCGAAGTCCATGCTGCTCATCGGGCACGCATTGATGTCCCATTCATGAAGGAGTTGGCCGTTGAATGTATTGCCTCTGTCGGTCGAACGAAGAAGATAGATGTCGCGGTGAATCGACTCTCGCGCAGAGCGGTAGAGGGCGTTCAAGTTGCCCTCACGGTCAGCGAACACCTTCATTCCACAGCATCCACAGGCGCCAGTCGGCTCATGCCAGGCTTTCTTCTCTGGCGTGAAGGATTTCCCATCGTCTTGTGACCTCGCGACCCACACTTGCCTCCGCGCCTCACCCTGGAGGTCGCTCTTCGCGTCTTGCCGGCCGATGCCGTGCCATGCGACATAAACATTGCCCGCCCTATCAGCAGCGACGGACCCGCCACCATCCAGTCCGAACGAACTCGTCATCAGATTGCGTTGCGGTTCAAATCCCGAGCCTGCATCGTTCAGCCGCGCGTACAACATTGGCTCGCCGGGTTTTCCGGAGTCCGGATCGAGCGGCCCCCGAAGCTGCGCCTTTGAAGATCCATTCCAGGCCACGTGAACCCGCCCATTCCTGCCGACGGCCATCTGGGCTCCACGAATGGTCCCGGCCGCAATTGCGCTACCCGGTTCATTCACGGCGATGGCGGTAGACCAAGTCACGCCTTGATCCGTTGAGCGGACGTAGGACAGCTCACCCGCGCGAGCATCGCCAGAGTAGTAGACCATGTGGAGCACGCCACGCTCTTCCGCGGCCACCTGTGGTTGAAAACCCTCGTTGGGCAGGCGCGATACCTTCACCCGGGTATCTCCATCCGCCGACAATCCGAGACGTCCGGTCAATAGTCCCAGTGTCGCTGCTGCTGCGTGTCTTCTCGTGATGGCTACGGATTCCACCAGTTCAGTTTACCGGGGTTCTCACGCGGGAATCGACTAATCGAGTTTTGCCCCTGCTATCCGGGGCATTTGCCCCATCTTTTGCTCCGAGGCGCTTGCCAGTGTGTGTAGAAGTCTTGTCTTTTGTTGTTGCTAACGTTTGGTCCACCACTTGCGTCTGTAAAGTCAGGAGCACTATGACGCAGAGGTTCATTCTCCGGGTTGCGATTCTGCTCGCGACACTTCTGCTCCTGCCCCTCACAGGGATCTGTGCGTCAGCCACCGCAGGCATCACTCAACCGGCTCATCCGTGCTGCCCGAATACTCCGCCAGTGAACGATGCTTCGGCGCCACGGTGTTGCCTGGTATCGGGCATTCCCAACGAGCCTGCTACTCCAGTTGAGTTCAACTCGACGGACTTCGTTCCCTCCGCTCCGGATCAGGCTCCGGCGACCATCGTGGCACCGCACTCGTTGCCAGGGCCCCTGATCCGGGAGCGAACGAAGTCCGTCGAGTTTTTTCAACTGGAGTAGCAGGCTCGTTGGGAATGCCCGATACCAGGCGTGGCGCCGAAGCATCGTTCACTGGCGGCAGGCTTGGCAGCAGGGATGAGACGGTTGGTGCGGTGGCTGACGCACAGATCCCTGTGAGGGGCAGGAGCAGAAGTGTCGCGAGCAGAATCGCAACCCGGAGAATGAACCTCTGCGTCATAGTGCTCCTGACTTTACAGACGCAAGTGGTGGACCAAACGTTAGCAACAACAAAAGACAAGACTTGTACACACACTGGCAAGCGCCTCGGAGCAAAAGATGGGGCAAATGCCCCGGATAGCAGGGGCAAAACTCGATTAGTCAATTTGCCGCGTGAGAACCCCGGTAAACTGAACTGGTGGAATCCGTAGCCATCACGAGAAGACACGCAGCAGCAGCGACACTGGGACTATTGACCGGACGTCTCGGATTGTCGGCGGGAGTGGGAATACCCGGGTGAAGGTATCGCGCCTGCCCAACGAGGGTTTTCAACCACAGGTGGCCGCGGAAGAGCGTGGCGTGCTCCACATGGTCTACTACTCTGGCGATGCTCGCGCGGGTGAGCTGTCCTACGTCCGCTCAACGGATAGAGCACGCTTTTTTGGTCTACCGCCATCGCCGTGAATGAACCGGGTAGCGCAATTGGCCGCAGGACCATTCGTGGAGCCCAGATGGCCGTCGGCAGGAATGGGCGGGTTCACGTGGGCCTGGAATGGATCTTCAAAGGCGCAGCTTCAGCGCTCGATCCGGACTCCGGAAAACCCAGCGACCAATGTTGTACGCGCGGCTGAACGATGCAGGCTCGGATTTGAACCGCAACGCAATCTGATGACGAGTTCGTTCGGACTGGATGGTGGGCGCGTCCGCTGCTGATAGGGCGGGCGATGTTTATGTCGCATGGCACGGCATCCGCCGCAAGCCGCGAAGAGCAACCTCCAGGGTGAGGCGCGGAGGCAAGTGTGGGTCGCGAGGTCACAAGACGATGGGAAATCCTTCACGCCAAGAAAGCCTGGCATGAGCCGACTGGCGCCTGTGGATGCTGTGGAATGAAGGTGTTCGCTGACCGTGAGGGCGACTTGAACGCCCTCTACCGCTCTGCGCGAGAGTCGATTCACCGCGACATCTATCTTCTTCGTTCGACCGACAGAGGCAATACATTCAACGGCCAACTCCTTCATGAATGGGACCGTGCGTGCCCGATGAGCAGCATGGACTTCGCCGAGACCGAAGGTCGAGTTTTTGCAGCCTGGGAGACCGGCGGCCAGATGTATTGGGCGCGTGTCACAGGCGCAGAGCCACCGGAAGACCGTGCAGTGCTGCGCCCGGGTGAAGGCAAGGAGGGGCAAGATTCCGAGGCTCGCGAGCAACAAGAAGGGGGAGTTACTGCTTGTCTGGACCGAAGGTACAGGCTGGCAGCGCCGCGTTTCCCTCGCGTGGCAAGTCTACGACAACGCAGGCCGCCGACCCCACGAACGGGAGGATTCCGGGCGTGCCCGTATGGAGCTTTGCGGCTCCCATCGCGCATCCGACGCCCGGCTGACCATTTTCTATTGAGGAAGTTGCGCCGCCGGATCGCGCATCGCCCCCTCAAACTGCCAGCTTCACCTGCGACTGTAATGTTTGTCCCAACCTCTCGTCGGCACCTGTGTAAGGCGCGATCAGGCGCCTAAGTAAGGAGGTTGAGATGTTCAATCTGTTGGTCACGGCATCGCCGCGATCGTCCTGGTGAACTGGTATTTCTTCATGGCGCCGAAGGCCGCCGTTGCGGCCAGAGCCTCAACTAGTGGAAGCCAGGAAGTCGCATCACAGTGGAAGGGGACTCCTCTCCGCACAGTAATCCGAGTGAAGCATGGCACCCTGTTCGCCTCGTGTTCGACCCGGAAATACCGTGCTCGGACGAGGTCGTGATCGCGGAGGGTTCGGCGGTTCCTCAAGCCGTTCGAACAGACCGTTGTTGAGTTCACACCGACGAAACCGGGCTCCAGTACGATTTCACCTGCGGCATGAGCATGCTGCGGGGGCAGATCGAGGTGGAGGGATAACGATGCAGCCGAAGCCCCAAATGACGGCGGTCGCCCGGATACAGGGTGACCGGAATGACCTGCGCGTCCTGCGTCCGCCGTGTACGGCATACGCTCGTCGAAGAACCGGGTGTGAGTGGTGCCGAAGTCATCCTCGGCACGCGCGAAGCGGTCGTGACGTTTGATCCTGATGTCGCCAATGAGAAGCGCTCGTGGTGCGATTCGCGGCTCCGGTTACGGGGCTGAACTCGCGAAGGAGCAGTAACCATGCCATCGACAATGGACAGTATCGCTGACGTGACGATCCCTGTTTCTGGGCTCACTTGCGCCTCATGCGTGGGTCACGTCCGGGAGGCTCTCGAAGAGCAACAGGGCGTGTCCACCGCGAACGTCAATCTCGTGACTCGAGAGGCGTCCGTTTTCAGTTGATCCGCAGAAGACAAACGTCGAGACGCTAGTCGAAGCGATTCGGGGGGAGCCTCTTGGGCTGAATTTGCCCCTCAGCGCGCCGTAGTTTGACTGAGGAGCAGGAGGCACAAGACAAGGCCCAGGCGAGGAGTTCACAGAGACCCGGCGAAAGGCCATTGCCAGCGGAGCACTCGGCGTCATTGCGATGCTGCTTCATGCCGCTCATGCCGGCAGGCGATCACAGGTTGCATGGCGGCGAGATTGGGCCACTGGTGAACTTCATCGACGCGCCGATGCGCCGGGCCATGCCTTGGCTGTATACACATCGAGGCGGCGACGCTGAAAATATGCACTGCTGCTCACCGTCGCGGTAGTCGCCGCTGGGCGGGGCGTGAGTTCTACACTCGCGCGTGGATGGCCTTCCGTCATCGCGTAGCCGACATGAACACGCCGTTGCGCGGTCTCGGCGCGGCATTTCTCTCACTCCGTGTCGGCCACGGTGGCGCCCTGGCTTCTTCGTGCGAAACGGGGTGGCGCCGGAAGTGTACTACGAGGCCGTGGCGATGATTGTCGCCCTCGTACTGGCCGGCAATGCTCTGGAAAGCCGAGCCGGTGGTAAGAGCGTCGGAACGTCCGAGAAGATGCTTCAGCTTCAGCCTGCGCAGGCCCGCGTCAAGGGAGAGGGAATCTGCGCGATGGCCTCGAGGTGATCTCCGGCTGGACGAGATCGTGCTCGTTCGCCCAGGAGCGCCCGTGCCAGTGGAGGGCGTCCCAGAGGGCAGGCGGCGCTGCTGACAAATCGATGTTGACGGAGAAAGCTCATGCCTGTCCAGAAGGCGGAATATAGCCTGATCGGTGGAACGCTCAATAGGATGGGTTTTCTGCGCTACAGGTCGACGGCTGTAGGCGCCGCCGGCATGCTTGCCCAGATGCCATTACAATTGATGAGGAACCAGCAAGCATCCCGCGGCTCGATGCAGAAGCTCGCCGACAGGATCAGCGCCGTTTTCGTGCCCATCGCGATCGCAATCGCGACGTTCGTGTTGTGGGTATTGCTCGCGCCGGATGGCGGCCTTGTGCGTGCCCTGAGCGCCGCGGTGGCGGTACTCATCATCGCGTGCCCCTGTGCGGTCGGGCTGGCCGTCCCATAACCGTGGCCATCGGCCGTGGCGCCGGGGTTGGCGTTCTCTTCAAAGGCGGCGAGGCGCTGGGGGAGCCGGGCGTGGACACGATCCTTCTCGACCCGCCCTCCACGATCACCCAGGGCCGAGCCGATCGTGATTGTACCAGCTTGCTGGATTCGCTGAGGAGACGGTGATCGCGTTCGCGGCGGCAGTGGAGCGGCTCTCCGAGCACCCTTTGGCCGAGGCAGTGGTTGCGGCGGCCGAAGAACGCGGTCTGATCCATGCCCCGGCATCGGGGTTCCAGGCCGCCCCGGGGTTGGGCGCTTCTGCGATGGTCGAGGGACAACGAATTCTGATCGGGAATCAGCGATCGCTGGAATCGCAGGGCATCGTTGTGGTCCCGTTGCTGGAAACAGCCGAGCGGCTATCGGCCGAGGCGCCACACGGTATTCGTCGCCGTGGATCAGGCGCCTGCAGGTTTCATCGCCGTCTCCGATCCAGTGAAGCCCTCCTCAGCCGCTGCGATGGAGCGGGCAATGATAGTGTTGACCGGTAATAGAAGATCCACCGCACTGGCCGTCGCCCGCAAAGTGGGAGCCTCGGGGTTCTGCCAGAGGGGAAAGTCTCCGAGGTCCGGCGTCTGGGCCGCTGCG
>CAVQOO010000057.1:0-18186 GCA_963714395.1 Bryobacteraceae bacterium
AGCGCTTGAGGCCCTGGCTCAGCACCCGAAGCATCCGCAGTTTCGTCCCTTTCACGACCACCGGTGAGCAGTTCCACCCGAATATCGGTTCGATCAGGCGGCGGCGATCGAGTTCCGTGCGGAACCACTCCGCCCACTCTGGAAGCACCGGCATGCCAAACCGGACCGACAGGCGATGCAGAACGAAATCTGCCTGTTCATCGAAAAGCACGGTGCGCCGGGCGTCGCCGTTCGCGCCGAGGGTCGTTTCCATCAACTCGCGCGACAGAAGGACGACATGCCGGACTGGCCGCTTCCGCCCGGGAATCTGCAGCGAGGAGCGGTAGATGGCGGGCTTCTCCCCCAAGCCGCCAATGAACTCCTCACCACCCACTGCGATCTGAAACCGGAGTCCTTCGAGCGCCGCGGCAATTGTGGCGCCGATCTCCTGGTCTCCACCGAACGCGGAGACAAGATGGAGTTGAGCCGAAGCGTGCGGCTCGGGCGCCCGCTCAGCAACAAGCCGATGCAGGTGAATCGAGACGTTCGTCACCGTGTCCCGCGTCTGGCGCACAAAGGTCAGCTTGCCCATTCGCAGATGTGCGTTCTTCATCGCGGGTGTCTCCGTTCTTGTTTGGGGCCGGCCGTTCCGACAGAAGCTCGATGCGCCCATCCGCGTACAGCAGCGTGAGCCGCTGTGAGAAGCGCTCCTTCTCGCGGACGACGGTCGTATCGGCGTGCTCCCCCTCTTCCTCGATCCGGTCCACGACCTTGACGCTCTCCCAGTAGGCGACGTGCCGGTCCCCAGCCGATCCAAAGACGCCGTTCAGCAACCCGCTCGTGCACAGCAAGCCGACGTGCCCCTTGTGCAGCGGAGTCAGCGGCCGCCCGGAGAACTCGGTCTTCGGCGCGTGCGTGATGCGCTGAGCCTGCCGCCACGCCGGCGAGTTGTCGAGAAGGTCTTCGATGAGATCGAGAGGCAAGCCGCGGTACTCCAGTCGCGCCGGCGGCGCCGGAGGGACGGCGTACTGCCGGTCCGGTTCATCCGGAAGCGGCGGGATTGCGTCGTACGACCGGGTGAGTTGCTGGAGTTTCCAGTTGCCTTCGTTCACCGCGCGGTCGGTCATCCGCTCCCGCTCCTGGCGCGAGCGGCGCACTCCGAAGAGCACGACCTGCTTGTAGGTGACCGATTCCGGCGCGGTCAGCCGGTAGATCGCCTTGTCGCGGAACTGGGTCGTGAGCGTGCCGCGACAGTCGTAGACCCGGTCGTAGGGCACAACAAAGACGAGCACCCCGCCCGGCTTCAACCACCGCGCCACGTGCTCGAGGAACAGCCGCTCCATCCGCTTGTTCTTGCCTTCGCCGATCTCGAAGTCGTAGGGCGGATTCAGGTAGAGCAGCGAAAACGATTCCACCGGAGCGTGCGTGTCGAACGCGCTGCCCTGGATCACCTCATCGAGGACGCTCGCGCGCCTCCGCAGCCCGGTACGCGTCGAGTTCGATCCCATGCGTGCGCGCGCTGCTGTCGGCCGTGAGTGCTTTGAGCGCCGCGCCGGTGCCACTGCAGGGGTCCAGGGCCTGACACTGTTCCGCGGGGAACCTGACGAAGCGCCTCATTCGCTGCGCTTCGGACTCAGGTAACGGGTAGTAGCCGAGCTTCAGCCTGCCTTGGATTCGCATCAATGCACCGCCTTGCCAGATACGAGGGTGCTGTGACTTAAACCATAACTTTGCCGTTTGGCAAGGTTATGGTTTATTTGGCTTTCAATTGCAACCTGAATGCCCGCCGTGGCCGCCCGCTGCTTTCACAGTGGGATCAGACAGCCAGTGGCCAGTAAGCCGGGCGCGGTTCCTAAATCCTTCGGCGACAAGGCGGGATCTATCGTTCAAGACGCGCCCGCGCTCGGGATGACCCGGCAGGGCCAGAGTACGGGTCGGTGACTACCCGTCAAGTTGAACAGTTGAATTGCGTGACCGGCTGTTCGTGCAGCGCAGCCAGTTGCTGCGTGAACACCATAGCCTACCTTTCTCCGAGTATCGTATTTCGCTCAGAGTATTGCTGATTGCCCTAGTAGGTCAGTGTTCCAAATTGTTTGCTGGACGAGCAATCTGATTCCAGCGGCTCGCCGCAAGGCGGCCGGCCGCAGAGTATGTGCATGAGCTTCAAAACGTCTAGGTGATAGAATGGTTTTAGGCCATGCGCCACAGTCGTTTCAAATACTTCCATAATCCAGATCACGCCCAGCAATTTCTCGATGGAGCCATGTTCTGTTGGAATGCCGTCTATTACCGTGACTACGAAGACGCAAAGGCCGCTCAGGTTGTGGGGGATGAATACGAGGGGACGCGGCTATACCGCCCTTTGAACGGCCTTGAGATAACTAACCTCACGCAACATACCCAAGGAAATCTACAACTCGGCGCGGAGTTCATCACGAAGGCGCACGAAATCTTCGTTTACTGCGTCAGCATGTCATTCAACGACGCTCTGAAGAACGAGTTCGATGCCAAGGCGTGCGTCGAAATCTGTGACCCGCTTAAATTCATCCAACGCTGGCAAAGAGCCTTGCCGCCCGAGGCTCTCGTGACCTCCAGTGCCGTTGGCGACTATCAGAAATACGTCTGTCGAATGGTCCGCTACTACCATGGCCATGATCTACCGGGCAACGTATGGGCAATCCCCGATCTCATCACGACCACAAAGCTCAAGAAGTTCGCCTACCAAGAGGAATACCGCTTCGCGTACACCAAAACAGACGCGTTCAAGTTCGAGAATGTGGAGGTTCAGCTAGTTGATCGCAAGGCGAGACCGGCTCCAAAGCCGGATGAGCATTTTCACGAAACGCTCGATCTTGGCGATCTGCACGACATCTGTCGGATTCGCGTATTTTGAGCCGTCCGGCGCAATTCAAGCGCAAGCTTGTGAATCTCCTCAGACACGGCCATCGCGGCACTGGTCTCTTCGCTGAGCCATTCGAGCCGTTGGCTAGACTGAGCTTCGGTCACACCCGCCGTTTGTCCTATCTCGGTGCGCGTCAGCCGGCGCTACCAATCGTCCTTGATCTGCTCCCATACCTCGTTTAGTTCGCTGTTCGTGGCGATACCCGACCACACTCCGACAGATTCCGCCAAGTCAGGGCCATTAATCCGCTTTGAGCTGATAAAAAATTCCAGACTGCACCGAGAGAATGCGCGGTTAAGCACGGGCGCATCCACTGGCGGCAACGTGTCGTCACGCGAGCCGATCAGCAATCGGTTCGGCGACAGTGGCATGAAGATCCTCTTCGTCGGAGTCGTCTCATCATCCCAAGGTTTGAAGGGGCGCTCGCCGTCAACCTCGAACACGCAGACTGAATCCCCAAGTATCAGAGGTTCGGTCGCCGACAGCACGTACCATGTGAATTCTCGATAGGCCCTGACCCGCGGATTGTCGTCGAGCCCGCGCGACAGAGCGTCTATGAAGGTGACCCGCATCCGCTCGGCATGGCCCTTCATAGCTTCGCGCGCGGCGCTATTCACAACGGGAGCGATTTCTTCGGCCCTGTTGTCAATGCTCTGATTCCAGACTTGCAGGAGTTTCGGACCCGCAGCCAGTATCCGTCTCTCGATCTCGTGCTTCTTCAGGCCCTCTTTCGCCATGTTCTCCCGCAGCCGTTTGAGGACTTCGCCGTTTGGCATTTTCTTGCGAACGGCAGCTTTTAGAACGTCTGGACTGGAGAAATACTGGCGCATCCGATCGGTCATTTGGGCGGCAAGAGCAATAGCGGATTGGCGCAGCGCGCGGGTCCTCAAGGTGAGGTGGGCGACGAGATCCCCCGTTGCGCGTATGTCCACAGGACCATCGCAACAACGGAGGGCCTCGGCCAGTGGCGCGAAGCCCGTTTCCAGATCGGTGATTCGTGCGTCCAACTCGTGGCCGTAGAAATCCCTCTCAGCGCCAATGTTCTTGGTGTTGATCTCCATACCGCCGTCTCCCCTGCGGTATGTCCAGACATATGCTTCTTTCCCGCTTGTCCTGCTGGCGAACGCCCGAAGGAGAAACTGCGGTACCGTGTGATGTTTTCTGCCAGCCATGACGCCGCCTTACGCTATCAAACGGCGCTCATTCTCGCCACCCCGAACGCAACAGATGATCCAGCGCGGAAAACCACCGTATCCGAGCTGCCGAATCACGTTTAGTCGGCGCAGACTGGTTCCTGGCGAGAACTGCCCATCGCACGAGGAACTGGTATTGGAGCATGCACGACGGGCCGCAGGCAGTCCCGCCGGATCGTCGACTCGGAGAAAGGGTCTGCCCGAATCCCCTGTGCCGTGCTCATCCCGTCAACTTGACGGGAAACGCGCATCCCGCCATCTGACGCAGCTTGGGGTACGACCGGCCGGTCAAGGTCCGCAATGGCGACAAATCGTCAAGATGGCGCGTGGGCAGGAAACATCCCGAGTTTCTGCAACAGGGTTTTGCAACAAGGCCAACGCCAGCAACGGTGCTACGGCCGGCCTATTTTCCCTTCATTTTTGCGACTGACATTCGCAACGCGCCGAGCCCAATGTTTACAGGCCCTTCGGCAATGATGCGAAACTTACCCGTTATGAGACAGTGAAGGCGGTTCGCGCCCGATGATCGAATCTAGACCGTCGATATTCGGAGCTCACGATGGGGATGGAATGTTATGACCGACCCCCTCCCGCACCCTACTCGCTCCGTGGCGGCCTGCTTTGGTCCTTCCGGGAATTGGGGAAATCCATCAGGCCAGCGAAGCCGAACCCCAAAAACATGCCTGAAACGACGAGTTTCAGGACATCGTGCCAGCGCAGCGCCTCTACACGCGGATTGCCCAGAATCATCAGGAGAAACGTCGCTCCCATCAGCGCCGCCACTAAACCGGTAACCCGGCTGGTTTTCTTCATGCACTCTCCTCCGACCCGTATCCCGGCCTCGAATCATTGTGACAGGAAAGCCAGGATCGTTTCACCCCAGCCTGCTAGTCTAGGTGGAATGTGACCGGCGAGGAAAGACCGGCAGGGTGAATGTGAGCGCTGTTCCCCCATCATCAAACATAAAGACGGGGCGACTAAATTTGAACACAGGCAAGTCTGTTCAAAAGTTTTGTGTGGCGAAAAGGACCGTTTATGCAACCTGATTGCGGCCACATGGCCGCATAACGCCCGACGATGAGACGTGGCCTTCACTACGGATAGATCCACGCTAACGGCGTACTGTTTGCCGATCCTACAAAGGGCCAGCGTTTCGGAGGTGGCCGAGGCGGAGGCCGATGTCTCGTGACGGCGGCGAGCACCCGCGGCCAGGTCATGCTTTACGATCTGCACTTCCGGCAACATTATGCTTTATCCACCTCGGACGATCCTGGCAACGCGAAATGGAAACAAAGAAGTTCCTGCGGCTTTCCCGGCAAGGTTATGGTTTATTCGCGGCAAAGATATGCTTAAAACCACAGGTGCTTTCTTGGTCGTCACCGTCCAGTGTTCGTCGGTCGACATCCAGATTGCCGATCAGGCCATTGAATCCACGGCGACGGGGTGTCGGATCGTCTAGCCTCGCCACTTTCCGAATCTCCGAATCCTGCAGCGGCAGCAGAGATGCACAGGTCGCAAATGATTGATTCTATGTAGTACTCTTCCCAGACGGATCTCGCCGACGTTTGCGCCCAGTGGAGAATGCTGAGGCTCCACCTCTAGTTTTGGTTGAGCTCAGCTAGGCTAGGCCGGCATGGCCAGGATAGTCGGAAGATATTGGCAGGATGCATCGGTGCATCATCGATCGAGACGAACGCGCAATCGCCGCGCGCGCTCTCGGAAGGCGGCTTCGCCACCCTCAAGGATGTCGCAGACGGCCTTGCGGATCGCCGCGTTTTCCAGGCCACCCGCCACATAGCTGATCGGCGGAAGACCGCCCGACGGATGCGGGCCGGCTTCGGCTACGATGATCTGGTCCGCGTCGGTGTTGATGACGAGGTTGGCGTTATGCGTGACCATGATCACTTGGCGCTTCGCCTTGGCCGCGATGAAGAGCGCCACCAGCTCGTCGAAGACGGACTTCGGATCGAGGTTTTCCTCGGGCTGGTCGATGATCAGCGGTCGATCGTCTGAATCATCGAGAGCGAGATAGAGCAGCAGCAGCACGATGCCCCGCGTGCCAGGCGACAGCTTCCGGATGTCGACGCCGTCATAGGAGATCTCGTAGCGGACGGTGATGTGGTCGGTGCCAAAGAGCCAGTGCGCGAACTGCTTCGACCAAGCCCGGAATTCGGCCTGCTGCGTCCGCGCATAAGGCGCGTGCGATAGCAGGTCCTTCAGGTATTTGGCCATGAAGGCCGTCATTGCGGCCTGAACCTCAGCCGCCGAGCCGGTTTCCCACGCGGGCTTGAGCGCCTCCGTCGCGGCCGCGATCAGCGAGCCGCGGCCGTAGAAGGGCCCGGCCTTGCGCCTGTCGAGGAGTTCCTCCTCGGCAACCGAGCCCCATGCTTCGACGTCGGCGATCCTGCGAACCGAGAAGCTGAGCTTCTTGAGCGTGCCCGATGACGCCGCAAGCCGCGCCATCAGCGGCGCGTAGAGGCCGGCCAGCGCGTTCTGTTCGTTGATGATCGCCTCGAAGACCCGGCCATAGGTGTCATCGCGCTCTGTCTGAAGATCCTTCCGGCGCGCTGCGGCGCCTTGCGCATCGGTGAGCCGGGTTTCGAGGGTCTGGAGCGCGGAATTCTCCTGCGCGATGCGGCCAGTCAGCGCCGCGTATTGATCGCGGACCAGCTTGTCGGCGCTGAACAGCGCTTCGAGGCGCGTCATTTCGGCCGCGATCGGCGCGAGCGGAAGCGTCGCGAGGTCGGCGTTGTCGGGGATCAGCGCGACGTTCGGATCGCCAGGCGGCGGCGGAACGCCGTTGAGCTTGCGGACCTCGCCATCCGCCCATGCGATGTAGGCTGTCAGGCTCTTGTCGACGTCGCCCTTGTAGATCAGCAGGAATTCGTCCCACTGCTGGGCGTTCAGGCCGCTGTTGGCGTGTCGCGCCTGGGCTTGGCGGAGCATCTCCGGCGCGCCCGTGGCGCGCATGCTGCGAACCTCGTCCTGCAGGGCGACGAAGGTGCGGCGCTGATTCCCGAAGGCCTGGATCTTGTTCCGAAGCTTCTGAGCCGCCTCGCTGAGCTGGGTGTGGCGGGCCACCTGCGCTTCGGTCCCCTTGACGACGAGCTTGGCGCGGTCGGCGGTGTAGTCGGCGATCAGCTTCTTCTTCTGCGCGACCTGCGTGGTCAGCGTGGCGACGAGGCTTTCCTTCTCGAATTCGGTGGCGATGCGGTCGGAGATGTCGGAGATCGCCTCGGCTTCACGCTCACGCGCCTGCTGGAACCGTGCGGTCTGCTGGTCGCGCAGCTCGGCGAAATCGATCGCCCATTCGCGATCGTCCTGCGAGTGCGACTCAAAGATCACTCGCTCGATCTCGTCCACGAGGCCATCCGAGACGCCCTTCGCCGAGCAAAGCTCCTCGACGAACTGCTGGGAAAGATAGCGGGCACGCGGAAACGACATGTGGCCGTTGGCGTCGCTGCCGTCGAGCGAGCGCGTGACCGTCGCGCCGCCGCCCCAGGTCAGCGTCGTCGTCGCGTCGCCGATCAGCCTGCGCGCCCGCGCCAGGAAGGACGGGCTGATGTTCTCGTCCGCATCCCAGCCGGCGGGCGAGATCGCATCGCAGCCTGCTGCGATCACGTCGGCCAGGGCCGTCTTGCCCGATCCTCGCGCGCCGATGATGGCGACAAGGCCGGGATTGAGCGGAATGTCGGGCGTGGTGGCCCAGTCCGCATCGTCGATCCTGACGTGCGAGATGACCTGCGACGGCATGGCCGATCGTGGCGGCTGCTCGCCGACATAGGCGCGGCCCTCTGGGTCGATGCAGGCCTGACGGAGGGCATCGAACTCCAGGGCGCCCTTGATCCACGAGAAGCGATTGTCGACGGGCTGACCCACGGATTTCTGGTCATGGGAGTCGCTGCCATGGAGGCAGGGCTTGCAGCCGTCATATCGCGCGCGCAGATCCTCGATCGTCACGCCGCGCTGGCCGAGCCAGAACTCACGCTGCGCCGGACTGCTCGAGAAGATGATGTGGGCGAACTTCTCGATCTCCTGGCGGACGGTCGCATCGGCGGCCTGCCGGACGCCTGACGTGCCGTCTCCGGCACCGCCGGCGACGGCGATCAGGATGTTCTTCTTCGCCCATTCGCTTTCGTGGATGACCTTGCGCAGTTGGTCGAAGTTGACCTTGAACTGCGTCGCACCATGCCGGAGCGCCGCGCCGTCATCGGTGATTGTCGGATCGGCGCGCTTGCCGAGCTTGATCAGCTCCTCGCGCGTGCAGTCGAAGCGGTCGTTGAATGCGTGAAATTGCAGGCGTTTGAGGATGCGCTTCACTTCAGACAGGTGGTCGGGATCTTCGGGGCTGACCAAGCAGGTGGACATTCACGAAGCCGGACTTTGCCGCCACATCGAGCCGTAGTTCGATGTTCGGGAAGAGCAGCTTTACGCCGGGCAACCGGCCGGCGGCCTTATGCTTGAGGAATTCCTCGTAGGTGTCGGTGACGTAGTAGTCGGTGACGGCGATCGCCTCGATCTTCGGCGTCAGGCCTTCGAGCGTCGTGAGGTAGGCGCTCCCAGGGATCGGCGGCAGCCGAACTGGTTGTTGAGGATGGTGCCGGGTGCATGGATATGCGGCTCCCATCGGTGCCATTCCGAACCGCGGCTAATCGCCTCTGTGACCTTTTGCCGTTTCGCGCCAGCCATCGTTACTGGTGAGGCTCTTCCAACCACCTCACGTCTGGCATTCTATCTTGATTATCATTCCCATCCAATGTTCGATTCGAAGTGTTCGATCGAAGCTCAAGGTGATAGCTGTCCTGCTCGGCCGGGCTCAACACCCGTTAGCGTTAACCGTACAGCCGAGTGGTGTCTGAAGCGTCGGGTGTCGAGGTGGTTGACAGCGTCTTCGTTCGCGAAGCGAATGCTCCTGAAGTGCGCCCAAGGCGGGGAACCAGACTTCGAGGGAATAGCGCGCTACTTGGCAGCTGAGCCTTGGGGAGGTGCTGACCAGCCGGATTCGCGCTATGCGATGGTCATCGCCGATCCCACGCGGTTCTGAAAGAACATCGTGTGGAAGCTGCGGATGTGGGTCCGGAGTTCCTTCTCCGCGCTCTTCATCTCGGGTTGGCGCTCAAGGAGAGTCACCAGTGACCGCTCGGTGAGTTCCGCATGCCGGCCGGATTCGATGAGACCGTGGCAGATCGGACACGCCGCCCAGTCGCCGACGCTTTCGCCGACGATGCCTTCGAAGACGTACGCCGCGAACGTGCGCGCCGGGTAGACCCAGGTGACGTTCGGGCTGGAACAGAAATCACAAATGGACTTGGGCATGTGCTGCCTCCTTGAGCCTTGTGGAATTAGTTGGAGTGGCTACTCGGGACCGCGGTAGTCAGGCTTGCGCGGATCTCGACGAACTCGACCGCCTGGTCGCGGTGCCGGTCCACCCAGCGCAACGTGTAGGACTGAAGCCCGCGCAACCAGCGCCGCTCGTCGCCCGAGTTCAGGTCGGCGAGTTCGTCGGGCGTGAAGCCCTTGTCGCCGGCCTGCCGGTCGCGCGAGCGCTCCATGTACTCGGCGAGTTCGCCGGTCCATCGCGCCATGGGCAGGTACAGCCACGCCGGGGTCAGCGCGAACGCGAGTTTGTCGGCCAGACAAAGCCGGCTGATCGGCAGTCCGGTTCGCCGGCACCAGTAACGGGAGTGGCGGAAGCACTCGCTTTCCCACTTCGGCCCGAAGAGACGACCCATGATCCGGGCGCCAAGCACGACGTGCTTCTCGCCCTCGTCGCCGTCCATTGAGGTGCAAGCAATGTAACCGATGTCATGAAGGCCGAATGCCGCCCACAGCCTCGGGTCCCACGGGAAAGCCGTAGAGCTTGGTCCAACCCCAAGCGACAAAGAACGGATGCAGCGCGAAGCAGTGCGCGCCGCCAAGCAAACTCTTGAGACCTACGCGCATGGCCGCCTCCTATATGCAGCCGCCTAGCGAGAGGCGACTTCTTCTCGCTCTTCCTCGGCTGCGACTCGCTGGGATCTCCCTGCTGGACGGCCGGTGGTGAGCCTTTCGTACAAGGGCCACAGCAGAATCGTGCCCGTGATTGCGCCAACGAGAGTGCCGAGTTCGTTCGCCCTCCCGGAGAGGACTGCGGTCAGGAACAGAAAGAGACAGATCTTGCGGCTCAGTTGTTGCATGAGTGACCTCTATGAAGCGGCGCTGATCGGTGCGGGCCGTTCGACCAACGCGTGAGCATGCCGGCAATTGATGCAGGTCACGCCCGCCGTGACCAGGCGAACCGCCTCGACGTACCGCTCGGGTATCGGCCGGACTTCGCCAGACCGGCTGAAGAATTCCGGCGTGAGCCCCTGCTGCCGGAGTTCAGGCGACAGTTGCCCATCGACGCCGCGATACACAACCGAGGAGAGCACCGGCGGACGCTTGGATTCCTGCATCGGTCCAAGGCGGTGCGCGGCGATCAATAGTTGATAGGTCTGATCGCAGCGCGCCATCTCGACGGAAAGGAGTTCGTCGGCCACCGTCACGGCGTGCACGCCGCTCGCGGTGATGCGGTCCAATCGCTGGAGCCACGGCAAGCGGTCACCGGTGATGGCGAAGAAGCCGATGTACCGGCCGATGTCTTTTGAGGAACCACCGCTCTCGACCGCGCGCAGCACCCAGCGGCCAGTGCGCGCCTGACGTTCCGCCGTCACCCAGGTCTGACAGTAAATACCGGCACCATCGAGCCGCTTCAAGAACGGCTTCGGCAAGACGAGGCGTGGCGTGCGAGCATTCATCGGGACACCGCCTTGGCATCGCTGTAGGGGCGGGCGCCCCGAGTGCCGCGCGGATCTGTTCTTTCGTGCATCCCGCCCAGCACAGGTACTTCCAAGGCTCCTCGACAGAAATCGCCAGGTTGTCCTGAGAACGGTCGTGTCCGGCAGCGGCACAGGACGGGCATTGGGTCACCCAGTTGCGGCCCACGCGCCGCCGCACTTCGACGTAATCGAGGATCTGGAAGCATGGCCGGTCCGAGGATGGCGACCCAACGTGCACCGGTTCGGGTTCTGACTCCGCAGGAACCGCGGCAACCAGGTCGGTGAGTTGCGCTTCGCTGACGCGCCGCAGCGACCTCAGGTACTCCATCTGTGCGTCCAAGTCGTACGCCGCTCCGTAGAACCAGTACCGCTTCCCCGCGGCACGATGCACGCCAAGCGGTCCGCGTATCGCGTTTCCGAACTGTCCGTCCGGCACGCGATCCTGCTTGGGAAAGAGTTCGATGCCTTCGGTGTTGCCGGAACCCTTCACTTCCACCGAGAGCTTTCCCGCCAGGTGCCGGATGTAGATGCGCGCCTGTTTCGCCGGGACGGGTGACTCGAAGAGGATCCAGAGATGACCACCGCGGCGGCTTTGCTCCAGCGCAGCCTGAATGCCTGCCTGCCCCAGTTCGAACTGGAGTTTGAGCAGGTCTTCGAGCGCGCGCCGGTAGTCGGCGTCAATCGCCATCCACTTGACCCGCTGCGTCCGCGGATTGATGGCGTACAGCCCCAGCGTGATCCGGCCTTCGAGGTGCCGTTGGATGTCCCACGTGGTGAGCTCGGCCTCGGCGCCGTTCTTCTTCGGGCGGTAGTAATAATGTCGGCCGCTCGCCGGGTGCGGCGTATCCGATTGGCGGGTGTATGCGCGGCGATTCACAAACCACCGCGCATACTCTGTCGCCAATTCCGGCGTTGCACGAAGCAGGTCCGGCATAGCCTCTGTTTACTCCCGATCCTGGAAATGCCAAAGCCAGTTCGCCGCTTCAGTGCAGCGCCGCGATCTCCGAGGGGTTCTCGGCGAAGCGGAGCAGACCAAACTCGCGGATCTTCTCGCGCATCTGGCTGACTCCGTACCCGCCGAAGACGCCATCGGCGAGTTCGAGCAGCCAGAACTGGCCGCGCTTGCGGTCGTAGACGTAGAACTCGCCGGAGTGATCGTCGCCCGGGGCCATCACGAACAGCAGCACGCCGCGCGCGAACTCGACCCAGTGAGCGACCACGCCCTCGCCAAAGGTGAGGAAGCGGCCAACGATTTCAGCGATGTCGTGCTGCGGGCGGAGGTTCAGATCCTTGGTCGAAACCACCGAGCAGGCGATGACGGGATTGCGGATTCATGGTTCATGTCCTTTCTTCTGTGGGCTTCAAGAGTGTGCAGGCGCAGAGACACTGCGCCCGCAGGTATCGGAGATGTCGTGAGGGAGGGTGCGGTCGGAGAGGGGGGATTAGCGGAGGCGGGCCGTCGCGGCTTCGACTTCAGGGACGTTCGCGTCGGTCAGATCCTTGAGTCCTTCGAGGGTCAAGGTGCCGACCGAAGCCTGTTCGATCACGTCAGCGAGACGCTTGCGGGTGCGGTCCGCATGCTTGCGCGCGGCCTGGAGGAGCCTCCCGCGCGCTTCGGCAATTCGCCCGGATGCCGGATTCGTTGCAGCAGTCGGGCGCCTTTGAGCGCGCCTGCTCTTCCACTCTCTCGACCAGAACGCGCAAGGTGTCGCGGTCCGGGATGTCGTCGATGCTGTCGCTCGCCAGGTTCAGTTCGCGACACAGGACGCTGTACGCCGCATCTCCGAGAGCTGCTTTGCCGGCCACGAGCCGCTCAATGCCGCGGCTGAGGTCGGTCAACTTGTCCATGACCAACGTCAGCTTTGCGTATCCGAGCCGCTTGAGGTCGGTCGTGCCGCCGTACTTCTGTAGCGTCGATTGCGCCAGGCTGAACCCGACCTTGTCGCACAGCGTCGTGATGGCAGCCAGCGCTTCGTCACGAACCAGGCCGTTCCGTGGCGCACCGTTGCCAGCGGATGACGGCTTTGGCGCCGGCGCCGACGCTGCGCTGTTGCGGCTGACGCGACGCCGGGAGCGCCCATTCCGGCAGACTGGGCGTGTACGCGGGACGGTTGGACTGATCCAGGTCCACCCAGGTCTTGTCGAGGTCGTAGAGATACCGGCCCAGTCCGAAACACGCGCAGGCGCGCTTGAACGCTTGCGCCTCGGCGCGAGTCGCGGCGTTCTCGTCGTCCGCCCACTCCTCGCCGACGCCGGTGTGCGTGCCCAAGCCGTGAATCGTGACGCGCGAAACGACGACGACCTTGGCCGCCACCGCGGACTGGGATTTGTCGCTGGCCGTGCGCCGCTCGAAGTTCTGCGCCACCTGCACGTCGTAGTCGCGGGTCCATCCCCATTCACCGAACACGGAGTTCAGCCGGTCCGTGTACGCGCGCTGGTCGGCGTAGGCGATCAGTTGACCGCGTTTCTGCGGACCGTGCTTCGTCTGAATCGTCGAAGTCGCCGTCACGCGCCACTTGATCTCCTCGGGATCGAACGGCTCAATGAGCCGCTGCTTGATCTTCCTCGTGAATCGTTCTTTGTTCATTGTTGCGGTCTCCGCCAGTTCCGAAACCGGCGCGGTCATCGCCGGGGGAACTGTACCGGGCCGCTCTCTGGCTGCACCATTCACGTACGCCATATGTCACTCGCTCCTTTCGTGGTTCGTTCTACATTACGCGTTTGCGTGCGCGATCCATGCGTCGCCTCCGGATCGGCACGCCGTTTCCTGCACAAGTCTCCGCTGCTGGCGGCGCTACTTCTTCACTCCCAATGCCGCTCACACCCTCACAGACCGCGCTACACTTGCGCGCGCGCCACTGCGCTTTGTCACCGGTCCAGCCACCGGTGCCACCCACAACTTCCTCTTCTTCCTTCCACTCAGCACTCCATTCCCCTCAATCCCTGCCAACCACCCGCGCACACCCACCAGCTTCTCCGCCCGCCACTCACCCCCACAGACCACGATTCCGCTTACCACTGCACTCCCACTCATCGCTTCATCCCTCGTCGCCTGCCTCCGCCATCCTCGCCGCCGGTCTGCCCAGAGTTCGGACTGCTAAAACACGGGGATATCGGAAAACTGGCCCAAGCGCGATCAATGTCTTACGAGGGGTTCGTGAAACGGCAATAGAGACGCATTCGGATCGCAATCGATGGGCAAACCAGGCAGGGCGTGTTGGCGGGCAGCGGGGTTCAGGAGAGGCAGTCTGCCAGAGTGACCGTCTGGCCAGAGCGCAGATCCAGTAGGCCAGCCGTCGCCGGCTGCGCGCGAAACTCGTGGGTCAGCGCGACGTAGATGCGTGGGCATTGACGCGGGGCAACATCCCGGAGGAGCAGTTGAGATTTGCTGTCTGGCACCAGGTAGAGAAACCGCGCGAGCAACGTTTCTTCGTTCAGTTGAGCGAAGATGCGCAGGTAGGCGTCGGCGGACTTCACGGTCCGCTCAAACTCCAGGGCCACGTCAGCCTGCAGTTCGCCCAAGCGGAACGTCACGACCGCGTCATACTCCTTGGCGAATCGCAGACTTGCGACACGATTCTGCGCGCGAACTTCCGCCTCCGATTGCCAGGTCAGCACCACTCCCGCGCGCCGAAGCGCCAACTGAATCGTGAATAGCTGGACGTCATGCCACACTTGACTGCGCGCATTGCCGCCCTTCGAACGGGTTCGCCGTTCAACGATTGCGCCGTCGAAGCTCTGCAAATACAGCTCTCCGGACTCGCCCAATGACAAAGCCGGCTCCATCCCTTCGACTCGCCGCGATTCAAGGAAGCCATGACGGACCAGCCGACGCACCCTCCAGGCGAGCGAGTTCCGCTCTGCCCTCGAGGTCGCATATGGATGAAGGCTGCAGTGAAGCTGCTCGAACGTGACGTGACCGGCCTCGTAGACAGTGCGCAGGATCGGCTTGTCGGCGGTTTCGGAGATCACAATGCTGTCTTTCGAGTAGCGCAAGGTTCACCTCCTGCGTACGTTCCAGCGGCCGACGCCACGGTCGGTGACCTCAAAGATCGCCGATCCGGTTGGCCCGGCGAGCCAGGCAAACGGTTTCACGAGGAGCAGGAGTTCCTGCTGCTGCTTTCGCTGCGACGCCGACAGCGACCAGGATGTTGTCTGGGTCGAGGCCGTCCGGCGGCACAACGCCGACCAGTTGTTCGCTCACTGTATGCAGGTGCCAATCCGCCATTGCACCCGAAGCTGCTGGGCACGCGAGCCGGATGCTGCGGCCGGCAGAGGTCTGGGTGATGTCGCTGGTCACCCAGTTACGTCCGTGAATGCGGGACGGTTCCTGCAAGAAGCGGCTTCGCTTTCGGTCCGAAGACCAGTTGACCGAACAGCGTGGCGCAGGACCGGACGCGACAACCGTCCCGGATGCCGGTCGTATTCCATACGCGAGTGCCGCCGTTCGGCAGATCTTTCGTCTGCCAGAGGCTGCCCAACGAGTGCACTCGAACGATCACTTGGCACCCCGCTTGGGCGTCTTCTTGTCGCCCAGTTGCGATTCGGCGCGCTGAAGCCGTCGCGACCAGTTCGGCGTTCGCGCCGTTCTGCCGCTCCTGAACCAGCGTTTCGAGTTGCCGGAGTCGCTGTTCGAGACCGGCCTGGAGCGCCTCGCGATCCTCCAACGCCTTCTGCAATCGCATCGACTTCGCTTCTTCGGCCGTCAGTTTGTTCTTCAGAGTGAGCACTTCCTGACGCCAGGCGTCCGTCGGGCTGGCGCCGGGCAACCCGGATTCCTGGCTCTCGATGACGCGATTGCACTGCTCGATGTGCCGGTTGTAGAGCCCGATCGCCTCCAGTGCCCGATCTTCCGCGATGCGCTTTGCGTTGATCGCGTCGGCAAGACACTCCGCCGCGACCCACTTGATCTGCCGCATCTTGTCCCACCAAACCCAGCAAACGAGCAGCAGAAACAGAATGACGCCCGTCTGGATAGCGCTCCACCGGAAGTAGGGATTGAGGACGGACTGCTCGGCCAAGCTGCGCAATTCGCCGGTCAATCTCATCGCCCCAGCGGATCTGACGCGGGTTGAGAGCACGCAGGTAGAACTCGAAGATCGTTTCCCGTGACGACGCACGGTTGAGCGGCACTGGTCGATAGGGCTGATTCGGATTGACGCCGACGGCGCCGGTCCGCTCTGCGGCGCCTGGGTGGCGAGTGCTACTCGACTTGCGACGTCTTTGCATGTCGGTTCAGGAGCCTGGCCAAGTGCAGAAACGGTGACGCAAGACCATCGCGCGAACGCCCCAACGCAACGTGCTCATAGCGTCCCCCGTCTCGGCATGGTGATCATTGCCGCCAGCTTCTGATCCTTGAATCGCAGGTTCGCGCCCCGAACATCCGCTCGCGATGAACGCAGTTTCGGAAACATCGTGGGTTCGAAGCAGGGCACCCGGATGTCGCTCGGCGGCCGAACATGCAGACGGCCGTGCATGGTTCCCTGGATCGGGTCGGTCATGAGGACCTCCATCTTTCCTTTCCCGAGATTCTTAATGTGGTGGTCGAGCGCGCGATACTCCAGTTGCTCGCGTTCGGTCGCGCCAATGGCCTTCTGAAACTGCTCGAATCCGAGGAAGTCTTTGCGCCAGAGTTGCTGTGTCCGCTTCTGCACGGGCACCTGAGAGGAGGCCTGCTTGAAGTACTTGGCGGTTTCCTCGTCGCGGGTCTGAAGCAACATGGTCGTGCCAGGCGCGGAAGATACGTCCTGCTGAAACCCACGGCCGACCTGCAAGAGTTGCGGCAATGATTGCATCGAAAACAGGAATGCCGTGTTCGTGCCGCGCGCAGTGTTCAGAATCTGGGCGAAGTTCCGGTACCCGAACGGCGCGAACTCATCCATCACCACCGAGAACAACGGCTTGTTCGTGCGCCTGCGCTCGGACTCCGACTCGTACCGCTTGCCGACGACCAGTTGCAGATTCTGCAGCAGCATCTTCCCCAGGGCACGAACCGGTGCGGTGTTCTTGTTGATGTTCAGGCTCACGAACAGGATCAGTCCCTGGTCGATGACCTCGTTGATCGAGAGCAGGTTGTCGTAGGGTCCGGTGATGACGCTCAACTCGTCGTCGAGGAACGTCATGCACTCATTCAGCAAACCCTGGATCTTCGGCACCCGGTCCCGGTCAGAGAACGACTGAAAGAGGTTCTTCGCGGACATCTCGAAGTTCAGCCGGCGTTGCGTCGAGATGCTCGGGTCGCGGCCCATCTGGTGCCGTGCCAGCGCGACCTGGTCTTCGATCACGCTTTGGTCGAGCGCCATCACCATGACGTCATAGAAGTTGAACGCCCGACCGGTGTAGTGCAGGATGCGGACGATGTCGGCCAGGTAGTTCAATTGGTGCTTGGCGAAGAACTCGTCGTGCAGGTCAAACGACCCGAACACCATTGACACCTGCGCCATGTAGTTGTCGTCCTCGGACGAAAAGGGGTTGTACTGGACCGAGTAGTCGGGACGCGACGGGTTCATCAGCCGCAAATCATTCAGCCGCCCCGCCCGATGAATGTAGGGCAGGAGCGAGTGGAAGAACTCGAGGTCTCCCTTGCCGTCGAAAACGACCATCGGAATCCGGTGCGACTCGCCCTCCGGGACCGACGCGCCGCATCAGATCTTGCGTGATGATGTTGCGTAGCAACGTGGTCTTGCCGCTGCCGGTCTGGCCAAGGACAAGCGCCTGCATGACGCGCGTTTCATCGCTCCAGAGCCAGGGCTTGCCGTGAACGTCATATCCGAGAACGACTGAGTTCTCCTTCCACGCAGCTTCGACGATCCGGCCATCCGCGCGGGCCGGGATAGTCGGCAACTGGTTCGGCCACGAATCCTCTCGTGCCTTCTTCACGCGAGTCAGTTGATAGACACCAATGAACAGGGTGACGCTGCCGAGCAGAAGCCAGAGAGTCAATTCCACAATCTGGCGGTCATGCAGGAACCAGGCGTACTTGGCGATGACCACCGCGACGAAGTAGGCGCCGAGCAGAAGCAGCCACAGGAGAAGGGCAGGATTCTCCTCAATAAGCGACGGCCGGTACTTGTAGTTGGGAGCCGGTTGCATGTCCATGTCCGCACTCCCCCTCAGCGCAGGTGAAAGTAGTAGACGATCAACGCCGCCAGCAGCGCCAACCCGACGAGAGCAACCAGCCACTTCTTCGGCTTACGCTTGGTCGTCTGGAACGGGTTGCGCGGCTCCAGCGTGATGTCGCCGAGGAGGTTCCGCAAACCCATGTGTTTCCGGTCACGCAGAAGCCTCTCAAACTCGCGATGCACTTCACTCGGCG
>CAVQOO010000058.1:0-17030 GCA_963714395.1 Bryobacteraceae bacterium
ACTGAGCGCGATCTGTTGCAGAGTATCAAAGTTGCGCGGGTCCAGCTCCACCGCGCGCTGCAGGTTCTGCAGACCTTCCTCCTGCTGGCCGCGCCGCCGCAGAATGTAGCCGGTGAGTTCGAAGAGACGCGGATCATTGGGTAACGCTCGCCGCGCAATCTCCAATTCGGCGAGGGCGCCGGCATAGTCGCGCAGCCCGAAGTAGAGATATTGTGCGCGCGCCAAATGCGTTTCGGCAGCATCCGGTCGCAGCCGTGTCGCGGCTTGCACCGCAGCTTCAGCCAGCGCCAGCCGGGCGGGAGTGTGATCAGACCCCTTACTGCATAAAGGTATTCGTGGGCATAGGCGAGCTGGCAGTAAGCGTCGAAAAATGAGGGATCGCGCTTCACCGCTTCATCCAGAAGTTCAATTGCCTTCCGCAGGTCTGGCTCGCTCGTCGCGCTGAAACCTGCCGTGAGGAGAAGTGACTTCGCCCGGCTGTAAAGGTCGAAAGCCGCCAGATCAGTGGTGGGCGGCTGCTCGATGGCTTTCTTCTCGTTAGGCGAGAGCTTCGCCTGCAACTGGTCGGCAATCGCCTTGGCGATCTCGCTTTGGATGGCGAAGACATCGGCCAGGTCGCGATCGTAGGTTTGCGCCCAGAGATGCGCGTCGTTGCGCGCGTCGATCAACTGCGCATTCACCCGCACTTTGTTGGCCGCGCGCTGCACACTGCCTTCGACGACATGCGCCACGCCGAGTTGCTGGCCGATCTCGCGCAGATTGCGCGGCGACGCCGCTTTTGTACTGCATCACGGAAGTGCGGCTGATCACTTTCAGGTCCGCGATCTGCGCCAGGTTGGTCAGAATTTCGATCCTGCACGCCGTCGGTGAAGAAGGCGTTCTCTTTGTCTTCGCTCAGATTTTCAAACGGAAGCACCGCGATGCTTTTTTCGACGCAGCTGGCAAGCCGAGCGGAGTCGGTCCTGTGCGCAAAAAGAGAAAATCGACCGCCGACAATCGCGGCCACCACGAGCAGCGCGATCTGCCACCGCCGCCCAGCGCACATGAGCGCGATGTTTCTTAAGCGCCTCGAAACTTTTTCGGCAGTTGCGCATTGCCGACTTCATCCGAGTAGAGATTGCTGATATCGATGCGGACGCCGTGCTTCACTTCGCATGAGCCAAGATCGTGCAGAAGCGGCCGCCAACGGTCGTGTTGTTCCAAATCTTCGGCCACATGTTTGGAGACGAGGATGTGACCGGCATCGCCACAATCCATCACTCGTTGCGCCATGTTGATCCCCGCACCGGCGATGTTCTGGCGCTGGTTCACATCGACCACTTCGTTAACCGGGCCGCTGTGAATGCCCATTCGCAGCGCGATCCGCGGATGTTCTTTCAAGGCTCGCGCAATTTCCAACGCGCATTGCGCCGGCGCTTCAGGATCTGTGCGAAAAACAAGCGCCATCCCATCGCCGGTCGGTAGCCGGATCAGTTTTCCTTCGGCCTCGGCTTCGCGAAATTCGTTCGTGCCGCTGACGATTTCATTTAGCTCGCGCAGCAATCCGCTTTGCTCGTTGACGAGCAATTTGGAGTAGCCAACGATGTCGATGAACAAGACATGCCCGATCTGCAAATTTCGCGTTTGATTACGCTCGGGCGGTGGCATGAGACCGCTTATTATTATAATATGACCTGCAATTTAACGAGCCTGTTTGGAGCCAGAGTATTATGCAACCTACAACCGCAGGTTACCCGCCGCGGCGGGCAGGCTGCGGATAACGCAGATTAAGAATTAGACCCATCCCGCGTAATCCGTGTAAGCTTGTGGTGAGCACAGTCGAATCCATCCGCATGCTCATTGCGGCAGCGTCACCTTGAACTCGATCTTCGCCAGTTGCTCCGGCGCCTTGCCGACCTTGCGCAGGAACGGCAGCCAGCGCGGGTCGCCGTGGATCTTGTCGAACAGGTTCTCCGTCACGATCTCGCCGAGGCCGGGGTCGCCGTACTCGACCGCCTTGTCGAGCCATTCGAACGCCTTGTCGGCCTCGCCGCGGTAGGCGTAGACGTGGGCGATGTTGTAGGGCGCGTCCTTCTCGTACTTTGCGATCAGCGCGGCGAGCGCGGCGTCGGAGTCGGCCTTGCGCCCGAGCACGTGGTGCGCCATCGACAGGCCGACCATCTTCCAAAGCTCGCTCGTCTCCTGCTCGATCTCCGAGAGCGCGCCCTGCGCGTCGCCCTTCAGGAGCAGCGCATTGCCGAGTTCGGCGTGCGCGCCGCCCCGGCCCGGGCTCAGGCTCAACACGGTGCGGTTCGCCGCGTCGAACCGCCCGGCCATGCGCTGGTAGTAGCCCAGGTTGAAGAGCGCCGACACCTTCACCGGATCGCGGCGGACGACGGCCTCGTCGAGCGCCAGCGCCTCATCCAGGCGACCGAGAGACGCAAGCAGTGCATCCTTTACGTGGCAAAATTGACGACATTAACTTTTCCGACACCTTAGCTACGCCTAGCCCCGTCTGCTCATGCGTTCCGATAATATTACCAGCTTCATCGTAAACCCGAATGTTGGACCTTGTTCCCAATGACCCCGACACCGTCGCGTCTGAAGCAAAAATTTATCAGGCCGGGGGCAATCTGGAACACGATTGGTACTTAGATGCTGCAATTTACGCAAAAACTGTGGAGGCTGGAAACTATGAAAATATCAAAATTCGTATGGTCGGTTCTCGTAGCGTTTGCCACTGTCGCATTGATTGCGCCGCAGCAAGTCGAGGCGATTATCATTGACGGTAGAGCCAAAGGGCAAATTGGGTTGACGGGAAGCGGCACCATCACCGGAAGCACCGGAATTAACAGCACCGGAATTAACGGCACCGGAATTAACGAGCTTGACTTCCTCGGCGAATTTTCCCCGCACGGGCCATTGTCCGTGACTAACGCAACAGGTGACTTTATCCCCATCGTGGGCTCGCAAGCTATTTTCAACCTGGCAATCCGATGGACTGGCAGCGGCTCATCAGTGAACCTTCTCGATGTCTTGCCCGGCGTTGGGGGGCCCGCCTGGAGCATTCCGATCGTCGGCGCCAACGGTTTTGCTACTGGTACGTTTTTTAGCTTGAAGTCAGTCACGTTCGATGAAGATAGTCTAACGTTGATTGGCTTTGGAACGACGCAGATTACAAGCGGCGATCCATTAGTTCAGAAGGACTCCGCTGCCAGGATAGTAATTCAGGGAACTGGCCAAGATTTCACGTACAAACCTTACTGTTGTCACGACTGCAGTTCCAGAAGTCGGCTCAACATTGGGCCTCCTCGCGATTGGCTTAGTTGGCTTGGTTGCGGTGGAAGGCTTGCGCAGAAAAATCGCGACCCGGCAAAATAGGTACGCATAGGCAAACGCGAAGTTAAGCGGGGTAGCCGATCATTCCCCGACCGGAACCGCCGAGCGCGGGCAGGCTGCGGATAACGCAGATTAAGAATTAAATCCATCCCGCGTAATCCGTGTAAGCTTGTGGTGAGCGCAGTCGAATCCATCCGCATGCTCATTGCGGCAGCGTCACCTTGAACTCGATCTTCGCCAGTTGCTCCGGCGCCTTGCCAATCTTGCGCAGGAACGCCAGCCAGCGTGGGTCGGCGTGGATCTTGTCGAACAGGTTATCCGTCACGATCTCGCCGAGGCCGCCGTCGCCGTACTCGACCGCCTTGTCGAGCCACGCGAATGCCTTATCAGCCTCGCCGCGGTAGGCGTAGACGGAGGCAATGTTGTAGGGCCCGTCCTTCTCGTACTTCGCGATCAGCGCGGCGAGCGCGGCGTCCGAGTCGGCCTTGCGCCCGAGCGCGTGGTAGGCCATCGGCAGGCCGATCATCTTGTAGATCTCGCTCGTCTCCTGCTCGATCTCCGCCAGCGCGCCCTTCGCATCGCCCTTGAGCAGCAGCGCTACGCCGAGCTGGCAGTGGGCGCCTCCATTGCTTGGGCTCAAGCTCAGCACGGTGCGGAACGACGCGATCGCCGCGTCGAGCCGGCCGGCCATGCGCTGGTGGTAGCCCAGGTTGAAGAGCGCCGTCACGTTCACCGGATCGCGGCGGACGGCGGCCTCCTCGAGCGCCAGCGCCTCGTCGAGGCGGCCAAGAGACTGGAGCAGCGTGGCGCTCGTGGTAAGCACACTCAGGTCCGCCGGATCGAGCGCGAGCGCTCGCTCTAAGTGCAGCGCGGCACCGGCGAGGTCGTTGTCGCCGTACATCGCGATCCAGCCGAGCTGGGCATGGGCCGGTGCGTAGTCCGGATCGATCGCAAGCGCCTTCACGGCCGCCTCGCGGGCTTGGGCGAATCCTTCCTTGCTGGGCAGAAGGCCTTGGCCTGTCTCGCTGCCGAAGTTGCGAGCCAGCCCGTACCACGCCGGGGCGTAGCGCGGATCGATCGCCAGCACCTTGCGGTAAAGCGCGTCGGACTGCTGGAACGCCTCGGCGGTGAACTGCCGTCCGAGCTGGACGGCCTGGAGATAAAGCGCGTACGCCTCGGGATCGGTCGTGCGTGCCTTCGGCGCCGCGCCGAGCAGTGTGACCTTGAGCTGCTTGACCACGTCGGCCGCGATCTCGTCCTGGATCGCGAAGATGTCGTCGAGCTTGCGGTCGTAGGTCTGCGACCACAGGTGCGTGTCGGTGCCGGCCTTGATCAACTGCGCCGTGATCCGTACCGAGTTGCCCGCCTTGCGCACCGAGCCTTCGAGCACGTGCGCCACGTGCAGCGTGCGCGCGATCTCCGGAATGCCCGATCTCCTTGCCTTTGAACGCGAACGACGAGGTGCGCGCCGTCACCTGCAACTGCGGAATCTTCGCCAGCAGGTTCAGCAGTTCCTCCGAGATGCCGTCGGAGAAATATTCCTGGTCCTTGCCCGCGCGACATGTCCACGAATGGCAGCACGGCGATGCTTTTTTCGGGAATGGCAGTTAGCGACGTAGTCGGCCTACGCGAAACAATCATGAAGGCGGCGACGATTGCTCCAAGCACGAGTAGCCCAATCGCCACTGCCGCCCAACGCACATGGGCGTGATGTTTCTTAACCGCCTGTAGCTTGCTCGGCAGGTTCGGATTACCAACCTCATCGGAGTAAAGGTTGGTCACGCTCACCCGCACACCGTGTTTCACTTCGAAGGTGCCGATGTCGTGCAGAAACGGTCGCCAGCGTTCGTATTCCGCCAGGTCTTCGGCCACATGACGGGACAGAAGAATGTGCCCGGCGTCGCCACAATCCATCACTCGTTGGGCCACGTTGATGCCCGCGCCGGCCACGTTCGTCCGTTCGTTCACGTCCACCACACCGCTGATCGGCCCGCTGTGAATGCCCATCCGGACTTGCAGGCGCTGGTTGTCCTTCAGCGCCCGGCTGATCTCAAAGGCGCATTGCGCCGGTTCCTCGGGACTTTTATAGAACACCAGCGCCATGCCGTCGCCGGTCGGGATTTTTAAGATTCGATTGGCCGCTTCAGCTTTTTGGAATTGCTCGGACAAACGAACAATCCCGTTGAGTTCATCAACTCTGGCGTGTTGTTCGTTAACCGAAAGCTTCGAGTAGCCGACGATGTCGAGGAACAAGACATGGGCGATCTCGAATTTTACGTCGGACGAATGCTCGGACGGCATGAGAGTCTTTACTATTTCAAAACCCGCGATTTAACGAGGCGATTTCAACTCAAGACATCGCTTCACCGATGGTCGCCTTGTAAACATTGCGCTGCTGCAGCTCGGAAATGGAATTCCGCGAGCTCACAATGATTCACGGTTTGCTCAGCTTGCGCAGAATACTGCGAGCGATTCTCGTTAATTTCGCTGTGCCGCGGGACCGGCTGGCAAATTCTCGTCTCAGGGTTCTGATACCAATCGTGCTTGCCGCCGTGCCGGATTAGCATCGCTCCCTGCTTTTCGATCTTCTTGATCAATTCACGCCGCTTCACGCCAGCTCGAGTTCAGAGTGCTGGCGGACGTTTGGGATAACACCTGAGGACAGATCCTTATGGAGATCGAGAAGATTCTCTTTGAGATCTTCAAACGACGTTCCCTGCGTCATGTAGTCGGGAAACTGATCGAGATACCCGAGCCACATTTCTCCATCTCGCCAGTAAGTGAATCCGGCCGATGCCATTTATCGCAGTCTAGTCATAGCTTCGGTCCGGTCAATTCACAGGACCTTTCGCTCCGAGGAATTGTCGATCCTCATTCTTACATCATGGGGCTTCGCTTCAAACGCCAAGGAATACGTGAAATGCTCGAAGTTTTGCATCCTAACAGTTGGTCGTTCGTGCTCCCGCACTCGCGCTAGCTACCCTAGCTGCGTTACCCCCTAGCCGCGCGGCTCCCGCTCGCGCGTGTTCACTTTGGTTTCTCTTCGCAGAGTTTTTGGAAGCGCGGATCGTTCCGGAGCGGATCGAACATCGGATCGAGCCGGAGTAGCGCGGGAGTGAGCGGCACGTTCTCGGCAAGCGGAGATTCGCCCGGCATCGAGAGTAGTTTCTGTAAAGCGGCAATGGCGCGGTCGGGTTCGCCCATCTGCGCGGACACACGGGCAAGAATCTCAATTGGACCGGGGCCATCTAGCGTGTCTTTCTCGATCGGGACCCCGGCCATCGCTTTCTCGACGAAAGAGAACGCGGCGGTCTTGTCCCCAAGACCCATGTTGGTCAGTGCGAGATCTTCAATGAGGTTGTAATTTTCCGGCTGGTCTTTGAGAAAAGGTTCCAACTCTCTGTGCGCCTGTCGCCAGGTTTCCTCAGCGGCAGCGTGGTCCCCGGCAACTTCCTGCGCCCAGCCTAACCAAAAGCGCAGTTCGCCATTGAGGAAACCCAACGCTGGATCGGGTTTGGTAAGTATCTCTTTTAGCCGAGGGATGATCGGCGCGGGTGATCGCGGTAAACTTGTGTTTCCAACGCGGCAGCGTCGTCGGCGTTCGGATGGAGGGGAGCGAGCAGTGCAGCCGCACGCGGCAGATCGCCCTCGGCTTGTGCGATAGCGGCCTTTAGCACGAGCGTATCCATGTCGTCTGGTGTGATATTGAGAACCTGATCAAGCTTTCGTAGCGCCTCGGAGAAACGACGAAGTTCGATATAGGAACCCGCGTGCTGGGTGAGCAGGTAAACGTTGCGCGGGTCGAGCCGCTCGGCTTCGTCGAAGTAGGACTCGCTCCGCTCCCACTGGCCTTGCCTCCGCGTGACATAAGCCAGGGATTCAGGAATCTGACTGCTATTGGGCAGGAGCTGACGTGCTTGCTCAAAGTAACGCACCGCCGGGCCGTAATCCTTTAGGCAGGCGTAGTGGTAAAATCCCTTGGCCAAGATGGCCTCGCCGAGATTGGGCTGAAGAGTGAGCGCGGTTTCGGCTGCCTGCCGTGCCTCTTCACGAAGGGCGATCGTTGGTTGAAGACTTAGTGTGCGGTAACCGCGCGCATCCACGTATGACAGCAGCGCCCAGGCAAGGGCGAACTTCGGGTCCAACCGCACCGCTTCTTTGAGATATTTCTGTGCGCCAAGGGCGTTGGCGGGTGTGTTGCCAGTTTTCAGTGTATAAGCCAGACCACGCAGGTAGGCATCGTAGGCTTCAGGATTGTCTGTCGGTTTGGCGGCGATGACTTGCTCTTCCTGACCGGTGAGTTTCGCACGCAACTGGTCGGCGATGGCTTTGGCCACCTCACTCTCGACCGAAAAAATGTCGGTCAGCTTGCGATCAAAGGTATCGGCCCAAAGATGGGAATCGTTGGCTGCTTTGATTAGCTGCACGTTCACTCGCACGGAATCGCCGCTCTTCTGCACGCTGCCTTCTAGGATGTGGGCGACGCCAAGTTGTCTGGCGATCTCGGACAGGTTTTCCGGCGCGCTCTTGTAGTGCTGCGTGAAGTGCGCGAGATCACCTTCAGATCGGCAATCTTGGATAGCCGCGTCAGAATCTCGTCCTGGATGCCGTCGGCAAAGTAGGCGTTGTCTGGATCTCGGCTGTGGTTTTCAAATGGAAGCACGGCGATGCTTTTCTCCGGAATCACTGAGGCGGGCGCAGAGTTTTCGGTTTTCCTCGTTGCCAGAAAAGAAAACGTTGCAATGGCGATGAGGATCAAGATCGTGCGATCACTGTCCACTTTGGAATACACGGCCTTGGCACGCGCGGCGACACGGCCGCCTCTACAGAGCCTTGAATTTCTGTGGCACTTCGGGGTTGCCTACGTCGATCGGTGTAGAAATTAAGGCGTGAACGCGGACGCCGTGTTTCACTTCACACTCGCCGAGATCGTGCAGGTACGGCTGCCACTGCCGATATTGCTCCAGATCTTCCGCGACATGCCTGGAGAGAAGAATGTGGCCCGCATCACCGCAATCCATGATCCGTTGTGCGATGTTGATGCCGGCGCCCGCGATGTTCGCCTGTTCGTTCAGATCCGTGATTTCGTTGACCGCACCGCTGTGAATTCCCATGCGGACCCGAAGTTCGGGATGCTTCTTGAGCGCCTTACTGATTTCTAGCGCGCAGCGGACCGGCGCTTCGGGGCTAGTGCGGAACACAAGGGCGCCACCATCGCCGGTCGGTAAGCGCAGCAGTTTGCCTTCGGCTTCAGCCGCGCGGAACTGCTCGGTGCCGCGCACGATTTCTCGCAACGTCTGCATCTGCTCGCTCTGCTCGTTTATGAGCAACTTCGAGTAACCGACGATGTCGATGAACAGCACATGTCCGATCTCAAATTTAACTTCTGATGAAGTGCCGGACGGCATGAAGTTCATCTCTACCTCAAAACTCGCGATGTAACGAGCCTAGTTCGACTCGAGACGCTCGATTTGAACGGCCAGGGATTTACAATCTGGGGAATACCCGGACCACATGAGATTACTGATCTAAAAACCTGCGACTCGAAAAAGCTATCGCGATTCAAGAACGCCCTTTCCCTCACGGCGATCTTCATTCCTTTGTTGTCGCAGTGTTCGTGAACTAATGTGAATCGTTTTACTTCCTTTGTGTTGCGCCTGCGGGCGGAGACGGAGATGCACCCGGCGCTGGCAGATCCGAGCTGAACATGTCGGTGCTGACCTTCCATTTGCCGTCGGCTTGTTTTTTCCAAACCTCGCAATACTTGCCCTTATCTTTGCTGCCGTCTTTCAGCGTCATCTCGTAGGTGCCGATCAAATACCCCATGTCGCTGGACTTCGCCATTTCCACGCGACTGGTTTTCCAACTGATGTCCGTCAGGCTGTCGAGAAAGCCTTTCCACAAATTTCGAATGCCATCCTTTGTCGTCACCGCAGCCTGATTCGGCGGAAGCACAACCGCGTCATCGGCGTAAAACGACACCGTTTTATCGAGATCTTTGTCCGCAGCCGCTCTTGACCACTGCTCATCGGCGTCACGGACCGCTTTCTCATCTGCGCTGGCAGCAAACGCCAGCGTTACCGGAAGTAAAGCAACACAAACGACCAGAATGAATTGTTTTGTTTTCATGGGCCAATGGTGTGTCGACCCTGGGATTCATAGTCTCGACAGAACGTCTGCAGCGTCCCGCACCGAACTGAAAGTGCCTGCAAATGCGCAGGCAACGAACTGCACCCAGATGCAGGTGACGGAGACAGGCCCGTACTCCCGACCGTACTCCGGGATCAGTCAAGTACCCTGGTCCCTGGCGCCCGCCGGCTCGTTCTCGCGGGCGCCGTCGACGTGTCGCCTCGAGGGCTACGCCGTCAGCCTAGGCAGCAGCAGTTTGGTTGCTCTCGACAGCAGATTGGTTGCTCTCGACGATCTTCAGGACCGTCTCGTAGCCGCCGCCGTTGATCACCTTGAAGCCGTTGCGATCGAGGATGTCACGGGCCTTGCCGGCCCGCCCGCCGGTCTTGCAATAGGTCACGATCGTCCTGTCGCGCGGCAGCTCGTCCAGGTGGCGCTTGAGAACCAGCATGTCGATGTTCTTGGCTCCCGGCACCATCCCCTTCTTCGCCTCCAGGGCGAGGCGGACGTCGAGGATGCAGGCACCGTTCCTGATGGCTTCGGCGACCTCGCTCTCGGGACTGATCGACTTCGTCCCGGATCCCAGGAAGTGCTTGTCGAAGAATCTCTCGATCCACTCGAGCATTCGCTCCACCGTCCTTCGTTCGCGCTTTCGTCGAGGTGCTCTGGCATCGATCGTAGGGCTCTCGAGCTCACCTGCCGGCCTCCGGCGGCCGGATTCACCCGAGTGAACGACAACTGCGATTCGGCACGCCTCGAACCGGTCGAGGGGGCGGTGGGGAGAGCCCCACCGCCCTTCTGCTTCTCGTCAGTCGGCGTCGTTGCCCGGGTGGAGGTTCTCGGCCTCGCGCTCGGGAAGCGCCATCGTCTTCGGGTCGAGGTCGTACGTCCACGGCAGGCCCGACATCTGCCAGCCGTTCTTGCGCCGCATCCCGTCGAAGACGCTGTCGGGATCGTGGACCTTGTCACCCTCCATGCCGTCGAGGATGTTGTAGGCCTTCGTGAACCCGGCGGCGGTCAGCATGTTGATCGCCATCGCCGCGCGGCCGCCGGAGCGGCAGGTGACGAGGAGCGTGTCGTCGGGCGAGAACCGCTCCTTCACGAGCTCGACGAAGTCGGGGTTCAGCGACCACGGGAAGCGCCTTCTTCTCGTCGTCCCAGACGTACGCCAGGAAGGCGAACGGGATCAGCGTCGCCATCGGCGGATGGCCGGTGAAGACCCACTCCTCGGGCGTGCGGACGTCGAGGATGGTCACGCCCTCCGGGTCCGCCTGCCACATGTCGTAGGCCTCCTTGGCGGTGACGTAGAGCCCGAGCTTCGTCTGCCGCTCCTTCGATGATCGGACGGCCGTTGTGGGTGGGGGCGGGTGTTGCGTCTGTCGCAGTGCTCATCGGTGTCTCCTCGCTCGCTTCCGAGCCGGCCGTCCGTGAAGGGCCGGCTCCGGTAGCGCTCGTCGTGGATCAGGGCACGTAGTTGGCGCTGCTGTCCGTGCCGTAGCCGCAGCCCTGGTAGGTGCAGTGGAACTCGTCGCGGATGATCGCGGCCCAGCCGCCCGCGCGGGACGTGTCGAGCGAGAGGTCCTCGGCGAGCACCTTCGTCTCGAACGTCCAGCCCTCGGGCAGCTCCTTGTACTTCTCGCCGAGCACCTCGAGGTTGTCGGCCGTGAGACTCGGGTCGACGTCCTTCGTGAACTCCTGCAGCACCCAGGTTGCACCCTCCGGATCGCGGAGCAGGTAGACCGGGCTTGCCCGCGTAGAAGATCCAGTTGGTGTTGCGGTAGATCAGCGAGGGCACGTATGCGCTCTGGAACTGGGAGATCATCTCGGAGCCGGTCATGTCGCCGGCCCACCGCATCTCGACGCCGTGGAAGTCCTGAACTTCGCCGACCATGGACGTCGATACTCGTCCATCATCCAGAAGCGGCCGCTGTTGACCGCGCACATGTCGACGCCGAGCTCGCTCGGCCAGCCTCTCGGGGTCGATCTGCTTGTAGGCCTCGGGGTCGACGGGGATCGACGCCGCCGTGTAGACGTGCGCCCGCTGCGCCCGCCCGGTGCCGACGAAGGCACCCATGCCGTGGAAGCTGAAACCGCGGATGTCCTTGACGTTGACCCGGCTGGTCGGATCCAGTCCGGTCTTCAGCTTCATGTCCGGAGCGGTGAGGGTTGACATGGTCAACTCCTTTCGGTTGAGAGATCGGCGCCACGCACTTGCGGCGTCGCTGCGGTGGTGCCGGAAACAGCGGCTGTGACGAACGGGCCGACGAGCGCAGCGCTCCTGTCCACCGGGCGGCGACGTCGAGCGTCACGTCGACCGTCCAGAGCACGTCAGGTCGCCCGGTCCGGAGAGCGTCGCGATGACGACGTCGTCACCGAGGCGCCGCAGCGCGTGCTGCTCCTCCTCGCTCGGGCGTCCGCAGCGCGATGTCCGTCACGTGATGAAGGCCCTCGTTCCACGAAGCGGGGCTCGCCCGCCAGGCGAATACGTCGGAGACCCAGATCGCATGGCCACGCGTCCAGCGCGTCTTGCTCGGGCAGCTTCACGCGAACCGGAATGTCACCGGGTCGATTCCGCAGGCCACGGTTCTTCAGGACCAGGACGGTGATGCCCGCCGCGCAGATCCACAGCGGCACCCCTAGGAGCGCGAGGATTGCCCAGACCATGGAGAACCTCCTCTCACGCGCATCGCATTACGCGACGACGCCATCGATCGTGACATCGGCGGCCGCGCCACTCGCGCGCCGGTGAGCGAATCACCCGGGTGAACGGCATCCGAACGCGACGCGTGCGTCGGTGGGCGCCTCCATGCACGCAGTCGGGCTCAGGAGTCGAGCGTCCGGCGTCCGCGCCGGGCGCGGACGCGGCTGCGGATGCGATCCAGCACGGCGTCGACCGTGTTGCCGGTCAGGTTCCCGAGCGTGATCGCACGCACGTAGCCGAGGATCTCGGCGACCTCCGCCTCGCCGTAGTGCGTGCGGAGGACGGCGATCGCCTCCGGGTCGGCCCGGCCTCCGGTCTCTGCATAGCCCTGCGCGAACAGGATCGCCGCGGCCTCCGCCGAGGTCGCGGCCTCGAGCGACTGGAAGCCGAGGAGCTCGTTGATCTCCTCGAGTGACACACCCTGGGCGCTCGCGAGCTGCGCATGGCCCCACTGGCAGGCGCGGCACTCGTTGACCGAGCTGACCGCGAGCATGATCTTCTCCCGCAGCGCGTGCGAGGTCTTCGGCCGGACGAGCGCCGGGATCAGGACGGGAGTCGAGACGACGACGTCGCGCACCGTCCGAACGAGGTTCTCGCGGGTCAGCGTTCGCCGCGCGTTCGCGGGTGGGCCGGGTTGCGTGGCGGCTGCGCCACCGAGTGCCCGCGAGTCCTGATCCATCGGCTGGAGTGTTGTACCCATCGCGGCCTCTTCCCTTTGGAGCTTCTGCTCACGGAGCCAGGTGCCACCAGCGGCGGCTTGCCGGATCCGGGAGCCCATCGTCGATCGTTTCCGTCTCCTTCGATCCAGCCTGCCACCTGCCGAGCCGCGAGCCCGGGGTCGAAGGCGAGGTCACCCAGGTGACCGTGCTTCGCCCTGCCTACAGACTCGTCAGTCCGTCCCGGAGGAAGACCGCACCGAGCGCGAGCCCGAGCGCGGCGAGGATGGTCGCCTCGTACCGACCGAGCCACGCTCTGAGGCGAGAGAGGAGAGCGGTCGATTGGCCCGGGAAGACGAGGTAGAGCGCAAACGGAAGAGCGACTCCGACGACCCCGATCGCAGAGAAGAGCACGATCGTGCGGAGTCTTGTGCTGTCATCCGCGCCCGCCTCCGCCAGTGACAGCGCCGAGCCGAGTGCGAGCGCCACGACCTTCGGGTTGGCTGCTGAGAAGAGGACCCCAAGGGCGGCCGAGCGAGGAGCTGTGAGGTGGTCGACGGCATCGAGCCAGGGGACGGCGTGCTCGCGGCGGCGGCGGCGCCGGATCCAGATGACGCAGGCGGCTGCGACGAACGCCGACCCGAGGACGAGCTCGGGGATCGCGATCCACGAGGGGTGCGAATCGTCGACTCCGATCCGACCGACCATCGCGACGAGAGCCGTGACGACCGAGAAGACGCCGAGCGCCCATCCCGCGAGGAACGACGCCCCGTTCGCTCGAGCACGAGGGCTCGTGAGGATCACGGTGATCGACGCGATCGGGACCGGGCTGACGGCGACCCCGACCGCATAGACGAGGGACTCGCGCACCCGCGAACTCTCGCACGGACGGCGCCGGGCTGCAGCCGCGCCGGTGCTTCCTCACCGCAGGGAGCGACGCTGCGACTCGCCGGCCGCCTCGTCGTCGATCACCCGCGACAACGTGGCCTGCACCCGCACCGTTCCGTTCGACTGACGACAGGAGCCGGCGCCCCAGCATCGCCGGCACGCCTCGGCACGGGTATGCCGACCCCGACTGAACCACGGTGGGGCCTGCCACTCCGGGCAGGCCCCCACCCAAGCACAGCGGCGGAGCTCTGACAGCCGCTGTCGGTCGACGGCGCTGGCCGCTACCCCTGTGCCTGCTTGGCCATAAGGCCCTCGATGACCGCGGCCTGCGCAGCCAGGGCGCCACTACCGCTGAACTGGATGATCTCGGCGCCTTCCTTCGACTTGAAGTTGTGCGGAGCCGGCCAGTAGCACACGTCGCCGGCCTTGCACTCCTCAATGCTCCCGTCCTTGTAGATGACCTTCATCGAGCCGCTGATGACGTAGGCATGGTGCGGAACCCCGCACAGACCGTCAGGCATTGGCGCCAGCAGCGCCGTGAAGTCCGTACCCGGGGCGAACTTGTGGTAGGCGCACTGCGTGTCGCCCCAGACCTTCTGGAAGATCTCGAGGCCCGGCGTCTGCTGGGTGACGAAGTCGTCAACCGGGTCCATGTCCCTCAATTGGCTTCTCATTGATCTCTGCTCCTTTCTGCGGCTCACCGGACCGGCGGTGATGCCGCTGTGTTCAAAGCCAGGCCGGTCGCCTGGACAAACCTCGTTACCGTCGGTGCGACGGCTCAGTACGTGCCATGCACCCACCGGGCTGGCTGGACGGGGTCTCCAGGCCCGAGTGCGGGATCGTCTGCTTGGGCGCTGCTGGACGCCCGCTCCCGCTCCGTCGCTCCGAGCAAGGCCCGCGCGAGGTACCGAGCTGCGGCTCGACGGTAGACCGGTGTGTCGAATCGCCCATGAGTCGAGTATGGGCAGGGCGGTGCGTCACTCCCCTCGCAAGGCTGCCGTTCACCCGGGTGATTGGAGACCGCGGTGGTTACCCGGAGACGCGCAGGGATGACGGCGGCTGCGCCACCCTCCGTCCCCGCTCGAGTCCGCCCGTTCCTGCGCGCGTCGCCCCTCAGACCGGGGCGCCTTCCGTCTCCTGCCTGTCCCGGGTCACCTCGACGAGCGTGAGCCCGAGGTCGGACACCCGCTGGAGCAGCCCCTGGAGCTCCGACTGGTCACGGACGGGGCCGGTCAACGTTGTCCGCCCCTCCCGAGCACGAGAGCGACATCCCCTCGAACGCCACCGCCATGCGAGCACTGAGCTCCCCTTCGACGACCAGGGAATACGTCCGAGCACCCATGACCACAACCATGCACTCGAGGGCGCCCGGGTCGGCTGGGCGCGCCCGGATCTCACCTGGGTGAACGACCGTCCTCGAACAGGCGAAGAGCCGTCGCCCGTGCGATCGCGTCGGCGCGGGTGTGCACGCCGAGCTTGCCGTAGATCGACCGACGGTGCGTCCTGACCGTGTTGGGGGAGAGGAACAGCCGCTCCCCGATCTCTCGTGCCGAGAGGTCCGTCAAGAGCAGCTCGAGGACGCTCCGCTCTGCCGCGCTGAGAGGCTTGACGACATCCGCGCTCGAGGCACGCGCCTGCGCGGCCTCGAGCGTCGCCCTCCACGTCGTGCGCGATCTCGCCCACCCGCCCCGAGTCGGGCAGCACCTCGAGCGCGGCTCTGGCCTCGCTCAGCGCCTCCTGCGCGCCATCGAGCTGTCCCCGCGCGACCCGAACCCGGGCCAGGAGGAGAAGGACGAGGGTGTGGTGGATCGTCGCGATCTCGGCTCGGAAGAGACGCTCGGCCCGCATGAGCTCGTGCTCCGCCTCGGCGTCCTTTCCTTCCGCGGCGAGTGTCACTCCGACCGCCAGGCAGGCGTTCCCGCCGAGCCAGCTCCGGTTCGTGCGAATGCTCCCTGCCGCGGCCTTCGCTTGAGCCGCGTGCACGCGGGCGGAGGCGATCCGCCCCTGCTCGACCTCGACGAGCGCCATCGTGGTGAGCGCGTGAACGAGACTCGGTGTGCGGCGGCGACCCTTTGGATCGGCCAGCATGCGGGCTGCCATCGCGGCGGCCTCGGGGAGCTTGCCGGCGAGGAAGAGGACCCGGGCGTAGGCGGCCAGCGAACCCGACGACGCCTCCTCGATCTCGGTCAGCGCAATCCGCAGGGCCTCGCGTCCCTCACGCAGCGCCGCCGTGACCCCGTGGTCGACCGCAAAGGCGTGCGCGAGCACCATCTCGAGCTCGGCGAGCGAGCTCGTCGCCGCCGTGGGTCCGCCCGCGTCGTCGATCAGCTGGAGGAACCGCCGCTGCTCGAGAACGTCTCCTTCCTGAACGGTGGCGATGAGCGCGGCAGCTGCTGCAAGATCGGGGCGACCCACCAAGACCTCGTCCGGCAGCGTTCTCACCCAGCGGAGGAACGTCTGCCCGGCGCCGCTTCGCATCATCGGCAGATGGTGCGCCAGCAGCATCTCTGCGACGAGCTCGTGATCGCCGCCGGAGGCTCCGTGAGCGAGGGCCTCCGAGACGAGCCCTCGATCCCGCAGACCACCGCGCCGCAGCGCGTTCGATCGCGGCGGCCCGGCCGGGGTCCTCGATCGCCAGCTGTGCGCGGGCGAACTCCGTGAACAGCGAGTGAACGCGGTACCAACCACCCCGTTCGAGCGCCTGCACCATCAGATTCCCCTGCTCGAGATCGGCGAGCAAGGTCGCCGAGTCGTCACGGCCGAGCACCGCGTCGCAGAGGTCCGTCGTGAACCGGCCGAGCACGGCAGCCGTCATGAAGACGGAGCGACGGGAGCCCTCGAGCGCCGCAAGGATCTCGCCGCTGAGATAGTCGGCGACGAAGCGCTGATCACCTCCAAAGCGGCGAACGGCCTCGGCCGGGTTCTCGACGCTTCTCGAGCCACAGGCCGGCGAGCACGACAGCCGCCGGCCATCCCTCCGTCCGCTCGAGGACGCTGTCGACCATCTCGTGGTCGACGGCGAAGCCCTCGTGCTTGACGAGGTACTCGTACACCTCCTCCCGTGTGAAGCTGAGCTGGTCTGCGCGCAGCTCGACGAGGCCTCCGGAGGCACGCACGCGCCCGAGCGTCAGCCTGGGGTCGATCCGGCTGACCAGGATCAGTCGCACGTTCGAAGGCAGGTGGGAGATCGCGTAGTCGAGGGAACGCAGACAGGAATCGCTCGTCACCAGGTGGAGGTCATCCACGACGATCACGAGGGGACGGCGAAACGCCGACGCGCCGTTCAGAGAGCTCGTCGACCGCTCGCTCCACCGCTGGCACCTGATCGCTGCAGCCTC